>NZ_FRBJ01000032.1:0-2324 GCF_900142585.1 Bacillus sp. bc15
GCGACTTCCTTATGTTAACATCTTCGTTAGTTAATGTCAACTAAGTTTTTTATTTCGTTTGTCGCTTGCGACGTTAATGTCATCGGCGACTTGTCCTATATTACACCTCTATATAATAATAGTCAATATTAATCTTTCATTTTTTAAAAAAAGATGAAAAAGACTCTCATACCCCCTCTTTATTCCTCATACATATCAGTAAAATAACTGAAAGGAGTGTAGAACTTGTTCGATCCTTCTTTATTAAACACCATAAGCGCCCATTCAAGAAGCCCACACTATCATAGGAAGTTTCCCATCATTCTATTTTGGAGTCAAAAAAGCGGTTGCACTTCTCTTGCCAATTGGTTCTTTTACCAGATTGATTTATTGCAAACAGCTCTAAGTTATAGTCCTTTCATTCATAATTATGAATATGATATATACAAAAGTACACCTGCTTATAGTGTACGACTAGGAGTAGCGTTGCGAGAAAAACAAAAAGAAACGTTTAAACTTGTTCGTAACCCTTATAGGAGAGCAGTCAGTTCTTTCGTATCCTTAATTGGACCTCCTTATATGGAAAATCCCGAATGGAAACCCATCCGAAAGTTTTTATATCAAGATGAAAATTCCCCCAAAGGGATCTCATTTAAACAATTTCTATACTATCTATTTATGAAAGGGGCTCACGCAAGTGATATTAACCCACATTTCACACAACAATATATAGCTGGTGAAGAAGAATATGTCACCAATTATATATACTTAGAAAACTTTGATCAGGAAATAAAAGAATTAGAAAAGCGTTTCGAATTAAAAAACGCACCAATAAATGAGTTCTCAACATCATGGCATCATCAAACTCCCGCCATGATTTATAAAGGGAATTTTAGCGAAGGCGATATTACTGATCCTTTATTTCCCCGTCATCCAACTTTTGAAAGCTTTTATGATACTGAATGTATACAACTTGTTCAAACAATATTTCAAAATGATTTCGACACATATAAATACAGCAAAGAATATCCATACTAATTTTAGTTTATTATCTTTGCTAAATAAAAAAGATACCTCATATATAAGGTATCTTTTTTACATGTCAATTATATAAATCATACTGTTTAACAGTCTCTATTCTTCACCTTATTACCTTTTAATAGATTACATAACTTTTGCTTATCCGCCCATCCTACTCCGATTAAAACTAAACTTGCTCCCATTATTACTCTCCATGTCAGAGATTCATTTAATAGAATAATTGAAGTAACAATACTTATTAATGGTAATGCATTTAAATATAATCCGCTTACTGATGCTGAAACTCTCTCTAGCGCTTTATTCCACAACCAATACGCTAAAATTGTTGCTCCAATAACAAGGTATATTACACTAAGTCCCGTTTTCCAAGTTTCAATCTTTGGTAAACCGTAATAAAGAATTTCTACCAGTGCAAATGGTAATAGAATAACAGCTCCGATAATTAAAGTTAATGTTGTAAAAACCTCGTTTGATAAATACTGTTCTTGTTTTGGTCGTTTTAGCAAAACCGTGTAGAAAGCAAATAGAAAAGTACTTAATAATATGAGTATATCTCCTATTAAAGACACTTCTTGATCAGCACTTTTAGATGGAATCGTAATAAAGAGTACTCCTATAGCACCCAATATAATTCCTATCCAATAATTCAATCGAATTTTCTCTTTCAAGAAGATTGCTGAAAAAAGAATTGTAACTAATGGTAATGCAGCATCTATGATACTAACATGTAATCCACTTGTTAAAGAAATACCGTACGATGTGAACATAAAATACCCAGCTACACCGGTAAAAGCTAACAAACTCATTCTTTTCCATGGAACTTTTTTATGTACAACTGATTTTTGTAGTTGCTTAAATGAAAATAGCATACAAATTCCACCTGCAAAGAAAAGACGAATAAACAACAAAGTAAACGGCTGAATAGATTCTAACGCCCATTTTGTTGGCGCAATAGCTGTCCCCCATAATATAACAGCCACTAATAACATGCATATTTCTTTCATAATCCCCCACACCCATCAAAAATATATGTTAACTACCTTAATTATAGATTTTTTCTTATGTAAAATCCTTTAAAAACACAAAAGGTTATGCAAAAAGAGCTAGATTGCTACTTTTTGCATAACCTTTTTATATAAGATCACAAACATTCTTTTATATCTCGACTATACCCTTATAAAAGGTAATTCTTACCTTTATATTTTAAGTAATAAAAATAAACACAAAAAAACCTAAGTCGAAACGACTTAGGTTTTTGCTTGGCGACGTCCTACTCTCACAGGGACAAGGTCCCAACTACCATC
>NZ_FRBJ01000029.1:0-6497 GCF_900142585.1 Bacillus sp. bc15
GAACTTTCTTGTTGTTGAAACTCTTGGTTGCTATGCTGAAATTGTTTAAATGATTCTTTTTGCAACTTCTCTGAATCTGTTTCTTGTTGCGGGCTCTCAATGGCATTTTTAGCTTGTGAGATGTTTCTCTGCTCTGCTGTCTCAACATTTTTATCTAATTCCTTCATAGCACTCTCTTGTTGCCGAAAATTGCTATTTGATTTATCAGATGTGTTTTTTCTAATCAAGTTTCAGCAGCCCCCTCATTACTCATTTGCAGTTGCCTTCAAATGCTTAATTTCCTCTGGTTTTGTTGTCATAACCGGATATAAGGAATTGTTTTTAGGGAACTTATCCTTAAATGGTAAAATGACACCTGAATAAACAATTAAACCTTCGCCCTCTTTAGAGTTAGTTATATAGTTTGCTTGATAATCACTAATACCGAATTTACTTTGTAAAATTCTTCTATCACTTGTTGCTTGATTTAAAAGATAAACAAAGTCTGTATTATCAATGATCGTTTCAATCTTTGGACTGGATAATAAATCTTTAACGTTTTGCGTCATACCTGTTGGTATACCGCCCCATTTTCTAAATCTCTTCCAAAACTCTACACTATAATTTGCTGTTTGTTCTTCTGCTAAAAGCTTGTGGAATTCATCCATGTAATACCATGTCTTTTTATTTTTATTACGGTTTATTGTTACTTTGTTCCAAACGTGATCCTGTAGGACTAACATGCCCAACTCTCGTAAGTTAGAACCCAACTCTTTAATATTGAAACAAATCAAACGATTATTAACGTCAATAGTTGTACGATGGTTAAATACATTCAATGAACCATGAACATATAATTCTAATGCATCTGCTAATTCTCGCCCTTCAGCTCTATCGTTATTAACTAAAGCATTATATAAATCCTCTAAAATCGGTATGTTCTCAGGTGTTGGATTTTCAAGATAAGGACGATAAATAATACGAACACATTTATCTACAATTGTTTTTTGCTTTGCTGTTAGTCCCGATTTCCCCCCTGCAACTACTTCCATCAAGGTAATAACGAAATCCGTCTTGAAAGAAATTGGATTTTCGCCTTCTCCGTAATCTAATGAAATATCTAACGGATTAATATAATCCTTCGAACTTGTAGATATTTTAATTATTTCTCCACCTAGCCTGTAAACAAAGGGGGTATACTCCGCCTCTGGATCACAAATCAAAATATCATCTGTAGTTCTCAAGAAAGTATCTATTATTTCTCGTTTGGAAGAAAATGATTTTCCCGAACCAGGTGTACCTAAAACCAGACCATTAGGATTTTTAAGGGCCTTTCTGCTAACTTGAATTAGGTTATTACTTAGAGCATTTAAGCCGTAATATACAGGTTCTTGAGCTTCTTGGTATAGCTCTTGTGTAGTAAACGGTACGAATATGGCAGTAGATGAGGTTGTCAGTCCACGCTCTAAATCTGTTTCATTAATGTTTTCCCCAAGTGGTAAGGCACTGATTAAGGCTTTTTCTTGCTGCAGTTTCAGTTTTTTTAATGTACAATTTTGTTTTTGTGCGACAGAATTCAATCTGAAAATTGCATTATCTAAGCTTTTGCGATCATTTTCAAAAACTATAATAGTAAAGGTCAAATAGAAATATCTTTCATTTTCCCTTTGTAAATCTCTTAAAATTTTTCTGCTTTCTTCAACGTGCATATTTAAATCTGTTGGAAGAATATCCATGTCATAACCACTACGTAGAGCCTTCTTTTGTTCCTCGATTTTAATACTATCGAGGTCAGATGCTTTCGATCTAACCATTTTGACAGCCTGTTGTTGTCCAAGACTACGAATGTGCATACTAACAAGCATTTCAAGGTCTAAATCTAAAAAGTCTGCTAAAACTCGGTCTGATAATTCCGTTGCTTCAATTTTTAAATGTAAAGCAGCTGCATGCTTGTTATTCACTTTAAATTCATCTGCATAGGACTCAAAATCCATGTTTTTAGGTGCAATCAAATCTTTAGTTGTTCCACTACTTAGTTGTTCCTTTGATAAACTCTCTAATTCGATATAGTGCTTAGAATTATTATTTAACAGGTAATTAATAACTGATAATCGTTCAATACCATTTAATTCTTCTACTCCCACGCCTAATGTTTTAAAGTGATCTCTGATATTTTCTTCGATACTTGATAAACGTCTAACGGCATTGGTATAAGATTCATCTGTTATTGAAAAAACCAAGTACTTATTTCGGACAATACCATTATTTCCTTTTTGTCTTTGTTCCTCTAGAAATGAAAAGTATTCTTCTTGCATCGTTTCAAAATCTTCAATATTACTCATACTTTTGCTGTAAGCAAGTACTTCTTCATTCTCTTCACCATTCATACGATAATTGATAAAGCAAAATTGAATTTTAATAGTGTCATCGAATGAATTTAGTAGTGTACTATATTGTGCGAAAATCCTTTGTTTTATTTCATCTTGTGACAATTGATACGATATATCCGAAAAACGAATCATTCTGTTATAAGTTTTCTCTCCAACATGACAAACCCCATTCGGATACATCTTGTTGTAGTTTAATGTTTCTTGTGTGGTTTTTCTTATTGGACGTTTTGAATCAATTAGTTTTTGCAACGCTTGAAACAGATTGAGTTTTTCTAACCTTGCGTTTTTCATTCATCATATTCCTTTCTGCTGCAACTTTAACGTTTCTTTTTGATACTTTAAAGTATCTCTTTTGCGGATTCAGATATTTATATTCTAAATACAGCTTAATCCACGTTTCAGCAGGCATACCATCTTTGGTGAAGATTGTAGCGAAAATCGCTGGGCATGCTGTAAAGAAAAGACCATATAAAGCAATATCTACGCTAAAGCTTTTTAGTAAGAAAAATACTGGTAAGCTTATCGCTAAAGCAATTGAAAATCCGATCAATTGCCTTTTTGTTAACCCGAGAAACAATTTAGACTTTATGGTCTTTAACTCTTTGGGAATAGATACAACGAAATTATTATTCATTCTTATCTAACCCCTTCCTAAGTTCACTAGGCATATCTTTCAAAAATCTAAATTCCTCTATAAATAAGGCTCCTTGTAATGCCTTTTTACTTGGAAAAATGATTTTCATAAAGATAAACATAAATATAAATGTCCAAAGAATAAGCAGTGTAATATCAAGCAAACCTAGTAAGCCAACAACCTTTAAATCATCTGAAATAAACTTTGTTTCTGCATATTCCTTTAAATCATCAGCGCTTGCAAAAATTAAGTTGATTTCAATCAATGTTACTAGCCATGTTACTAGTGAAAGTACAACAAATGTAATTAGTAGCTTTTTATGTTTATTAATCCATAGTTTCATTTAAATTGCCCCCACTACAGATTTAGCAAGTGAATGTGTTCGTGTTAACGATACTACGAGAATCGCCATAGAAACGAGCATTAACATTAATCCAAATAGCCCATCTTTTTCAGCAGCCATTAAACCACTTGCTTTTTCGAGCAAGCCAGCATAAATAATTAAACAAACGAGCATGAAATATCCTTGAAGCATTAGAGCCAGTAAATTTTTAACATATGCTTGCCCAATACTTCCAATCCAATCACGATTTAAAAATGTTGCAAAAGGAATTGGAGCAACTGAAATGTAAAGCAAAATTGCAACCATACGACTCCAAGCGACTAAATAGATAACTATACACATAGCAAATGATGCGATTAAAGCTATAGCTGAAACAACCCACATTGATAAGGCAGCACCGACATCATTCTCTTTCATTGAATTAAGAAGATTATCTTTTATAGAATCAGGCAATTTTAGTGTCGAGGCTGGAATATGATCTGTTATCCATTTACCAAGATCGAATACAGCAAGTGTTATATCAAAAGAGTTAGTCAACAATAAAATCATTGCACTTGTTTTTATAATTAAAAACATTAATTGTCCCGTATCAAAATCACTACCGCGATTTTTCTCAACAACTAATTGATATAGTTCATAACAAAATATATACGTTAAAATGAGTCCCGCAACGGGCAGTATGGCGGTGTCAGATATGAACCTAAGATTATCAACAATTGTTTGTGAAAACTGTGTGGGTGTTTCTGAAACATTTGCCTGAACTGTATCAACGCTTTTTTGGAATAATCCGGTGATCCAACCAAGGAAGAGTTCTATACCACCTTTGAACATCTTAAAAAGCATTTCTAGGATAGCATCAACAATTGCATCCATCATCTATCTGTTCACCTCGTTCAGTTCAAATCAATATAAACGAGTTTATTTTCACCGTCTATTTTTTGAACAAGTTTTAATTGTAAACTTTTGTTTTTTGCATATTCATTTGGAATCGCTAATAATAATTTCCCTGTTTGTTCTGAAGTCATTTTGGCTCTCCAGTCGGTAGTAATATATTTTTGCTGATATGCTAAAAATTCATTCTGACTAGCTATTTCATTATCACCTATTACAAGCCCTGAACCTTTATTTAATAAATAGCCTTCATGTGACTTACTTCTCGCTTTTTCGTGTATTTCATGTTTCATATTTATAATTAGTAGTTTAAAATCTTTTTTGAGGTTTAAATTTTTATTACTTACATATTCGTTATACCGATCTCGAAGATCAAGTTCAGATGATTGATCAAAATCTTTCATTTCAACATTCGTAATGCTGCGAGTGAATCCAACTTTTTGCATTTCAATTTCATATTTACTATCTTTAAAAATATTGACTGGCAAGTTTACAGATTCATTCTTTTTAACACTTTTTATTGGTGTCTGCTGTTGTTCTTTTACAACATTTTCATTTTGACCACTACAAGCTGATAGCATCGAAACGAATAATATTAAGAATAAAGCTTTTTTTGTTAAATTCAGTGTAATATCCCCCTTACTTATTAAAATTTAGAATTGACGTGCATTAAATTTGTGAAATTTTTTATTACAATATAATGTAGGAAGTGTAGGGTGAAAGTATTGAGTACATCATATTAAATAAAAAAATAAATATGTTTTATTCTATTTTTTTAGCACTAAATATACTTGGTTCAAACAGATTTTCAAGGGGTTCTTGCAGACACAAGCTGATGGCCTCCGCTCTATTTGCATTTACTCCACTTTTACCAACCTCGATTCCATACAAGGTGTTTTCAGGAACATTGGATAATCGAGATACATCTTGAACAGTTAGCCCCTTGGATTCTCTAACTGTTCTTAAAATCGTTGAACTTTCATTCGGTATTTTAGCCAAATTACCACCCCCTTGTGTATATTTTATTGGATTAATAATCCAATGTCAACGAACTGTTGAATTATATTAAACTAAACGTTGTTTTATTTTAAACTTATATTAATTGAAAGGTTGATTTGATTGGAAAACAATACCTTCGGACAGAATCTTAGGAATTTAAGATTACTTAAAAAGCTTAGCTTAAATGCTTTGGGTAAAGAGTTAGATGTAACAGGAAGTGCAGTATCTGCTTGGGAACTTGGAAAAAAAGAACCCAACTTTGATATGCTAAAAAAAATTGCAAGCTATTTTATGGTTAGTACCGACTATTTGTTGAATCATCAAGTACTGGACAATGAAGAGCAAAAAAAGGAAGTTGTTACACAGTTGGCTCATAAATTGTACGAAAAAAGCAAGGATATTCCAGTATTCGAAGAGGAACTTCTTTCCTATATTAGTTACTTGGATTTCAAAAATAAATTTGAACATGCTGAATTACAAAATAACGAGATTAACAAAGATGAAAATAATAAGTAAACTACCTATCATGGAAAAGAAAAGAGCGTCTTTATTTTAAGATGCTCTTCCTCATTTATTTTGATTTTCACGTTCAATTTGATTTAACACACTTAAGATTTCATAGTAAAATTCCACAGGATTTTCTTGGCTACTTAAAACTTTTTCTAAAAGTTTTATTTCTGCATTCCTCAGCCCGGCTTGATCTAACGATTGATACATAACTCTTCAGCCCCTTATAACATACTGTTTAAGAATTTTCATTAGTCACAACAAGATGTTCGATAGTAATCCCTAATGCTTTAGCTAATTTTTCTAAGGTTTTAAAAGTTGGATTTCTTCTGATGCCATTTTCTATTTCTGAAATTGTAGATTGAGGGACACCTGATCTCCTTGAGAGTTTTGACTGACTCCATCCTCTACTTTCTCTGAAAAGCTTTATTTTATAAATAATGGCCACCTCCTCGAATCATTTCTTGCTATATATCTTTAATTTATCTGTTTACAGATAGTTTTAAAAATTCTTTTTTATCTTACAATTCTTTCCTGATTTAGAGAAGGGGCAAAAAAATACCCCTCCCCACGTGACCATTTTCATGGTAAAATTATTATTTATGACAAAAAATAGCAAAATAAAATAAAGGGCGAATTTCGCCCTTTATTTTATTTTGCTCAGAGTGTTGGGAAACCCTTTAGGGGTTCCCAACACTCTGTAATCATTTTGATTTTAGCGAATAAAAACAACATAAAATAATAGAGTTTCAAA
>NZ_FRBJ01000028.1:0-8932 GCF_900142585.1 Bacillus sp. bc15
CAGCAACCAGAAAGTACCGCAAAGGTACTAAATAAGAAACGGGAAACAGCCGAGCAAAAACAAGTTTTACAAACTATAAATGTTACTGAGAGCCCACCAGAAAAAAGGCAAGGAAAGTTGCAAACGCAATCTTCTAAAGTATTGCAACACAGCAACCAAGAATTTCAACAACAAGAAAGTACGGTACAGAGGGTAGATAGGCACTCTAAAACATCTAAACAGAAACAATTTTCACAGACTACAAGTGCTCTCCAAAGCCCACAAGAAACAGGGCAAGAGAAATTACAAAAGCAATCTTCTAAACAGTCTCAACATATTAATCAAAAGATTCGACAACAAGATCTAATCAAAGAAGTTCAGAAACCAAAGGCAGTAAAAACATCTCAACAAAAGCAATTAGAGCAAACTGAAAAATCACTTTTAAAAGAAAGCGAAAAAAAGTTCAAAAAATTATTAACTGATAATCCAAAAGTTCAAAAGGGAATACATTTTATTGGAAAACTCGGTAAAGATTCCTTGATTGCTACAAAGGCTGAAGTTAAAAATTCTTTAATAGAGGCCAAAAACACCTTGAAATATGGTACTAAAACTCTTGCAGGTGCTACAAAAAACTCTGTAAAAGGTGGTATTAAAAAGTATCAAAAAGCATTAGAACAAGGTGATGATGGCGTTAAGGTAGCCAGTCAAGGGGTTACTAAAGGTTATAGATTAACCAGGAAAGGGTTTAGATTAGCCAAAAAGGGTGTTCGAAAATTAAGGAAAAAAAGGCAAGAAAAACTTTATATAAAAACACTTGATAAAGGGAAAATTGAAAGCCTCAAAAAATTAAAAAAGCTAGAGAAAAAGCCTAGCGTAAAAAAACTAACGAAAGCAACAGTAAAAAAATTAACGAAAGTAACAACAAATGTAGCAGGAAGTAGCGCTTTAAAGTATCAAGAACAACTAGAAAAAGGTGACGAGGGCGTAAAATTAGCGAGTCAAAGTGCCACGAAAATTGCTAGAGCTACAAAAAAGCTCGCTAAAAATAGAATTAAAGCAAATGCGAAATTAGGGAAAATGGGTAAGCAACAAAGCAAGCTAATACCTTTCCCTAAAGATACAAAGCTCAAAGTAGAGTCTAAGACTAACCTAAAGAAAAAAGCTATTAAAAAGAAAATGTACTACTCTCCACTTCGAGACAAGAATAAGGCAAGAGCCCTTACGAGTATTGCATCTAACGTTAAGGATCAAGTTGCTAATTTACTCAAAAGTTTAGGGAAATTTAATCTTCAAAACGTCAAAAAGCTAATAGGAACTAAGGTTGCAGCAATAGCTGGCGGTGCATTTACTGGTGCTTTCCCAATAATAATTGTTGGAATCATCTGTTTATTAATTGCAGGTATGTTGGGTGCCGGATCAAAGTCACAAGAACAAATCAGTGGAAACGTTGGTGCTTCAAAAAACTTATCTCCTGAAGTTGAAAAATGGCGAGCATTAGTTGAAAAAGAAGCCACTGCACAAGGCATGCAAGATTATGTCAATTTACTTTTAGCTATAATACAGATCGAGAGCGGAGGAACAGGTACTCGCGACATTATGCAGTCTTCCGAGTCTGCTGGTTATGGTAGACCAAATGTATTTCAGACAGAGGAAGAGTCCGTTCGACAAGGTGTAAAGCATTTAAAAGATTGTTTGCTAGCCCTAAAAGCTTTTAACATGGGTTATGAAAATAATGTTAAGGCATTAGCACAAGCCTACAACTATGGTAATTATTTCGCAACATGGCTTGGTAAAAGAGGGGGAGAATATTCCCTTGAGGTAGCTGAAGAATACTCACGAACTGTAGTAGCCCCAAGTTTAGGAAATACTACTGGGATTACTACACCTTACGTCAACGAAACATCGGTTCGAGTAGGTAAACCCTATAGATATGTTGATGGAGGAAACTTCCATTATGGTGAGTTAATTAGTGAGTACATTGGGGGTCCTGGTGCAAATATTTCAGGAGATTTCAAAACAGTATTAGCAGAAATTGAGAAGTTTCAAGGATGGCCGTATGTATGGGGCGGTAAAAATCCAACTCAAGGATTTGATTGCAGTGGGCTCACATCTTGGGGCTTAAAGCAAATTGGAATTGATTTACCATCATACGCACTGACTCAATATGAGTTAACTGTACCAATTAATCCAAGTGAAGCACAACCAGGTGACTTAATCTTCTTTAAGGGCACTTATGATGGTCCAGATCATATTTCTCACGTTGGGTTTTACATCGACGAAAACACTATGTATGACAGTCAAAATGCTGGGATTGGTTATCACAACTGGAAAACCCCATACTGGCAACAACATTTCGCTGGAATCCACAGGGTTAAAAGATAATAGTTTTAAAAAAGTATTAAGGAGTGGTTTTTTTGTCAGGTCGCATCAAAAAATTAGAGGAAAAAATCGCAAAAAGAGAACAACGAATTGAAAAATTACAAGACAATTTGAAAGACGAAAAAAGTCGATTAGCTACAGATAAAGAACTACTGTTTAATCTGAAATATAGTGAAGTGTTAAGACGGCTGCAAGAAACAGGAGTAAGTCCTGATGAAGCACTAAAGGCAATTGATAATGAAGTAGAAAAAGGCCAAGTTGGAACTGATGTGAAAGAAGATAACCAAAATAACAGTACTAAGCGAGAAGGAGCTCAAGGTTATGTTCAAACTTACTAGACGATTGTTTTTCACAACATTATTAATGGGTTCACTGTCATTCGGGAGTGTTTCCAATTTAACATACGCAGAAGAAAATAAATCTGAAACACAAAAGGTAACAGAAAATAAATCCGTAGGAGAGCCACCTTCTGGACCAGATGTTAAGGGTGAAAAGAAAGAACAAGAAGTCGAAGCTCAAACACCTGCAAGTGTTAACGGAAAAAAAGTTGATGGTACAGGGACCGTTACAGACTTTACAACAAGCGGTTCTAAAGCATTTTATACAATCACCGATAAAGATAGTAATGTATTTTACTTAATTGTGGATTTAGATAAAACCCAAAATAATGTCTATTTTTTATCAGATGTTAAAAAGACAACACTAGATGGTACTGCAACTGCTAGTAAAGATGGTACAAGCGCTAAACCGAATGTACCAAATCAGAAACAAGCAGAAGCTGAGAAAGCAAATACTCAATCTGCAACAGAAAAACCGAAAGAAGAAAGTAACAACAATTCGTTTCTTCTAATTGTATTATTGATTGCTGTGGTTGGGGTTACTTTATATTACTTCTTAGTTATGAAAAAGAAAAAGAATCAAACCAAGGCAAATGAAGATGAAGAAGTAATGGAAGATGATTACTATGAAGATAATTTTGAAGATGAAAGAAAGAAAAATAATAAGGAAGATTAATAAATGCTGATTAAAGCCTATATAAAGAAGCATATGTTTCATCTTCCTACTCTTAATAATCAGATATTAGAAATGCAAGTTGTACAGGCCTTAAATATAAAAGTTGATAAATCAAGAATTTCAAAGCTATATCCTCTTACAAAAATAGAAGATAATGAAAATATTTTAATCAAAAAACAACATACAAATATCTTCTTACTAAACTTATTGCTTTTAGTATTAAATCACAATAAAAAAAACATTGCTGTTCAAGAGTATTACAATAACGAATGTATTATTTCAAAATTAGAAGAAGAAACAAATTTAGAATTAAAAAATATAACCTTTGACAACTTAGAAAAAAATATTATGGCGTATTTAACTTCTTCTAATCTAGATGAGCCCTCTGAAGTAATCGATATGCTGGATCAAATGATAAAAGCAAACGAAAACAAGGAGGATTCAGCTCTTGAAAATGTTGAGTTTAGTTTGGATTGGCTAGAAAAGGCACAAAAAGAATTAAACAGAAGGGATTAATCATATGTGGGAAAAGTCAAAGCGGGTTTTAGTAAGTAGTGTTCTATCACTTTCTCTAATAGGTAACACAACAGTCCTTGCTACTGTAAATAATCCTACACAAACAAAAGAAAATGAAAATATTGCTCGGAATTATTTAAAAGTGAGCTATGAAGGTAAAGTTTTATTCCATGAACTAATACCATCCAAAGCGATGATCCAAGTGCTAAATGAAAATAATGATGTAGTTGAAAGTACGGTATTAACTAGTGATAAAGAAATGAACCTTGAAAAACCGAAGGTTAGTAATGGGAAAATGTTAAGTTACTGGTCAATTGAAATGAAAGATGGAAAATTACTTATTAAACCAGTCTTAACAACTAAAGAGGAATTTTCAGTGAAATTCTATGTTAAAGATGTAGGTGGAAATTTATTAGAAAATCATGCGCAAGTAAAAGAAGTAGTGAAAAGTGCTACTAAAGATACAAAACTAAAAGATATTTTACCAGATATAAATCCAAGCACAAATTATAAATTTACAGGGTGGTTTGAAGCAGTAGATAAAGGTGATGGAAAAAAGGTAGAAGAAAAACTACAGGATATTGATAATAAAAAAATTACCGATTCTAATGGTGAATATTACGCTAAATTCTTCTCTGATTTTAATAACAATGGGATTGACGATAAAACAGAAGAAATTACGGTGAATTTTGTAACAAATATAGAAGAACAAATTGCACCTGTAAAATTAAATATCGGTCAAAAAATTAAAGCGCCTAAACTGTCTAATAAAGACAAGATTTTCATCGGTTGGTATACAAATGCTGAGTTAACAAATAAATTTAGCAATGACAACTTAAAAGACTCCATTACTCTTTATGCAAAATGGGAAAACGCTGAAAAAGTAATCACTGAATCTGAAAAAAAGCCAATTACAGATAAAGATGTTTCAGATCAGGTTGAAAAAATTTTAAATGAACGTTTTAAAGAATTACAAGAAGCCCAAACCAACACAGAAAAACCTAACGAAACTACAACCGAGGTACCAAATAAAGAAACAACGGGAACAACAGAGAAATCTAACGACAGCAAAGGTACAGCCACAAATAGCAATCAAAAATCGGATGCAAACAATGCAAAAACTAATAATGGTAATGTTATTCCCCCTACAAATAATCCATGGGGAGGTTCGATGCAAAACGATACTAAGTTAAAAGATTATGTAACTTCAAACAGTTCAAATAATAATAAAGTTAGCGTATACACTGAAAAAAAATACGTGTTTAAAAATAAAAATATTGGCGAGAAATACATGGTCAAATTTTTAGATGCAAGTGGCGCATTTGTTTCTAGCCTAACGCTACCCTATGGAAGAACAATTAAAATATTAGATGAAAACGAAAATTCTCATGAAGAATATGCGGTTCGACAAGATACCACAATTAACCTGGATACAGAAAGATACATTAATAAAGGTTCAACATTTTTGGGACTGGATACACGAACCGTACAAGTGAATGCAACAGAAATAACAGAAATATATCCAACTACCGCAAAGAACAACTCAAACAGTTTTTTATACAAAAAAGATGAAAAAAATAACCAAAATAAAGATTCAAACAATCAAAATATAATAATCGCATTAATTACAGTTGCGGTGATCTGTATCATATTAGGAACATTTTTATTCTTCAAAAAGAGAAAAAAGAAAGAGAAGAATCAAGAACAAAACATTAATATGTAAAAGGCGGTAAAGGCTATGTTAGATATATATATTGTTATTCAAGTAGTATTACTTTTGATAGGCTTACCCCTTTTAATACAAGGCGGTTTAAAACTTATCAAGTATTATAAAATAGATGTTTTACTATCTATTCTTATAAAAAATGAATTACCAAATACAAATAAAGAAAAGGGGAAAAAATAATGCAATTTTTCAATACTGGTGTAGATGTATTACAAAAATTAGTTATCTTAATCGGTGCAGGTTTAGGTGTATGGGGAGTTGTAAACTTATTAGAAGGTTATGGTAATGATAACCCAGGGGCAAAGTCACAAGGGATGAAACAGTTTATGAGTGGTGCTGGTATTGTTTTAATCGCAACATTACTCGTTCCTTCATTAAAGGGTTTATTTAGCTAAGTCAAGGTTACGCAAAAAATAGATAGGGGGAAAAATAATGCAATTTTTTAATACTGGTGTAGATGTATTACAAAAATTAGTTATCTTAATTGGTGCAGGTTTAGGTGTATGGGGAGTTGTAAACTTATTAGAAGGTTATGGTAATGATAACCCAGGGGCAAAGTCACAGGGGATGAAACAGTTTATGAGTGGTGCTGGTATTGTTTTAATCGCAACGTTACTTGTTCCTTCATTAAAGGGTTTATTTAGCTAAGTCAAAGTTAAACAAAAAGAGGGCGAGTAAAATTACTCGCCCTTCCTTTATATATAAGATTCATAAAAATAGAACGGTAAAATCCATGGTAACACCGCTAAAATAGGCATTCAACACAGTACAATTTAAAATGTTAAAGAAGGAGTATTACAATGGAAAAAATCAAGGAAAATAAAGCTTATATTATTCTTGGTGTAATTTTGTTTATTCTATTAAATTACCTTTTTTATTACTTTAGGGTAACTTTTGAAGGTAATACACTTGCTGCATTTGATTATTTGTTTTCAGAACCGCAATATCTCTTATACGCTTTTCCTTTGTCTTTTGACGTTATTGACTTGTTCGTCCCAATGTTTACAGTAGTATTTGCTGTATACGTTGTGATCGACAAGAAAAATAATAAAAAGAAATATAAAAAAGGTGCTGAACATGGTTCAGCGCAATGGGGTAGTGTTCAAAAAGATTTGAAAAATATGTATGACGAAAATGACCAATATAATAACATTATATTTTCAAAGAATACAAAGCTTAGATTAGACGATAAAGATGCTCCCTTTGATGTACGACGTAATAAAAATGTGACAGTAATCGGTGGGTCTGGTAGTGGTAAAACACGATTCATAGTTAAACCAAATATGTTACAGATGAATGCAAGTTTTGTAGTTACAGATCCAAAAGGGACGATTGTGAATGAACTAGGCATGGCATTAAAAAATGTAGGAAAATATAAAATTAAGATATTTAATACCATAAACTTTGCAAAAAGTATGCGATATAATCCATTAAAGTATGTGTACAACGAACAAGATATTTTAAAACTTGTTAATACTATAATGGCGAACACAGAAGGAGAAGGTTCAAAAAAAGGGGAAGATTTTTGGGTAAAGGCGGAAAGACTACTATATCAGGCGTATTTAAGTTTAATCGTTTCAAAATTCCCTAAAGACGAACAACATTTAGGAACATTAATTGATTTAATTTCATATTCAACGGTAAAAGAAGATGATGAGGACTATAAAAATCCTATAGATTATCTTTTTGAAGAATTAGAAAAAGAGGATAATACTCACTTTGCTGTAAAGCAATATAAATTATATAAAAACGCTGCTGGTAAAACAGCAAAAAGTATTTTAATCTCTTGCGGTGCAAGGTTAGCTCCATTAAATATCCCTGCACTTCGTGATTTAATCTCAAAAGATGAATTAAACCTCGATACACTTGGAGATCAAGGGCGTAAAACAGCATTATTCGTTATTGTACCTGATACAGATTCTACATTTAATTTTATTGTATCTATAATGTATTCACAGCTGTTTAACATGCTTTGTACAATTGCAGATGAAAAACACAGAGGTTCATTACCAACTCATGTACGATTTATACTAGATGAATTCGCTAACATTGGATTGATTCCAAACTTTGAAAAATTAATTGCAACCATCCGTTCACGTAACATTTCAGCAACTATTATTTTACAAACGCTCTCACAGCTGAAACCAATTTATAAAGACAGTGCTGATACAATTATTGGTAACTGTGATACGTCTATTTTCTTAGGTGGAAAAGAAAAGTCAACAATTAAATCTTTAAGTGAAGAACTTGGAAAAGAAACAATCAATGACTATAACGAAAGTAAAACACTCTCCAATAATGATAGTTTTGGGCAAAATTACTCAAAATTAGGTAGAGAGTTAATGACACAAGACGAGCTATTAACAATGGAGCGTGATACCTGTATTGTCCAAATAATCGGTAAAAGACCATTTAAAGATAAAAAGTATGATTTACATCAGCATCCACGATACAAATTCCACTCGGATGGAAAAAAATATTGGTTTGATATTGATAAGTATTTAGAAGCTCTGAAAAATCCAAAGAATCAGCAAAAAAGAAACGTACCTAATAATCAAACAAATCAACCAGAAGAACTAAAGCTAACAATTACAACTACAAAAGGTAGCTTCGAAATATAGCACATTTACAAATATACTTGTAAAAAGGATAGGGAAAATATTATAGAGTACTGTTCCTTATATTCGATACCGCAATATTTGTACTTAACAAAGTTGCTTTGTTAAGCAACTTTGTGCTTGAAATTGCTGCAAAACAACAAAGATATACTGTGATTTGATTATTCCTTAAATAGCAAAAAGAATTCTGGGATTCCAGAATTCTTTTTATTAAATTAATAAGGTATGTTATTTAATTTTTGATCCAATCCACTGTCCAAGTTCTCTACCCCATTTCATAGGATAATAAGACGCATTAGTTCCTGCCAATTTCGTTTTTCCACCATCAGTTTTTAATAACTCTTCTTTTGTTAATACCGTATATTTCTTTTTATTCATTATTGTTGCTCCTTATTATAGGGATATTTTATATGTTTTAATTTATAAATTATCCCTATCAATTTACAAAATTGATAGGGATGTTTTTAGTTTTTAGTTATTACCATTTACCGCCTGGCATACCATATTTATATTGTGCTTCCATTGCTGGTCCTTTACCTTTTGAATAATATTTAGCAGTGTCCCACATAATTTGTCCAGCTGTGTATACATCTCCCCAGCTAATACCGCCATTTACTTTTTCATTTTCTTCTTTATTAAGTACTTCTAATTTCATTGTATTTAGTTTCATGATATTTCCTCCTAATTGTGATATGTAGAA
>NZ_FRBJ01000026.1:0-10663 GCF_900142585.1 Bacillus sp. bc15
GAAGCCGCCTTTCAATTTCGAACCATGCGGTTCAAAATGTTATCCGGTATTAGCCCCGGTTTCCCGGAGTTATCCCAGTCTTATGGGCAGGTTACCCACGTGTTACTCACCCGTCCGCCGCTAACTTCTTGAGAGCAAGCTCTCAATCCATTCGCTCGACTTGCATGTATTAGGCACGCCGCCAGCGTTCATCCTGAGCCAGGATCAAACTCTCCAATAAAGTTAGTTTGTCTAGCATCTAAAAATAAAAATTGACGTTTCACGTTGTTTGTTTCGTTCAGTTTTCAAAGAACTACTTGGTCGCTCATTTGCGACTTCCTTATGTTAACATCTTCATTTTTCAATGTCAACTAAGTTTTTCAATTTCTTTTTTGTCGTTTTCTGCGTTTCCGCATCAGCGACGTTTATTAATTTACCATATACAAACTATTAACGTCAACACTTTTTAATAAAAAGTTCTTTTTCTTACATAACGAATACATTCCTCTGCGTTAGCAACTCTCCGAAATAAACAAAAAATGATTTTATATCTTTCTTCCATCGCCTTTTTTACAACTTCATGAATACGCTCATCTTCAAAATCAAATAAAAGTTCCTCTAACTCTCTCTTTAATATGTATTCCATCTCTTTTCTCTCTTCTTTTGTCAACATCAGCCCAAGCAAATGATCACCTCAATAATTCCTTACGTAACAATAAACGTTTCGCTCATTTTCACTTATTACAATCCTATCATTCATTATATCCACTACTTACGATATTAATCCTTTGTTCTCTTTTTTATATTTACAGCATATATGTAACTGAAAAGGATTGGACAAAGGGGCGTAATATTATGTTTTTCTTTTTTATTACGAGTAAGAGAACTTTTAAACACATTAGCTTAATAGTGATACTTTCCTTATTTACAGCATGGCTACTCTTTTTAAAAACATATTCACATGAATCTGCTTTTTCAACTGCTACAGGTCCTAAAGTAATTTACAAAGGAGATACCGCTAAAAAGCAAGTTGCATTTACGTTTGATATTAGTTGGGGAGACAAAAAAGCAATTCCAATCCTTGATACTCTTAAAGAAAGACAAATTAAGAATGCAACCTTCTTCCTTTCTGCTGCATGGGCCGAAAGACACCCCGATATTGTAGAGCGCATCATGAAAGATGGACACGAAATTGGTAGTATGGGTTACAATTACACATCCTATACTTCTCTAGAGACGAACGAAATAAGACGAGACCTTTTACGAGCACAAGATGTTTTTACAAAACTTGGGGTAAAACAAGTCAAGCTGTTACGTCCACCTAGTGGCGAATTTAACAAGGTAACCCTTAAAATTGCAGAATCACTTGGATACACCGTCGTGCATTGGAGTAATAATTCCAACGATTGGAAAAACCCAGGTGTAAATCACATCGTTTCCACCGTCTCTAATAATTTGAAAGGTGGAGATATTGTCTTATTACACGCATCCGATTCTGCCCTTCAAACAAATAGAGCTTTACCGCTGCTCCTGCAAAAATTAAAAAGTGATGGATATGAGCAAATATCCGTATCACAACTTATTTCCAACACAAGTACGAAAAGTGAAGATGTGAAATAGCTTCGTCCCTACTACTCTTCACGTATAAAAAGCTCTACTACCTTTCAAAAAGGTGGTAGAGCTTTTTTAATCACACCATTTCCAGTAATATAACTGCTGATATATAAAACCTCTCTCTATTAAGCAGATTTACTCGTTTTTCCGATTAAACGATGTAATACAAGTAATTGATATGCATTACATAACAATAGCGGTATAACCATTAAATATAACCAATCTGTATCATTAATCCGAAGCGCCGGTACCCATTCAAGAATCGTTACAACAACCATAAAGAACAGAGCTGGCACAAATGCTTTTTTATTTGTTTCTTTACTTTTTACATAAGCAACAATTGCTCCAAACACAAATAAAATTCCAGCAACAAGTATGTTATTCCCCAATGAGATTTCCCCATTTGCAATAAGTACAGATCTTAAATACACAAAATCAAATAATACGAATGCAATAAAAAAGAGCTGGACTGCATTCCATAAAGACGATGAGCGAAACATCCCTAGTCCAAAACGATGGATTGTTAAATATGCAAAGAATCCCATTTGACTTATAACGCTAAAAATAAATCCTACACCCATCAACCAGAAAGATACCGCTAAAATCTCCTTAACGTCGAAATTTTGAAAAAATTCATTGTACCTGTCCCACTCCAAAACAAAACCAATAATAACTGTGCTAATCCCACCAAGAAACAACGTCGTTAAAAATAGTCGTACCCACTTGCGGCTATTCACAACACATCCCCCATTATCCTTATATTTCTAATTAAATTGTATCAATGACAATTTCAAAAAGCTAGCCATGTTCATGTATAAATTCCTTAAAGATATTTATATTAAAAAGAGAGAACTGTGCTGAAAGGAGTTCCAACTTATGAAACGGATACTATTCATTTTCGTTTCTTCTTTTCTACTTATCGCACTTGTAGCATGCGCACAAGGAAAAGAAACGAAATCCGAACTAGATTACGATCAAACAAAGAAAATGATTGTTGATATTTTAAAAACAGATCAAGGTAAGAAAGCTATTCAAGATGTATTAACTGATGAAAAAATGAAACAAGCACTCATACTAGATGAAACAGTAGTAAAGAAAACGATTGAAGATGCCATGGTATCCGATAAAGGGCAACAATTCTGGGAAAAGCTCTTTAAAGATCCTGAGTTCTCATCAAAGTTTGCTAAAAGTATGGGGAAAGAACAAACCCAATTAATGAAAACCTTATTAAAAGACCCTGAATACCAAGCAGGCGTTATAGAAATTATGAAAAATCCTGAAGTAGAAAAAATGATGTTACAAACAATGAAGAGTAAAGAATACCGTCAATATCTACAACAAGTACTAACAGAAACTACTGAAAGTCCACTCTTCCAAGCCAAGATGATTGATATCATTAGTAAAGGTGTACAAAAGGCTGAAAAAGGTGGATCTGATAAGAAAGAAGCAGGCGGTGACGGCGGTTCTCAAGGCGAGAAGAAGGAAGAACAGTAAAAATAATAACTATAATAACGAGTGGACAATGTATAAATTGTCCACTCGTTATTACTTTATCTTGCTATTAACAGACAAAATGGCCCTCTAGTTAAGCGAAAGGTTTACTAGTTGTTGCCAGTAACAGATGAGCCCCACTGATTAAAGTTTCGCTTTATTTTTGTGTAACAGCTGTTTTATCAATTACTGTTTCAGCTATTTTACTATAAATAATGCCGGTTGTATGTGTATCTTCATATACCGAAGGAGCAAAGTCTTCTTTATTCCAATCGGGTTGTTGCAGTGGAATACGCCCAAGAACATTTGTTTGTAGTTCGGTAGCTAACTTATCTCCCCCACCTCTTCCAAATACATATTCTTTCTCACCAGTTACCTTACTTTCAAAATATGCCATGTTCTCAACAACACCGAGAATACTATGTTCAGTGCGTAATGCCATCGCTCCAGCACGCGCTGCTACAAACGCAGCTGTTGGATGCGGCGTCGTTACAATAATCTCTTTGCAAGATGGCAACATTGAGTGCACATCTAACGCAATATCACCTGTGCCTGGTGGCAAATCTAATACTAAATAATCTAAATCGCCCCATTCTACTTCTGTGAAGAAGTGGTTTAACATTTTCCCAAGCATAGGTCCTCTCCAAATAACTGGTGCATTATCCTCTACAAAGAAGCCCATTGAGATTACCTTTACACCTAAACGTTCCACCGGAATTATCTTATCACCTCTTACGATGGGACGTTTTTCTATCCCCATCATGTCTGGCACACTAAAACCGTAAATGTCCGCATCAATAATACCAACTTTTTTTCCTAAACGAGCTAAAGCAACTGCAAGGTTAACGGAAACGGTTGATTTTCCCACGCCACCTTTTCCACTCGCTACTGCTAAGAATGTCGTTTTTGAATTTGGTGACAATAAAGATTCACTTTGCTCTGCTTCTTGTTCTGGTGCAAACTGAGCTAATTCCTCTTCTGTAAATTCTGCAAAACGAAGTCCAACTGTTGCTGCTCCAAGTTCTTTTAATAACTTTACAATTCCAGACTGCAACTGCATTTGTTCCGCTGTACCAGTTTTTACGATTGCAATTTTGACACTCACATGTTCCTTCTCAGGCTTGACTGTTACCTCTTTAATTGCACTTGTTTCTTTTAATGTTTTATGTAAAAACGGATCTACAATCCCTTCTAACGCTTCAACCACTTGTTCTTTCGTTACCATAATTAGCCCAGCCCCCTGTATGAAAAATAACGTAATGTTAATTGAATTTATCTCTGCTTATTCTTGAAATAAATGCGTTTACATTTCCAGTATAACATATTTTCCGAAAACTTCGTTAACGAGAGAAACTCAAAAAAATCCTCCTTATTCTGGAGGATTTCCTTTTTCCGTGAAATAGCGTAATATACCCCGGTATATTGCAGCCGCTACCTTTTGCTGATATTTCTCCGAATTTAACATATACCTTTCGTTCACATTCGATAAAAAGCCGGCTTCAATTAAAGCACCTGGTGTTTTAGAATACTTTAATAAATACACATGCGAAATTGTCTTAGCAGAACGATTCGTGTTCTCTAAACTTGTTCTCAATTCAGCCTGTATAAATTTTGCAGCACGTTCATTTTCAATTGAAGAGCGGTAATAGAACGTTTGTGCGCCTTTCGATCCACTACTAGTTAAAGCATTTAAATGAATACTTGCAAAAAAGTCTACATCAGGTTTATTGATGATTTCTACACGTTTTTTTAAATCCTCTGCTTTACGTCTACTATATGACTTTGTATCTTTGTTAGCTAAATCATAATCTCCCTCACGCGTTAAAATAACTAGTGCACCTTGTTCTTGTAAATAGTCTTGTACCTTTTTTGTAATTTCAAGCGTAATATCCTTTTCTATAATATCCTTTCCTCCAACAGCCCCTCCATCTGGTCCACCATGACCAGCATCTAATACAATTACTTTCCCTGATAAGGGTAAATTCCAAGCTCGCCACGATTTTGTAATTTGAAATTCTTGTTTGACTAAAAAAAACAATACAACCGCAGCGAGTGCAAAAGAGATAATTCGAATTCTCTTCATACCTTTCCTCCTCCAGCTAGTCCCTCTAATTACTTATATGGGACAAGAGGAAAGTTTATGCTTGTCTTAATGAAGCTTTAATCGATATCTTCTTTCACCTTTTTCATACCCTTCTTGCCACCACAATCCTATAAACTGCTGACAAGATTCAAAAAGTAATTCCTCATCTTTCAACTTTATTTCTCGCATAGTCATACTCGTTAAAAATTGAAATAGCGTTTCAGTTAATTGTTGTTCTTCTTCTAAAGCTCTATATTTCACATCAAAAAACGATTCACCATAATAACCAAATTTACTATATCTCGCTCCTAATAAATAAGATTCTATCCCTAATTCAATACAGTAATCTTCATACTGACGATGAAGCTCTTGCATTTGAAAGGCATCACGAATATTTGAACGTAATGTTTTTAATGATAATTCCCGCAACATCTTCCGCTCGTATTTTAACTGCTTTTCTTTTTGTTTTTCTTGTAAGCTGACAATGACATTCATAGTACTTATAAACCTCCCTAATACGTATTAGTCTAAACTTCTAAAGAAGAAGCATACGCGCGGTGGTAGCACTAAAATATTCCAAGCTATAAAAATTACAAAAGAGGAATGAAACATAAAAAAACCCCAACCAAAATGGTTGGGGTTTGTAGTTCGCAAAAATTAACGTTTTGAGAACTGAGGTGCACGACGTGCGCCTTTAAGACCGTATTTTTTACGCTCTTTCATACGTGCGTCACGAGTTAATAGACCTGCACGTTTTAGTGTTAGACGGTATTCTGGATCAGCTTTTAATAAAGCGCGAGAAATACCGTGACGAATAGCACCAGCTTGACCAGTGTATCCACCACCATTTACGTTTACAAGTACATCGTAGTTACCTAAAGTTTCTGTTGCAACTAGAGGTTGTTTCACTACTTCACGTAATGCAGCAAATGGGATATAGTTTTCAAAATCACGACCGTTAATGATAACGCGTCCTTCGCCTGGAACTAGGCGTACGCGCGCTACTGAACTCTTACGACGTCCAGTGCCATAGTATTGAACCTGTGCCAAAGTAAGCCCTCCTTTAATTAATTATCCGCGAAGTTCGTAAACTTCTGGTTTTTGTGCTTGGTGTGGATGCTCTGCTCCAGCATACACGTTAAGTTTCTTAGAAACTTGACGGCCTAAGCGTCCTTTTGGAAGCATGCCTTTAATTGCAAGCTCTAACATTTGTACAGGGTAGTTTGTACGCATTTCAAGAGCTGTTCTTTGCTTAAGTCCACCTGGGTGGTTAGTGTGACGGTAGTAAATTTTATCGTTTAATTTATTACCTGTTAAATGAATTTTCTCAGCGTTAATAATAATTACATGATCACCCGTGTCAACGTGTGGTGTAAATGTAGGTTTGTTTTTACCACGTAAAATGGATGCTACTTCAGTAGATAGGCGACCTAAAGTTTGACCTTCAGCATCAACCACATACCATTTACGCTCAACTTCGTTAGCTTTTGCCATAAAAGTCGTACGCATGTGTTTCCCTCCTCGTTATCTTTTCCATAGAAAAAATCTATTGTTTATCTTAAACACGATTTCCTTCCGGGGCTAATCGTGGTTTTAGAAACAATACCATATGTTATGATATACTTTTGAGTTTCTAATGTCAAGCAAATGTTACACCAGGATTAGTTGTTATAGTTTACCTCCCATAGGTAAAGCCCATGACCTGGAGCCATCTTTCCAGCAAACTGACGATTTTGTTTCGCTAAAATCTCTGGAATGCTATCAGGATCAAGCTTTCCTTGCCCTACGTTAAGTAACGTACCAACAATAATTCTGACCATATTATATAAAAATCCATTACCTACAAAACGAAAAATTAATTCATCGTCTTGCTCAATTAACTCGATTTCATAAATTGTTCGCACTTTATCTTTTTTGTCAGTTTTTGCCGAACAAAAAGAAGTGAAATCATGCGTTCCAATAAAATACGGAATTGCTTTTCTTATTTTTTTGATTTCGAGCGGATATGGATATTGATATACGTAATTTCTACGGAATACATCCGCAGTCTTTGATAATAATACACGATAACGATATTCTTTTTTCTCAACACCGTAACGTGCATGAAATTCTTCTGTTTTTTTCTCTACTTGCCTAATAACAATATCATCTGGCAACATTGTATTTAAAGCGTTACTCCATTGCCACTCTTCAAGAGACAAAGGAGTATCAAAGTGTATGACTTGTCCTTTTGCATGAACCGTAGAATCTGTTCTACCAGATGCCTGAACACGAACAAGTTCTCCCTTATGCAATTTCTGTAATGCTTTTTCTATCTCCTGTTGAACAGTACGATGCTTCGGCTGAATTTGATAACCACAAAAATGCATGCCATCATATGCAACCGTACATTTTATTCTATCCATTTCTCTATTCTCCATTACGATCGCACCCATGCCAAAATACAAGCTAAACAAAATAAGCTTACAATCGTTACTGTATCGCTTGTTTTCCAGCGTAGTTGCCTAAATTTAGTACGTCCTTCACCACTTTGATATCCACGAGCTTCCATCGCAATAGCTAAGTCCTCTGCACGCTTAAAAGCACTGATAAACAGAGGAACAAGCAGTGAGATAATAGCTTTCATTCTATCTTTTATCGGTCCCCCAGCGAAATCAATACCACGTGATGCTTGTGCTTTCATTATTTTACTCGTTTCATCCATTAATGTCGGAATAAAACGAAGAGAAATTGACATCATTAATGCGATTTCATGAACAGGAACCTTTATACGCTTCAACGGCTTTAATAACGTCTCCAAACCATCTGTAATTTCAATAGGTGTCGTCGTTAACGTTAATAATGTCGTCATTAAAATAATAACGAAGAATCGTACAGAAATGTATATCCCTTGCTCTAATCCTTTTTCATGTATCGAAAACCAACCAAGCTGGAGTAGTACATCCCCCTCTTTATTTGTAAAAATATGCAGGAAAAATGTAAAAAGAAAAATCCATAAAATTGGTTTTAAGCCCGAAAGTACATAACGAATCGGCACTTTTGCAAAAAATAAAGCAATGAGTGCATATAAAAATAAAAATCCATATGAAATCGCATTATTTGCTAAGAAAACAACAAATACATATAAAAAGACAATCAGCAGCTTCGTACGTGGATCAAGTTGATGAATAAGTGAATTCCCTGGGATATATCTCCCAATAATCAACTGCTGCATGATTCATGACCACCTTTTCGTAACACCTGCACAACTTCATGAGTAAGATCCTCTAAAGATAAGGTAGCCTTTGGAATTGAAATACCAAACTTCTCTTCAATTGCACGTTTATACTTTAATGACATAGGAAGATCCACACCAATTTTCTCTAGTTCATCAGCATGTGAAAATACTTCCTCTGCACTTCCTTGCAAAAAGACCGTTCCTTTATGCATAACTACAATCTGCTCCGCATACTGAGCGGCATCCTCCATATTATGCGTTACAAGGATAACTGTAAGCCCCTTCTCCTTATGCAACTTATAAAACATCTGCATAAGTTCGTTCTGCCCTTTTGGATCTAGACCTGCTGTAGGTTCATCTAATACAAGCACTTCAGGTTCCATTGCCAATACACCCGCTATCGCAACACGCCTCATTTGCCCGCCACTTAACTCAAACGGTGAACGTGTTAACAGTTCTGGCTCTAACCCTACAAGTTCAATTGCCTCTCTTGCCTTTTGCTTCGCTTCTTCTACAGATACCCCAAAATTAGTAGGGCCGAAACAAATATCTTTCTCCACAGTCTCTTCGAACAACTGATGTTCTGGGAATTGAAAGACAACCCCTACTTTTTTACGTAGTGGCTTTAGCTTTTTTTCTTTCTTTCCTGCCGAAATCAAATGTTCACCAATTTGAACTGTACCATTTGTCGGCTGCAATAAACCATTTAAATGTTGAATCATCGTCGACTTACCTGAACCAGTATGACCGATAATGGCATAATAGCCCCCACTTGGAAACGACACGTCTACATCATAAAGTGCGCGTCTTTCAAATGGAGTTTTATATTGATAACGATGTTCTACTTTTTGGAATGTAATCTCCAAAGTTCGTTCACCAAGCTTTCCATTGTAAGATGCGTATTTTGCAAAAGAATTTCATTTCTTTTTAATAATTCTGCTATTTTCACCGAAAACGGTACATCTAAGCCAATTTCTTGGAGCATATGAGAGGATTTGAAAATTTTTTCTGGAGTCCCTTCCTCTAATATTTCTCCCTTATTTAAAATAATGACACGATCTGACTGTGCCGCTTCTTCTAAATCGTGTGTAATTGATAGTACAGTAATACCTTTTTGATTAACAAGTTGTCTAACCGTTTCTACTACTTCACGTCTTCCTTGAGGATCTAACATTGACGTTGCTTCATCTAATATTAAAATAGATGGCTGAAGTGCTAAAACGCCTGCTATTGCCACTCGCTGCTTTTGCCCACCAGATAAGGAATGAGGCTCATCATTAAGAAAATCTTCCATACGGACAAGTCGTAAGGCCTGTTCTAATCTTTCAATCATTTGTTCTCTGGGCATTCCGATATTCTCTAAGCCAAATACAACATCATCTTGCACTGTTGTTCCAACAAATTGATTATCTGGATTTTGAAATACCATTCCAATTTGTTTTCGAACATCCCATACCGTTTCCTCTGATAAAACCATTGAATCATTTACTGTAATAGTCCCTGCTTCCGGCAAAAACAAACCATTCAATAATTTTGCAAGTGTAGACTTTCCTGAACCGTTTTGTCCAATAATAGATACCCATTCTCCCTCATATAAGGAAAATGAAACATCTTTTAATGCATACGTGGCTGCCCCAGGATATTGAAATGATATATTTCCTATCCGAAGTTTCTCTTTTTTCAATAGAAGGCACCCTTTCCTTCGCCAAGCTCGCCTATTTTTATATTTAAAAAAAAGGGCCATGACCAGTTTCTTGAAAAGAACTGTCCTGCCCTTTTAATTATCATTATACTAACTCGATAATTACCATTGGTGCTGCGTCTCCGCGACGTGGACCAATTTTTGCAATACGAGTGTATCCGCCTTGGCGCTCAGCATAGCGTGGAGCTACATCAGCGAATAATTTTTGAAGTGCATCTTGACCAGTCTCAGCGTTAGCTACTTCATTGCGAATGAAAGCTGCTGCTTGACGACGAGCATGAAGATCTCCGCGTTTACCTAAAGTGATCATTTTTTCCACTACAGAACGAAGTTCTTTTGCACGAGTTTCTGTCGTTTGGATGCGCTCGTTGATAATTAAATCAGTAGCTAAGTCACGTAACATAGCTTTACGTTGCGCACTTGTACGGCCTAATTTTCTGTATGCCATTCGTAGTTCCCTCCTTTGTTCATGGGTTTAAATCCTCAGTCGTCTTTACGTAAACCTAAACCTAATTCCTCAAGTTTATGTTTAACTTCTTCTAAGGATTTACGTCCTAAGTTACGAACTTTCATCATA
>NZ_FRBJ01000025.1:0-15077 GCF_900142585.1 Bacillus sp. bc15
AAGCATGAAGCCCCCCTCAAGATGAGATTTCCCATAGCGTAAGCTAGTAAGATCCCTGAAAGATGATCAGGTTGATAGGTTCGAGGTGGAAGCATGGTGACATGTGGAGCTGACGAATACTAATAGATCGAGGACTTAACCATATAATATGTAGCAATGTTATCTAGTTTTGAAGGAATATGTATTTAAAATTCCTTTTGACATTCTGAAAAGAATGTGTATAATGATAAAAGTCTGGTAATGATGGCAGAGAGGTCACACCCGTTCCCATACCGAACACGGAAGTTAAGCTCTCTAGCGCCGATGGTAGTTGGGACCTTGTCCCTGTGAGAGTAGGACGTCGCCAAGCAATTAAAAACACAAGTCTTTTGACTTGTGTTTTTTTTATTTCCCATGAAATAGGTTAGGTTCTGTTAGTAAAAATGATGAAATATAGTAAGGGATTTTTTGAGCAGAAATATTAAGGAATTGATAAATAAATGGATAATCTTCAGAGCCATAGCTTCCAAGTAAGTCATACCACCAATCTGTTTCATACCTAGAAATCATGCTTAAATTATAGAGCAATAAATAATGAACGAGGAGTTCGGGTAATACTGGTTTAGGATTTCTAGGATCAGTTGTAAGTGGTAAATAATAAGTATTAGTAAGATATTCATAGTATAAAGGAGTACTGTACATAGGATTCCATGATTGAATTGGCGCCGTAAAAAGTAAATTCGATTCATTAGTTTTCTCAGGTACATGTTGCATTGATAAATGCTTACAAGATGTTTCAATGTAGCGAGAAAATCTCTCTTTAGTCATATGTAATCGATCTAGTAGGTTGACTGAAAAGGAGAGCTCATTTTTAATTGTTGAATCGATTTTATATAAAGTTGATCCTTTTTGACTATAGCGGAGCAGATTTTGTAATTCTGGAATATTTCCCATTAGTTCTAACATGTTAAATTTTTCTGCTTCTAAGTGTTTCATGTGAAACAGTTGTTCTGCAACATGAGTAAACAATCCGTTTTTTTGTACCTTCACCTCATCTTCTAAAAATTGATACCCTTGTTTTTTTCGTTTGCGAGTTGTAACGCCATGAGCTAAAACAGTAGTGGATTCAGGATAGTTAGGATCAATGGTTAGTAGACATGCTTTAAAAAGTTGGCTAATTCCATAAAATAACAACATTGGTTGAATGGAAAATGGAGCTGTCTTATATAATTCATAATAATTTTTCCCGTGTTCTAAGTAATAAATAAAGGGATAACAATTTTCAAAACTTTTTTTTTCGGCATCCTGAATAGAGGATTTTTCATAACAACGGGCAAGATAACGTTGTACGTTTTGAGATGAAAAAAAGAAACTTAACTGCTGCCAAGTGCAAGATGTTTGATGCATATATTACGCTCCTTTTATTGTCTAAAAATTCTAACATATATATACGTCCTTGACAGTATTTTAACCAATTGATAAGCTACTAATAATAATTTCTGGTATCATAGGGGGAACAATTATGTGGGAATCTAAATTTGTTAAAGAAGGTTTGACTTTTGATGATGTATTACTTGTACCAGCTAGGTCAGATATATTACCAAGAGAAGTAAGTGTTAAAACAGTTTTATCTGAAAGCTTACAGCTAAACATCCCGTTAATTAGTGCAGGAATGGATACAGTAACAGAAGCTGACATGGCTATTGCAATGGCTCGCCAAGGTGGTTTAGGAATTATTCATAAGAATATGTCTATTGAGCAACAAGCAGAGCAAGTTGATAAAGTAAAGCGCTCTGAAAGCGGCGTTATTTCAGATCCTTTCTTCTTAACTCCAGAACATCAAGTATATGATGCAGAACATCTTATGGGAAAATATCGTATCTCAGGTGTACCGGTTGTAAATAATTTAGATGAGCGAAAATTAGTTGGTATTATTACAAACCGTGATATGCGCTTCATCCAAGACTACTCAATCAAAATTTCTGACGTAATGACAAAAGAACAATTAATTACAGCTCCAGTTGGTACTACACTGGAAGAAGCTGAAAAGATCCTACAAAAGTATAAAATTGAAAAACTCCCTCTTGTTGATAATAACGGTGTATTACAAGGGCTGATTACAATAAAAGATATTGAAAAAGTAATTGAATTCCCAAACTCTGCTAAAGATAAGCAAGGACGCTTATTAGTTGGAGCGGCAGTTGGTGTAACAGCTGATGCTATGCTTCGTATCGATGCATTAGTAAAAGCTAGTGTAGATGCAATTGTACTTGATACAGCTCATGGGCATTCTAAAGGCGTTATTGATAAGGTAAAAGAAGTTCGTGCTAAATATCCATCATTAAATATTATCGCTGGAAATGTTGCTACAGCTGAAGCAACGAAAGCATTAATTGAAGCTGGTGCAAACGTAGTTAAAGTTGGTATTGGACCAGGTTCTATTTGTACAACACGTGTTGTAGCTGGTGTTGGTGTACCACAATTAACAGCAGTTTATGATTGTGCAACCGAAGCTCGTAAACACGGTATTCCAGTTATTGCTGATGGGGGTGTTAAGTACTCTGGTGATATGGTTAAAGCTTTAGCAGCAGGAGCACATGTTGTTATGCTAGGTAGTATGTTTGCTGGTGTTGCCGAAAGTCCTGGAGAAACTGAAATTTACCAAGGTCGTCAATTTAAAGTGTATCGTGGTATGGGTTCTGTCGGTGCGATGGAAAAAGGAAGTAAAGATCGTTACTTCCAAGAAGGAAATAAAAAACTTGTTCCAGAAGGTATTGAAGGACGAGTACCATATAAAGGACCTTTAGCAGATACAGTTCACCAATTAGTTGGTGGCTTACGTGCAGGTATGGGATATTGCGGAGCACAGGATTTAGAATTCTTACGCGAAAATGCACAATTCATTCGTATGTCAGGTGCAGGCTTACGTGAAAGTCATCCTCATCACGTACAAATTACAAAAGAGGCTCCAAACTACTCATTATAATGTCTTATATACAAATAGACAGAGATTTGATATCTCTGTCTATTTTTTTTTGATTATGTTAGAATAACGGTTATGTGAGTACATAGATATTGGGGGTAGCAAAAGTGAAAGGTATGTTTTGCAAAAGATTCATTGCTTTGGTAACAGTGCTTACACTAGCTTGTAGCATTTTTATGCCATATAGCAATGCATCAGCTGAAACAGGAGCCGCTTTAAACATTGAAGCAGGCGCGGCAATTTTAGTAGAAGCGAATTCTGGGAAAATTTTATATCAAAAGAATGCAGATGAATTATTATCCATTGCTAGTATGACAAAGATGATGAGTGAATATTTAGTTCACGAAGCAGTGGATAAAGGAAAACTTAAGTGGGATCAGAAAATTAAGGTTTCTGAATATGCATATAAGGTTTCACAAGATGCTTCATTATCAAATGTTGCATTAGAAAATGGTGGCTCTTATACAGTAAAAGAGTTATATGAGGCAATGGCAATCTTTTCTGCAAATGGTGCAACAATTGCATTAGCAGAAGCAATTGCAGGTAAAGAAGTAGATTTCGTAAAAATGATGAATGATAAATCGAAAGAACTAGGGTTGAAAAATTATAAATTTGTCAATTCTACAGGTTTAACGAATAAAGATTTAAAGGGAATGCACCCTGAAGGAACAACAGCAGATGAAGAAAATAAAATGTCTGCAAAGGATGTTGCAACTTTAGCACAACATTTAATTAAAGATTATCCAAAAGTGTTAGATACAGCAAAAATTCCTAAAAAAGAATTCCGTCCAGAAAAAGAGAAGTTTGCAATGTCAAACTGGAACTGGATGTTAAAGGGCTTAGTTAAAGAATATGATGGCGTAGATGGTCTGAAAACAGGCTCAACTCCAGAAGCAGGAGATTGCTTCACTGGTACGGTTGAAAGAAACGGTATGCGTTTTATTTCTGTAGTTATTAAAACAAGTTCTCATACAGCACGTTTTGATGAAACAAAGAAGCTATATGATTATGGATTTGCTAACTTTGAAGTGAAACAAATGTATAAAAAAGGTTCTTCAGTAAAAGGACAAGAAACAGTAAGAGTAGAAAATGCGAAAGATAAAGATGTAGCAGTTCAAACGAAACAAGCTATTTCACTTCCAGTGCCAAAAGGAAGTAAAGATGTTTATAAAACAGAATTAAAAGAATCAAGTAAGGGACAAGAAGCACCTATTAAAAAGGGAGCTGCGCTTGGTCAAATGGTAATTACGCCAAAAGATACAAACGACCCTGGATTTTTAACTGGTAAGTCGTTGCAAGTGGATCTTGTAACAACATCTGAAGTAGAAGAAGCAAACTGGTTTACTCGTGCTATGCGCGGAATTGGTTCATTCTTTAGTGGTATGTGGAATAGTGCTGTTGATACAGTAAAAGGTTGGTTTTAGAAGCTCCTCATGGTAGGGGCTTTTTTTTTATTCCTATTTTTCATACCGACTTTATGAAAAAGTAGTAGACAAGCATCTGATAGTTAGTGGTAGAATGTAAGAGTATTCTTAATTTTCGCCTTTAACGGGGGAAAGCAATTCACCTAGGGGGGTTTTTGTACATGACAAATGTAACAGGGACAGAGCGTGTAAAACGTGGAATGGCAGAAATGCAAAAAGGCGGCGTTATTATGGACGTAATTAACGCTGAACAAGCAAAAATTGCAGAAGAGGCAGGCGCAGTTGCCGTTATGGCATTAGAGCGTGTACCAGCAGACATTCGTGCAGCAGGTGGCGTTTCTCGTATGGCAGACCCAACAATCGTTGAAGAAGTTATGGGTGCAGTGTCAATTCCGGTTATGGCAAAATGCCGTATCGGTCACCTTGTAGAAGCACGTGTATTAGAATCATTAGGGGTAGACTATATCGATGAGAGTGAAGTATTAACTCCTGCTGATGAAGTATACCATTTAAATAAACGTGATTACACAGTTCCATTTGTATGTGGTTGCCGTGATATCGGAGAAGCTGCACGTCGTATTGCAGAAGGTGCATCTATGCTTCGTACAAAAGGTGAACCAGGAACAGGAAACATTGTAGAGGCAGTGCGTCATATGCGCCAAGTCAATGCAGAAATCCGTCAAGTTGCGAGTCTACGTGAAGATGAGTTAATGACATATGCAAAAAATACTGGTGCTCCTTACGAAGTATTACTTGAAATTAAACGTCTTGGTCGCTTACCAGTTGTAAACTTTGCGGCAGGTGGTATAGCAACGCCAGCAGATGCTGCATTAATGATGCAACTTGGTGCTGATGGGGTATTTGTTGGATCTGGTATCTTCAAATCAGAAAACCCAGAGAGATTTGCACGTGCAATTGTTGAAGCAACGACTCATTATGAAGATTACGAACTAATTGCAAGTCTTTCTAAAGGATTAGGTAATGCAATGAAGGGTATCGAAATTTCAACGTTATTACCAGAACAACGCATGCAAGAGCGTGGATGGTAATTAAAGGAGAACTTTAAAATGGTGAAAATCGGTGTACTAGGTCTTCAAGGTGCAGTTCGTGAACATGTAAAATCAGTTGAAGCAAGTGGTGCAGAAGCTGTTGTTGTAAAGCGTATAGAGCAACTTGAAGAGATTGATGGTCTTATTTTACCAGGCGGTGAAAGTACAACAATGCGCCGTCTCATTGATAAGTATGCTTTCATGGAACCACTTCGCACATTTGCAAAGTCTGGTAAACCAATGTTTGGTACATGTGCAGGGATGATTCTTCTTGCGAAAACACTTATTGGCTATGAAGAAGCACATATTGGTGCTATGGATATTACAGTTGAGCGCAATGCGTTCGGACGCCAAAAGGATAGTTTTGAAGCTGCGCTTTCAATTGAAGGCGTGGGTGAAGACTTCGTTGGTGTATTTATCCGTGCGCCGTATGTTGTAGAAGTAGCTGATAATGTTGAAGTGCTTTCTAAGCATGGTGACCGAATGGTAGCGGTAAGACAAGATCAGTTTTTAGCTGCTTCATTCCATCCGGAATTAACAGATGATCATCGTGTAACAGCATACTTTGTTGAAATGGTAAAAGAAGCGAAAATGAAAAAAGTTGTATAAGTAACTTGCAACTTGTATAAGATTATAGTAAATTGATGGTAACAATTTTATAAAATAAGCGTGTTGATAGGAAATAGTAACAAATGTTGTTTCTTATAGAGAGTCGATGGTTGGTGGAAATCGATAGAAACAGTTTGTGAATCCATCCTGGAATGGAATGTGGAACATCTTTTGGATTAGTAAGCATTCCCGGTGAAGAGCCGTTATTTCTACTTGAGAGGAAAGTGGTAATGCTTTCAACTAGGGTGGCAACGCGGGTTAACTCCCGTCCCTTTATATAGGGACGGGAGTTTTTTGTGTTTTATAAAATAAAAGGAGGAGTATATAATGCTTGATATTAAATTTTTACGTACAAACTTTGAAGAAGTAAAAGCGAAATTACAGCATAGAGGTGAAGATTTAACTGATTTCGGACGTTTTGAAGAACTTGATACGAGAAGAAGAGAACTACTTGTTCAGACAGAAGAATTAAAAAGTAAACGTAATGAAGTGTCTCAACAAATCTCTGTATTAAAGCGCGAAAAGAAAGATGCAGAAGCTCTAATTTTAGAAATGCGTGAGGTTGGAGAAAAAGTAAAGGATTTTGATAACGAACTTCGCACAGTTGAAGAAGACTTAGAAAGATTAATGTTATCTATTCCAAATATCCCTCATGAGTCTGCTCCAGTCGGTGAAACAGAGGATGATAATGTAGTAGCGCGTACTTGGGGAGAAGTAAAAGAATTTACTTTTGAACCAAAACCACATTGGGATCTTGCTACGGATTTAGGAATTTTAGATTTTGAACGCGCTGGGAAAGTAACAGGAAGCCGCTTCGTATTTTACAAAGGTGCTGGTGCAAGATTAGAGCGTGCTTTAATTAGCTTTATGCTTGATCTTCATACTGATGAGCATGGATATGAAGAAGTATTACCTCCATATATGGTAAACCGTGCAAGTATGACAGGAACAGGACAACTTCCAAAGTTTGAAGAAGATGCATTCCGTATTGAAAGTGAAGATTATTTCTTAATTCCAACAGCTGAAGTACCTGTAACGAATATGCATCGTGATGAGATTTTAAATAAAGAGCAATTGCCTATAAGATATGCTGCATTTAGCTCTTGCTTCCGCTCTGAAGCAGGTTCAGCTGGTCGCGATACACGCGGTTTAATTCGCCAGCATCAGTTCAATAAAGTAGAGCTTGTGAAGTTCGTAAAACCAGAAGATTCTTATGAAGAGTTAGAAAAATTAACAAATGATGCAGAACGCGTGTTACAATTATTAGAGTTGCCATATCGCGTTATGAGCATGTGCACAGGCGATTTAGGATTTACAGCAGCGAAGAAATACGATATTGAAGTATGGATTCCAAGCTATGGCACATATCGTGAAATTTCTTCTTGTAGTAATTTTGAAGCTTTCCAAGCGAGACGTGCAAATATCCGTTTCCGCCGTGAGCCAAATGGAAAACCAGAACATGTCCATACATTAAATGGATCTGGTCTTGCAATTGGACGTACGGTTGCAGCTATTTTAGAGAACTACCAACAAGAAGATGGTACAATTATAATTCCAGAAGTTCTTCGCCCTTATATGGGAGGAAAAACAGTTATTAAGTAAATTTAAACATTCATCGGTATGAGTGATTGGTAATTATGAGCGTTGTCAGTACTGTAATGTAGGAAGGGGAAAGTAAAATTTTCCTTTCCTCATAATTTATTTTAGTAGGGTTGACTAACTGTTTTTCTTTTGATATTATATTTGATGTCAATATGGAGGTATACCCAAGTCTGGCTGAAGGGATCGGTCTTGAAAACCGACAGGCGGCGAGAGTCGCGCGGGGGTTCGAATCCCTCTACCTCCTCCAGATATAATTGACAACAGCGCATATAAGTGGAGATTGGAGAACTCGTTACCAACACGTAACGAGTTTTTATTTTAAAACCAATCATAAAGTATGGTGTAAGGTAATTTTGTCCTTATTACACACTCATATTCCGATGATTATCTTCATAGATATGAAAGGAGTCAACATGGATCTTATTATACAAACGTTTCCTTTAGATGGAAAAACTTTATATTATGTACAATGTCCTGTCTGTAAGAACAATAGAATTTTAAACAGTGGTGCAAACGTATCACGCATTATTAGTGATGATACATTCCGTAAACTTTGTGGTTGTACTTGTGATGTAAAACCAGCTACGAATAAAGTAGAGGTGCCAAAACAAGTTAAAAAAGCAGCTGTAAAGAAAGAAGCGGCTCCAAAACGTACAAGTAAAGTATTAACGGCAGTAATTAATGGGAAAGAAATGACTGTTAAAGAGATTGCTGAAGCATACGATATTAGTACAAGTACTGTTCGTCAGCGTATTAACGCAGGAAAACCTGAGAGTGAAATTATTGCTCCAACAAAGAAGAAGTAATTTAATAGGAAAACCCGTGCATATGCACGGGTTTTTTATTTTACAAGTTTACGTGTTTGTTTTAAAAAATGGCCAATTTTTTTAATGATTGGTTCGATTGAATCCCCATCTTTTAAAATATCGTACTCATTAATATTTAAGCGTAATACAGGGCATGAATTAAAGTTGTTAATCCAGTTTTCATAACGTCCATGCATTTCTTTCCAGTACTCAATTGGCGTTTGCTGTTCCATTGGGCGTCCGCGTTCTTGAATACGATCGACAATATCATCGAAAGAACCTTCTAAGTAAATTAATAAGTCTGGATGAGGGAAGTAAGGAGTCATGACCATAGCGTCAAATAACCCTTTGTATGTTTCATAATCAGTTTCCGTCATCGTACCTTTTTCATGATGCATCTTTGCGAAAATTCCAGTGTCTTCGTAAATAGAACGATCTTGAACAAAACCGCCACCGTATTCAAAAATTCTTTTTTGTTCCTTAAATCGTTCTGCTAAAAAGTACACTTGTAGGTGGAAGCTCCAGCGAGTGAAGTCCGCATAGAACTTGTCCAAGTATGGATTGGAATCTACTTTTTCAAATGATGTGCGATAACCTAAAGCATTAGCTAATGCAGTTGTCATAGTTGATTTACCCACACCTACCGTTCCGGCGATAGTGATTACTGCGTCATTGGGTATATCATATTTTTGCCTTAAATTCATTATTATTTCGACTCCTTTAAGAGAGTATTTTGAAGGGCAGATAGGATGACGTTTAAATCATCAGGATTTTTTACAAAATCCATATCGTCTCCATTAAATTTCAATACTGGTATTTCCGGATGATCTTTTTTAAAAGCATCCATTGCTGTTTCATAATCTTTTGTGAGCTGTAGTAAGTAATTTGGATCCATGTTTTTTTCAAATTCTCTTCCGCGCATGGCGATTCGTTTTTGCAATGTTTCTAGGCTAGCTGTTAAATAAACAATGACGTTTGGCACAGGCATATCTTGTGTAAGGATACGATAAATTTGCATGTACTTGTCATATTGAGAGTCTTTTAATGTGCGGGATGCAAAAATTAAATTTTTAAAGATATGGTAATCCGCTACTACTGGTTTCCTTTGATTCAAATACTTTATGTTAATATCTTCTAATTGTTTGTATCTATTACAAAGAAAGAACATCTCTGTTTGAAAACTCCATTCGTCGATGTCTTCATAGAACTTTCCTAAAAAGGGATTTTCATCAACAATCTCTTTTAGTAAGTGGAGTTGCATGTGAGTTGAAATTTCCTTCGCAAGTGAAGTTTTTCCAACACCAATTGGTCCTTCAACCGTGATAAATGGTACTCCGGTCACGCTGTTTCCTCCTTTCAATCAGTGATTTACCGTGACTACTAAAAACACAAAACAGAATTATTGTAGCACAAGAGGGAAGCGAGCGGGTTAATTTGATATAAAAAGTTAGAAAATAGATATATGTATTAATTAAATTTTATTTTGGATGACGATGTTATATTTGCTTTCAATGTAGCTTCCATTATTTTTAAAGCATGTATATTATCTTGGTCGTTGTTAGAGGCGATACAATCCTGTGGTACATACAATGTATAATTTCTCATATGGGCATCATTAGCTGTAAATAGGATACATATATTTCCGGCAACTCCTGTTAATATTAGATTTTCTATTTTTAAATAACCTAGTAATGAATTTAAAGGTGTTTCATAAAAAGCGGAATAATGTGGTTTAATAAAAATGTAATCATCAGAATTTGGAGCAATTTTATGGATTATATTTTCGCTATATTTATTTGTGCAATGAGTAATAAGTTGGTCGATATCAGATCTCCAAAGTTGATAATGGTCATTAACGTAAATTATAGGATAGCCGAAGGATTTCATTTTTTTCTTTAATTGTAAAATAGGGTTTGTGATAGTCTCACATTTTTGAGCTAGAATGGGTCCGTGGGAAAATTGAAAGTCATTAATCATATCGATAATGAGCAAGGCGGTATTTTTCATATGTAATCCCCTCTCTTTTTTCTTTTAGGGTGGATTGAATATATAAAAGTTATCCCCTGTGTAGTAAATGGAAATAAGTGTACTTTATTTGTAATGAAAGGACTATGTTATGGAACAAGATCAAGATATTTATTTTATGCAATTAGCGATAGAAGAAGCCAAAAAGGCAGAGGAAATACAGGAAGTGCCAATTGGAGCAGTTATAGTGTTAGATGGTGAGGTAATTAGTGTTGCCCATAATTTAAGGGAAACTGAGCAAAGATCAATAGCTCATGCTGAGTTGCTAGCGATAGATGAGGCGTGTAAAAAATTAGGGACATGGCGTTTAGAAGATGCAACATTGTATGTAACATTAGAACCTTGTCCAATGTGTGCGGGTGGAATTGTTTTATCACGAGTGAAGCGAGTTGTATATGGTGCAAGTGATCCGAAGGGCGGGTGTGCAGGGACATTAATGAATCTTTTAACAGATGAACGCTTCAATCATCAATGTGAAGTAGTATCTGGTGTATTAGAGGAAGAATGCGGTACGTTGTTAACAAACTTTTTTAGAGAGCTTCGTAAAAAAAGAAAAGCGATAAAAAAATTAGAGAAAAATACTGGGAACTAACGTATTTGCATTTTATAAAGAAACAAGTTATACTGATAATGCCTTTAATGAAGGCAACCGAATATTGGTTTTAACTTTGCCGTGCTAAGCGGGGAGGTAGCGGTGCCCTATACTCGCAATCCGCTCTAGCGAGGCCGAATCCCCTCTCGAGGTTATGTTGCTGTAAGGTCTGCCTTAAGTAAGTGGTGTTGACGTTTGGGTCCTGCGCAACGGGACCCCGTGAACCTTGTCAGGTCCGGAAGGAAGCAGCAATAAGCGGGTCTTCTCGTGTGCCGCAGGAGTGCCTGAACCGAGCTAACTGCTTGAGTAACGCTTATGGTACGTAATCGACGGAGGGTGCACGGCAGTTATATATGTATACAAAACTCACCTTAATACAAAGGTGAGTTTTTTGTATAGAAAATAACTTTTGGAATCTATAAACAGAATGGGTTATAATAAATGAGATAATAACCTTTGAGGGAGGCCGTATTTTCGTGTCATACCAAGCGTTATACCGAACATGGAGACCGCAAAAGTTCGAAGATGTAGTCGGTCAAAAGCACGTGACAAAAACGTTGCAAAATGCCCTTCTTCAAGAGAAAGTTTCACATGCTTATTTATTTTCTGGTCCTAGGGGAACAGGAAAAACGACAATTGCAAAAGTATTTGCAAAAGCAATTAACTGTGAACATGCTCCGGTAGCTGAACCTTGTAATGAATGTCCTTCTTGTTTAGGAATTACACAAGGATCCATTTCAGATGTATTAGAAATTGATGCGGCTTCAAATAACGGTGTAGATGAAATTCGAGATATTAGAGATAAAGTAAAATATGCTCCAAGTGCTGTAGAATATAAAGTATACATTATTGATGAAGTTCACATGCTTTCTATGGGTGCATTCAATGCGCTTTTAAAAACCTTAGAAGAGCCGCCAGGACATGTTATCTTTATTTTGGCGACAACAGAACCTCATAAGATCCCGCCTACAATTATTTCGCGTTGTCAGCGTTTTGAATTCCGAAAAATATCAGTGAATGATATTGTTGAGAGATTATCAACGGTTGTGACAAACGAAGGTACGCAAGTGGAAGATGAAGCATTACAAATTGTTGCCCGTGCTGCTGAAGGTGGTATGCGTGACGCGCTTAGTCTTATTGATCAGGCTATATCTTATAGTGATGAGATTGTTACGACAGAAGATGTATTGGCCGTAACAGGATCTGTTTCTCAGCAATACTTAGGCAATTTAGTAGAATGCATACGTGAAAATGATGTATCAAGAGCATTACAGATCATAGATGAAATGATGAGTAAAGGGAAGGATCCAGTTCGTTTTATGGAGGATTTCATTTACTATTATCGTGATATGCTTTTATATCAAACTTCACCGCAACTAGAACATATGTTGGAACGAGTAATTGTAGATGATCAATTCCGTAAGTTGAGTGAAGAAATGCAACCGGAAGTGATCTATGAGATTATTCATACCCTTAGTAAGGGACAACAGGAAATGAAGTGGACAAATCATCCGCGTATTTTCTTAGAAGTTGTTATGGTGCAATTGTGTCAACAGTTTATGATGCAAGCAAACGGTACTGATCGTTTGCAAGCAATTATGAACAGGATGCAGCAATTGGAGAAAGAGTTAGAGCAAGTCAAAAAGAACGGTGTGCCAGCTGGTGTACAACAGGAAGTAAGAGAGACACGTGCAACACCAAAACCCGTACGAACAGGAAGTATGAAGATTCCTGTCGGGCGTGTAAATGAAGTATTAAAACAAGCGAAGCGTCAAGATTTAGAACAATTAAAAGCTGTATGGGGTGAGTTGTTAGGAAGACTCAAATCATATAACAAAGTAGCGTTTGCTGTTCTACTAGAAAATAGCGAACCAGTGGCAGCTTCAGATGACACTTACGTTTTAGCATTTCAATATGAGATTCACTGTAAGATGGCGAGCGAAAATCGAGAAGCTATGGATACAGTAGAACAAGCTTTATTTGAATTGCTAAGTAAAAGGTTAAATATGATTGCCATTCCAAAAAGTGAATGGGGTAAAATCCGTGAAGACTTTTTACAACGTGAAGGTGGAGAGTCTGAAGAAAGCCCGGAGAAAAAGGAAGACCCTCTTATAGAAGAGGCAGTGAAATTAGTAGGACAAGAACTCATTGAAATAAAAGAGTAATAATAATTAGGAGGAATTAATTATGATGCGTGGCGGAATGGGAAATATGAATAACATGATGAAACAAATGCAAAAGATGCAAAAAGACATGGCGAAAGCACAAGAAGAGCTTGGTGAAAAAACAGTTGAAGGTACAGCTGGCGGCGGAATGATTACAGTTATTGCAAATGGTCACAAGCAAATTCTTGAAGTGAAGATTAAAGAAGAGGTTGTAGATCCAGAGGATATCGAAATGTTACAAGACTTAGTGTTAGCTGCAACAAATGATGCACTTAAAAAGGCTGATGAGCTATCAAACTCTACGATGGGTAAATTTACAAAAGGCTTAAACTTACCAGGTGGAATGTTCTAGGAGGATATTGATACATGCATTATCCAGAACCAATATCAAAACTAATCGATAGTTTTATGAAGTTGCCAGGTATCGGACCGAAAACAGCGGTTCGATTGGCATTTTTCGTATTAGATATGAAAGAAGATGATGTGTTAGGTTTTGCGAAAGCACTTGTAAATGCGAAGCGAGATTTAGCGTATTGTTCTGTATGTGGACATATTACTGATCGTGATCCTTGTTATATTTGTAATGATTCGCATCGAGATCAATCAGTTGTTTGTGTCGTGCAAGAACCGAAAGATGTAATCGCGATGGAAAAAATGAAAGAGTATCAAGGTGTATATCATGTGTTACGTGGTGCGATTTCTCCTATGGAGGGAATTGGACCGGAAGACATTAATATCCCGCAACTCTTAAAGCGACTACATGATGAAACGGTACAAGAAGTAATATTAGCAACAAACCCTAATATTGAAGGGGAAGCTACAGCGATGTATATCTCCCGCCTCTTAAAACCTACAGGCATTAAAGTAACTCGTATTGCACATGGTCTGCCAGTTGGTGGAGATTTAGAATATGCAGATGAAGTGACACTATCGAAAGCATTAGAAGGTCGCAGAGAAGTATAAGAGGAGAAACAAAAATGTTCTTTCAAAAAAAGGGTAAATTGCGTAAAGAGTATGATGATAAGTTAATTGTACTTTTGGAAAAAGTGAAGAATGAGTGGTTACGTCAGAAGAGAATGGTCGAACAAAGTGTAGAACCATCTCAAGATGTCATTTGTTCTTTGAAAATAGCAGAGGCGAAATATTTCTTCTTGTTGAAAGAAGCAAAGCGTCGTCCTGTAAAAATGGAACAATGGTAAAGGGTTCTGCTTTCTGAGCAGGCCTTTTTATTTTATTTGTTAAATGCTGAGGTGTTGTTTTATTAGGTTTATATGAAAGAGATGCCGTTTATGATAACTGTTCTTTTTTATTGTCTTGTCCCATACAAATAGATGTATAGGTCATTCATAAGGAGGAAAAAATGAATTCTACAATTATTATTGTTGGCATTCTTACTTTAGTGTTTATTTTTCTTGTTTTTGGTGTTGCCTCTAAGCCATTACGTTTTATAGGAAAGGTGATTTTTCATGTTACTCTAGGCATAGCATTGCTTTTTATCGTAAATGTTGTAGGGACATATTTTGATTTTCATATCCCAATTAACATGGGTACAGCGGCAATAACGAGTTTATTAGGCCTACCAGGTGTGGCGGCATTAGTGATTATTAAGCTTTATATCATGCCAAGATAAAATTATTTTGGCATTTTTTTTAAAAGTGTTGACTATTAAATGATTAATATGGTAAATTAATAAGCGTCGTCAGGAACGAAAGGAAAAAGTTGTTGACAGATTTAATGAGAAATGTTAAATTATAAAAGTCGCTGAAACGCGATATTGAACTTTGAAAACTAAACGAAACAAACAACGTGAAACGTCAATTTTTATTTTTAGATGCTAGACAAA
>NZ_FRBJ01000010.1:0-136936 GCF_900142585.1 Bacillus sp. bc15
GATGGTAGTTGGGACCTTGTCCCTGTGAGAGTAGGACGTCGCCAAGCAAAAACCTAAGTCGTTTCGACTTAGGTTTTTTTGTGTTTATTTTTATTTATCGAATGTTATAATCCATAAATTTAATAACGCTAAAGACGAAAAAAGAATGAAATAGAGACTGTTTAAAATAATAGCAATGATTTTTTGTGTTCCGGATTTTCCTAATGCCGCTAAAGTAATACTTAAAATAGGACACATTATTTCTATCATAAGTATATGTTTTAAATAATGAGATGCTATAAATAAGTATTCAATAATTACAACAATTACTGCGATAGAAAAAATAAATAGGATAATAGCGTAGTTCTTTCTTTCACGTTTATCCTCCTTAGAAATTAAATCGTTATAATAAAAGTTCTATTGATGTGTAGAATACAAGATTGTACATATTGTGATTTAAAACATACTGAAGTACTATATAAACGATTATAAGTAAATAGATCTCTAGAAATATATATTCTAATTCCCTTTTCTTCTTGCATATAGTTGCAATTCTTCTTTTGAATATAACTAAAACACGAACGTTATTGACTACTAATAAAAAAACATTCGATTATTTATTGACATCGTTTATGAAATATTGTTAATATAGCCATAGAAACAATAATATAAGACCTCATATAATCGCGGGGATATGGCCTGCAAGTCTCTACCTAACGACCGTTATTCGTTAGACTATGAGGGAAAGTCACTCGGTATTTTTCTATTCACAAGGGATACGTATGCCTGAGTAGAGCGCTTTCTCTCATAGTAAAAGAGAAACTGTTCTATTTCAGGCTTTTTTTATTTGAATCGGGGGGATTCTAATATGAAATCACTAGTTGGAGTCATAATGGGAAGTACATCAGACTGGGAAACAATGAAATATGCTTGTGACATTTTAGATGAATTAAATATACCGTATGAGAAAAAAGTTGTATCCGCTCATCGGACTCCGGATTATATGTTTGAATATGCAGAGACGGCTCGTGAACGTGGATTGAAAGTTATTATTGCTGGAGCTGGTGGAGCAGCACATTTACCAGGAATGGTTGCAGCGAAGACAAATCTTCCTGTAATTGGAGTTCCAGTTCAATCAAAAGCATTAAACGGCTTAGATTCATTATTATCCATCGTCCAAATGCCAGGAGGTGTTCCAGTTGCAACTGTTGCAATTGGTAAAGCCGGTTCAACGAATGCTGGATTACTTGCTGCACAAATACTTGGATCATTCCATGATGATATACGTGATGCATTAGAATTGAGACGAGAAGCGATTGAAAAAGATGTGCGTGAAGGTAGTGAGCTAGTATGACGAGAATCATTTTACCTGGAAAAACAATCGGCATTATTGGAGGCGGCCAGCTAGGAAGAATGATGGCATTGGCAGCCAAGGAGATGGGATATAAAATTGCTGTTTTAGATCCTACAAAGCATTCACCATGTGCACAAGTTGCTGATATTGAAATTGTTGCACCGTATGACGATTTAAAGGCAATTCAGCATTTAGCAGAGATAAGTGATGTTGTCACATATGAATTTGAGAATATTGATTATAGATGTTTACAATGGCTTGAAAAACATGCTTACTTGCCACAAGGTAGTCAGTTGTTAAATAAAACGCAAAATCGTTTTACAGAAAAGAATGCAATTGAGAAGGCTGGGTTACCAGTAGCAACGTATAGATTAGTTCAAAATCAAGATCAGCTTACAGAAGCAATTGCTGAGTTATCATTCCCTTCCGTCTTAAAAACGACGACAGGTGGATATGATGGGAAAGGGCAAGTTGTTTTAAGAAGTGAGGCTGATGTTGAGACAGCAAGAGATCTTGTGGATAAAGCAGAGTGTATTTTAGAGAAATGGGTGCCTTTTGAAAAAGAAGTATCCGTTATTGTGATTCGTAGTGTAAGTGGTGAAACGAAAGTATTTCCGGTAGCGGAAAATATTCATGTAAATAACATTTTGCATGAATCTATCGTTCCAGCTCGTATTACAGAAGAGCTTTCTCAAAAAGCAATTGCTTATGCTAAGGTACTTGCGGATGAATTAAAACTTGTGGGAACACTAGCTGTAGAGATGTTTGCTACAGCTAATGGTGAGATTTACATTAATGAATTAGCACCAAGACCTCACAATTCAGGACACTATACACAGGATGCATGTGAAACGAGCCAATTTGGTCAACATATTCGAGCAATCTGTAATTTACCTCTAGGAGAAACAAATTTGTTAAAACCAGTTGTCATGGTAAACATTTTAGGCGAACATATAGAAGGGGTCCTAAGACAAGTGAATAGATTAACCGGGTGCTATTTACACTTGTATGGAAAAGAAGAAGCAAAAGCACAGCGAAAAATGGGGCATGTTAATATTTTAAATGATAATATTGAAGTCGCTCTAGAAAAAGCGAAGAGTTTGCATATTTGGGACCATCAAGAACAACTGTTGGAGGGAAAAAGATGATTAGTCGTTATACACGCCCTGAAATGGGTGCGATTTGGACGGAAGAGAACAAATTTAAAGCGTGGTTAGAAGTTGAGATTTTAGCTTGTGAAGCATGGGCTGAGCTTGGCGATATTCCAAAAGAAGATGTTAAAAAAATTCGTGAACATGCATCATTTGATATTGATCGTATTTATGAAATTGAAAAAGAAACACGTCATGATGTAGTTGCATTCACTCGTGCTGTATCAGAAACGCCAGCACTAGGCGAAGAACGTAAATGGGTTCATTACGGTTTAACATCTACAGATGTAGTAGATACAGCATTATCTTACATCTTAAAACAAGCGAATGAAATTATATTAAAAGACTTAGAGAACTTTGTAAGCATTTTAGCTAACAAAGCGAAAGAGCATAAATACACAATCATGATGGGAAGAACACACGGTGTTCATGCAGAACCAACAACATTCGGTTTAAAACTTGGTCTTTGGTATGAAGAGATGAAACGTAACGTAGAGCGTTTCAAACAAGCTGCTGATACAGTTCGTGTTGGTAAACTATCTGGTGCGGTTGGTACATATGCAAATATCGATCCATTCGTAGAAAAATATGTTTGTGAAAATCTAGGATTAGAAGCAGCACCAATTTCAACACAAACATTGCAACGTGATCGTCACGCACACTACATGTCAACACTTGCATTAATCGCAACATCTATCGAAAAGATGGCAGTTGAGATTCGTGGCTTACAAAAGAGTGAAACACGTGAAGTTGAAGAAGCTTTCGCAAAAGGCCAAAAAGGTTCTTCTGCAATGCCACATAAGCGTAATCCAATTGGATCTGAAAATATGACTGGTTTAGCTCGTGTTATCCGCGGTTATATGATGACAGCTTATGAGAATGTTCCATTGTGGCATGAGCGTGACATTTCTCACTCTTCAGCAGAACGCGTAATTTTACCAGATGCTACAATCGCATTAAATTACATGTTAAATCGCTTTGGTAATATCGTTAAAAACTTAACTGTATACCCAGAGAATATGAAACGCAATATGACAAGAACATACGGCTTAATTTATTCTCAGCGCGTAATGCTTACACTAATCGACAAAGGTATGGTACGTGAAGAAGCTTATGATATCGTACAGCCTAAAGCGATGGAAGCTTGGGAAACACAAGTACAATTTAAAGAGCTTGTAGAAGCTGATGAGCGCATTACAAGCAAGTTAACACAAGAAGAAATTAATGAATGCTTCAACTATGAGCATCATATGCAACACGTTGATACAATCTTTGAACGCCTTGGATTAAACGAAGCGTAAAATTTCATATGGCACAGAATAGAGTCATTCTGTGCCATTCTTTATAAAAATATTATTCACATTTTTCAAACTACAGGGGGCTTGCGAAATGCAAAAGCTAGAATTGCTGTATGAAGGTAAGGCAAAAAGAATTTATCGTACAGAATCAGCAGATATGGTTTGGGTAGAGTACAAAGATAGTGCGACTGCTTTCAATGGGGAGAAAAAAGAGACGATTACAGGAAAAGGTCGTTTGAACAATGAAATTACAACTTTATTGTTCAGAAAGTTACAAGAAGTAGGAATTAAAACACATTTTGTTGAGAAGTTATCTGAAACAGAACAACTTGTTAAAAAAGTGAGTATTATTCCTTTAGAAGTTGTCACAAGAAATGTAATTGCAGGAAGTCTTTCAAAACGATTAGGAATGGAAGAGGGAACTGTACTTGCAGAACCAATCGTAGAATTTTACTTCAAAGATGATAATTTAGGAGATCCGCTTGTAACGGAAGATCATATTCGTGTATTAAACGTTGCATCGCCAGAGCAAGTAAGCGTATTACGAGATATGGCTCTACAAATCAATCAAGTGTTGATTGATCATTTCGCAAGCTGTCGTGTAAGATTAGTAGATTTCAAATTAGAGTTTGGTGTAACGGAAGAGGGAGAAATCATATTAGCGGATGAAATTTCACCAGATACTTGCCGTTTATGGGATGAAACGAGCAATGAGAAGTTTGATAAAGACGTATTCCGTCGCGATCTTGGAAATTTAACAGATGCTTATGAAGAGATTTTAAAACGTTTAGGGGGAATTTCACATGTATAAAGTTAAGGTATATGTAACATTAAGAGAAAGCGTATTAGATCCACAAGGAACAGCGGTAAAAGGAGCTCTTCATAGTCTTTCATTCACAGAAGTACAAGACGTTCGAATCGGAAAGTACATGGAACTAACAATTGATAAATCTGTATCTGACTTAGATAGCAAGGTAAAAGAAATGTGTGAAAAACTATTAGCGAACGTTGTAATGGAAGACTTCCGTTATGAAGTTGAGGAGGTTGTCGCACAGTGAAATTTGCCGTAATAGTATTTCCAGGTTCGAACTGTGATGTCGATATGTTCCATGCAATTAAAGATGAGCTTGGCGAAGAAGTAGATTACGTTTGGCACGATACAGAGAATTTAGATGAATATGATGCAATTTTACTACCAGGTGGATTCTCTTACGGTGACTACTTACGCTGCGGTGCTATTTCTCGCTTTGCTAATGCAATGAAAGCAGTACAAAAAGCTGCTGAGCAAGGAAAGCCGATTTTAGGTGTATGTAATGGATTCCAGATTCTTGTTGAATCAGGATTACTACCAGGAGCATTAATGAGAAACGAAAACTTAAAATTTATGTGTCGTACTGTTCAGTTGCGTGTTGAAAATAATGAAACGATGTTTACATCACAATATGAAAAAAATGAAGTAATCAATATTCCAATCGCTCATGGTGAGGGGAATTACTATTGTGACGAAGAGACTCTTAAACAATTAGAAGAGAATAATCAAATCGCATTCCGTTACGTAGAAAATCCTAACGGTAGCGTTTCAGATATTGCTGGTATTGTAAACGAAAAAGGAAATGTACTTGGTATGATGCCACATCCAGAGCGTGCTGTAGATGAATTACTTGGCGGTGCTGAAGGGTTAAAAGTCTTTCAATCTATCTTAAAACAGTGGAGGGAAACATATGTCGTTAATGCTTGAACCAAATCCAACACAAATTAAAGAAGAGCGTATATATGCGGAAATGGGGCTAACAGACGAAGAGTTTGCCATGGTTGAAAAGATTTTAGGTCGTCTGCCAAATTATACAGAAACAGGATTGTTCTCTGTAATGTGGTCTGAACATTGTAGTTATAAAAATTCAAAACCAGTTCTTCGTAAGTTTCCAACGACAGGTGAGCGCGTTCTGCAAGGACCTGGAGAAGGCGCTGGAATTGTAGATATCGGTGATAATCAAGCAGTTGTATTTAAAATGGAAAGTCATAACCATCCTTCAGCTATTGAACCATATCAAGGAGCAGCAACAGGTGTTGGTGGTATTATTCGTGACGTATTCTCTATGGGAGCACGTCCGGTAGCTCTATTAAACTCACTTCGTTTCGGTGAATTACAGTCACCACGTGTGAAATATTTATTCGAAGAAGTAGTGGCAGGAATTGCAGGATACGGTAACTGCATCGGTATTCCGACTGTTGGCGGCGAAGTACAATTTGATCCATGTTACGAAGGAAATCCACTTGTAAATGCAATGTGCGTAGGTTTGATTAACCACGAAGACATTAAAAAAGGGCAAGCGCACGGTGCTGGTAACACAGTAATGTACGTAGGAGCATCAACTGGTCGTGACGGTATTCACGGTGCAACATTCGCGTCGGAAGAACTATCTGAAAGCTCAGAAGCGAAACGTCCAGCGGTTCAAGTAGGGGATCCATTTATGGAAAAACTTCTTATTGAAGCGTGTTTAGAATTAATTCAATCTGATGCACTTGTTGGAATTCAAGATATGGGTGCGGCTGGTTTAACATCATCATCTGCAGAAATGGCAAGTAAAGCAGGAATGGGTATTGAAATGTACTTAGATGATGTACCACAGCGTGAAACAGGAATGACACCATATGAAATGATGCTGTCTGAATCACAAGAGCGTATGTTAATTGTTGTGAAAAAAGGTAGAGAACAAGAAATAGTAGATTTATTTGAGAAGTATGGTCTCGCAGCGGTTACGATGGGGAAAGTAACGGAAGATAAAATGCTTCGTTTATTCCATAAAGGTGAAAAGGTAGCTGAAGTTCCAGCAGATGCTTTAGCAGAAGAAGCACCAATTTATCATAAACCATCAAAAGAAGCAGCATACTTTGCTGAATTCCAAGCAATGAAAATGGAAACGCCAAAAGTAGAAAATTATAAAGAAGCGTTATTCGCTCTATTACAGCAACCAACAATTGCAAGTAAAGAGTGGGTATACGATCAATACGATTACCAAGTTCGTACAAGCACAGTGGTTACACCAGGTTCAGATGCAGCAGTTGTACGTGTACGCGGTACAGAAAAAGGATTAGCAATGACGACAGATTGTAATTCTCGCTACATTTATCTAGATCCAGAAATGGGCGGTAAAATTGCAGTAGCAGAGGCAGCGCGGAATATCGTATGCTCTGGCGGTGAGCCACTTGCAATTACAGATTGCTTAAACTTCGGTAACCCAGAAAAACCAGAAATCTTCTGGCAAATTGAGAAATCAGTAGACGGTATGAGTGAAGCTTGTCGCACATTACAAACACCAGTTATCGGCGGAAACGTATCGATGTATAACGAACGTAGTGGCGAAGCTGTATATCCAACACCAACTGTTGGGATGGTCGGACTTGTACATGACTTAAAACATGTAACAACACAAGAGTTTAAGCAAGCTGGTGATTTAGTTTATATAATCGGTGAGACGAAAGCTGAGTTTGGCGGAAGTGAATTACAGAAAATGATTCACGGAAAAATTTTCGGTCAATCACCAAGTATCGATCTAGATGTAGAATTAAAACGCCAAAAACAAGTATTAGAAGCAATTCAAGCTGGTCTTGTTCAATCTGCACATGATGTTGCTGAGGGTGGTTTAGCAGTTGCAATTTCAGAAAGTGCAATTGGTGCTAACGGCTTAGGTGCTACTGTGAAATTAGATGGAGAAGCAACAGTAGCATTATTCGCTGAATCACAGTCTCGCTTCGTGATAACTGTAAAACGTGAAAATAAAGAGGCGTTTGAGAAAGCGGTAGAAGCAATCCAAGTTGGAGAAGTAACAAGTACAAATGAAGTAACAATTCATAATGAAGAAAATGAAGTATTACTTACAGCAAATGTAGATGAAATGAGAAAGGCTTGGAAAGGGGCAATCCCATGCTTGCTGAAATAAAGGGGTTAAACGAAGAATGTGGCGTTTTCGGAATTTGGGGGCATGAAAATGCAGCACAAGTTTCATACTACGGATTGCACAGTTTACAGCACCGTGGGCAAGAAGGCGCAGGCATTGTCGTAAATAATGGGGAAAAAATCGTCGGTCACAAGGGGTTAGGTTTAATATCAGAAGTGTTTTCAAGAGGTGAGTTAGAAGGATTAAATGGAAAATCAGCAATCGGACATGTACGATATGCAACAGCTGGTGGAAGTGAAGTTGCTAACGTTCAACCATTGTTGTTCCGTTTTTCCGATCATAGTATGGCGTTAGCTCATAACGGAAATTTAATTAACGCAAAAATGCTTCGTCGTGAATTAGAAGCAGAGGGAAGTATTTTTCAAACTAGTTCAGATACAGAAGTACTTTTACATCTTATTAAACGTAGTACGAAAGACTCTTTAATTGAAAGTGTAAAAGAGGCTCTAAATAAAGTGAAAGGTGCGTTTGCGTATCTTTTACTAACTGGAAATGAAATGATCGTTGCGTTAGATCCAAATGGATTCCGTCCGCTTTCAATTGGAAAGATGGGGGATGCTTACGTTGTAGCATCTGAAACATGTGCTTTTGATGTAGTAGGTGCAACATACATTCGCGATGTAGAACCTGGTGAATTACTTATCATTAATGATGAAGGAATTCACGTAGATCGTTTCACAAACGATGTAGAACATGCGATTTGTAGTATGGAATATATTTACTTTGCACGACCAGATTCTAATATTGCTGGTGTTAACGTTCATGCAGCGCGTAAAAATATGGGAAAACGTTTAGCAGCGGAAGCTCCTATTGAAGCGGATGTTGTTACTGGTGTACCAGACTCTAGTATTTCAGCTGCGATTGGCTATGCGGAGGCAACAGGCATTCCGTATGAATTAGGATTAATTAAAAATCGTTACGTTGGACGTACTTTTATCCAGCCTTCTCAAGAACTGCGTGAGCAAGGGGTTAAGATGAAGCTTTCCGCAGTAAGAGGTGTGGTTGAGGGGAAACGAGTTGTTATGATTGATGACTCTATCGTAAGAGGAACGACAAGTAAACGAATTGTTCGTATGCTTCGTGAGGCTGGAGCGACAGAAGTTCATGTAAGAATTGCTTCACCACCTCTGAAATATCCATGTTTCTATGGCATTGATATTCAAACGAGAAAAGAATTAATTGCAGCAAATAATACAGTAGAAGAAATCCGCGAAATGATCGGAGCAGATTCTTTAACATTTTTAAGCGAAGATGGATTAGTAGATGCAATTGGACGTCCATATGAAGGGAAATATGGCGGCCTATGCATGGCTTACTTTAATGGGGACTATCCAACAGCTCTTTATGATTATGAGCAAGAGCTTTTAGAAAGTATGAAATAAGAAAAGTGAAAAAAGCTTCTACTTCTTTTGCTGTAGAAGCTAGCTTTTTTCTTAAAACGGCCCGCCCTGGATGGGGAGAAATTAAAAGACGAGGTGTAAATAACGATGGCGAATGCATATAAGCAAGCAGGAGTAGATATTGAAGCTGGATATGAAGCGGTATCTCGCATGAAAAAACACGTACAAACAACTATGAGAAAAGAAGTACTAGGCGGTTTAGGCGGTTTTGGAGGTATGTTTGATCTATCAAAATTTGCATTAGAAGAACCTGTATTAGTATCTGGAACAGATGGCGTGGGAACAAAATTGATGCTCGCTTTTATGGCAGATAAACATGACACAATTGGTATTGATGCAGTAGCAATGTGTGTAAATGATATTGTTGTCCAAGGAGCAGAGCCGCTTTTCTTCCTTGATTATATTGCTTGTGGTAAAGCTGAACCTAGTAAAATTGAAAACATCGTCAAAGGTATATCAGAGGGCTGTCGCCAAGCTGGTTGTGCATTAATCGGTGGAGAAACAGCTGAAATGCCAGGAATGTATTCTACGGAAGAATATGATTTAGCTGGTTTTACAGTTGGGATTGTTGATAAAAAGAAAATTGTAACAGGTGAAAAGATTGAAGCTGGTCACGTGCTAATTGGCTTAGCATCTAGCGGTATTCATAGCAATGGTTACTCTTTAGTACGAAAAGTGTTACTAGAAGATGGAGAACTATCTTTAGAGCGTATTTATGGACGCTTAGAACTACCTCTTGGTGAAGAATTATTAAAACCAACGAAAATTTATGTCAAACCTATTTTAGAACTATTGAAGAAGCATGAAGTATACGGTATGGCGCATATTACAGGGGGCGGATTTATTGAAAATATCCCACGTATGTTGCCAGAAGGAATTGGTGCTGAGATTGAACTAGGATCTTGGAAAATTCAGCCGATCTTCCATTTACTTCAAGAAGTTGGGAAACTGGAAGAGAAAGAAATGTTCAATATTTTTAACATGGGTATTGGTATGGTAGTAGCAGTGAAGGAAGAAGATGCAAAAGATGTTGTCCGTCTTCTTGAAGAGCAAGGAGAAACGGCTCGTATTATTGGACGTACTGTACAAGGAGCTGGCGTTACTTTTAATGGGGGCAAAGCACTATGAGTAGATTAGCAGTTTTTGCTTCTGGAAGTGGATCTAACTTTCAATCTCTCGTTAATGCGGTAGAAGAAAAAAGATTGGATGCAGAAATTAGTTTATTAGTATGTGATAAACCAGAAGCACGTGCTGTTGGGCGAGCGCATTATCATCATATTCCGTGTTTCGCTTTTTCAGCGAAAGCATATGAGTCCAAAGAAGCGTTTGAAAAAGAGATATTAAAGAAGCTAGAAGAATATGAAATTGATTATATTATTTTAGCTGGATATATGCGTTTAATCGGGCCGACGTTACTAGAAGCATACGGCGGAAAGATTATTAATATTCATCCATCATTACTACCGAGCTTTCCGGGTAAAGATGCTGTCGGTCAAGCGTTAGAAGCAGGTGTGAAAGTAACTGGAGTAACAATTCATTATGTAGATGCAGGTATGGATACAGGGCCAATTATTGCGCAAGAAGCAGTGGTTGTTTCTGAAGGGGATACGAGAGAAAGCTTACAAAAGAAAATTCAGCAAGTTGAACATAAATTATACGTAAATACAGTGAATCAAATTGTTCAGTCTGTGAAAGAAGCAACTGTTAACTAACATACAACCAGGGGTGAAGGATAAATGAAAAAGCGTGCATTAGTAAGTGTTTCAGATAAAACAGGAGTAGTAGAATTTGTTAAAGGGTTACTAGAGCAAGGGATTGAAGTTATTTCAACAGGTGGTACGAAAAAGTTACTAGAAGAAAACGGCTTACAAGTAATTGGTATTTCTGAAGTAACTGGTTTCCCTGAAATTATGGATGGTCGTGTGAAAACTTTACATCCAAATATTCATGGTGGTCTATTAGCAGTTCGTGATAATGAAACACATGTAGCGCAAATGAATGAATTAGGTATTCAAGCAATTGATTTTGTTGTTGTTAACTTATACCCATTTAAAGAAACAATCGCTAAGCCTGATGTAACATTTGCTGATGCAATTGAAAATATTGATATCGGTGGCCCGACAATGATTCGCTCTGCTGCGAAAAATCATAAATTCGTATCTGTAATTGTAGATCCAGTAGATTATGATATTGTGTTAGCAGAACTGAAAGAGAACGGTGAAGTAGCAGAGGAAACGAAACGTAAACTAGCAGCGAAAGTATTCCGTCATACAGCAGCGTATGATGCGTTAATTTCTAACTACTTAACAGAGCAAATGGGTGAAGAAAGTCCAGAAACATTAACTGTGACATTTGAGAAAAAGCAAGACTTACGTTATGGCGAGAACCCACATCAAAAAGCAACTTTCTATAAAGCGCCATTCGCAGCAACTTCTTCTGTTGCATACGCAGAACAATTACACGGTAAAGAATTATCGTATAACAATATTAATGATGCAGACGCAGCGCTTAGCATCGTAAAAGAATTTACAGAACCAGCAGTAGTAGCAGTAAAACATATGAATCCATGTGGTGTTGGAGTAGGAACTAATATTCACGAAGCATATACTCGTGCTTATGAAGCAGATCCAGTATCAATCTTCGGCGGTATTATTGCAGCAAATCGTGAAATTGATAAAGCTACAGCAGAAAAGTTACATGAAATTTTCTTAGAAATTGTTATCGCACCTTCGTTCTCGCAAGAAGCTTTAGAAGTGTTGCAAAGTAAGAAGAACTTACGTTTATTAACTATAAATATTGAAAAAGCGACAAGTGCAAGCAAAAAACTAACTTCTGTACAAGGTGGACTTCTCGTTCAAGAGGAAGATACGTTATCATTAGATGAAAGTACAATTTCAATTCCAACGAAACGTGAACCTTCAGAGCAAGAATGGAAAGATTTAAAACTAGCTTGGAAAGTTGTAAAACATGTGAAATCAAATGCAATTGTTTTAGCGAAAGATGACATGACAATTGGTGTCGGTGCGGGACAGATGAACCGTGTAGGTTCTGCAAAAATCGCGATTACACAAGCTGGTGAAAAAGCACAAGGTAGCGCGCTTGCATCTGATGCTTTCTTCCCAATGCCAGATACATTAGAAGAAGCAGCAAAAGCGGGAATTACAGCAATCATTCAACCAGGCGGATCGATCCGTGATGAAGATTCTATTAAAGTGGCAGATACGTATGGGATTGCTATGGTGTTCACTGGCGTACGTCATTTCAAACACTAATAGAGGATGTTTAAAAAGTCCGGTCAAGATAACCTTCGCATGTCGTCGTTGCATCGCCAGTGCGGTACTCATGTAGGAAAGCTACACTCCGTGTCCTCCTGGCAAATGCGCCTAGACCTGCTCGGTGCTCTTGATCCTCCTTTTTAAACCTTTATTGAGATGGATGTTTAAAAAGTCCGGTTAAGATAACCTTTTATTGATATGAAAAAGCAAACTAGGAGCATAGCTTCTAGTTTGTACTTATTTAATTATTGGGGGATGAAATATGAATGTTTTAGTAATTGGCCGCGGTGGGCGTGAGCATGCTTTAGCTTGGAAGTTTGCACAATCTGCAAAAGTGAAAAAGGTATATGTAGCACCAGGTAATGAAGGTATGCGAGATGTTGCAATACCAGTTGATATTGATGAAAATGATTTTGATGCATTAGTTTTATTTGCCAAAGAGAATAATATTGAGTTAACTTTCGTTGGACCAGAAATTCCACTTATGAATGGAATTGTGGATCGCTTTAAAGAAGAGGGACTTCGTGTATTTGGTCCGAATAAAGCGGCTGCTGTTATTGAAGGTAGTAAAGCTTTTACAAAAGAGCTTATGAAAAAGTATGATATTCCAACTGCGGCGTACGAAACTTTTACCGATTATGAAGAAGCAGTACAGTACATTCAAAAAGTTGGTGCACCAATCGTTATTAAAGCTGACGGATTAGCTGCTGGTAAAGGGGTAACGGTAGCAATGACGCTTGAAGAGGCATTACAGGCTGTGAAAGAAATGCTACAAGATGTGAAGTTCGGCGCGGCAAGTAAGAAGGTTGTTATTGAAGAGTTTTTAGATGGACAAGAATTTTCATTAATGGCATTTGTAAATGGAACAACTGTACATCCGATGGTAATCGCTCAGGACCATAAACGAGCTTTTGATGCTGATAAAGGACCAAATACAGGCGGAATGGGTGCATATTCTCCAGTACCACAAATTCCAGAATCAGCAGTCCAAGAAGCGATTCAAACCGTATTACATCCAACTGCTCAAGCAATGATCCAAGAAAATCGATCGTTTACAGGGATTTTATATGCAGGGCTTATTTTAACAAATGATGGTCCAAAGGTAATTGAATTTAATGCACGCTTTGGTGATCCTGAAACAGAAGTTGTATTACCTCGCTTAGAAAATGATTTAGTTGATGTATGTAACGCTGTATTAGATGAAAGTGAGTTAGTGTTAGAGTGGTCAGAGGAAGCAGTAATTGGTGTTGTACTTGCTTCAAAAGGATATCCAGAAGCGTATAAAAAAGGTGAAATTATTACAGGATTAGATCGTTTAGAAGATGCTATTGTCTTTCATTCAGGTACAGCGATGAAACATGGGGATGTTGTAACAAATGGTGGCCGTGTACTATTTATTGCTTATAAAGCGAAAGACTTACAAGAGGCGAAAGATAGAGTGTATAAAGAAATCGCAAAGGTTGAGAGCGATGGCTTATTTTATCGTAGTGATATAGGATATCGTGCGATTGGGCATGAGATTACGCGAAGCTAACATATGTTAGCTTCTTTTTTTATAGGAAATAGAGTATAGTACGTTGAATCTTTTCAAGAGATTATAAACTATTTGTATCTATATACACTTTTTCTCTACCTGCTTACATCTTATTTCTCCAATTAATAATAGTAGTATTGAGATGATTAACGTAAGAGCAGCGACAAGGAGTGGGAGGGAAAAACTTTGCATTTGCTCCGCAATAATACCTGTAAAGATTGGACCGATAATTTGGCCAATCCCATAAACACCTGTCGTATAACCAATGATTTTATTACTTTCATTCGGTCTTATTCGTTTTGCTTCTGTAGTTGTTAAAATTGTAATTCCGACGAATGTAGCACCTAGAAGGAATGCACTTAGAAATGCCCCAAAAAGGTTTGGAATAAGGAGTGGAGAAAGTACACTTATAATTTGTAACATATAGGCGGATGTAAGAGCTCGTGTTGGTCCGTACTTCCGAGCAACAGTGGACCAAAGGTAACTAGATGGGATGACAGCAATACCGACAATAATCCAGCTACAAGATGCATAGAAGGGTGATAGTGTAATTCTTTCTACAATGGTGACAAGGAAGGTCCCTGTAATGATATAGCCAAATCCTTCGAATCCGTAAGCTAAAATAAGCCAAAATAAATAGCTTTTTCTATGAGATGTAGCTTGTATAGTACTTTTGGGTTGCTGTATAGTATGTCTACTGTCCTCTCTTAACCATTTCCATACAAGGATAGCTAAACTAAAACTAATAATTCCTAACCCAATCCATGCACCTTGCCAATTCCAAATTGAGTTGAATAAAGGTGCGAAACTTCCAGAGAAAATAATGCCAATTCCAACACCGCTATAAATCATGCCACCTAGCATGACTTTATTACTTTGAAATAAATAATCTAAAACAATACTAGAGGCAAGAACAAATACAATTGCACTTGTGAAACCACCGATAAAGCGAAGGGGAAACCATAAAAAGATATAAGAGGTTAAGCCCATACAAAGAGTTGAAAGAACATTGAAGAATAAACAGTGGTGTAATATTTTTTCACGATTTTTTATCGTAATGAATCCAATAAAGAATGCCCCAAGTAAATAACCAAGATAATTACTGGACGCTAAATATCCAGCGAGGTCATCTTCTATATGGGCTTGCTTTTCCATAAAAGAAATAATCGGTGTGTAGGCGAACCGACTAATACCCATGACAGCTATTAAAGAACATATCCCAGCTATAATCATTTTCCATGTTTTTGTTTCTTTCATATAATCTCCCTTCTTGAAATATCTTCTAATATATATGATAGAGGAATATATATGGGGCGTAAAATACTGATTTTTTATATGTAATATCAAAATTAATGATATGAACGAATGAACTTACAAGATTTTGTAGCTTTTTATATGGTCGCGCAGGAGAAAAGTATTTCAAGAGCAGCTATTCGGTTGAATTTTGTTCAATCAAACATAACAGCAAAAATAAAACGGCTAGAAGCTGAATATGAAACACAATTATTTTATAGGCATCGAGATGGAGTTACATTAACACCAGCCGGAGAAAAGTTGTTAACATACGCTGAAAAAATGATTCAATTATTAAATGAATCAAAAAGGCAAGTGAAACATACAGCGGAGCCTGGAGGAGTATTGAAAATTGGAGCGATGGAAACAGCAGCAGCTGTTAGATTGCCCACGATTTTAGCTAATTATCATATGCGCTATCCAGAAGTGGAAATTATGTTGCAAACGCACAATACGGAAGAATTAACGAAGAAGGTACTCTTATATGAAATAGAGGGGGCATTTGTAGCTGATTGTATAGCTGATCCAGCTTTAGAAAAGATAGAAGTATTCCAAGAGGAAATGATGTTACTTTCAAAGCGGAATGTTTTGTGGGATAACGGATATTCGGAATCGCAGTCTTTTATCGTTTTTCAATCAGGTTGTTTTTATAGAAAAGTTTTAGAAGAATGGTTACTATCTGAAGGGATTGTTCCAAAAAAAATAATGGAATTAAATTCTTTAGACGGTATTATTGGATGCGTAAAAGCTGGACTTGGGGTGTCTATGTTACCACGTGAAGTAGCAGAGCAATTTGATAGCCATAAAGAACTTATTCATACACCGTTAGTACATGAAAACAGGTTTATTCCGACTTATTTTATTTATCGGAAAGATAGTGTGAGAACAGCAGCGTTAAGCAAGTTTATTGATGACTTGCTTTGTATAAAAACAGCCCGCTGAAAATTCAGTGGGCTGTTTGTTCATGCATCTTTATCTTTCTTCAATTTTCCTTTTTGCTTTGCCATTTCTCGAAGTAAATACTCGATGTGTGCATTGACGCTACGAAACTCATCATTTGCCCATTTTTCGATGACTGCGTGTAATTCAGGATCAATACGTAATGGAAAGCTTTTCTTTTTAGCCATAATTACTTATAGCCCTTAGTATAGGCTTCCTGTATTAATAACTGGTTGCGCACCTTTATCTGAAACGATGGCAACTAATAGGTTGTTTACCATATTCGCTTTACGCTCGTCATCTAATTCAAGTACGCCTTCCTCATCTAACATATGGATTGAATCCTTCGCCATCTTCACAGCACCTTCAACAATCTCTTTTCTAGCAGCTAATACCGCTTTTGCTTGTTGACGTTGTAGCATCGCATGGGCAATTTCTGTTGCATAAGCTAAATGTGTTAAACGAGTTTCTAATACTTCTACGCCTGCGATTTCAAGGCGCGCTTCTAACTCACGCTTTAATTCTTCAGAGATTTCTTCAGTATTCCCGCGTAACGTAATGCAAGTTTCATCTTGGAAATTGTCATAAGGATATTTTGTTGCGACGTGGCGGATTGCTGTTTCACTTTGAATTTCTACAAATCGATCGTAATGTTCAACACCGAACATCGCTTTTGCAGAATCAACTACTTTATATACAATAACAGCTGCAATTTCAATCGGATTTCCCTCAACATCGTTTACTTTTAATTTCTTACTATTAAAGTTTTCAACACGTAACGAGACAGTTTGACGGAATGCGAATGGAATTGTTAAAAATAAACCATTTTGACGAATTGTTCCTAAATAATTACCAAAGAACGTAATAACTTTCGCTTGATTCGGTTGAACAATACCGATACCTGTAGCGAGAATTGCCGCTAATATAATAGTTAGTGCTGCTCCTACGAAAATTTCTTGTGCAAAGAAAAATACACCGATAGCAGCTAAAATCAAAATTCCAATAATACCGAGAAAACCATTTACATAAAATACTTGTTTTTCTTTCATATGATCGCCTCCTGATATAAAAATGATATCACTTTTATATCATTTTAGGCAAGGGGTATGCACCTAATTTTCTGAAATTTATTGATTGATATCTTTTATGTACATTTTAAAGTTAGAAATAAGAATATACGTTCTGTTTCGTGGTAAAATAAAGAAGACTTAACCGCCCACTGCAGCAGCTAAGTCCCTTTGAGAGCATCTTGCATCGTGACAAATGATTCAAAGCGGTTTTGCCAGGATTATTTCTTCAATCGCTGACTCAATCTCTTTGTCAGAAGCGTCATAACTTCCCTTTGACTTTGGCTTGTCATGAGCGGAAGTTTGATTCACTTCTTCTTTAGCATGTCCTTTTTCAGTAAAATTCATGCCAGGCATTTTAAATGCGCCCATATTCATGTATTTTCCAAATTTCCACGCTTCAACAATAGGGCAGAAGCGAACAATTCCCTCTGCAACTTTCATTGCACCAATCCATAGAAAAATGTTAGACCAAGTGCACCACGGCTTGCGTACAAGTTTAGTTGCACTACATCCGAAGAGGACAAGCCCAAGTGTAATTCGAATTAGAGCGTTTATTGTCCCGATGTTTTGCTTCATTAGAAAAACACTCCTTTTTATGAAAATTGAAATAGTAAATACTACTTCTCTTATTAGTATCCCGTGTGATTTTTGGGATATGTAATCCAACATTTGACGTTGAAAAAGATGTTGGAATCGGCGTGTGTGTCAGTAGCTTTTTTTGTTATAATGAAAGAATGCATAAAAAGAAGGTGAAATTAAATTCTTCTTTTTGAAAAATATTTAATAGCTATTTTAAAAAATCAAGATAAAAACTAACTGTTATTTTAAACAGAACTATAGATATAACTAGAGAAAAGGAAGGGTGTTTTCATGTACGATATTTCCGGATGGAAACATGTATTTAAGCTTGATCCAAATAAGGAGTTAAGCGATGAATATTTAGAAATGATTTGTGAGTCTGGAACGGATGCTGTTATTGTAGGCGGAAGTGATGGAGTTACAATTGATAACGTATTACACATGCTAGTTAGCATTCGTAGATATGCAGTTCCTTGTGTATTAGAGGTTTCTGATGTAGAAGCAATTACACCAGGATTTGATTTTTATTACATCCCAAGTGTTTTAAATAGCCGAAAAGTAGAATGGGTAACAGGTGTTCATCATGAGGCATTGAAAGAATTTGGGGATATTATGGACTGGGACGAAATTTTTATGGAAGGGTATTGTGTTTTAAATCCCGAAGCGAAAGTAGCCCAGCTTACAGATGCGAAATGTGATTTAACAGAAGATGACGTTATTGCATATGCGCGTTTAGCAGACAAGTTATTACATTTACCGATATTTTATTTAGAATATAGCGGTACGTATGGAGATGTTGAACTTGTTAAAAATGTAAAAGCAGAATTGAAACAAGCCAAGTTATATTATGGCGGTGGTATTTCTAATGCAGAACAGGCGAAAGAAATGGCGCAATATGCTGATACAGTAGTTGTTGGAAATATTATTTATGATGATATAAAATCGGCGTTAAAAACAGTTAAAGCAGTAAAAGGAGAGTAGGTGCAGGCGTATATGAGTATGACAGATAAGTTATTAAACGGTTTAAATCCACAGCAACAAAAAGCAGTACAAACAACGAATGGACCACTGCTACTAATGGCAGGTGCAGGTAGTGGTAAGACACGCGTGTTAACACACCGTATTGCGTATTTGCTTGGTGAAAAAGGTGTAGCACCATGGAATGTACTAGCTATTACCTTCACAAATAAAGCAGCTCGTGAAATGCGCGAGCGTATTGATAAACTTGTGGGACCAGAAGCAGAAGATATTTGGATTTCGACGTTCCACTCTATGTGTGTACGTATTTTACGACGCGATATCGATCGTATTGGTATTAATCGTAACTTTACAATCTTAGATTCAGGTGATCAGCTAACTGTAGTCAAAAAAATTATGAAAGAGCGCAATATTGATCCGAAGAAATTTGAGCCGCGCTCTATTTTAGCGGGTATTAGCAATGCAAAAAATGAACTGTTATCTGCGGATAAATATGCAAAAAAAATTACAATGGCTGATCCATATGAAAAATTAACGAGCGATGTATACACAGAGTATCAAAAACGTCTTTTGAAAAATAATTCATTAGACTTTGATGATTTAATTATGACGACGATTCAGCTATTTGAACGTGTTCCAGAAGTATTAGAGTTTTATCAGCGTAAGTTCCAATATATTCATGTTGATGAGTATCAAGATACGAACAAAGCGCAATATCTTCTTGTTAAACATTTGGCAGCACGTTTTAAAAATCTTTGCGTTGTAGGTGACTCTGACCAGTCTATTTATCGCTGGCGTGGTGCAGATATTTCTAACATTTTGTCATTTGAAAAAGACTATGAGAATGCACAGGTAATTTTGTTAGAACAAAACTATCGTTCGTCACAAAATATTTTAAATGCAGCGAATGCTGTTATTGAAAAAAATACGAATCGTAAACCGAAGAAATTATGGACAGACAATCAAGTTGGAAGTAAAATCTCGTATTATCGTGCCGCAACTGAAAAGGACGAAGCATATTTTGTTGCGAAAAAAATTCGTGACGATCTTCAGATGGGGAAACGAAAATACACTGATTTTGCAGTGCTATATCGTACGAATGCTCAGTCTCGTATGGTCGAGGAGATTTTCCTTAAATCTAACATTCCGTACAAAATTGTCGGGGGAACTAAGTTCTACGACCGTAAAGAGATTAAAGATATTTTGGCGTACTTACGTTTAATCGGTAATCCAGATGATGAAATTAGTTTTGCACGTATTATTAACATGCCAAAGCGTGGTATTGGTGCGACTTCTATCGATAAAATTATTAATTATGGTGTGCAAAACGGAATTTCATTAACTGCTGTATTTGATGAGATTGAGCATGTTGGAGTAAGTGCAAAAATTACAAAGGCAGTAAAAGAATTCGCAAGTTTATTACACAACTGGGTAAATATGCAAGAGTATTTATCTGTTACAGAATTAGTAGAAGAAGTTATTGAAAAAACAGGCTATCGCGATATGTTGAAAAATGAGCGTTCTTTAGAAGCGGAAGGTCGTTTAGAAAACTTAGACGAATTCTTATCTGTTACGCAAACATTTGAATCTCAAAGTGAAGATAAGAGCCTTGTTGCATTCTTAACAGATTTAGCACTTGTTGCTGATATTGATCGTGTAGATGAAGACCCAACTGCTGGTGAAGAAGTTATTTTAATGACGATGCACTCAGCAAAAGGATTAGAGTTCCCGGTTGTCTTTATTGTTGGTTTAGAGGAAGGGATATTCCCTCATACTCGTTCTCTTATGGAAGAGGATGAAATGCAAGAAGAACGTCGTCTTGCTTATGTAGGTATTACTCGTGCAGAAGAAGAGTTATATTTATCTAATGCGCAAATGCGTACTTTATTTGGTAGAACAAGTATGAATGCTGCGTCTCGCTTCATTACAGAAATCCCGGCAGAACTAGTGGAATCATTAAATGAAACAGCGCCGAAGCGTGAAAATTCGTTTGGTGCAAAAGGCAGAACAGCAAGTAGCAGTAAAATGACAACGACAACCACAACACGCTCTCGTTCAGCTTTCGCGCGTCCAGCAGCTAAGACGACAGGCGGTGAGCAAATTGGCTGGGCAGTAGGCGATAAAGCTTCCCATCAAAAATGGGGAATCGGTACAGTTGTAAGTGTAAAAGGTGAAGGTGATGCAAAAGAATTAGATATTGCGTTCCCAAGCCCAATTGGTGTTAAACGTTTGTTAGCAAAATTTGCACCTGTGACGAAACAATAGAAAGGAATGAGGATATGTCAAAAGAGATAGCAAAAAAACGTATAGAAGAACTGCGTGATTTGTTAAATACATTTAATTATCAATATCACGTATTAGACAATCCTTCTGTTTCTGATGCGGAATATGACCGTGATATGCAGGAGCTTATAAAATTAGAAGCAGAGAACCCAGAGTTTATGAGTGAAGATTCTCCCTCCGTTCGCGTTGGGGGAACTATTCTTGATATATTTGAAAAAGTAACACATAAGTCACCAATGTTAAGTTTAGGGAATGCATTTAACGAAGGGGATTTGCGTGATTTCGACAGAAGAGTATGTCAAGGAATTGATGGTGCGAATGTAAGATATATATGTGAATTAAAAATTGACGGGCTTGCCGTTTCGCTTCATTATGAAAAAGGACGCTTCATTCAAGGGGCGACACGTGGTGATGGTGTAACGGGTGAAGATATTACTCAAAATTTAAAAACGATTAAAGCTATCCCACTTCGTTTAAATGAAGAAGTAACGTTAGAAGCACGAGGCGAAGCTTATATGCCGAAGCGTTCATTCGTTAAACTAAATGAAGAAAAAGAGCAAAATGGAGAAGATGTATTTGCGAATCCGCGTAATGCAGCAGCAGGTTCAATACGTCAACTTGATCCGAAAATTGCAGCGAAGCGTAACTTATCTATGTTTGTGTACGGTCTTGCGAATGTAGAAGAAAAAACAATTCCATCGCACAGTGAATCGCTTGATTTCTTAGGTGAACTCGGATTTAAGACAAATCCAAATCGCCGTACATGTGAAACAATCGAAGAGGTTATAGCTTATGTAGAAGAATGGCAAGAAAAACGTCCGCATCTTGATTATGAGATTGATGGAATCGTTATAAAAGTAGATGATGTTGCTCTTCAAGAAAGTCTAGGAACTACAGCGAAGAGTCCAAGATGGGCGATTGCTTATAAATTCCCAGCTGAAGAAGTTGTAACGAGACTAACAGGCATTGAATTAAGTGTTGGCCGAACAGGGGTTGTAACGCCGACTGCAGAGCTAGAGCCAGTGAGAGTTGCTGGTACGATTGTTCGCCGTGCTTCTTTACATAACGAAGATTTGATTCGTGAAAAAGACATTCGAATTGGTGACTACGTTGTTGTGAAGAAGGCTGGAGATATTATTCCTGAAGTTGTGAACGTTATTTTTGATAAGCGTACTGGTGAAGAAGAAGAATACCGTATGCCAACGCATTGTCCAGCATGTGAGAGTGAACTTGTTCGTTTAGAAGAAGAAGTAGCACTTCGATGTATAAATCCGACTTGTCCGGCTCAAATTCGAGAGGGATTAATCCATTTCGTTTCAAGAAATGCGATGAATATTGATGGACTTGGAGAACGTGTCATTACACAACTCTTTGATGCAGATTATATTCGTACATTTGCTGATTTATATGCATTGACGAAAGAGCAATTATTACAGTTAGAACGTTTTGGTGAAAAATCAGCAACAAACTTAATACAAGCAATTGAAAATTCTAAAGAAAACTCGTTAGAGCGATTATTATTTGGTCTTGGAATTCGCCACGTTGGAGCGAAAGCAGCACGTACATTTGCAGAGCACTTTGAAACGATGGATGAGCTTGTAAAAGCAACAGAAGAAGAACTAAAAGCAATTAATGAAATTGGCGAAAAAATGGCTCAATCTGTTGTGACATATTTTGATAATGAAGATGTATTAGAATTATTACAGCAGTTTAAAGAGTATGGCGTGAATATGACATACAAAGGTATAAAAATTGCAGATTTACAAAATGTTGAATCTTACTTCGCAGGAAAAACGGTTGTTTTAACAGGTAAGCTAGAAGTTATGGGACGAAGTGAAGCGAAGAAGAAGATTGAGGCATTAGGTGGAAAAGTAACAGGAAGTGTTAGTAAGAGTACGGATTTGGTTGTTGCAGGTGAAGCAGCTGGTTCGAAATTAGCACAAGCGGAGAAACATAATGTTGAGGTTTGGAATGAAGAGAGGTTCTTACAAGAGCTAAATAAGTAAGAGGTGCAAACTTACCATGAAAAAAATAGCATTAGCGATATTAAGCCTGGGCCTACTTGTAAGTGGGTGTAGTGCAGGTGCCGACAAAGATGAAAAAGTGGCTGAGAAATCGGGGAAAGCAAAAGAACAATCAGTTGTTCCAAAATACGCTATTTCGGATGAATATTATAAGACGACTATTCCATTTGATGGTGGAAATGCACGTGGTTTAGTGGTGCAAGGGCTAAATAGTCGTCTTGATATAGATGAATTTGAAACAGGATTAATGCGAATTGCAAAAGAATCATTTAATACGAAAGATAATTTTTTAAAAGGCGGAAGTGCTCTAGATACTCAAGTGATACAGATGCTTGTTAAAAGAAAACGTACAGATGCTGAACAAAAGGAACTAGAGGACAAATTAAAAAAAGATGCAGTTAAATTTCCTAATATAGGATTAAACCCTGCATTAGGAACGGGATCCGAATCACTAGAAGTGAAAAATAAAAAAAATCCAATATATATTTCAAATATTTTAGAGCATGATTATTATGTGAAAAAAGGCGATAACAGCGAGGAACGTGTTGGTATGGTAGTTGGATTAGCAATGAATTCTGTTCAATATTTTAACGAAGAGCATGGTTATCCACGTGAAGCTGCCATCTCGGATGAAAAGATGTTAGCTGAAGGGAAAAAAATGGCGCAAGAAATTTTGAAAGTCATACATCAAAAACAACCTGATACAAAAAATATTCCGATAACATTTGCGATTTATCGCCAAGCTCCAAAGTCTTCGCTCGTACCAGGTAACTTTGTTTCTTATGCAAATGTAGAAAAAGGTAGTGAAACGGTTGAAGATTGGAAACAAATTAATGAGAAATACTATTTGTTCCCATCAGAGCAAGCGAAAACAGATAATAAACGTGAAGATCTTGCAAGAGTATCCAACTTTAAGGCAAAACTAAGCGATTATTTCCAAGGCGACTATACAGCTGTTATTGGTACTGGTATGTATAGAGATGATGAATTAAGAGAAATGAAGCTTGATATTCCTGTCCAGTTTAATGGAAAAGCTGAAATAATTGGTTTTACACAATATGTGGCAGGGCTTGTTATGGAATACTTCCCGAATTATATGAAAGTACAAGTAACGATTAAATCTGTAGAACGCCCAGAAGCTATTATTATACGTGAAGCAAAACAAGATGAACCACTTGTGAAAATTTTAGATTAAATATGAAGGCTGTTCCTCTATGGAACAGCTTTTTTTCTTATGTAATTTTGTTATAATTTAAAATGTTGTAAATAATAGGGGTAAGGGGTAAAGTTCATGGAAGAATTAAGTTTTCAAGTCATTATTTTATTAATTGCATTCGGTTTTTTAGCAGCTTTCATTGATTCCGTTGTTGGAGGAGGAGGGTTAATTTCGCTTCCTGCGCTTATGTTTGTTGGCTTATCGCCGGCTTCAGCAATTGCAACGAATAAATTAGCGGCAACAATGGGGACGTTTACGAGTGCGATGTATTTCATTCGATCAGGAAAAGTTGATTTTAAAATTGTAGGAAAGTTAATCCCGTTAACTATTGTTGGAGCTGTTGCAGGTGCTTTAGTAGTAAAATTTATTCCATCGGATATTTTACGCCCATTAGTACTTGTAATGTTGGTATTTATTGCTATTTATATTATTGCAAAAAAGAATTGGGGAAGTGTGTCTACCTATAAGAAGATGACGCAAAGAAAAACATTAATATTTTTCTTTGTTATTTTAATGATAGGATTTTATGATGGATTTTTTGGACCCGGGACAGGGTCATTTTTAATTTTTGCATTTTTATTAATTGGTTTGGATTTTATTCAAGCGGCAGCATCTGGAAAACTTTTGAACTTTGTTAGTAATATTGTATCTTTAATTACTTTTTTATTTTTAGACATAATTCATTTTGAATACGGTATTATCATGGGATTATCAATGATCTTAGGTGCTTATTTGGGATCGAAGTTTGCGGTTCAAAAAGGCGTTGGATATGTAAGGACTTTATTTTTATTAGTTACTATATTATTGATCGGGAAAAATGTTTTGGAATATACTCATATTTTGTAGATTCATACGCATGTATGAATCTCTTTTTTTTATTATATTTTAAAAATTTATTAATTTTTAAAATATAAGTCTAGGAATATTTGAATAAATCTAAATTATCGTGTAGAATAATGTTGTAAAATGTAAACGTTTTTCTAAGGGGAGGCTAAAAAAATGGTAGTAGCATACAAACATGAGCCATTTACAGATTTTTCAGTGGAGGCTAACAAATTAGCGTTTGAAGAAGGTTTAAAGAAAGTAGAATCTTATCTTGGACAAGACTATCCATTAATTATTGGGGGAGAAAAAATCACTACAGAAGACAAAATTGTTTCTGTAAACCCTGCAAATAAAGAGGAACTTGTTGGTCGTGTTTCAAAAGCAAGCCGTGAGTTAGCTGAAAAAGCAATGCAAGTAGCGGATGAAACATTCCAAACTTGGAGAAAATCAAAGCCAGAAATGCGTGCAGACATTTTATTCCGTGCTGCAGCAATCGTTCGTCGCAGAAAACATGAATTCTCTGCTATTCTTGTAAAAGAAGCAGGTAAGCCATGGAATGAGGCAGATGCTGATACAGCAGAAGCAATCGACTTTATGGAATATTATGGTCGTCAAATGTTAAAATTAAAAGACGGTATTCCAGTAGAAAGCCGTCCAATTGAATATAATCGTTTCTCTTACATTCCATTAGGAGTAGGTGTTATCATTTCTCCTTGGAACTTCCCATTCGCAATTATGGCAGGTATGACAACAGCTGCTTTAGTTTCTGGTAACACAGTATTACTAAAACCAGCTAGTACAACTCCTGTAGTAGCAGCGAAATTTATGGAAGTATTAGAAGAAGCTGGCTTACCAGCTGGCGTAGTAAACTTCGTTCCAGGTAATGGTTCTGAAGTTGGTGACTACTTAGTAGATCATCCTCGTACACGTTTCGTAAGCTTCACGGGATCTCGTGATGTAGGTATCCGTATTTATGAGCGTGCAGCGAAAGTAAACCCAGGCCAAATTTGGTTAAAACGCGTTATCGCTGAAATGGGCGGTAAAGATACAATCGTTGTTGATAAAGAAGCAGATCTTGAATTAGCAGCTAAGTCTATCGTTGCATCAGCATTCGGATTCTCAGGACAAAAATGTTCTGCATGTTCTCGTGCAGTAATCCACGAAGATGTATACGATCACGTATTAAATCGTGCTGTTGAATTAACAAAAGAATTAACAGTTGCTAACCCAGCAGTATTAGGTACAAACATGGGTCCTGTTAATGACCAAGCTGCATTCGATAAAGTAATGAGCTATGTTGCAATTGGTAAAGAAGAAGGTAGAATCTTAGCAGGTGGCGAAGGAGACGATTCTAAAGGCTGGTTCATCCAACCAACAATCGTTGCTGATGTTGCAGAAGATGCTCGCTTAATGAAAGAAGAAATCTTCGGACCAGTAGTAGCATTCTGTAAAGCAAAAGACTTCGATCATGCACTTGCAATTGCAAACAATACGGAATACGGTTTAACAGGTGCTGTTATTACTAACAACCGTGACCATATTGAAAAAGCACGTGAAGACTTCCACGTTGGTAACTTATACTTCAACCGTGGATGTACTGGTGCAATCGTAGGTTACCAACCATTCGGTGGCTTTAACATGTCTGGTACAGACTCTAAAGCTGGTGGACCTGATTACTTAGCACTTCACATGCAAGCAAAAACTACTTCTGAAACTTTATAAGAAATAGTAGAGGAGCTCTTCACAAAGTGTGGAGGGCTCCTTTTAAAGTTGAACCCCCATATATTACCGTCGTTCGAAGAGAATGAGCTAAAACCTATTAATAGCGGGATAAACATGTAAACAGAAATAAAATAATGAGAAAAATTGACGTATTAGTCATATTTTTTAGTATTCATTTTGAGAATTTCCTGTATAATACAATTTGAAAGAAAATCTATGGTTCGACAAGGAACACTCCTTTCGGTTTTGCTCACTGAAAGGAGTGTTTTTTTATGTAGCTAAAAATTCTTTCGTGCTTATTACATTTGCATATACGCCATTTAAACTAGCTAAAATTGTATTGTGAATATAAACAGCTGGTATAGTAGCGTTCTTAAAAGAAAGGTCTTTTGTAGCACAAGCATCGTGTATAACGGTACATTGAAATCCAAAATCAAATGCAGCCCTTACTGTAGCATCAATACACATATGAGTCATCATCCCGCATACGACGACATGTTCAATGTCTAAATGCTGTAATTGCTCTAGAAGATTAGTTTCTCGGAAGCTATTTGGATAATGTTTGAGTATAACTGTTTCTTCTCTAAGTGGACGTACGCTTTCGTGAATATGTACACCTTCTGTATTAGGTAGGAAAAAAGTAGCGTTATCTTTTATAGCTACGTGTTGGATATGAAAAATAGGTTCGCTGTTTGTTCTAAAGTGTTGTAATAACTGATTAGCATATTCGCTTGCTTCTACTGGATTACGCAATTCCATCTTTCCATTTGGAAAATAATCGTTTTGAATATCGACGAGTAAAAGAGCTGTTTTCATATATTTATCTTCCTCCGAGTTTCATATTCAAATAAATTTATTCAATTCGTAGAGAGGATTCTCCTGTTTAAAAATATGAGGAAGAAGAATTTTACATAACTTTGAAAGTTACTATTTTCTTATGAATTTTCATCTGAAAATTTTAATAAAGGAATAATTAATATTTTTCTAAAAAATGTATTGACTCTTATTATTCTGAGTTCTATAATGAGAATTAATTAAACGACAATTAAATCGATACATTCTTATCCAGAGAGGTGGAGGGACTGGCCCTACGATACCTCAGCAACGGGTTTTTTAATACCGTGCTAACTCCAGCAAGCCATATAAAGGCTTGGAAGATGAGAAGATGTGAACGAGTACATATAAGTGCTCTCCTTCTTATCTTTATGGTTGATAAGAAGGAGAGCACTTTTTATTTTACCTCGAAAGCTCTACTTTAAGTTTTTACAGCATATAGGAGGGGGAAAAATGATTTCTTTTAACAATGTAAGTAAAGTGTATGAATCAGCTGGGCAATCTGTTCATGCGGTGGAGGATGTAACATTATCAGTTGAGAAAGGCGAAATTTTTGGCATTATCGGTTTTAGTGGCGCTGGAAAGAGTACATTATTACGCTTAGTAAATATGTTAGAGAGACCAACGGCAGGAACGATTTCAATAGATGATAAAGATATTACATCATTATCGACGAAAGAATTACGCAAACTAAGACAAAGAATCGGAATGATTTTTCAAAGCTTTAATTTATTTAATTCAAGAACAGTGTTTGGGAATATTGCTTATCCATTAAAGTTAGCGAAATTGCCAAAGAACGAGATAAAAGAACGAGTGAATGAACTGCTGAAGTTTGTAGGGTTAGAAGATAAAGCAAACTATTATCCAGAGCAGTTATCAGGGGGACAAAAGCAGCGAGTTGGCATTGCTAGAGCACTTGCGACATCGCCAGATATTCTTATATGTGATGAGGCAACATCAGCTTTAGATCCAGAAACAACGACAGAAATTCTAAACTTATTAAAGAAAGTAAATCGAGAATACAATTTAACGATTCTTCTTATTACACACGAAATGCATGTTGTGAAAGAAATTTGCCACCGTGTAGCTGTAATGGAGAAGGGAAAAGTTATTGAAGAAGGAAAACTGTTTGACGTTTTCACACAACCAAAAACAAAGACGACTCAAAACTTTGTACGTTCTGTTATTAATGATCATTTACCAGAAAGTGTTCTAGCGAAAATTCAAAATGGTGGTCAAATTTATCGTCTAACATTTACTGGTGAGGAGACAGGACAGCCGGTACTATCATATATCGCAAAAAACTATAACGTTGATGTAAATGTACTGTACGGAAATATTATTGAACTTCAAAATGTGCTATTTGGAAATCTGCTTGTAGAATTGCAAGGTGAGCAGAGGGAAATTCAAAAAGCATTACAACATCTAAGACTGCAAGTGCAGCTGAAGGAGGTAGAAGCTCATGCGAGTTGATTGGAGTATATTTTGGCCGCGCATACTAGATGCGACGGGGGATACCCTCTTAATGGTAATTGTAACCCTTATATTCGCTATAATCCTGGGTATACCTCTAGGTTTACTTTTATATGTAACGAGAAAAGGAAACTTTTTAGAAAATAAATGGGTCTTTTCTATTCTTAACATCATAATTAATACAATTCGTCCGGTACCATTCATTATCTTTTTAGTAGCTTTAAGCCCACTAACAAGAAGCGTTATTGGAACGACGATTGGAACAGCAGCAGCAATTTTCCCGATGACGTTAGTCGCATCAATTGGTATTGCTAGAATGGTTGAAACAAATCTTGTTTCCGTTCCGAAAGGAGTAATTGAAGCAGCGCAAGCAATGGGCGCCTCACCAATTAGAATCGTTTTTGAAATCCTTGTACCAGAAGCGTTAGCACCATTAATCTTAGGTGTCACATTTATGACAGTTGGTTTAATTGAATTTTCTGCAGTTGCTGGGCTTGTCGGTGGTGGCGGTCTTGGTGACTTGGCAATGACATATGGTTATCAACGTTTTGATACATCAGTTATGTTCGTAACGGTTGTTTTACTTATTATTCTCGTGCAGATAGCTCAAAATTTAGGAAACTACTTTGCGAAAGTCTTGTTACGCAGATCATAAAAAGGAAAAGAGGAAAAGAAAATGAAGAAAATTTTAGCATTTGCATTATCAGCAATTGTAGGAGTCTCAGCATTAAGTGGCTGCTCAAGTGGAGACACGGGTGCAGGAGCGAAAGAAAAAGTAGTTCGCGTCGGTGTAACTGGAACGGATGGAGATGCTTGGGAAATTTTGAAGAAAAAAGCTGAAAAAGAAGGGATTAAGATTAAACTGGTGGAGTTCTCTGATTATACAACTCCAAATAAAGCTTTAGCTGATGGAGATATTGAATTAAACTCATTTCAGCATATTGCTTTCTTAGAGCAATTTAAAAAAGAGCATAAGTTAGATATTACAGCTGTTGGTACAACACAAATTGCGCCAATGGGTTTATACTCTGAAAAATATAAGAAGGCAAATGAAATTCCAGATGGTTCAGAAATTGCAATTCCAAACGATCCAACGAACCAAGCACGTGCATTAAAACTTCTTGATGCAGCTGGAGTATTAAAGCTTAAAAAAGATTTTGGCTTATTTGGAGATCCAAGCGGCATTGCTGAAAATCCGAAGAAATTAAAAATTACACCGGTTATCGCACAGCAAACACCTCGTGTGTTAAAAGATGTAGCGGCATCAGTTATTAATAACGGTGTTGCTGGTCAAGCTGGATTAGATCCAGCGAAGGATCCTATTTTCTTAGAAGATCCAAAGAATGAAAATGCGAAGCCATATATTAATATTTTTGCAGCTCGTACGAAAGATAAAGATGATCCAACACTGAAAAAAGTAATTGAACTATACCATTCAAAAGAAGTAACAGATGCAATTAAGAAAGAAACAAATGATGGTTCAATTTCAGTTGATCTTTCACTTGAGGAGCTTGAAAAAATCGTAAAATAATGATTGAGTTTAATGGACTAACAGAAGGAACCCCTCCGCTGTTAGTTCGTTCAACATATAATCTACTTAGCAAACGAATCCTAATTCTGTACCTTCCAATTTTGTATAACGTAGAATCCAATGTTTGTTAAGTAGAGTAATGGACCAGGAGTTTTCCTGGTCTTTTTTTATGAATGAAAGTAGCTAGCGAACAGTAAGGTAATCCAAATTATAATGGGATAAGAAAATAAGCTGAAAAGGATTGTAATTACGAATTGCTTTTGATGAATTAAGTGTTTTTTTGATAAAAAAAAGAAAATAGCAAAGAGAGTAATGAAAAATGCTGATATTACGCCGGGGTTATAGGAGCGATAAATGAAAAACAAAATAATATGTTGAACAGAGTTAAAGAAGATGGCCCCTTGTATAAAAATAATCCAGCATATAGAAGACAAGAAGTTAAGTTGATATAGAAAGACGATAAGTAATACAAAGATTGTTAATACGGAAATGGCAATGAAAAATTGTTGGCTAGTTATAAGACGGATTGAAAATTGATTAGCAAGATATTGTGGCATTTGGAAAGCTTCTTCAAGGTTATGAATGAAAAATAATAAGGGAATGATCCAGAGTATAGTAGTGGAATGCTTTTTCATCAACTTACATCACTCCAATAAAGTATAGAAAGCCTAAAAAAGGCCCTCTATACAGAGATAGTTATTCAATTATGATATTTTTTAAATTAACTTCATGATGATCTCGTTCTTTCGGATAAGCAGCTAGTTCCTCTTGTAAAATATTTAATATTTGCTTAGCTGATTGCTGGATTGGATTAGGTAGCTCTTCTAATATATGCATCCCGACTTTTACTTTTGTACGAATTACCCTTCGTAGTAATTCCTCATGCATGTACTACACCTCCAAACCGAATATTTAGTACATCTTCTTCAAATTTTGCTCCTTGAATAGAAAGGTGTGTTAATGTTTTTGGTAACGTGATGTTCCGTTTAACAGAACCCGCTCGAATAATAAGTTCATCACCTTTTTGATTTAAGGAAAGTTCACTTTTGTTTGAGAAGGGAATAGAAAGAATGAAAATATAATCATCGCCATCCTTTTTTACATATTGTGTGCGCCCGTTAAATTTCACTTCAGTAGGACAATGATCAGTTTTAAATAAAGCATCGCCTACACGCTCTAACATAGGTAAACCAACAACTTCTTGTTCAAACATTGGAGCTTCGTAAATAGGAAGTGGATCAAAACTATTTTGAATTAATGTTTTATATTTCTTTTGTGTATCTTTCCATGCTTGAAAATAAGGATCGGTGACGGTGTTAGGGATGACGCGATTAATCATAATGGCATCTACGTTATAATCGTATAAATTTAAATAAGTAAAGCTACGCTGAGCTTCTTTAATGACCATTTTTTCAGGATTTACAACGATGCGGATACTTGTTACTTCTCGGTTTGATAAAATATCTCTCATTTCTCCGAGCTGTTCAAGTGTATTTGTTAATTCGTCCATAATATCGTCGGTTGGAAGAGGGACACCAAGGAGTGGTTGAGCTACAGGACGAACGACTTTTAAAACTTTTCTTTTAATAGGAAACAATTTTTCCATCCACCAGCCGAGCATGTCTGGAAAACTTAGCATTGCTAATGTTTCTCCTGTTGGAGCGCAATCAATGATGATAACATCATATGTGTTTTGTTTATAATAATCGAGTACGCGAAGTAAGCTAATTAAATCTTCCATACCAGGAAACATCGTTAATTCTTCTGTTGTAATATCATCAGCTGCTTTGGAAGTGAATAGTAAGGTAATGTATTTCTGTAACTTTCCCCAACCTTTTTCCATTTCATAAATCGTATTAATTTCTTGTGCCCATAAATTTTCACGGATTTCTAATGGCTCAGAAGATAACTTTATACCAAATGAATCTCCTAAACTATGAGCAGGATCTGTACTCATTACTAAAGTTTTTAATCCTTGCTTCGCACTTTGAAGTGCTGTTGCTGCTGAAATGCTAGTTTTTCCTACGCCGCCTTTACCTGTATACAAGATAATTCTCATCATTCATATCCCCTTTGTTTCGAATGTCGAATATTACGAGTATCGAAGTAAATGGTTGAATAAAAACCCAGATAGGGTTTTATTCAATCGGAATGTTTTTCATTTTAGGTGTAGAAACCTTTTCTTCTGTTTTTTGCTGTGAGGTAGCAATGTGATTCATAATCTTTTGGAAGATTTGTAGTAAGAATGCTTTTTCTTCTTCTGACAATGCTTCTGTCACTAAGCTAAAGTAATGGGCTGCATTTTGTTTTACTTCTTGAACGAGCATTACGCCGGTTTCTGTTAACCGAATTAATACAATACGTCGGTCGTTTTCATCACGGTAGCGTTCAATATATCCCTTTTTTACAAGGCGATTTACAACGCCCGTCGTTGTACTCATCGGTATATCAAGAAGATCAGCAATTTTTGTCATTGTAATCTCTGTATTTCGTTCCATCCAAAGTAAACAAAATACTTCTGTTTTGGAAAGTGTTAAATCAAGGCTTACCCATTCTTCAGGATAGAAAAGTTTCTTGGCGTTATCTAGCAGTAAGTCTAAAAAATGTTCATATTGCAACAATTAATTCCACTCCCGTATATTTCGAGGTTCGTAATATTTATTTTTATTTTATGCAGAATAGAAATAAATGTCAATCATTTTAATTGTTTTTTCAGATTAGACAGAAAACTTTCTTTAAAATAGTATTCTTTTATGATAGATTTATAAATATAAAACTAGAATTTACATAAAAATCCATCATGGTAAATATACTTATCTATAATGGGTATACAGCTAACGAGGGGGAGAACGATGAGAAGACGTAATACGCAAGCGTTCACGTTTTTAGCATGGACTTCATTTGTTTGTGCGCTTTCAGGTATGCTAATTGGGATTTATACGTTAGATGAAACGCTTAGTGTAAAAGGATACTATTTAATTGGAACATTATTTTTAACGATGTCTTGTTTTGTATTACAAAAAACAATTCGTGATAATGAAGAAGATAACGAGAGATTTCCGAAAAATAAACCGTTAGATAAAGAGTAAATTGTAAAGAAAGGCATTTGCCTTTCTTTTTTTATGTAAAAATGGCGTAAGTACTCTGTGTTGACTTGCTTGAAGTACTGAAAATTTGGTATCATCAATAGTATTGTAGATTGAACGATATATTATGGAGGTGGCCTAGCCGTGTCAAGAATTTCCGTTGAGAATGTAAAGCACGTAGCACATTTAGCACGTCTTGCAATTACTGATCAAGAAGCAGAAAAATTTCAAAAACAACTAGATGCAATTGTTACATTTGCAGAACAGTTAAATGAATTAGATACAACAGATGTAAAACCAACAACTCATGTATTAACTATGAAAAATGTTATGCGTGAAGATGTACCAGAAAAAGGTTTACCAGTCGAAGAAGTATTAAAAAATGCACCGGATCACAAAGATAATCAAATCCGTGTTCCAGCAGTATTAGAATAGAGGAGGGGAATTTCGATGTCATTATTTGATCATTCAGTATCAGAGTTACATAAGAAGTTAAACAACAAAGAAATTTCCGTTACGGATTTAGTAGAAGAATCTTACAAACGTATTGCGGATGTTGAAGATAACGTAAAAGCTTTTCTTACATTAGATGAAGAAAATGCACGCGCAAAAGCGAAAGAATTAGATGCAAAAATCGGCGCTGAAGATAATGGTTTATTATTCGGTATGCCAATTGGTGTAAAAGATAACATTGTAACTAACGGTCTTCGTACAACTTGTGCGAGCAAAATGTTAGCAAACTTCGATCCAATTTATGATGCGACAGTTGTGCAAAAGCTAAAAGCTGCTGACACAATTACAATCGGTAAATTAAACATGGACGAGTTCGCAATGGGTTCTTCAAATGAAAACTCAGGATTCTACGCTACGAAAAACCCATGGAACTTAGATTACGTTCCAGGCGGATCTAGTGGTGGTTCTGCAGCAGCTGTAGCAGCAGGAGAAGTACTATTCTCTCTAGGTTCTGATACGGGTGGTTCTATCCGTCAGCCAGCTGCATATTGCGGTGTTGTAGGTTTAAAACCAACTTACGGACGCGTATCTCGTTACGGATTAGTAGCATTCGCATCTTCACTAGACCAAATCGGACCGATTACACGTACAGTAGAAGACAATGCATACTTATTACAAGCTATTTCAGGTATTGACCGCATGGATGCAACTTCTGCAAACGTTGAAGTTGGAAACTATTTAGCTGGTTTAACAGGCAATGTTAAAGGTTTACGCATTGCTGTACCGAAAGAATACTTAGGCGAAGGTGTTGGCGAAGAAGCTCGTGAGTCAGTACTAGCTGCTTTAAAAGTATTAGAAGGTATGGGCGCAACTTGGGAGGAAGTATCTCTTCCACACTCTAAATACGCTCTAGCAACGTATTACTTACTATCTTCTTCTGAAGCATCTGCTAACCTTTCACGCTTTGATGGCGTGCGTTACGGTGTTCGTTCTGATAATGTAAATAACTTATTAGACCTTTACAAAAACACACGTAGTGAAGGTTTCGGTGATGAAGTTAAACGTCGTATTATGCTTGGTACATTTGCTCTTAGCTCTGGTTACTATGATGCATATTACAAAAAAGCACAACAAGTACGTACATTAATTAAGAACGACTTTGAAAATGTATTTGCTAACTATGATGTTATTATTGGACCAACAACACCAACTCCGGCATTTAAAGTGGGAGAAAAAGTTGACGATCCAATGACAATGTATGCAAATGACATTTTAACAATCCCAGTAAACTTAGCGGGTGTTCCAGCGATTTCAGTTCCATGTGGATTCGGTGCTAACAACATGCCACTTGGTCTACAAATTATTGGTAAACACTTCGATGAAGCGACAATTTACCGCGTTGCACATGCGTTTGAGCAAGCAACAGACTATCATACAAAAAAAGCAAGTCTGTAAGGAGGCGAGCATAGATGAATTTAGAAACAATTATTGGTTTAGAGGTTCACGTTGAGTTAAAAACAAATTCGAAAATTTTCTCTGCGAGTCCAACAGAATTCGGAGCGGAGCCAAATACACAAACAAGTGTAATTGACTTAGGATACCCAGGGGTACTTCCTACTTTGAATAAAGAAGCAGTTAACTTTGCAATGAAAGCTGCAATGGCATTAAACTGTGAAATCGCAACGGAAACGAAGTTTGACCGTAAAAACTATTTCTATCCAGATAACCCGAAAGCTTACCAAATCTCTCAATTTGATAAGCCAATTGGTGAAAATGGTTGGATTGAAATCGAAGTAGACGGTAAAAAGAAACGTATCGGTATTACACGTCTTCATTTAGAAGAAGATGCTGGTAAATCAACGCATACAGCTGATGGTTCATTAGTAGACTACAACCGTCAAGGTATGCCTTTAATCGAGATCGTATCTGAGCCAGATATGCGTACGCCAGAAGAAGCATATGCATACTTAGAGAAGTTAAAATCAATCATTCAATACACTGGTGTATCTGATTGTAAGATGGAAGAAGGTTCCTTGCGTTGTGATGCGAACATTTCTCTTCGTCCAGTTGGACAAGAAAAGTTCGGTACAAAAGCGGAACTGAAAAACTTAAACTCATTCACTTACGTACAAAAAGGTCTTGAGCATGAGCAAGTGCGCCAAGAAAAAGAATTGTTATCTGGTGGCATCATCCAACAAGAAACACGTCGTTATGATGAAGCAACGAAGAAAACAATCTTAATGCGTGTGAAAGAAGGATCTGACGATTACCGTTACTTCCCGGAGCCAGACTTAGTTGAACTTTACATCGATGATGAGTGGAAAGAAGCAGTTCGAGCTTCTATTCCAGAACTTCCAGATGCACGTAAAGCTCGCTACGTTGCAGAACTAGGCTTGCCAGCTTATGATGCACACGTGTTAACATTAACGAAAGAGATGTCTGATTTCTTTGAAGCAACTGTTGCAGACGGTGCTGATGCGAAATTAACATCGAACTGGTTAATGGGTGAAGTACTTGCATACTTAAACAAACAACAAAAAGAATTAAAAGACGTTGCATTAACGCCTGCTGGTTTATCTAAAATGGTTCAATTAATTGAAAAAGGTACAATTTCTTCTAAAATCGCGAAGAAAGTATTTAATGAATTAATTGAAAAAGGTGGAGACCCAGAAGAAATCGTTAAAGCGAAAGGTCTTGTTCAAATTTCTGACGAGGGTACACTTCGTAAAGTTGTAACAGAAATTCTTGATAATAATGAGCAATCTATCGAAGACTTTAAAAACGGTAAAGACCGTGCAATTGGCTTCTTAGTTGGTCAAATTATGAAAGCTACAAAAGGACAAGCAAATCCACCGCTTGTTAACAAAATCTTACTTGAAGAGATTAATAAGCGATAATAGTAGTGACTTTTAAAGATTAAGCAGAAAAACACCCGTACATGGGTGTTTTTCTAGGTTAATCAAACGTTTGTTTAAATGAGACAAAATCGTTTAAACAAACGTTTGATTAACTGTCAAAAGTGGAAAAATGTTTGTATAGCAACTATGGTATGATAGTTGCAAAAAGGTGGGAATAATGATAAATCTAAACATAGAGGTTTTTTTCATCTCATGAAATAATAGATAGTTATTATTCGTTATATGTAAATTTTTATGGAAGAATGGATAGAAATAAAGTGAAACTTTAATCAGTAGGAGGTTCATCCAACACTGATTATTAGCCCTCACCAATCGGGCATTTACTGCCCGCAAATAGCGGGATAAATTTTTGGGTCAAATAAAAAAACCATTGAAATGAATATTTACTTTTGATGGACTACACGAATCGGGTTCTTACTGCCTGTTTGAGCGGGATAAAAGAAGGATAGCAAGATGAGAGGAGGTAGGCATGGGAATACTGAATAGAAGTTCGGTATGTTCTTTTTCGATACATAAAGAAATTTCCTGTGCTAATAAATGATGAAGCGAGCAAGAATTATTTATAATCCTACTTCTGGGCGTGAGCTATTTAAGAAGAGCTTACCAGAAGTATTACAAAAATTAGAACAAGCTGGCTATGAGACATCTTGTCATGCGACAACGGGCCCTGGAGACGCTACTGTGGCGGCGAGGCAAGCTGCGGATCGTAAGTTTGATGTTGTTATTGCCGCTGGTGGCGACGGTACATTAAATGAAGTAGTAAACGGTTTAGTTGGACATGAATTCCGTCCGAAATTTGGAATTATTCCAGTTGGAACGACAAATGACTTTGCACGTGCGATTGGTGTACCTCGTTCTATTGAAGAGGCAGCAGATATTATTTGCGAAGGAAAAACAGTGCCATTAGACCTTGGTAGAGCGAACGATACATACTTTATTAACATCGCTGGTGGCGGTCGTATTACAGAATTAACATACGAAGTACCGAGTAAGTTAAAGACAGTATTAGGACAACTTGCTTATTACCTAAAAGGTATTGAGATGTTACCATCATTACATCCAACATATGTTGAAATTGAGTATGATGGAAAATTACTACAAGAAGAAATTACGATGTTTTTAATTACGAATACTCGTTCAGTAGGTGGATTTGAAAAGGTAGCACCGTATGCATCTATTAACGATGGGTTATTCGACCTGTTAGTACTGAAAAAAGGTTCTATCGCTGATTTGATTAAAGCAGCAACACAAGCACAACGTGGTGAACATATTAACAACCCAAAAGTGTTATATACACAAGCGAACCGAATTAAAGTACATTCACCAGATAAACTAATGATTAATTTAGATGGTGAGTACGGTGGAGATGCACCGATGGAATTCGAAAATATATATCATTGTTTAGAACTATTTGTTCCTGAACATCAAGAGGATGCCCTGTAAAGGCATCCTTTTTTACTTTGTTAAAACGAATTGTAAATTGGGAGTTAGTTTGATTTTTATGGTATTTTTACAATTCTTTTATTTTACATCCATATTTTATTGATACACTGGAGGAGATAAGAAACGAGAGGTAGGGTGCTATGGAGAAGGTAAAAGCAATACTATTTGATAAAGATGGGACATTAATGGATTTTCATTCAATCTGGATAAAAGTAGCTGAAGAACTTGTAGCTGAATGTATAAGTTTATATCATTTACCAAGTACAATAGGGCAGACCTTATTAGAAGAGATTGGTGTAGAGGGAGCATTTGTTAATCCGAGGAGTGCAATAGCTGCTGGAACAAGCCTTGATGTAGCGAAGGGGCTTTGTAATTATATTGAGTCTGCTAGAGAAGAAGAGATGCATCAGTGGGTAAGTGAGAAGTTATTTTCCCTTATGTATGAGTATCGTTCGCATATGAAAATGACAGCGGATTTACCGAAAGTGTTACAGGCATTAAAAGATAAAGGATTTATATTAGGGGTTGTCACGGCGGACGATTTTGCACCGACAGAATTATTTTTAAAACAATATAAGTTGGACAACTTTTTTGATTATATTATAGCCTCGGATACATTCCCGGCGCAAAAACCAGATAAAAAGATTATAGAAGTGTTTTGTGAGAAATTTAATTTAGAATCATGTGAGGTTGCGGTTGTTGGAGATACGCCAACTGATTTACATTTAGCCAAAAATGGCGATTGCTATGCAATTGGGGTGCTATCTGGTACGGGAGACCGTCCAACATTAGAACCACTTGCTGATTTAGTGTTAGATTCTGTTGGGGAGTTTATTTCTCAATCGGGTGAGTTTTTCTGGGAGAAAGAAAAGTCTAATGTGTAAGGAAAATAAGTCTATAAAGACTCTTAATGAGTCTTTATAGACTTATTTTTGTGCCTGGATACAAAGAATATAGGATAAATGCTAGAAAAGAAAGTTGGCATACATTTTGCAATAAAAAGAGAAAACAATGTAAAGAAAAGGATGGGGTACGCAATGAACACGAAAAAATTTGCTAAAGTAAATGAACAAATTCCAGGACCGAAAGCGGCATCTTTATTAGAACGCCGTCAAAATATAGTACCAAAAGGAGTAAGTAACGGCATCCCAACGTTTGTACAATCTGCAAATGGTGCTCTTGTAACAGATGTTGATGGCAATCAGTACATTGATTTTGCAGGAGCAATCGGGACAATTAACGTAGGGCATTGTCATCCAACGGTTAAAGAAGCGCTCCATAAACAAGTCGATCAATACATTCATACTGGATTTAACGTCATGATGTATGAGCCATATATTGAATTAGCGGAAAAGCTTGCGGCATTGGCACCAGGAAGTTTCGATAAGCAAGTCCTCTTTTTAAATAGTGGTGCAGAAGCAGTTGAGAACGCGGTGAAAATCGCTCGTAAATATACGAAGAGACCTGGTATTATCGCATTTTCTAAAGGTTTCCACGGGCGTACATTAATGACAATGACGATGACAAGTAAAGTGAAACCATATAAATTTGGGTTTGGTCCCTTTGCTCCAGAAGTATATAAAGCGCCATTTCCATACGAATACCGTCGCCCAGAGGGATTAACGGAAGAGCAGTATGATGATTTTATTATTGAAGAGTTTAAGAACTTCTTCATATCGGAAGTAGCGCCAGAAACAATTGCAGCTGTTGTAATGGAACCTGTTCAAGGGGAAGGTGGATTTATCGTCCCAAGTAAGAAATTTGTTCAAGAAGTACGCCGCATTTGTTCAGAGAATGGCATCTTATTTGTAGCGGATGAAATACAAACAGGCTTTAGTCGTACAGGAAAATATTTTGCAATTGATCATTATGATGTCGTTCCAGATTTAATTACAGTGTCTAAATCATTAGGGGCTGGTGTACCGATAAGTGGTGTCATTGGACGTAAAGAAATTATGAATGAGTCTGCACCAGGTGAACTGGGTGGAACGTACGCAGGAAGTCCATTAGGATGTGCGGCTGCATTAGCTGTTCTCGATGTAATAGAAAATGAGAAATTAAATGATAGAGCGATAGAATTAGGAAAAGTCGTAATGAACCGATTCGAAGAGATGAAAAATAAATATCATTGCATCGGTGATGTGCGTGGGTTAGGAGCAATGTGTGCATTTGAGGTCGTTCAAGATCGTAAGACGAAAGCACCTGACAAAACGTTAACGGCTAATCTATGTGCAGAAGCAAATAAGCGTGGGTTACTTTTATTATCAGCAGGAACATATGGAAATGTTATCCGTGTGTTAATGCCTTTAGTTATTACAGATGAGCAACTTGAAGAAGGATTAACAATAATTGAAGAATCGTTGCAAGCTTGCTATGAGCAAACAAACATCGCTCGCGTGTAAAAACTGAAGTATAAATAGCAAACATTCTAGCTGACTCTATATTAAATGCAGAAAATTCACTTTATAATAAAGATAGTGAAGTGGATCGATGGATTTGAAGTTAGGGGTGGCTAGGATGGTTGCAGAAAAGGAACGAGTGTTAATGGATTTAAAAGATGTATTTGAATATGCGTTTGACGAAATTTTTGTTACAGATGAGCAAGGGATCGTTGTGCGTGTAAATAGTACATGTGAAAGGCACTACCAACTAGCTGCAGAAGAGTTAGTTGGTAAGCATGTAAAAGAACTACAAAAGAATGGAATCTTTTATCCATCAGCGACATTAGAAGTGATTGAAAAAAAGAGGCCAATTGAACTCGTTCAAACTACAAAATCAGGAGAGTATTTACACGTTCGTACAAGGCCTGTTTTTGATGATGAGGGAAATTTAAGAAGAGTGATTAGTTATTCTCGCGACCTTACTGAACTCTATCAATTACGTCAAAAGGTAGAGGAAATGGATAATCAGCTAAAAACATATAAAAAAGAATTAAGAGAAACATATGAGCATGAAGGACTTATTTTTAAAAGTCTAGCTATGCAAAAAATAGTCGATACAATCAAAAAAGTATCTGTAGTGGATAGTACTGTTCTCGTTTTAGGCGAGACTGGAGTAGGAAAAAGTCGATTAGTACGCCATTTACATGAAGTGAGTCATCGGAAGAATGAAAGTTTCTATGAAATTAATTGTGCGGCATTACCAACTAATTTAATTGAATCGGAGCTCTTTGGATATTCAGGTGGATCTTTTACAGGTGCGAATCGTGAAGGGAAAAAGGGACTATTAGAATCCGCGCATAAAGGAACTCTTTTTTTAGATGAAATCGGTGAAATGCCGATTGAAATTCAAGCGAAGCTTTTGCAAGTATTGCAAGAAAAAACATTTCGTCCTATAGGCGGAAGAGAATTAAAAAAAGTAGATGTTCGAATTGTGGCGGCAACAAATAGAGATTTAAGCGAGATGGTGAAACAAGGAACATTTCGGAAAGATTTATACTATCGTCTGAATGTCATTCCAATTGTAATTCCCCCGCTTAGGGAGAGAACAGAAGATATTTTACCGCTTATTTATCATTACTTGCAGCACTTTAATAAAAAGTACGGACGTGATGTGAAACTAGCACCGGGTACATTACAAATGTTTGTCGGATATCCGTGGGAAGGAAACAATAGAGAGATAGAGAATGTAATTGAGAGAATTGTTATTACTGTCGATGATGTTGTAACGGTAGAGGATTTGCCACTCTCTATGCAAGAGGCTGCAGTTGAACAATCGGGGCAAAGCCTTTATAAAATGCTGGAAGAGGTAGAGAGAAATATTATTCTTAAAGCGTATAAAACGTATGGATCAAGTTATAAAGTGGCTGAGTTTTTGCAAATTAGTCAATCTGCTGCTACTAGGAAAATTAAGAAGTTCATAGAGGAGGAAGAAAACATTGGATAAAAAGGCGACTTTCGTAAGTATAGATAAAAAGGCGATGTATATAAATGGTGAGTGGATTACACTACAAGAACAAATTGAAGTAAATAATCCTGCGACGAAGGAAATATTTGCAACTGTACCAAAAGGCGGAGTAACAGAGGCAAAGCAAGCTGTTGATGCTGCGCATGAAGCTTTTAAAACGTGGTCTAAGTTAACGGCAGCAGATCGTGCCACGAAGTTAAAAAAGTGGTTTACGCTTATTGATGAAAATAAAGAAGAGATCGCAGCGATTATGACGAAGGAACAAGGAAAGCCGTTTGCAGAAGCGCTTGGTGAAGTAAATTATGCAAACAGTTTTGTTGAATGGTATGCAGAAGAGGGGAAACGCGTATACGGTGAAATGATTCCTGCTTCTCATCCGAATAAGCGCATTTTAGTTATGAAGCAACCAGTTGGCGTTATGGCAGCTATTACACCTTGGAACTTCCCAGCTGCTATGATTACGAGAAAGGTAGCCCCAGCGCTTGCAGCAGGCTGTACAGCCGTTGTGAAACCGGCAAGTCAAACGCCACTAACTGCATTGAAATTAGCTGAATTAGCCCATGAAGCAGATATTCCAAAGGGTGTAATCAATATCGTAACAGGTAGTGCAAAAGCAATTGCTGATACATGGATGGAAGATGGTCGCGTTCGAAAAGTGTCCTTTACAGGGTCAACGGAAATCGGGAAAGAGTTAATGGCTAGTGCGGCACAAACGATGAAAAAAGTTTCGCTTGAGTTAGGGGGACACGCTCCGTTTATCGTAATGAATGATGCAGATTTAGATAAAGCAGTAGAAGCGGTGATTGGTTCGAAATTCCGTAATGCAGGACAAACGTGTATATGTACAAACCGAGTATTCGTTCAAGAAGAAGTATACGAAGTATTTGTAGAGAAGTTCCAAAAGGCAGTAGGGCAGTTGAAAGTAGGAGACGGTTTCGGTGACGGAACGACTGTCGGGCCACTTATTGATGAGAATGCAGTTTCAAAAGTACAAGAACATATTGAAGATGCTATTCAAAAAGGTGGAACAGTTTTATATGGTGGTCAAAAGGTCGCAGAGTTAGAGGGACATTTCATTCAACCGACTGTAATTGGGTTGGCAAATGATACGATGCTTTGTATGAATGAAGAAACATTTGGGCCAGTGGCACCAGTTGCGAAATTTAAAACAGTTGATGAAGTAATTGAACGTGCAAATAATACACCATACGGTTTAGCTGCGTATATTTTCACGAAAGACATTAGCCAAGCATTCCAAATTAGTGAAGCGCTAGAGTACGGTATTATTGGTCTAAACGATGGTCTTCCATCAGTTGCACAAGCACCATTCGGTGGATTTAAAGAAAGTGGTATCGGCCGTGAAGGAGGCCATTTTGGCATCGAGGAATATTTAGAAATTAAATATATTTCATTAGGACTATAAGTAGTATACTAGAATCTCTATAAGGTAACAGAGAAGGAGATTCTAGTATGGTATATTGGCTATTATTACTTGTTACAATTATTTTTGAAGTAGCTGGAACAATCGCAATGAAACTATCAAATGGTTTAACAAAGCTCGTTCCAAGTGTACTTATTTTCGTATTTTATGGAATTTGTTTCAGCGTGTTTGCTATCGTCGTTAAAAAGATTCATTTAAGTATTGCTTATGCCATTTGGTCTGGCGTTGGAACGTTACTTATTACAATCATTAGTGTTTACTTTTTTAAAGAGCATATTAGCTTATTCCAAGCATTTTGTATTCTCTTTATTGTTTTGGGTGTCATTGGGCTTAAGGTTTCATCGGCATCATAAAAGGCTATCTTCCTGTGTGGAAGATAGCCTTTACTTTTATCCCGCTATTTTCCGGGCAGTAAGACCTCTACCTCAAAATTCAGCGAAAGCAAAGAAGTTAGGTGGGGGATCGGGCTGCCCGTAAAAGCCCAATTGGTGAGGGCTGATTAAAGTTTCACTTTATTAAAACGCCCAGTTACCTTTACGGAAGATAGGCTCATGTCTGCCATCAGCTGTAATACCATCGATATCAAGCTCAGCGGATCCAATCATGAAGTCGTTGTGTGTAATACTAGCGTTTGCGCCGTTTTCAGCAAGTTCTTCTTTAGACATTGTTTTTCCGCCAACTAAGTTAAATGCATAAGCATTTCCGATTGCAAGGTGGCAAGATGCATTTTCGTCAAATAGTGTATTGTAGAATAAAACATTTGTGTTTGAAATTGGTGAGTCATGAGGTACTAAAGCTACTTCTCCTAAGAAGTGAGAACCTTCATCTGTTTCTACTAAATGTTTTAAAGCTTCTTCACCAGCTTCAGCTTTATAGTCTACGATACGTCCGTTTTCAAATGTTAACGTGAAATTATCGATAATATTACCTGCAAATACTAACGGTTTTGTACTAGAAACTTGGCCGTTTACACCTGTTTTAAGTGGCATTGTAAATACTTCTTCAGTTGGAATATTAGCCATAAATGGTACGTTCTTTTCATTTAAGCTACCAGCACCAGCCCATACATGTTTTTCTGGAAGTTCGATTGTTAAATCTGTTCCAGGACCTGTATAGTGAAGAGCTTTATAATGCTTTTCGTTTAAGTAATCCACTTTTGTATGTAATGTTCCATCATGTTCTTTCCATGCTTCTACAGGATTTTCTAAATCAGCACGAGTAGCTTTGAAAATAGCATCCCATAACTTTGCTTCTTGTTCTTCTGGCGCTACGTCAGGGAATACTTTCGCAGCCCATTCTTTCGTAGGAACAGAAATTACACACCAGCTTACTTTATCGGCTTGTACGTAATCACGGTATACTTTCATCGCTTCTCCAGCTACTTTATGAGCTGTTGCGATACGTGTTGCTTCTACACCTTTTAATAAATCAGGGTTTTCTGCATAGATAGACATAAATGCAGCGCCTTCTTTTGCTAATTCTTCACGAGCATGTGCTTTCCAAGAAGGGAATTCAGAGAAAGCTTCTTCAGGAGCTAGATCGAACTTTAAGCGTGTTAACGTCTCATCATTCCAATCCACATATACGTGTTTTGCACCAGATTTATATGCTTTCTCTGTAACGAGGCGTACAAATTGTACAGCTTCAAGAGGTGCACTAATTGATAAAGTTTGTCCAGGTTGAATATTAACACCAACATTAACTGCAAGAGCAGCATATTTCTCTAACGTTTGTTCAAATGACATATGTATAATCTCCTTTAATTTGAAAGATTTCTTACTATATATAATACAAGAAAATTCTAAAAATATATATAAATATAAAGTAAAAAGAGAGCTCAAAATGTATTGAGCTCTTACATTTACTTAATTGAAGAAGCAAACTGCTCTACAGTCGTTGTATGGTGTATACGAACGCGCTTCATCTTTAACAATTCATCAGGTTCACCCTTCGTAATGAATTGCCCAGGCTTTGTCGTCGTCGCAAATTGATAATACTTCTTCGTTTCTGCAACAACCTTATCATCTACATGACCGAATGGATAAGCAATCGCGATAACAGGCTTACCTGTTATTTTTTCTAGCTTTTCTTTTGAACCTTTTAACTCTTCCTCATAGTTTTTAATTTTCGGCAAGTCTGCATGTGTTGCAGTATGAGATTGCACCGAGAAAATGCCGGAATCAACCATTTCTTTTATTTCAGAAGTAGACAATGCTCCTTCTACATCAACGTTATCAACAATCATATATTCTGTTGCTGCCGGTTTAAAAGTATCATCTTTTAGCTTTTGTAAAACGCGAAATGCATTCATATTATTTTTCATACCGTCATCAAATGTAACGAAAATCGGTTTATTTACTTTATTTATATCGCCCCAGCGTTCAAACGTTAACAGCGTATAACCATTGTCCTTTAAATGTTTCATTTGTGCTTCAAAGTTAGCTGGTGATACGAATAAGTCTTTAATACCTTGACCATGATAATCATCAATTGCGTGATACATAAGAACAGGAACCTTTTGTTCGAAAGTAATAGTAGATTTCGTAAGCGGGATTGTTTTCCCATCTTCTTTCATTCCTGTTGCTTCAATTTGGAACTCACCGCGTTTTCCTTCAAATTCCTTTATATCAAAAGGAAGTGTGAATTGCTTCTCTTTTTCTTTAGAAGAAAAAGATTTAGCACTTTCCTTGCCATCAGCTGTGCGCCAAATTTTATATTGTACTTCATTTAAAGAATCTTTTATGTCTGTAATATGAATACTTGTGTTTGTAAATTCGTGTGTGATGGGAGTATAAGAAATTTTACCTTGTTCTTGTAGAGTCTCTTTTTGTATAGCTACTTCTTGAACCTTTTTCTCTTTTTTAGGTTCTTGGCTTACATTGCTAGTATTGCAGCCTGCTAGAATGGCAGACGTACATAAAGCAATTGCTGCGTATTTTCTCATAAAAATCACCTTCTATTGTGTAGTATGTTGCATATTGACATTAAAATCCCCACCGCTATAAGAGTGGTGGGGATATACCCTTGTTCATCATATCATTTGAAGAAAATGAGGGGAATATGATTTTTAGGAGGCTATTAAGGTAATAGATTAGTGACTTTGAATAGATGTATTTTTTTGTTTCTTATTAGAATTAATAATAATATAACCGACTACAAAGATAAGAGGAATAATGAAGACATAGATAGGCATTCCCCATACATAATAGCTTTTCAGCGTTAAGACTAGTAAATGTAAGAAATCGAAAATTGCGTGGGCTTTCATAATATCCTCCAATGGTTTTTTGAAAATTATAACATTTTTAACTTGTTATTTGTATAATTTGGAAAGTGATTTAAGCTAATTTTAAAGTAAGAAGAAGACTTATTAATATGCAATTTTGCATAAGAATATGTATTTTATTAAAATATAAAGATTTTATACTATAATGAAAACCACTATAAAACTAAGTAAGAATAATGTATGGAGTGGAGAATAGAAATGAAATATAAAAAAATAATATATATCTTTTTCATATCGCTATTTATAGTTGGTTGCCAAAGTGAAGTGAGTAAAGCGAATAGCGTGGAAGAGTATATTCCATCGCATCTTATGAATGCGGAAGTGACGGCGGATATTATGACACTAGAATTTCCTTATGAGATAAAAGAGAAATTAGAGAAAATAGGAAATAAAATGAGCGATAGTATTACAAATAATTTAGATTGGTATTTGAAGTATGCCGAAGAAGAAATTATACCGAAAAAAACGTTTCCTTATCATCAAAACTTAGGTATTACAAAAGAAGAATATGATTTTATGATAGATAAAATGAATAATGCAGAATATGTAAATACAAAAGACGGAAAACTCTTTTTTAAACAGAAAGATCATGAAATTCAAATTCTCTCTGATGAAAATTTGAAGCTAATTAAAAATATTCGAATTGATACAGAGAAGAATACAATTAAAACTCCTTTAGGAGAATGCGAATATGAAGGTGAAATAAAGGCGTCGGATGAACAAAAAGCTACTGGTCCATGGAGTGGGAAGATGTGGACTTTAAAAAGCGATGGATTACTTTATCATTTTTCATTAGGAAAGTTAAAAAACATAAACAAATCTATCATTTACATTTCAATAAAAGGTATATATAAAGATAGGATTATCAATACAGAAGAAGCAGTTGAATTTCACTCGATTTCATAAAGAATTAAAAAAATCACCTTACTCGTTAAAGTAAGGTGATTTTTTATTAAATAAACAATCCAGCGATTGTCGCAGATAAAATAGAAGCAAGTGTTGATGCAAATAGCATTTTCCAACCAAATTTAGAAACAACGCTTCCTTGTTTTTCAGAAAGGGCACGGATTGTACCAACAATTGCACCAATTTGGCTAATACTTGCGAAGCTAATTAAGAATACTGTAACGATTCCAACTGTACGTGGAGCTAATGTTGTAGCTGTGTCTTTTAAATCAAGGATTGCTACAAACTCATTTAAAACAATCTTCGTACCCATAATACCACCAGCTGGGATAATATCTTGAGTTGGAATACCCATTAAGAATGCGAATGGAGAAAGTACGTAACCGAAGATTTGTTGTAAAGTAACAGCATGTCCCATTGCGCCTGAAGCTGCACTAATTACGTAGTTTACAACTTCCATCACACCGATAAAGGCGATCATTAATGCGGCAACGATACCAGCGACTTTTAAACCATCAAGCGCACCGTTAATCATTGCGCCGATAAAGCTGTCTCCGAATAGAGTTCTATCAAATTTCTGAATCACTTCATCTTCTTTTTTCGTATCAACTGGTGTTAATAACGAACAAACGATTAAGCTTGAGAATAAATTTAGCGGAAGAGCTGCTAGCACGTATTTTGCATCTAACATCATTACGTATGATGCTGTAACAGAAGCAGAAACGGAGCTCATCGCAGAACAACAAATGATAAACATACGGTTTTTATTGAAATGCTGTAAATCGTTTTTAATAACGATTAACGCTTCACTTGAACCGAAGAATACAGAGTTTACTGCGTGGAATGACTCAACGCGTGGCAAACCAGTAATTTTTGAAATTGCACCGCCGACAACACGAACGATGAATGGTAAAACACCTAAATAACTAAAGATTGAAAGTAGTGCTGAGAAAAATACGATAATTAATAATACGTTTAAGAAAAAGACAAAATCTCTGTGAATTCCATTAAAGAGAAAATCGACACCTGTCGTACCAAGTTTAATTAGTTTGTTGAAAACTTTACTAATGAAAATAATGATTTGTTGACCAACCTTTGTAGCAAACATAAACCAACCGATTAAAATTTGGAAACCAATCATAATTGCAATTGCACGGAAGTTGATTTTACTTTTGTTGTTTGACAAAGCAAAACATAAACCTAACACGGCAAGAATACCGATAATGCTCATTACATATTGCATGTAGTTGCCCCTTTCAGAAGTTCGTATAAAGTTTGTACATAAAACGCTCGTTATATTACTAAAAATAAAAGAACGAGGTTTTATGTCATACGTAAGATGTCTGACCTTTTAGAAAAATAAAAAAAGACCCATATGGATTCACTTTCATCTATGAGAGAAAGCTAATCAATATGAGTCCTTTTTTGCGCATAGGCTAATATTCATTAGTTTTCCCCATAGTCCAGCAATTTAAGGTTGCCGGGTAGAAACTCTCGATCCATATTATCAAGTATATATGAGGTAACATCGTCCGTATTAAATTAGTAGTAGCGTAACATTAACAGAGAAGTATCGTCAATAGCTTTTTTTCTTCCAATAGAAAAAGACCATATAAGTATGATAAAATGTAACGCAGTGTTATGAAAAAGAGAGGTCGGAAAATGAGTACTAAAATGACGCCACCAGTTGAGAAAAACGAGTTTATAGATGTAGTATTTGAAGATTTAACACATGATGGTGCCGGTGTTGCGAAAGTAAAGGGCTATCCTATTTTCGTTAAAAACGGATTACCAGGTGAAGAAGCGCAAATTAAAATTATTAAAGTGAAGAAAAACTTTGCATTTGGTCGTTTAATGAAGCTTCATACAGAAAGTCCATATCGTAAAGATGCCGAATGCCCAGTATATAATCAGTGCGGCGGTTGTCAGCTTCAGCACTTAACTTATGAAGGACAATTACAAGCGAAAGAAAAACAAGTACGTGACGTTATGCAGCGTATCGGAGGACTAGGTGATGTTCCTGTTCATCCTGTACTTGGCATGAAGAATCCGTGGGTATACCGTAATAAAGCACAAGTACCAATCGGAGAACGTGAAGGCGGACTTGTAGCTGGTTTTTATCGCCAAGGAACGCATGACATCATTAATATGGAATCATGCTTAATTCAGGCAGAAGAAAACGATACATTAATCCAAGAAGTAAAACGTATTTGTGAAAAGCACGGTATCACTGCGTACAACGAAGAGCGTAACAAAGGAACACTTCGTCACGTAATGGCTCGTTACGGACAAGTAACAGGGGAAATTATGCTTGTCTTCATTACGCGTACAGCAGAATTGCCGAACAAAAAAGCAATCATTGAAGAAATTGCAGCGAAATTCCCAGAAGTAAAATCGATTGTTCAAAACGTAAATACGAAGCGTACGAATGTAATTTTCGGAGACAAAACTACAGTACTATACGGATCAGAATATATTTATGACTTTATCGGTGACATTAAATTTGCGATTTCAGCACGTTCATTCTATCAAGTAAACCCAGAACAAACGAAAGTGCTATACGATAAAACGTTAGAATACGCAAAATTAAATGGTAACGAAACAGTAATCGATGCCTATTGCGGAATCGGATCAATCTCGTTATTCCTAGCGCAAAAAGCGAAAAAAGTGTACGGCGTTGAAATCGTCCCAGAAGCAATCGAAGACGCAAACCGAAACGCAGCACTAAACAACATGACAAACGCTGAATTTGGCGTAGGAGAAGCAGAAGTAGTCATTCCAAAATGGTACAAAGAAGGCGTAATCGCCGACACAATGGTCGTAGACCCACCGCGTAAAGGCTGTGACGAAGCATTACTAAACACAATCATCGACATGAAGCCAAACCGCGTCGTATACGTATCGTGTAACCCAGCAACATTAGCACGTGACTTAAAAGTACTAGAAGAAGGTGGATATAAAACACAGGAAGTACAACCTGTTGATATGTTCCCGCATACGACTCATGTGGAGTGTGTGGCTTGGCTTAAGTTAGTATAATAGGAAAGCAGTTGATATAGAAAAAATCTATACCACCTGCTTTTTGGTTTACAAAAATACCATTCATAAGCGATTTTAGTTAAAATAAATATTGCTGATTTTCACAAATTATAAATTGAGATTTTGAAATTGTATTCATAGTGAGAGGATTTGAATTTGAAATGATAGATAATTTTTGGCGTGAATTACCACGACCATTTTTTGTACTTGCACCAATGGAAGATGTGACAGACGTTGTTTTCCGTCACGTAGTAAGTGAAGCAGGTCGTCCGGACGTATTCTTCACAGAGTTTACAAACTCGGATAGCTATTGCCATCCGGAAGGTATGAAAAGTGTACGTGGCCGTTTGATTTTTACAGAAGATGAACAACCGATGGTAGCACATATTTGGGGAGATAATCCTGAATACTTCCGTCAAATGAGTATCGGTATGGCAGAGCTAGGATTTAAAGGTATCGATATTAACATGGGTTGCCCAGTTCCGAACGTTGCATCAAGAGGAAAAGGTAGTGGCCTTATTCTACGTCCAGACGTTGCAGCAGAACTTATCCAAGCAGCAAAAGCGGGCGGACTACCTGTCAGCGTAAAAACAAGACTTGGCTTTAAAGAGTTAAGCGAGTGGGAAGATTGGTTAACGCATATTTTCAAACAAGATATTGCAAACCTTTCTATTCATTTACGCACAAGAGAAGAAATGAGCCAAGTAGATGCGCATTGGGAACTAATTCCGGAAATTAAAAAATTACGTGACCGTATCGCACCAAATACGTTAATAACAATCAATGGAGACATCCTTGATCGTAAAATGGGACTGGAACTTGCTGAAAAATACGGCATTGATGGCGTAATGATCGGACGAGGCATCTTCAAAAATCCATTTGCGTTTGAAAAAGAGCCAAGAGAGCATAGCAGTAAAGAGCACCTAGATCTTTTAAGACTACAACTTGATCTTCAAGATCAATATGCAGAAGTACTGCCACGCTCAATCACAGGGCTTCATCGCTTCTTCAAAATTTATGTAAAAGGCTTCCCTGGAGCTGCTGAATTGAGAAATCAATTGATGAGTACGAAATCTACTGATGAGGTGCGTGCTTTGTTGGATAAGTTTGAGGATAGTGTTGGTATGGCTCAGGATAGTGAGACGGTTTAATGTTCTGAAGATAGTGGGAAATGGATTGTATTAATTTGTGGGTAGTTATTTTATTTAGTTTTGATTTTTTTTGTGAATGTAACTTTTTTTGTTGATACAGTCTGCTTGCTGAAAAAAGAAGTCTTTGAGAATATAATGAACTAACGAATACTCGTAAGGAGAAAAATGACAAGAGCTGGAGTAGAGTACATTAGGCTCTATCGAGGTATGAAATGTAATCTGAATAATAGACAGAAATAAAAAATCTCTTTATTTGAGCATGGCCATCAAGTTAAGAAAATGTATGATTTTTATCTAAATAGGACCTCCTTACATGCAGAGTGCATGTAAGGAGGTCCTATTTTATGTTCAAATTAATTAATTTAACAGCGGAAAAATTAAATCTGAATTTCCGATTATGAAAATATTGTTTTTCGACTTCTTTCGACATAATTTATAAAGTTAATTATTTAGTATTGGTATGAAGATCTTTTGAATAATAGTTATTTTTAAATATTCGATAATAATTTTAGAGTACTGTGGAATTTTCTTCTGATTTGAAGATTTTTTCTTATAGGAGCTACCAGAATTTTTTTATTTTAATTGGAGGGAAATTATGAAGAAAGTATTAATAGCTTTACTTACAGCAGGATTAATTACATCGGGTTGTCAAAAATCAACAGAATCAGTACCAACAAAAGAAGTAAGCCAAAATGTTAAGCAAGATGAGAAGAAAATTATGACGAATGAGAGCAATGATATTTCGACTTCAAATTTAAGTGGAATAGCAATGTACCTAAAAAAAAACTATCGACTTGAAGATTTAGAGAGAAAGCTTTCATCCCCGAGAACAAAAGAGGAAACTAGATGGTTATATGTAGATAATTATGCTAAATATACATTTGAAAGTGATGGGAAAATTATTAATCATATTAAGATTGAATTATTAGAGTCAAAAGATTTGAAGTATAAGGATGCCTTCAAATTATTAGGTCTTGATATTATGTTAGGTACTAAAATTGAATCAGAAGGCACTGAGGCGGAAGGGTATGCAAAATATGATGTTCGAGGAAATGATGCGAAAAGTGTGCAGATTGAGAAGTTTTCAGGAACTGGGGGCGGTAGCATATCTGTAAGTGTGGATGGGGCTTTCAAAAATAAAGAAGGTACTGTTTGGTTGGATTGTGACCGGGATGGTAATGTGAAATTTATTGAAATGAATTATAAGGGTAAGGCGGTAGGAAATGAAACAAGTGTTGCTAACGAGAAATTAGAACCCTTTGATGCAGAGGCAGGATCGGAAGTAGGAAAGAATATTGCAAATATAAAAGTTTATGATACGAAGGATTTACTTATTGAACAAACCGGATTAGCCCCATTTTTATTTCAAGCAACGCTGTATGATAATCCAAATATGTATTATACAGCTGATTTTCCGATAAAAGTTCGAGTTGATAATAAGTCTACGGTAGAAGAAGCTGTGAAAATCGGAAATGAAATTAACAATTTAGTGGTAAGTGCTGTAAATAAAAAGTTTCCACATAAAAATTTTAGAGTCAAAACGTACATTTATCATACAGAATTGGATTCATCAGGTAATTTTAATGCTACTACATCAAAAAAATTGAAAATAATAGAAAATTAATATGTGAAACTTTGGGGATTTGATTTTAATAATAGGGCAGGGAGAAATAAAATAATGAATTGTACAGCATGTAATAAGAAATTATTGAAAACAAATAAGTACTGTACTAGTTGTGGTACAGAGAGAATAAATTTGGATGAATCAGAAGAACTATTTGATAATGGAGAATTCCATAACGATATTACGCCCCAAAATAGAAATGATAAAAACATAAAATTAATAAGAATTGCAAAAAAATCTCCTTGGTACGTGTGGATAATTGGGATTGTGTTTATAGTTATATTAGTTAACGTTCTAATTCAAAATAATAGTCCACAAGAAACAGTAAAAGGCTTTTTTAAAGCTCTTGAATCAAGAGATTTAAACAAAGCAGGTGAGTATATACATCCGAGTCTCCCTTGGGATGTAGAAGCTGGAAAACGTATTGGAATTCCAAAAAATGCGTCAATAGATATATTGAATATAGAAGAAAGAAAAGTTGGAGATAGAGCAAAATTAAAAGTTACGATAGATATCTCTCCAAAACCTTTATACGGCCCTAATCCTGACAATATTACTATTGATTTGAAGAAAGTTGACGGAAAGTGGCTAATTTATGATATGCAATAGTCTCCTATATGGATAAAATTCATCGAAACCCATAAACTCTAGTTTGTATAGAAGAAATATAACAATGTAAGAGACGAGCAGTGTATTTGAGGAATCAATGCACTGCTTTTATAGTTAACAAATATAAAATAGAATGTAGATCTAATGAACTAAGAAAAAATGAACCGAAAAGTTACTGTAACCCTTCTATAGAATCAAATTATTGCTTGGATTGTAGTATAGCCTCTATAATCATAAATTTGATTAAGACTACAAAACCTCCCCCTAAAATGTTAAAGTAGTAACTTAACGACATTAATTTACACATGCTAAAAGCATTACTATAATCAACATTTCAGGAGGAAACCCAATGGCAATGAGCAACAACGATATATTAAAAAGAGTAAGATACGCTTTAGATATAAAAGACATAGATATGGTAGAAATCTTTAAACTTGGCGGGATGGAAGTAACGAAAGAAGACGTAGTTGATATGCTTACAAAAATAAAGAGGGCTCCTCAACATGAAGCTGAAAATGATGAGGTAGCTGAAGATGAGTACGTATTAACATGCGATATGATGATGTTAGAGGCATTTTTAAATGGATTTATTACTTTAAAAAGAGGAAAGCAAGATCCGAAACCAGGGCAGCCTGCACCTGTACAGAGCAAGGAGAGTGCCAATAACCTTCTTCTAAAGAAAATGAAAATCGCACTATCTTTAACGAGTGAGGATGTACTTGATATATTAGATAGCGTAGGCGTTACGGTAACAAAAGGAGAGTTAGGCGCTCTATTAAGAAAAAAAGGCCATAAAAATTACAAAGAGTGCGGCGATAGATACGCAAGGAATTTCATTAAGGGATTAGGTGTAAAGTATAGAGGATAATAAGCTTGCTAAAGCAGTAAATGATATAATAGATAGAGTAGGACGTTCGTATCCTACTCTTTTTTATTTGTAAAATAATATGCTAGGTGATGAAATGGTACATACATATTTAGGTGAGACAATTAATTTTCATATAACTTATAAGAAGAAAAAGTCCGTGCGTCTTTTTGTGGATTCGTATGGAAATGTGGAAGTACAGGCTCCGAAAGGGACACCTGTTGAATACTTAGTCCAGTTGCTAGAGGAAAAGTGGGATTGGATTCAGACAACCCGTAAGGAAATGGCGGAGCGAGCGCGTGGACCACAGGAAAAGGATTACGATCAAGGAGAAGGCTTTTTGTATTTAGGGAATACGTATCCGATACAGATTTCCCAAGATGCAAGCATTGAGCAAGACAATGCAATTTTTGAAGGGGATAAGTTACATATTTATGTGAAAGAGCTTAAGGATGAGAAAATACAACAAGCTTTAAAACGATTTTATTATAAGCAGTGTAAAACTTTAGTAGAGAAGAGTATTAAAGCGCATCAAAGTAACTTTAAGACAAAACCACGTTCTATTCGTATTACAGATAGTAGTCGTACTTGGGGTACTTGCGATTCGAATTTACAACTAACATTCAATTGGAAGCTAGCAATGGCACCACAGCGAGTAATTGACTATGTAGTTGTTCATGAAATGTGTCATATGGTTCATTTAAATCATGATCGATCTTTTTGGCGTCTTGTCGGGAAGATAATGCCTGATTATAAAGAAATGGAGAATTGGTTAGCGTTATCTAGTTGGAAGATGACGGTTTAGGAAGGGGATATCGATTTTTGTCTGTAAATCGATATTTCTTGTCGAATCGTTGATATATTGTGAGTTTTGATAGATATATTTTAAAAATCGTTGATATATTGTAAGTTATGATAGATATATTCGAAAAATCGTTGATATAATTTCATTTACCACAGGATTGTTCAACAAATTGAAAAGAGAAGAGGTCACAGCAGACATCTCCTCTTTTCGAGTATATAGATTATCGCCCAAACTTCACAATGAAAGTATCTGCTGTTTTCTCCATCTCATACCCACGATACCCCTCCGAAAGCAAAGCCTGCTGTCCACTAGCATCACTCATTAGAATAATTTGAACATCCGTCCAATCGCTTTCTTTATCTCCGCGCAATTTCTTCACAAAAACATATCGCAGACTACCACCATACTTCTCCTTCAGCGCAGCAATCTCCATCCCTTGCGCAAATTTATCCTTCAAACTCGGGATGTTAAAAGGAGCAACGGTGCAGCATACATAATCATATTTGCTATCTTCTTTTTGTAATTCGTCCATGATGACGTTTGCTAATATTTTTTGCATCCCATTTCCTCGACAGTTCGGATGAACGTTTGAGATTTCTTGATAGATGACGCGGTGTAGTTCACTTTCTGGCAAACCAATATCAAGCCCTAAATGTTCATCATCGATAGGCGGGACGAGTAGAGCGCGAAATGCGATGAGTTCGTTTTCGATAAAAGCACCGATCATCATGCCGTTTCCTTCTAGAATGTATTGAAATTCTTCTTGTGAGAGTGGTTGTAAACGACTTTTATCTTCTAGTGCTTCAACTACAATGTTTTGTAGTGATAAAATTTGTTCGATGTGCTCTAGTGATAGTAATGTAACGTGAAATGATTCGTTATTTTGTTTTAATGTTCCTTCGTATAGAGCCGTCATATGATAGTTCTCCTTTAGCGTACAACGTCTTGAAAGACGGTTAGTTCTTGTAGTGTATCTTCGTTTATTTCAATGCCGAGTCCGGGCTTTTCGTTTAAGCGAATGAATGGTACATCGTAATGTAAGTTTCCAATGTCTTTCGTGAATTTTAATGGTCCTGTTAGCTCTACGCTCGTAATGATTTTTTTTGAGAAAGCGACATGGAATCCTGCTGAAGAGGCAACAGATGATTCGACCATTGATCCCACTTGGCATTCAATACCGGCCATTTCAGCTTGATGAGCGAGCTTTACAGCTGGATATATGCCGCCGCATTTCATTAATTTTATATTCACTTTATCAGCAGCTTCTAATTTAATAATTTGGCGCATTTCACGAGAACTTTTTAGTCCTTCATCAATCATAAGCGGGAGGTCTATTTTAGAACGGATATGAGCCATGGCATCAATATCGTCCGCGATAACAGGTTGTTCAATCCAGTCAATGTTTAAATGTCCTAATGAACGTAGTGCTGCTAATGTGTTTGCGCTATTTTTCCAGCCTTGGTTTACATCAACGCGAATAGCGATGTCATTTCCTACACGTTCTCGTACAGCTTCAATACGTTTTACATCTTCTTTTACATTTGTACCAACTTTCATTTTGAAAGATTGGTAACCTTTTTGAATCATAGAATCAGCTTCTTCAGCCATGTTTTCTGGATCGGCAATACTTAAAACGTGAGTGACAGGGAATTCTTCATGGTAGCGCCCGCCAATTAATTGATATACAGGTTGATTTAGTTTTTTGCCCATTATATCAAAACAAGCAATATCAATTGCGGCTTTCGCTGTTGGAACACCGTAAATTGTATTGTCCATCATGTCGTGTATTTTTTCGATATTCATTGGATTTTTCCCAATTAGAGCAGGGGCTAGCGTATGTTTTAAAGTATGGAAAGTACTTTCCCACGATTCACCTGTGACGTGATCATCAGCAACGCCTTCACCGTAACCGATAATACCTTCATCTGTTTCCATTTTGACGATAATAGAGGGCATATCAGAATAAGAGCCATAACTAATAACAAACGGATTGCGAAGCGGTAAACGAATTGCGTAAAGATGAATAGCTGTAATTTTCATTGAATAGAAACCCCTTCCTGTTTACAATAGTTTTATACATTTGATATAGTTGACGTTAAATAGTCGTTAATTAATGATAAGGAGTTAGAGAAAATTATGATAAAAATTGCAGTTGTCGGTTCAAAGGAATTTATGGACAACCTTTTTCCTATTGCTCAAAAATTAGAAGGAATAGAAATTGATCCATATATTTACCTTCATCCGGCGGAATCTTCTGAACTATTAAAGTGTCTAAAGCCTTGTGATGTCATCTTTTTCTCAGGTGCTTTACCTTATTATATGGCAAAAGAAATAAGAGAACAATTACGAATTCCAAGTACATACTTACAGCAAGACGAGACAACTGTCGCATCTTCAATTCTTTCTATCATGTATCATCAAAGTATTCAACCACATAACATTTCCATCGATTTAGTAGACCGCTCGTTTATTACAAATGTGTTCCATGATATCGGTATAAAAGAAAGTCCGCAAGTGTTGGATTATGAAAATATGCTGTGGAGTAAAGATGAGATAAATAGAGTTATCGATTTTCATGTAGCTAAATATCAATGTGGAGAAGCTCATTTAGCTTTAACTAGTATTCACGCTGTTTACGACGAGCTTCAAAAAATAGGTGTTCCTTCAGAGCGCATGATTGATCCAACACAATCCATTATACATGGGCTAAAAGATGCAAAAATAAAAGCTGAGTTAGCAAAAAGCTATTCAGCTACTGTTGGTGCTTGTATTATTTCTTCCTTAGAATTACGAGCGAGTTTGCTTGAAAAACTAGATGTGATTTCAAAAGAACTACGTGGTTCATTTAAACAAGTGGATGAACTGACATGCATTTTGTATACAACTCGTGGTGATATCGAATCAATTATTAAAACAAATGCGATAGATAACTTGTTTGCGAGCGTAGAAGGAACGATAGCTATTGGATTTGGTTATGGGAAAACCGTGAAAGAAGCGGAGCAAAATGCAAAAATTGCTCAAAGTTTTGCAAAGAACAATCCAATAGATCGTTGTTTTTATATACTAACAAGTGATAAAGATTTGTTTGGTCCGTTCCCGAAAGAACAGAGAGTACAAAGTTTGAAAAATGATAATCCGGAACTAATGAAAATAGCGAAGGAAACAAAACTTAGTCCGGCCAACTTGTCAAAAATCATTCAATTTAGTCAATCGCACCCGTCATTGAAGTTTACAGCAGCTGACCTTTCTGAGTACTTACAAGTGACTCGAAGATCGACAGAAAGGTTGTTAAAGAAATTAGTTGATTACGGGTATGCTCATATTTGTGGGGAGGAAATGCCCTATCAACAAGGGCGACCTCGCGCACTATATGAACTGAATTTACCGCTATTTTTAAGCTTCTAGTTGAGCTTTTTGTTTCTTTAGTAGTTCTGCTTTTTCAATGTCTGATAGTTTTACAATTGTGAAGCCTGTTATACCATAAATGATTGAGATAATAGGTACGATGAAATTCAAAATAGCATAAGGAGCATATTCAAATGCACCTACGCCAAGTGTTGCGAGAATAAATACACCGCACGTATTCCAAGGAACGAAGACAGAAGTTAATGTTCCACCATCTTCTAATGCTCTGGATAAGTTTTTTGAATGTAGTCCTTTTTCCGTGTATGCATTTGCGTACATTCTTGAAGGGACAACAATTGAAATATATTGTTCAGAGCAAGTAAGGTTTGTTGCAAAACAAGATGCGATAGTAGAAGCGATAAGCCCTTTTGCTGATTTCGCTAACTTTAAAATTTGATTTACAATTGAGCGAAGAATACCTGTATGTTCTAATACTCCTCCGAAAGTCATAGCGACAATTGTCATAGAGACTGTATTCATCATCGAATCTAAGCCACCGCGGTTAAATAGTTCGTCTACTAGCTTGTTTCCAGTGTCTATAACAAATCCAGCTTGGAGTGCACCGACAGATGCTGAGACAGAACCACCTTGAATAAAGACTTGTGATAAGAATCCTAAAATAATACCGACGAGAATCGCTGGTATAGCAGGGACTTTTTTAGCGACCAATACCATAACGACTACGGGTATAATGAGTAGGAAAGGCGAGATAACAAAGTTTTGTTGCAATACTTGTAACGTTTGATCGATGCTTTTCGCATCAATATTGTTAGCGCCGAAGCTTCTTCCTAAGACTGCGTAGACGATAAGAGTAATAATTAAACCTGGAACTGTAGTAAATAACATATGACGAATGTGTGCGAATAAATCTGTATTTGTTAATCCTGCGGCTAAGTTAGTTGTATCTGAAAGCGGTGACATTTTATCGCCAAAATAAGAGCCTGAAATAATGGCACCAGCAACCATTGGAGCTGGGATTCCCATACTTAGGCCAATTCCCATTCCAGCAACGCCAATTGTTCCCATTGTAGACCAAGAGCTACCAATTGCTAATGCAACGATAGAACAAATGACGGTAATGGAAACTAAAAATAGTGATGGAGTTAAAAGTTTTAAACCGTAATAAATCATCGTTGCGACGATTCCACCGCCAATCCAAGCACCAATTGTTAAGCCAACAAGAATAATAATGACGATAGCAGGTAATGCAAGACGAATCCCTTTATACATTGCTTCTTCAAGATCATTCCATTTGTAACCGTAACGCCAAGCGACAATAGAAGCAACGGTTGTACCGATAATAAGTGGAACGTGAGGGGTTTGTTTTAATACAACAATTGTAATCATCATAACTGCAACGGTAATGATAATAGGGATAATCGCTATTCCAAAAGGTATTTCTTTTTTCATAAAGTTCCTCCTTGTTACGTATGTTTGTTTGTATTTTTAGAATTGTCGTAAAATAGACGTTTATTAGGTTATGATAACTAAAAGTTTATGTAAGCGTCAACATAAAAAACAGAAAATAAGGAATGTTCTAGTTGTTTGTTTAGTTTGTAATATAGGTGAGTAGTAAGCTTTTTAAGTATTTAAAAATAAACAATTGACTTTTTTCTTAAAATTCAATATGTTCATAAAAACATCTGTTTTTCATAAGTATAATTAACCCGAATCGTTTGTAATGTGGGAAGGAGACTGGAACGTTGAAAACATTAGAACTACAAGAGCGCTTAACGGAGATTTTTCAGCATTTACACGAAAACCCTGAAGTAAGTTGGAAAGAATATGAAACGACAGCGTATATTACTGACTTTTTAAAAGAAGAAGGAATTTCATATAGAACATTTGATGATTGTCCAGGTGTAATTGCTGAGATTGGAGGCGGGAATCCAGTTATTGCGATTCGTGCTGATATGGATGCACTTTGGCAAGAAGTAGATGGAGAATTTAAAGCGAACCATTCATGTGGTCATGATGCTCATATGACTATTGTAATGGGACTTATTTTACAGTTGAAAAATATGAGATGGAAAAGTGGTACGGTTAGATTTATTTTTCAGCCGGCAGAAGAGAAGGGGAATGGTGCTTTGAAGATGGTGGAGAAAGGTGCTGTAGATGATGCTGATTTCTTATTTGGTGTCCATCTAAGACCGATTGAAGAACTAACTTTGAAACAAGCAGCCTCATCTATTCGCCATGGAGCAGCAGGATTTTTAGAGGGTATGATTCATGGGGAGGATGCACACGGGGCAAGACCACACCAAGGTGTGAATGCAATTGATGTCATTTCCATGATTAATATCGGTTTGAAAAATATTTGGCTGTCACCGCAAAGTTCTTATTCAGTAAAAATGACGAGATGCCAAGCTGGTGGTGATAATTTAAATATTATTCCGGGAAATGGTCATTTCAGTTTAGATGTAAGAGCAGAGAGTAATATACTATTAGAAGAATTAAAGAAAAAGATTGAGCATGTAATAGAATCAGCTGCATCGATGGGATCAAAAACTTCATACGAATGGATGGATCTTGCACCGGGAGCGGAGGTTTCTGAAGAAGCAGAGCGCTTTATGCGTAAAGGTATTCTCGAAGCGTATGGGGAAGAGAGATGTACGGGACCTCTCTATACGACGGGAAGTGATGATTTCCATTACTATACAGTGAAAAGACCACATTTAAAAGCTGTCATGCTTGGATTAGGAGCAGATCTACAACCTGGATTACACCATCCGTATATGAGGTTCGATCATAGTTGTATTATGGATGGGGTAGAAATATTGAAACAAACTGTATTGAAAGTGTTAGAAGACAGGGGCTAGAGAGCTCCTGTTTTTTTGTCGTGAATTGTCAGCAAATCGATATATTTTGAGTTATGATAGATATATTGAGAAAATCGTTGATATATTTGAAGTTACGATAGATATATTAAGAAAATCGTTAATATAATTTCACATACCTATTAATTTGATGAAAAATGAGCCTCCAGTACATGGTGTATAATAATAAGTACCATTTTTTAATAGGAGAAAACGAATGAACGAACAATATTACGATGCAGTTTTACATATAAAAACAGTCGGTGAGCAAAAAGGGTTTAACAAGTCTATGCATTATCACCGCTATGAACCGACGCCGTATAGCGGGTTAGATGAGTTATTGAATCAATATGAGATACGAAGTAGCGACCGAATTGTAGACTTTGGGTGCGGAAAAGGGCGATTAAACTTTTATATGCATCATAAATGTGGTGCTTCAGCAGTTGGAATTGAAATGAATGAAGAGTTTTATAAAGAAGCAATGGATAATCGAGATCGTTATGCACGAAAGGCACGAAACAGTAAGGGGAAAATTCAATTCCAATGTTGTTTAGCGCAGGAATATGAGATTGATCCACATGATAATAGGTTTTATTTCTTTAATCCATTTTCTGTACAAGTGTTTATGAATGTAGTAAATAACATTTTGCTTTCAGTAGAAGAAACGGGGAGAGAAGTAGATATTATTTTATATTATCCTTCTGAGGACTATATTTTCTTCTTAGAAAATCAGACTGCGTTTGAGCTGAAGAAAGAAGTTAGATTGCCAGGTGCTTATGAGAAGAATGGGAATGAGAGGTTTTTAGTTTATACATTAGGGTAATAAAAAAACAGGTGCCAAGGCACCTGTTTTTTTATTAGTTACGGATTAAGTAATCAAATGCACCTAAAGCTGCGTTTGCACCTGAACCCATAGAGATGATGATTTGTTTGTACGGATTATTTGTACAGTCACCTGCAGCAAACACTCCTGGTACGTTTGTAGCGCCGTGCTTGTCTGTTACGATTTCACCGCGAGCGCGTTCAACTGTTTCGCCTAACCAGTCTGTGTTTGGAACAAGACCGATTTGTACGAATACACCTTGTAATTCAACGTGATGAACTTCTTCAGTTTCACGATCGATGTAAGAAATACCGTTTACTTTGTCAGTACCAGTGATTTCTTTCGTTTGAACGTTTTTCAGAACAGTTACGTTTGGTAAGCTGTTAAGACGCTCTTGTAATACAGCATCAGCTTTTAATTCTGGCATGAATTCAAGAACAGTTACGTGCTTAACGATACCTGCTAAGTCGATAGCCGCTTCAATACCAGAGTTACCTCCGCCGATAACTGCTACGTCTTTTCCAGTGAATAATGGACCGTCACAGTGTGGGCAGTATGCTACACCTTTATTTTTGAACTCAGCTTCACCTGGTACGCCAACATTACGCCAGCGAGCACCTGTAGAAACGATTACGCTCTTACTTTTCAGAATGGCGCCGTTTTCAAGTTCCACTTCAATAAGTTCTTTTTTCTCTAAACGTTTCGCACGTTGTAGATTCATTACATCGATGTCGTATTCTTTTACGTGCTCTTCAAGGCTTGCTACTAGCTTAGGACCTTCAGTCTTTTTCACGCTGATGAAGTTCTCAATGCCCATAGTATCCATTACTTGACCACCGAAGCGCTCAGCAACGATACCAGTGCGGATGCCTTTACGTGCTGCGTAAATTGCTGCACTTGCACCAGCAGGGCCGCCACCAACAACAAGAACATCGTATGGATCTTTATCAGAAAGCTCTGATGCATCTGGACCGTTACCCATTTTAGCTAAAATTTCTTCAAGTGTCATACGACCGCTTCCGAAAGATTCGCCGTTTAGGTAAACAGTTGGTACTGCCATGATGTCTTTGCTTTCTACTTCCTCTTTGAATGCAGCGCCGTCAATCATAGTATGTGTAATACTAGAGTTAAGAACGCTCATTACGTTAAGAGCTTGTACAACATCAGGACAGTTATGACAACTTAGGCTGATATAAGATTCAAAATGATATTCGCCTTGAATGTTTTTAATTTGATCGATTAATTTTTGTTCAATTTTTGGAGCGCGTCCACTTACTTGTAGTAAAGCTAACACTAATGATGTAAATTCGTGTCCTAATGGAATACCAGCGAATACGACACCAGTGTCTTCACCAGGGCGGTTTACGCTAAAGCTTGGTGTTCTCTCTAATTCAACTTTTTCTACTGTAATCTTAGATGACATAGTAGCTAATTCGTCTACTAGAGCTAACATATCTTTAGATACGTTATCGTCTCCTGCGCTTACTTTAAGTAAAATATCGTTCTCCATTAACTGAAGGTATTGGGATAGTTGTGTTTTTATATCTGCATCTAGTATCATTTTGATCGAACTCCTTAGATTTTGCCTACAAGGTCAAGGCTTGGTTTAAGTGTTGCAGAACCCTCTTGCCATTTAGCTGGGCAAACTTCACCTGGGTTGTTACGTACGTATTGAGCAGCTTTAATTTTGTTAACAAGAATGCTTGCGTCACGGCCGATACCGTCAGCATTGATTTCCATAGATTGGATAACGCCGTCTGGATCGATGATGAATGTACCACGAGCAGCAAGACCTTCTTCTTCCATTAAAACGTTGAAGTTTGTAGTGATTGTGCGAGTTGGGTCACCAATCATGATGTACTCGATTTTGCCGATAGTTTCTGAGCTATCATGCCATGCTTTGTGAGTGAAGTGAGTGTCTGTAGATACAGAGTATACTTCAACGCCTAAGTCTTTTAGAGTTGCGTATTGGTTTTGTAAGTCTTCAAGTTCAGTTGGGCAAACGAATGTGAAGTCAGCTGGGTAGAAACAAACTACACTCCATTTTCCTTTTAAACTTTCGTCAGTAACTTGGATAAATTCTCCATTATGGTAAGCATTAGCTTTAAACGGTTTTACTTCTGTGCCGATTAATAACATGTTAAAATTCCTCCTAAATGTTGGTTTTGAGCATCAAAAAATAGTGTGCTCATAAAATATATTTTTTAATTAACTATAATAATTCTAATTCGATATTAATTATCATATAGAAGTGGTTATTTTGTCAAGCGAATAAACCAACTTTATTCCAATTTAATTAATATTTATTCTCAATTAAGGCTATCACGGAATAGAAAGGTAATTTTAAGTCTATAAATTTTAGATGAGTGTTTGAAAAGTTTAATGTGTATGTTAGAGATAGTGTGTAAGTTTAATGTCTTAGGAAGGAAATATTTCTTAGAAGTTGTGGTTTTGAAAAGGAACTGCTTACTTCTATTTTACAAAGAATTTTGTGATAAATAAAATAAAATGAATCGGAAAATTTTTGAACAATTTTTGTCATCTCAAATATATAATTAGGAAGTATATTACGATGATAGTTAGAAACATTGACTCAAAGTGCTAACAAGATATAATAAAACCTAGATATACCTTTCAAAAAGAAGAATACATATTTATAGGATGAAAAAATTCAACCTATTATTTTTTATAGCTTTTAGAAAACGCTTACAATTAGTATGGAGGGGAAACCATGTCTAAGTTCACGAAGTATTTTTTAATGGAAGCTAAAGATGTGATTGCATATGTGAAAGAGAAATTATCTAAGTTTGAAAATGCAAAGGGGTTACAGTGTAAAGAAATAGGTGATGGCAATTTAAATTATGTGTTCCGCGTTTGGGATGAAAAAGAGAACATGTCTGTCATCGTAAAGCAAGCTGGGGATACAGCTCGCATTTCAGATGAGTTTAAGTTGTCGACGAATCGTATTCGTATAGAATCAGATGTTTTGCAGTTAGAGGATGAGTTAGCACCTGGACTTGTTCCTAAGGTGTATTTATTTGATAGTGTGATGAATTGTTGCGTAATGGAAGATTTATCGGATCACACAATATTACGTACAGCACTTATAAATCATCAAATATTTCCGAGATTTGCGGATGATTTAACTACTTTTATGGTAAATACACTTTTGTTAACATCGGATGTTGTAATGAATCATAAAGAGAAGAAGGAACTTGTGAAGAATTATATAAATCCTGAATTATGTGAGATTACAGAGGACCTCGTATATTCAGAACCATTTACCAATCATAATAAGCGTAATGAGTTATTTCCGTTAAATGAGGGATGGATTAGGGAACATATTTATAGTGATAAAGAGCTGCGTATGGAAGTAGCGAAACGTAAATTTTCTTTTATGACGAATGCACAGGCATTACTTCATGGTGATTTACATACTGGCTCTGTTTTTGTAAGAGATGATTCTACAAAGGTTATTGATCCTGAGTTTGCTTTTTATGGACCTATGGGATATGACGTTGGGAATGTAATGGCGAATTTAATGTTTGCTTGGGTGAATGCAGATGCAACGATGTCACCTGGAGCTGAGAAAGATACGTATATGGATTGGTTACAAACTACGATGGTAGAGGTAATTGATTTATTTAAGCAGAAGTTTTTAGATGCTTGGGATATTCATGTGACCGAGATTATGGCGAAGGAAGAAGGCTTTAGCGAAGTCTATTTGCAATCTGTATTAGAGGATACAGCTGCAGTGACAGGTCTGGAATTAATTCGCCGTATTGTTGGATTAGCGAAAGTAAAAGATATTACTTGTATTGGGAATGAGGAAGCACGTGCTAGAGCGGAGCGAATTTGTCTTCAAGTAGCGAAGAGTTTTATTTTACGAGCGAATCAATATATAACGGGCACAAGTTTTGTAGAAACGTTAAAAGAACAGTCAACGCACTACGCGAAGTAAGGGGAGAATATGATGGAAGAGCAATTAATACCAATTCAGTGGAAAGATGATGCTTTAGTTTTGTTAGATCAAACGTTATTACCAAATGAAATTGTCTATGAATCTTTTAAAACAGCTGAAAGTGTGTGGGATGCAATACAAGTAATGAAAGTACGAGGTGCACCCGCGATTGGTGTTTCAGCTGCTTATGGAGTGTATTTAGGGATAAAGGGATTTGCTGAAAGTACGGAAGAAGGATTTATGGATGAAGTAAGAAAGGTATGTACATACTTGGCGACATCAAGACCGACTGCAGTAAATTTATTTTGGGCGCTTGAAAGAATGGAAAGTGTAGCGACAGATAATGCTCACTTATCAATCTCACAGCTGAAAAATAGATTACTAGAAGAGGCAAAAGAAATTCATAGAGAAGATGAAGAAATTAACCGTCAAATTGGAGAGCATGCATTAACATTATTCCATGATGAAATGGGAGTATTAACGCACTGTAATGCAGGTGCTTTAGCGACGACTAAGTATGGTACTGCGACGGCTCCAATGTATTTAGCGAAAGAAAAAGGATGGAATTTAAAAATTTATTCGGATGAAACGCGTCCTAGATTACAAGGTTCAACGTTAACAGCATTAGAACTGCAGCGAGCGGGTATTGACGTTACTGTTATTACGGATAATATGGCAGCTATGGTCATGTCACAAGGGAAGATTGATGCAGTAATCGTTGGATGCGACCGTGTGGCAGCAAATGGTGATGTAGCAAATAAAATTGGCACATTAGGCGTATCTATTTTAGCTAAGTACTACAACATTCCATTTTATGTAGCAGCGCCAACACCGACAATTGATTTAAAGACATCGACAGGAAAAGAAATTCCGATTGAAGAAAGAGATGCTTCTGAAGTGATTAATCGCTTTGGACAATATTCAGCTCCGAAAGAAAGTAAAGTATATAATCCAGCATTTGATGTTACTCCACATGAAAATGTAACAGCGATTATTACAGAAAAAGGGATTGTAAAGGCACCGTTTACGGAGAATTTAAAAAAGCTATTTCAATAAGTAGATAAATATAAAAGTCAGTCATCATAAGCTTCATACTTAGGGGGATGTATATGTTATTACAAAAAGAAAGAGAAGAAATTGTAGCGTATGGAAAGAAAATGATTTCTAGTGGTTTAACAAAGGGGACGGGCGGTAATATTAGTATCTTTAATCGTGAACAAGGTCTTGTTGCGATTAGTCCAAGTGGTTTAGATTATTATGAAACAAAGCCTGAAGATGTAGTTATATTAAACTTAGATGGTGAAGTAGTAGAAGGAGAAAGAAAGCCATCAAGTGAACTAGATATGCACCTTATTTATTATAGAAAGCGTGAAGATATAAATGCGCTTGTACACACACATTCTCCTTATGCAAAGACGATTGCATCATTAGGATGGGAACTTCCTGCAGTATCGTATTTAATTGCTTTTGCAGGCCCGAATGTACGCTGTGCGCCGTATGAGACATTTGGTACGAAGCAATTAGCAGATGCTGCTTTTGAAGGCATGATTGATCGCCGTGCAGTGTTACTTGCGAATCACGGTTTAATTGCTGGGGCAAATAATATAAAAATGGCGTTTACTATTGCAGAAGAGATTGAGTTTTGTGCTCAAATTTATTATCAAACAAAAAGCGTCGGAGAACCGAAGTTACTGCCAGAAGACGAGATGGAGAATTTGGCGAAGAAGTTTGAAGGGTATGGGCAACAGTAGAAATCTAACGGAAATGTTATTCAATGTGTATTAAAATGGCCGTGAAAGAATATATATTCTTCCATGGCCATTTTAGGATTTTAATTATTTAGATATATTTTTGAGTTGCGAATCTAATTTCCAAAAACCGATTCCTGAGAATAGTGCTGCTAATGAACCAATAATTGCAGCAATACCGATATCTCCGAACATCATTCCGCCCATTAAGATACCAAAAATTCCAATTAAGATAAGAATAATAGAAATAGCTTTCATTATACGATACTCCTTAAAACGTAAAAGTTATATGTGATAATATAACATTAATAGAGTTTATAATCAAAAATATTTTGTTCAGGAATTGTATTGAGGTAGGAAATATGAATGGTGAATAAAGGGTTAGGAGAAGGAAACGAAAGGAAAAAACATCCTCAAAATTGAGGATGTTTTTACGCTTTCTTAAGCAACAAATACATAAAGTAAGGAGCCCCAATTAAAGCAACGACAATACCTGCTGGAATGCCATTAGGATCAACGATATTTCGTCCAATTGTATCTGCTAATAATAATAGCCATCCGCCGATTAAAAGGGCAATAGGCATGAAGATTTGATGTCTTGGACCTACTAAAGATTTCGCGATATGAGGAGCCATTAATCCGATAAAGCTAATTCCTCCTGTTACGGAAACAGCTGCAGCTGCAAGTGCAACGGCTGCAACTAATAAGTACCTGCGTTCTTTTTCAATTTCAATTCCAACGCCGATTGCGACTGGTTCGTTTAATGCTAAGATGTTTAATCGATTTGCTTTATAGAAAATAAACGGAATGAATACGATTAACCATGGGAGCATTGCTAAAACGAAGATCCAGTCATCTCCCCAAATATTTCCGGCAATCCATTTTGAAATAAAGTCTACTTTCATACGATCCGCGGATGAAATAAGGACAATCATCGTTCCAGATAGTGCAAATGCAAAACCGATACCGGTTAATGTTAATCGCACCGGCTGAAGTCCAGTTGATTTACTATATGAAAATACGTAAATTAGAACAGCTGTCAGAAATGCCCCAATAAATCCAACGACAGGTAGTAAGTAAAGAAATGAACCTACGTCTATTGGAAAGTATAAAAAGAAAATAGCAACAGCAACACCAGCCCCAGAGTTAATACCAAGAATACCAGGTTCAGCTAAATCATTTCGGGTAATTCCTTGCAGAATAGCCCCTGATAAAGCGAGAGCCATACCAGCTAATAATGTAATGACAATTCTAGGTAGTCTTAAAGAGTATAAAACGAACTCCTCTTTAAAAGTCCCTTGCCCCATTAATGTTGGGAGTAGTCGATCATAAGATAAAGATGCTGAACCAAGTCCCATTCCAATTACAATGGTTGTGATGATTACTATAAGTAAAGCGAGTATAATGAGACGCTGTTTTCTTAAAATAGATTGCATCATGAGAATGTTTTTCCTCCTTTACGTACAATGAATAGGAAGAATGGTAATCCTACAATCGCGACAATTGCCGCAACTGGTGTTTCGTACGGAGCGTTAATAGTACGTCCGATTGTATCTGCAAGTAGCATAAAGGAAGCTCCAGCAATTGCTGACATCGGTATAACAAATCGGTAATCTGGACCGACAATTGGGCGTACCATGTGAGGTACCATTAAACCGATAAATGCCATATTTCCAACAAGCGCTACAGATGCACCTGCAAGTAAGATAATAATGATAAATAAAATAGTTTTAATAACAATAATTTTTTGACCTAGTCCAATAGCCACTTCCTCACTGAAACTAAGAACTGTCAATTTTTTTGCTAGTAAGATAGCGATAAAGATACTAATTGAAATGACTGGAATAATAATTTTTAATTGGCTCCAAGTTGTTCCAATTACGCCCCCAGCAGTCCAAAGTGATACATCTTGTGAAATTTTAAAGTAAATGCCAATTCCTTCTGAAATTGCGAGTAGAAATGCTGAAACTGCAGCGCCCGCTAATACAATTCGAAGAGGAGAAAGGCCGCCTTTTTTCACCATACCAATTCCAAATACCATAATTGCGCCAATTGCAGCACCGATAAAGCAAGCTAACGTTAAGTAAAGATAGCTGATGGAAGGATTGAAAGCAAGTGTTAGTGCAAGCGCAGCATTTGCTCCACCAGATAGCCCTAATAATCCAGGGTCCGCAAGTGGATTTCGTGTTAATCCTTGCATAATTGCTCCAGAAACGGCTAATCCAGCTCCTACAAAAATAGCAGCAACTTCACGTGGTAAACGTATTTCTCGAATAATAGATATTTTGTCTCCTTTAGCGGAGGAAGTGAGTGCTAACCATACATCTTTTATCGAAGTATCTGCAGCACCTAATACCATTGCAACCATAAAAATAAGAAAGAATGCAATTAAGCTTAAAATTAGTTTGTATGTAAAAGCTATAGAACGTGGATTATCATGATCTTTTGTCATTCGTTTCACATCTTTTCTGTTCATAGAATAAAGGAAGAGGAATTCTTAAATTAAGAATTCCTCTTGTTTGTATTATTTACCAAGAAAGCTCTTCTTGAAGAAGTCTAGTTGGAAATCTAATGTAAGTGGATCATTGAAATAGAATTCCATCATGTTTGCTTCATATACACGATTATTTTTTACTGCTGGGATGTTTTTATATGATTCTGTCTCTTGGAATGAGTTATCAGTATCTTTGTTTTTACTTACGATTAAGTAATCACCAGCAAATTCAGGTAATACCTCAGTAGATAATGCGTAATAACCTTCTTTTAATGCTTTTTCTTTTACTTTTTCAGGCATTTTTAATTTCATTTCTTGGTACAGAATTTCTGTTCCGCGGCCCCAGTTCTCGCCGTATACATAAAGCTGTTTGTTGAAGTTTTCTACAACAGAAACTGTTGCATCTTCACCGATTTTTGCTTTAATTTCTTTACCAGCTTCTTGTGCACGTTTCTTGAAGTCATCAACCCAAGTTTTTGCTTCTTTTTCTTTGTTTAATAACTTACCAATTTCTAAATGCTGTGTTAAGTAATCAACTTTTCCGTAAGTGTATGTTACAGTAGGAGCGATTTTCTTTAACTTATCGACATTTTTAACATTTGATAAACCAATGATTAAATCTGGATTTAGTTCAGCGATTTTTTCAACATTTTCATCTGATACTTCAGCAACATCTTTAAGTTTACTATCAAAACGTGGGTTTTGTTTAGACCATGAATCTACCCCAACAAGATTTACACCTAATGACATTACGTTACCAGCGAATGATGATAGTACAACAACGCGTTTTGGATTTGCAGGAACTTCTACTTTACCATTTTCAGATTGGTATGTAATTGTTTCTGATTTACTACCTTTTGCATCGTTCTTTTTGTCTGTAGAGCCATTGCTACAAGCACTCATAACAAGAACGAAAAGAACTGTTAGTGAAATAAATAACTTTTTCATCGTCTTTCTCCTTTAACATAGATGATATGTGTATACAATAATTTGTTTAACTGCAATCTTTTTGAAAGAGTAGTGGTAAAGCAAAATGATTTATTAAAAATCTTGAATATGAGATTTTATAATATAGTATTAACCATATTAATAAAATAAGATGTAATCTCAAATTTGCTAATTATTAACAAAATGATAATGATTATCACTATTGATTCTTTAAATAATATAATTTTATATAGGTGTATTGTCAATAGTAATTTTGATTGTAAATTTTGCGGAAACAGGTTATATTTTATTGAGAATGATAATCAATGATTAATAGCTGAGGAGTGAGCACGAATGAATCGAGAAGAATTGTTTGATGTAACCGTGATAGGCGGAGGACCTGCAGGGCTTTATTCAGCTTTTTATAGTGGACTCAGAGAAATGAAAACAAAAATAATAGAATTTCAACCACATTTAGGTGGAAAAATACATGTGTATCCGGAAAAAATGATTTGGGATGTAGGAGGACTATTGCCAGTTACAGGTGATAAGTTAATTGAACAACTTGTACAGCAAGGGTTAACATTTAAGCCGGAAGTTGTATTAGATACAAAAGTAGAATCGATTATTCGTAATCAAGATGGTACTTTTACATTAAAAACAAGTACTGGCGAAGAACACTTTTCAAAAACAGTTATCGTCGCAACAGGAAGTGGTATATTGAAACCGCAAAAGTTATCTATTGAAGGTGCTGAGCGATTTGAAGTATCGAATTTAAATTATACAGTTAAATCTTTAAAGCGTTTCAAAGGTAAAACAGTTATTATTTCCGGTGGAGGCAATTCTGCTGTTGATTGGGCAAATGAATTGGAACCAATTGCGAAAAAAGTGTATGTAACCTATAGAAAAGAAGAATTATCTGGTCATGAAGCACAAGTAAAACAACTTATGAACAGCTCAGCGGAGTGTTTCTTTAATACATCGATTACAAAATTAATTGCTGGTGATAATCATGAAGCGATCGAATATGTAGAATTAACAAATCATGAAACAGGTGAGGTTTCTCATTTACCTATTGATGAAGTTATTATTAATCATGGATATGAACGCGACATTACATTATTAGAAAATAGTGAGTTAGACGTTGCAATTATAGATAATTATTATATTGCAGGTAATGCAAATAGTGAGTCTTCAGTAGATGGATTATATGCTGCTGGAGATATTTTAAAGCACGAAGGGAAACTACACTTAATTGCAGGTGCATTTCAAGATGCTGGAAATGCTGTGAATAAAGCAAAACAATTTATCCAACCAGATGCAAGTGAGTACGGAATGGTTTCTTCTCATAATGAAGTATTTAAGAAGAGAAATCGCGAACTGATTAAGCAGATGATGAAATAATAAGGAACAAGTATCCCCCCACGTATTTCTCTATTCAAGTGAATGAGAGATGTACGTGGGGGTTTTCCTGTTTACTATATTTTCTATCATTATAATGACACCGGTTTCATCAGTTCATATGATATGAACATTTTATTGGTAAAGCATCCTAGAAAACAATTTAGCTATGTTTTGCTTACACAGAACATGGCTAAATTACGCTGTCCCTTTAGCGCGTTTATTAGGAAATGGCATATTTAGTATAGAAGCAATATACTGTTTTCCGTGTTTTCGAGCCAATGATTCTAATATTTGACGGACGCGTTTTGTAAGATGACCTTGTTTTTGGATGGCTTCACAATATGCGTCATAGAAGGCATATTTAGCCCAAAGGAAATCATCTTGTTGGAATAAGAAATGATTTTTGTACCATTCACCAATTGTATGATAACAATTGTTTTCATGTATTGCTGTGCTTTGAGAAAGAAAACGATCAGATAAAGATACATTCAAATGAGAAATTGTGTTTTCTGTTTCAACTTGTAGTGTTTTTTCTAACATTGTAATGATGTGACGAGTAGCCATATGTTAACTCTCCTTTGTGTAAATGGGTAATACCATTCTATATTTAAAAAATTCTTACTATATAATACTATACAATATATGGAATGCATCTACCTGCTTTTTGAACTGCATTTACAAAATCTTTTTTATTTGTTTACAAAAATAAAGTAAAGTAAGATACAGTATAGATGAAAAAATAATAAAGGAATGAAGGCATTGTATATAACAATAGAAGAGACTGCGGAGTATTTGAATTTACCAAAATCGTATATTGAAGAGTTAATTCAGCAAAAGAAAATTCGTGCGCTATTCGATGGAGAGCAATATTTAGTAAATAAAGAACAATTTAATACACATTTAGAACAAATGGAGAAATATAAGCAATTAGTGGAAGAAATATTGAACGAACCAATTCCAGAAGATATGGATGTTAAAGACGAAGATTAAACTATGGAAAATCCCTTATGAAGATATGCAGAAATGTATATTCATAAGGGATTTTTTGTTTGAAGATATCAAAAACATAAGGAGTTCTTAGCCTTTCTTCAAATTTTGATAGGTAGTAGTCTACCATGTTAAAAGCATATTTTTTTCTAGCTAGGACAAACATAGAGAACGTAACCTGTACAGATACATATACTATCAGTGCAAAAGCTTATAAATTAATGGAAGGGGTTTTCTCGTGAGTTTATTTCATTGTGATTTTCTGAAAGACTTAATTGGATCTTTTGTGAGAGTAAACAGGGGTGGTCCAGAATCTCAAAAAGGGACAATAGTCGCTGTATGTTCGGATTACTTTGTATTAAAGAATGAAAAAGGAGAGCTCTATTACTATCAGATTCGTCATCTGAAAAGTATTACAAAAAATGCGAAAGATTGTAAAGCAGATGATTGCAGATGGTTGGAATGTGAATGTGAAGATGACTTTGAAAAGTTACTTCAAAGCTTCAAATATTGCTGGGTGAAAATTAATCGTGGTGGCCCAGAGAAAGTTGAAGGTATTTTACAAGATGTTTCTTGTGAATTTGTGACACTAATTGTAAAAGAAGAAGTTATATTAGTTGCAGTATCTCATATTAAGAGTGTAACAGTACCTTGTAGAGAGAGCGAAGAAAGCGAAAGTGAAAGCGAAAGTGAAAGTAATGATTCAGGTCGAGCTCGCGCACAAAGACAGTCAAGAAGAGGAAGATAATAAGAAAGGAGGATACAAATTTGGAAAGTATATTATGCTGTGAACAAATTAAAGGCTTAGTCGGTGAGACTGTAAAAGTAAATCTTCGTGGACCAGAGAGTCGAGTGGGGGTACTTGTATCGTTAGGAAGAGATTACCTTACATTACAACTTCCTCTTGGTGAATTAGTATATTACCAATTGAAACATGTGAAGAGTCTAGTTAAGAAAGTGAAAGAAAGTAAATGTGGCGATGGCTATGTTTCATGTTTCTGCTCTGATGATGATACTTTCGTCGATGTATTACGTGACTTGAAGTATAAGTGGGTAAAGATTAACCGTGGCGGCCCAGAGTGTGTAGAAGGCCTATTAAGTGAAGTGCATGAAGAATGTATTACGCTAGTAAACGGTGATGAAGTTATTTATATCATTAATTATCATATTAAGAGTGTGAGTCAAGTAGTGAAATGTAAAAAGAATGAAGATGAATAATGTTTAATAAATAAGAGGGGCATTATGAGGGAAAGAGAAGAACAATTTCTTATTTCGATAGTATGAAAAGGAATTACTTACTATTAAGACAGAACATTGCCCTGATTATTTTTTTGAAAAGGAAGATAGGGAAGCTGAAATTCATAGGAAGGAGGATATAGATGAATGAGTTAAACAAAAGTATTGGGGAAAATATATATGTTAAATTAATCGGTGAAAAAAGGTTTAAAGGTATATTAATAGACGTAGGAAATGACATTATTGTTCTTTACAATGGACAAGACTATGTATATATATCTTTATATCATGTACAATACTATAAATTTTTAAGACCACATGACGAAGACATACTAAAACCAGATGTTGATTCTGTAATTAAGAGGGAATCCCCTTCAATTTCTTTGAGAAAAGTATTAAGTACTTCTAAAGGGATTTTTACAGAAGTTTATGTAGCAGGAAATGCTCCAATACATGGTTATGTTACAAGTGTGATGAACGACTATATTGTTTTTTATAGTCCGGTTTATAAAACGGTATATATATCTTTAAAGCATTTAAAATGGTTAATTCCGTATAAAGAAAACCAAGTACCGTATGCCCTCAATAAAAATGAACTCCCCGTAAATCCGTTAAATATTACATTAGCTAGAACATTTGAAGAACAGCTTATTAAAATGACTGGGAAAATTATGGTGTTTGATTTAGGTGAGGAGTCCAATAAAATTGGAAAAATGGCGAAAATTGATGAAGGTCATATTGAAATATCAAAAGCACGTGATGCAAAAATGTATGTGAATATTCAACATGTAAAATCCGTCCATTGTCCGTAGATTAGTTGGAAGGGCTGACTTTTTCTTTTATATGCAGAAGAAAAGGTCGAGCCTATTTGTTTTAGTTTAATTTGAAGATGAGGGGAAAAATGAATTGAATATAAACATAGTATAGTGTGATTTTTTAAAAGGTAACTTTACACTAACTTATAAAAATTGTGTACGAGCTATCTTTTTATGTATTCAATTTATTTTTTGAGGAGGAGCTGCTCAACTAATTTATTAAAGGGGTTTTGTTTGTGGAGCAGTTTCCGAATTCGTTATCAATTACATTGCTTGGTAGTGCTGGTGGAGCAGCAAAAGCAGTTTTAGCAATTTTAAATCAAGCGATAGCAAATGAAAAAGATCCAATTTATGAAGTATTAAAGAATGCCAAATTTCATTTGGTGGATATAAAACAAAAAGATAGGACTTATTATGATGAGTTGTTTTCGAATTTGAAAAGTCAATTATATTTATATGAAATAAACCTTCAAAATGTAGTGGAATTTAAACAACATTTAAAAGAAAAAAGAACGAGTGTTGTGATTGATGTTTCAGGGGCAGATACAATTAGAGTATTAAGCTGCTGTAATGAACTAGGAATTTGTTATATTAACTCAGCCTTGGAAAATGAGGCAGTAGATCAGGACGATAGCTTAATCGGCTTTCAGCTTACGGAAAGATATACAAGGTTTGAGAAGGAGAAAGAGAAATTTACAAATACAAAAGCGATTATAGGTTCAGGTATGAATCCAGGTGTTGTTCAATGGATGGTTGTTGAGCTTATGAAGGAACGACCAAGTGAAAGGCCAAGAGCATGTTATATTGTAGAACATGACACATCGTTTTTGAATGATACAGCACTTATAAAGCCACATACACTTTATGCTTCATGGGCAGTAGAGCGATTTTTAGATGAAGCAATCTGGAGTTATCCGATGTATATGAGTCATCATCGTCCTCTTTACTTTTATGAAGATGTATATGCTTCAGAGTATAAAGTGAAGTTAGGAGAAAAAGAATTCTATGGTTGTTTAATGCCACATGAGGAAGTATTAATTTTAGGGAAAAACTTTAATATGGAAGTTGGTTTTCTTTACCGAATTAATGAGTATACAACAAATATAATTAGACAGAACTTAGATCAAGTAGAAGATTTATGGAACTGGAATCGTAAAGTGTTTAATCCAGCGGAAGAAGAGGTTGCTGGAGAGGACTTGGTCGGTGTGTTACTCGTTTATGAAAATAGTGAGACATATATGTATAATGTGATGAATAGTAGCCAAGTTTTTCGTAAATATAAAACGAATGCAACGTATTTTCAAGTAGGGTGCGGGATTTATGCGGGCTTGTCCAGTTTACTTTTAGATCAATTTGAACAAGGTGCTTATTATGTTGAGGAGTTGTTATTAAATACAGAAAGTAAGTACGGTGAGTATTTAAATTTATATATGAAGGATTTTGTAATAGGGCATAATAATTTTACGGATGGATTGTTACATGACAGGGTAAGATGGATGTAAGTTGTTACCAAAAGGAAGGAGAGATCTCCTTCCTTTCATTATTATAAGGTTAAATATTGCCCTGAAAGCAATTTCATACTTATACTTTAAGGAGATAACAATGAAAGTTTTTTGTATCGATCAAGGGGAGTTTTTATATGAATAAATACAAGAGCTTGATTTATGAAGAAAGAAGAGCCTTAAAGGTATTTATATTATTATTTTATATTATATTCTTTTTATATGACGCTATATATTATTTTGTATATCCTGCTATGAATATTAGTGGAACAGCGGTAGGTTGGCCAGAAGGTAGTCTTGGGATAGGTGTGCCTATATTTGTAATAGCATTATTTCCTATTTCTATATATCTTCAAAAAAGAGGGTATGTATATTCTGTAAAATATTTATTTTTATTTGGGTACATGTTTATCAATCTTGTGAATAATTTAATGATTTATTTGCGAACGGATAGACCTTTTGAACATGGTAGTATGGTAGAAATGTTATTAATTTTATTTGCCCCAGTTTTCGTGAATAGAAAATACTTTTATTTAGTGTCCTTTAGTGTAATTGGAAAGTACGTATTTTTCACATTGCTATTACAAGATTTAAAAGTGGTAATTCCACTTGTTTTATGTATATTCTATTTCATTATTTCACATTCTTTATTAAAACGATTTCAATCTTATGTAAGAACAGTGGTTGAAATGATGAACAATATGAAAGAGACGGAAAATTTAGCTGTGATTGGGACTATGTCTACAACAATTGCCCATGAAATTCGAAATCCGCTAACAGCGTTAAAAGGGTTTACGCAAATGCAAAAAGAAAGAAATCCAACTGATACGATGAGCTACGACATTATGCTACAAGAAATTGAAAGGGTTAATGGATTTGTTAGTGAATTGATGTTGTTAGGAAAACCAAAGCCAACAAATTATGAAAGGTGTAATATACGAGACATCCTTCTATATGTTGTGCATCTAATGGAAAGTTATGCAACGCAATATAGAGTTAAATGTCATTTACAAGTAGATGGGAATTTACCGGCTATAAACGGTGATGACAAGCAATTAAAACAAGTGTTATTAAATATCATTAAAAATGGAATAGAATCAATGCCAGAGGGTGGAGAAATTCATATTCGTGCATATCAAAAAACGCAAGGACATTTGTGTATTTCTGTTGAAGACCAAGGATTTGGTATAGAGAATGAGAAGTTAGAAAAAATCGGCAAGGCGTTTTACACAACAAAGGAGACTGGCACAGGACTTGGGTTAATGATTACATATAAAATTATTAAGGAACATCAAGGGAGTATCACGATCCAAAGTAGTCTAGGAGTAGGAACGAAAGTAGAAATTTTTCTGCCGACCGTTTAATGTATTGGGAGAAAAGATTTTTCAGAAAAGTGTTCTTGTTGTGTAAATATAAACATTTTATAAAATGTTTCAAGAAGGGTTTTTTTTATAAAATACTTCGTTTATAATGGAGGAAAATATCGACATGAGATTGATTGCTCATGTAACGGTTCAGTAGTGTTATGAAAAGATAAGAAGGGGTGCACGCGCATCCTTTTTTCTATGCAGATATTATGAAAGAGGTGGTATGATGGAATTAACATTAAATTCGACTGTATGTTTACACACGATTCAATTTCGAAAAGAGCAAAAGAATTATATTGTAAAAGATACAATTACAGGAGAAAAATATGAAATGCCGCCACTTTGGATTGATGCATTGGCAATGATGCGTGACGGTTTTTTATTGGGAGAAATTGAGGAGAAATTAAAAGAAGAGTATCCATCCGAAGAAGTGAATATGTTAGCATTCACGAGGCAACTGTTAGAACTAGAACTTGTTGAAATGGTAGATGGAGAAGAGATAGCTTGCACAAAGAAGAAAGAGATAGATTGTTTAGCTTGGGTGCGTCCTCGTGTGGAACAATTCTTTCTTAATTTAAATAGAAAATATAGAAGCAAAGACCAATAGTGGCCTTTGCTTTTTTTATAGGCTGTGTTTAAAAAATAACAGCAAATGCTCTTGCGAAAGCACCGTCACTATTTTTAATTTTTAAAGGTGCTGCTGAGAAAAAGAAACGTTTTGTTTCGATAGCATCTAGATTTGTTAAGTTTTCAATTAAGTAAATATTATTCCCTAGTAATATGTGATGAATCGGTGATGTTTCTGTTGTGACTTCATCAGGAGAAATGAAATCTAAACCGATAGATTTTACTTTTAATCGCACTAGTTCTTTAGCTAATTCTTCAGAAAGATAAAATGCTTCCTTCTCATAAGCCTCTGTATTCCATTTTGTGGATAGATTAGAATGAAAAATAACAATATCACCTTCTTTTATGTCAGTATTATGCAATACTGCCTTAGGTAATTTTCGCTCTTGAATATGTGTTACATCTATAAGAACAGCTTCACCTACAAATTGATCCAGCGGTAATTGATCGATGGTCGTTGCGCCTGAAATAAAATGCGCAGGAGCATCACAATGCGTGCCAACATGAACGACAGAATGAAAATCTGTAACTTGATAGCCTGATTCTTCAACACTTGTAACAGCTTCTAGTTGTATTTTAGGTGTTCCAGGAAATTGAGACATATTATTTTCAAATGTTTGCGATAAATCAATTACTTTCATTTTACATACCTCCAATATATGTTTTTCAAATAATAAAAAGCTCATCCTTCAGTATCAAGAAAGATGAGCTTTACATGCTAGTTGAGTTTTATCTTCCAAAATGCAATGCATTTTGCAGGAATTAGCACCTATTCAGTTTGTATAAACTGAGGTTGCTGGGCTTCAAAGGGCCGGTCCCTCTGCCTCTCTTGATAAAGAAGTATTCAGTTTTTAAAATCGGAATTTTCCGATAGTTAAATTGTAATTCATTTCCTTTTTTCGTGCAATACAAAATAGGTATTCACCCAAATAAAGCTGCTCGCATATTGTAGCTTATGTAAATAGAATGCTGCGAAGGAGTGAGTGCAGTGACAGGAAATGTATTAAATTATTATGCTGGTGGTAATACAGCTAGGGGATTTCACAATTTATACGAAGAGAATTTAAAAGGATTAGACAGATTATTTATCTTAAAGGGTGGCCCAGGAACGGGAAAATCTTCTTTAATAAAGGCAATAGGTCGTGAATGGATTGAAAAAGGATATGATATTGAATTTTTACATTGTTCTTCTGATAATAAATCGGTTGATGGTGTAATTATCCCAAAATTAAAAGTAGGAATTGTTGATGGGACATCGCCGCATGTTATTGAGCCAAAAATGCCAGGAGTTGTTGAAGAGTATATAAATTTAGGAATTGCTTGGGACTCAGATAAACTAAGAAAGCAGAAGTTAGAAATTGAAAGATTTGTTTCAGAAGCAAGCAAAGCTTTTCAGTCTGCTTACGTACGTTTTAAAGAGGCATTGGTTATACATGATGAGTGGGAGAAGATATATATTGATAATATAGATTTTAATAAAGCAAATGAACTAACCAATCAGCTAATCCAGAAATTATTTGCAGATAAAAGCGGGAGACAATCGCTTGTAAAACATCGTTTTTTAGGAGCTGCTACACCGAAAGGAGCAGTTGATTTTGTTCCTAATTTAACAGAAGGGTTACCACATCGTTATTTTATAAAAGGGCGCCCAGGCTCTGGAAAATCAACGATGCTCAAAAAGTTAGCTAAGGCAGCTGAAGAAAAAGGGTTTGAAGTTGAAGTATATCATTGCGGATTTGACCCGAATAGTCTTGATATGGTTATCGTAAGAGAATTAGGATTTGCAATTTTTGATAGCACCGCACCACATGAATATTTTCCAAGTCGCGAGGGTGATGAAATTATTGATATGTATGCCCTTATTGTTACGCCAGGGACGGATGAGAAATATGCGAAGGAAATTCGTGATGTCTCCATTCAATATAAAGCAAAAATGAATGAGGCGATGTCTTTCTTAGCGAAAGCAAAATCGGTTCGTGATAAATTAGAACGAATTTATATTGCTGCTATGGATTTTTCAATAGTAGATGCATATAAAGAGGAGATTCAAAAAGAGTTTGAACGAATTGCTACTACTGTAATCGAAAAGCAACAATAGACGTTTCATTAGGCTGTCAGTAATTTCTGACAGTTTTTTTGGTATGTAGTAAAATTAGTATTGTATTTGTCGAATTTCCAAGGAAATAATCAAAAAATGGAGGTGTTATGCAATGAGAGAGAAAATCGAGTTGGAGTTAGAAAGAATTGAAAAAGAGAATGATGTGAAAATTTTATTTGCGGTAGAATCAGGGAGTCGTGCTTGGGGTTTTCCATCGAAAGATAGCGATTATGATGTTAGGTTTGTTTATATACATCCGGTAGAATGGTATTTATCAATTCATGACAAACGAGATGTAATTGAATATCCAATTAGTGATGATTTAGATATAAGTGGTTGGGATATTAAAAAGGCGTTGCAACTATTCGCGAAGTCGAATCCTGCTTTACTTGAGTGGATTCGATCACCAATTTTTTATTCGAAAAACTCTAATTTTCCAGAACTACTTCAACAGATGAGTGAGAAGAATTTTGATCCAAAAGCAACGATATATCATTATTTACATATGGCGTCGAAAAATTATCGTGAATTTTTGCAAGGTGAGAATGTAAAGCTGAAAAAGTACTTTTATGTATTACGTCCCATTTTAGCTTGTAAGTGGCTAGAAGAGAAAACGACTTTACCTCCTGTAGAATTTGACCGATTGATTACAGAATTATCATTAGAACGTAGCGTATTAGATGAAATTGAAAAGTTGTTAATAAAGAAAAAAGCAGGTACTGAATTAGATGTTGGATTGAAAATTAAGGTGCTAAATCAATTTTTAGAAGAACAAATTCATTACTATCAGGAATATGTAAAAGGAATTGAAAAGGGATCAGGAATCGATATTGAGAGTTTAAATACATTGTTTCGAGATATGTTGTTTGAAGCATATGAAAAAGAGCACAAGTAAGTTTGTGCCCTTTTTATTTTGTAGGAATGAAGAAAACAGATATAGCTGCGATAAGACCTGCAAAGGAGAATAAGTAAAAATTCCATGCTAAGTCATATTGCATTGTCATAATAATACCGACGAGAATTGGGCCAGCAATTGCACCAACTCGGCCAAGCCCCAGTCCCCAGCCTAAGGAGGTAGCTCGGATATGTGATGGGAAGTATTGTGTTACATATGCATTTAATATTTGAGTAATACCGACTGATCCAATACCAGCAAGGCCAATTAAAAGATAAATGATTGTAACAGATGGTTTGATTGTTAATAGTCCGATACATATGGCTGCCATAAGATAAGAGATGCTAATAACAATTTTTGCTCCTATACGATCAGCAATTGCTCCAGCGAATAATGCGCCGATAGCTGCGGTAATATTTAGCATAAGTAGAAATGACAGACTAGACCCAAGAGGATATCCTGCCTGGCGCATCATCTGTGGTAACCAAGTGTTTAAACCGTATATTAAAAACATTCCCATTATATAAGTGATCCAAAAAAGTAGCGTTGCTTTTATGTATTCTTTTGAGAATAAAGTAAAAAATCCATTTTTCTTTCGTATAGTAGATGGGTCTTGATGAGTTTTATCTTTTACATGAAATTCAATTTGAAAACGATTAAGAATTTGGTTCACTTCTTCTTGGCGATTACGTGATAATAAAAATTGAATGGACTCAGGTAAATAGCGAATAATGAAAGGAATGAAGAGTAGTGGAATCATTCCGATACCAAACATAATTCTCCATCCGAAATCTTCTAACATAAGCATGGACAAAATAGCACCTAACACGATACCTAAAGGATAGCCAGTAAACATAAGAGCATAAATAAAAGATTGCCTTTTTGGGGGTGAATATTCAACAGTGAGTGCTGAAGCCGTAGGGATAACACCGCCTAATCCGATTCCTCCTATAAATCGAGATAATCCAAATAACTCAGGAGAAGGAGCGATAGCCGCTAAACCCATTGTGATAGAAAAAAGTGCTAAACAGCATATAAGCGTCCATTTACGCCCAATTAGATCTGTAATCGTTCCAACTAGAATAGCCCCAATAAACATTCCAAATAAAGCATAGCTTGCAATTGTACCAGCGTGCGCTGGTGATAGCGCCCAGCTTTTGTCTTCTAGGAGCTTTGGTAGAACGGCACCGTAAATACCTAAATCATATCCATCAGCTAAAATGGCTAGCCAACAAATAAAAACAACAAGTTTTGTAATAGAGCTTGGAAAGATAGTTTCTGTAGATTCTAGATGAGGTGGAGCTGAAGGTTGCATAATATTCACCCCTTTTAATTTGTAGATGAATATATTATTTTATTTAATGTTAATATTTTCCTCCTTGTGTCGAATTTTATCTGAAAAGGGTTTATAGCAAATAAAGAAGTTCAACAGTAATTCTGTTGAACTTCTTTATTTGTTTACTCATTATCAACTCGTTTTAACGGTTGATCTGCTGGGCCTTCAAGAACGTCTCCCTCAATTGAAAAACGAGAACCATGGCAAGGGCAATCCCAAGTACAATCACCATTATTCCATTCAACTTCACAGCCTAGATGTGTACAAGTTGTATCGACGATATGTAATTTTCCTTCTTTGTCCTTATAAGCACCTGCTCGTTTACCGTTAACATGTACGACAGATCCTTCACCAACTTCGAGATCTTCTGGCTTACGTAATGCGGTTTCAATCTTTCCTGCAATTAAATGTTTCGCAACATCAATGTTTTGGGAGAGGAACGTTTTTATATCTGGATTTGCATGGAAGCGTGATGGTGCATACAGTTCTTTATAGGGACTGTGAACTTTTAGGATGGAGTCCTTCAGTAGGTGAGCGGCAGCAGTTCCAGTTGTCATTCCCCATTTGCGATATCCAGTTGCAACAAATATATTTGGATTTCTTTCGTTAATATGTCCGATATAAGGAAGCTTATCTAGAGTAATTAAATCTTGTGCTGACCATCTATAAGGAACTTCATCTATTCCAAAAGTGGCTTCAGCAAAAGAATAGAGTGCTTCATAATGAAGCATCGTATTTATTCCCTGACCTGTTTTATGACTCTCTCCGCCAATCAAAATTAATTTTTCTCCATTGTTTGTTATATAGCGTAAGGAGCGCTTTGGATCATCAATACTTAAATACATGCCACCTGGATACTCCGTTTTTGCTTTTATTGCAAGAGCGTAGGAGCGTTCTGCGTACATTCGCGTAAAGAAAAAGCTATTCGCATCATAAAAAGGGAAATGTGAACAAGAGACGACATATTCACAAGTGATATGATGGCCCTCTTTTGTAATTATTTGTGGATAATCGCCCTTTTCCAAATCCATAGCTGTTGTTTGTTCGTAGACCTTTCCGCCCATCTCCACAAACTTTTCTAAAAGTGTTTTTAAATAAAGAAGGGGATGGAATTGTGCTTGATTTTTCATTACAAGCGCAGATTGTACTGGAATAGGAATCGATAGAGATTGAACATAGTCACAAGGTATATTTAATTTTTGATAAGCTTCATATTCTTTCGATAAATTTCTTAATCCGTTATCAGTAGTTGTATATAAATATGAATCTTCATTTGAGAAATTACAGTCGATTTTATATGTTTGAACAGTTTTATTTATGAATTGTAGAGCCTTATTATTTGATTCATAGTAAAGCCGGGCCTTTTCTACACCGAAATGATTTATTAATTCATCATAAATAAGATCATGTTGTGCTGTTACTTTCGCTGTTGTATGCCCAGTCGTTCCGTTTAAAATACGACCAGAATCAATTAAAACAACATCGATGCCTTCTTTTGCAAGTAAATAGGCAGTAGTAATACCTGTAATACCAGCACCGATAATAGCAACTTTCGTCTTTATATTTTCGGATAAACGAGGGAAAGTAGGAAACTGAGTAGATTCAATCCAATAAGATAGTGGCAGTTGTGGAAATGTATCACTTGTCATTGCGGAAACCTCCTGATTTTAGAACAATTTTCCTTTTAATATTTCCATATTATATGAAATTCATGTGTGTTGTTTTAGAGGAAGTCTATTTTTATTAAAAGAGGGTATAAATTATTTTAATATAATTAATGAGGTGGGGCATTATGAAGAAGTAGGATTTATATAAAACTAAATTCAAATGATTCTGTTTGTTGATTACATAGAGAGTTATTGAATGAGATAGAGTCTATGCCGTTTAAGAAAATGTCTAAATATAGTGGGTAAATCCTTATGAAATCTATACATTTTCTTTAGTGAAATAAAGTATGATTATAAAAATATAACCAACTTTTATTACTAGGTCATAAAAGTTGTTGACAATATAGAAATTCTATTGTTATGATTCATCATGTGGAAAGGTTGATAGAGGGTAAAAAGAGAAATGTTTTTCATTGATAATAAAAGCGAAAAATAAGTGACGATAGAGTGAGTATATTTTCCTTATAATAGATGCTTTTTGGATCATCTAGTAAAATCAATCTGGAAGCAAGAATTGATATATGTAAGTTGCGCAAGGCGCGGCATAAGAAAGGGGCAAAAGGATGAAGGAGCTTCATACGTTTGGGTGGTATGCAGCACGTGTATCACCACATTTGCCGAAAAAAGCATTTAAACCAGTGCCTACTCGTTTATTTGGTGGACTGGCTTATTTGCTTGTGGCATTGGCGGGATTAATATCGATTGGTGTATTTGAATTGAATGTGTGGGCGAATCTAGGAATTGCGATTGTTCTTGGATTATGTTTTGCTTCACTAGGATTTTTAGGGCATGAAATTTTACATGGAACTGTTGTAAGAAAGGCATGGCTTCGTGACTTCTTAGGCGCGATTGCATTTATGCCATTATCAACAGGGCCAAAGCTTTGGAGAAAGTGGCATAATGCAACGCATCATGTTCATACACAGCATGAAGAGAATGATCCGGATGCATGGCCGACACTTGAGAAACTTAAGAAGAGTAAGTTTTTGAGTTGGGTATATCGTATGCCTCTACATGTACGTTCATTCTTTAGTTTTCTGTCACTAACAATTCAATTTACATTGCATTCGACTCGAATGTTCTTTCATTTTATAAAAGAGTTCAAGTCATCCAATCAAAAATCTGTATGGCTTCAACTTCTTTTGCCTTGGACAGTTTGGATTAGTTTATTGTTTATTATGGGACCTGGAAAATGGTTATTTGCATATGTCATTCCGTTGTTAATTGCTAACTTTATTGTAATGGCATATATCGCAACAAATCACCGCTTAAATCCAATTGTTCCAGTAAATGATCCGTTAGCAAACTGTTTATCAGTAACAGTGCCGCGCTGGGTAGACGTTTTACATTTCAATTTCTCATATCATACAGAACACCATCTGTTTCCTGCTATGAGCTCTAAATACTATCCGTTAGTAAAAGAGAAGATTAAAGAAATGTGGCCGGAACGTTATCACGAAATGCCGATGACAAAAGCATTAGCAGCCCTATGGAATACACCACGTGTGTATTATCACGGAAGTGAATTAGTGGATCCGCATAGAGAGCATTTCTATGGTTCTTTAGGAAATGGACTAGATCCTCATAATATTTCATATCGTGAGGAACATATAGAGGAAGACGAGAGTATTAAAAAAGTAAATCAGTAAAATTAATATATTTTTGCAGTGAAAAAGCAAGCCATCTCAGGCTTGCTTTTTCTTATAAAGAAACTTCCTTTTTGTTCTTTTTATGGAATTGGACGGAGTTAGTTTCTTTTCGTTGTAGTCGTTTTTCTAAAAGATTAACGAAATAAGTAAATAGAAGAACAAGTACGAGATAGTATGCACCAACGATTATGTAAGTATCTAATTGTTGGAAGTTACCTGCTGCAATTGATAAACCTGATCCCCATAATTCGGACAGTCCTACGTAAGCGACAAGTGAAGAGTCTTTTAATCCGATAATAAATTGATTTCCTAGAGGAGGAAGAGACAGACGAAATGCTTGTGGTAATATAATCCGGCGCATAGCTAAAGGGTAAGGCATACCTAAGGAGCGAGCGGCTTCCAATTGTCCCCGGTCGACGGATTGAATGGATCCTCGGAAAATTTCCGTAATATATGCACCGTTATGAATTGCTAAAGCGATTGCTCCTGCCCAAAAAGGGGAGAAAACAATGACAGATGTAATGCCAAAATAGAGAATTGCGATTTGAACGATTAAAGGTGTACCACGAATAATAGCAATATAGATATGAGCGATACTATTTAAAACTTTATTGTTAGAGATTCGAAAGAAAGCGAATAATAATCCAATTAATGAACCGAGTACTAGGGAAGTTAATGTTAATTGTAATGTGACAATAGTAGCTTTTAAGAGTGTGGGATAGGTAGAGATAAAAATTTCAAACATGCGTTTCACCTCATATTGTATAGATTTTAGTAGAGAATGAAATGCCCCACATAAAATGAATACTTAATCAGTGGGGCACTGTTTATGAATCTTTTGAATGGCTAACTTACTAACTTACTTCGTTTTTTCCTCTTCACCAAGAATATTACGCCCGAACCATTTTTTACTGATCTTTTCATACGTACCATCTTTAATGATTTCATCTAACGCTTTATTTACTTTCTCAACCATTTCTTTATCATCTTTGCGAATAGCAATTCCCATTTCATCAAGATTTAATGGTTTTCCGGCTTCTTTTATATTCGATTTTCCTTCTTTTATCATACGTAGACCAACCATTTGATCCGTAATTACTGCATCAACACGCCCAGGCTCTAAATCCATAAGAGCAGTAATATCACTGTCATATTCTGTGATTTGATCTGTATATTTTGCAACAAGATTTTTAAAGGTACTAGCTTTTACAACACCAATTTTCTTACCTTTTAAATCTTCTGGAGAAGAGATAGCGGTATTCTTTTTAGCCACAAAAATTTGGGCGCCAGACCGATAGTACGGATTTGAGAAACTAACAGCTTTTAAGCGCTCCTCTGTAATTGCCATACTACCCAGTATTACATCATATTTCTTCGCTTGAAGACCTTGAATTAGCGTTTCCCATGGGTTTGTAACTGGCGTAGCCTTCATGTTCATCTTTTTAGCAAGAGCTTCACCGATTTCTACATCAAAGCCGACAAGTTTGCCGTCATTTTCTTTATAGTTAAAAGGTTTGTATAATCCACTCATCGCATAGCGAAATTCTTTTTCACCATTTGATGAAGTAGTAGAGCTTTCTTTGCTACAAGCTCCTAGTATGAAAGATGTACATAGTGTAATGCTAGCAACAATGGTTAATAGTTTCCTTTTCATAAAACCCCTCCTATATATTGATCATACGGATGGTTTTTTAGTATGTTATTGAAATATTTTATTTGGATGATTAGTTGTGCACCGTATGAATGTATTCCTTTTCGTTTGAAACAGAAGTTACATTATAAAACGTTGCGTAAAAATTGTTTTGCCCGTTCATGTGATGGAGCTGAAAAGAATTGTGCTGGCGGAGCATCTTCTACAATCTTTCCATCATCCATAAAGATGACGCGATCAGCTACATCTCTTGCGAAATTCATTTCATGAGTAACAATAACCATTGTCATCCCTTCTTCAGCAAGTTCTTTCATAACTTGCAATACTTCTCCAACAAGTTCAGGGTCTAAAGCTGAGGTAGGCTCATCAAATAGCATAATCTTAGGGCTCATTGCAAGAGCTCGTGCAATGGCAATGCGCTGTTTTTGACCACCTGAAAGAAGATGAGGAGTTACATCCGCTTTATCTTGAAGGCCGACTTTTTGGAGAAGTTGATTTCCAATATCCTTTGCATTTGCTTTCTCTAATTTTTTTACGTGAATAGGTGCTTCTATGATGTTTTCTAGTGAGGTCATATGAGGAAAGAGGTTAAAGTGCTGAAAAACCATACCGACATTTTCACGGACTTTATTTAAATTTGAATGCTTTGGATCAATTCGCTCACCTTGTAAGTGAATTTCGCCTTCATCGTACATTTCTAAAAAGTTAAGACAGCGAAGTAATGTACTTTTACCAGAACCACTGGCACCAATTAAAACAACAACTTCTTTTTCTTTTACTTCTAAATCAATTCCTTTTAACACATCAAGTGAACCGAATGATTTTACTAGATTTCGAACTTGAATCATACAAAACCCCCAGTTAAAAATATATTTTACAAATGTTGCCCCTTATTTCTGTTATTAGTCATAAATTGTCAGAATCCTTTATTTTTTCGTGCAATTTGATATTCAAAGAAATAATAATTTTTAAAATCCCTATATCCTTCTATAATGAAAATATGGATAATAATATATAGGTAGTATTTATATTGCTTATAAAAAGGGGGAAAGGGAAGATGGAAAAAGAAAGGAAAACATTTTCTTTTGGATTACGTACACAACTTATGCTATTCACTACAGTTTTAGCTTTCATTACATATTCAACAAGTATATTTTTTATTTACGTGATATACGATTATTTTCAAAGTTATGTAAGTCAAACTGTATATAATATTCTTGTTATGTTATTAGGGGTAGTATGGTCTGGGATTTTAGCATATGGAGCAGCCGTATTTTTAATTAAACCGCTTCGAAAGTTAGAGGAGGCGGCAAGAAAAGCAGCTGATGGTGATATTCGTGAAGATGTTCCATTACCGAAGACAGATGATGAAATTAAATCTTTAAGTGTTGCATTTAATATGATGTTAGGAAACTTAAGGGGCATGGTAAAAAATATTGATACAACATTTTCTTATACAAACAATCAAGTACAGCAGATTAGAAAACAAACAGGAGAAGCAACGAGACAAGCGCAAGGTGTATCTGAGACTCTTGCAGAGATTTCTTCAGGCGCTGAGCAATCAGCAGCATCAATTCAAGCAATTGTTTCTGCTGTTGATACAACGACGTCTATTGCAAGTGAAGTAGAAGAAAAAGCGAAGCAGTCTGATACGTTGTCTTCAGAAATGGTTCAAGCTTTAGGGCATAGTACTCGTGTCTTTACGTCTTTAATTCAAGGTATTCAAACATTGGCAAAAGAAAATGAAGATTCAATGCAAAATGTACAGAAGTTAGAAGAACGAATGAAACAAGTAGAACATATTGTGTCTGTTGTGAGTGCGATTGCTAGCCAAACGAATTTATTAGCACTAAATGCTTCTATTGAGGCAGCTCGCGCAGGAGAGCATGGAAGAGGTTTTGCGGTTGTTGCGGAAGAAGTACGTAAACTTGCTGATGAAAGTGATCATTCTGCAAGAAACATATCTCAGTTATTACGGAATATGCAAGATGAAGTACAACAAGTTGCAATGAAAATGACAGAACAAGTGAAAATAGCTAAAGAAGAGGCGAAACGTGGGGAAGCTACGGAATTAATTTTAAAAGAAATGTCATCAAGTGTTATGGAAGTAGCCGATGCAACTCAGCAAATTAGTAGTTATATGAATGAACAAGTGAGCCACATTCATCAAACAGGAGCACAAACAAAAGCTGTAGCAGCAATTGCTGAAGAAACGTCAGCTGGTTCGCAAGAAGTGGCGCGTGTGACGCTACAACAGTCTAAAAATATGATAGTAATCGATCAATTATTAAAAGATTTAGAGAAGCAAGCAACTGATTTGAAACAAACAATTGAACGATTTTCAATGTAAAAGGAAGAACAGAATGCTGTTCTTCTCTTTTTTATTTAGTTTGATTTAATATTTACAGTTAAACTATGAACGTTTCCGCAACATTCTTTTCTCTCCCTTTCGGATGAAAATTATAGCGAGCTATAATATTAAAAGGGGTGTCTTTTATGAAAAAAGAAAAAAGACAACGGTTAATTAAACAATTTGTAAAGGAGTATGAAATAGATAAGCAAGAAAGATTAGTAGAATTGTTAGCAAAAAAAGATGTATTAGTAACACAAGCTACGGTTTCTCGCGATATTCGTGAGTTAAACTTAACGAAGGTACCTTCTCAAGAAGGATTAATGATATATAAAGTTTTCTCAGAAGAGCATTTACAAACTGATATAAAGTTAAAGAAAAAATTACGAGAAGTTGTTGTGAAAATTGATTGTGTAGATCAATTACTGGTTATTAAAACATTACCTGGTAATGCACATGTTATTGGTGTTTTATTTGATGAGTTAGATTGGAAAGAAAAAATAGGATGTATATGTGGAAATGATACATGCCTTATAATTTCACAGTCGAAATCAGATAGGGAGATTATAGAAGAAAGATTAAATTTAATTATTTAGATGTAAAAATCCTGTTTTTAATAAAATTAAAAACAGGATTTTTGTTTAAATACGGAAGTTGAATATTCAACATATATGCGTAATATATGTGTTTTTTATTGAAAAAGCGAGAGAGTTTGTTATAAAAATACAAATTCGTATGATTTTAAAAAAATAACTTGTTTAATATTTCACAATGATAATGTGGATGCTTTCACAAAGATGAAAGTGCAGAGCATTTATTATGTACTTGTAAGACATCAAACATATTTAAAAGGAGGTACAACAAATGAAACATCCGATACATGTTACTTCAGAAATTGGGGAATTACAAACGGTTTTATTAAAACGACCGGGTAAAGAAGTGGAAAACTTGACGCCAGATTATTTGCAGCAATTATTATTTGATGATATTCCATACTTACCAATTATTCAAAAAGAGCATGATTATTTTGCACAAACGTTACGCAATCGGGGTGTTGAAGTTCTTTATTTAGAAAAACTAGCCGCTGAGGCGTTAGTAGATAAAAAACTTCGAGAAGAATTTGTTGATCGTATTTTAAAAGAAGGACAGGCTGACGTAAATGTTGCACATCAAACTTTAAAAGAATATTTACTTTCCTTTTCAAATGAAGAATTAATTCAAAAAATTATGGGCGGTGTACGGAAAAACGAAATTGAAACAAGTAAGAAGACACATTTATATGAATTAATGGAAGATCATTATCCGTTTTACTTAGATCCAATGCCTAATTTATATTTTACTCGTGATCCAGCAGCTAGCGTGGGCGATGGCTTAACGATAAATAAGATGAGAGAACCAGCGCGTAGACGTGAATCATTATTCATGGAGTACATCATTAAATATCACCCAAGATTTGCAAAACATAATGTACCAATCTGGTTAGATCGTGATTATAAATTTCCAATTGAAGGTGGCGACGAGCTAATTTTAAATGAAGAAACAATTGCGATTGGAGTGTCTGCTCGTACTTCAGCTAAAGCAATTGAACGTTTAGCTAAAAATCTCTTTAGCCGACAAAATAAAATTAAGAAAGTGTTAGCAATAGAAATTCCAAAATGCCGAGCATTTATGCATTTAGATACAGTATTTACAATGGTTGATTATGACAAGTTTACAATTCATCCAGCCATTCAAGGGCCAAAAGGGAATATGAATATTTATATTTTAGAAAAAGGATCAGATGAGGAAACTCTTAAAATTACACATCGTACTTCTTTAATGGAAGCATTAAAAGAGGTATTAGGCTTAAGTGAATTAGTTCTTATTCCATGTGGAGGAGGAGATGTAATTGCTTCTGCTCGTGAACAATGGAATGATGGCTCGAACACATTAGCAATCGCACCAGGTGTAGTTGTTACATATGATCGCAACTATGTATCCAATACGTTATTACGGGAGCACGGTATAGAAGTAATTGAAGTGCTAAGTTCGGAATTATCTCGTGGTCGTGGGGGTCCACGTTGCATGAGTATGCCAATTGTTCGTAAAGATATTTAGTATAAATAACGGAGAAAGTAGGGATGAAGTATGTTAATGACTAGACCAAATTTAAAAGGAAGAAGCTTTCTAGCAGAAAAAGATTTTACACAAGAAGAATTGTTATATTTTCTAGATTTGGCAGCAGAATTAAAAGAGAAAAAGAAAAATGGTATCCCGCATCATTATTTAGAAGATAAGAATGTAGCGCTCTTATTTGAAAAAACCTCCACTCGTACGCGCTGTGCATTTACAGTAGCATGTACAGATTTAGGGGCGAATCCTGAATATTTAGGGAAAGGTGATATTCAGCTTGGGAAAAAAGAATCCGTAGAGGATACAGCAAAAGTGTTAGGGCGTATGTTTGACGGAATTGAGTTTCGTGGATTTAATCATGAGACTGTAGAATCTTTAGCACAAAATTCTGGTGTGCCAGTTTGGAATGGATTAACAGACATGTGGCATCCAACACAAACACTAGCAGATTTATTAACAATTAGAGAACATGTAGGGAAGTTGAAAAATGTGAAGCTCGTTTACGTTGGAGATGGACGAAATAATGTTGCTAATAGCTTACTAGTTGGTGGAGCAATCGTTGGAATGGATGTACGTATTTGCACACCAGAATCTTTATGGCCTGCACAAGAAGTAATTGATTTAGCAAAAAAAAATAATGAACAGGTAATGATAACAAGTAATGTGGAAGAAGCTGTTGCGAATGCAGATGTAATTTATACAGATGTATGGGTGTCTATGGGGGAAGAAGAAAAATTTGCTGAACGTGTCGAGTTATTGAGACCTTATCAAGTAAATATGAAAATGATTAAAGAAACAGGGAATGAAAACGTGATTTTCTTACATTGTTTACCTGCATTTCATGATGTTGAAACGATGTATGGCGAAGAAGTTTACGAGAAATATGGGTTGAAAGAAATGGAGGTAACTGACGAAGTATTCCGCAGTAAACATTCAAAAGTATTTGATCAAGCTGAAAATAGAATGCATACAATTAAAGCGGTTATGGCAGCTACTTTAGGAAACATGGAGTAAAGAAGAAAGGGAGTCTTCCTTTCTTCTTTCTCCTCCTTTAGACACTATCATTCACTATTGCTTTTGTATTGTTATTGCAATTAAAGAGAGGTGAGTGGAATGGGTGAAGATAAGAAATTAGGGTTGTTTACACTAACGGCTCTTGTAGTTGGGTCTATGATTGGCGGTGGAGCCTTTAATTTAGCGAGTGATATGGCAAAAGGTGCTGGTGCTGGAGCCATTATTATTGGCTGGGTTATAACAGGAATTGGGATGATTGCACTTGGATTATCTTTTCAAAATCTAACTGTAAAACGGCCAGATTTAGATGGTGGTATTTTTAGCTATGCAAAAGCAGGATTTGGTAATTTTATGGGATTTAATAGTGCGTGGGGATACTGGCTATCTGCTTGGCTTGGGAATGTAGCTTACGGTACATTATTATTTTCTTCATTAGGATATTTCTTCCCGATCTTTGAAGGCGGTCAAAATGTAGAATCCATTATTGGTGCAAGCGTATTATTGTGGTGTGTTCACATGTTAATTTTACGTGGAGTTCAATCAGCAGCACTTGTGAATTTAGTAACTACAATCGCAAAATTAGTACCTGTATTTGTATTTATTGTCATAGGAATCTTCGCGTTTCATATTGATACATTCTTAGATGGATTTTGGGGGCAAACTGGTTCTTTTTCATGGGGAGCAGTTGGCAGCCAAGTTAAAAGTACAATGCTTGTAACTCTATGGGTATTTATTGGGGTAGAAGGGGCGGTTGTTTTATCCAGTCGAGCAAAAAATAGAAGTGATGTAGGGAAAGCAACGGTTATTGGCTTAATTGGTACACTCATCATTTACATTTTAATCACATTATTGTCTCTTGGACTTATGCAGCAAGCAGATATTGCTGGTTTGAAAAATCCAGCTATGGCTTATTTATTTGAAAGTGTTGTTGGAAAATGGGGTGCTATCTTTATAAATTTAGGTTTGGTCATCTCTGTATTAGGTGCTTGGTTAGGTTGGACTTTGCTCGCTTCTGAAATTCCATATTTAGCGGCTAAAGATGGAGTATTTCCAAAATGGTTCGCAAAAGAAAATAAAAATAAGGCTCCAGTAAATTCATTATGGATAACAAATGGTTTAATTCAAATATTCTTGTTAACATTCGTCGTTTCTGATCAGGCGTATAACTTTGCATTCTCTTTAGCATCTTCAGCCATTTTAATTCCATATGCTTTTTCAGCATTTTATCAACTGAAGCATAGCTTAAAATCTGAAGAAGTAGATCGAAATAAAAATATAATAATTGGTTTGATAGCAAGTATTTATGGTGTGTGGTTAGTTTATGCAGCTGGTTTAGAGTATTTATTATTAACAATGACTTTATATGCGCCAGGTATTTTTATTTTTTACAATGTTCAAAAGCAAAAGAGTTCGAAGCAAATATTTACTCGAGTGGAATTAGCATCATCCGTAGCAATTGGTGCTTTAGCATTCTTTGCGATTTATGGATTAATTACAGGCAGTATTACTTTATAAAGCGCTGTGAAAGCGAAATGAACTGGAGGGCTGAAATATGGCACGAAGAAAAATTGTAGTTGCACTAGGGGGAAATGCGATACAGTCTGGAGAAGCTACTGCGGGAGCGCAGCAAGAAGCGTTGGAAAAAACGGCGGAACAACTTGTGAAAATAATGGAAAATGATGTGGATATAGTAATTGCGCATGGAAATGGCCCACAAGTGGGGAATATTTTATTACAGCAAAAAGCTGCAGAAACGGAAAAGACACCTGCAATGCCATTAGATACTTGTGGGGCAATGAGCCAAGGGATGATTGGATATTGGATGGAAAATGCGATTGAAAAGGCATTAAAAAAACGGAATATACAAAAAGATGTAGCAACGGTTATAACGCGCGTTGTTGTGGACAAAAAAGATGAGGCATTTAAAAATCCAACTAAACCAATTGGTCCTTTTTATACAGAAGAAGAGGCCAGAAGATTAATGGATGAAACAAAAGCAGTGTTTAAAGAAGATGCTGGTAGAGGATGGAGACGTGTTGTTCCATCACCGAAGCCTGTAAGTATTCATGAACATAAAGTGATTAATTCTTTGGTGGAAGATGGAAACATAGTGATAGCTGTTGGCGGGGGTGGAATTCCAGTAATTGATTCCGAAGAAGGGTTAAAAGGAACTGAAGCGGTTATCGATAAAGATTTCGCTGCGCAGAAATTAGCAGAATTAGTAGATGCCGATACGCTCGTTATTTTAACTGCAGTTGATCATGTGTATGTAAATTATAATCAACCGAATCAAAAAAAATTAGAGCATGTCACAGTGAATCAATTAGAAGAATATATTGAAGAACAACAATTTGCTGCGGGAAGCATGCTTCCAAAAATTGAAGCTGCTATTAATTTTGTTAATACAAATCCAAAAAGAAAAACAATTATTACGTCTTTAGAAAAAGTATATGAAGCACTAGAAGAAAAAGCTGGTACTATTATTTCAAAACAGAATGTATGCATGTATGTTTAAATTATTATGTACGCTACTTAGTAGTAAAAAAAAGAATGAGGTTAATAACTTCATTCTTTTTATTTATTAATATTTTTTGTACTCATTGTTCATAAAGTTTTCATGATGAAATCTGAATATATAAGTTAATTATGATAAAATTCAAATTGAATACGCTTTCTTGATTTTTCGCTCCAACATACAGCAAGAGAGAGGGAATTTTATGAATAGACGGAACGTAGTGAAAGACTTAAAGCAGTTCGAATTATTTGCTCATTTAACAGAAAAAAAATTGAAAGGCTTAACAGAGTTTGTTTATTGGCGAACTTATAAAAAAGGTCAATTTTTATTTTTAGAAGGGGATTCAAGGGAAAGAATTTACTTCATGTTAGATGGTTTTGTAAAGTTAGAGCGGGTTAATCAAAATGGGAACTTATTATACGATGACTATGTAAAGCGGTATTCTATTTTTCCTTATGGTGGTATGTTTACAGACAGAGGATATAACTATACAGCAGAAGCAATGACGGATGTGGAGGTATATTATATTCCAACGGTAATCTTTGAAGATATGGTAAAATCCAGCAGAACGCAATTGATGTACGTTGTTCAGCAATTATCATCTATATTAAAATTGAATGAAAATCGAGTGCAAAATATTACAATTCCTAATGCACAAGATCGTGTTATCCAAACGTTAAATTATTTAATGCAGGATTTAGGAGAACAGAGTGGGGAAAAGATTGTAATTTCATGTCCACTTACAACAATTGAAATATCCAAAATATCTGGAACATCTCGAGAGACAGTTAGCAGCGTATTAAAACAATTAAAAAATGATAGCATTGTTACAATTTTAGATAAAAAAATTATAATACACAATCCAACATATTTTGAAGAAATCTCAATGTGAAAATTGTATATTAATAAGGTTCTTTATATATTTATAAGGAACTTTTTTACGTTATCCTCTATAAAAAGATTGTATAGTATGGTAATAATAGCTAAAATCGATAATAAAAAACAAAGTGAAGGGGAGAAAGAATGATTCGTATTGAGTATGATCGATTAGTAGCTATTTGTTACAGTATAGGGGTTTTGTTATTATTAAAAATTCCAAATGATAATGAATTAATTGGGGAAAAACTATTCAATGTCTATAAGGTTCCGATACATACGTATGTTTATATGGATTATAAAGTCTCAAATATATTGATTGTTTCTTTCATACTACATGTAATTGCATTTATATTATTTTTAAAATGGCTAGGAAAAAAGGAGTCTAGTACATTTAGAAAAATGAATAAGATAAAAGTAGTAGGCATTAGTATTTTGATTGTAATGATGCCGTTTATTTTAAATACAATCCTCCAGACATTGAATAAAACATGGTACTATGCAGGAAAAACAGGGGTAGAAGCAATAGAATATAAAAAAGAAGATAGCCAGTGTAGAATGGAGAAAAATGGAGATAATATCCAACCGAAGTGCATTGTTACTTTAAAAAATTATCGTAATCATTCACAAGCATTAAAAGTTGTTTTATATGATAATGCAAACGAGAATTCAAAAAGCTATCCAGTACCGAAACCAGTCTATTTACAAAAACATGAGACAAAGCAATTCGAATTTCAAGTTCCTGTTTCTTATAATAGAGGTATGGAAAAAGATAAAGTACCAAATATTAAATTACATTCATTGCATGAAAATGATACGAAATACAATTAATCTGTAAGTAAAAGTTTATGAGTAGGAGCAAGAATTTGAAACGATATAGAAAATCAACTTGAATCATCCAACATACTGTGAGGTAACGGTATATTGGATGATTTTTTTATGTTATCCTCTTTTTCACGTATGAAAAGGAGGAATACTTTGTTGGAAATGAAAAACATCACAAGAATCATACATAGTTTTTACTTTACGCAATCTGTGAAAGTTAGAGCCATAATAACTAGTTTGCCAATTTTTAATGTCGATATCGGGCCAGTTCACATAGTCACCTAGTGTATAAGGATCTAAGCTTTCTCGTAAATCTTTAACCCAGCGTATATTTCGATTTTCTTCATCATCGCATTTCCAAGAGGTAATGTATTCTTGGGCAATAATTGCTTTACGATGAAAATAAGCCGTTTCATTCGGCGAAATATTTTCAACAGCACCTATGAGCGATTGATGCCAAATACTAGCATCTTTATTTGGGGCATGAGAAAGAAAGTATTGCATGAGTTGAATGCCTTTAAGGGGAATAGGTTTATAGACATAGGAACCAGAGCGCTTGAAATTTTCAGGGATGTTACCGCCATTAAAAAATTCGACAGCCTTTATATAAGGAACTTCTTCTATAAAGAGAGAGGGGCTGCCAGTTTCAAGAAGAGGGGATAATAGGGAATGGAGTTCAGAGGGAGAACCGACAAACTCGCCTTGTGCTTCGATTTTATTTCGTTGCTTGGCGAATAATTCGATCGATGAAGTGAGACGTTCATCTATATAAGGTGCCCAGTTTTGCCACGCTTGAAATGCAGCAATAAAGTCTTCCCATTCCCATGTAATTGAGAAAATTGATACATTTTTTACGGGGTGGACTCGAAAAGTTAAGGAAGTGATAATTCCGAAGTTTCCACCACCGCCACCACGGCATGCCCAAAAAAGGTTAGAGTTTTCTTGTTCATTTGCACGAATGAGTTTTGCACCAAATTTTCCACACGCTTGTACCATTTCCACTTCCATTAATTGATCACATGTTAATCCAAATAAGCGTGAAAGCATACCAATACCACCGCCAAGTGCTAATCCAACAATTCCAACGCTTGCACTTGTACCAGCAGGAATTGTAACACCGTAATTCCAAAGTTCTTTATAAACAGTGCCAAGATTTGCACCAGCCTCAATTGTTGCTGTTAATTTCTCTGTATTAACAGTAATGCGATGCATTTCACTCACATCAATAATAAGTCCTCTATTTAAAAGAGAAAAATTTTCATAGCTATGACGTCCACTTCTTAACCGAAATGGTATATGACGTTCACGTGCCCATTTTAAGGCGTTACAGATATCCTTGTTATTTTGACAAAAAACAATAATACAAGGGAGTTTTGGAATACTTAAATTTAAATTCATTCGGGCTACATTGTAGTCAGGATCTGTGGGAACAACGATACGACCTGTTAATTTTGTTTGCTTCAATTTCTTACTCCTTTCCAAAATAATCAGAGCTTTTTATTAATATATGAAAAATGTCTGTAATACGCGTGGACAAGGAGAGGTGGAGAATGAGATTTACCTTTGTGAGAAATAAATAAAGCATAAGAATAAAGAATCTACATAGAGTTCAATGAAAACAGTTGCAAACTGTTCATATTTTGTTATGATAGTGTTACGAAAACGTTTGCATAAAAATTCTGATGGGATGCAAAAGGAGAGAAGGACTATGAATAAGACATGGTGGAAAGAAGCAGTTGCTTATCAAATTTATCCACGAAGCTTTATGGATTCAAATGGTGATGGTATTGGAGATTTACAAGGTATTATTGCAAAACTGGATTATTTAAAAGACTTAGGTATAGATGTAATTTGGATTTGTCCAATGTATAAGTCGCCTAATGATGATAATGGTTATGATATTAGTGATTATCAAGATATTATGGATGAGTTTGGTACAATGGCAGACTTTGATGCTTTACTAGATGAAGTTCATAAGCGTGATATGAAGCTTATTATTGATTTAGTTATTAATCATACGAGTGATGAACATCCATGGTTTATTGAATCACGTTCATCTAAAGATAATCCGAAGCGTGATTGGTATATTTGGCATGATGGTAAAGATGGTGCGGAGCCAAACAACTGGGAAAGTATTTTTAATGGTTCGGCATGGGAATATGATGAAGAAACAGAACAATATTATTTACATCTATTCTCACGTAAACAACCAGATTTGAACTGGGAGAATAAAGAAGTTCGCGAAGTACTATATGATACGGTTAATTGGTGGCTTGATAAAGGTATTGATGGTTTCCGCGTTGATGCGATCAGTCATATTAAAAAAGAAGAAGGCCTTAAGGATATGCCAAATCCAAAAGAGTTAAAATATGTGCCATCTTTTGATAAACATATGAATGTGAAAGGTATTCAACCTTTATTAGAAGAGCTAAAAGAAAATACATTCTCTAAGTACGATATTATGACTGTTGGTGAAGCAAATGGCGTTAAGATTGAAGATGCTGAGCTTTGGGTTGGAGAAGAGCAAGGTAAGTTCAATATGGTATTCCAGTTTGAACATTTAAGTTTATGGGATGCAGAGAAGAAGAAAGACCTTGATGTTGTAGGATTGAAAAAAGTATTAACGAAATGGCAAAAAGGATTAGAGAATAAAGGATGGAACGCTTTATATATTGAAAATCACGATAAACCACGTATCGTTTCAACATGGGGAGATGATAAACAATATTGGCGTGAAAGTGCAACAGCTCTAGGAGCGATGTATTTCTTTATGCACGGTACACCGTTTATTTATCAAGGACAAGAAATTGGTATGACAAATGTTCAGTTACCAAATATTGAAGATTACGATGATGTTGCAATTAAAAATTTATATCGCGAGAAAATCGCAGAGGGCGTACCACATCAAGATATGATGGAGATTATATGGGCTTCTTGCCGCGATAATTCACGTACACCTATGCAGTGGAATGATGAGATGAATGCTGGTTTCACAACAAGTACACCTTGGTTTAGCATGAATCCAAATTACAAAGAAATTAATGTTGAAAAGCAAAAAAATGAAGAAAAGTCTATTTTCAATTTCTATAAGAAAATGATTGCCCTGAAAAAAGAGCACGATGTACTGAACTATGGTACGTACGATTTACTTTTAGAAGACGATCCACAAATTTATGCATATACACGTACGTTACAGGATGAAAAAGTCATTGTAATTAGTAATATCTCAAAAGAGGAAGCAGTGTATAATGAGGATTTATTTGCACTAGAACGCAAACGTTTGCTTTTAAATAACTATGAAGTTGCGGAACATGAAGAAGTAACAACAATTGCTTTAAAACCTTATGAAACAAGGGTTTATCGCATTTCATAATAAAAAAGGATGCTCTTTGAGCATCTTTTTTTATGAAAAAAAATAAATTTCTATTGCAAAGTGAAAACGCTTTTATTAAAATAGATTTATGAAAACGGTTGCGTAAAGATAAAAATAAAGTAACAAAAGGAATCGTTTTCATAAAGGGAACAGAAATTATAATTTAAATCATTATGTTGTTATAAATAAAGGGGAGGAAGAACAGATGAAAATTACGTCTTTTGATTTTTGGCAAAAGTTCGGGAAAGCGTTATTAGTTGTTGTAGCCGTAATGCCAGCAGCTGGTTTAATGATTTCCATCGGTAAGTTAATTGGTATGTCTGCTGGGGATGTTAACGCAGTTCATACAATCGCTCGCGTAATGGAAGACATCGGTTGGGCAATCATTACAAATCTACACATCTTATTCGCAGTAGCAATTGGGGGATCTTGGGCGAAGGATCGTGCAGGTGGTGCATTTGCAGCGCTATTAGCATTCGTCTTAACAAACCGAATTACAGGAGCTATATTTGGCGTAAACGCTCAAATGTTAGCGGATTCAAAAGCGACAGTTTCTTCAGTAATAGCAGGAGATTTACTTGTAAAAGATTACTTTACTTCTGTACTTGGTGCACCAGCATTAAACATGGGAGTTTTCGTGGGGATTATCACAGGTTTCTTAGGAGCTAATCTATATAACAAATATTATAACTATAATAAACTGCCACAGGCATTAGCATTCTTTAATGGAAAACGATTTGTACCATTCGTTGTAATTCTTTGGTCTACAGTTACTGCGATTGTATTATCACTTCTATGGCCATTCATCCAAAGTGGGTTAAATGAATTTGGTCGCTGGATTGCAGCTTCAAAAGATAGTGCACCAGTTGTTGCACCGTTTGTATATGGAACGTTAGAGCGTTTATTATTACCATTTGGTTTACACCATATGTTAACGATTCCGATGAACTATACAGAGCTAGGCGGAACATATACGATGCTAACTGGTTCAAAAGTTGGACAAGTTGTAGCAGGACAAGATCCATTATGGCTTGCATGGATTACAGATTTAAATAATTTATTGGCAAATGGAGATACGAAGGCATATAACGATTTATTAAATAACGTTGTACCAGCTCGTTTCAAAGCTGGACAAGTTATCGGCTCAACAGCAGCGTTAATGGGGATTGCATTTGCAATGTTCCGTAACGTTGATAAAGAAAAGCGTGCAAAATATAAACCAATGTTTTTATCAGCAGCATTAGCAGTATTCTTAACAGGTGTAACAGAACCAATTGAATTCATGTTCATGTTTATTGCTCCAGTATTATATGTTGTATATGCTATTACAACAGGACTTGCATTCGCGTTAGCTGATTTAATTAACTTACGTGTTCATGCATTTGGATTTATTGAGTTAATTACTCGTACACCAATGATGGTTAACGCAGGTTTAACAAGAGACTTAATCAACTTTGTTATTGTTTCATTAGTGTTCTTCGGTCTTAACTTTACACTATTTAATTTCTTAATTAAAAAATTCAACTTACCAACACCAGGGCGTGCAGGTAACTATATTGATAATGAAGATGAGGCATCAGAAGGAACAGAAAATGTACAAGATGGTTCATTAGCAACAAAAGTTATCGATTTATTAGGTGGAAAAGAAAATATTGCTGACGTAGATGCTTGTATGACACGCTTACGTGTAACAGTAAAAGACTTAGATGTTGTTGCACCAGAAGCACAGTGGAAACAAAATGGTGCTTTAGGGCTTATTGTAAAAGATAAAGGTGTACAAGCGGTATATGGTCCGAAAGCTGACGTATTAAAGTCAGACATTCAAGATATGTTAGGTGCGTAATAATATGAAATTGCTAACTTTAAACTGTCATTCTTGGCAAGAAGAGAATCAAATAGAAAAGATACAATACCTTGCTAAAGTAATTCAAGAAGAAGAGTACGATGTCATCGCATTGCAAGAAGTAAGTCAGTCCATACAAGCTGAAAATGTATGCGGTAACAAGAAAGAAGATAATTTTGGACTTTTACTATTAGAAGAGTTAAAAGCGCTACATGTAAAAGATTACAATATTACTTGGGATTTCTCTCATATTGGTTATGACGTGTATGAAGAAGGGTTAGCGATTATAACGAAGCATAATATTATAAAAGAAGATACGTTCTTTATTTCAGAAAACGAGGATACAACGTATTGGAAAACGCGTAAAATTGTAAGTACAACAATTGCTTATAATGGTAAAGATATAACGTTTTACTCTTGCCATCTCGGTTGGTGGAATGATGAAGAAGAGTCATTCAAAGGTCAAGTTGATCGTTTGATGGGGCGTGTAGATAGTAATAAGCTCGCCTTCTTAATGGGAGATTTTAATAACAATGCTCGCTTGGAAGGCGAAGGTTATGAGTATATGATGCAAAAAGGGTTGTATGACACATATGAATTAGCAATAGAGAAGGATGAAGGAACGACTGTCCAAGGCGAGATTGCTGGTTGGGATGAAAATAAACATAATTTGCGAATCGATCTAATATTGTGTAACCAAAGTAAAAAAGTTCATTCTTCAAAAGTTATTTTTAATGGTACAAACAGAAATGTAATTTCAGATCATTTCGGTGTAGAGGTTCAATTGGATATATAATAGAAGAAATCCTCACAGAGAATAAAAGCTGTGAGGATTTTTTTTAGGAATACAAGTATTTCCAAGAGAAAATACTTGTATTTTTTATGACATTTCATATATATTTGTTATTATTGAATGTAAAACCGATTTGGTCATTTTGTATTCATACTTTCACTCACTTCGTTATATAATGAAGTAAGTGAAAGTTAATGGGAAAAAATAGTACGTTTTTGGTTAATACACGATGTAGAAAGTGATATAATTGCAAAATGTATGTATCATTTTCTAAAGAAGGAAAAATATATAATTAGGTGATAACTTCTATGAAACAGATTTGGCGTATTTATAAGACAGATTTACGGAATGTAGCCAAACATTGGGCTGCAATTGTTATTGTTTTAGGATTAATGATTTTACCATCGTTATATGCATGGTTTAACATTAAAGCTTCTTGGGATCCGTATGGAAATACAAAAGAGGTTCCCATTGCAGTTTCTAACCAAGATGCAGGTTCTAATTTAAGAGGGAAAGATATTAATATCGGGAAAGAGATTGTAGACTCCCTTAAGAAAAACAAAAATCTTGGCTGGAAATTTGTAGATGAGAAACAAGCAATTTACGGAGTTGAGCGTGGGGATTATTATGCAAGTATTACGATTCCAAAAGACTTCTCTGAAAAAATTGCAACTGTTCTGGATGAAAATCCTAAAAAACCAGAACTGGATTACTATGTGAATGAAAAAGTAAACGCAATTGCACCGAAGATTACAGCAAAAGGTGCATCAGGTATTACAGAAGAAATTAGTAAAAACTTTGTTAAAACAGCAAACGGTGAGATTTTTAAAATTTTCAATGATCTTGGAATCGATTTAGAAACAAATTTACCAAGTATCGAAAAAGTAAAAGATCTTGTATTTAAGTTAGAAGCGCAGTTCCCAGAAATGAATACACTCATGGATAAGGCATTAGATGATGCAACTCGAGCAGAAGATGTTGTAAAAGTAGCGCAAAAAGAGTTGCCGGTTGTAGAGAGTGTTATGAATGATGGGCAAGAAGCGTTAGGGAATTTAGATAAATTCTTTGCGAGAAATGATGAAACATTGCAACGTGCTCCAGGAACTATTAAGAATAATTTAATGGTAATGCAAAAAGGTTTAGATGGTGCCGCGGCAATTACGGATTTCTTAAAGAATCCATCATTGGATTTCAATCTGGCACTTCCAGATCCGGCTAAATTCCCAGTGTTACCTAATATAACTCTTCCACAAATACCGCAAATACCAGAGATTCCAGCGTTACCGCAGGTGAATGGTGAGGGGTATAAAAATGTTGCTAAAAATATTGATCAAACTGTAAATAATGTTTTCAATTCTACTCGTGTTGGAACCGCATATGTAAAAAGTGTTATGGATGGTCTTCAAAATAAAGGTGTGGATCCAGCTGTAGCACAGAAAAATGTGCAAGATGCTTCGAAATTGCTCCAAGAGCGTATCGATAGCGTTTCATATTTGATTGATTTCTTTACAACGTTTAAGGAAGCAGCTTCAACGGACTTCGGTAAACAGTTCTTTGGAAACAGAGTGGAAAGTTTAACAGTGCTTAAAAATTCTATGGTGGATGCTAACAATAGAGTTAAGCATGTAGGAGATTTAATTAGTTCTGGCCAAGAAGTTAAACAAGATGTGCGAGATGCTGTAAATCAAAAGTTAGATGCAGTAAATAATTTAGTAAATCAAGCAGAAAAAGATTATAATACAAATTTTGTAGCAGATTTCGAAAAAGCAGTAAGCACAGCTGAACGATTGAAAAACAAAGCTGAGAATGTAAAAGAAGATGCTCAGCAACTAAGAGGTAATTTAAATCAAGATATAAAAAAAGCAAATGAGTTAGTAAATCAAACAAATGAAGCGTTAGACAATGGTAGAGAAAAATATGATAAGGCTGTAAATGATTACAGCAGATTAAAAACAGAGCTTGAAAAAGCCAGAGAAGACTTAAGTAACAAAGGTGTTAATGGATTAGATTCTACAAAAGTAGCCTTAAATGATTTGAATGGGCAGTTCAAAGCAAGTTGGAATTTAGTTAATGACATGATTCCAGTTCTGGAAAGTACAAATAAAGTGTTAGCTGATGTGAATAGTGATAAAAACCTTAATGGTACAATTTCTAAGTTAAATAAAGCAAAAGATGGTTTGCAAAAAGGAATGGATTTAACTGATAAAGGAATTGACGCTATTAATAAAGGTCAAAAACCAGCAGCAGATGTTATTGAAAGTATTAATCAAGTGTCTAAAAGTGTTTCGGGCCAAATTGGTGACATTTTAGCTAAATATGACTCAGAAATCACTCCAAATTTCAATGCAGCAATTGCTCGCACAAAAGAGATGTCTAAAAACACATCTCAAATTTTAAAAGAAGCAGACAAAAAGCTTCCAGATGTTAAAAAATTACTAGAAGATTCATCAAAAGGCTTAGTAGACGGGAAAAAGAAATTAGCAGATATTAAAGCTGAAATGCCAGCTACTGAGAAAAAGATTAAAGAATTAGCAGATAAAATTCGTGATTTTGAATCTGAAGAGGATTTAAAAGACATTATACGCTTATTGAAAAACGATGTTGAGAAGCAAAGTGATTACTTTGCGAATCCAGTAAATTTAAAAGAGAATAAATTATTTGCGATGCCGAACTACGGTTCAGCAATGTCACCATTCTATACAGTGCTTGCATTATGGGTAGGCGCATTATTAATGGTTTCATTATTAACAGTAGAAGTACACGAAGAGGGCGCGAATTATAAGAGCCATGAAATTTACTTCGGACGTTTATTAACGTTCTTAACGATAGGTCTTTCACAAGCGTTTATCGTATCGATGGGAGATATATTCTTACTCGGTACGTACGTAGTCGATAAGTTCTGGTTTGTGTTATTTAGTTTATTTATTGGTGGAGTCTTCGTTTGTATCGTATACTCACTCGTTTCTATTTTCGGAAACGTTGGGAAATCGATGGCGATCATTTTACTTGTACTACAAGTAGCAGGATCGGGCGGAACATTCCCAATCCAAATGACACCAGCGTTCTTCCAAGCAATTTATCCGTTCTTACCGTTCACATATGCAATTAGTGCAATTCGTGAAACAGTAGGCGGAATGCTATGGGATATCGTAACGCGAGATTTACTTGTGTTAAGTGCTTTCGTAGTAGTTATGATTGTTGCTGCGTTATTACTGAAAACACCAATTAACAAATCAAGTGAAAAATTTGTTGAGAATGCAAAAGGAAGTAAAATTATTCACTAAAATAAAAGGTTCCTACCGATAGAGGTAGGAACCTTTTTGTTTAATCAAATTTTAATTTTTTTAATGCGTCTGCGAACGGGTTATTTAATGGTTCTTCTTCTTTTTTCTGTTGTTTCATATATTTTTGAACGTCGCGTTTATCGGCTTTGTTTCCAGATTCTTTTTTACGTCGCTCTTGGAATGTTGATAATTTCTCACGATAGCCACATTTACATGCGAAAATTTGGCCTGCACCTTCACCACGTAATTCTAGTTTCTTCTTACATTGTGGACAGCGAGCGTTTGTTGTACGAGATACATTTTTACGATGACCACATTCACGATCTTGGCATACGAGCATTTTTCCCTTTTTGCCGTTTACTTCTAGCATTGGTTTACCGCAATCTGGACAAGACTTCGTTGAAATGTTGTCATGTTTATATTTTTTATCACTCGATTTAATTTCAGAAACAATTTCTTTCGTATAGTTCTTCATTTCAGAAATGAATACTTCTTTTTTCAGCTTACCTTTTGCGATAGCCTCAAGTTTTTGTTCCCATTCACCAGTTAGTGTAGGGGATTTTAACTCTTCTGGTACTAAATCAAGTAACTGACGGCCTTTTGAAGTAATATGAATATCTTTGCCACGTTTTTCAATTAAGAACGAATTGAATAGCTTGTCGATAATATCAGCACGTGTCGCTACAGTACCTAATCCACCAGTCGATTTTAACGTATCAGCAAGTTGTTTATTTTGCGTATCCATATATTTTGTAGGATTCTCCATTGCTGAAAGTAAAGTTGCTTCATTAAAGCGTGCAGGTGCTTTCGTTTGGCCTGATGTTTGCATAAGTAACTTTACAGTTAATGTATCGCCCTTTTCAATGTGAGGCAGAAGCTGCTCTTTTACGTCATCAGTTACATCATCGTCTTCAAATCGATTTTCGTATACTTCCTTCCAACCAGCATGTAAAATCGTTTTTCCACGTGCAATGAACGTTTCACTACCAACTTTGGTACGTAATGTTAGTTGCTCGTATTCGAATGCTGGGAATAAAACAGCTAAGAAACGTTTTACAACTAAATCATAAATTTTGCGTTCTTTATCTGTGAATGCTGAGAAGTTAACGTATCCTTCTGTTGGAATAATCGCATGATGATCGCTTACTTTACTATCATCAACAAATGATTTGTTAGGTTTGATAGGCTTTTGTAATACTTTATGTGCGAAGGGACGGTATTCTCCAACACCACATGCTTTTAGACGTTCTGGAAGTGTTCCAACGATATCAGATGAAATGTAGCGTGAATCTGTACGAGGGTACGTTAGTACTTTATGCTGTTCATACAATTTTTGCATAATATTTAATGTTTCTTTAGCAGAGTAACCGAACTTTTTATTTGCATCACGTTGCAATTCAGTTAAATCGTAAAGACCAGGAGAGAATGACTTCTTCTGTTTCTTATCAATTTCCACAACAGTAGCATTATGTTTATCTAAACTTTTTACAATACCATCGATTTTTTCTTTATTAAAACTACGGCTATTGCCATTTGCATCTTGCCAAGTAAGTTTGAGCTTCTCCATTGTTTGAGCTTCGATGCCGTAGTAAGTTTGAGCTTTGAAGTTCTTTATTTCATCCTCACGACTAGCAATCATAGCGACAGTAGGCGTTTGTACACGGCCACAATTTAACTGAGCATTAAAGCGAGTTGTTAAAGCGCGAGTTGCATTAAGACCGATATACCAGTCAGCTTCTGAACGCGCAACTGCTGAAGCATATAAATTGTCATATGCCTTACCTGGTTTTAAATTTGCAAAACCATCTTTAATTGCTTTATCGGTTACAGAAGAAATCCATAAACGTTTGATTGGTTTATTTAGCTTAACTTTATCGATAATCCAGCGTGCGACTAATTCCCCTTCACGTCCAGCGTCTGTTGCTACAATAATTTCATTTACATCTTTTCTAAGTAGCTGACTTTTTACAGCATTAAATTGTTTACCAGTTTGTTTAATAACCGTTAATTTCAAACGCTCAGGTAGCATCGGTAAATCTTCTAAATTCCACTTTTTATATTTCACATCATAACTTTCTGGATCTGCTAATGTAACGAGATGACCTAAAGCCCAAGTTACAATATATTTATTACCCTCAAGATAGCCGTTTCCTTTTTTATCACACTTCAGTACACGAGCGATATCTCGTGCAACGGAAGGTTTTTCAGCGATTACAACGCTTTTTGACATATTAAAAACATCCTTTCAAATTTCCATAAGTTAAATATAGCATACATCTTCTTGAGATTCAGTTTCGCTCCATATTTGAGCTGTTTTTAATGGAGTGAACAAAATCCCAACTGATTAAAGTTTCACTTTATCAGTTGCTTCTATATTAAATAGAAAAGTAAAGAACTTGTTATTTTACTAGAATAAGAGTAGACTTTGAAGTAGATGAATAAGAAACACATGGGAGTTTGTGGATACAAACTGAGAGTATGGCTACTAGTCCGTCATTGACCATTTGAACCTGTTGGATAATGCCAGCGTAGGGAGAGTGTAAAAGCACATGTTCAGGCACTTTGCGTACGCGCAAAGTGTCTTTTTGTGTATCTCCCATCATTATAGTTAGGAGATGAAAAGGATGAATATGAAAGAAATTAGTAAAGTAGTGGATTTGGTGAGAGAATCTAATCCACTCGTTCATAATATTACAAATGTTGTTGTAACAAATTTTACTGCTAACGGTTTGTTGGCACTTGGGGCATCGCCTGTAATGGCGTATGCAAAAGAAGAAGTAGCAGAAATGGCGAGCATTGCTGGAGCGTTAGTATTAAATATGGGGACACTTCGTTCTGAAGAAGTAGAAGCGATGTTACTCGCGAGTAAATCAGCAAATGCGAACAATGTGCCAGTACTGTTTGATCCAGTTGGTGCAGGAGCAACTTCGTATCGAACAGAAGTTGCGAGACATATTCCGGCTGAAATCGATTTAGCGATTATCCGCGGAAATGCAGCTGAAATAGCAAATGTTATTAATGAAAAATGGGAAATTAAAGGGGTAGACGCTGGTACTGGAAAGGGCAATGTTGTAAGCATTGCAAGGCAGGCAGCAGACGAATTGAATACAGTTGCGGTCATTACTGGAAAAGAAGATGTTGTTACAGATGGAGAGCGAACTGTTCTTATTCGAAACGGTCACCCTATTTTAACGAAAGTTACGGGAACAGGGTGTTTACTAACTTCAGTAATAGGAGCATTTGTAGCAGTTGAAAAAGATTATGTAAAGGCAACTGTAGCAGCATTAACGTTTTATGGTGTAGCTTCGGAACTGGCAGCTGCTAAAACAGTAGAAAAAGGGCCAGGTAGTTTCCAAATTGAATTTTTAAATCAATTAGCGAATACAACTTCAGCTGATATAGAGAAATATGGGAAGATTGAGGAGTTAGAGTAAGGGGGATGAAACACATGATGCGCATTGAAACAAAGAAAATGTCTAACCTATTGCAAGTGTATTTTATTATGGGAAGTAATAACTGCACGAGGGATCCTTTAGCTGTATTGAAAGAAGCGTTAGATGGTGGAGTGACACTTTTTCAGTTTCGCGAGAAGGGGGAAGGTTCTTTAATCGGAGGAGATAGAGTGCGTTTTGCAAAAGAATTGCAGACGCTTTGTAAGGAATATAGTGTTCCTTTCATTGTAAATGATGATGTAGAATTAGCCATTGAATTAGATGCAGATGGTGTTCATGTAGGACAAGATGATGAAGGGATTACATCTGTTCGTGAAAAAATGGGAGGTAAAATTATCGGCGTATCTGCTCATACAATTGAAGAAGCACGCTTTGCAATCGAAAATGGAGCAGATTATTTAGGCGTTGGACCTATTTTTCCAACGAGTACGAAAAAAGATACGAAAGCGGTTCAAGGAACGAAAGGATTAGCTTATTTTAGAGAACAAGGAATTACAGTGCCAATCGTTGGTATTGGTGGGATTACAATTGAAAATACAGCGGCAGTTATAGAAGCGGGTGCGGACGGTGTTTCAGTTATTTCAGCAATTAGTTTTGCTGAATCTGCGTATGAAAGTACGAGAAAATTAGCTGAAGAAGTAAAGAGAAGTTTGTAGAAAAGGACATGTAGTATTTTAAGTGCTACATCGAGAAGTAGACTGCCCAAAAAATTTAAACAAACATTTGATTAAAAAGCACAAACCTTTTTAAATAAGGGTTTGTGCTTTTTCTTTAAAACATAATAGAAATTAAAAGCATTCCAATGCCGATAGAAGTAAATGTTGCAATTAAGCCTGGAATCATAAAGCTATGATTTAATACGTATTTACCGATACCTGTTGTACCAGTACGGTCAAAGTTAATGGCAGCAACGATTGTTCCATAGTTCGGAATGAAGAAATATCCATTTACTGCAGGGAACATCGCAATCAGTAGCGCTGGTGGAATACCAAGGGATAGTCCAAGTGGCATTAAGGCACGTACTGTTGCTGCTTGGCTGTACAGTAAAATAGATAGAATGAATAGTGCGATGGCAAATAGCCAAGGTGCACTTGTTACTAAATGCTGAATAGATCCTTGAATCATATTTAAGTTTCCATTAAAGAAAGTATCTCCCATCCAAGCGATACCGAAAATAGCAACAACTGCTGTTGCTCCTGCTTTAAAGACGTTACCAGACACAATGCTTTCTACATTTGGTTTACAGAAAATAATAATAAGAGCCGCGATAGTTAACATAACCATCTCAATTGTGTTCGGCATGGAAAGACGAGCTAACTTTCCATCAACTATCCATCCTGGGCGAAGTGTTTCAAATGAACCAAGAAGTACAACAAGGAAGGTTCCTACTAGGAAAAGGATAACTGATAATTTAGCGCCCTTTATACCTACAAATTCTTTTTTCTCTTCAAGCTTAGGAATCATTCCTTCTTTTAATCGTTTCAAGTATTCAGGGTCTTCATTTAATTCTTTTCCCATCTTACTAGCAACGAATGCTGCTAACATACAAGCAATGAAAGTAGAAGGAATACTCACTTTTAAAATATCTAATAAAGTGATTTTATAGTCAGCTAACATTGCTAAAAGAGCAACTGTGGCAGCTGAAATTGGACTAGCTGTAATTGCTTGCTGAGAAGCGATTACGGCAATCGACATTGGGCGTTCCGGTCTAATCCCTGATTCACGAGAGACTTCTGCAATAACAGGAAGTACAGAATAGGCAACGTGACCAGTACCTGCACATAGTGTGAATAAATAAGTAACAATTGGAGCAAAAAAAGTAATACGCTTTGGATTTTTTCGCAATGCTTTTTCAGCTAGATGAACAAGATAGTCCATTCCTCCAGCAGCTTGCAAAGCACCAGCGGCTGTAATTACTGCCAAAATCATAAGCATTACATCGATAGGAGGCGCGGTTGGTTGTAAGTGGAAGACAAAAACGAGTATTGCCATACCAACTCCACCCATTACTCCTAAACCAACTCCGCCTAGGCGTGCACCAATAAAAATACAGAGTAACAAGGTAAGAAATTGTAGCCAAAACATGATAAACTACCTCCGAAATTCATTAGTTAAGATATATTCGAATAGTTTAATTTGAATGAAAATTAAATAAATACCCGAAGAAATCCTTGTTATTTATACATTTTTTATTATATAACACAAAAAAAGTAACATTCACGTACTTTTTGAAATTATTTCGAAAAAGCAATGCATTAAAAATTTGTATTTATATCTCTAAATAAGTAGACATTTTGATTTATATGTTGTAATCTTTGAAAGAGAATAAATTAATTCTCATAGAACTCCCATATCGTTCAACTCGTTCAGCGAGAAAGGCAAACTGATGGAAACATGAGGACGCAAAACTACAGGAGCTAAGGTCGAAAGGCTATGCTAGCCAGTTACCGGACGGATAGGGTTGGTCTTGGCCAATGCTTTTACATTGGCTTTTTTTTATTCTCGAATATATTGAGAATCATTTTCAAACAAAATATTCGTATATTTTGTTTTTTTGTTATGTTAATTAAGGAAGGTGGATATTAATGAAAAAATATTGGCATAAGTTATCGTTCCTTCAAAAGAACGTCTTATTAACCGTATTAGTTATTTTGACACTTGTTGGAAGTATGGGTGCGTTAAGTTTCAACATGTTTCAAAATAGTATGATGTCTTTATTTGAAAGGCAGTCTATTGAAACAGGAGAAATAGTATTGAAAAAATTGGATGTAGAATTAGTTAGAGACATGGCGAAAGATCCTACAGCTGAAAAAGTGAAAAAAGAAAAGTTAACAGAGAAATTAGATGAAGTGTCAAAAGAATTGAAAAGTGTTGGACAAACGTATGTTACAGGAGCAAAGCCGAATGAAAAGCGAGAATTACAACTCGTTGGTTTGACTACAGAGTTAACAAATGCGTTCCCTATAAAGCCGGGAGATTATTATGAACAACCCGCTCATTGGATGAAGGCATACGATAAAGTCATTGATACGAAAAAGGCCCAAATGACAGAAGTATATGAAGATGAAATAGGTTCGTGGGTAACAATATTAGAACCAATTACAGATGGAGAAAACAATATTGTTGCAATTATTGCGGCTGACTTAGATGCTTCCATTGTTCCTATTACAAAAGAGAAGTTTATGATACAGGGCTTACTCTTTATCATTATTTCATTAGCGATTGCGACTATTACTCAATTCTTTATCGTGCGTCACTCGTTAGCGCCATTAAAAGATTTACGAGAAGGGTTACGTAAAATTGGTAAAGGTGACTTGAGTATTAAATTAAAAGAAAGACCAGATGATATTGGAATTATTAATGTTTATTTCAATAACACGATTGAAAAATTTAAAGGGATTATAGATAAAGTAAGGCAAACTGCTGAGCAAGTTTCTTCTTCTTCACAAGAATTGTCGGCGAGTACAGAGGAAAACAGCATGGCAGTTCAAGAGATTGCAAGTTCTATTGAAGGTTTAAGAGTAGGGGCACAGTCTCAAAAAACTTCAGTACAACAATGTTTAGGAATTGTACATGGAATGGAAGATAAGGTAGAAGAAATAACTGGGGCTGCAAAACAAGTTGCGGTTGCTTCTGAAGGTATGGAGCAACATTCAATTGAAGGTAATGAAGTGATTGGACAAATTATTAATCAAATGAGTTTAATTCAAAATGCAGTACAAGATTTATCTTCCATCATTTATTCGTTAGAAACAAGGTCAAAAGAAATTAGTGATATCGTAACTGTAATTACAGGTATTTCAAATCAAACCAATTTATTAGCTTTAAATGCTTCTATTGAGGCTTCACGTGCTGGAGCAGCTGGGAGAGGGTTTGCAGTTGTTGCTGATGAAGTACGAAAATTAGCAGAACAAACGGAAGCGTCTGCTAAAGATATAGCGAAATTAATTGGTGAAACACAAGCTGAGACAGAAGATGCTGTAGTTTCAATGCAAAAAGGTTCAAAAGAAGTAGAAACTGGAATTTCACTTGTTCAAAGTAGTGGAGATTTCTTTGAAAAAATCTCCAAATCAGCGCAATCTGTTACAGATCAAGTAAAAGCTGTTTCGGGTAATTCGAGTGACATTTTACAAAATAGCCAGAATATCGTTCAAGTCGTAAATGAATTATCACATATTGCAAACACTTATGCCAACAGCAGTAGTAATGTTGAAGAAAGCATGAAAGAGCAAGAAATATCAGTACAAGATATTGCAGAATTAGCGACTTCTTTAAGTTGGCTTTCTCAGGAATTACAAGAGCTTATTGGTGAGTTTAAAAGCGAATAAGGAGAAAGTTCAATTCTAATCAAAGGGGATATCTCCGCTATTGATTATGAATTGAACGAATCTGCCCGTTAATAAGGGATGAAAAAGGTGTGAATTTTCACACCTTTATTATATTTAAGAGAGGAATTTACATAAATATGAAATTAGCAATTTCTTATAATGAGATGGTAAAAGAATTTTTAGGGAAAGTAGAAGGAAGTATTAAAATACCTAAAGATGTGCAAGGAACGGAACTTAGGATAAAAAGGAAAACTGAACTATTTCCAAATTTGACTCACATTGTAGATTTAATAGGAGCGACTGCAACGTGGTTATATCATATTTCTAAAGAAAAACATATTGTCGTGCTTTATCATGTAAGAGGAAGTTTATTTCCGATTACTATTGAAGTTTCTAATTTTCTCTCCTATGAAAGTTTGAATTTACAGATTGAAGAGCAACTGGAACAAATTAAAGAAATGAATGAGGAAGAAATAGAAGAGTTTCAAAACGGTAATACATTATATGAAATGTCACCTATTATTATTGGTGAAACATATTATGAGCTACAAGACACGAATACATTACAATTTGTATTTAGTAAAAATATGCAAAGTGTAGAAATAATATTTAATAGTGTTAATTGGAAGGAAACAACGATTACTCGTTATGCACAACAAATACAAGGTGTTTTAATTGGTACATCACAAAATAAGAATAATTATATAAAAAATTTTAATATTATTACAGAGGCCGAGATGGCACTTTATAGTCAAGTGAATGATACGACAGCAGTATATCCTGAGAAAAGTATCGTCGATATGTTCTATAATACTGTTACTCAATTTCCAAATCGTATAGCTTTATCTTCAAGGGAAGGTACTTTAACTTATGAGGAGCTAAATAAAAAAAGTAATCAAATAGCTCATATGTTAATTAAAAATGGCGTCCAATTAGGAGACTATGTTGGAATATTTATGAAACGTAGCATAGACACAGTAGTAAGTATGGTAGCTATATTAAAAGCTGGTGCAGCGTATGTTCCGATTGATCCAGATTATCCGGAAAGTAGAATACAGTACATTATTCAAGATAGCCAAGCGAAAGTTATATTGATGAAAGAGACGCCTATAACATGTGATGGGGTTCAAACAGTTTCAATGTATGATAGTGAAACTTGTGAAGATATAGATGTAAAGTTGTCTATTCATTGTGATGATGTAGCTTATATGATTTATACATCTGGTTCAACAGGGAATCCAAAGGGAACGATGTTAGCACATAGAGGCGTTGTTAATCTGTACACTTGGATGCAAAAGCAATATGAATTGACAGAAGAGGATGTATTTGCCCAATTTCCTTCCTTTAGTTTCGATGCTTCTGTATGGGAGTCATTTGCTTCTTTATTCTGCGGAGGAAATTTGTATGTATTATTAGAGGAAGAGCGATTGTCTGTAGAAGCATTTGCAAATGCAATCTATAAAGTGAAAGCAACTTCGATCTTGGCATTAGCAACAATTTTTGTTCGACAAGTAGCAACTTATTTAGCAGAAGAAGATATATATAAGCTAGCTTCCCTAAAAAGAATTGCGATTGGCGGTGAAATGTTGCCTGTAGAGGTTATTAAATTGTGGAGAGAAAGAATAGGTACAAATGTTGAAATTCATAATGTATACGGACCGACAGAATGTACTGTAGTGACGACAACCTATAAAATACCTAGTCAGTTAAATGAGGATGTTGCGAGTATTCCCATTGGTAAACCATGTGCTAATTATCAAGTTATGATTTTGGATGAGAATATGAATCTTTGTCCAATTGGTGTACCTGGTGAATTATATATAGATTCAGTAGGATTAGCAAAAGGGTATTTTAATAAGCCTAATAAAACAATGGAAGCTTTTATTCAGAACCCTTTCAATCCTATAGTTAATATATATAAAACAGGTGATATTGTTAAGTTGTTAGAGGATGGAAATATAGAATTTTTACATCGGAAAGATGATCAAGTAAAGATTAGAGGACATCGTATTGAACTAGGAGAAATCCAAAGTAAAATTTCTCAAAATCATAATATAAAAGAAAATGCTGTTTTTGCTAAGAAGAGTAAGGAAGGTAGCCAATATTTAATCGCGTTCTATACAACTTTAAATAAAAAAGAAATACCAGAATTAGTTTATCAGTTACAAGAGCAATTACCAGATTATATGGTGCCATCTAAACTAATTTATATTAATGAATTGCCACTTACACCTAATAAAAAGATTGATGTTAAGAAGTTAGCTCAGCTAGAAGAAAAGTATGAACCGGTTCGTCTACAAGAATATGTTGCACCTTGTAATAAAGCAGAGAAACAAATAGCGCGCGCTTGGGCGGAAGTATTAGGAATTTCAAAAGTTGGAGTACATGATGATTTCTTTACAATTGGTGGACATTCATTAAAAGTATTACGAGTCTTAACATTGTTAAAAGAAGATTTTTCACATTTAACAATTCAAGATTTCTTTAAAGAAAGAACGATATATGGATTAGCTCGAATTGAGCGAGAAGTAAAAGTAGAGAAAGAAGAAGTATTTCGTGAATATAAAGTGATTCACGAACCAGATACTATTACGTATGCAAACGTTTTAGAAGAAACCCAGATTTTAAATGTCTTTTTAACAGGAGCTACTGGTTATTTAGGATCACACATATTATATGAATTGTTGAGAGATACATCTGCTACTATTTATTGTTTAGTAAGACCAACCAAAGATGTGCAACAAAGAATTATAGATACATTAACAGGCTACTTTAGTGATATATGTGAAGAATGGTTACAGCGTATACAGGCCGTAGCTGGTGATCTGGGGGAAGAGTATCTTGGGATGAGCGAAGAAGAATTTATGTTCATCAGTTCTAAGATGGATACGATAATTCATTGCGGTGCAGATGTAAGACATTTTGGAGATGGAAAACAATTTGAAAATATAAATGTCCAAGGAACTAGCCGTATGCTAGCATTAGCGGAGAAAGGTGCTACATTCCATTTTATTTCTACAATTGGTATCCCGTTAGAATTAGCGGTAGATCAATGGGATACATACATGAAAACTGGTGATTTTAATTACAGTGTAGACTTAGAGAATGTATATTCAAATAGTAAACTACAAGCGGAAAACATTGTTCGTGAAGCAATGAAAAATGGTTTGCGCGGAAATATTTATCGTGCAGGTAATTTAGCATGTCATTCAGAAACAGGTTCGTTCCAACAAAATATTGAAGGAAACGCATTTTATCGTCTTATTAAAACAATGCTATTAATTGGGAAAGCACCAAATGTGAAGTGGAAAGTTGATTTCACACCAATTGATTTTGCTAGTAAATCAATTGTATCGTATTTAAAAGATTCGCAAATTGTAGGAGAGACGTTACATATTTGTCATCCACATCAAATTGAGTTTGAACAATTTATACAGTTAATTGGAGAGTGTGGATACAATCTTAAAATGGTTCCACTTTCAGAATATGTAAATACCGGACTTGAATTAGCGAAGGAAAATGAAGTAATAGCAGAGTTAATTGCTTCTCAAGTTGCAGGAGATGGAGCGCAGCAATCTGAAATTGTAATGGGTACGCGTAGAACGAATGAATGGATTAAGAAAAAAGAATTGATAGTACCAGCAATCAATAAAGAATTTATACAGCAGTTATTAGCTCATGGTGAAAAAGTTGGATATTTTCCAAAAATAATGAAATGATTATGCATGCTTTTGTTTGTTCAATAAAATAAATCATGCTACAATGAAAACGAATTAAGGACCGGGGAGCCAATTGGCTGAGAGGATGTAAGTAAACATCGACCCTCAACCTGATCTGGATAATGCCAGCGTAGGGAGTTACTTAAAGTGATGTAGCATATGTTATTCTATAATAACTTGCATACAAGGCTTTCCTACGCAGTAGGAAAGCCTTTTCTTATTTTTGAAATCTAATTTTATAAGGGGGATTTTATTATGTCACAACAAGTTACAATGTCATTTTCAGTAGTACCACAAGCGAAAACGAAAGATGTATATTCTGTTGTCGATAAAGCAATTGAAGTTGTGCAACAATCGGGAGTTCGTTATGAAGTAGGGGCAATGGAAACAACTTTGGAAGGAGAATTAGATGTACTTCTTGATGTCGTTAAACGTGCGCAACAAGCTTGCGTCGATGCTGGAGCAGAAGAAGTGATTACTTCTATTAAAATCCATTATCGTCCAAGCACTGGTGTAACGATAGATGAAAAGGTTTGGAAGTACCGTGATGAATATGCAAAACCAGAAGCAATCTAAACTTATTACAACTATTTGGCTTATCCTTCTCATTGCGATATGGGAAGGATCGGTTTCATTATTTAAAATCGAACCGTGGATTTTACCAAAGCCTTCTGCCATTGTTCAAGAATTAATTGGGATGAAAGATTTACTATTACCAAATACGATGCAAACACTGCAGGAAGTTATAATTGGACTATTCTTTGCAATTTTATTGGGGACGAGCATCGCAATTATTATGGACGTTATACCTTTATTTCGTATTGTAATAAATCCATTGCTCGTTATTTCGCAAACAATTCCAATTGTTGTACTTGCACCGCTATTTATTATTTGGTTTGGATATGGGATGTTGCCGAAAGTAATGGTCGTAATACTCGTTTGTTTCTTCCCAATTGCGCTTAGTATTTTAGAAGGTTTTCAAACAGTAGATAAAAACATGTTGAAGCTGTTACAAACAATGAAGGCGACAAAATGGCAAATTTACCAGAAAGTAAAATTTCCAGCAGTGCTTCCATACTTTTTCTCCGGTTTAAAAATTGCAGTTACATATAGCGTAATGGGGGCAATTATCGGAGAATGGCTCGGTGCAAGTGAAGGATTAGGCGTTATGCTTACGAGGGCTACAAAATCCTTTTTGACTGCCCGAGTATTTGGTGTTGCAGCAATCATCGTTATAGTGACATTATGCCTGTATTTTATCGTAGAGTTTATGGCAAGAATAACAGCACCATGGATATATAGAAAGGACGGCAGAAAATGAAAAAAGGTTTGAAAGTTATGTTAGCTGCCTTAGTAGCGGTAGGTGTGGCTGGATGTAATCCGGCGAAGAAAGAAGAAAGTGCAAGTAAAGATCAAAAAGTAAAAGTAGTATTAGATTGGTTTCCAAATACGAATCATACTGGCTTGTATGTAGCGCAAACGAAAGATTATTACAAAAAGCAAGGATTAGATGTAGAAATTATTCAACCAGGTGACAATGTAACAGCAGAGCAAATGATAGCATCAGGAAAAGCAGACTTCGCAATAAGCGCACAAGAAAATGTAACATTAGCTCGTGTGGAAGGAATTCCTGTTGTATCTGTAGGAGCGATTATTCAGCACAACACTTCAGCGTTTGCATCGCTTAAGAAAGATAATATGACGTCACCAAAAGATTTTGAAGGTAAACGTTATGGCGGCTGGGGAGGACCAGCGGAAGAAGCGACATTAAAGACGATTATGGATAAGCATCAAGCTGATTTTAATAAAGTTGAAAAAATTATCTTAGGACAAACAGATTTCTTTAAATCAATCGGCCGTGATGCAGATTTCGAATGGATTTATTACGGTTGGGATGGTATTGAAGCGAAGCGCCAAGGAAAAGAGTTAAATACGATTATGGTGAAGGACTTAGATCCAGCGCTTGATTTCTATAGTCCTGTTATTATTACGAGTGAAAAACATACGAAGCAAGATAAAGACTTTGTGAAAAAGTTTATGAGTGCAACAACAGAAGGTTATAATTTTGCAATTAAGGAACCGAAAGAAGCTGCTGATATTCTAATTAAAGCTGTTCCAGATGTAAATAAAGATTTAGTTCAAGAAAGCCAGAAATGGTTAAGTACGAAGTATCAAGATGATGCGAAAGCATGGGGAGTACAGAAGGAAGAAATTTGGACGAATTACATGAATTTCTTATATGACAACAAAGTTATTAAAAAGAAAATCGATGTAAAAGATGCTTTTACAAATGAATTCCTTCCAAGTGAAAAATGAGCGGATTACAAATAAAAAATATAGTGAAATCTTTCGACGGAAAGAATGTATTAGAGAATATTAGTGCCTCTATACAAGAGGGAGAGTTTGTTTCTTTTGTAGGACCGAGTGGTTGCGGGAAAAGCACATTATTAAACATGATTGCAAATGTTGAAAAACCAACAAGCGGGAACGTAATGTATAAAGATAAGCAAGTACAAGAGCAAGATGTTGTTAGTTATATGCCACAACAAGATTTATTACTACCGTGGCGATCAGCTTTGCAAAATATCGTTCTTCCGTTAGAAATTGAAGGAAAGCCGAAAAAACAAAGGCTGACAGAAGGAATGGAAGCATTAAAGCAGTTCGAACTAGATGAATATGCAGACCATTATCCAGATGAATTGTCTGGTGGTATGCGTCAAAGAATTAGTTTTCTGCGCACATATTTATGTGAAAAGCCAATTATGCTGCTTGATGAGCCTTTTGGAAAGTTAGATGCATTTACAAAAATGGAAGTACATAGCTGGCTTTTAAACTCTTGGCATCAAGAGAAGCAAACAATCGTTATGGTGACACATGACTTAGATGAGGCAATCTTACTTTCAGATCGCGTATTTATTTTATCTCAAAGACCAGCGTCAATTGTTGGCGAGGTACAAGTGAAATTACCTAGACCGAGAACGATGGATATGTTAACATCACTCGAATTAAAAAAGGATAAAGAAGAGATTTTAAGTGTGTTAGCTCCTTATATGAAAAAATAGAAAAAGCCTTTTAACAGTTTTTAGTATAATTACTGTTAAGAGGCTTTTTTTAGAATATGAAAAGATGGAGAAGGAACAAAAGGGAAAATAGAGAATAGAATATAACAGAGTAGTTTATACTCTTAATATAACAAATGTTAAAGGAGTGAAAGGATAAAATGACTTTATCAACTGTTCTTCAAATGGTTTTAGCTTGATATGGGAGAAGTCTGCCCATTTTTTAAGATTAAGCTAAATTGAAGACAGCAGGTAAAGAACCTTAATCCTTTTTTACGATAATATGTAATGGGTAAGGTGTATTCACCTTACCCATTTTTATATGCATAATTAAATAAGGCTTCATACTGTTGGTCTCTCTATTTAGCTTATGGACGATAAGTAAAGGAGAGAAAAAAATGAGTATATTAACAGTAGAAAATTTAAGTCATTCGTATGGTGAGAAAACCATCTTATATAATGCGTGCTTTCGATTATTAAAGGGGGAGCATGTTGGGTTAGTAGGGAAAAATGGGATTGGAAAATCAACACTGCTAAGAATTTTAACAGGAGAACTTATACATGATGATGGGAACATTGAATGGTTTCCACATGTGAAGGTTGGATTTTTGCAGCAGCATATAGATTTACAAGAAGGAATAACAATTGAAGGATACTTGCAAAGTGCATTTTCTAACTTGTATGCGATTGAATACGAAATGTTAAAAATTGCAGAAGAGATGGCTGAAGCAGTAGAAGTAGAAAAATTGTTAGTAAGGTATGGAGAGTTACAAACTAAATTGGAAAACTCTAATTTCTATCAAATTCATACAGAAATTGAAGAAGTGGCAATTGGTTTAGGGCTGTTTGAAATAGGATTGGAAAAGGATGTTTCAAAGTTAAGTGGAGGACAGCGGACAAAGTTATTACTAGGAAAGCTTCTTCTAGAAAAAGCTGATGTTTTATTGCTAGATGAACCAACGAACTATTTAGATACAGCACATATAGAATGGTTGCAATCGTACTTGAAGTTGTATGAAAAAGCTTATATTATCATTTCGCATGACGAAGTATTTTTGAACAATATTACGAATGTCATTTACCATCTAGAAGAACGAAAAGTTAAGCGATATGTAGGGGATTATGAAAAGTTTTTACAAAGTTATCAATTGCAAAGGAAACAATTACAATCGGCGTATGCGAAACAACAAAAAGAAATTGCTCAGTTAGAAACATTTATTCAAAAAAATAAAATTCGAAAAGCAAAACAGGCAAAAAGTCGAGAGAAAGTATTGGAGAAAATGCAAAGGGTTGAAAAGGTTAATAATGTACCTCGGTCCCGTTTTGCTTTTACTGTTTATAATGAACCAGTAAGTCGTATATTACAGGCTGAGAAACTAAGAGTGGGTTATAGTGAGCCGTTATTTCCAGACTTGAATTTACAAGTGAAAAAAGGAGAAAAGATAGCTGTTGTTGGTCATAATGGTATTGGAAAAACGACAATGTTAAAGACGTTATTAGGTCAAATAAAGCCGCTAAGCGGTTCAATTTTTGTTGGGGAACGAGTAAATCCTGCTTATTTTGCACAGGAAGAGTTTGCTTCAGAAATAACACCGTTAGAGAAAGTTTGGACAGAACGACCAGATATGACAAAGAAAGAAGTGCGCCAAGCATTAGCGAAGTGTGGATTGAAAGAAGAACACGTATTAAAACCTATTCGTTTATTAAGCGGTGGAGAGCAAACGAAAGTGCGTTTATGTGAACTTATCGTAATGAAAAGCAATGTTTTAATTTTAGACGAACCGACTAATCATTTGGATGTAGAAACTAAGATGGCTTTACAGGAAGCGTTACAACAATACAAAGGAACAGTTTTAATTGTCTCACATGAACCTTCTTTCTATGAATCGTGGATAACAAAAGTGTGGAATATAGAAGATTGGAATGCTGAACAATATGAATAAAGAAAAGGCATTAGCTTTTATGAGCTAATGCCTTTTCTTTGTGATTAACATGATTTTCGAGAACTCTTACATGAGAATTGTATGAAGAAGCACTCTTATGGTGCGCTTATAAGCGTGCTTTTTCTTTTGTTATATTTATAATAATACGAAAGCCTTTCCCTAACAGGTGACTATCTTTCTTTATATATATAGATAGTTCAAAATGGAATGAAAATAATTCCTATATGTAAAGGATAATGTGGATATTATAGGAAGACAATAGAAATTAAAGGAAATTCATGTAAAATTCAAATGAACTTCATATAAACTTCATATTAGAAACTAAATATAATTATAATAAGTTATTGTAATGTTTTTTATTTTTCGTAAAATTAAAAGTTTGAATTTAGGAGGTATTGCTCGAACCTAAATTCAAACTTTAGTGAAATAATTAATGGATATTACGTCTAGTTTTCGCTAATGACGGCATTTAAAAGTTCGGCAGGATTACCTGTTCCTGCACCACCAATTGTAATAGATCCGCCAGGAGGAATTTCGCCATTCCATCCTGCGTTCGTAATTACATAATGATTATTTGTTTTACTATTAATTTTAGAATCCCAAACTTGTGTTAAATTGCCGCTATAATCAAATTCTAATTTCCAATTTTTAATAGGGGTCGTTCCATTATTTTTGATTATAATCGAGAAGTTATAACCGCTGCCCCAATTCGAAGTGACTGAAAATGTAGCAGTGCCATTTCCATCAGGAGGTGTCGTATTAGCTTCATCTGTTTTGACAGTAAGAGCGGTAGGTTGTGATTTATTTCCAGCAGCATCTTTGGCAATTACTGAAAATGTGTATTCCGTATTAGGTTTTAAGTTTTTAATTGTAATGCTATTTGTTGTTGCACTCCATTTTTCTTCTCCGGCAGTAATTTCGTATTCAGTAACGCCTACGTTATCAGTGGATGCAGTCCAACTTAATTGAACTGAGCTTGAATTTTTATTCGTAACTACAATATTTTTAACATTTGTTGGTGGCTCAGTATCTTTTTGACTAATAGGTCCACCAAGTAATTCTTTTACTAGCGTATCAAGTAATTTTGGACCACTACAACTATATTTTGGACTTGTACGGCAATCCCCGCTTAGTTCCCAAAACATTGCTCCACTTAAACCCTTCGTCTTTATATAGTCTGTTTTATATTTCATAGATTCATTGTCATCGTAGCTAATAAATGTGCCTGTAGTCGCATTATATAAGTAAGGTACTTTAGCTGTGTCATTCCAGTAGCGTACAAAACCATTTTTATTAACGTAATTGGCTGCTAAATCACCGTAATCATACACACCTGTGTCACCGGTAGAATAATCATCCCAAGTACCTTTAGAGGCAAGTTTCCCATCACTACCTGGTTTGCAAGGTTGATATTGTCCGTTATTTTCTTTTCCACAACTTTTCCAGCCACGTCCATAAAAAGGTACGCCTAATACTAGTTTATCCACTGGAACACCTTCATTGGTATAAACGTCTATAGCACCATCTACGTAAAAATTCGTATTTGCTGCTGGGTCATTTGGATCCTTGTATAGAGCTGCATTATGATTAGAAGTAGCTTCCCATCCACCGTGGAAATCATATGTCATAATATTAATCCAATCGAGTATTTGAGAAATTTTCTTTAGCTCTGTATGATCAGCGTAGCGTTGACTTGCACCTGACGCGATTGTTAGTAAATATTGTTTGCCATCTTCAGCACCTGCTTTATTCAAAGCATTTCGGACGTCTTGAAGAAGAAGAGTGAAATTTTGTTTATCTTCAGGACGATAACTACCACCAGGAATCGTTTCAACGCCCGGATATTCCCAGTCTAAATCTACGCCATCAAATCCATATGCGCGAAGAAAAGCTACTGTAGATTCGGCAAATACTTTTCTTGTCTTTTCATCAGCGGCCATATCAGAAAAGCGGTTAGACCAAGTCCAGCCACCAACGGAAATTATTGTTTTTAAATGAGGATATTTAGCTTTTAATCGTTTTAGTTCTCCGAAATTTCCGCAACGGGCATATTTATCGCAATCTTCCCAAGTTGTACCTGAGCCAGGATACGATTTGGTAACATCAGCCCATGGTTCACCGAGTACGAGAGTACCATTAGGAACCTCTTTATTTTGCAATGGTACACCAGATTCTTTACAGTTCCACGTTTGTTTATTTGGATTATCCGGATGGGTAGAAGGATTTCCATGTTTTCCATTCCAACAAATATCCGCGAAAGCATAGTTAAGGTGAGTAAGTTTTGATGCATCAATGTCAGCAACTTGATAATTACGTCCGTAAACGCCCCACGAAGGAAAGTACCCAACAATTTTTTGACTTTGCTTTGGTGAATCTGCTAATGCGAGATTTGGAGTAATAAAATTTGTGAGAAAAAGAGGTAAGAAAAGTAGTAGAGATAGTAATAGCAGTGTGAATTTTTGAGACCTCATAGCCATTTCTCCTTTCAAAATAAAAGATATATTTAAAGGCATACGCCAATAAATCAAAATGAATCTAGACGTATGAAACGTCTAGATAAAATGATCAGACATCACGAAGTCTATACAAGGGAGCTGGGGGTGATTAAATCGTAACAAATGTAAGATTTAGTGTAAACGCTTTATTCAGTTGTAAAAGACTTTCTCAATACAAAAAGGCTTGAATACAAACTATATATGAAGACGAAAGGTCGGTATGGGAGGAAATAGCTCATTATAAATAAATTTGAGAAAAAATTGTATGGAGCCAATTATTAAAGACGTAGAAAGATAAGGAAATATCATGTAAAATAATAGTAAAAATATGTAAAGGAGGGAACAGTGTGGATGTGTTTTTGAACATTGCTGAAGAAAAAATTCGACAAGCGATACGGAATGGTGATCTTGATTATCTTCCGGGAAAAGGAAAACCACTACAATTAGAAGATCTTTCAATGGTACCTCCAGAACTTAGAATGAGTTATAAAATTTTAAAAAATGCGGGAATGATTCCACCAGAGATGGAACTACAAAAAGATATATTAAAAATAGAGGATCTAATTGCTTGCTGTTATGATGAAGAAGAGAGAAAGAAATTAAGAGAAGAGTTAACAGTAAAAACGCTTCGTTTTCAGCAGGTAATGGAAAAGAGAAAGATTAAAGATAGTTCAGCTTTTCGTATGTATCAAGACAAAGTATTTCGTAAACTACGCTAAGAGGGATAAGATGACTACATTTAAAACGATAGAAGAATTAGCGACCTATATCGAAGAACAACAATTGGTACTTCTGTTTATTAAAACGGAAAATTGTGGTGTTTGTGATGTTATGCTAAGAAAAGTAAATTGCGTATTAGAGAATTATGATTACTTAGAGAAAATAGAGATATTACTACAAGACATGCAAGAGATTGCGGGGCGATATGCCGTATTTACAGGACCGACAATTTTATTATTTTATAATGGAAAAGAGATCCTTCGGGAATCGCGCTTCATTTCAATTGAAAATCTAGAGAGAACCATTCAATTATTCTAGGAATAAGGGAGGCTTTTATATGGAATTTATTATTGTCATACTATTATTTGTTGTAGTTGGAATAATCGTAACAGCAGTTCGATCGAACAAAAAGAAGGTAAATCTTACAAAACAAAATAACATTCATAATTCATCTAACAGCTCATCACCATTATTTTTCTTTGCTGGATCTGATAATGATAGCTCGCATGATGGTGGCTCACATGATTGTGGAGGGTCTTTTGGGGGAGATAGCGGAGGAAGCTGCGGTGGCGGTGGTGATTGATGAAAATGCGCCTTATATAGGCGTATTTCTTTTTAAACAAACGTTTGATTAGTTGGCTTACATATTGCATAAACACAGTTAAACAAACGTTTGATTAATATTTTTAATATACTAAGGGGAATGGAAATGAAAAGGGAACCGAAAGTGAAAAATAAGGGGAAAGTAGTGTTATTTTTATTAGCTGCGGGAGGCGTATTTCTTGTTAAATTAGCATTTAAATTTGGAACGATACATATGATTCGAACTTGGTTTGAAAGTACGTTTTCTTAAATAAGGAATATATCCTCTTGCGATAGAGGTTTTTGATTTGTTATTATTAGACTGAACGGTCGGTTTAAAGAGGTGTGAATATGAGAAGAAGCGCAGAAGAGATAAAGAAAGAAATTGCATATAAAGCAGAAAGTCTATTTTCACAGAAGGGCTATGCAGCTACATCTATGGAAGAGATTTGTGAAATTACAGAGCGAAGTAAAGGAAGCATTTATTATCACTTTAAAAGTAAAGAAGAATTATTTTTATTTGTAGTGAAACAGCATACGTATGATTGGGTTGAAAAATGGAATGAAAAAGAGAAGTTGTATAGTACTAGTACTGAAAAACTATATGGTCTCGCGGAATATCATGTAGAGGACATACAGCAACCAATTTCAAATGCAATAGAGGAATTCTCTATGAGCCAAGTTGTAAGTAAAGAGATTCTGGATGAACTGTTAGCTTTAACTAGAGAATCATATGTTATGTTTGAGAAATTAATTGAAGCAGGTATACAGTCTGGAGAGTTCCGTGAAGATAATACTCGTGATCTTATGTATATTGTGAACGGATTATTATCAGGGCTTGGAGTACTTTACTACGAGTTAGATTATAAAGAGCTGAAACGTATTTATAAAAAGGCAATAGATGTATTGTTAAAAGGAATGGCAGCTGAATAATAAGTCAGTTGCTTTTCTTACAAAACAAATTAGACCGAACGGTCGGTTTATGGAAGGGGAATGAAAGTGAAAGCTTTATTTAAAAACCGAGCATTTATGCTCGTTATGGCATCTGATATTTTACAACAATTTGCAATTTGGATCAGAAATATGGCTCTTTTATATTTCATAATGGAGCGGACAAATAATGATCCAGTTTCAGTGTCTCTATTATCTGTCATGGAGTATGCACCTATCTTTATTTTCTCGTTCATTGGTGGTGCATTAGCAGATCGTTGGAATCCGAAAAGAACAATGGTCGCTGGAGATGTGTTGAGTGTACTGTCTATTATAGGAATTGTCCTGTTGTTAAAGCTGGATTATTGGCAGGCTATATTTTTTGCAACACTCATTTCCGCGATTGTAGGTCAGTTTTCTCAGCCCTCATCTTCGCGTATATTTAAGCGCTATGTAAAAGAAGAACAGGTAGCAAATGCGATTGCATTTAACCAAACATTACAGTCATTATTTCTAATTTTTGGGCCAGTGGTAGGATCGCTTGTGTATACACAACTTGGTTTATTTACGTCACTATATAGCTTAATCATTTTATTTTTGTTATCTGCTATCGCCCTTTCATTTTTACCAAAATGGGTTGAAAAAGAGCAAGTGGCGAGAGATTCATTAAAAAATGATATAAAAGAAGGTTGGAAGTATGTTCTTCATACGAAAAATTTACGTATGATTACGATTACTTTTACAATTATGGGTTTAGCTGTTGGATTAACGAATCCATTAGAAGTATTCCTTGTAATTGAACGTTTAGGCATGGAAAAAGAAGCTGTTCAATATTTAGCGGCAGCTGATGGAATAGGTATGTTACTTGGTGGTATTGTTGCTGCAGTTTTCGCTTCAAAAGTGAATCCGAAAAAGATGTTTGTATTCGGTATGGGTATATTAGCGATTTCGTTTTTAGTAGAAGGGCTATCTACATCATTTTGGATTACTAGTTTCATGAGATTTGGAACAGGTATTTGTTTAGCTTGTGTTAATATTGTTGTCGGTACGCTTATGATTCAACTTGTACCAGAAAATATGGTTGGAAGAGTAAATGGGACGATTTTACCACTGTTTATGGGGGCAATGCTAATTGGAACTTCATTAGCTGGAGGATTAAAGGAACTAACTTCGCTAGTTACTGTGTTTTGTATAGCAATGGCACTTATTTTATTAGCGATAGGGCCAGTTCTACGTATGCAAATAAAGAAAGAAGGTATCGCTAATAAAGAGGCACTAACAAATTCATTAGCTTCAAAATAACTATTGTAAGGGAGCAATATTGCTCCCTTTTTCTTTGAGGAACTTTTGACAACTATATGAGCCAATTATATACTGATGTTGTAAAAACGATTTTACAGGTTAGGAGCAATGGTGTGAAAAATCAAATCTATGAATTACGCACTGAAAATAATATTTCACAAGGCGCATTAGCTGATAAATGTAAGGTTTCTAGACAAACGATAAATGCAATTGAGAATAATAAATATGATCCAAGTTTAGCGTTAGCATTCCGTTTAGCTGAAGTATTAGGAACAACTGTTGATAAATTATTTTTGTACAAGCAGTAGAGTCGTTCATTATAAGGCGCACCTTTAAAAATAAAAAAGATCCTCTTCTTATGAGAAGAGGATCTTTTTTTAGAGCGTTTTAGTCTTTGGACTAGGTGGTGTAACGGATGTATTATTTTCTGGAACTCTAGTTAGTAAGAATCCTCCGATAATAAACAGAACAATAATACTAAGAACACCAGCGTTTGTTTTTCCTGTTAATTGCGTTGTAACACCGACTAATACCGGACCCATAATTGCGGCAAACTTCCCAAATATATTATAAAATCCGAAGAATTCATTAGCAGATTCTTTTGGTACTAGTTTTGCAAAGTATGAACGACTTAGTGCTTGAATACCACCTTGAGATGTAGCAACTAACATTGCTAAAATCCAAAAATCAAGTGTCGTTTTTAAGAAATAAGCATATGTGCAAATAATGATATAAATAATGATACCGACATATAACATTTTTTTACCAGTAAATGTTTCAGATAGTTTTCCGTATAGTAACGCAAATGGACAAGCGACAATTTGTGTTACAAATAATATGATTAATAGATTCGTTGCACTGATACCGAGGTCGGTTCCGTAAGCTGTAGACATAGTAATAATTGTATCGACTCCGTCAATATAGAAAAAGTAAGCAATTAGAAACATAAATACAGTTTTATATTCTTTAATATTTTTAAAAGTATCAGCAAGACGTTTGAAGCTCATTTTAATAGGCCTTGGATGACGCTCAATATAGTGTGTTTGCTCTACGTTTTTAAGCATTGGAATTGTAAATAACCCCCACCAAAGAGCAGTTATCGCGAATGAAATTTGACTAGCAATGCCAACTGATAAAGGGATAGTTCCTTTTTGAGCAAGAATAATAAGAGCGATACAACCGATAAAAGGAATAGTACTCCCAATATAGCCTAAAGCGAAACCTCTTGTAGAAATTCGATCCATTCTATCTTCAGAAGTGACATCTACTAAAAATGCATCATAGAAAATGTTGGCTCCAGCAAAACCAACTAAGGCGAGCATATAGCATCCTAATAATAAGTACCACTGAGATGTTGGAACGACTGCTAACATACTTGTAAATACGATACCAAGTCCAAAGAAGAATGTGAAAAATCGTTTTTTAAATCCTTTATAATCAGCAACTGTGCCGAGAATAGGAGCAAGTATAGAAATTAAAAGTGTAGCGAACGAGTTTGCATATCCCCAATATGCTGTTGAAGTTGCACCAGATAGCCCGGCTTCTTTTGCAGCTGCTTTAAAGTAAATTGGAAATAATGCAGTTGTAATGACGAGCGAATATACCGAGTTCGCCCAATCGTATAATATCCAGCTTTTTTCTTGTCTGGACATTTTTTTCATATAGTGTTCCCCCTTAAATTTGTTCTACTAACAGTGTACAAAAATAAAAATTATAAAAAGAGAAACAGTGATGATTTTTACAGAACTTTTACATATATACACAGTTCTTTACAATTGGAGTAAATCCTCTACAATTGATCCGTCTGTTTCGCCTAAGTGTAAACCGAGTAGTCTAGCGATAGTTGGACCTTCATCAATAAGTCTCATATACGGGACGGTAACGCCGGTTTTTATTCCTTTTCCAGCAGCGATAAAAATTGTTTCATAGTTAGGTTTTGTTGGAGAGTATCCATGCGTACCAAATGTATATTTTTTACTAGGAGTAACATCTTTTTCAGTAATTTCTTTTATAAAATCTCCTGTATAGTTTTCAGTGAAATAATACCCCTCTTGCGCTTCTAACATAAATAAACAATTACCATCTGCACCGCAGTCTTTCGCAGCTTCATCATGAAGTATAAATTCAATTCCATTCTGTTTATTTTGCAGCAGTTCTTCAAGGAGTAGTTGTACTTCTCGAATTGTATCCGTATCATTTTTGTCTTTCACATATACATAGGCAGACCCGTCGCAACTTTGACAATAGGCCTTCCAATCTACTAATAGCCCTTTTTTATTTATAGATACGAGGCCTTTTTGTTGGAATAGCACATTTAATTGAATTGCTTTGTTTTCACTTAAAGCGCTATGGTCACCAAGAGCGATAATTGTACTCTCTTCGTATAGGTCACTGTCTTTTAAAGTTTGAATAATTTTCCCGAGCCGCTCATCATGTCTATGAATTGCAGCAATTGTTTCGTTAGATTCAAAGCCATGATAATGTCTTTGCGTGTCTAAATCAGTGAAATGTACGAACATAACATTAGGCTTTTTCGTCTGAATGGTGTGTACAGCAGAGGCGAGGACGAAATCATCCAGCTCTGGTTGTGATAAACCATTTCTTATATGGCCGAAACGACGATTTAAATCTAATTGGTATAGTGGGCTACCGCTAAATAAGGAAACTAACACTTGATTTTGCCACGGTCTATTGGGGAAAATTTCTGGTAAATTGTAATCAATGTTTGCTCTCCCAGTAACAGGCCATAGAAGGGCAGCTGTCGTTAAATTTGCTTTACGCGCTTCATCATACAATGTTGTTCCTTTTATCGATTTTCGGTACCAATGCCAATCAGGTGATTCACGTCCCGGTTGAAGTAACGTATTACTAACAACACCGTGCTTGTTAGGGTAATTACCGGTTACGATTGTTGAGTGGCTTGGATATGTTACAGAAGGATAAATTGGTTCTACTTTTTCGACAACCGTGCCCTTTTTTATTAGAGATTGGAAATGAGGTAGTTTTTGTAGTATAGGAAAATCTAAAGCTGATAAACAGTCGAATGATAAAATAATGACACGATTCGTTAATGCTTTATCCATAAAGTAATCCTCCTAATTATATAAAACCTATTCTTATATATTACTATTAATACCTAGTGATAAAAATATGTTTCTGAATAAAATTTATTGTTTATTTTCAGAAAAATTAAACATATAATAAGTATAAGGGAATCTATGGACGGAGGGAATAGTATGGACTGGTTAGATGGATTCGGTATATTTTACATCATTGGTGGCATCACAATTCTCCTTGTATTTGCTATTTCATATTTACTAAAGAAACGTTTTCCAGACAAACAGTTTGATATTATATTTGCACTGATTGTAATACTTCTTTGCTTAGCATCATTTCCTGTTACCATGATGGTTATTGGTGGGTGGGAAGGAATGGGATATGGATTTATTGGTTTCTTCGTTCTACTAGGTACACTTATTGGTATGATTGCACATCAACTTGTAAAAATCTCTCGAAAAAGCTACGTATAAAACTGTAAAAAATGAAAAGAATATATAATAATAAGAAAATTAGCTATTGTTTTAAAAAAGAATTTGTATTATGATAATCAACAAATTTATTTCGTTATAACGATGAAAAAGGACTAGTACATATTCAACCTTTTTAGCAGAGAGAGAATCCGCCAGGCTGAAAGATTCTTAAAAAGGCAATATGGAACCTGCCTTTGAGTTCTGCATATGCAGCGGGAATTTCCCGTTATCAAAAAGAGAGCATGCGCAATTTTTGTGCATGAATCAGGGTGGTAACGCCGGCAAAGCTCGGTCCCTATTTAGGGACGCGGGCTTTTTTGTATTTTCTAGAAGGAGGAAGACTGACTATGGCAAAAGAACAAGTGCAAGCCATTACGAAGATGGAAGAGGACTTTGCGCAGTGGTATACCGATATTGTAAAAAAAGCCGAACTTGTTGATTATTCAAGTGTAAAAGGGTGCATGATTTTACGTCCGTATGGTTATGCCTTATGGGAGAATATGCAGAAGGTGATGGATGAGAAGTTAAAAGAAACTGGCCATGAAAATGTATATATGCCAATGTTTATCCCAGAGAGTTTATTGCAAAAAGAGAAGGATCATGTTGAAGGATTTGCTCCTGAAGTAGCATGGGTTACGCATGGCGGGGATGAAAAGTTAGCGGAAAGACTTTGTGTACGTCCTACATCTGAAACTTTATTCTGTGAGCACTTTTCAAAAATTGTGCAATCCTATAATGATTTGCCAAAGTTATATAATCAGTGGTGTTCAGTAGTTCGTTGGGAGAAGACAACTAGACCATTCCTTCGTACGACTGAATTTTTATGGCAAGAGGGTCATACAATCCATGAAACGGCAGAAGAATCGCAGGCTGAAACATTAAATATTTTAAACTTATATGCTTCTTTCTGTGAGGATTATTTAGCGATACCAGTTATTAAAGGACAAAAAACAGAAAAAGAGAAGTTTGCTGGAGCAAAGGCAACTTATACAATTGAAAGTTTAATGCATGATGGAAAAGCGCTTCAAACAGGAACCTCTCATAACTTTGGGACGAATTTCTCAGAAGCATTTGATATTAAGTTTTTAGATCGTAACGGTAAATGGCAATATGTGCACCAAACATCTTGGGGTGTATCAACAAGAATGATAGGTGGGCTAATAATGGTTCATAGCGATAATAATGGACTTGTAATGCCACCAAAAGTCGCTCCAGTGCAAGTTGTTATTGTACCAATTGCTCAGCATAAAGAAGGAGTTTTAGCAAAAGCAACAGAGTTACAAGGACATATTCAAAAGGTTGCACGAGTAAAAATAGATGCTAATAATAAAACGCCTGGTTGGAAATTTAATGAGTATGAAATGAAGGGTATTCCAATTCGATTAGAAGTTGGCCCTAAAGATATTGAAAAGAATCAAGTTGTACTTGTAAGAAGAGATACGAAGGAAAAAGAGTTTGTAACAATGGATCAATTAGAAGAACGTATTCCAGCATTACTTGAAGAAATTCATATTGCTTTATTTAATAAAGCAAAAGCATTTCGCGATGAGAATACGTATGCTGTGACAAATTTCGAAGAGATGAAAAAAGTAGCTGACGAAAAGCAAGGCTTTATTAAAGCAATGTGGTGCGGGGAATTGGCTTGTGAAGAGAAACTAAAAGAAGAGGTGGGAGTATCTTCACGTTGTATGCCTTTTGAGCAAGAGCATTTAGCTGAAGAATGTATTTGTTGTGGTAAAGAAGCTAAACAAATGGTGTATTGGGGAAAAGCATATTAATACTCTTTTGATAGGTGATAAAAAGGACTTTGGGCTGCATAATAAAATGCAATCCAAAGCCCTTTTTGGTTTTATACAGTATTTCATGTATTCTTTAGATGGAAGGATGTTTTTCTTATTTTACGTTTTTACGACGAATAAACAGTAACATACCAATTAGGAATGTTGAAAGACCCATTAAAATAGATATAGGGTAATGCGTTGCAGTATTAGGTAATTTATCACCTTGTTTTTTTGTATTATCTTTTACATTATCCCCTTGAGAACCGTTGCCCTTCTGAGAATTGCTATCGCCTTTCACACGATTGCCACCTTGAGAGCCATTACCCCCTTGAGAACTGCTATCACCTTTAACACGATTGCCGCCGTGAGAGCCATTACCGCCGTGAGAGCCACTGCCACCAGAACCGTTACCACCGGAACCATTGTCACCAGAGCCACTGCCACCAGAACCGTTAC
>NZ_FRBJ01000010.1:137287-158678 GCF_900142585.1 Bacillus sp. bc15
CACCAGAGCCACTGCCACCAGAACCATTGCCGCCAGAGCCACTACCACCAGAACCACTACCACCAGAACCGTTACCGCCGGAACCGTTGCCGCCAGAGCCACTGCCACCAGAACCGTTACCGCCGGAATCATTGCCGCCAGAATCACTATCGTCCTGAGAACCGTTATTTCCTGGAGGTTTATTATTATCCTTTAAATTTCCTTCGGCAAAATGATCGCTATTTTGTACAATAGCGTTTGTTAATGGTTGGAAGTTTTCAGTTGCAGCATTACCGATATTTAAACCGCTAAAAAAAGATAATGAGAGTGTTGATGCTAAAATGAAGATTTTCGTCATGGTTTTCCTCCTAAGAAATTAATATTCCATCTAAAATACATCCCTTTGTAATATTTCTTAGGAAAAAGAGTTTTATGCAAAAAAAACTATATATAGAAAAAGGTGGTGTATTTGTCAAAGCAGAAAAGAGTTAATGTAGATTTCCTACAAATAGTAGAGGCGGGGAATTTACATTCATAACGGTAGAGGAAGTGGCAGTAGATGAAAGAGTACATAGCGTTTGATATTGGCGGTACGCAAATTAAGTATGGCATTGTTTCAGAAATAGGGAGAGTATTAAAGCGTAAAACAGTTGCAACAGAAATTCATTTAGGCGGAGAACAAATTATTCAAAAACTTATATATGTATCCAAAAAAATAATGAATGAACATACTATTGCAGGAATTGGTATTAGCACTACGGGAATTGTTGATATTAATAAAGGAATTGTGACGGGAGGTGCGGATCATATTCCGGGATATAGTACTATTCCTATTATTGATAGATTGCAAGAGATATTAAAAGTTCCAGTATCGATTGACAATGATGTGAATTGTGCAGCGTTTGGAGAAAAGTGGAATGGTAGTGGAAGAGAGAAAGAGAACTTTATTATGCTCACCCTTGGAACAGGAATTGGGGGAGCAATTTTTATAGATGGAGAATTGTACCGAGGACATTCATTTAGTGCTGGTGAATGGGGGAATATGTTAATAGAAGGAAAAACGTTTGAAGAGGTTGCTTCGATTTCAGGATTAATTCGGCTTGTAAGAAAATATAAAGGCAAAGGCGAGTGGAATGGGAGAACAATTTTTGAGTTGTATGATAAAGGAGATAGAGAAGTTGCTCAAGCAGTTGGGATTTTTTTTAAACATTTGGCAATCGGAATTAGTAATCTTGCTTATATTTTTAATCCAGAAACGATTATTATTGGTGGAGGAATTACCGATAGAGGAAATGAGTTTTTAAAAGAAGTAAAAGAAGAAATCAGTAAATACTTAAATCAAGAGATTTATAATAATTGTGAGATTGAACTTGCGCAAAACGGTAATTGTGCAGGAATGATTGGTGCTATTTACCACTTCTTACATCATCATAAGTAAATTATATGAATGTTTTCATATAACTGAGAATTTATCCTTTTTATCGCTAGGTAAATAATGCTACAATATAAGAGAAGAATACAATATTTTCCGATTTGGAAAATGCTTTGTAGAAAGGGAGAAACTTCATGCCTATTATTTTAGAAAAAGGTCAAAAGATCGATTTAACGAAAGGACAACCAAAAGTAGCAAAACTACAGGTTGGCTTAGGCTGGGATCCAATTGGGCAATCAGGTGGATTTCTGTCTTCATTATTTGGAAGTAAACCAAATGTAGATTGTGATGCATCTGTTGTTATGTTAGAAGAAGATCGTTTTTTAAACAAAAATGATTTAGTTTACTTCGGAAATAAACTTTCTACTTGTGGTAGTATTATTCATTCAGGAGATAATTTAACAGGTGAAGGCGCTGGTGATGACGAAACAATTTTCGTAGAATTACATAAAGTTCCGAGCCGTATTAATCGTTTAGTATTCGTTGTAAATATTTATGACTGTGTAAATCGTCGTCAAGATTTCGGGATGATTCGTAATGCATATATTCGTATTCAAAACCCGCAAACTGGTGAAGAATTAGCACGCTATAATTTATCGGATAATTATGCTGGCAAAACAACTCTAATTGCAGGTGAAATGTATCGTCACGGAAGTGAATGGAAGTTTTCAGCAGTTGGAGAAGGCACGCAAGATAAAAACTTAAGTGAGATTGTATCACGTTATCAATAAAATAACCGAGGAGGAATTGTATATGGCATCAATTTCATTGAAAAAGGGACAAAAGGTAGACTTAACAAAAACGAATCCAGGTCTTTCGAAAGTTCTTGTAGGACTTGGTTGGGACACGAATCGTTATGACGGACAAAACGATTTCGATTTAGATGTTAGTATTTTCTTAGTAGGTGCTAACGGTAAAGTTTCAGGTGCAGAGGATTTTGTCTTCTATAATAACCCAAAAGGTGCGAATGGTGCTGTAGAGCATTTAGGAGATAACCGAACTGGCGAAGGTGAAGGCGATGACGAATCGATTAAAGTAGATTTGAAAAATGTACCTGCACATATCGAACGTATTTGCTTCACAATCACGATTTACGATGGAGAAGGACGCAGCCAAAACTTTGGACAAGTTTCTAACTCTTTCGTACGTATTTTAGATGAAGAAAAGAATGCAGAATTAATTCGTTACGATTTAGGAGAAGATTTCTCTATTGAAACAGCCGTAGTAGTAGGTGAATTATATCGTCATGCAGGTGACTGGAAATTCAATGCAATCGGAAGTGGATTCCAAGGTGGATTAGCGTCTCTATGTAATAATTTTGGTTTAGATGTAGAGTAATAGATTTGATTTATATATCCATCGGTGAAATGCGTGTATACCGATGGATATATTTTTAAAGATAAAAATATAGAGGTGAATATAGATGGTTATTCAATTACAAAAAGGACAGAAAATCGATTTAGGTAAGACAAGCCCTGGTTTAACAAAAGCAGTAATTGGTCTTGGATGGGATATTAAATCTTATGACGGTGGATCAGATTTCGATTTAGATGCATCTGCCTTTTTATTAGATGCAAACGGAAAATGTACGAAGGAAACTGATTTTATTTTCTATAATAATTTACAGTCTCCTTGTGGATCTGTTTTACATACAGGAGATAACCGTACAGGCGAAGGCGAAGGCGACGATGAGCAACTTGTTGTAGATTTGAAGAAGGTTCCAGCAGATGTTCATAAAATTGCTATTACAGTTACAATTTATGATGCGGAAGGCCGTAATCAAAACTTTGGACAAGTAGGAAATGCGTTTGTTCGTTTAGCAAATGAAGAGACGAATGAAGAAGTTCTTCGTTTTGATTTAGGGGAAGATTTCTCCATCGAAACAGCAGTTGTCTTTTGTGAATTATACCGTCATAATGGACAGTGGAAGTTTAATGCAGTAGGAAGTGGATTCCAAGGTGGTTTAGGTGCGCTTGTAAGAGCGTATGGCTTGGATGCATAGAAAGGAAACGATATTCGTTTCCTTTTTTTGACCTTTCTATAAATCTAGCAAAGAATAGGGGATAAAGGTAAGATGAGTATTTTGCAAGGAATCCTTGATACGTATGCTCAGTTTTTCGACTTGGACATGTGGATTAAAGTGTTGCAAGATCCAGTATCTTGGGGATTAATAGGTACACTTGTTGTACTTGAAGGGTTGTTATCTGCTGATAACGCACTTGTGTTAGCGGTAATGGTAAAACACCTTCCGGAAGAAAAACGTAAAAAAGCATTATTCTATGGACTTATTGGAGCTTATGTGTTCCGCTTTATTGCGATTGGAATCGGGATGTTCTTAATTAAATTAGCATGGGTAAAAGTGTTAGGTGCACTTTACTTAGCGTGGCTTTCAGTTAAATACTTCATTGATAAAAGAAAAGGTAATGCAGAAGAAGAGGAATCTCATGGTATGAACCAAAATAGTATTCTCTTCAGAATGTTCGGTGTCTTCTGGGGAACAGTTGCGATGGTTGAATTAATGGATATCGCATTCTCTGTAGATAGCGTACTTGCTGCATTTGGTGTATCTAATGAAGTTTGGATTTTACTATTAGGCGGAATGCTAGGTATTTTAATGATGCGTGGTATCGCTGGTGTATTCTTAAAATTGTTAGAGCGTATTCCAGAACTTGAAACGACAGCATATATTTTAATTTTAATTATTGCAGCAAAAATGTTATTGTCTGTTATTCATATTGAAATAAGCCATACAGTGTTCTTCATTATTTTAGTTGTAGCATTTGGAGCAACATTTATACTTCACTACATGAAGAATTCTGGACAAGCTAAAGAAGAAGTAGCAGCTACTAAAGAAGACAATAAATAATTGAAATGGGTTTGCTCGTTTTGCGAGCGCCCATTTTTTATAACCAAAAATAGTTTATAATAGAAGAAGGACTTAGAAAAAACGTAAATGTTTTTGGAGGTGAACTGTTGTGTTTTCACGTTTTACACTTCAACCATATGCATTAAAAGATGAATCAGATTTAAAGCAATTTGAAGCGCTTTTAGAAAAACGCCCACAATATGAGCTGACAGAGAATGAGATGAAATTTAGTTATATAGCATGTCGAATCCTTGGCGTTCCTAATGATGTAGATGAATATTTTAATGAACTGTTTGATTATAGTGAAGCGAAAGGAATCGAAGTTTTACACGAACAAAATTTAAACAAAGTGATTGATTCAGAAAAGCTTCGTCATATTCAAGAAGTGTTCGGATTACATCAAGAAGCACCAAATGGTCTGACAGTAAATAGGTTAGTTGCACACTTATCTGGGAAACAACTTTTACCGAAAGTAGACAACCCTGATTTACAGCATTACATACATACGACGTTTATTGCAGTATTGAAATTATATGAGAAACAACATAATCAGTCGTTAAAGACAGAAGGCTTCCGTCGTTTCTTAATCGACATAATTAAACTAAGCGAAAATTACGTAGCGAAGTGGTTCTCTACGATTAATTATAAGAAACAGATGCCACGTATCGTTTGGTATGGTGATGCACAGGAAAGCCGTATATATTTCTTATATTTTCTTATTATGCTCGGTTGTGATGTGCTTTATTATCACCCCGAAGGAAAAGATGGATTTGAAAATATTGATGAAGAGGGAAAAACTTTTATTGTGTCCCATCCGGGTCGCATTTCTCTTGAACCATTCCCTGATCGCCGCCGCGAGCGTGTTGCAACAGTAGCGTATCAAGCTTCGAAAGAAATTGAACAAGTACTTCACCACGATAATTCACTATTATATAAACCGTGGCAATTCCGTTCGTATACACCTGTAGCACGTACGTTAAAAACGACATATGATGAACTCTTTTTAATTACGAAAGAAAAGGCATTTGTACGTCCAACATTCTTTGTTGAAAATAAACATATTTATATTCCTTCTTTATTTGCGAAAATATCAGGCGTTTCAAAGAATGATAAAGAATATTTTCAACGATTAAAGGCTGTTACATCATTTGATAACAGTTTATTAATTAATACATTCCCGTTTACGAAAGAGCAAAAAGCAAACTTCCAATATCATTATCGAGATGCATTGGACCGAGCTGGAAAATTACATCCTGATCTAATTATGAATAGCCATTGGTGGCCGCATAAGCGTTTACCGGAAGGTTTACAACATGGGATTGCAGAGGCGATTATCCATACGTGCGAAAGTGAAATGTGCAAACCAATTGCGAAAGAGACGAAACAAGATGTAGCGCTATATGTTTTCGCACAACTTTCTCAAATACCACCCAATATTTTAGAACAGCTTGAGAAATTTGATTATTCACAAGATGTACCGAAAATTGTTATATTTAATAATGAGAAGAGCGGAGAATTAACTCGTTCTGACGCTGTTTTATTACTATTTTTGAATCAAATTGGAGTAGATGTATTCCATTTCAATCCCACGGGCAGAAACGATATTGAACCATATGTTGAAGCGGGAGCATTTGATTCCCATTGGCTTGAAGAAGTTAATTTCGATCTTGAGTTTCATGGTTCATCAGCCTATAAAAATTTATCACAAACAATAAAAGGACTATTTCGTCCATTTTTATAAGGAAAGGGAGAATACCATATGAATAACCCAGTCGTACTAGATTCGAAAACTGAATTGAATGAGCAAACCGCACAAGATGTTCGCTTGCAACTTAGACAAGATGCAGATGTGCAACGTATTTATAACGCAGTAGATATTAAAGATCAACTGGAATTAATTGAACTTGGAAAAGAACCTTCTATGGAAATTTCACGTTTTGCTGATCAAATTTTACATACAATGTCATTATCAAAGATAGAAGATTCTGGTGAATTGTTAAAGCAACTTGGTAAAATTATGGACAGATTTGATAGTAAAGACTTTGCAGAAGAAAAAAGTGGTTTCTTCTCGCGCATGTTCAAAAAAGCGGATAAAATGATAGAACAAATCTTTAGTAAATATCAAACGATGGGCCGCGAAATTGATAAAGTTTATGTGGAAATTACGAAGTACCAAGATGAGATGAAAAAATCAATTGGAACGTTAGATGGCTTGTATGAGCAAAACTTAAAATATTATTTAGACTTAGAGAAGTATGTAGTAGCAGGAGAAATGTTATTAGAGCGTTTAAATACAGAATTAGTTCCGATGTATGAAGAGCGCGTGCGTAATAATGATCAATTAGCAGGTATTGAATTAGAGTCGCTTAAAAACTCGGTTGAAATTTTAGAGCAACGTATTGATGATTTAGAAAAAGCGCGTATGGTTGCGCTACTTACAGCGCCGCAAATTCGCATGATTCAACGTGGTAATAATAAATTAATTGGTAAAATCAATACAGCATTTATTACAACGATTCCTATCTTTAAAAATGGTATCATTCAAGCAGTAAATGCGAAACGTCAAAAGCTTGTTGCAGATTCTATGGCTGAACTTGATCGCCGTACAAATGAATTACTTAAGAAAAATGCACAAAATATCGCAACGCAAAGTGTAGAAGTAGCGAGATTATCAGGTTCTTCTAGTATTAAGATGGAAACGCTTGAGGAAACTTGGAATATTATTTCAAGAGGTATGCAAGAAACACAACAAATTGAAGAACAAAATAAACGTGAGCGTGAAGAAAGCCGCAAGCGTATGGCTACATTAACGGAGAATATCAAAAAAGAATTACAAGGATAAATGAAAAGGCAATGAGGAATATTCCTCATTGCCTTTTAGTTTCTCTTCACTAATTTAATAATCTCATTCACAATAAGTGGAATGATACTCAATAAGAGAACAAATCCCCAATCTCGCATCGTTAATGCATGTACACCGAATATATTTGCAAGGGGCGGGATGGAGATGATACAAACTTGCATAAGAACACCGATAAGAAGGGATAAAACTAAATATTTATTTGTAAAGATCCCAATTGAAAAAATTGATTTCGTTCTTGAACGCAAGTTAAATGAATGAACGAGCTGAGAAAAACTAAGAACGACAAATGCCATCGTTTGAGCGTGTAATAGAGCATCGTCATCAATTCGCTCTGGGAAAAGAGGGAATAAATTTGTATCTCCAGTATAGAATTTTGCTCCGGCGATAAAAGCTATTAGCGTTAAAAGTCCAATGATAACTCCATTGAAAATTAGGAAAGGAACGCTGCCACTAAATAAGCTTTCTTTTGCATGTCGTGGTTTTTCCTTCATCACATCTGGATCTTCAGGATCAACCCCAAGTGATAATGCAGGCAGTGTATCTGTAATTAAATTCACCCATAAAATATGAATAGGTCGTAGTGGTGTTGCCCAGCCGAGTAAAATTGCTAAAAATAAAGCGATAATTTCTCCGAAGTTACAAGAGAGTAGGAAGAGAATTGATTTTTTTATGTTGCGATAAATATTTCTACCTTCTTCAACAGCTTTCACGATAGATGAAAAATTATCATCTGTTAACACAACATCCGCTGCCCCTTTTGCAACGTCTGTTCCTGTAATGCCCATCGCTACGCCGACATCGGCTTGCTTTAAAGATGGTGCATCATTGACGCCATCACCAGTCATAGAAACGATATTTCCTTTCGCACGTAATGCCTTTACAATTTTCACTTTATGCTCTGGAGAGACTCTAGCGAATACATTTAAATGATTAATTTTGCTAGCTAGTTCTGTATCAGAAATGTTATCTAATTCAGTTCCAATCATAATTTCCGATATTTCTTCAGCAATGCCAAGTTCTTTGGCAATTGCAAAGGCGGTATCTTTATGGTCACCAGTAATCATAACTGTGCGAATACCGGCTTTTTTACATTCTGTAATTGAATCTTTCACTTCAGTTCGTGGTGGATCAATCATACCGACAAGACCAATAAAGATAAGATTTTCTTCAAGATGATTTATATCCACATCGTTTGAATTGTATTGTTTAAATGCGAATGAAAGTACTCTTAAAGCTTCTTGAGACATTGCTCCGGCAGCTTCTAATATTTGATTTTTATCAGAATCAGTTAAAATCTCGATTTTGCCGTTTTTAAAAATATGGGTACATCGAGGTAAGAGCTTATCAATAGCGCCTTTCGTCATGCTATAGTAGCTTTCATCGTATGTATGTACGGTTGACATCATTTTACGATCTGAATCGAAAGGTACTTCGTTAACACGTTCATGTATTTTTTCTAAATGATCTTTTTGCATGTTAAAAGTGGTTCCAGCAACGAGAAGTGCAATTTCAGTCGGGTCTCCCGTTTGTGATTCGTTAGTGTAAGAAGCATCATTACATAGCACCATATTTTCTAACAATAGACGTTGCGCATCATTATTTACATTTAAACTTTCTAAGCGATCGTATGTGTTATCACTATAAAAGTGAGTAACGGTCATTTTATTTTGCGTTAACGTACCTGTTTTATCTGAACAAATAATTGTGACAGAACCGAGGGCTTCAACAGCTGGTAGTTTCCGAATGATAACGTTTTGTTTAATCATACGTTGCACACCAATTGCAAGAACGATGGAAACAATAGCTGGCAAGCCTTCTGGAATAGCTGCAACGGCTAAACTAATAGCAGTCATAAACATTTCTAACGTATCCCGGCCTTGTAAAAAACCGATGAGGAACATAACGATACAAATAGCTACAGCGACAAAGCCTAAATATTTTCCGACTTGTGCTAAGCTTTTTTGAAGTGGTGTCATATCATCGTCTGCTTCATGTAAAAGGGTAGCAATCTTACCAATTTGTGAGTTCATTCCAGTTTCAACAGCAACACCGACGCCTCTTCCGTATGTTACAAGAGTGGACATAAATGCCATGTTTTTTTGATCGCCGAGTGGTACTTGCTCATCACTTTGCATGGAAGGGTGGTAGATTGCATCTTTATCAACAGGGACAGATTCACCAGTTAGAGCAGATTCTTCAACTTTTAAATTTGCGGTTTCAATAAGGCGTAAATCGCATGGGATATATCGTCCGGCGTCGAGCATAACGATATCCCCTGGAACGACGTGCTCAGATGGAATTTCTTTTAGTTCACCATTTCTCTTGACGATAGCTTTAGGTGTTGCCATCTTTTTCAATGCCTCTAAAGCTTGTTCTGCTTTCGATTCTTGGACAACACCGATAACAGCATTTAAAACTACAACAAGCGCGATAATACTGGCATCCGCCCATTCACCTACAAAGGCAGAAATAAGGGCAGCAATAATAAGGACATATACGAGGACGTCATTAATTTGGGCGAAAATACGCTGCCATAAAGTGCGTTTTTGTTTTGTAGCTAATTCATTAGAACCGTATTGCTTTAAACGTTCACTTACAATCTCATCTGTTAAACCGTGTTGTTCGTTTGTTTCTAGGTCAATCAATGTTTGATCTTTCGTCTTACTGTACCAATTGCTCATAAGTAAGCACCTCCAGTAAAAACAGTTAGCAATGGTAGTGTTGCTATTATTTGTGAGTAGTATGTATGGAGAAAAAATCTAAGGTGAGGTTCTACTTCTATTGTACAATATTTTACAGTTGGTTGAGGGAAAGAGAAGAGTTGTCATGAATTTGTTGGAAATAAAAAAGAGCCTCATATAAGAGAGGCTTTTTTACTTTTTAATTAATGTACCTAATTCTTCTGTAATAGCTTGCATTTCACTAATGCTGAATGTTTCACGTTTCATAACATGATCATAAATATCACGTAAATCTTCGTACATTTCTTCGTTAAAACTAGCAGCTCTCATCGCTCCAGCATTAACCATACGTAATTTTTCTTTAATAGCTTCGACCATGTATTCAACGTTTTCTTCTGACTTTACGGATAAATCCACCGAAGTGTCCCCCTTTAAAATAACATAAGGCTATCTTAACATTTTTTATCATTTTCGTTAATGGATCTTTTCAATCCTATTAAATTAGTAGGGATTTCCTTTATATTTCATAATTGGTTGTTTATACTATAAGTATATATGAAGAAATGCACCAAGAAGGGAAGAAACAAAAACATGGTTCAAGTATTGTTTGTTTGTCTTGGGAACATTTGCCGTTCTCCGATGGCAGAAGCGATTTTTCGAAATCTTGTCGTAAAAGAGGGACTTGAAGAGAAAATTGTCATTGATTCTGCAGGAACTGGAGATTGGCATGTTGGCCATCCGCCACATAAAGGAACACAAAAAATTTTAAAAGAAAATGCAGTCACTTTTGAAGGAATTAAAGCAAGGCAAGTAGAAAAAGAAGACTTAACAAAGTTTGATTATATTATTGCCATGGACAACAAGAATATAGCAGATTTAAAAAGTTTAGGTAAAACTGGAGGCTATATTGGCAGGCTGTCCGATTTTGTTCCAGACGGTGGCTGGACAGACGTTCCTGACCCTTACTATACAGGGAATTTCCAAGAAGTATATGACCTTGTAACAGAAGGGTGTGCAAAGCTATTAGCTTTCATTCGAAATGAACAAGGAATATGAGGAAGCTTAGAAAGAAATACTTTCTAACATAAGAAATGAAAGGGTGAAGGAATATGGCAAAGAAAAATAATATTGCTCGAAACATTGCGATTGGTGTAGCTGCAGGTGTAGCGGTATCCATGTTAAAGAAAGAAAACCGTGAAAAAGTAAAAAATACAGCAGAAAAAGCAAAAACAAAGATGATTGAAATTGGTGAAAATGCAAAGATCAAAGAAAAAGTGCAAACTGTTACAGATAAAGGACGCGAACTTGCTGATTTCAATGTTGTAAAAGCGAAAGTAGCAGAAATTAAAAAATTAACGCCATCTGTTGTAGAGACGTTAAAAGAAACGAAAGAAATTTTTAGTAAGAAAAAAGTTGAGCCAGAAGAAAAGCCAGAAACGATTGAAATTCAAGCTGTATCTCCAAAGGTAGATGAGCTGAAAGCAGAAGAAGAGCCAGTAGTTGCTGAAGATGGTGGTATGAAAGAAGCGCGTGAATTATTTATAAAAGACTCAAATGCAGTGGAAAAAAAAACTGAAGCGTACATTGAGTTAAAGCAAGATAAAGAAGAGAAGAAAAGCGTTTAAACATATATGAGAAAAATTTTAGAAAAGGTGAGAAGAAATCGTACTTATTCGTTTGGTAAAGATTTATATGACCGGACGATGCGCGATGATGTAGCGGGCTTGGCAGCACAGCTCGCTTATTTCTTCTTGCTTGCAATTTTTCCTGGGCTCGTTTTCTTAATTACGCTTCTTGGATTTATTCCCATTCAAACAGAGGATGTGCTTAGTTTATTAGAGGTTTATGTACCAGATGATGCAATGAACTTAATTGAGGTAAATGTAGATAAAGTTGTAAACCAGCAAAATGGTGGTTTATTATCATTTGGTTTATTATCCATGTTATGGTTTGCCTCAAATGGTGTTAATGCGGTTATGAATGCTTTTAACCGCGCTTATGACGTAAAGGAAACACGTTCTTTTATTACAACAAGAGCGTTATCAATTGTGTTTACATTAGCTATTATTTTTATGATTGTCTTTGCGTTAATTGTTCCGGTATTCGGACAAGTTATTGGAGCAGCAGTGTTTAAAGCACTCGGTTTATCAGATAGTTTTTCTTTCGTATGGAGCATTACACGATTAGTAGCGAGTTTCTTCGTACTATTTGCTTTGTTTAGTTTCTTATATACATTTGCACCAGATCGAAAGTTAAAAAGAAGAGAAGTTATTTCAGGGGCGTTATTTGCTACTGTAGGATGGATTGTGGTGTCTTACTCATTTGCTTATTATGTAGATAAGTTTGCGAATTACGCCAATACATATGGTGGTCTCGGTGGTATCATTATTTTAATGTTATGGTTTTATTTAACTGGATGGGTAATTTTACTTGGCGGTGAAATTAATGGTTTACTCCACCATTATAGAACCGGTGACAATAATTCCCGTAATGAATAATGAGTTCTTGTTCCATAATAAAAAGGAACAGGGGGGATATTTCATGAGTAATAATAAAAAGAACCATAATAATAAAAGTAATAATAAACAAAAGAGCAGTTCGCATCCAAAGCATAAAACGAGTAGCAGTGCGAACGGTCATAATAGCTATCACTAAAAAAAACGGGTCCTCTATGAGGGACCCGTTTTATTTGCTTCCTTTTAGTAATCGTAAGCCATTCAAAATGACAAGAATCGTACTTCCTTCATGGCCAATAACACCGAATGGAAGAGCTAAAAATTGCAAGAAGTTTGAACAAATTAGCATGGCAATAACGGCTAGCGAAAAGATTACGTTTTGCTTCACAATACGGTTCATTCGTTTTGATAAACGAATTGCTTGGGAAAGGCGAGATAGTTCGTTCTTCATCAGTACAACATCTGCAGTTTCTAAAGCTACATCTGTTCCTTCTCCCATTGCGACACCAATGCTAGCAGTAGCTAGTGCAGGTGCATCATTTATACCGTCTCCGACCATTGCTACTGTACCGTATTTTTCTTTTAACTTTTTAATCGTTTCAACTTTTGTTTCTGGTAAGCATGATGCGTAATATTCCTTTATATTACTTTCAGAGGCAATTGCTTTTGCCGTTTCTTCATTATCTCCAGTAATCATAATTGCTTCGACACCAATGCTTTGTAAATCACGAATAGCAGCTATTGTTTCTTGGCGAAGCGTATCTTTTAAAGCGATAAGTCCAAGAATGCCTCCCTCATCACTAATATAAACGACAGTTTTACCTTCTTTTTCAAGTGAGGCAGAAATACCATTATGAAATGTCTTTGTTTCTTCACCGATAAAATCAGCTTTACCTATTTTATAAGCGTTGTTTTCCAATATTCCTTTTAGACCAAAACCAGTTACATCTTCAACCTTTTCTGGTTTTTTTAAAGTAATGTCGTACGCATGTTGTGCATATTTAACAATGGATTCAGCTAAAGGATGTGTAGAGTGACTTTCAATTGATGCTGTAATATAAAGTACTTCTTTTTCTGTTATATTTTCTCGAACATATACATCTGTTACGGTAGGTTTACCTTCTGTTAATGTTCCTGTTTTATCAAACGCGATTGCTTTCACAGAAGCAAGGCGTTCTAAATGTATACCGCCTTTAAAGAGAATACCGTTTCTCGCTCCGTTAGAAATGGCTGATAACGTAGCTGGTGTAATGGCAGCTACGAGCGCACAAGGAGATGCGACTACAAGTAAGATCATAGCGCGATAAAACGTTTCATTCCAGCTCCAGTCAAGTAAGAAATGAGGAACGAACATCATAAGCGCAACAACGAGTAGTACACCTTTTACGTATGTTCCTTCAAACTTTTCAATGAATAGTTGTGATGGTGATTTTTCACTTTGTGCACTTTGGACGAGACGGATAATCTTTTGGAATAATGTTTGATCGCTCGGCTTCGTAATTTTAACTTCGATAGCACCACGTAAATTTACAGTACCGGCAAATACTTCATCGCCATGTCTTTTCTCATTTGGAATAGGTTCTCCTGTGATTGCTGCCTCATCGATATTTGTTTCACCGTTATGAATCGTACCGTCAGCAGGAACACGTTCACCGGGTTTAATTAAAATAATGTCGTTAATTTGTAACTCTCCAACCGGAACACGTTCCTCAGTTCCGGTGGAAATACGTAATGCTTCTTCAGGCTGTAAGTCAAGAAGAGCGGAAATTTCTTTTTGGCTCTTACTTAACGTATAAGATTCCATAGCACCGCTGAGTGCAAAGATGAAGATTAAAATAGCCCCTTCTGCCCAGTAGCCAATAATTGCAGCACCAATAGCTGCAAAGAGCATTAGCATTTCAACATTTAGCTCTTTTTCTTCAATCGTATCTTCAATTCCTTCTTTTGCTTTTGCATATCCACCAACTATATAAGCAAGGATATAGCAAGTAATACCTACATTCATTGCATCGTTCTTTGTAAATAACCAACCAACTAAAATAAAAATACCAGATGCTACTGCAAATACAAGTTCATAATGTTTTTTTAATGTGTCCCATAAAGAGGGATGAGAAATTGTTTCTTTTGCGTGTAACGTTTTTACTTCTGAGTTCATTACTACTCGCTCCTTCCGAATTCTTATTGAGAAAAATAATCAAAATCGAAACCCCTATAAAACGACGAAAGCTGCCATCCATAATGGATAGCAGCATTTCTGTTGAATCTGTTTTTAATCGTTCTTATGTTGTAATTATTCTATAGTATATCATATGTTTTTATGAGATGGTACGGTTTTGTTTCAAGTATAAACGGAAAACTTGTGTTTTCGCAATTCCTTTGGTATATATGAATATTGTTCATAAAAAGGTCGGAAAGGAAGACAACAAGTGAAGACAGAGAAATTTTTTACCCATCCGATTGGCGTATTTATTGCTGCAATAGTAGCAACTTTTTTATGGGGAAGCGCATTTCCTTTTATTAAATTAAGTTATGTTGAACTTGGAATTCAACCACAAGAAGTTGGAGAGCAAATATTATTTGCCGGTTATCGTTTCTTTTTATCTGGAGTCATGCTCTTATTATTCTTTAAAGTGTTAGGAAAAGATATGAGCTTCAAAAAAGGAACGGGGAAACAGTTAATACAAATTGGTTTATTCCAAACGTTTCTTCAATATATCTGTTTTTATATTGGAATGAGTTATAGTTCGGGAATTGAAGGAGCTATCATTTCAGGGACATCATCATTCTTTCAAATTTTACTCGCCCATTTTTTATATAAAGATGATGCCCTCAATATGAGAAAAATAATTGGCGTATCGATTGGCTTTTGTGGCGTCGTTTTAGTAAATGTGCCGAGTGATGGTAGCTTATCATTTCATTTTGGAATCGGAAGCTTATTACTTCTTAGTGCAGCAATGCTGTATTCATATGGAAACATATTAGCGAAAGAAGGTAGTAAAACGTTAGATGTTGGCTATATGACAGCATACCAAATGATGTTTGGTTCTATAGGATTATTATGTATAGGGGCTTTACAAGTTGGAGTAATGCCATTTACATTTAGTCTACATGCACTACTTATGCTGATTTATTTATCTTTCTTATCTGCAGCTGGTTTTTGTATTTGGAATACAATTATGAAGTACAACAAGGTTGGAAAAGTATCTATGTATATGTTCTTTATACCCGTATTTGGTGTGTTATTATCGAGCATGATTTTAGGTGAAGCAATTCATTCATTTGTGTTACTCGGTTTAGCATGTGTAGCCGCGGGAATTATTGTGGTAAATCGGACGCCAGCTAAGCAAAAAATAGAGCAAGAAAAACAAGTAGCATAGAAAGCAGAAAAGCGATTACAATGGAAGAACAGTACTGTTCTTCTTTTTTTATAGAAAAAGGATAATAGACTAAGTGTAACGAAAAAAGATACAAAAAGCATTTATTGAGGAGAACATATTATGAATCTACTTTACGTGGTGTTAATTGGGCAAATACTTCTTTTTTTAATTGGTGCAATTTATGCAATGCGGCAGACAAAAAGAACGAAAGATAATATGCCGTTACCTTTAGCAATCCGTCTTATTCTTAGTTTTTCTTTAACAGGTAGTGCAATTTGGATATGGTTACAAGATCCATCTGTAGAGTATAGTACGTGGGTTGCACTTGGTATGACTTTATCGACTGTGGGAGATTTGTTTATGGCTGGGCTGATTCCAATTGGTCATCGATTAATTGGTGGGATGGTTACTTTCGCTCTTGCTCATTGTTTTTATGTAAAAGCATTTTTGCAAACAGGAATTTCGTGGAATGGTTTTTGGATTGGCTTACTCGTATATGGGCTCTTTCTAATTGTAGGATGGTTCTTCTTTATCCGAAATGATAAACAGGATAAATTGTTTACGATAGGAGCTCTAATTTACGGATTGTGGGTTGGAGGAATGGCTTGCTTTGCATTCGCCTTATATTATGAAAATACAGGAATATGGTGGATACCAGCGTTTGGTGGTTTACTGTTTGTGATTTCTGATTTTATTATTGGCGTGACAGATATCGGAGGGCGTAAATTGAAGTATGAGCCACTTTGGATTTGGTTTACATATGTAGCTGCTCAAATGTGTATTGTATATGTGGGATTATAAAAAGATACTCTCAAAATAGTGAATAGACTATTTTGAGAGTATCTTTTTTGCTTGTTTAATTTGATCAGTATTACCATTTGAAATTTCTAATATTATAATTTTATAATTCAGAATTTTGTAGAAAAATATCGGTTGTATTATTTATAATAAAAATAAAAAGATGATGAGATGGTGAAATGATGCAAAAGAAAAAACGTTGGCGTGAATTCTTTGGAACTATTGCAATTGCATGTTTATTGGTGTTTTTGGCGAAAATTTTTGTGTTTTTCCCTACGACTGTAAAAGGAGCATCTATGAGGCCAACGTTGCAAGATGGAGATAAGGTAATTGTTAATAAGTTAGCAAAACAATTTGAAAGCTATGGGAGAGAAGATATTATTGTTGTGAAAACAGATAATTTTTATGTCAAAAGAGTGATTGGATTATCTGGAGATATAATTGAGATGAGAAATGATCAATTATATGTAAATTCTGAAGTGAAAGATGAAGAGTATTTGGATAGTAATAAAAAACAAGCAGAAAAAAAACTTATGAATTTAACAGAGGACTTTGGACCGATTACAGTTCCTAAAAATAAGATTTTTGTTATGGGAGATAATCGCTTAATAAGTAAAGATAGTAGAAATGGTTTAGGTTTTATTGATAGAGAAGATGTGTTAGGAAAGTTAGCAGGCATTTATTATCCGTTTGAACATATGAAAATAATAAAGTAAAAAACCAAGCAAATTTTAGTTTGCTTGGTTTTTTTGTTAAACAGTAGGAGATTCGTTAGATACAAACATATCTTCATGTTTCTTTGTAGTACTTAAAACGAATTTATGTTGTAGCAATTGTAGTTTAAATAACGCCAAAGGATCATGATATGTTTCTGGATTGCTTCTTAGCGTTGCTAATGTTTGCTCGTCTTCCTGTATCTCAAGTTGAGCTGCATCTACATTTTGTTTCAATATGTTAAGTGGATCTTTGAAGAACATCATGATATCACGTTCTAATGCACCTTCAAATACTTCAAATTGAAGGAAGAATTGTTTTGAAATTGTGTGAGCAATTTCTGTATAGTCTTCTGTTTCAATATATTGTTTATATTTGTTGGCGAGCATAGATTGGTTTTTTTGCATATTACCAAATAATTTTCCGGCACTTTTTAAGAAAAACTGTGTCGGTGTAAAGCGTAATAAAATATTGATGTTCGTTACTGTAATTCGATTTGTCATTCGTGCAACATCTCGATTCCAATCATCTAATAATTTGAAATCGCAAGGAAGTTTCATACGTTCTTCTTTATATAATTTATTAAACGTTTCACTCATTTCATCTAAATAAGCTTGAGCTTGAATAAATTCATTATGTGCCGTTTCAATCCATTCTTGAATAGACCCAGTAAATTTAGGAAGAAGTACCTGTTGCACATGCTTTTGAACTCGTTCATTCATTGCAGCATTTAATTCTTCATGAACTAGTTTGAAATCACTATCTTCTTGAACAAGATCAGAGCAGCTCTGTAATAATTCAGGAATTTGAGAATGTATATCTCGTGTAATTTCTTCTTTCGTTAAAAGATAGGATTCGGTAATAGAGCGAATTTTATCTTTTTCAAGAGCAGTAAGGTTATTAATAAATCCAGTAAGTTTCACTGAGATGTGTTTATTCCAGCGTACGGATTTTACTAATGTATTTTCTAATTCCACACGTTCATTTATGAGATAAGCAATTGTCTTTTGCGTAAACCATATTAGCTTTTCTATACGTTCTTTTTCTATATCGCGTTTTGCAAGATTAGAGAGAATAGATTCTGTTACATCTCCAAGTTGCTGACTACTCTCTTGCGAAGGAGAGTATGGGAAGAATTGTGCATCTGGAAAATGTACTTTAAGTTTACTAATTAGTTTTTCATTAGTAGTCGTATTATTTGTGTGTAATACGAAGTGAATTTGTAAGTTTGGTACTTGTTCACGTAAATAAATTAACGTATCAATTTCTTCACTATGCAATGGTGAAGAAGAATTTAATACGTAAGCAAGGCTATCTGCTGCTTGTAAGTATTCAAAGTATGCATTGTTTTTATCCAATTGTCCTTGAATGGATGGTGTAATAAGAAATGTAAACTTATTTTTTCTTAAAAATCTACTTGGTAGCTTAATTTCTATACATTTTTTCTCAAGTTCTGACTGAGCAGATGTAGCCGCTATTTGATGGAATTCATCAAGGTTAGAGATATTTCTAATATCTAACTCGTTAAATTCTGTTATTTCAGTTTGACTAGCGTCTTTAAATAGAATAGGAGTTGTTAAAGTTTCAGTTAAGATGTTCTCTCCTAATATTGAATTAACAAATGATGTTTTATCATGGTCACTAGTTCCAGCTATTAGTAGTGGTGTGACATTTAAATCACATAGTTCATGGACGAGTAGCGTAAATTGATGACTTAAATCTACATCATTTTTCTCAGCCCATACAGCGATTGTTTCGAATAAATGAGAAACTATTTCCATATTTACATCTGCTTCAGCTGATGTATTAGAAAGTAAGGATCCAGCACTTTTTACGAGTAATGATTCTAAGGTTGTAGGTGAGACTTCATTCCATGCTAATACTGCTGCAGAGACAACTAGAGAATCTTTTGCTTTCGTTAAACTGAACCAATTTGTTAATAGATTTGGTACAAGTCCGTTTAATTCATGCATAAAATGATTTCCGGTAATTAATGCAAAGTATGTTTCTTGATAGCGAGTAGAAATTTCATTCCAATTGTCATTATTGTCTGTTTCAATATGCAAGAATAAATGATTAATACTTTGAATCCAAGGAAGGTATAAGGATTCATGTTGGTAGCTATTCCAAAGAGCAATAACAAGTTCTTTAAATTGAGCTTGATCAACAGCATATAGAGCTTTTAAAGACTCATAGAAATATTCAGGCTTAATATTTTTAGTAAATCCTTTGTTTATGTAATTTATTAATGTATCAAACCAGTGTAAAGATTGTGTTCGAATACCTTCTTGAACAGCTAGTTCGATAGCGTTGTTCCAATCTTCTTGTTTTTCATAGAAAGAACGTGCAATTGCAGTAATATTTGGGTAATCCGGTTGGAATGCAACAGCTTCACTAATCGTCTTAAAAGCAAGTCCTAAACGATCTTGTTCGATATAAAGAGAAAGAAGTTGTAATGAAACTTCCATCGTAAGAGTTGTATCTTCTGTTTGAATAGATTGATAAATTTCTTCTGCCTTTGGTAGGAATCCTAGTTCAAAATAAGCATCTGCAATATTTTTTGTTGCCCAAAGTGCAAGAGTATTATTAACTTTTTCCCATTTAAATATAGCTGCTTCAAAATCTTTATTTTGATAATAAAATTCACCTTGAGCAAATCGAATATTAGAAATGTTGGAGAATTCATTTTTAGATTCATTTATATATGCTTCACCGAGTACTTCCGATGCAGGAGTAGAAGTTTCTTCTGTTAAAAATGTTTTATAGTAAACTTTTTGAATAAATTGATTTTCAATGGTCATGTTCGTTCCCCCCTGTATAATTTAGAAAAATGATGTTGTATGTAAAAGGGTTCATGTTCTTTTAATAGGTAGAAGTTGGATTATATAGACCAAACTATGTTTTTGCTAGATATATCATTTTTCTTGAGAATTAAACCGTTGCGAAAAGTAACTTTCCTTTATTGTAACAAAAAAACACGCATATGAATTTTTATTTTTTATCAGGACATTTGCAGGCAGTAAGAATCTAATCTCAAAATTAGTGAATGTAAGTGAGTTATGTGGGAGTCGGGATGTCTGTAGAAGCAAGATTGGCATAGGTTAATAATTACAAAACTCCCACTGATTAAAGTTTCACTTTATCTCTGTTAAAGGAAAGAATAGAAGTAGAGTTCATTATAAAAACAATGTATAGTGAATATGTATACCATGTTTGCCTTAAAGATAGAAAGGGTACAATGTGGAATAACGATCGTGCATAGGATGTGTCTTCCGAATGGAACAACATATTGGCGAGTTAATCGCGCATTATGGCTATTTTGGAATTGTTATAGCTTTGGCTGGTGGGATTGTCGGATTACCGATACCAGACGAGTTTTTATTGACCTTTGTTGGTTATAATGTTTCAAAAGGAGTTATGTCAGGAACTGCTGCTTTTTTTAGTGGGATGGCTGGTGCGATGTTAGGGATCACGTTAAGCTACATATTAGGTTTAAAACTTGGGCTCCCTGTTTTAAAGAAATATGGGCCGAAAATTAGAATTAAAGAACATCACATTGAAAAAACACATATTTTATTTGAAAAATATGGGCCATTTCTTTTAATGATTGGTTATTTTATACCGGGAGTACGTCATTTAACAGCATATTTTGCTGGGGTATCAAATTTGACACTTTGGCGTTTTTGTTTGTACGCTTACGGTGGTGCGCTCATTTGGATAAGTGTTTTTATTGGGCTTGGCTGGAAGTTAGGCGAGAAGTGGCGCTTCGTTGAGTATAGTTTACATCATTATGGAATATGGATTTTATTAATTTCAGCAGTTGTTACATGTGTTGTATGGTTTTATATAAAGAAAAAGAAAAACCGCTAATAGCGGTTTTTCAGGCTGTGGAGAAAGTCTTCTCCACAGCCTGTTTTTGTGTCTGAACCTCTTTTTATGTGTCAACACTGATAAAAAAGAGGAAAAGGAGAGAGTTTTTATGATGGGTGCTTTAAAAAATCATCGTGATGAACGTGTATCTGTTTCTGTAGAAGAGTTGGTTCCACAAGATCATTTCCTTCGTGCGATTGAAGCGACAATTAGTTTTGATTTTATTGAAGAGAAATTACGCCCTTATTACTGTGAAAACAATGGACGTCGGTCAATCCATCCTATCGTTTTATTTAAAATGATGTTTATTGGATATTTTTACGGTATTCGTTCGGAGCGTCAATTGGAAAAAGAG
>NZ_FRBJ01000008.1:0-29753 GCF_900142585.1 Bacillus sp. bc15
TATTAGCCCCGGTTTCCCGGAGTTATCCCAGTCTTATGGGCAGGTTACCCACGTGTTACTCACCCGTCCGCCGCTAACTTCTTGAGAGCAAGCTCTCAATCCATTCGCTCGACTTGCATGTATTAGGCACGCCGCCAGCGTTCATCCTGAGCCAGGATCAAACTCTCCAATAAAGTTAGTTTGTCTAGCATCTAAAAATAAAAATTGACGTTTCACGTTGTTTGTTTCGTTCAGTTTTCAAAGAACTACTTGGTCGCTCATTTGCGACTTCCTTATGTTAACATCTTCATTTTTCGATGTCAACTAAGTTTTTCAATTTCTTTTTTGTCGTTTTCTGCGTTTCCGCATCAGCGACGGTTATTAATATATCATGGTGAAAAATGAAATGCAACACCTTTTATAAACTTTTTTTAAAACTGCCCACATTTCTTTTTTAATATCATATACTTAAACGAAATATCTCTTTCATGTATGAGTAATTCCTACATATATTTTATATAAAGTTACTCTATCAAAAAACGTTTCTTTCTATACTAAGCGTTTTATTCATATACCATATCATACAAGGAGGAATATATATGGACTATACCGATTTATTAATCAAACTAGGTCTCTCGGCTATTTTAGGGTTTGCCATTGGTTTAGAACGCGAATTAAAACGGAAACCACTTGGTTTAAAAACGTGTTTAGTTATTTCTATTATTAGTTGCCTCCTAACGATTGTTTCTATTAAAGCAGCTTATAACTTACCACATACCGATCATATGAATATGGATCCACTTCGACTTGCCGCTCAAATTGTATCAGGAATTGGTTTTTTAGGTGCTGGCGTAATTTTAAGAAGAGGCAACGATAGCATTGCAGGGCTCACGACTGCCGCTATGATCTGGGGTGCTTCTGGTATTGGTATTGCCGTTGGAGCTGGTTTCTATATCGAGGCGATTTTCGGAATGTGTTTCCTTATGATTAGTGTCGAACTTATACCACTCGCGATGAAATATGTAGGCCCTAGGTCATTTCGTCAACGTGATATCGCTGTGAAACTTGTTGTACGAAATATGGACAATATCCCAATTGTAATTGAAGAAATAAAGGAAATGGATATAAAAGTTAAGAATATGAAGCTTAAAACATTAGAAAACGGTTCTCACTATTTACATCTTAAACTGTCCATTGATCAAAAAAGACCTACTGCTGATGTTTACTATGCTCTTCAACATCTTGAAAGTGTCCAACAAACTGAAGTGGAAAGTATGTAGCATAAAACAAACTCTCTTTAATTAGAGAGTTTTTCTTTTTTCTATAATGGTAACAATGAATGTAGTCCTGCAAAACAAGGAGGAATTTACTATTGAAATCCCGTCCGAATTTAGTAGATACATTTCGTGATTCCATTATTTTTCGTTTAATTTGTTTTATTATTGTATTCACTGCTTTTTCTGGTTTTCTTATACATAGATTAGAACCCTCTCATTTCACTACATGGTTTGACGGAATTTGGTGGTCAATCGTTACCATTTTTACAGTTGGATATGGAGACTTTGCTCCTCATACAACGATAGGAAAACTAATAGGTATAAGTATTATTTTATTAGGAACTGGCTTTTGTTCTTATTATATGGTTCTATTCGCTACTGAGATGATCAGTAAACAATATATGAAAATTAAAGGTGAAGAAGCCGCTACCTCTAACGGTCATATGATTATCGTTGGCTGGAATGAGCGTGCAAAACATGTTGTAAAGCAAATGCATGTATTACAACCAAACCTTGATATCGTTTTAATTGATGAAACACTTTCTTTACTCCCAAAACCATTTCATCATTTAGAATTTATAAAAGGTTGTCCGCACCACGATCAAACTTTATTAAAAGCTAATATTAAAACGGCACACACCATATTAATAACAGCGGATAAAGAAAAGAACGAAAGCTTAGCAGATACACAATCCATTTTAAATATTTTAACTGCAAAAGGACTCCATCCAAACATTCACTGCATCGCAGAACTACTTACTACTGAACAAATTCAAAATGCAACGAGAGCTGGCGCGTCAGAAATTATAGAAGGAAATAAATTAACGAGTTATGTATTTACCGCTTCTCTTTTATTCCCTTCTATTTCAGGTGTACTATTCTCACTTTACGATGAAATCTCTGATAATAAATTACAACTGATGGAGCTTTCTCCGTCCTGCACCGGACAAACCTTTGCAAATTGTAGCTATACCCTTTTAAAACAAAACATTCTCTTACTAGGTATAAAGCGCGACGATCAATATATGATTAACCCAGTCCATACCTTCATTCTTATCGAAAGCGACGTACTCATTGTTATTCACCATTAAGAAAATGTTTTTCTAGTTCCCGCATGAGCACTTTTCCAATATTGATATATTTTCTTTTCACTTCTGCATCTGGATCTTTCGGTTCAGCAAATTGATCCATCCCACTCGTTCCCGCGGTTAAAGTATTCACATTATCATCTAGTTCGTCTTGATATACGTGCGAAAGAATATACGGCGTTTCAAGACGGACTACTACACCAGGTACATCTAGTTCACCATCTACTGCTGTAAACGGCACTCGTAAAAATTGATACCCATCTTCTTCATCGATTTTGTAATCGAAGCATCCTTTATCATAATCCCAATTACCACCAATACTATATCCAAGTGGTTTCATAACCTCTTCTAATTTATATAACGCATATGTACGTCCTTCTAAATTTGATTGAATCGGAATCAAGCCCATCCCTCCAAGACTTTTCCTTTAGCATACCCACTCTAGTTTGAATATACTGATGGACTTTTCGATAAAATAATAAAAAGCGACCGGAATCCGGTCGCTTTTTATTATTTTAAACGCTCTTCTAATTCTGCTTTTAATTCTTCAAATCCTGGTTTACCAAGTAAAGCAAACATGTTTTTCTTGTATGCTTCTACGCCAGGTTGGTCAAATGGATTTACGCCTAATAAGTAGCCGCTCATCGCACATGCTTTTTCGAAGAAGTATACAAGGTAACCGAATGTGTACTCATTTAATTCAGGAATATTTACGATTAAATTTGGTACTCCCCCGTCGCTATGTGCAAGTAATGTACCTTCGTATGCTTTTGTGTTTACGAAGTCTACAGTTTCACCAGCAAGGTAGTTTAATCCGTCTAAATCGTTGTCTTCTAATTCGATTGTTAGTTCATGTGTAGATTTACCTACTTTAAGAACTGTTTCAAATAAGTCACGACGACCTTCTTGAACGTATTGACCTAATGAGTGTAAGTCAGTTGAGAAGTTTGCTGAAGATGGGAAAATACCTTTTTGATCTTTTCCTTCACTTTCACCAAATAACTGTTTCCACCACTCAGCGAAGTATTGAAGTGCTGGCTCATAGTTAACAAGCATTTCAATTGTTTTTCCTTTATTGTATAAAGCGTTACGAACTACTGCGTATTGGTAAGCTGGGTTTTCTTCTAGTTCTGATGTTCCGAAGTCATCATGGCCAGCAGCTGCACCTTTCATCATCTCTTCAATATTTAAGCCACTTACTGCGATTGGTAATAAACCAACTGGCGTTAATACAGAGAAACGTCCTCCAACATCATCTGGAATAACGAATGTTTCGTAACCTTCGTTATCAGCTAATGTTTTTAATGCACCACGTGCTTTATCTGTAGTTGCATAAATACGTTTGCGAGCTTCTTCTTTTCCATACTTCTCTTCTAATAACTTACGGAAAATACGGAATGCTAGTGCTGGCTCTGTTGTTGTACCTGATTTGGAAATAACGTTAATAGAGAAGTCTTTACCTTCTAATACGTCCATTAAATCTTTCATGTAAGTGGAGCTAATGTTTTGTCCAACAAATAGCACTTGTGGAGTTTTACGTTGTTCTTTAGATAGCGTGTTGTAGAAAGAATGGCTTAACATTTCGATTGCTGCGCGTGCTCCTAGGTAAGAACCACCAATACCTACAACAAGTAAAATGTCAGAGTCGTTTTTAATTTTTTCTGCGCATTTTTGAATGCGAGCGAATTCTTCTTTGTCATATTGAAGCGGAAGGTCTACCCACCCAAGGAAATCGTTCCCAGCTCCAGTTTTTTCGTGGATTGCGTGATGTGTTACTTTCACTGCATCACGTAAATAAGTGATTTCATGTTCACCGATGAAGGATAACGCTTTAGAATAGTCGAACGTTACATGTGTACTCATCTTTTTCCCTCCAATTATGGATATGTATTTCTGTATTCACTTTAGCGAAACTGAAGTTGTAAATCAAGCGATTCAACCATTGTAAACGTAACCAATATATATTTTTTAGAAAAAGTTCATTTTTTGCATAAAAATTCGCATTTTTCGGTATAGATGTATATACATCCTCTTTCGAACATTTTTTATGTATAAAAACAACATAACTACCCCATTCTATAAAAGAGTTAATTAACTCATCGCTTGCTCATGCTTCACAATTAAGGGGGGCTTTTTCATGAGTACTTTGCAACGTATCGCATTAGTCTTTACTGTAATTGGCGCTGTGAACTGGGGACTAATCGGATTTTTCCAGTTTGACTTAGTAGCAGCCATTTTCGGCGGACAAAATTCAGCTCTTGCACGTATTATTTACGGCATCGTTGGTATATCTGGGCTTATCAACCTTGGTTTACTGTTTAAACCATCTGAAAATCTTGGTACGCACCCAGAAACAAACGAAATTCGATAATCAGTATGTCCTTTCACCTCCGACATACGAATATGATTGCATGCAATCATATTTGCAAATATATATCATAAGATAAAGTAAAAGAGGAACGCTCATATGCGTTCCTCTTTTACTTTGTTAACTCGGACTCTTCAATCCATTCTGCCAACTTTTCTCGCAGCGTATTAAACCCGTTTTCAGATGGGTTCGGTATAAGAATCCTTCCTTGTTTTCTTTTCGCCGCTTTTAACGATAAACTCATTTTTCTGTGCTCTTCATCAATTGAAAGTACCTTTACTTCTACTGTATCGCCGACTTTTAAAAAGTCATGAATATCCTTTACATATCCATTTGTAATTTCAGATATATGCACAAGTCCTTGTGTTTCTGCATCTAACGCTACAAATGCACCGTAATCTTGAATTCCAGTCACTTTCCCTGTTACAACCACTCCTGTTGTATATTGTTCTGACATATGAAACACTCCCATACGTTTACCATTCTCTCTACAATTATAGAGAGCAAAGCAGATATATTTATTTTAAATATCCGATTGGTTAGTACGCATTCTAGATAATGATATCTAGAATGCGTATACCTTATATTAGTAAATTATACCACTATGACAGAACTCATTCAAAATTCATGAAAAATTTCCCTTAAAGAAGTATAATTCTCCAATATTGGGATAGACTACTAACACATGGCTTTCTAGTATTCCCCCCCTTTTATGGACAAAACGTATTACGTTTTGTCCTTTTTTTATTTTCTACAAATCGTTCCATTCTCTTCATCGCTTCCATAAGTTGTTCAAGCGACGTCGCATATGAACAACGAATAAATCCTTCACCACTTTCGCCAAATACGCTACCAGGGACAACGGCCACTTTTTCTTCCAACAATAACTGTTCTGCAAATTCCGCTGAAGATAATCCGGTTGAAGATATAGAAGGAAAAACATAAAATGCTCCGCCCGGCACATGACACGTTAAGCCCATTTCATTGAAAGATGTCGTCATGAAGTTACGACGCTTCTTATAGCTATCTCTCATTCGAATTACTTCATCGTTCCCTGCGCGTAACGCCTCAAGTGCTGCAAACTGAGACATCGTCGGTGCACACATCATTGAATACTGATGGATTTTGAGCATTAATTCTGAAAATTGAACAGGAGCTGCAATCATACCGAGGCGCCATCCTGTCATCGCAAATCCTTTTGAAAATCCTGAAATTAAAATCGTATGCTCACGCATATTTTTAATACTCGCGAAACTTGTATATACTTCGTCGTATACAAGTTCTGCATAAATTTCATCAGATAATACGATTAAATTGTACTTCTCAACAATCACTGCTATTTCATCAAGCTCGGATTTATTTAGCATTGCACCTGTCGGGTTATTTGGTGAACAAAGCAAAATTGCCTTTGTTTTCGCTGTAATAGCTGCTTCAATTTGTTCTGGTTGTACTTTAAACTCGTTTTCTAACGTAGTCGCCACAGGAACCGGAACTCCTCCAGCTAATGTCACAAGTGGTGCATAAGAAACGAAGCTCGGTTCAATAATGAGCACTTCATCATCAGGATTTATAATGGCGCGCATCGCTACATCTAACGCCTGGCTCGCTCCAACTGTAACAATGATTTCATCACTTGGATCATAAGATACTGCAAATTGTTTTTTTAGATACTTTGCTATTTCTTGACGGAGCTCCAATAATCCTGCATTTGCTGTATATGACGTATACCCTTGTTCCAAAGAACGAATACATGCTTGCCTTACATTCCAAGGTGTAACAAAATCCGGCTCTCCTACCCCGAGGGAAATAACACCTTTCATATTTGCTGCTAAATCAAAAAATTTTCGAATACCCGATGGTTTTAAAGATTCTGCTGATCTAGATAGTTCAAATTGCTTCATGGTGTCACCACAATTCGCTTATCATCATCGTCTTTTTCATAAATAACGCCCTCATGTTTATACTTCTTCAAAATGAAATGAGTAGTTGTAGAAACAACAGATTCAATTGTTGCTAATTTCTCAGAAACAAACATCGCTACTTCTCCCATCGTTTTCCCTTCTAATGTAATAGAAAGATCATATGTCCCTGACATTAAATAAACGGATTTCACTTCTGAATAACGATAAATTTGTTCAGCAACCGCATCAAACCCAACGCCATGCTTTGGCGTAACTTTCACATCGATCATTGCCGTTAAACCTGTATGTTCTTTCACCTTCGTCCAATCAATATGTGTTACATAATCCACAATAATCTTTTCATTTTCTAACCTCGCAACCATCTTCTTTACTTCTTCTACCTCTATATTTAACAGCTTCGCTAATGTATCTACAGATAATCGACTACTCTTTTCAAGACAAGCTAATAATTCTAATTCTTTTTCTGTCACCATATAAATCATCCTTCCTTTTCGTTTGTGTTTAAATTATACAAATACCCTTTCCAGTTTGAAAAGAAGATTTTTCTATTGAATTATGTCAAAATAAAGTGAAACTTTAATCAGCGGAAAAATGCGTGATAAAGCGAAAGGGGATGGAACCGTGAAACCAAAAGTTTATATTGCTGAACCAGTTCCAACATTTGTAGAAAACTATTTATCAGAACACTGTGATTATGAAAAATGGGATCAAAATGAGAAAGTACCTCGTGATGTTCTATTAGAGAAAATACAAGATAAAGATGGGTTATTAAATTTCGGATCTGCTATTAATGAAGAATTACTGACAGTGGCTCCTAACTTAAAAGTAGTGAGCAACATTTCTGTCGGTTACGATAATTTTGATTTACAAGCGATGAAAAACCGAAATGTTATCGGAACGAATACACCATATGTATTAGATGATACAGTAGCTGATCTCGTTTTCGCCCTTATGCTATCAGCTGGGCGCCGCGTTTGCGAACTCGATTCTTACGTGAAAAATGGTGAATGGAACGCTGAAATCGGAAAAGAACACTTCGGACTCGATGTACACCATAGCACAATTGGTATTATCGGTATGGGCCGAATTGGAGAAGCCGTTGCAAAACGAGCAAAATTCGGATTTGATATGAATGTTCTTTACTATAACCGCCGTCGTAAAGAAGAAGCTGAACAAAAATTCGATGCTACATATTGTGATTTACAGACGCTACTGAAGCAGTCTGACTTTATTGTTCTTCTTACTCCATTAACAGATGAAACATATCACCTTATTGGAGAAAAGGAATTTTCATTAATGAAAGAAACAGCAATCTTCATTAATGCTTCTCGCGGGAAAACAGTAGATGAAGAAGCGTTAATCCATGCTTTAACAGAAAAGAAAATCTTTGCAGCAGGTATCGATACATTTACACAAGAGCCGATTCAAAAAGATAATCCACTCTTATCATTACAAAATGTTGTGACTTTACCACACATCGGATCTGCAACATTAAAAACTAGGCAGCAAATGGCTATGACCGCCGCTGAAAATTTAGTTGCAGGATTACAAGGAAAAACACCGCCTAATATTGTTCGCGGGTAATACTGAATAAACGAAAGGCAAGATGACGTCGTCATCTTGCCTTTTTTTGTTAACATATTTTCTTCTTCCTTGGAGATGATATGAACAAAAATCAATGGAGTGACAAAAAATGAATCACGAATATACTTGTCCTTATTTCACTTTTTCCACTCGCGGCACTACTATTCATTACGAATTGTATGAACACGATAACAAAACAGAACGTCCTACTTTCGTACTCGTTCACGGCTTTTTATCTTCCTCATTCAGTTACCGTCGTCTCATTCCCTTACTATCGAAAGCAGGAACAGTGATTGCTCTTGATTTACCACCGTTCGGAAAAAGTGATAAGTCTCATCTGTTTAAGTATTCTTATCACAATTTAGCAACGATTATTATTGATTTAATTGAACATTTATCTCTCTCAAACATTGTATTAGTTGGGCACTCTATGGGTGGGCAAATTTCTCTCTATGTAAACCGTATACGTCCTGAACTCATTTCAAAAACGATTTTACTATGTAGCTCTAGCTATTTAGCACGCGCAACCTTACCTTTACTATACTCTTCTTATTTACCGTTCTTTCATTTATACGTAAAGAACTGGATTATTAGACGCGGTATCGTTCATAACTTAATGAATGTCGTTCATGATCACTCATTAATTGACGATGAAATGAAAAAAGGTTACTCCGCTCCTTTTTATGACGACCGTATATTTCCCGCTTTAACTCGCATGATACGAGACCGTGAAGGTGACTTATCTTCAACTGAATTACAAAAAATCGAAACACCTACACTACTCATTTGGGGTGAAAAAGACCGCGTCGTCCCTGTACATGTAGGTCATCGTCTACACAAAGATTTACCGAATTCAAAATTTATTTCTTACGAAAATACAGGACATTTACTACCTGAAGAAAAGCCTGAACATGTTTATGAAGAAATTATCGCTTTTTCTGCGCAATAAAGTGAAACTTTAATTAGCCCCCACCTAACTTCTTTGCTTCTGCTGAATTTTGAGGTGGGGGTCTTACTGCCCGGCAAATAGCGGGATAATATAAAAAAGGCCGTCGGAAATTCCGACAGCCTATAATGAACAGCTTCCGCCTTCTTTTATTACAAGTAATTCCACAGCTAATTTCTCACATTTTTCAAGCGCAGGTACTTCCTCAAAAGACATAAAGTATATATGTTGAATCTTCTTTGCGATGTATTTTGGATCATCAAACACACTTATGACGTTCACAACATCGCTCGCTTCTGTTTCATAAAACTCCGGTCCCATTTGAAACGGATCCCAATTCTTCACAACCTCTATCATCTTTTCATATGTACCCATTCGCTTCCCGCCTTTTCACTTTTTAATACTTTTCTTTATCCTATCACATCAGCTATTCTATAAGAAGAGAGAGAACTTTCATAACTTATTGGTTTTACAGAAGAAGGGGGCAAACGTATGCAACTATTTCATAAAGCAATCAATCGACGTGGAACGCATAGTATAAAATGGGATACATATAAAAACGAAGAACTTATCCATGCTTGGATTGCTGATATGGATTTTGAAGTACCAACACAAATTCAAACTGCTTTAAAGAAACGTATTGAGCATCCTATTTTCGGCTATACACTTCCTCCCGAAAATATTGGAGATATTATTTGTAACTGGACAAAAAAACAATATAACTGGGACATTCAAAAAGAATGGATTGTTTTTAGCGCGGGGATCGTTCCAGCTCTTAGTACGAGCATACAGGCTTTCACAAAAGAAAACGAATCCGTTCTCGTACAACCACCTATTTATCCTCCATTTTTCGAAATGGTCACAACAAACAACAGGCAGTTATGCGTGAGTCCATTACAGAAACAAAATGATACATATGTGATAGACTTCGAGCATTTAGAAAAGCAGTTTCAGCAAGGTGTCAAACTCATGCTTCTTTGTAGCCCTCATAACCCAATCGGACGCGTTTGGACGAAAGAGGAACTTGTGCAGCTCGGATTGTTATGTACTAAATATGACGTTATCGTTGTCGCGGATGAAATTCATTCCGATATCATTTATGCAGACCATACACATACGCCGTTCGCTTCCTTATCTGAAGAATTAGCAGAGCGCACTATCACTTGTATGGCTCCAAGTAAAACATTTAATATCGCTGGATTACAAGCTTCGATTATTATCATTCCAAACGAAAAACTCCGTCACGCCTTTACAGCTATCCAATATAGACAAGGCTTCCACGGGTTAAATATCTTTGCCTACACAGCGATGCAAAGTGCCTATACAGAATGTAATGATTGGTTAAACGAAATTCGATTATATATAGAAGATAATGCTCAATTTGCTTGTGAATATATTAAAACTCACATACCTGCTCTTTCCGTAACGAAGCCAGAAGGTAGCTTTTTATTATGGATTGATTGTTCTCGTCTAAAGCTTTCTCAAAACGAGCGTACTGCATTACTTGAGGAAAAAGGAAAACTCATCGTTGAACCTGGTGAGAAATATGGGTTAGGTGGCGAAGAACATATTCGAATTAACATCGGCTGTCCACGATCTGTTTTAGAAGAAATTTTGAACAGACTGCGTCATACGTTTTCATAATAATAGAGGAGTCTGTCCCCTAATCATTCTTGGACAGACTCCTTTGTCCTATTTTATCGGTAAGTCGATATATTTCAAGTTACGGTCGATATATTCTAATAATCGCCGATATAATTTGAGTTACAATCGATATATTCCAATAATCGCTGATATATTTTCACTTATACTACACAAAAAAAAGCTACCAGCACGGTAGCTTTTACTTTTTCTTCATATCTGCTGCTTTTTTTACAATTACACCACAAGCAATTCGATCGCCTGATTTACCTGTCGGTTGTGTCATACCATCATCAGGGTTTTCTGTAATAATAATAGACGCTCCATCTTTTCTATGAATCGTCGTTTTTCCTTCTTCAAGTGTGATGCGAGGTGCATCGATTTCCGCTTTAATCTTTCCAGAACCATCTGCAACTACGTTCGGTAAATCACCGTTTTCTGCACCCTTCGGATTAAGAAGACCATGTTTTTTATCATCAGGATTAAAATGATTCCCGGATGATTCAAAACGAGGTGCCTTACACTCTCCGATTTCATGTACATGTAGTCCGTGTGGTCCTGGCGTGAAACCTTCTCCTTTAATCGTAATTTTCACGCCACTTGTTTGCTGCACTACTTTCGCAGTCCCTACTTCATCTCCTGAAGCATTATGTAATTTCACTTCAATTTCTTTCGGCTTTCCTTGGTCACAACCTGCCATCAGAAATAATAAACAACAACTGAAAAAAAGCCGTTTCTTCATTCCATTCCCTCCAAAATATATTCTGCCCTTAGATTGTCCGAGCATAGAGGGAAACATACAAAAATGCGTTACTGTTTCTTTTCAGCTAATAGTTTTTCTTCAACTTTCTGTAATCGCTCCGCTTCGCGTTTTGATACACGAATGAACATACGCCACGTAGCAACGGCACCAATTATAAATAGCACGCAAACAATCCCTGGAATAATATATTCTGTTTTATCTTCTGGAAAATATAAAGGCATCATATAGAACACTCCTTATTATAGGATTTGTAAAACATCAGAATTTTCTGTTATATAATTTTAAATTATAGTGGAACCTATCCATATTCTCAAGGGGGCGTTCCAAAAGTGAATGATTTCTTTGACTCCTTCTCCTACTTTCCTTACTATAAACTTGAGGTGAAAAATATGAGAGAAACATTTGAAATTGGTGAAATCGTTACTGGTATTTATAAAACTGGCAAATACATCGGCGAAGTTACAAATAGCCGCCCTGGCAGTTATGTCGTAAAAGTATTAGCTGTTTTAAAACATCCGGTGCAAGGTGACTTACATAACGTAAAACAAGCTGACGTACCATTTTTCCATGAAAGACGCGCTTTAGCTTTCCGTGAACAGACGAACATTCCAGAGCAAATGGTGAAAAAATATGAAGGAGAAATTCCGGATTATACCGAGTCACTAAAATTAGCATTAGAAACCCAAATGAATTCATTTTCTGAAGATGATTCACCTTTTGCAGAGCGTAGTCTAGAAACATTAGAACAGTTAAAGAAAGACTACAAACTTTAAAAAACAAAACGACCAAATTACATAATGTGCAATTTGGTCGTTACTGTGTGCTCACTTTCTTTAACACTTTTGAAAAATCAACGAGTTCTCCTAATGTTGGAGGTGCTGGTTTTACTAAATACTCTTTATCTTTTTCTACTAGTTTAAAAATATTGTACGTCGTCATCGCATCATCAAGCGCACAATGATGCTTCCCTGTCCCTACTTTTCCGTACGCCTCAATTGCTTTCCATAATCCTGTTTGATTTCTTTCTCCAAAAAACTTCTTATACTCAAGCGATAAATCACGACACTGTCCGAAGAATGGAAAAGCTATCCCTGCCATTTCACAATTATGCTTCAGCACTTTCATATCCATATTTCCCCACGTTACAATTGTCGGTTTACATTTCGTTTCGTATTCCGCAAGCTTCTTAACGAGTTCAGGAAATGAAATCCCTTTATCCACGACTTCTTGTTTTATTCCTAAAAACTTCTTACATCGATCCGTTAAAGAGGGAAATGTTTTCGGCCTGACATGTGATGAATACGTATCTTCCACCTTACAGCCAGCAACTGAAACGAGTCCTACCTCAATAATTTCCGGAAAAAATCCTTTCGGTTTCTTTCTATGCTGGGGCATCGTAAACTCAAAGTCTAAAAATAAAAATCGTTGTTCATCCATACGATCCCTTCCTTATCATTTTTATCATTCCTTTCTATTTGACACTCCTACACGAACAAGCTCGAATGCTAATTCCATTTTAAATATTCAGATTGGATGTATCTTATATATATGTCAAATGCCCACAAATATTTTAAAAAATAAGAAAAAATGACCTATGCAGAAAATATGACAAAATCCCTCCTTGCATTTACATCCGCAGTTTTTCTACTTTATAATGACGTTATGTGTGTTTCATCTAGTTAATATTTGACACACTAAGAAAAATGAATGAAAGGAGATGAGATTTTTGCACGAAACAACGCAAGAACTCGCTAACTGGCAGTATTATTTTGCTATCGCAGTCTTTTTAATTACATATGCCATTATTATTTCTGAAAAAATTAATCGCGCTGTCATCGCACTTCTTGGTGCAGCATTCATGGTAATTGTGGGGGTCGTCGATTTACATAACGCCTTTACGAAACATATTGAATGGGGAACGATTACGCTACTCATCGGTATGATGATTTTGGTGAACATTACGAGTAAATCAGGTGTTTTCCAATACGTTGCCATTAAAGCAGCAAAAGGGGCACAAGGAAATCCAATTAAAATTTTAATTTCCCTTTCCCTACTTACCGCGCTTGGCTCCGCATTTTTAGATAACGTTACAACTGTACTTCTTGTTGTTCCAGTTACTTTATCTATTACGCGCATACTGCAAGTAAATCCTGTTCCATATCTACTTTCTGAAATTATTTTTTCAAACATTGGGGGAACGGCAACATTAATTGGTGATCCACCTAACATTATGATTGGTTCTGCCAATAAGCATTTAGACTTCAATGCTTTCCTATTGAATCTAGCACCAATCGTAATTATTATTATTGGAGTTACAGCAATAATACTTTACTTCATGTACCGTAAACAATTAATTGCCGATCCTGTACAGGTTAAAAAATTAATGAGCTTAGATGAAAAACAATACATTAAAGATCCAGTATTAATGAAAAAATCTTTAACGGTGCTTGGACTTACGATTGTAGGTTTCATGACTCATTCTATTTTCCATATTGATGCGGCTATCATTGCCTTAACTGGTGCTACTGTACTTATGTTAATTGGTGTGAAAGAGCATGAAATTGAAGAAGTATTTGCAAGCGTAGAGTGGGTAACAATCTTCTTCTTCGCAGGGCTATTCGTACTTGTTGGAGGACTTATCGATATCGGTCTTATCAAAATGTTAGCTCAAAAAGTAATTGGTATAACAGGCGGAGATATTTCTTACGCATCCATCCTTATTTTATGGGTATCTGGTATCGCCTCTGCAACAATTGATAACATCCCATTCGTCGCAACAATGATTCCACTTATTAACGATATGGCAGTTGGGCTAGGCTTATCACCATCTGACGCACAAATCGATGTATTATGGTGGGCATTAGCACTAGGTGCTTGTCTCGGTGGAAACGGAACATTAATCGGAGCTTCTGCTAACGTAATCGTTGCAGGTATTGCGAGCCGCGAAGGACATAAATTTAGTTACATGGAATTCCTAAAAGTCGGTTTCCCAATTATGATCGTTTCATTAATCATTTCTCACATTTATATTTATTTACGCTACCTTATGTAGTAAAAAGAGCGCTCTGATAATCAGGGCGCTTTTTTACTTATATCTAAAATATATCGACTTATCAACAAAAACGAAAAATCTACTCTTTATATCTCACCGGTTCATTTCGAATAATAAATAAATGAATCGGTAAGAACACCGAAAATGTGATTACATGAATAATCGTAAATAATATAGAGTTCGTTCCATATCTGTCTAAAATAGCGTAGATAAGATAAATAGACAATACAATCGATACAGCTGTTGCTAGTAAACTTATAATTGGTACGAAATTAAAAATGAAACATGCAACATATATACCAAACACTTTCCACCCTGCTTCTTCTTTCAAAAAATCTGGTAATTTATCTTTCGCTAAGTCACCCCACGTCTTACTATTCAAAAACGGAATAAACGCAAGCACCCCGTCCGTTGCACCATCATTTTTCGCCATCGAATAAAGTGCAAAAGCCGTTAACAAATATGAAATAATTGCCCAAATCAATATAACAAGAATAAACGCAAAACTAAGAGCAAAGAAACCTGCTAGTACGCCTTGATCCTCCATCTTATCCTCTCCTCTCTACTTTCAACATATTTCATTACATTGCAAGTTATGTTTTAAAATTTATCCAAACTCTTTGTATAATAAGAGAAGATAGAGAATAAGAGAGGAGAAACACTTATGCATCCATTTGTAAAAGCATTACAAGAGCATTTCACAGCTCATAAAAATCCTGAAAAAGCAGAACCTATGGCTCGTTATATGAAAAATCACTTCCCATTTCTAGGTATTCAAACACCGGAAAGACGCCAATTATTAAAAGACATCATTCAAATACATACTCTCCCAGATAAAAAAGACTTCCAAATTATCGTACGTGAGCTTTGGGACTTACCAGAACGTGAATTCCAAGCGGCCGCACTTGATATTATGCAAAAATATAAAAAACATATAAACGAAACTCATATCCCCTTCTTAGAAGAACTTATTGTCACAAAATCTTGGTGGGACTCTGTCGATAGCATCGTCCCTACATTCTTAGGGACTATCTTTTTAAAACACCCAGAATTGATTTCTGCTTATATTCCAAAATGGATTGCATCAGATAACATATGGTTACAACGCGCCGCTATTTTATTCCAACTGAAATATAAACAAAAGATGGATGAAGAACTTCTTTTCTGGATTATTGGACAACTACATTCTTCAAAAGAATTTTTCATTCAAAAAGCGATTGGCTGGGTCCTTCGTGAATATGCAAAAACAAATCCGGATGTAGTTTGGGAATACGTGCAAAACAACGAGCTCGCTCCATTAAGTAAGCGTGAAGCAATTAAGCATATTAAAGAAAATTACGGAATAAATAATGAAAAAATAGGCGAGACTCTATCATAGATAGACGCGTTCCTCTATTGAGATTTAAAAAAGAACGTGTTAGAATATGTTCATTATTACTAATATAAGTAGCGATGACGGACTTATAAGTACTTGCATAAAAAGCGATTCAGGGATAGTGAAAGCCTGAAGCCGCAAGGAAACGGCAGTCCCGAGCAATACATGATAAAGTGGATGCACCTTTTGTGTATCAACTAGGGTGGAACCGCGGGCAAACGCTCGTCCCTAGGCAAATAAGCCTTGGGATGAGCGTTTTTTTATGTTCTTTTTAGCTATACTGCTCGTTTCCAAAGTATCAGAGTATGTCATCGCCAATACGTTAACTTTCAAAAGGAGGATTTTCTTATGTATTCAATGGAACAAGTTGTAAACTTAGCGAAACATCGCGGTTTTGTTTTCCCTGGTTCTGAAATTTACGGTGGTCTTGCAAACACTTGGGATTACGGTCCACTTGGAATCGAATTAAAAAATAATGTTAAAAAAGCTTGGTGGAAAAAATTCATTCAAGAATCTCCATACAACGTTGGTTTAGACGCAGCTATTTTAATGAACCCTAAAACTTGGATCGCTTCTGGTCACGTTGGTAACTTCAACGATCCAATGATCGACTGTAAAAAATGTAAAGCTCGTCACCGTGCTGACAAATTAATTGAGGATGCTTTAGATGCAAAAGGCATCGAAATGGTTGTTGATGGTCTTACTTTCGACCAAATGGCTGACTTAATGAAAGAACATGAAGTAAAATGTCCTGATTGCGGTAGTGAAGAATTCACTGAAATCCGTCAGTTCAACTTAATGTTCAAAACATTCCAAGGTGTTACAGAGTCTAGCACAAACGAAATCTTCCTTCGTCCTGAAACAGCACAAGGTATTTTCGTAAACTTCAAAAACGTTCAACGCTCTATGCGTAAAAAGCTTCCATTTGGTATTGGCCAAATCGGTAAGAGTTTCCGTAACGAAATCACACCTGGTAACTTCACATTCCGTACACGTGAATTCGAACAAATGGAACTTGAATTCTTCTGTAAGCCTGGTGAAGATTTAGAGTGGTTCGCATTCTGGCGTGAAACTTGTAAAAACTGGTTACTTTCACTTGGTATGACTGAAGAGAGCATGCGTCTTCGTGACCACGGTGAAGAAGAGTTATCTCACTATAGTAATGCAACAACTGACATTGAATTCAAATTCCCATTCGGTTGGGGCGAACTTTGGGGCGTTGCATCTCGTACAGACTTTGACTTAAAACGTCACATGGAACACTCAAACGAAGACTTTAACTATATCGATCCACAAACGAATGAGCGTTACGTACCATACTGCATCGAGCCATCTTTAGGCGCAGACCGTGTAACATTAGCATTCTTATGTGATGCATATGAAGAAGAGCAATTAGAAAACGATTCTCGTACAGTTCTTCGTTTCCACCCTGCTTTAGCACCATACAAAGCAGCTATCTTACCATTATCTAAAAAGCTATCTGAAGGTGCTACTGAAGTATTCGCAGAATTAGCTAAAGACTTCATGGTAGACTTTGATGAAACTGGTTCTATCGGTAAACGTTACCGTCGTCAAGACGAAATCGGTACACCATTCTGTATCACATACGACTTCGACTCAGTTGAAGACAAAGCTGTTACAGTACGTGACCGTGATACAATGGAACAAGTTCGTATGCCAATTAGCGAACTAAAAGGTTTCTTAGAGAAGAAAATCCAGTTCTAATTATAAGAAAAAGAGGCTGCTCATAAGAGCGCCTCTTTTTTACTTTTCACGTTTTTCTTTAATTGCTACTGTACATCTTGATATACATAGTAAATCATCATTTTCATCAATAATACGAACATCCCAAACCATTGTCGATTGTCCTCTATGTATCGGTGTTCCGATCGCTGTTACAATTCCATCTTTCTTTGAGCGAATGTGGTTTGCATTAATTTCTAATCCGAAACAAATACATTTTTCTTGATCAATTAAATTGTATGAACCAACACTTGCCACTGTTTCTGCTAATGCAACCGATGCACCGCCATGTAAAAATCCAAATGGCTGATGCGTACGCTCATCAACAGGCATCGTAGCAACCACCTTATCTTCTGTCATCTCTAACAACTCAATTCCAAGTGAATCCATTAAAGTTTTTGCCATATCGCTTCCTCCTTCTCTTGCTTTAATTAAATGTATAATTTTACCTATTTATTTTCAAACTACTTATAACACTTATATAAGGAGGCTTCACCTAAATGAAACAGAAATTTTGTATATTACTGCTTATGTTCTCCTTGCTGACTATTGTACCAAATTGTGCAATAACAGCCAAAGCATCTAACCTGACAATCGATGTTAAGACTGTAACGCAAAAAGGTAAGAAACCTTATATAGAATATCAAATAAATAGGCCTTCTTTTCACAACTTTTCTGACTCTACATTTCAAAATAAGCTCAATTTATACTACAAAAAATCCACTGACAAATTTAAAAACAAATTAGAAAAAGAAGCAAAAAAATACTATAAAGAGACAGAAGGATCTAGTACACCATTTCATCCGTACGTAGCAAATGTTGATTATAAAGTCTCTTTAAACAAACCACCTTTTCTTAGCCTATATGTGAATTACTATCAATATACTGGCGGAGCACACGGTCTTTATACGTGGAAGGCAAATACATTTGATTTAAAAGAAAAAAAGCTACTGCACTTAGACGATTTATTTCAACAAAAAGATAAATATAAAGATGTAATCCGTGCAGAGATTGTAAGACAAATTAAACAAAATGAAAGTATTTATTTTCCTGATGCAACTGAAAAGGTAATGAGTATGAAAAAGTTTCACTTCTTTTTAGAGCCAGACAATCTCGTCATTTATTTCCCTTTATATGAGATTGCTCCGTATTCAAGTGGAATTCCGCAATTTCGTATTCCATATACGTTGTTAAGAGACTATTTAAAGCCTTCTTATCAAAATATTTTGATTGACAACAAGTAAATATTTTAGCTACGATAATGTTAACCTAAAAACAACAGGAGGTTAACATTATGAGGAGATTACATGTTTTAGATTTAGCATTAGCTGCCATGTTCGTTGCTCTTATGGCCATCGGTGCAAATATTGTATCTTGGGCACCATTCCTTCAAGTAGCAGGTATCCCATTATCTATGCAACCATTTTTCGCAATTTTAGCAGGTCTTCTTCTTGGAAGTAGACTTGGTGCTTTATCCATGACTGTTTATATGCTCGTTGGCGTAGCCGGCGCACCAATTTTCGCTAACTTCAAGGCTGGATTTGGAGCACTTTTAGATCCTACTGGTGGTTTTATTATCGCATTTATTATCGTTGCTTACGTATCGGGGAAACTAGTAGAACAAAAAGAAAGACCAACATTCATTACATTTGCGATTGCCTCTTTCACAGGAATTATTTTAACTTATATAATCGGTACTACTTACATGTACGGGGCAGTCAATCTCTTTATGGGCGGTAATATGAGCTATAAAGCTGCTTGGATGATTATGATGTGGTTTGCAGTAAAAGATATTGTATTTACAATTATCGGTGCTATTATCGCCCCTCGCATATACTATGCTGTGCGTCATTCTGCTTATCAGCATTCTCATTCGACGATTTCATAATAAAAAAGAGTTATTGCAGCTTGCTGCAATAACTCTTTTTTTATATTAAGACTCTTGATTCACTTGTTCTTCTAAAATTTTCTTCATCATTACAACCATGTCATCACGTAATTCTGGGTGTTGCAGGGCCATTTCAATTGTCGTTTGAACAAATCCTAGCTTTTCACCTACGTCGTAGCGCTTTCCTTCGAAATCGTAAGCAAATACACGTTGAATTTCATTTAAGCTTTGGATTGCATCTGTTAATTGAATTTCACCACCAGCACCGACATGTTGCTGTTCTAAGAACATAAAGATTTCAGGCGTTAAAATGTAACGTCCCATAATTGCTAAGTTTGAAGGTGCTGTACCTTGTGCTGGTTTCTCAACGAAATTGCGAACTTGGTAACGACGACCTTCTTGTTCTAATGGATCGATAATTCCGTAACGGTGTGTTTCATTTTCTGGAACAGTTTGTACACCAATAACAGAAGAAAGTGTTTTTTCATACTCATCCATTAATTGACGTAAACATGGTTTCTCAGCTTGGACAATATCATCACCTAGTAACACTGCAAACGGCTCATCACCAATGAATTTACGCGCGCACCAAACAGCATGCCCTAGTCCCTTCGGCTCTTTTTGACGGATATAATGAATATCTACCATTTTTGAAGAGGCTTGTACTTTTTCAAGCAACTCATATTTTTTCTTCTCTAATAAGTTTTGTTCTAGTTCAAATGCATTATCAAAATGATCTTCAATAGAACGCTTTGTTTTACCAGTAACGATAATAATATCTTCGATACCCGATTTCACTGCTTCTTCTACAATGTATTGGATCGTTGGTTTATCTACTATTGGTAACATTTCTTTCGGCATTGCTTTCGTTGCTGGTAAAAAACGTGTTCCTAATCCAGCTGCTGGGATTATCGCTTTTCTTACTTTTTTCATCACAAAATACCCTCTCTCCTGTCGGAATCAATAGCAATTATTTCCTACATAAAACAAAAGGGAGATTTCGCTCCCTTTTGTTCCTTACTACTTAAAATTACTTTGTATTATAAACGATTCATAATGTCTTCTTTAATAGTAAGTAACTTTTGTTCACTATTTTGTAAAGAACTATCTTTTACACCAAAGTAAAACTTAATCTTCGGCTCAGTTCCAGATGGACGTAGGCAGAACCATGAACCATCCTCTAATTGATATTTTAACACATTTGATTTCGGTAAGTGAATCTCTTCTTTATGTCCATCTTGTAAAGATGTAACGATGCTTGCTTTATAGTCTTCCACTGCTACGACTGTTAAGCCCGCTACTTCTTTCGGAGGATTCTCACGGAACGTCGCCATCATCTCTTGGATTTGTTCCGCTCCATCTTTTCCTTTTAACGTTAACGATACAAGGTCTTCACGGAAGAAACCATACTTCTCAAATACTTCTAATAGACCATCATATAAAGATTTCCCTTGTGATTTGTAGTATGCAGCTACTTCACATGCAAATAGGACAGATTGTACTGCATCTTTATCACGGCAGAATGGACGGATTAAATAACCATAGCTTTCCTCATAACCGAATTGGAATTCGTATTGTCCGCTTTCTTCATACTGTCTAATTTTCTCACCGATAAATTTAAATCCAGTTAACGTATCAACTGTATCTAAACCGTATGCTTTTGCAATTGTACGGCCAATTTCAGACGTTACGATTGTTTTTAATACGACACCGTTCTCTGGAAGTGTTCCGTTTTCTTTCTTTTGAGATAGTAAGTAATCAAGCATTAAAGCACCTGTTTGGTTACCAGTTAATACTTGGAACTCACCATTATGATTACGAACTGCTACACCAAGGCGATCTGCGTCAGGATCAGTTGCGATTAATACATCTGCGCCTACCTTTTCACCGTCACGAATTGCATACTCAAACGCTGCGTGCTCTTCTGGGTTCGGTGATTTTACTGTAGAGAAGTTTGGATCTGGTAACTCTTGCTCTTTTACAACTGTTACATCTGTAAATCCAACTTCTTTTAAACCACGGCGTACAGAAATATTTGATGTTCCGTGTAATGGTGTAAAGACGATTTTTAAGTCTTTACCAACCCTTTGTACCATTTCGTTATTAATGATGACATTGTTCAATTCTGCAGCATATGCATCATCTACTTCTTGTCCAATAATATGTAATAAACCGTCAGCTTTTAATTGCTCTACATCAGCGACTTCAACTGTTAATTCATCTTCTACTGCATTTACGTAGCTAATTAACTCATCTGCCTCATTTGGAGGTAACTGTCCACCATCTTCACCGTATACTTTATATCCGTTATATTCAGGCGGATTATGGCTTGCCGTAAGAACGATTCCACTTACTGTATGTAAATGACGAACTGCGAAAGAAAGCACTGGCGTTGGACGTAAGCTTTCAAACACATATGTTGTGATACCACGTGCACCAAGTGTAGCAGCGACTTCCATTGCGAACTCAGGTGATTTATGTCGAGAATCATAGGCTACAACAACACCTCGTTTTTTCGCTTCCTCACCTAGCTTTTCCATAAAGCTTGCTAATCCTTTTGTTGCTTTACGAACTGTATATACGTTTAAGCGGTTCGTACCAGCACCAAGTTCACCACGCATACCACCTGTGCCAAACTCTAGATTTTTATAAAAGCTATCCTCGATTTTCTTCTCATCTTGCTTCATGTTTTCTAGCTGTTCTTTTAATTCTGCATCTAATTGCGCGTAAGAAAGCCAGCGATCAAATTCTTGTTTCCAATTCATTCTTCTCTCTCCTCTCGCTCGTCATACCTTTATTATATGAAAAAAACATGCTGTATCTCAATATTTTATAAAATCTAGCAGGATTTTACTAGGAATATTTGTATACACTATGGTTAAATACTCCACTAAAGGGAATGAGGATTATGCACGAATGGGGCTTGTCAGAAGAGCTCAAAATACAAACAAAGCAAATGATTGAAATTGCTGAAAAAGAACTATCGATTATGAGGAACGCAATCGATAAAGAAGACGAATGTATTTTATGCAAAATGGAAGATATTCATCATATGTTAGCAAATGTACAAACATTGGCAGCTACATACTATATTCAGGCATATTTATCACCTTATACGGAAAGTTCATCTTTTATTACGACAGCTATCCAACATTTAAGCGCTAGAAAACATGGTGCTCTTATCGTTGTGGAACGAAATGAGACGCTTGAAGCTTTCATTCAAACTGGAACGACATTAAACGCTCATTTAACTGCGCCATTACTCGAATCAATATTTTACCCAGGTAACCCTCTTCATGACGGTGCCGTTCTCGTAAAAAATAATCATATAGTCTCAGCTGCTAATATTCTTCCTTTAACGAAAAGTACAGAAGTTGATCCTGAGCTAGGAACACGTCACAGAGCTGCAATAGGCTTATCAGAAAAGAGTGATGCACTTATATTAGTTGTCTCTGAAGAAACGGGCCGTACTTCTTTTGCTTTAAATGGGATTTTGTATACGATTTCTTTATAAAGTGAAACTTTAATCAGCCCTCACCAATTGAGCGTTTACGGGCAACCCCACCTCACTTCTTTGCTTCCACTGAATTTTGAGGTGTGGGTCTTACAGCCCGACAAATAGCAGGATAAACAAACCTATAAAAAAGAAGACTGTTCCAAAATATTGGAACAGTCTTCACTTATACTCTTATTCTTCTCCGAAACGCTCCACAAGTGTTGCAAGTGTACGTACCATTGCACCAGTTGCTCCAGCTGGACCTAAGTCGTGCGCGCCTTTTGTTTCTGATGTTCCAGCGATATCTAAGTGTACCCACGGTGTATCTTCAGCGAATTCGCCTAGGAATGTACCTGCCATAACCGCATGTCCTTCACGGCCTGGTGAGTTATTTAAATCAGCAAACTTACTGTTTCTCACACGTTCTTTATCACGATCAAAAATCGGTAGTTGCCAAATTGGCTCATCTGTTTCCATAGAAGCCTCTAGCACTTGCTCAAATAACTCTTCATTATTTGTCATTGCGCCTGTCGTATAGTTTCCAAGTGCAACAATTACACCGCCTGTTAATGTGGCAACATCAACAAGGTAGTTTGCACCAAGTTTTTTCGCATACGTAATACCGTCAGCTAAAGCTAGACGACCTTCTGCATCCGTATTTAATACTTCAATTGTTTTTCCGCTCATAGATGTGATTACATCGTCTGGCTTAAATGCCGTACCACTTACAACGTTATCAGTTGAAGGAATAACAGCGATCACATTTTGTTCTGGGCGAAGTTCACCGATAATTTCCATCGCACCTAATACAGCAGCTGCACCGCCCATATCACCTTTCATACCAACCATGCCTTCACGTGGCTTTAAAGAATAACCACCTGTATCGTATGTAATACCTTTTCCAACGAATCCAATGACATCTGTCCACTCTTCTTTTCCTTTATAAATAAGAGCGATCATTTTTGGTGGCTCTACACTACCTTGGTTTACTGCAAGTAACGCACCCATACCAAGATCTTCCATCTCTTCTTTCTCAAGAACTTTATAGTCCATATCATATTTCTCCGCTAATTCAACAGCATACTCAGCAAGCTTTGTCGCTGTTAATACGTTTGGCGGCATATTTACAAGTGTACGAGCTGAATTTGTTGCACGTCCATGTACGTAGCCAACTGTTAATGCTGCTTCAATTTCTTGTGCATCTTCCGCTGTAATAGCCGTGAACTTCTCTAACTCTACACGATCCTTTTTATCTGATTTATACGTTTGTAACTCATATGTACCAAGGCCTTGTACCTCTGCCGCAATATGAGCGACATCAATCGCGTCTAATTTCTCTGTTACGAAAGAATCAAGTAAGATTGCTGCATCTTGTACTTTTGCTGCTTGTAGTGTTTTAAACGTTTTTCCAAGAGCCACACGTAACGTTTCTGTCGTATAAGACTCTTTCTTGCCTAAACCAACAAAGTAATACCGTTTCACATTTGTTTTTCCTAAGCTATGTACTTTCGAAATGGCCTTTTTCTTCGTAGATAATTCTTTCTCTTCTAGTAAAACTTGTAATTGTCCTTCAAACGCTTTGTCCAGTTCTTGTACAAAACTACTCATTTTTTCTTCTTCAAATAAAGCGACAATTACTGCTTCGTGACCTGCTAATTCTTTTTGTACTTGAAACATGTTCAGACCCCCTAAATTTCTCTACCACCATTATAACTTTATTTTCGATAAAATGCGACAATTCTAACTACAGTTATATGACGTGTAAAATCTCCTCTATTATGAAATAAGCCAAGAAAAAAAGTCTAGCGTAATTACGACTAGACTATCTTTGCTTTAAATATTGACCACGAAACACTTGCATCGTTTCGTCTTGATTTAACATCGTTAACTCTTCTTCTGTAAACTTACCTTTTCCTACTTTTACTACATACACATTTACTTTTTTCTTACCCCATTGGCTATAAACATCTTTCACCGTATCATAATATAAATCAAGACGGTTTCCTTTTATTGCTCCGCCCTTATCAGCTACTACACCATACCCGTAACCTGGCACGAAGAGAATCGTTCCAATCGGGAATACGCGTAAGTCCGCAGCAATTGTGGAATATAAATCCCTTTTCACTTTAACACCTGAATATGTAATACCATACTCTGGATGCCCTGGCCTCTTACCTGTTGACTCAATCCCCGATGTATAACCTGTTGCAGTCATTTCAATTGAACGATATTTAGACCAGTCGTTTGCCTGCTCTAAAGCATTTATCACTTCTTTACTCGGAGCAACATTTCTCTTAACTTCTGCTGCATGTACTTCTTTTGCACTCATTCCTTCATATGTCTTTACAATCTCTAATAAAGAAACTCCAGTGAAAGCCTTCCATGTTACGCATAATGCAAATGCAAGTAAACAAGTCATCATAATGCGAATACAATATCGTTTTAACATTTTTATATTCCACACTCCTTCATCGTTAATCATTCCCTATACGATGAAGGAATATGCAAAAAATAATCTCCAACTTAGTTGGAGATTAAAACATTTGATATCCGCTTTTCCGAAGTTTCTTGATCACGACTCCTGCTAAAGCAGCCCCTACTAATCCAGTAGATAGAATAAACACGTCTGCTTGTCCTAAGTGCGATACACTTGTCCCAAATGAAGAAAATGTTTCTTTCGGTTTTGAAAAATAATCCCACATACTCGCTTTATTAATAATAAGCATACAAACAATCGGATACACAATAACCATTACCCAAGTAGCTCGCAAAATCATGTTGAGTAAAAATCCAATTCCAAAGAACAAAATAAAAAATAACATCATTGAAATAAGTAGTACCGGTATACTCACTCTTTCTCCCTCTCCTTCGCACGTGCCGTAAATACGTGATAGGCTGTATAACCAAATGGTTCTCCTGGATTTAATGTTTTGTCCACTTCAAGATGTAGTTCTGATCTTCCTTCTAACAAATATTTAATAAGTACAGACGTATTCGGATCGTCCGCAATCTTATCTGGATGTAAGAACGCCACTTCAGACAATTCTTTCTCCTGTACAATAATATTTTCTCCTTCAGGCTCCAAAAGGAAAATAATCATATTATCACTAATTTCATCACGAATAACACCCGATCGAACACCAATGATCCCCTTCACATGAGCGACAATGCCTGTCTCTTCTAACACTTCGCGTTTCACAGCTTCATCAACTGTCTCACCTTCATTTACAAAACCAGCCGGTAAAGACCATTTCCCTTTTAATCCACTGTATTTCTTCTTAACGAATAGCCACCTGCCATCTTTTGTAGCTACTAAGCCACTAACAGCTAACCATACTTTCCCGCGCTTCCCCATGATGCATCCTCCTCCATCCGAACGGACAGAATATTCTTTCTTTTCTATATATTATACTATACTTTTTAATTCGCTGTGAAATTTCCTTTTTTCAAAAAGTGAAAAAACCCATTTTGTCGATATACTGTTAACAAAAAAATATCAAGATGCAGAAATGTAATTATGAAGAAAATAAAACATTGGATTCATCCATTTCATGATAAGGCAATGTTCAAATAAAACATTTCTCCCATCTTTCTATTGTTATATCGAAAACATGTATTATATGAAAAAAAAGCAGAAACGGCGCTTAGCCGTTTCTGCTTTTTCTACTATATATTAAAAGAACTTTAATTTACCTTTTTTAAGAACTAATAAAGGTCCACCTAATAAGAATAAGTAGCGGTTATCGATTACTTTCTTCATGAAGGAAGCTTTCCAACCTGTTAACTTTTTACCCATAACAACACCCATTGCATCGTCATGACCTAAAGAACATACAGATCCTTTATTATCGAATGCGAATTTTTTCATTTCGCCCTTGCCACGAACTAATACAGTTAAGTTGTGTGCAATATTGTAACCTTGTTGAATTGCAATTTGTGCTGTTGGTGGGTAAGGACGGTTAATTTCTTCGTTAATGATTAACGCTGCATCACCAACCATGAATACCTCTTCGTATCCTGGAGCGTGCATGTACTCATCAACTTTTACACGTCCGCGCATTGCTTCAAAGCCAGACTCTTCCACAATACCATTACCACGAACACCTGCAGCCCAAACTACTGTTTCAGACTTAATTAATTCAGTATCATCACCATTTGCAACAATAATACCTTCTTCAGTTGCTTCTTTAATTGCTGTACCGATGCGGAATTCTACGCCTTTTTTCTCAAGTTGTTTTACAGCATATTCTACTAATGCTGGATCGAAACCTGGAAGTGCTGTTGGAGCAGCTTCTACACAGATGATACGTGCTTTTTCACGTGGTACATTGTACTGTTTGCAAAGTTCAGGAACACGGTTTGCAAGCTCACCTACGTACTCGATACCAGTAAATCCAGCACCACCAACAACGATTGTTACTAACTCATCGCGCTTTTCATCTGCATATTTAGCGAAACTAGCTTCCATATGCTCACGAATTTCACGAGTTGCATTAATGTTAGCGATTGAGAATGCATGCTCTTTTAATCCTGTAATTCCGAATGTTTCTGATTCGAAACCAAGACCGATTACCAAGTAGTCATACTCTAACTCGCCGTCTTTTAAGATAATACGTTTTTCAGCAGCTTTAATTTCTACTACTGTGTCTTGTACAAAGTTCACTTTATTTGTATCAATAACGTCTTGAATATCTAGACAGATTTTTTCATCTTGTAATGTACCAGCTGCGCTCTCGTGTAACCAAGTCGCTTGGTAGTGATAGCTGTTGTTGTTTACTAACGTAATTTCAGCTTCATTTACAGATAATGCTTTTTGCAGACGAACAGTCGTAATCATCCCGCCATAACCTGCACCTAAAACTACGATTTTTGGAGTCTTCACCAAATCACAACCCTTTTCTTTATATAATAGTAATGAGAAATAATACCAAGTACTAAAAACTCTATTTGTCAAGAATGTGGAATTTATCACATTCTATATCATAACAAAACGCAGTCAAAAAATCGTACGAATTTTGTCATAGAAATTTAACATAATACTTCCCTATATTAGTCGGTTTTATTCCAGAATTCAAGCTTCTGGAGAATTATCAATATTTTAAAATAACATAGCGTTTTCAAGGGTTTTTCAGCCTTTTTTTCATGTATTTTCCTTTCTGTATATTTTATACAATACAAAAAGCATCTATGCGAAAACTTACACACAATTCAGTCGTTTTCAGAAGTATTATGAACTCAAATATGCTATCATTTATTTGAAAGTGTCATCATTTGCAGGATTTTCGTGTACATATGAACAATATATGAAATCAATATCAAAATTCCATCTATAGGGGGAATGAAAGTGGCAGAAAATCAAAAAGTTTACGACATAACAATTATTGGTGGTGGTCCAACAGGACTATTCACAGCATTTTATGGTGGGATGAGACAAGCAAGTGTAAAAATCATTGAAAGCTTACCTCAACTTGGAGGACAATTATCCGCACTCTACCCTGAAAAATACATTTATGATGTAGCTGGATTTCCAAAAGTGCGCGCACAAGAATTAGTTGATAACTTAAAAGAGCAAATGAAGAAATTTGATCCAACCATTTGCTTAGAAGAAGCTGTTGATACGCTTGAAAAACAAGCTGATGGTATATTTAAACTTGTTACGAATAAACAAACTCACTATTCTAAATCAGTCATTATTACTGCCGGCAATGGTGCTTTCCAACCACGCCGCTTAGAATTAGAAGGTACAGCAAAATACGAAAAGAAAAACTTACATTATTTCGTTGATGATATGAATAAATTTGCTGGCAAGCGCGTCGTAGTATTTGGCGGTGGCGACTCAGCAGTAGACTGGACGATGATGTTAGAACCGATTGCTGACAAAGTTACAATCGTTCATCGCCGTGATAAATTCCGCGCACATGAACATAGCGTCGAAAACTTAATGAATTCTCGTGCAGAAGTAAGTACACCGTATGTTCCAGTTGAACTCATTGGTGATGACAAAATTGAACAAGTCGTTCTTCAGCACGTAAAAACTGAAGAAAAAGTTATCATCGATGTTGATGATGTAATTGTAAACTACGGCTTCGTTTCCTCTCTTGGCCCAATTAAAAACTGGGGCTTAGATATACAAAAAAATAGCATCCTTGTGAATTCAAAAATGGAAACAAATATTCCTGGCATTTACGCTGCTGGTGACATTTGTACATATGAAGGAAAAGTAAAACTTATCGCTTGTGGATTTGGCGAAGCACCGACAGCAGTAAACAATGCAAAAGCTTACTTCGATCCAAATGCAAAACTTCAACCAATGCATAGCTCAAGCATGTTTTAATATGTAAAAATAAAAGCTCCTTCCATACGCGGAAGGAGCTTTTATTTTATATACCACGAAAGCACACTGAATTCGATAAACTATCGAACTCAGTGTGCTTTTCGTCTACAAAAATTATTGTTTTCTTCTTCTACCTAATACGAATAATACTCCGCCAACTAAGAATGAAATTCCCGCACCAACTGACATCATCCATGGATGTGCTGCCCCTGTTTTCGGTAATTCTTTTTCTACTTTTACTTGCGGGTCTTTATTTAACTTTTCCAGTCTTACTTCCGGTTTCTTCAGATCTTTCGG
>NZ_FRBJ01000008.1:30238-240018 GCF_900142585.1 Bacillus sp. bc15
TTCGGTTCTTTCGGATCCTCCGGTTTCACTTCTGGTTCTTTCGGATCCTCTGGTTTTACTTCTGGTTCTTTCGGTTCTTTCAGATCCTCCGGTTTCACCTCTGGCTCCTTCGGTTCTTTCGGATCTTCCGGTTTCACTTCTGGTTCTTTCGGATCTTCCGGTATCTTAAAATCTTCTTTTGTTTTCGGTAAAATTGTAACTGTAGGCTCAAGTGGTGGATTTATTCTATCGTCCACTATCGCTCTATTTGTTATCCCTTTACTTGGTGCTGCTTTTACCTTCGCTTTAAAAATAATACTACGTTCTTTTGTATCTGTAATTTCTAAATACTTCGCTATTACTTTTCCAAACTCCATTTTTAACTCTACTGGATTTGGTTCAGCCCCTTCAAATCGAATACTATCTTGCACGTACTCTAAACCGGCTGGAATTTCATCTTCTATCTTTACCTCTGCTATTTTTCCGTTTTCTACCGTATTTTCAAAGCTAATTCGGTATTCGATTTCTTCTCCTAGCTTCGGTTCTTTATTACTTACTGTCTTCGTTGCTTTTACCTTACCATCTTTATATTCTGGCTTTATTGTCGCTGTCGGTTCCATAACTGGATGATTTGGATCATCTACGTGAATAATCGCTTTATTTGTTATTTCCTCTCCAACTTTTACTGATTCTTTTACCTTTACTTTAAAGATGATACTTCTTTCTTTCGTATCCGTAATTTCTGGATACTTCACTGTTACTTTTCCATTCTCAACTTTAAGTTCTGTTGGTACAGGCTTATCACCTACGGCCTTCAGACTATCTTTCACATACTCTAATCCATTTGGTAAATCGTCTTCTATTTTTAACTCTGCTAGCTTTCCGTTTTCTACCGTATTTTTAAAGCTAATTCGGTATTCCACTTCTTCTCCTAACTTCGGCGTTTCATTATTTACCGTCTTCTTCGCTTCCACTTTTCCGTCTTTATGCTGTGGAGTAATTTCTGCCGTCGGTGTTTCTGGCTCATTTTTCGTATCATCAATAATTGCTTTATTGACGATTTTTTTACCGACTTTCACTTCATCTTTTACTTTCACTTTAAAAGTGATACTTCTTTCTTCTGTATCCGTAATCTCTGGATACTTCGCCATTACCTTACCATTTTCCACTTTCAATTCTACTGGATCCGGCTTAGAACCTTCTGCTTTCACACTGTTTTCTACGTACTCTAAACCTTCGGGTAAAGTATCTTCTATTTTCACCTCTGCTAGTTTTCCGTCTTCTACCGTGTTTTTAAAACTAATTCGGTATTCTACTTCTTCTCCTAACTTCGGCGTTTCATTATTTACCGTCTTCTTCGCTTTCACTTTTCCGTCTTTATGTTGCGGAATAATTTCTGCTGTCGGTGTTTCTGGCGGATGTTTCGTATCGCTCACAATCGCTTCATTAACAATCCAATCGCTCACTTTACCTTTTACTTTCACTTTAAAGGTAATACTTCTCTCTTTTGTATCTGTAATCTCAGGATACTTCGCCATTACCTTACCGTTTTCAAATTTCAATTCCACTGGAGCTGGCTTAGCACCTACTGCTTTTACACTATCTTTCACATACTCTAATCCATTTGGTAAATCATCTTCTATCTTTACCTCTGTTAGCTTTCCATGTTCTACCGTATTTTTAAAGCTGATTCGGTATTCCACTTCTTCTCCTAACTTCGGCGTTTCATTATTTACCATCTTTTTCGCTTCAAGTTTTCCATCTTTATACTGAGGAATAATTTCCGCAGTCGGATTAACTGGCTTATTTTGCGAATCATCAATAGTTGCTTTATTAATGATTTTTTTACCGACTGTTACTTCTTCTTTTACTTTCACTTTAAAAACGATACTTCTTTCTTCTGTATCCATAATTTCTGGATATTTTGCCATTACCTTACCATTTTCAAATTTCAGCTCTACTGAATCTGTTCCGGCACCTTCTGCTTTCAAACTATTTTCTACATACTCTAAACCTTCTGGTAGAGTATCCTCTATTATCACGTCTGTTAGCTTTCCGTACTTAACCGTATTTTTCATACTAATTCGGTATTCTACTTCTTCTCCTAACTTCGGTGTTTCATTATTTACGATTTTCTTCGCTTTAATTTTTCCATCTTTGTGTAATGGTGTGATTTTTGCTTCTGGTTCTTTCGGATGTTTCATATCATCAACAATTGCCTTATTAATGATTTCCTTACCTACTTCCGCTTCTTCCTTCACCTTTACCTTAAAGACAATACTTCTTTCTTTCATATCTGTAATATTTTCGTATTCAGCAATGACTTTTCCATCTTTCACACTTAACTTTAATGGAGCTGGTTTTTCACCTTCAGCCTTTTCACTGCCTTTTACATACTCTAAACCGTTAGGAATTATATCCTCTATCGTTACCTTTTCTAGTTTTCCGTTTTCTACCGTATTTTTAAAGCTAATTCGGTATTCTACTTCTTCTCCTAGTTTTGGTGTTTGATTCGTTACGCTTTTTTCAACATCCACTTTACCGTATTTATAATCCGGCGTAATCTTTTCTTCTGGATGCTCAGACTGTCCATTTGGCTCACTCACAACCGCTTTATTAACAATCGTTTCTCCGGCTTTTGCCTCTTCTTTTACTTTCACTTTAAAGGAAATGCTTCGCTCTTTTGTATCCGTAATCTCTGGATATTTTGCGATTACCTTACCATTTTCTACTTTTAACTCTACTGGATTTGGTTCAGCACCTTCAGCTCTCTCACTACCTTGAACAAATTCTAAGTTAGCTGGAATTTCATCTTCTATTGTAACTGCATCTAGTTTTCCGTTTTCCACCGTATTTTTGAAGCTAATTTGATATTCAACTTCTTCTCCTAGCTTCGGCTTTTTATTTGTTGCTTTTTTCTTTGCAGCAATTTTACCGGCCTTATGCTGTGGTGTAATCTTCTCCTCTAAATCCTTTGGTGGATTTGTTTTATCACTAACGGTTGCTTTATTAACAATTTCTTCACCAATTTTTGCAGTTTCTTTTACTTTTGTTTTAAAGACGATACTTCTTTCTTCCATATCCATAATTTCTGGATACTTTGCCATTACTTTGCCATTTTCAAACTTCAGCTCTACTGGCTCTGGTTTTGCACCTTCTGCTTTCAAGCTATCTTTCACGTATTCAAGATTACTTGGTAATTCGTCTTCAATTGTCAATACATCTAGACGTCCATCTTTTGTCTTATTTTTAAATGTAATACGATACTCTACCTCGTCACCTAGCTTCGGTGTTTTATTAGAAGCTATTTTTCTTGCTTCTATTTCTCCCGGAACTTCTTTCGGAAGCGTAACCGTAACATTTGCATCATCTGTAGTTTCATAATTTACCTCGGTACTATCTTTTCCCTTTACAGCAACGATATTTTTTATTGTTGTATCTGATTGTACAGAAGCTTTCACTTTTACTTTGAATGTAATAATGGCACTTTCACCAGGCTTTAAAACACCGCCGTCTTTAGCATTAGCACCTTCACCAACACGGAAATCAATTTGATTATTTACAAACTCCGCTTCATCATCGCTTGCATTATCTGTTTTATTTCCTTTATTACTTCCAGAAATATATTGTATAGATCCCGGAACATACTCTAAACGATCATCTAATTTATCAAAACCTTTTACATTAGATACAGGTGCTTGGTTATTTTTCGTATCATTCTTCACTTCAATTTGATACGTAAACTCTTCACCAGCTTTAATTTCCTTAACTTCTTTACCGGCACTATCTAATGCCTTTTTATCAACTTGTAAGTTTGGAGCATTATGTTCTGTAACGAATGTAGCGTTATTTAATACGTAAATATCACCACCGCCACCATTTGCTCTAAAACGCATTTTTGCTTCTTTTAAATCATTTTTTACTTGAGTAGGTCCTTCAAGATGATACGTATGAATGTCAGTACTGAATGAATTTGTCCAATCCGGGTTATATCCTGGATATTTTTTTGTAACAAACTCGTTAGTACCGTCTACTTGTACTTCTGTCATAGACGAATCATTCGCATCATTGTCTTTACCGTTAATATTTTTTATCTTTATATATCCAGCACCAAAATCATATTCTCCATAATCATATGCATATCCATCTTTCTCAGCTGGGTCACCTTGCGATGAAAAATAACTAAATTTCGCCTTAAAAGCACCTTCTTTTGGTGTGTTTATTTTATTAACACTAATATCTGTCCAGGCTGTACTTTTTTGAGAGACTAGCCCTTCCCAAATCTTCATGTCTTTTACTGTTTCTTTATAGTTTTCATAAACTAATATAAGATTCCAGTTACCCCAGTAATAGCCGCCACCTGTTACATCTTTAATTTGTGGCACATTTGCAACTGTCAACGTTTGTGAAATCCCTTGCTGTGCAATTACATTTGTTACATCTGCATACGCAACATATCCTGCGCCACTACCTGAGTAATTAGAAATATAAGGTAGGTAATCCGCTTTTCGTATGCTATCAGCAGTTACATCTGCATATTCTTTATTTCCCATTTTCATTTTGACTGGTTGCCTTACTTGATCCTCGGTAACCTTTCTATCAGCAATATTTCCTGGTAACCCCATTGCTGCTGTCCAGAATAAGTAAGCCTTTTTCACTTTACTTCCGGCAGGAATGTTAGGAAATGCACCTGTTGACGAATTAAAAGTACTATCATCGTTATCAACGTCCACAGTCATTTTATTCGTTTTATAACCCATACTTTGTCTGCCATAATGATCAGTCGTCAAACCAAGTGTTACATTACCAGTCTGTACTAAATTACCAGCAGTAATTGTAGAATACAGTGGATCTCCAAATCCTTGCTTATCCCCTGTTTGCATTTGAACCTTCGAAGCATTCTCTGATGCAGCTTGTACTTTTGCATCGCTCTGATTTTCCGCTTCTTTTTCTAGTTTCTTCTCATCTTTATCTACTGGCTGCTTCACTAGTTCCGTGTTCGCTGTAGGTTTATTTTTATCTCCTGCAGATACTTTTAATTTTCCATCCACTTCTTTTGATTTAGCATCAGCTGGTGATCCGATTTCTTTCTTACTACTGTCAGCCTCATCATCGGTATTAGCTTCAACCTTGTCTTCAGAAGGAATCCCTTCAACATCTACAGACATGTTTCCTATTTGTAGTTGATCCTTTTGCACACTAATTTTTTGCTTATACTCTTTATTAAAATGTTGTGCACGACGAGCTTTTATTAACACAGTCATTTTTTCATGTGATTTTAAATCTTTAATTTTAAGATTAGAAGAAAGAACCTTTCCTCCCTTATCTTTTTCCTCTACATAGAAATCCGCTACCTTATTTTCAGGTAACTTCTCTCCGTTTACTTTCACAGATTGCGAAGGGAACGTAATTTCATTTTCATTATTTTGTTTAAGCACCAATTCTTGAATTGGTGTAGCTCCCGTATTTTCAATCGTATATTGAAATACGTGCTCCCTCTCCGCTACTTCTCCCTTATATATTTCAGCATTTACTTGCTCTGCCTTAATTTTCACATCATTTCCTTGTAACTCATCCCAGCTTTTTTTATTTATCTCTGTAGCAAAAGCACTGGGTGAAGGCAATATGATGGATAGGAGAAGTGTGATCATCGTTACGACATTAAAACACTTCAATACTTGCTTCATATTTTCTACCTTTCTCCTTTCTATATACTTGCTATCCGTCTACTTAATTTCGTAGCCGTATACATAGCAATATATATCCACTCGCAACAATCCGTCCTACGAAAATGTATCGTTGAAATCCCAATGTCAACAATATAAATCTCATAGAATATTACTATTTTAATTTATCAAAAATAGCATATATATCGGACACTTATACAAACCTTTACCATTTTTAATATAGTAAAAACGTTCTACTGCATAGGCTTATATAACAGTTAAAGGATACATAAAAATCTTAACATACTCCCTAACCTATTCATACATACAATAGAATTTTTACCATTTTTTAGTTATTTCAGTTTGTTGTTTATGATTAAAATTTTCAAAAAATAATAACCGTTACATGTAAAAATATGTTATATTATTAAAGAACGTATGTTCTTATTTTAAAGGAGGAATTTGTAATGATAAACGAACCCATTATCGTAAAAAAAGAAGCTTTCCAAGCAATCGGCGTTTCGGTTACGACAACTAATGAAATAGAGGCATCTCCTGAAGGAAAAATCCCCGGGCTTTGGAACAAATACTTTCAAGAACAAATGATGCATCACATCCCAAATCAACAAACGAAAGAAACATTCGCTTTCTACTCCAACTACGAATCAGATGAAACTGGTACATATACATTTACAATCGGTATGCCCGTTTCTTCATTAGAAGATGTTCCTGAAAATATGATAACTTTAACAATACCTGCCGCTACGTATGCGGTATTTACAACGAGAAAGGGACCAGTTGCTGAAGTCGTTTGCGAAGCTTGGGAATATATTTGGAAATGGTCGAAAGAAAATAAACGTGCCTTCACAACAGACTTTGAACTTTACGCCGAAAGAGCATTAGACCCAAATCATGCACAATTGGATATTTATATTGCGTTAGCCTAAAAAAAGATGCCCATTCGGCATCTTTTTTTGTCGTTAAATAGCTACTGGGCAAATCCATTATTATTGTCTACAATGAGAAAGTGCAGTATAGAAATATTAGAAACTGTATAAAGTGAAACTATACTCAGCGGAGGGCATCTCCCATTGAGTATTAGCCCTCACCAATCGGGCGTTTACTGGTTTTTTAGTTTAAATTTGTCACATAGAAAGGAAGCAATATGGAGGAACTACAACAAAATAAAACTGCTTTAGAAGGAAGCGGAAAACCGTTATTAAAAAATACGAATTTCCTTTTTCTTTGGGCAGCTACTCTTTTTTCAAGCTTTGCTTTAGCCTTTTTTACTTTTTCACAAACGTGGTACATAGCAAAAACATTAAACCTTGAAGCTTCACTCGGTGTTGTTTTCGTAGCTCTTAGTGTTCCAAGGCTTATTTTTATGATTATCGGCGGCGCTGTAGCTGATAAATTCCCGAAAAAAAACATTATGTTTTACTCCAATATTATTCGAGCGATTCTTGTCGCAACCATTCTCACATGGTTTATCGTTGGTGATGTAACACTATATACATTTGCTTTATTCGCTTTATTCTTTGGACTTGCTGATGCTTTCTTCTGGTCAGCAGATGGATCTATCTTACCTGAATTGGTAGAAAAAAGCCGGTTAACACAAGCGAATTCACTTACACAAATGACGAACCAAGCATCGGTCATCTTAGGACCTGTACTTGGCGGAATTCTGATCAAATTTACAAACTACGAGACAATATTTTCTATTACAATTTTATTACTGATTGTCGCAGCCATACTCGTTCAAAAAATACAATTTACGATGCCAGAACTAAAAGATACAGATAAAGGTATGTTCACTTCCATTAAAGAAGGAATCTTATATGTAAAGGAATCGCCATTCCTTTCAACTTTCCTTCTTTGTAGCGCCTTTTTAAATTTATTTTTAATTGGTCCGATGCAAGTCGGTTTCCCGCTTTTCGTTAAAAATGTTCTGCACGGTGACTCGCTCCATTTCAGTTACTTAGAAGCATCTGTAGGCGGCGGAATGGCAATAGGCGCTGTCATTGTCGGTTTAAAAAATATTAATCGTAGACGCGGACTATTTTGCATTATCATGATGCTACTGTCTGGTGTATTCTTCTTATCCATCAACTTTAGCACCGTACTTTGGCAAGCATTATTAGCCGGGATGTTTTATGGTATTACAATTGCAATGGCTATCGTTCCGCTTATGGCGATGATTCAATCGACAGTAAAAGAGGAAATGATGGGACGCGTAATGAGCTTACTTATGCTATCATCCATGGGCTTTATCCCGCTCTCTTATGCATTCACATCAATCGCACTTGCAATGGGAATTCCAATCGTAACCGTTATGAAAAGCGGTGCAATTGCTGTTATCGTCTTCGTACTATTTGTAGCGATTCGTGTTCCAGTTGTAAGAAAGTTCGACTAGCTACTTGGAGTCATGTATTATACGCATGGCTCCTTTTTAAATGGATCAAATAACGCTATCCCCTTACTTCTTCTCACAGCTGCTCCCCATTCTAATCCAACCTCTAAAAATAAATCTCGCACTGTACTATATAAAAGTGCCTTCACATTTTTACGGATTTCCCCATATTTATAAGCTCTCACAACACTCTTCACTCGCCAAATGAAATTTCCATACACTTCTTCATCAGCTAATATCTGCTCTAGTAAAACACCTTGCTCTAGTAACCCGCTCTTTTTATACGCAAGCTCGACCTTACTCCAAAATATATTAATTTTCTTCGGATTACTCGTCATCGGTACCAGTGCGTATATAAAAGGCTTCGGTATATCATGACGGCAATACGTCTCATCAAGCTCGTACGTTATTTTTCTTTTCTCTTTTATTTGTAGAATGTTTTTAGAAAGAGTTGTTTCCCTCTCGCTTTTTTGCTCCTTTCCGCTACAGCCAGCTGTATAATCCTCACTTTCACATGCGGACATTTTCATACGGTCATCCATGCGGTCAATTGCAGATATAAGAAAAATATATAAGTTCGCACTATACCCGCCGCGCTTATGTCTTTCTTTTGTTGCAACACGCTTTATAATTCCTAGTTCCTCTAACTTTGCAATTGAACGGCGTACTGTACGAATACTCTTTCCAACATTCTTCGCAATCGTCTCCATTAACGGACAGGCGACTCCTACTGTTTTTTGTTTCTCATTCACCGCATACTTTCCTAAAAAATGAATAATGGTAGCATCCGTTTTATTCAATTGAAATCGATAGCACTTCAAAACTTGTTTTTGATATGCATTAAACTCTTCTTTACTTCGAAATTCACTGTATGGTTTCATTAAATTATATAAGCTTCCCATTTATATCACCTCATTTATAAGTAAGAGGCAGGAAGAGAATTTGGCGTGGAATTTAATATTTTTTTAATGGAGATGAAAATATGATCGTAATTAGCGCTTGTTTAGGTGGTATAGCTTGTCGATATGACGGAAATGACAATCTCGTTTCAAAAATAGAGAAGCTACTACAAAAAGAAGATACAGTCCTCATTTGTCCTGAAGTATTAGGAGGACTGCCAACACCTCGTCCTTCTGCTGAAATTATTGGCGGGAATGGCGACGACGTTTTGGACGGAAAAGCGAAAGTGATGACAAAAGATGGTGAAGATGTCACAGAAGCTTTCGTAAATGGTGCTTATAAAGCATTAGAACAAATTAAAAATTTACATCCAGAATATATTATTTTAAAGGAACGTAGTCCATCTTGTGGCAGTTCTACGATTTACACTGGTGAATTTAATGGCAATAAGCAAACTGGTTACGGGGTAACTACTGCTTTATTTAAAAGACACGGATTTAAAGTCATTTCAGAAGAAGAATTTGAAAGCAAAAAAAGGAATTGACCCTGTTCGTCAATTCCTTTTCTATCTGTCTTATTTCACGCCTAATTTTTCTTTCACTTTCGCTGGAAGCTCGTCTTTCTTCACTTCTTCCCAAGCTGTTACACCTTTTTTATCTGAGTGGTATACGCGTAGGAATGCTTCTTTACGAAGATTTTTTTGAGCTATGAATTCTAATTCTTTCTCTTTACCGTCTTTATCCAAGCCAGTCAGCTTATATTCATAATCTTTAAATTTCTGCCCATCACTAGCTTTACTATCAAATTCTTTTCCATCTACTGTAATTTGAACATAATACTCATCTTTACCCATACGGTTTAAATCACAACCAACTAACAAACTTGCAAATACAACTAAAATACTAAATAGTGCAATGTATCTTTTCATTTCCTTCACCTCATATGTTTTTTCTTATATTCTTATCTTAAAGCCCGGAGCTTAAAGAAGAAATTCAAAAACATGACATGAACATTACACTTTTGTAAGATAATAATTATTTCTTCACTTTAGAAATTGTCATTCCATCACCAATTGGAACGAGTACAGATTCTAAATGCGGGTGGTTTGCTATCATTTCATTAAACTTCTTCATAACTTCTGTATAACGTTTTTGTTTTGCACTCTCATCAGCTACACTACCGCCAATAACGTCTTTCACGCCAATTTCGCCACTTATCACGTAATTTCCTTATACCGTTTATTACGCCTTCTATTATCCCCTCAATTATAATCTCTATTACAAGATATCTCACTAAACTAATAATAGGTTTAATTACGTATCTCCCTATGAATTCAAGAATATCCTCCATCATATTTTCCTCCTTCTTTTAAAAGGAAGCTGCTACTCCTCCGCTTCCTTTTACGTCCAGTTACAATTGCTGCCATACTGCGGTATATACCAACAAGAATAATACGACAACAACATGCACAATAACGCTATTGAATTGGGAAGAAACTTCGGTAAATACTAATACTATAATCAACATGGCTAATAGAATTATTTTTCCACCTATATTCGGGGATGCTCCAAAAACTTTATAAAATCAAAGACAACTTTACTACAACTCTTCCCGTAACTAATTTATTATCGTGGTAAACCGTCTTCCACTACATCCGTAACAGTTCCATTCGGTTCAAAGATTACACGTAATGATCCTTCTCCACCATAACCAGTATAGTCATATACTGAATAAGATTTATATTTCTCAATCACATGTGGCTGTCCAATTGCAGCTTTTACTTGATTCGCAGGCATACCTTTTTTGATTTTCAAATAGTGATTGTAACTTACTGCTGCCGAATTGTTATTTACATCTTTATACCACGGTACACGATCGTTTTTTTCTTCATATTCCTTTACAGGCTCTTCAATACGTTTCGTAGATACCCGATTCTCCTTACCTTTATCTTTATCTGTATCCTTTATAGCAGTACGTTCAATATTCACAACGTAACCATATGTATTTAATTCAACCATAATTTCATATGTACCATCCGTATCTTTTTCAGTATAAAATACGCGTTTTTCATTGTTATTATAATATTTTATGTTCTCACCACCGTAGTCAATCGTATTAAGAATATCCGTATACGTCATACCTTCCTCAATTTTTTGAGATTCATCATGAGAAATATAACGCTTCTGTGATGATGAAGCGTCCTCATTTTTAATACTTTCACGTTTACTCGTAGTCATAGGTGTTTTCTTCTGATCTTTTAGTACGTCACCTTCCGCCTTCGCTGGTTGCTTTGCTCCTACTTTTGTTAATACGTCTGTATCGCTAGAACAAGCTCCCAAAATCGATACTGTAGTCAACGCCATCCCTACTATAAGTACTTTCTTAAATGACTTCACTCTAATCCCCCCGGTATTTTTTAATATTTAGTAATCAACGTATTTAAATTAATACGGAACTATTCAGTTCTATACAATTTGCTATAGCCTTCTCCCTCATGCACCTTTTTTATATAAAATGAAACTTTAATCAGCCCTCACCAATCATCTTCGTTACAAATATTAACATTAAATATAACTAATAAATAGTATATTTCTGCTATTCATTTACATTTCTGTTGCATAATCTTGTCTTAAACGAACAATATGAAAGTCGAATTCACAATAATTATCATATATTCTATATATAATAACATTCAAATTAAATTCTAAAGTAACGTTACATGCATTTTCTGTTTTAACGCCAAAAGAAAAGACCTTTCTAACGATTTTATTCTATCGCTAAAAAGGTCTTTTCTATTTTGGCTAAAAACTTAGCACTCTTCTGGCTTACCAGCATTCGTCGCTGTACGGAAAAATGATCCAAATCTGCATGATGCGATTGCGTTTAGATAATCAATCGTGAATTATGCGTTCAATTTAAAGCAGGTTAAAAAATAATAACTCCTTATTCAATTAACATATGCATTAGTTTAACAACCTAATGCTGCTGTACCAACTGATAGTTTAGTTTTCAATATGTGAAAAGGGATTTCTAAATGATGAATTGAATATATATTTATTGTTTACTCGTTTTTGAGAGGTTCCTTTATGGGAGATAAGCTTTACTATATTCCTGTACTTCGCACAGTTCTATAATAACTAATAGTGATGCTGTGACGTGATTTTCTATTAGTGAGATAAAGTATTTTTCAATTCATTTATTATAAATTGCAACTCTCGTCCTCCAGAATTATTTCTTTTGGGTGAAAGTTTTTTTATGATATAAGTTTCATTCTGTCCTAATTTAAAGGTTTCGAGAGGAGAAATGATATGAACCCTATTTTATTAAATGTTCCGTTACAAATAGAAACAGACAGACTCATTCTTCGAGCACCACTTCAAGCTGGTGAAGGGGATATAGTACAACAAGCTATTAAAGATTCCATTAATGAATTAAAGCAATGGTTGTCTTTATTTCAGTCCATTCCTACTGTTGAAGAAACGGAAATTCTTCTGAGAAATGCACATATAGATTTTTTGAAAAGAGAAAGCTTTCGCTATCTTATCTATCATAAAGAGACGAATGATTTTGTTGGAACAGCTAGCCTTCATCGAATTGATTGGAAGGTTTCTAAATGTGAAATTGGATACTGGATTAACACGCAATTTAGTGGCAGTGGATATATGACAGAAACAGTAAGTGCGTTAACAAACCTTGGATTTCAGTTATTCAAATTTAGAAGGATTGAAATACGATGTGAATGTAATAACACGAAAAGTCGTGCACTCCCTGAAAAACTAGGCTTTGAACTTGAAGGGATATTACGTAATGAAGATTTTTCAGCTGACGGCAAACAACTAACTGATACTTGCATCTATGCAAAAATAAAGTGAAATATTGATTAGCCTTGGTAATCGGGCTTTTACGGCAAAAGAAAAGACCTCCTTAACGATTTTATTCCATCGCTAAAAAGGTCTTTTTCTATTTCGGCTAAAAACTTAGCACTCTTCTGGCTTACCAGCATTCGTCGCTGTACGGAAAGATGATCCGCATCCGCATGATGCGATTGCGTTTGGATTGTCGATTGTGAATCCGCCGCCAAGCATAGATTGTTTATAATCAATTTTTACTCCTTTAACAATTGGAGCACTTTCTGTATCGATAACAAATTCAACACCGAAAAACTCAAGAACTGTGTCGTCTTCTTTTGGTTCTACTTCAAATCCTAAGCCGTAAGAAAGGCCAGTACATCCGCCGCCATGTACAGCAAGGCGCACGTACTTCTCTCCATCTTCAGCATCTTTTAACATATCTTTAATTTGAAAAGCTGCTTGTTCTGTTACTTCAATCATGAAATACACCATCCTTTCTGTTCTCATTCTATTATACATCTTTACGCTTCTATCTTGTACTCATACACTCCGCGGCAAATTACTTCCGCAGGTCCTTTCATTAACACGTTTCCTTCTTCTGTCCACGCAATCATTAAATCGCCGCCAGCTAAATGGACTGTAATTTCTTTACCACGTTCCATCTTGCCATTCAAAATAGCAGCTACAACGGCAGCACATGCCCCTGTTCCGCAAGCTTGCGTTACACCAGAACCACGTTCCCAAACGCGGAAATTCATTTCTTCATCGTTTAAAATCTCGATAAATTCAACATTCACTCGCTCTGGGAACATTTCATGTGTCTCAAGAACTGGACCAAGTGTTGTAAGAGGTGCCTTCTCTACATCCTCAACAAAAATAACCGCGTGCGGGTTCCCCATTGAAACAGCCGTAAATGCATAACGATGATTATTGTATAAGAAGTTTTCACGAATAAATGGTGTTTCACCTTCACCGAGCATCGGTATCTCTTCGCGTGTTAAGCGTGGTGCACCCATATCAATTTTCGCTAATATAACTTTTCCATCTTCTACCGTTACTTCTGCCGTTACAATGCCAGCTAACGTTTCAATTGTGAAAACTGTTTCCTCTACTAGTTTATGCTCATACGCATATTTCGCTACGCAGCGCAAACCATTACCACAGCTCTTTCCTTCTGATCCATCATTATTAAACATACGCATTTTCACCGGAGCTACATCAGACGGACAAATTAAAATCATTCCGTCTGCTCCAATACCAGTATTAATATTTGAAACCTTTTCCGCCACAAGAGCTAAATCTTCTTCAGGAATTTGCTCTTCAAACATATTTACATATATATAACTATTGCCAAGACCATGCATTTTTGTAAAAGAAAATTGGCTCATTTGTATTCACTCCAAAAATAATTTGTTATTTTAAGTATAGAATGCATGCTTTTAGAACACAATATGAATGTCCCCCGTTTCTCATATTTGACAACGTTTGGCGATGAGCCACTCTTACACACATTGTGTAAGAAAAAAGCCCTTCTAAAAAGGGCCTTTTTTTATTTATCTATAGTATTAAACTACCCTCCAAAATAACGTTTTATCTAAAATAAAATGAAAAAGGCGTTGCTCATTCGCAACACCTTAAAACATTGGATTTTCATCCAAATACTCATATACATTATTAACAAGCTCTTCTACTGTTGCACCTTGTACAACTTCACCATTTACAAGTGCAAACGGTCCTTCAAAACAAATACCACAATACCCTAGACAACCATACTCCATTACATCTAAATTTGGATCTTTTTCTAATTTTTCTAGAGCTGCTTGTGAACCACTTGCAAGGTTACCTACACAAAATTCAATTAATGGTTTAATCAAAATTCTCCCCCCTGTACTACAAAACAAATTACCTTCTGACTTCATCTATAAGAAGAAAACTAAGCTGTCTCTTGTTGTTTTCGTTATACATCCTAAACTATTTAGTTACTTCACTATTTCACTTCAAAGTAGATGATTTTATTTTATATAACATGCTACTTGCAATGAAATAGTAACTAAAAAGGCAAAACAGTTTACTTTACTTTTCTTCTTATTGTACAACAGAGTATTCATTCATGCATTGTTATTTGTTCACAAATTCGATATAATTTGATTGAGTAAAGTCAAAATATTTTATTAATATAAAATTTTATGATTAGGGGATATTTCAACAGAAAAGGGGTAATCCATCATGAAACACCTCGTAATACTAGGTGGCGGCTACGGTGGAATGAGAATTCTACAAAGGCTACTTCCAAGCAACCAACTTCCAGATGATGTACAAGTGACATTAATCGACAAAGTACCATATCATTGCTTCAAAACTGAATATTATGCATTAGTTGCGGGTACTATTTCAGAAACGCATATTCGTATACCGTTTCCTGAGCACCCACGCCTCAATATTCAATACGGCACAATAACAAATATTGACCTCGAAGAAAAAGCGGTTCATCTCGATGGCGGCGAAGCAATCCAATATGATGATTTAATTATCGGACTTGGCTGTGAAGATAAATATCATAACGTTCCTGGGGCGAAGGAATATACACATAGTCTACAATCAATTGAACAAACACGTAAAACATATGAACAATTAAATAGTCTAGAACCAAATGCAACAGTAGCTGTCGTTGGTGCTGGCTTAAGTGGTGTGGAAGTTGCAAGTGAACTTCGCGAAAGCCGTTCTGATTTAAAAATCTATTTATTTGATCGAAAAGATAGAATTTTATTCCCGTATCCAGAGAAATTAAGTAGATACGTAGAAGAATGGTTCGTAAAACATAAAGTTAATATTATAAGAAACTCTAACATTACAAAAGTGGAACCAAATATTGTGTATAATCACGATGAACCACTTGAATGTGATGCAATTGTCTGGACAGCTGGTATTCAAGCAAATGAAGTTGTTCGAAACCTTCCAGTTGAACAAGACGGTAGCGGACGGGTTGTCTTAACGAAATATCACAATATTCCAAACAACGAGCACGTTTACGTTGTAGGAGATTGCGCAGCACTTCCACATGCACCATCTGCCCAACTTGCTGAAGGTCAAGGAGAACAAATTGTCCAAATATTATTAAAACGTTGGAATAATGAACCACTCCCTGATGAACTACCTGTTATTAAATTAAAAGGTGTTCTAGGATCTCTTGGTAAGAAGCATGGATTCGGTTTACTCGCAAATCAACCGTTAATGGGACGTGTACCAAGATTATTAAAATCCGGCCTTCTTTGGATGTACAAATATCATAAAGGTTAATACTTTACAGGCTGTCTACTATGTAGGCAGCTTCTTTGCATCAGTTTTTAAAAATTATCAGACACATCTTTCTCAATATGTATAATGATTTATTTTTCATTTTTATATTAAAAACTATTGATAAACAGTGTATGCTATTTGTAAGTTGTTTTATTATTTCCTTGAAGACCGAATTCATTCGGTCTTATTTTTTATGTTATAAATACTTTTGTAGGAGGCATTACATTCCACTTATGAACTTATCGAAACTAAACAATCGAATAGAAGCGAAAAAGAAAGAGTTAATCTATCTCGTTGAACGATACGGATTCACTCATGATAAAGTGATTTCTTTCAGCCAAGAATTAGATCGTTTACTTAACTTATTAATAAAACTCAAGACGCAGAAAAAACGTTGTTCGTTATAACCATTTTCCCCTCTTTTTTGATACGATATAACTAGAATCAGAAAGGAGCGATTTATGTTTATATTAAAAGACGTTATATATAAAGATATACTACACATTCCTTATTTACAGATTCAAAAAGAAAAGATCACTTGCATTATCGGTGAAAGCGGAAGCGGAAAAAGCACATTGCTTCGCATGTTAAACGATTTACAATCTCCAACATCCGGCACAATTGAATATAACGGAAAGTTAATTTCTGATTATCCGCCTATTCAATTACGTCGTGACGTAGTTATGCTTGGGCAAACTCCACCTCTTTTTGATGGAACCGTTAAAGAAAATCTATTAATGGGACTTCGTCTTTCTGAAAAACCATTTCCAAATGATGATGCCCTGCGGAGCGCACTACAAACCGTTAGCTTAGACAAGCAATTAGAAGATAGCGCCTCCTCATTATCCGGCGGTGAAAAACAAAGACTTGCCTTTGCACGTATCGTACTTATGGATCCGCCTGTCTATTTATTAGATGAACCAACTTCAGCATTAGACAGTGATACAGAACGCCGCGTTATGAAACAATTTACTGAACTAGCACGAAAAAAGAAAAAAACAATTATCTTCATCACACACTCACAACAACTTCCACAAGAAATTGCAGACGACATTATTGAGATTAGTAAAGCAAACGGTGCAACTAGAAAGGAAGTGCTCTCTGTTGAAGGGCGTTATTGAACTCCAAATTTGGCAACTTGCAGCTGCCTATATTTTTATTCTTATTTTAATTGGACTTGTAAAATTAAAAGGAATACCTCGCGAAAAACAAATCGCGCTCGCAACATTCCGTATGACCATTCAGCTCGTACTTGTTGCATATGTCCTTACATACGTATTTGAAAACAGTAATCCATTTTATACAATTGCTCTTATTACTTCTATTACTACCTTTGCAATTTTTAATATTTATAAACGAGTTAACATCCCGATGTCTAAAGAATTAAAACGAGTAGCCGCCCTTTCCATGGTCGCCGGATCAATTGGGCCACTTCTACTATTTATCTTCGTTATTATCGGTCATGACCCTTGGTATGCTCCGCAATATATCGTCCCTATTACAGGAATGTTAGTTGGGAATGCCATGACTGGTGTTTCTCTCGGCGCAAATACGTTCTTAAACAATATGAAGTCGCAAAGAGGTCAAATTGAAGGTGCACTTATGCTCGGAGCAACACCGAAAGAAGCAGCTGCTCCGCTCATTCGAGACGCTTTTGATTCTGCTATTTTACCAACAATTAATTCTATGGTCGGAATGGGGATTATAAGCTTACCAGGCATGATGACTGGTCAAATATTATCCGGTGTATCACCATTCACAGCCATTCAATATCAAATCGCTATCATACTCGGTATTTCAGGAAGTACTGCCTTTGCTGTCATTATCTTTTTACAGCTTGGATATAAAACGTTCTTTAATAAGCGATGTCAGTTGAAAGAGGTTGACTATGATGCGAGGTAAATCGTAACTTTCGCTCAGTAAATGATGCATCGTTCTCGGTGAGTGAAATTATATTAACGATTTTTTCAATATATCTATCATAACTTGCAATATATCAACGATTTTTCAAATATATCTATCATAACTCAGAATATATCAACGATTTTGTACGAAATATCGATTTACCGACAAAAAGTGACATAATAAAAAGAGGAGGCTATTCGCCTCCTCTTTTATTTACTTACGCCTTCTTAACGAACTGTGATTTTAACTTCATAGCTCCGAAACCGTCGATTTTGCAATCGATATCGTGATCGCCATCAACTAGACGGATACTTTTTACTTTCGTACCGATCTTCACAACTGAAGAAGTTCCTTTTACTTTTAAATCTTTAATAACAGTAACAGCATCGCCATCTTGAAGAACGTTTCCGTTCGCATCTTTTACAACTTTTGCACCATCATTATTTTCAGCTTCTGCTTCTTGGCCCCACTCATGAGCACATTCTGGACATACGAAAAGGACGCCATCCTCATACGTATATTCTGAATTACATTTTGGACAATTTGGTAAAGTAGCCATAAATTCATTTCCTCCGTTCATTATTTATACGTAAAAATCAAAATTGATGTTTACATCTCGATAAATAAAATTTGTATAGCATTTCTTTATAGTGCCATAGTCTCACGTTATTGACAACCCTACCTCAAATTCTCATTTTTTATTGTATTTTACAAAATTTCAATTCGTATGCCGTTTTTCTATTTGCTCTTCTACTAATTTTAAAAATCTTCGTTGTGCATTTTTATTTTTTACGAGCAATCGAACTCTTAACTTACTTTGTAAATATGAGCGAACTTTGTAGTTCGTAATAAATAACTTTCGATACTTCTCGTCTTCATATATGATTCGAAACCATTCATACTGCTGCAAGTAAAGTATGTTAGCATCAATCTTTTTCGTGTGTAAACCCGTACTTAAACTAATAGATCCTATTAGAGCTTCTATTAATGCTGAAATCATTTCTCTCCCCCTAATAAATAAAAGAAGAACCTTCACAAGATTCTTCTTTTCAAAATGAACGAGTTCCCTCTAGAAACCCCAATTATTTTCTTCAATATAAATTTGATATTCTTCTACTTCTTCTTCACTTAACTTCTTATTATTTTCATATACCTCTTGCCACTCGAAATAATCTTCATCGAAATAAACAGCAAATTTAATTTTCACGTTTTTCTTCTCTGTATAATCATAACCAGTAAACTCTACTACATCATAATCTTTTTCTTTCTTCACAAACTTCCAGGTTGGATTATCAGTCATAATCTCTAAAGTAACCCCTTCACCAGTTGAACGAACAACGTTTTTAATATTCGGCTCAGTTGGTAAAAGAGAAAGTCCGAGCATAGCTCCGCCAAACACAATCCCGACTATAACTTGTAAACCAATCATACCAGCTACACTAGCGCCACCCTTAGATTGTAAGAAATACGCCTTCTCATGATCAGACGCATCTTCTCCCTTACGAAAAACACGAACAGCCTGCTTATAATATAAACGGTTTCCTTGCCATCCAGTAAATATCATCATTCCTAATTGAAGAGCTAAACTAAATGTTACATAAATCCCCTCTGGAATATCTATAAAAGGGGTTATAACTATACTAGGTATAGCCAATAACGCAAATATAATAAATAACTTATACATTTTGCGATAAGCTAACCAAAAGGTTGGGAAGAAAAAGGCTACCCAATTCCATGTATTCCCTTGCGCAGGGTTTTCTACTTTACCCCACTTAAAATCATAATAAGCTGTATTCTTTTGAACAACTTTATGTAATTCTTGTGGAGAAATCGTTTCTTGTAAAACAGTGTCCTTCACGTACATCATCCTTTTCTTATTTCTATATACATTTATTGTATATGGACAAAATGAAGGAATCTAACAAAAAGTACACATATTTCATAAAAATGAACGGAAATCGAATATATTCCGACAATTATCCGTTTCTTATTTCATTTTACTTTTAAATATATTAAAATAATCATGTATCATATCTTTAATACACTAAGTTAATTATTTTATATATTCACTAAAAAGGATGCATCAAAATCATTTTTATACATTTTTTTTAGTGAATATATACTACTACTTTAAAACAAACATCTCGACTTAAGAAAACTCACAAATTAGCCTTCTGCTATTTCAAACATATTTCCACTTACACAACTAATGAATAGTCCATTATTAACTTCCTCTGCATAATGTTTCACATGAAACTATCGAAATTCCGAATTACCTTTCTACTATTTTCGACTGGTTTCAAACGTGGGTATCTTATGAAAATTTAGTGGAAACAAATATGCATTCCATTACTCCCGTACTAGCTGTCGTTCCAATATTAGAAGAAAAAGCGTTTCTACTTCTTACCTGTTTTTCTTTCTACAAATTAAAACAGTACGAACAAGCTACTCGCTACTTACAGCAATATTTACATTGCGCCGTGCATCTGAATACCGAAGAAAAAGAGCCCATATTCTTTCATGAAGTTGATATGTATATGAAAAAACTAGTAAAAAGTGCAATGTAATTTCACATTGTACTTTCTACTAGTGCTTTATATTCTTCTTGTAATTTTTTAAATTGTTCTTCATATTTTTGCATCTTCACAGTATCCGTTTTTGAATTAAGGACTGGCCTTCTTCTCCCAGTCACCATTATATGTTTCCCATCTATTGCATCGCCCATATATACGTAAGGTTTAAAAGACTCACATACCGTATATGGCAATGCTACAGAAAGTTTTGCATACTCTTCCACCTTAAATTGATTAGATAAGCTTAACTCCTTTAAATTTTTCAATTGCATTAACGGTTCTAATGAATCATCTTTAACCTTTAAATTCATCATAGTAAGCTTTTGCAACTGCTGTAATTCAGCGAGTGGTTTTAAAGTTTGTACTTTCATCGCTGTATTTATCCCACCGCCCATATAGAAGGTATTGAGTTGTGTGCACTTACTTAAAGCACTTAAATCTTCTAACTTAGAAAAATCATCAATTAGTAAGGATTTGAGTTTTTTATTATACTCAATATCCCATAACATCTTTGCTTTTGTATTCCAGCACATATATAACTGTTGTAAATTAGACAATTTCTGAAGGCTACTTAAATCCTCGACCCTCATTTCGTAAACGTATAATATATCAGGACAAACATACGTAAGAATATGATCAAACTGCTTTTGATTTACTGTGAACACCCATAACTTTTTAACTTGCAAAGATGCTAATCGTTCTATATTTTTTGTTTTCCCCTCAATCGCTACTTCTTCTAACTCACCAGCTATACTTGCTAAGTCTTTCGTAATCTTCGGCTGATCACCAATCGGAAACATATTATCCTCCCCTACAACTCCCAAGTAATATTCATTTCTTCAAATGACTCCTTACTAAATTCCAATCCTTCGCTATCTTCCGTTCCAATCATTGCTATTTCTTCTTTAGACAACTTAATTTCCTCATTTGGACTTTGGATTTTTTTCTTATACACGAGTTGTAAAAGCTCTATTTGTTCCTCTGTCAGTTCATACTCTTCTTCCAGTCTTTCTATTGCTGATTCTGTATCAAGTAATGGAATTTCTAATAAGAATCCGCCGTGCTCTTCCATCTCTTCAAATGAATCAATTGAATACGCACCGCTATCCTCAATCCAAAATGCAGTTGTAATCAAAGGAACTGTTTCGCCTTCTACTTCTTCTAATACGTATTGAAGTGCTTCTTCTTTCGCAATATCTATTACTTCCGAAGGTGCCCCTTCAAAATAATTTTTCGCATCAATCCACTCATCAATTCTCTCGCTATTCACATCTTGAAGACATACAATCGTGTAATTCGGATGAAACGTAATTGTCCCTTGTCCGCCTTGGCTATCTTGCATACTATAGTTAAATCCATCCCATGAACTTTCATGTGAGAAATCTGGACAATGCGCTACATTAATTGCATGGGCAATCGAATTTAAAACGCAGCCTTTCCATAGTTGTTCTTTATCTATATGTAATTTATATTTACTCATCATCTTCCCCCATGCGCATATTTTTTTCTATTATCTTTCCTCTACACAATACTTGTAAATACTTTTCTATCTACTACAAAATAAAAAAGACTTCCTTTTTAAAAGGCGTCTTTTTATAGTTGAAAATTTACTAATAAATAAAACGAATTATTTAATAAATGAATCCCAATTGGAACGAGTAAATTCTTCGTTTTCTTATATGTGTATGCTAAACATATACCCATACCAAAAATATATAAAATACTACCTACTGTAAGGGGATGGCCAAAAGTAAATATGAAAGCACTTATAACGGCACTAGTAAGTGCAGAAAAGCGCTGGGATAATTTCGTAAAAAACATCCCCCGAAATAAAAGTTCTTCCCAAATCGGTGCAAAAATGGTGAGCACAACTACATATAAAATGATTTCACTTTTAGTAGGCTTTATTACTATACTAGACTCGTCCACACCAATCCCATGTGGTAAAACTAAATTTAATATTGCAAGATATATAAGCATTACAATCGCTGTCATTACTATCGTTACATAGTGTTTAAAATTATTGAATTGTAATGATTTTATTAAATGTAAGCAGCAATTTCTTGCCGGTGCATACATTACGATAATCATACAAAACGTGAAAGGTGGAATAAGATGATCTACATACCATGGATATAAGGAAGAATCATATAAAAGGTTCAAAAAACCAATTCCATGCATGACCCCAAAAATAATTAATAGAATGCTAATTACTTGGCGCATACTCATTTGTTCATTCTTTTCTTCATATGTAGCTAATTCTATATTCATCCTATCCCCTCCAGTATAATTAAACCTTTTAAACCATTATATACCAAATTCAACATAAAAAAGACAATACACCCCACTGTATTGTCCATTTTCGTCCCTACCATTTCTCTCTACACGTCTCAATTAAATGCAGTAAGTACCTCTTCGTCATATCTGCTCTTCTCCACCTTGAGAGCATTCGCTTTTCTTTTGGATTGTGCCGTATTCTCGCTACTTCTTTTAATAAGAGCTCCCATTCTTCCGCTGAACGTTCTGACAAGTATTGCAATCCTCTATCTTTTGAAACGATTGTTTTATGATCTAGTGTATATAAAATACGTCCCATCGTAACGACAGCTGATTCTACCCACTCTTCTATAAAAAATAAATATGGCTTCTTCGCCTTTTCACTCCAGTACTGTTCTACGTTGTATTTCATCGTATTTACTACATCATTCCATTGTATTTGCAGCGGAAGATCTTCTGCTTCTTTTCCTGTAACTGTAATGCCTTGATTTTTCAACGTCCACCATGTGACCGCATTAATGTCCCAATGACCAACATTAGCTTTACCATCTGCACAATACACGTACTCGTTCATTTCATCATTGTATTTCCCTAAGTCAGCAAGCGGAATATACATACCGTCCATTCTTTTACCTAGCGTATTATCACTAAGTTTATTATGTAGTTCCACAAGCTGCTGTTTTTCAGCTTCATTCACGGAATCATTTATCACTGTAACAAAATCAACATCGCTCGTTTCTGCATAAAATGCACCAAGTGCGATGGAGCCGTAAATATATACCCCGACTATTTTTTCATCCAAAAAAATTTCTTTTAATTCTACTGTATACCGCTCCATTAACTGTTGTACTTCCGTTGGTAACGCATGCTTCACTCCATTTTTCATATCTATCCCTCCAATAAAAAAAGCCTTTGCAAATTCGCAAAGACTTCTTGTTTTATAAATATTTCTCGATTTCTTCGTAAACATCCTTCAAACGAGGATTTCCTTCTCCAACAATTTCTCCATTTACAAGAACGACCGGATAAAATAAATCTTCTTCCACTACGCGCTCTGCGAATGCTTTTTTATCTGCATCTTCTTGTTCTTCTTGGAAATCGATATACTCGAAATTAAATTTATTTTCTTGTCCTTCATATTTACGACCAATTGCCGCTTGTAACCATTCAAACGTTTCTGTTGAAGTTGGCATTCCGACGCAGCTCGCACAAATTACTTTCGTCCCATACACTTGAACATTAACCATTTCTTCTCCCCCACTTCTTGTTCCAACAGTATATTCAGATATCTTATTACATAAGCACATCATTTTACAATCTTATCCCATACCCCTATACTGAAAAAACACGATACAATATTTCGACAATAAAACAAGAAGAGAAAAAATAGATTTTCCCCTCTATCTTGATTATAATAAAACTGATGAAAGGAGTCGATAAAAATGGAAAACCCACATATGCAAGAACAAGTATTAGAAGTATTAGATAAATTACGTCCATTCTTACTTCGCGATGGCGGAGACGTTGAATTAGTAGACATTGAAGAAGGTATCGTAAAACTACGCCTTATGGGTGCATGCGGAAGCTGCCCAAGTTCTACAATCACACTAAAAGCTGGTATCGAGCGCGCGTTACTTGAAGAAGTACCAGGCGTTATCGAAGTAGAACAAGTATTTTAATCTAAAAGCGGAAGCGGCTCGTTCAGAATCGCCTTCTAAAAGGAGACCAAATTTGGTCTCCTTTTTTTATTCAAATCACATTTATCCGTTAACATCATAAAACAAAATTGGAAATCCTTCTCAAAAAATGCGATAATTAATACTATATAGTGAATCGTTCACACATATACAGTAAAAAAACATAGGGGGACGACAGATGCCAAAAATGGGGAACACTTTTGTAACAATTCAAGAACTAGAAAAGAAAAAAGAGTATTTATTAGGCCTTTCATCCGTTATACCAACATGGAATACAAGCTATCAATTTTTATTTAAAGAAATCCAGCAAGAATTATTGGGTAAAGTAAATGAAAAGCTCGAAAGGCATCAATTCGTTTTAAATATATGTACAGATCAGCAGGTAGGGGCATAATGTATTACATAAAATTGTGGTATATAAAAAAGAGACCTCACTCGGTCTCTTTTTTATATTTTTAAGATAACCAATCTAATTTTCTAATCCCAAGCTTATCTACTGGTAAACGAAGTGAACCATAAAAATGCTTCATAAATTGCTCTGAGCGGTTCACATCGTGTAAAATGGCTTCTAAGCGATCTCTATATATGCTTTTTTGTTCTTCGTTTCCAGTTTGGTAATATCGTTCGACCGTTTCAAAATAATGAAGCGGGAACAGGAGCCTTGCAAATAATAAGCGCCAACCAAATGAGGACAGCGAGTAATTTCGTTCATAATCTGTAACAAATTGAACGATTGTTTGATCCCAGTCTTTCTTTTTTTCAATCATCATATAGCGAATCCATTCTGCTATATCTCGAGTTGGGTGATCATACACCCAATCAAAAGGGAGTTTGAGACGCTTCGTTTGATGCCATAATAAAGGTGTGAATCGTTCTTGGCAAATTGTCGCTGCATCCGTTAGTTGCGGCGTATCATCCATTTCTGTATCAACAACATATTGAATGGCATTTTCTGCAACTCCTAAGTAATACGGGAAGGATTCAATAAACAATTGATCGAATACGTCTGTAGGGTGGTTCATCACTTGCGATTGCCAAAACTTTTCTAACTGATCGAGTCTCTTTTCCCATAACGCTTTCCATTCACCAATGCGGCTTAATTGCTCGATTTCTTCTGGAAAGAATGCACCTCGTTTATGGAATATAGAAAGTTCATTTCCTAATGACATAGCATGTCGTTCTAACGTGCGCATACCTTTTAATAAGCAATAATTTTGTTCTTCTATCTCACTTACATAGTAGCCGTGTATAGTCGGAACGAAAGTCGCTACAGTTATATCCCCTTGCTGGTTCATATAATCACTGAGCTTTTTCATCTCTACAAGTACTTCTTCCTCCATTTCTCCAATTGGAACAAGTACATAAATTTTGTTGCGAATCCAAAAGCTTTTATAGGGGCCAAGGGGGATTAATTCTTTAACATGCATGTGATAATGCTCATAAATATGCTGAATCATCGCAGTCGCCACCTATGGTTTTTCTTTATATATATGAGCTTGTGCTCGCCTTTCATTCCTATGCACATGATAAAGCAACGAAACGTATACAAATACTAAAAAGAAAAAAAGGTGATAAACATGAAAGAATCAAATCAACTACAAGAAAGAGCATTACAACTATTACAAGAACGCGGTGTAACAATTGACGATATTGCTGAACTTGTTCATTTTCTTCAAAAAAAATACCATCCAAATTTAGAGATGTCAGAATGCCGTTACAATGTAGAACGTGTACTATCAAAACGTGAAGTACAAAACGCACTGATTACAGGTATCGAACTTGATGTCCTTGCTGAAAAGGGAATGCTAAGTGAACCGTTACAAGATATTGTAAAACGTGATGAAGGCTTATACGGAATTGATGAAGTTATCGCACTTTCTATCGTGAACGTGTACGGCTCTATCGGTTTCACAAACTTTGGATATATTGATAAATTAAAACCTGGTATTTTAGAATACTTAAATGATAAATCAACTGGAAAGGTGCACACGTTCCTTGATGATATCGTTGGCGGAATCGCTGCCGCTGCATCAAGTCGTTTAGCGCACCGAGCTGAGCACTCAGAATAATAATGTTTTCTAGGCCGTCAGTTTCATGCTGACGGTCTTTCGTATTCCATAAGCATAAATTCTCTTCCGCGGCTCAAAAAAATAAGCCCTTGCTTAAATCCGATATTTTTATATAACGTAATCGCTCTTGTATTAAATGTTGCTACACTTAATCGAAACATTTTCGAATTAAATTCCTTAGCAGCAAACGCTATTCCAGCTTGGAAAAATTCTTTCCCCATTCCTTTCCCAGTTAACGCCGGCTTCATACCAAGTCCGATATCAATCACATCTTCTCCACCATATAAATTAGCATCTCTTCCACCTGGTACTTGTGCATTTTCTCCAAAACAAAAATAGCCGATGAACTCTCCTTGATCGTCACAACAGCCATAATAAGTTCCATCTAATAATTCTTTTATTACTTCTTTCTCGCCTGAAAAACTATATAAATTATATGGTTCCTCGTACGCCCACATATTTATCTCATTTGCTTCTTCCTCTGTTAACTTATGTATATCCACTTTCTCTTTCCCCCTATTATATTTCTATTAACAATATTCGATATTCATCTTATAATTCATCTTTCTCAATATGTTTTTTTAATTTACCGCTTTATTTTAATGGAAGATTTTTCTTATTATGTTACGATTAAACAGAATCATTATAAATAAGGTGGTGACAATTTGAATTACTTTTCTTATCTCTCCTCAGAAGAACGGCAAAATTTTTTCTATAAAGAACCTCTTAGTTTTTCAAAAAATATAGAAAAAGAACAACTAGCTTACGCACTAGGCGCTACACTATATACTCCTGGCACGAAAGAAACGATTACGGAAGATATAATTAGAAGGAAACATGTGGATGCTATCTCAATTATTCTTTGTCTAGAGGACGCTATAAGCGATGAGGAAGTAAAACTTGCAGAGCAAAACATCGTCGTTCAAATACAGCAAATCGCTAACTTAGTCAGTGCCAACATACTAAATCAAGCAGACATCCCACTTCTTTTTATTAGAGTTCGACAGCCAAGTCAAATGAAGAAAATTGTTACTGAATTAGGTAGTGCTGTTCATTGTTTATGTGGTTTTGTCTTTCCAAAATTCACACCGATTAACGGAAAGACTTATATCGATCAACTTGCATATATAAACGAGTTATACTCATTATCGCTATATGGCATGCCGATTTTAGAATCACCCGAAATTATGTATAAGGAAACACGGGCAGAATCATTATTACAAATAAAGGATTTACTAGATTCTTATCACGATTACATCTTAAATGTACGTATTGGTGCTACTGATTTTTCAAGTATATTTAGTATTCGGCGCAATAAATACACACCTATCTATCATATTACTGTTGTCCGTGATTGTATTTCAGACATTATTAACGTTTTCTCAAGGGCAACAAATGAATATATTATTTCAGGATGTGTATGGGAATATTTTTCTAATGATCATGAAGAAGGGCTTATTCAAGAGGTATCACTTGACCATGCAAATGGCTTAATCGGAAAGACAGTTATTCACCCATCTCATATTAAAGTTGTACAGGCAATGCATATCGTCACAATGGAAGATTATTTAGATGCGAGATTAATTTTACAAAATGCAGATACGTATAATGGAGTGCTAAAAAGCAGTTTTTCTAACAAAATGAATGAAGTAAAACCTCATTATGGCTGGGCTCGCAAAACCATTTTAAAATCTAATATTTACGGGGTGCTACATGAAAACAAACAATTCACCGATCTCCTTATTGCAAAAGCAAAGCAACACGTATAACGTTTTAAATAATATACAAGTTCATGTAGAAGTACGTGATAATCCATATAATTTAGCGCTAGACAATCTTTTTCAAATGGCTGCGAGAATAAATAAGAAACGTAGTTTTTTATTTGTGAGTACAATCCTTGGAAAGCATCTTCCTATTAAACCTGCAGTCTCTCTATCAAGTGGAGTTGCTCTCGCTGCAAGATATATGGAAATACTACATAATATTTCTCATCCATTTCAAAAAGAAATTTTAAATCTCATTTCATTAGAAATTGATGAAATCCCAGAGGAAGTATTTCGTTATCAATATCCTCTGCAAGAAGAAGTTTTGTTCATCGGATTCGCTGAAACAGCGACATCACTTGGTCATTCTATGTTTCAATGCTTTCAAAATGCAAAGTATGTACATACAACTAGGGAATCGATACCCCACCTAGAATCTGTCATTACATTTGAGGAAGAACATTCTCATGCAACATCACACCGTTGTTATGTAGATGAAAGCTTTTTTCAAAACAACAATCCAATTGTTCTCGTAGATGATGAGATGACAACAGGAAAAACAGCATTAAATATTATTAGATCTATTCAAAATAAATTCCCACGAGAAGAATATATAATTGCTTCTTTATTAGACTGGCGTTCTCATACTAATAGAAAACAATTTAAACAATTAGAAGAAGAACTTCAAATTAAGATTCATGTTATTTCTTTATTAGAAGGCAGTATTCATACAACTGGCCAACCATTGAATATTTCAAAAACAGATATTCAAATTGAAGAAACAAAACCTGATTTCAAAAAGCATACCCTTATCTGCCCAACATCACCCTATACATTAAATTATATAAAATATACCGGGCGATTCGGCATTTCAGCATATGAACAAAAGCACATTCATTCTTTCGCTCAAGAAGCAGGAAAAGCTTTAAAAAGAGAAAGAATGGGAAAACGAACACTCTGTCTCGGAACGGGTGAATTTATGTATATCCCAATGAAAATTGCTGCTGAAATGGGTGAAAATATTTTATATCAATCTACAACGAGAAGCCCTATCCATCCTGTTTCAAATGATGTGAACTATGCCATTCATAATCATTTCTCATATCCAAGTCCTGAAGATTCTACTATTACAAATTACTTTTATAATATTTCACCTCATGATTACGATGAAGTATTTGTTTTTATTGAGCGTGATTTAGGAGAAGAAGCCCTGTTTCCTCTTCTACAGCAGTTACAAACAGTTATTCCTTTTATTCATATCGTCTCATTTTCAAATAGCATAGAAAAGGAAGGTTGATAATTATGGTAAAAGTAAATTCTCATATTAGTAGTTATGATCCAAATGATGCTATTTTTCTATTAAAAGATATTAGTAATTTAATGAAAGAAAGTTCCACAGAAACTAGAGAACAAGCAATTCAAGCTGGCACACATTATTCTGAAATGTTACCAATGGAATATAAACCATCTAAAGCGTATATGGATTTATTCTTTTCTTCCCTGCAACAATACAAACACAAACTAGCCATCGCTGTTGGAGTTGTCGCCGAACAAATTATACAGACTAAAGGAACTAACCTTGTCCTCGTTTCATTAGCTCGTGCTGGTACACCTATTGGCATTCTTATTAAACGCTACATACGCTATCAATACAACCTTGATGTACCTCACTATTGTATTTCTATTGTTCGCGGACGCGGTATTGATGAAAATGCACTCCATTATATTTTGGAACATCACCCTAAAGAAACAATTCAATTCATTGATGGATGGACTGGGAAAGGTGCAATAAAAAAAGAATTAGAATATGCCGTACACACATTTAACGAACGAAATAATACACACATTTCTCATTGTATGGCTGTGCTTGCTGATCCCGGTTACTGTACTTCAATTTACGGTACACGTGAAGATCTTCTTATTCCTAGCGCTTGCTTAAATGCAACTGTCTCTGGACTAATTAGCCGCACTATACTAAATGATACCTATATCGGTCCAAATGATTTTCATGGTGTTAAATATTATAAAGAGCTAGAGCAAGAAGACTTATCAAATTTCTTCGTTGATGAGGTAACAGATTTATTCCCTTCTGTTCATTCTCATATAGATAATCAATTACGTTATATTACTTCAACTTACACTGATCCCTCTTGGCAAGGATTAAAAGATATACAGTCTATCCAAAATCACTTTGAAATTGACGATATTAACTTAATTAAACCAGGAGTCGGTGAAACAACTCGCGTATTACTCCGGAGAATACCGTGGAAAATTTTAATACGTAAGCAAAACAATCCCGATTTAAAGCATATTTTACTTCTTGCTAAAGAAAAGAATGTCCCTATTGAACTCTATGAGAATATGGCTTATTCATGTTGCGGGCTCATTAAGCCTCTTAGGAAGGAAACAATATGATTTTCGCCAGTGATCTTGATCAAACGCTTATTTATTCCCGGAAATCGTTTCGTGCCCCTATAGAAGATGAATCAATTCAACTCATTGAAACTTTAGATGGAAAAGAAATTTCTTTTATATCACATAAAACCATTTCACTACTAAAAAAATTACAACTGCACTCACATTTCATCCCAGTTACAACAAGAACTATTGAGCAGTTTCAGCGGATTGCTTTATTCCAAGACGAAATCATTCCCGAATACGTCATTACAAGTAATGGCGGTAATATCCTTCATAACGGGAAACAAGATGGTACTTGGAACAGGACAGTAAAAGAAAGACTATCGGTTGAATGTATAGAGAGAAACGACATACTAAAGGAATTTGGACAAATAGCTCATAAAGATTGGGTTATATCACAAAAAACAGCCGATGATCTATTCCATTATTGCATTATTAAACGGGAGAACATTCCTTATGATGAATTATCATCTTTCACTTCCTGGTTAGACAAACAAGGCTGGAATCATTCACTTCAAGGTAGAAAGCTATACTTTGTACCAAAACCAATTAATAAATGGGACGCCGTGCAATATATAAAAGAAATTTTGCAAATAGATACGATTATTACAGCTGGGGATTCTTTACTTGATTTATGCATGCTTGAAAAGGCGAACCATGCCTTCGCACCACTTCATGGTGAGTTAGGGGCAATGCATGATAACTTACAACCCCATATTTTAAAAACAGACGCAATCGGCATATATGCCGCAGAAGAAATCGTAAATAAATCACTTCAAATTATTCACAGTTCATTACCTACCTCATGATCATAATATGCACAATTGCATACGCACCGCGATTAAACAGATGGTACAATTTATTTGAATCGCTGTTGCTACACTTCTTGATTAAAGAAAAGGCGTTAACACGGAAATTAGCGTCTTATCAACCTCAAGCAATTGGCACATTTTGTCATCTTAAAAGACACTCGAACGAGTGTCTTTTTTTCTATATCCAACAAGGACTTACTCATTTCAAAGTATAAATACATAAAATAATGTAAATCATTACACGCATGAATCACTTTCTAAAAGTTATAAATTAGATTCAAAATAAAAAAAGCACTCTTAACTAGAGTGCTTTTTACTTTCAAACAAGGAGGCTACATATATGGATAGTACTCTCGTATTTAACTTTGGCATTGGTATTGTTATCATTTTATTCGTCTTCTTTGTACTTTGTATGAGCGGGGTATAAAAAGGCGATTTTCGAGCGTCTTTTTATACATACATATGTATTACTTGACTTCTATAAAAGTAGTAACCATAATAGTTACAGATATACAAATAGCTATTCACATATCCACAAATAGGAGGAAGAACAATGAAACATGTAATCGTTTATGCACACCCAAATACAGAAAGCTTCAACCATGCGATTTTAGAAACGGTAAAACGTGAATTAGAAGAAAAAGGTCATGAAGTACGCGTTCGCGATCTATACGAATTAAACTTCAATCCAGTATTAGGCGCTTCCGATTTCATCTCATTTTCTCAAGGAAATACACCCGAAGATATTAAAGAAGAACAAGAGCATATCTCTTGGGCTGATAGCATTACATTTATTTATCCAGTTTGGTGGGCGGGACTTCCTGCTATTTTAAAAGGATACGTTGACCGTGTGTTTAGCCATGGATTTGCTTATGCTTACGGTGAAAACGGCATTGAAAAGTTATTAAGCGGTAAAAAAGGATTGTTATTATCTACAATGGGTAATACGAAAGAGGCATACACAGCAGGCGGCATGTTTGATGCAATGAAGAAAACAGCGGATGTTGGTATTTTTGACTTTACAGGCATTGAAACAATTGAGCATACATTCTATACAAGTGTTCCTTCTGTGGATGATAATGTGCGTAAACAATATCTTGAAGAAGTGAAAGAAGTAGTAAATCGTACATTCTAATAAAAAACTCCGGTTGTTAAAACTGGAGTTTTTTATTTCATCATTAATTTCGGAATATATCTTTGAAGAATGCTTTCTAATTCATTCATATCTTCCTGTCTAATAAGTAAATTCACATTGTCATTCATTTTTTCTCGCCCGCGATATAAAAATATATTTTCTTTTGGATTTTCCCATGTCGATGTTTTATAGCCTTTTAATTCTTCGTATGAATAAAAGTTTAATCCTTCTACTACACCTTTTTCATATATTTGTACACTTTTAATAAGATGGATAGCTATTAAAGTCATAAAACAACTTGCTACAACATAACCTACCCGACTGAATAAGAAACTGTTCAGCTGTATCAATATCGCCACTTACGTACTGAGCATATATATACATACATTGTCCAATGAAATATGCTGGTCCAAGTAATGCAATCCAACGTCTCTTCACTCGTGGATATGTTGCAATAAGTTTTCCCACACTTTTTTTCATTTCATTTATTTTATATATCTTCCATAGAACAAAAAATAAAACACATAATGTAAAAACAAACATAATACATGACATCCAGTACACTCTAATTCCCTCCCCTTAATATCATTACATATAAATTTTACATTTTATATAACAATAGCACATATGCAATTATGCATAAAAAAAAACAGGTAACCTCTTCCGGTTACCTGTTTTTCATTACATCTTCTCAATCCACTCCGTCAAGTTATGCACAACTTGCGTCGGTTGAACTTCGTATTCTGTTAACTTCTCCACAGTTGTGACTCCAGTGTGGACAAGAAGCGTATGCATACCAGCATTTACTCCTGCTAAAATGTCTGTATCATAGTTATCCCCAACCATTAATGCTTCATCTTTTCCTATACCAAGAACTTTTAAAGCTTGTTCCATAATGATTGATTCTGGTTTTCCGATAAAGATTGGATCCACACCTGTCGATACTGCTACAACCGATGTTAATGAACCGTTACCTGGTAATAACCCGCGCTCAGTTGGGATGGCAATGTCCCCATTTGTGGAAATAAACGTTGCACCGTTACGCACAGCAAGACACGCTTTTGCTAATTTTTCATATGTGATGTCACGATCTAAACCAACAACAACGAAATCAGGATTTTCATCCACAAGTTCAAATCCTTTTTCCACAAGTGCATCGTGTAAGCCTTCTTCACCAATCATATATACAGTTGCACCTTGTTTACGTTCATAAATGAAGTTCGCAGTCGCCATACTCGTTGTGAATACTTGCTCTGCTTTCGCTGGAATATCGAAACGAACAAGTTTTTCTGCCACTTGTTCTGGTTTACGCGTTGAGTTATTCGTAACGAATAAATAAGGAATGCCGCGCTCTCCTAAAGCTTTTACGAAGTCGCTCGCTTCTTCAATTTGTTCTTCTCCGCGATACATCGTACCGTCTAAGTCAATTAAGTAACCTTTATACATCATTATGTCTCTCCTTCTATGCTAACGTTCTCACCTATCATACCACTCTTATATTACCCGCTTTTTCCAAAGAAAAAAACGCTTTACCTTAAAGCGCCCCATAACGTTCATTTTTTCTCTTTTATTTGGTAAGAACAACTACAATCGCCCTCGCACATGTTTGCTAGCGTTTTCACATCTGCGTCCGTAAATAAACGCTTATACATCTCTTTTTCATCTTCACATACTTGCGGGAATCTCTCTGCAATTTCTTTTAACGGACAGTTTTGTTTTTCAATTACGAAAGAGTTCTCTCCATCTCTCTTTATTTGAACCATATAACCATTTTTCTCTTGCATAGCTGCTATCTCTTGCACTTTATATGCTAAATTCTTTTGATTACTTACTCTCTTTTGCAACTGTTCTTCCATTCGCTTCGTTCTCTCTTTTAAAACGTAACGAAGTATTTTTTCATCGCCCATTCGAGCTAAATCTTCTAGCATATCAATCGCAAATTGCTTATACTCTTTCGGGAATGTATCTTCTCCCTTTTCACTTAATCCATACAAATAAGTTGGTCTTCCGACATGTTGCCTTACCATCTTAGAATAAATGAGTCCGTCTTTCTCAAGATTACTTAAATGTCTTCTGATTGCCATTTCTGTAATCTCTAAAACGTCAGCTAGTTCAGCTACTGTGTGCTCTCCCTTTACTTTCAACAATTGTACAATCTCGTCTTTCGTAGTACGTGCTTCCCCCATACTTCACCCTTCTCCCTTTTCTTTCTCACATACAATATAAAATCCCCAAAAGGTATTCTCTGGGGATCTTATAAGCATAATTATTCTGGTACAAATGCAGATACAGGTCCTAATTCCTTTTCTAAATAACTGCGAATATTTGCTGGGTACTTTTCCACCACTGCAATATGTTTTTGAATCGTCTTATATAATTCATCATGATTCATTTGAATATAATCTTGCGTAAGCATTTTTCGAAGAAGGATAATTTCTTTCATCCCTTGGCCATCTTCTTCACTTATCACTCGCTCGTCCATTAAAATATCAATAATATCTTCATAGCTTCCTGGATCGCGCATAATAAATCCATCGATCATCGCATTTCCTACATCTAATACAGTATCAATAATAAGATGGGCTATGCGCTCTAATGCGTAAAATTCAAACTCGGTTTCATATATCTTTTTCTCTTGAAATGTACTTGTTGCTCGTTCTAAACATACTAGCATTTGTTCTATTTTCTTTCTGTCTACAAAATACATGAATGTCACCTACCTGGAAATTAAAGCATTTACATTTTAATTGTAACGCTTTCTTCTGAAAAAATCGACAATTTTTCGAATTCACCTTTTCTCCGTTATTTGTTATAGTTATATTTGTATGATTTTTGAAATTGGAGGAATGGAATCTTGGAACGTGAACTCGCACTAGAAATTGTCCGTGTAACAGAAGCAGCAGCCTTAGCATCCGCACAGTGGATGGGCCGCGGAAAGAAAAATGAAGCAGATGATGCAGCAACTACAGCAATGCGTGATATGTTCGATTCAGTAAACATGGCAGGTACAGTTGTAATTGGTGAAGGAGAACTTGATGAAGCACCGATGTTGTATATTGGTGAAGAACTAGGAACAGGTAACGGTCCGGAAGTAGACATCGCCGTTGATCCATTAGAAGGTACAAACATCGTTGCAAAAGGTCTTGCAAATGCAATGGCAGTTATTGCAATCGCAGACAAAGGGAACCTTCTTCATGCTCCTGATATGTACATGGAAAAAATCGCGGTTGGTCCAAAAGCAGCTGGTAAAATTAGCTTAGATGATCCAATTGAAAAAACAATTGAAATTGTAGCAGAAGCTAACAATAAAAAGATTCGTGACCTAACGGTTATCGTTCAAGAACGTGAACGTCATCAAGATATTATTGACCGTGTTCGTGCAAAAGGTGCACGCGTAAAATTATTTGGTGACGGTGATGTTGGTGCGTCAATCGCAACAGCACTACCTGGAACGGGTATCGACTTATTCGTAGGTATTGGCGGAGCTCCAGAAGGTGTTATTTCTGCAGCAGCATTAAAGTGCCTTGAAGGTGAAATGCAAGCTCGCTTAGTTCCAATGAACGAAGAAGAAGAAGCTCGTTGTCGTGAAATGGGATTAGAAGACCCTCGTCAACTTCTTATGTTAGATGACTTAGTATCTGGGGATGATGCAATCTTCTCAGCAACTGGTGTATCTGCTGGTGAGTTATTAGACGGTGTTAAATTCCTTGGCGGAGATTTAGCTGAAACATACTCTATCGTAATGCGTTACAAAACAAGAACAGTACGATTCATTAAAACGCATCACCATTTAGATCATAAACCACACTTAAACTTAGATATTTAATAAAGGAGCCATGTGTATGGAAGAACGTTTCTTTCTGTACGACGACACTGTCGCTACAAAAACTCGTTTCGTTAGCTTTATGGGAGAAAATGAGCGTCATGATTTAGCGCTTTTATACTCCGATCGTCATTACGGTAAAACAATTGTACTTGATATGCAAAGTAATAAATTTGCAATTATCGGTGCTGACGATTTAAACGAACCAGGCTACTTAGAGCACGCATTTTCTATGACTGAAGAAATTGCAGAAGAATTACGCTCATTTTTATTTGAACTTATATAATTTATCGTATGCACCAGCTATTTTAGCTGGTGTTTTTCCACCTTCATTATTTCGAATTTTCAGTATTATATGTTATAATGAAGAATAAATCTATTTGGATAGAAAGGACGTTATCTACGTATGCCAACATTTACTTTGTAATGGACCAGCAATTGGATAGCATTACTCTCAAAAAAGCACCACGCTTTTTCAAGGGAGTAGTCTGCCCATTCCCATTACAAAGGAACGTATTGCATCTGTAGTATGATGTTTACGGAGGTTCCTCTTTGGGGAACCTCCTTTTATTTTTGTCTTTTTCTCATGTCTTCATACTACAAGACATCCAAATAGCTGTATTACGTTTCTTTGCCACTACTATAAGAGGTGAAGGAAAATGCAGAAAGTACAACTTTCTTGGAGTTTATATGAAAATCAGCAACACACAATCGAAAAATATTGTAAAAATTGTGGACGTACTACCCTATTTACTGATACGAATATTCGTAGGCATAACGCCAATGGAAAAAACATATACCGCTTTGCCATTTATAAATGTTCGAAAGATCATACGTGGAATCAAAAACTGCGTATTTATAAATCATTTACTGATCACGTTGAAACGATTGATATGACTCAGCAAGATCAAACAGAAACAAGTACTACTATTTCTATTACGCAACATAAAGAAAGTGGCGTAGCTGAAATCACGATCGTATTAGATATCGTTTTCGGTTCCCACCGCATTGATAAAGCCTTATCCACATATATTTCCGACTGGAGCCGTACACGCATTGTGGATAAAATTAAAAATGGGGATATTCAATTAAATGGACAACAAATGAAACCAAATGCAATACTTTCTGAAGGCGATCATATCTCGATTTGTTTATAAGCGAGAATATGTAAAAAATCCTCTTACAATTGTAAGAGGATTTTTTTATTTCTTCACTTTTCGTAATACGAAGTGTGCACAACCGAAGTTACAGTACTCGTATAAATACTCCGTTAACGTACTAATTTTCGTATCATATGTCGCACGTTGGTTACTATCATCAAAGAATCCTCGCAGTCTAAGTTGCTCATATCCCCAGTCTCCAACGATATAATCATATTTATTTAAAATTTCTGCATAGCGCTCTTTAAATGCTTCTTCACTAAAACCGTCACGAAAGTTTTTAATTACTTCGTACTGAACATTATTAATGCTCACCGTAGCATGAATCTCTTGCTCTTGCTTTTGCTCCATCATTAACTTCCTCTCTAAGCATTCTTCTTTTTATCGTATCACAAAGCATAACAACCAACAATTTCAAATACAAAAAATTGCAAATTAGTACATGCTATAGAGAAGGAGGTGATACATCGTGAAAAAACAAATTTTACTTTCCCTTCTCACTCTTTCCTTATTTGCAGGCTGCCAATCAGCGAACAAAGCTGAAATGGAACGTGAAGAAGGAAGCCGTGTTCTTGTTTCCAATAAAAACGACATGTATCATACGGAAAATACAAATACAAGACTCACAAGAGTCGGTTATTCTTCTAAACAAAAGCATGAAGTATCTAACAAACAAGTAGGGGCCATTAATCGCGAGAAAGTCGCTGAAATGATTACAAGCATGACAGTCAAACTTCCTGACGTTACAAACGCTGCTACACTCGTTACCGATGATGAAGTATTTGTTGTATATCGTGCAAACACAACGGATCCAAAACTCGTAGCAGATCAAGTATATAAAACCGCTTTGTCCATCGTCCCTCGCTATTATAAAGCATATGTATCAACAGACCAAAAGTTAATTTCTCAAATTCAAGGGCTTCAATCTGGCGCATTAAATGATACAGAATATACGCAAAGCCTCGATATGCTAAAACGTGAAATGAGTAAAAATCCTCATTTGAACAATACGGGGGATCAGACTTTAAATAATATGATTAAAAAGTAAAACAGGTGGAGAGAACCTCCACCTGTTTTACTTTTTATTTTTTATTACGATCCGCATAAATCTCCATCGCATCACACATAAACTGCGCTAACCCCTCGCCAAACTTATCGATATTTTTCGTAAAGCGCTCATCAGCGACGTACATTTGACCGAGTCCCTTAAAAGCGTCTAATGAATAGTGACTAAAGTTTTGCAAGTAATCGTACCATACTTTGATAGCTGCCTGCGCCTCTTTAGAATCTGGTGCATCGTGTCTAAGCGTTGCTAAATTTCTATAAATAGCATTAAACTCCTCTTGGTTCTCTTTTGACATACCTTTTGCATATTCGTTCGCTTTATCTACAGCTGCATCTCCCCATTTTTCACGTGCTTCTTCTTCATATGGGTTATGGCTGAAATCGAATCCTTCAAATTTCTCTTTATTCGTCATTTCAATCTCTCCTTTTGTATGCTGAATTGTTTTATCAATCGTCGCAATCACCTTATCTAATCTGGCACGCTTTTCAAGAAGCATCTTCTTATGAAGCTGTAGTGCCTCTTCGCGATCAAATGATGGACTCATGATAATCTCTTTAATTTTCTTCAAAGGGAAGCCAAGCTCTTTAAAAAACAAAATTTGCTGCAATGTCTCTAAATTTTCATTGGAATACAGACGATATCCAGACTCTGTCGTCTCGTCTGGGGTTAACAACCCAATTTCATCGTAATGATGCAGTGTGCGCACACTAATTCCAACTAAATCAGCTACTTCTTTTACTCTCATTGTCATTTGTATCTCCCCCTTAGTACATACGATAAAGTATGACGCAACGTTAGAGTCAATAAGTAAATTCATTTTCTTTCTAAAAGTTTCATCTCTCCCCTATTTCATGCATAATAGATATGTACATATATTAGAAAGCGGTGAAAGTATGGTTTCAAATACTGTAATTGCCAGCATCATTTTTCAACTCATTGTCTCGATTCTGTTCCCAATTATCGTACTCGTTTATTTCCGTAAAAAATATAATATTAATTGGAAAGTAGTCGGCGTTGGTGTTCTTATCTTTATCGGATTCACTCAAATTCTTGAAACACCATTCCACCTATTTATGCGCGGTAATCCAACAATCGCTCCATTTTTAGAAAATCCGTTTGTCTTCGCAATTTATGGCGGATTGACTGCTGGTATTTTTGAAGAATTAGGACGCTTCGTTGCCTTCTTCTTCTTACTAAAAAAATATCTAGAATATAAAGATGGCTTCGCTTATGGAATTGGTCACGGCGGAATTGAATCTATTTTAATTGGCGGTTTTTCTGCATTACAAGCATTAATTTTTGCTAATTCTATTAACGATGGTAGCTTCTCTCGACTGATTGAACAAAAACCCGAGCTCAGTATTTTACAGGACATGTTAATTCAGCAACCTGCCTACTTATACTTCCTTGGTAGCTTAGAAAGAATTATGGCACTCGTGCTTCAAATCGCCTTTACAATGCTTGTTTTATACGCAGTAAAACAGAAGAAATACATCTTCCTAGTATACGCTATACTATTCCACGCATTTGTAGACTTTTTCGCGGCACTTTACCAAACAAAAACAATCAACATCTTCGTTGCCGAAGGAATTACACTTCTGTGTACAATTGGCGCTGTCGTTCTTATTCGCAAAATGAAAGAGAAATTAATGAGTGTACCGGAGTAAAAAATAAACCACCAAAATTGGTGGTTTATTTTTTATATGGATGATAACTTTTGCCCTCTTGCAGCTCCCTCTTTGTTTCTGCATCTATAACGATGTACTTATGAAACGCTTCTACTTCATTTTGAGTAAAAGAAGCGAAAAAATAAACTTGGCGATCAGGGTGAACAAAAAAATCTTGAAGCACCACTCTACTTCGACAACCGACAGCTGTTTTTTGCAGGAAAGAAAATTCCTCATCAGCCACTTCTTTAAATGAAATTTTTTTACGAACACTATATGCTGCATTTTTGTACTCTTTATAAATTTTCTTATCTAACTGTTTATAAAAAACATCCCCACTCACAAATGACTTATTTTGATTGCTTGGATAATTTAGTTTTCGGTTGGATTCTGCATATGTTGTGGACAATTGCGCAAGAAAACAAATAATGAATACGATACATATCATTTTTTTCATCATTGCACCTCAATTTTTTATTATCCACATTACTTTTCCACATATTTAAATCCATATGCTGTTTCCAATAAAAAGGAATTATTTCCACATTTGTCGAAGTATATAGCGTCAACTTGAAAGATGGGGATGAATTATGAAGAAAATTATTTTAATACGACATTGTTCAGCAACTGGGCAAGAATGTGATGCTGAATTAACGACCGATGGAAAAGACCAAGCAAATACCCTTGCTACATTCCTCTTAGAAAATATTCTACAAATCGATCATATTATTTCAAGCCCATTTGTCCGAGCTATCGATTCCATTCGGCCCTATGCACTCCAAGCTAACTTATCTATCCAAGAAGATGAACGATTAACTGAACGCATATTGAGCAACGTTCCAATGGATGATTGGATGCAAAAACTAGAATCCACTTTTACGAATATAGATATTGCCTTTTCAGGCGGAGAGTCAACAAAACAAGCAACAGACCGTGCCATATCGCTTATTCAAGACGTTTTACAATTAAACCATACGACAACACTACTTGTTACACATGGCAATTTACTTACGCTCATTTTAAAGCATTTTGATCATACGATTGGCTTTAATGAATGGAGAACTTTAACGAATCCTGATATTTACGAAATTACAATCGACGAACAATGTATCATAACACGCTTATGGGAAGCATCGTCCAAGTAATATCCCTTTCCAAAACATTCAGTTGACGCCACGAGAAGAGACTGTTCTAACAATAGAAAGGGGTATCATTTCATATGTACGAAGACGTACTTGCTTTACTACATAAAACAAATGTTTCTTATGAAAAATTCGAACACGAACCAGTACTCGATTATGAGACGGATCGGATTGTACGTGAAAGACTTGGCTTACAAGGTACTCCAAGTAAAAGCTTATTTTTAAAATCAACATCTGGAAATTTTTATGTGTTTTTTACGTTAGAAGGAAATCGGCTTAACCGCGGAGAGATGAAAGAAATAACGGGAGAACGCTTATCGCTCTGTTCTCCTGATGAACTAAGAATGGAAACTGGCTGTACTCCAGGATGTGTAGCTCCTTTTGGTTATTCACAAGAAGTAACAATTATTGTGGACAGTTCCGTTTATACGTACGATAAAATTTTAATTACACCTGGTGTACCTGAATTTACAATTGAATTATCCACAGAAGAATTAAAAAAGATTTTATTAACATGTACAAATACCGTTTTAGAGTACAAACAAAAAGAGAGCTGATCGTTAGCTCTCTTTTTTCATTATTTAGCTTCTGCTGTTTTTTCTTTTGCAGAACGTACTTGCTCGTCCGCATGGTAAGAAGAACGCACAAGTGGGCCAGCTTCACAGTGGCTAAATCCTTTGCTAAGTGCAATTTCTTTAAGCTCTGCAAATTCTGCTGGTGGATAATATTTAATAACTGGTAAATGCTTCTTAGATGGTTGTAGATATTGTCCAAGAGTTAAAATATCCACATTGTTTGCACGTAAGTCATCCATTGCTTCAATTAAATCTTCTCTTGTTTCACCTAAGCCGACCATAATGCTCGATTTAGTTGGAATATCAGGCTGCATTTCTTTTGCTCGACGTAAAAACTCTAATGAACGGTCATACTTTGCTCTAGCGCGAACTCGGTTAGATAATCGACGTACTGTTTCAATGTTATGGTTTAAAATATCTGGTTTTGCATCCATTAACATTTTTAAGTTTTCTTCTACCCCAGCCATATCAGATGGTAATACTTCGATAGACGTGAATGGGTTTTTACGACGTACTGCTCGTACTGTTTCAGCAAAAACAGCTGCTCCGCCGTCCTTTAAATCATCACGTGCAACCGCTGTTATAACAACGTGCTTTAAGCCCATTTGTACTACTGAATCTGCTACGCGTTCTGGTTCTTGTAAATCAAGCTCAGTTGGTAAGCCTGTTTTAACCGCACAAAAACGACAAGCACGTGTACAAACCGCACCTAAAATCATAAATGTTGCTGTTTTTCTTACAGCCCAGCATTCATGAATATTCGGACATTTTGCCTCTTCACAAACGGTATGAAGATTCTTAGAACGCATCATTTTCTTTAAGCCTGTATAGTTTTCATTCGTGTTTAACTTAATTTTCAACCATTCGGGCTTGCGCTTATATTCTGTTTGTTTTGTCATGGTTATCAACTCCGCACAATATGAAATAGTTTACCGTGTTCGCTTCTTTCAATGTAACATATCTATTCTAACGTATGAAAGCGATTTGCTCAAATGAAGATTCTAAGATTTTTTCCAATCGTTCCCTATAATGAAATACTCCGTATATCCCACACTAAAAAGAGTGATGTTGTGAAAGGAGTCTATTTCATGCTTCGAAAAATTTCTCTTTTGCTTTCTATTTGTTTTCTTCTCCACCAAAACATCGCTTACGGTGAAGATAATCAGCAAAGCATATACGAAAAGCGCATGGCACTATATAAAGAAACCGAGCAGTCTTCAGGCATTCCATGGTATTACTTAGCTGCAATGGATCAATATGAAAGAAATATACGGAGCGTAAGAAAAGATATTCCAAAAAAACCAGATGCCATCATTTCCCTTTATTTCAAACCAGAAATATGGGCTGGACCTGTTAATAGTAACGATACTCTCCCCCATACAATTTCTCTATTTGGCGGAATAGGTTTAGATGGTGACAAAGATGGATTTGCAAATGCAAATAGCGACCGTGATCTTCTGCATACCGCAGCGACTATTTTAAGGAAACAAGGAACGTCAGAAGACCGTATTAAAATTATGCTTTGGGAATATTATAGACGTGCAAAAACAGTTGATTTAATTAGCGAGTACGCCCAAATTTATAAACATTATGGACGTATTAATTTAGAAGGAAATGCTTTTCCTCTTCCGATTCGTAGTGACCATAGCTACCGTAGTACTTTCGGCGCTGGAAGAAGTTTTGGCGGAAGACGAATTCATGAAGGCACCGATATTTTCGCTGGATATGGCGTGCCAGTAAGATCGACTTGCTATGGCATTATTGAAACAAAAGGCTGGAACCGCCTTGGTGGATGGCGCATTGGTATTCGAGACCTTCATAACAATTACCATTATTACGCTCATTTAGGCGGGTTCTCAAAAGAAATACAGCTTGGACAAATTGTTGAGCCAGGAAAAGTAATTGGATTTGTTGGTAGCACTGGTTATGGACCTCCTGGTACAGCCGGAAAATTCCCACCCCACTTACATTTTGGCATATATAAAGACAATGGCTATACAGAATGGGCCTTCGATCCATACATGCATTTAAACCTTTGGGAACGCAAAGAACGAGCAAATACAAAAAGATAACCGTAGCTGCATTGCTACGGTTATTTTTTATCCAGTAAAATCCCGGCTCAGCCGAGTATCACTTTATATGCAACTAACTATCTGTTTTCTTTTTATCAGGTACAGCAACACTTCCGCTTCCATAATACGTAGGCACTTCCCCTTGAACGATACGCGTCGCAATCGGAACATTTTGTTTCACAGTTATCTCTTTCGTATGAAATGGAATAATTACTTGCAATGTTACTTCCATTTCCATAACAATTTGAATCGCTGTAGTATTAATTCCATGCGGCTCAATTTTTTGTTTAATATCTGTATTCACATGCCCAATTGGCGTGAAATGAATCGGAATATCTGGTCCTATATTACCAAGGAGTGCATTATCAGTTACACGTCCAAAAGGAACTGCCATAGTCGCCCCGTTTTTTTCAGAAATACCTAGCTCCTTCAACTTTCCTTGTTCTACTTGTTGCAAATATTTTTCTATGTACGTGGTCGTTGACGTTACGATTTCATTTACTTGCTTCGTATTTAAATTAATTGTGGATACTTTTCCGTTTTTATCATTCTGTACTTTCATTAATGAATCGACATCGAATCCTTCATTAATTCTATCCTTTACCGCCTTCGTCATAATTGCTGTCGCCATTTTATGTGTCTCTACTTCCCCATATTTAATTAAGGTCGGCTGAATACTATTATTCACAATCCACAACCCTTGCGTAAGTAATATAACAAAAAGAATAAACGACATAAGCAGTATATACCGAAAGGCAATAGGTCCCCTTCGAAACCGCGAGTTTTTCGAGCGAAATATACTCATAAAAAAACCTCCTTCTTATATCATTTCTATGCAAGAAGGAGGGACGATATATGCTTATCTCATTTTTAATAATGCTTCTTTTCCAATCGTTCCTACTGGAATGCCTAACGCTTCAGCTCCAGTCGTTACCGATTCTAGTGGCGCTTCAAGAAGTTGTTCAATCGTTCTTACACCAACCGCACGGCCAGCAATAATTCCTCGATCACCTAATTTCTCATTTAAAAGACCTACATCTAATGCACCACACATAATATATCCTTTATCGCTCATTACAGCTAGCAAATTCGTCTTTGGAAGTTTCACGCTAACCGCAATAAACGTATAATTATCAATTATAATTGGCTCCACATTAACCATAGTTCACACTCCTCTCTTTCTTATCTGTATGACAAGAGAAAAATGAGTGTTACAAGTTAACTAGCCTATAGTTTAACGGAAGTTGTATGAGTTATTAACATATCCGTTAACACATCTCTAAGTAGTTCTGGCATATAATATTGTTTGCTAGAAAGTGTGGATAGCTCTGGGTATAAGTATCCAAACGTAAACATATCGATTGTTCCTACCGTATATATACGGTCTAACTCCAGCGATTCGCCGTTAATCAATACATCTTCTAATAAAATTTTATTGCCAGGAATCGTATCTGGAATGACTTCTACACCAGCATAAATCATTTTCCCCATCACTTTCCCCCGAAATCCGAATCCTTTCACCTCAAGATTCTCCATGTTCGGTTTACGTGCTTTCAAAATAACTTCTCTTAATATCTTTCCTGGAACTTTCAAAGCACACGGATTAATTGGATGTGGACAAATTCTGTGAATATCTCCGCGCGTTACAACACCCTCTTCTAGCCCTTCAAGAAGTACACCGGCGTTCACCATGCCAATCTCTGCATCGCACCATGTTTTCAGCGCACTTGCTAACATATGAGAAAACGGCGTCTCCTGAAACCAATCAACCGGTAATGACTCTTTTAAATGAACGACAGGCTCTGCCATTATATGCTTACTTTCTTCCTGCAGTATTTCAATTGTGGATAACGGCTCGCTATAAGCACCTAACCGTTCCGTCTTAATCGCTCTACCGTCTTTTTTCAACAGCTTCTTCGTCTCTTTATCCACAGTAAGCTGAACGTGGCCAACGTAACGTCCCCACTTTTCACAACAGCAAAGTAAAGTATTGTTCAGTAGAACACCACGCTCAAATAAATGATGCGTATGTGCACCTAAAATAACATCTATATCATAATGCTCTGCCATATACTCATCCATACTTTTTCCAAGGTGAGATAGGACAACGGTAATATGCGCCTCATCTTTCACTTCTTCTAAAATAGACTCTAAATGGATAAGCGGATCTTCAATATGCCAATCGAGCATATGATAAAACTCTGGATAAGCTACCGTTAATCCGATAAAAGCAATGATAATCCCATCTGTCGTCGTATGTAATTTATAAGGCTTCGCCCACGCTGGACGTACCCCTTCTTTTTTAAATAAATTCGCAACGAGCACCTCAAATCCAGCATCATCATATAGACGATTCAAATGCTCCTTCGCTAACGTAATGCCTTCATTATTTCCGATCGTTACATAATCATATAACGCCTCATTTAAAAGCTTCGTATTCCCAAGGCCATTTGTCGCTTCCGAAATACTATGAAAACGATCCACATGATCACCAATATCAACCGTCAAAACAGTCTCTCCCGCTTCCTGTCTTCGCTTTTTCTCCCCTAGAACAAACCGAGAAATTTGCGGCCAATTTTCAAAATGACTATGTATATCGTTTGTATGATAAAGGTGGATGATTGTTTCTTTATTTGTATTCAGAGAAAAAACCTCCTCTCAGTTCCTTACTGCCATTTACGCTATGCGCACACAATAATCCTGTAAATACTTTTCGTCTTTTCTTGCTATTTTACATTGTACTCGCATTGTGAGAAAAAGCAAAAGATTGTCCTTTTCATATGAGAAACTTTTGCTAATGCAGGAAAGAATTCCAGATAGTGGAGGGAGGGGTGGATTTGTCAAAAAGTTTAATAGAGAATTCAGTGGGTGGTTGTTCAAGTGGATTTGTCAGTATCTTTGTCTTAAACCTAGTCGTTCTCTGTTCTTATAAAATGTTTAGGGTATGTGAGGATTTTCTTTTGTCTTATCTTGTCGACAAATCGATATTCCTTGTCGAAACGTTGATATATTGAAATAATCGTTGATATATTCCCGTTTATGATCGATATATTTGAAAAATCGTTGATATATTTAACTGAACACCCACCCGGGTATCCTCTCCCAAGCCAAGACAAATCCGTAAAACAAAAAAGCGCCCTGCACAGCAGGGCGCTTCTACTTTATCTATTAACCAATAGAACCTTCCATCTCAAACTTGATTAGGCGGTTCATTTCAACTGCGTATTCCATTGGAAGTTCGCGAGTGAATGGCTCGATGAAGCCCATTACAATCATTTCTGTAGCTTCTTGCTCAGAAATACCACGGCTCATTAGGTAGAATAATTGTTCTTCTGATACTTTCGATACTTTCGCTTCGTGCTCAAGTGAAACGTAATCGTTTTTGATTTCGTTGTAAGGAATTGTATCAGATGTAGATTGGTTATCCATGATTAACGTGTCACACTCGATGTTAGAGCGAGAGTTTTTCGCTTTTGGTCCGAAGTGTACGATACCACGGTAAGTTACTTTACCACCATGCTTCGCAATCGATTTAGAAACGATTGTTGAAGACGTGTTTGGTGCTAAGTGAATCATTTTCGCACCAGCATCTTGGTGTTGGCCTTTACCAGCAATCGCGATTGATAATGTTAAACCACGAGCGCCTTCGCCTTTTAAGATAACTGCTGGGTATTTCATCGTTAATTTAGAACCGATGTTACCATCAATCCATTCCATCGTTGCGTTTTCTTCACAAACCGCACGTTTTGTAACTAGGTTGTATACGTTGTTCGCCCAGTTTTGGATTGTTGTATAACGGCAATACGCATCTTTTTTAATGATGATTTCTACTACCGCACTGTGAAGTGAGTTAGTAGTGTAAACAGGTGCTGTACAACCTTCTACGTAGTGTACGTGTGCGCCTTCGTCTACGATGATAAGCGTACGCTCGAATTGTCCCATATTTTCAGAGTTAATACGGAAATACGCTTGAAGTGGTGTATCAACTTTAATACCTTTTGGAACGTAGATGAATGATCCACCAGACCAAACTGCAGAGTTTAATGCAGAGAATTTGTTGTCTGTTGGTGGGATTACTTTTCCGAAATGCTCACGGAAAATATCTTCGTTCTCTTTTAATGCGCTATCTGTATCTTTGAAGACGATTCCTAGAGCTTCTAGGTCTTCTTTCATGTTGTGGTATACAACTTCAGATTCGTACTGTGCAGATACACCAGCTAAATATTTTTGCTCAGCTTCTGGAATACCTAATTTATCAAATGTTGCTTTAATTTCATCAGGTACTTCATCCCAAGACTTCTCAGATTTCTCAGATGGTTTTACGTAGTACGTAATTTCATCGAAATCTAAGTCGTTTAAGTCGCCGCCCCATTGTGGCATTGGCATTTCATAGAACTTATCCAGTGATTTTAAACGGAAGTCTAACATCCACTGTGGTTCTTCTTTCATACGTGAAATCTCTTCAACGATCTCTTTTGTTAAACCGCGTCCAGCACGGAAAATCGAAACGTCTTTGTCTTTGAAACCATATTTGTAATCGCCGATATCTGGCAGTTGCTTCGCCATGTTGGTGTGTCCCTCCTTAGATAACCTCATTTTTAGGAACCTTTAACATTACTTATCTTCGTTTAAGCCCTTTTCTAACGCTTTCCACGCTAATGTTGCACATTTAATACGTGCAGGGAACTTGCATACGCCTTGTAATGCTTCAATATCTCCTAAATCGATGCTGTCATCGTACTCTTTTCCTAGCATCATGTCAGAGAAAATTTTCGAAAGCTGAAGTGCTTCTTCAATTTTCTTACCTTTTACTGCTTGTGTCATCATTGAAGCTGAAGACATTGAGATTGAACATCCTTCGCCTTCAAACTTCGCCTCTTGCACAATACCTTCTTCTACTTTCATCGTAAGTTGAATACGATCGCCGCAAGTTGGATTGTTCAAGTTAACGGTAACACTATCTTCTAACACGCCATGGTTACGAGGATTTTTGTAATGATCCATAATAACTTGACGATATAACGTATCTAAATTATTAAATGACATTTGTGAAATACTCCTTTGTCTTGATTAGCGATTCAACAAATGTATCAATTTCTTCTTTTGTATTATATAAATAGAAGCTCGCACGTGCTGTTGAAGAAGCTTTTAGCCACTTCATAAGCGGTTGTGCACAGTGATGTCCTGCGCGAACTGCAATGCCTTCTACATCTAATACAGTCGCTACATCGTGAGGATGTACGTCTTCAATATTAAATGTAACAAGACCAGCGCGATGCTTTGGACCATAAATTGTAACGCCATCTACTTCTGATAGTCTTTCTAAAGCGTATTGCGCTAATTCATGCTCATGCTTTTCAATATTATCAAGACCGATTTCTTCTAGGAAATCAATTGCCGCACCAAGTCCGATTGCATTACCGATAATCGGTGTACCCGCTTCAAACTTCCACGGAAGCTCTTTCCAAGTAGATTCTTGTAAATCTACGAAATCAATCATTTCACCACCAAATTCAATTGGCTCCATATTGTTTAGCAATTCTTTCTTACCATATAATACGCCGATACCTGTAGGTCCGCACATCTTATGAGCAGATAATGCGTAGAAATCACAGTTTAAATCTTGCACATCCACTTTCATGTGAGGTGTACTTTGTGCACCATCAACGACCATAATTGCTCCGTTTTCGTGTGCGATTGCTCCGATTTCTTTTACAGGGTTAATCGTTCCAAGTACGTTTGATACTTGCATAATAGAAACGATTTTTGTATTCGGTGTAACAGTTTGACGAACATCTTCTAAAGAAATTGTACCGTCTGGTTGAAGCGGAAGGTATTTCAAAGTTGCGCCAGTTTTCTTCGCAACTTGTTGCCACGGAATGATGTTACTATGGTGTTCCATGTAAGAAATAACGATTTCATCGCCTTCTTTTACATTTTCAAGGCCATAGCTAGCCGCTACTGTATTTAATGCAGTTGTCGTTCCGCGCGTGAAAATAATCTCTTCCATTGATTTCGCGTTAATAAACTTGCGAACTTTCTCACGTGCACCTTCATACGCGTCGGTAGCTTTCGTACCGAGCGTATGAACACCGCGATGCACGTTAGAATTATATTCTTTATAGTAACGTTCTAACGTTTCAATGACTTGAATTGGTTTTTGAGAAGTTGCTGCACTATCGAAATAAACAAGTTGTTTGCCGTTCACTTTTTGATCAAGAATTGGAAACTGTTTGCGTATTTCATGAATATTCATTAGCGAACTTTCCTTTCAATTACCTCAACAAGCTGTGCTTTTACTCCTTCAATTGGAAGCTCATTTACTACAGGTGCTAAGAATCCATGGATGACTAAACGTTCTGCTTCGCGTTTTGGAATACCACGGCTCATCAAGTAGTATAATTGGTACGGATCTACGCGGCCTACTGAAGCTGCGTGACCTGCCATAACATCATCTTCATCAATTAAAAGAATTGGGTTCGCATCACCGCGAGCTTTTTCGTCTAGCATAAGAACGCGAGAAGATTGTTGTGCATTTGATTTAGATGCACCGTGTTCAATCTTACCAATTCCATTAAAGATAGATGTTGCACTATCTTTTTGTACACCGTGTTTTAAAATCCAACCTTCAGAGTGTTTACCGAAGTGAACAACTTTAGTTGTAAAGTTTTGTGTTTGGTTACCACGGCCAATTGTTACTGTTTTCGTATCAGCATATGAACCGTCGCCCATTAAGTTCGTAACGTTCTCTGAAATTGTGTTTCCATCATTCATAAGGCCTAGAGCCCAATCAATGCGGCCGTCGCGTCCAACAACACCGCGGCGGTTAACGTAAGTTGTTACGTCTTTTGCTAATAGATCAACCGCACCGAATTTCACTTGTGCGCCTTGTTCCACAATTACTTCTGCTACGATATTTGCAATACCTTTAGCATTTTCATTTGCAACATAGTTTTCTACATAAGTTGCAGTACTGTTCGCATCAGCTACGAATAATACGTGGTTATATACGTTAGCTTCTTCGCCGTCTACTAAGAATACAGCTTGAAGTGGAGTTTCAAGAACAACGTTTTTCGGAACATATACGAATGCACCGCCGTTGATTAATGCAGCATGAAGTGCAGTTAGACGATGCTCGTCTACTTTCACTCCGTCTTTCATTAAATACTTTTGTAGTAATTCAGCATGCTCTGTTGCAGCTGTTACGATATCTGTGAAAATAACACCTTTGTCTTTTGCTTCGTCTGCTAAAGAAACGAACGCAGTTGTACCAGTACGTTGCACTAATACGCTGTTATTTTCATCGATTAAGTTTTTCACTGCTTCTGGAAGCTCTGTTAAAGAACTTACAGGCTCTTGCTTAGCAGCGTCGCCTTTTCCGATAAAGTCCCATTTTTCAATTTTCGTTTTATCAGGCGTTGGCATTGGAAGTTCTGTTGCTTGTGCAAGAGCTTGTAAGCGGAACTCAGTCAACCAAGCAGCTTCGTTTACTTCGCTTGCGCGTTGACGGATTGTTTCTTGATCGAAAGGTAATGTACCGATTGTCATGTTTATGCTCCTCTCTTACGCTTCTTGCTCTGTTGTTTCGTCTTCAATACCTAATTCTTTTTTAATCCAGTCGTAACCTTCAGCTTCTAGACGTTGTGCAAGCTCAGGGCCACCAGATTTAACGATACGACCGTTCATCATAACGTGAACGAAGTCTGGAGTGATGTAGTTTAATAAGCGTTGGTAATGCGTAATCATTAGGCAACCGAACTCTTCGCCGCGCATTTGGTTAATACCTTTAGATACAACTTTTAATGCATCGATATCAAGACCTGAGTCGATTTCATCTAAGATTGCGATTTTTGGCTCAATCATCATTAATTGAAGAATTTCGTTACGCTTTTTCTCTCCACCAGAGAAACCTTCGTTTAAGTAACGTTGTGCCATTTCTGGATCCATTTCTAGGAATTCCATGTTTTTATCTAATGTACGGATAAATTTCATAAGAGAAATTTCATCGCCTTCTTCACGACGTGCGTTAATTGCAGAACGTAAGAAGTCAGCGTTTGTTACTCCGCTAATTTCACTTGGATATTGCATTGCTAGGAATAGACCCGCTTGTGCGCGCTCGTCTACTTCCATTTCTAATACATCTTCACCGTCAATGATGATGCTACCTTCTGTTACTTCATACTTTGGGTGACCCATAATTGCAGAAGATAAAGTTGATTTACCTGTTCCGTTAGGTCCCATAATTGCGTGGATTTCTCCACCTTTTACTTCAAGGTTTACACCCTTTAAAATTTCTTTGCCGTCAATTGATACGTGTAAGTCTTTAACCGTTAATGTAGAACCAGCCATCTCAATACCTCCATTAATCCTATATATACATTTTAAAAATTCCTAAAACGTTCATATTCTCATTTTATTCTCATTCTAATTTTATATCAAATAAAATGATATCGCAAACGACGAAAAAAAGTAACCGTTTTTTCACAAATGTATATAAGTATTTCCTTTACATCTTTCTATGATACACCTTTCTTCTTATTTATATAAAGAAAAAAGGACTGGTAATTTCCCAGTCCTTTCCTTATATTTATTCACTTACCGGAAGTACAGCACCTTTATATTCTTTATTAATAAAATCTTGAATTTCTTTTGAATGTAACACTTCTACTAGCTCTTTAATTTCTTTTTTCTTCTCATCACCTTTACGAACTGCAATGATGTTTGCATACGGAGAGTCTGCTCCTTCAATCGCAATTGCATCCTTCGTTGGATTTAATTTTGCATCAATTGCGTAGTTCGAATTAATGAATAAAGCATCTCCCTCATTATTTTCATACAACTTCGGTGAAAGTCCAGGTTCAACATCTGTTTTAAATTTTAAGTTTTTCGGATTTTCGACTACATCTTTTACTGTCGCCTTAACCACATCTACACCATCTTTAAGCTTAATCACGCCGCCTTTTTGTAACAATGCTAACATACGGCCTCGCTCCGCTACGTTATTACTCATAATCACTGTCCCGCCATCTGGTAAGTCTTTTAAGCTTTTATATTTCTTAGAATAAATACCCATTGGCTCTAAATGAATTTTTCCTGCGTTTACAATTTTATATCCCTTTTCTTGGATCTCCTTATCTAAATACGGAATATGCTGGAAGTAGTTCGCATCAATCTCTTTATCCGCTAACGCTTTATTTGGCAGTACATAATCCTGGAACTTTTTAATCTCTAACTTAATGCCTTTTTTCTCTAAGATTGGCTGTGCTTTCTCTAAAATAACAGCATGCGGCACGTTAGAAGCTCCAACAACAAGCTTATTCTCTTCTTTTCCTCCGCAAGCAGCTAATGTAAATACAGACAGCGCTGTAACAACTGACAATAGAATCTTTTTCATATGATGTCCCCTTCTCCCCTATAGTTATGTAGTTATAAAAAAGGCTGGCATACACCAGCCTTTTCAGCAATTATTCTTTTACAGGAACAACCGCTCCTTTATATTCTTTATTAATAAAGTCTTCGATTTCTTTAGAATGCAATACTTCTACAAGCTCTTTAATCTCTTTTTTATCTTTATCACCTTTACGAACAGCTACTATGTTTGCGTACGGTGAATCATCACCTTCAATTGCAATTGCATCTTTTTCTGGGTTTAATTTCGCATCAATTGCATAGTTAGAGTTAATTAAAACAGCATCGCCTTCCTTATTGTTATACACTTGTGGTAGTAAACCCGGCTCGATATCTGTTTTAAATTTTAAGTTTTTCGGATTATCTGCAATATCTTTTGGAGTTGCATTAACTGGCTCTACTCCGTCTTTAATTTTTAAAATGCCTTCTTTTTGTAAAATTGCTAAACCACGTCCATGGTCAGTAACGGAATTACTCATAATGATTGTCGCCCCGTCTGGAAGTTCTTTTAGGCTCTTATACTTTTGAGAGTATACACCAATTGGTTCTAAATGAATTTTCCCCGCTATTTCAAAATCATATTTTTTATCTTTAATTTCTTTTTCTAAATACGGAATGTGCTGGAAGTAGTTTGCATCTAAATCTTTATCCGCTAACGATTTATTTGGTAATACGTAGTCTTGGAATTTTTTAATTTCTAACTCGATTCCTTTTTTCTCAAGTAACGGTTTTGCCTTTTCTAAAATTTCAGCGTGCGGTACGTTAGAAGCACCAACAACGAGTTTCTTTTCATCTTTATCTTTCCCGCCACAAGCAGCTAAACCAAAAATTGAAGTTGAAATAAGTGCCGTAAGTAATAATTTTTTCATTTGAAACATCCTCCCGTTTTTATTATCGTTTATCTATTCGAGTCGTTAAACTATCACCAATCCACTGAATTAAAAATACAACTAGTAATACACAAATTGTCGCAACGATTGTTACATCGTTATTTCCCCTTTGGAATCCTTCTAAGTAAGCAAGTGTTCCAAGGCCACCAGCACCAACAACTCCCGCCATTGCTGTATAGCCTACTAAAGCAATTGTTGTAACCGTAATACCAGATACTAATGCTGGTAACGATTCCGGAATCAATACTTTCAAAATAATTGTGCTTGTTTTTGCTCCCATTGCTTTGGAAGCTTCAATTACACCTTTATCAATTTCGCGAAGTGCAATTTCAACCATTCTCGCGTAGAATGGTGCCGCTCCAATAATTAAAGCCGGCAGAGCTGCACTTGCTCCAAGAATTGTTCCAAGAAGAATCTTTGTGAATGGGATTAATAAAATAATTAAAATGATGAACGGTATAGAACGGAATATATTTACGAATGCTCCAATCACCGTATTAATTGATTTGTTTTCCCATAAATTATCTTTCGCTGTCATGAAGAGTAACAATCCTAAAATTAATCCTAAAACAAATGTCGCAAGAGCTGCGATTGCCGTCATATATAACGTTTCACCAGTTGCTTCTAACATTTGATTCCAATCAACATTTGCGAGTAACTTATCCATGTGCAATCACCTCCAGCTCTACTTGATCTTGATGAATTCCTTCTATCGCTTGCTGGATCGCTGTTTCCTCACCATTTAAATGAACAACTAAACTACCGTAAGAACCGTTATTCGTTTGTGCGATATTTCCTTGCAAAATGCTAACTTCTATATCACTGCGTTGCATCAATCGTTGAAGGACTGGTCTTTCTACAGCCTCACCAATAAACTGCAAACGAATTACTTTTCCATCTGGATATTTTTCAATTAAACTTTCAATCGTTTCATTTGTATCTTCAGAATCTGTTAACTGCTGTACAAATCGTTTCGTAATATCTTGCTTCGGATTACGGAATACATCAAGTACTGGACCCGTTTCTACAATCTTTCCTCTCTCCATTACCGCCACTCGATTACAAATCTTTCGAATTACGTGCATCTCATGTGTAATGAGTACAATTGTTAAACCAAGGCGCTTATTAATGTCTAATAGTAAATCCAAAATTTGATCTGTCGTTTCTGGATCAAGAGCCGACGTTGCTTCATCACATAAAAGTACTTGTGGGTTGTTAGCTAATGCTCTTGCAATCCCAACGCGTTGTTTTTGTCCCCCGCTCAGCTGAGATGGGTACGCGTCTCCTCTTCCTTCTAATCCAACAAGATGAATTAATTCATCAACACGTTTTCTTCTCTTCGTTTTATCAACACCTGCAATTTCAAGTGGAAACTCTATATTTTCACGTACAGTTCGTGACCAAAGTAAGTTAAAGTGCTGAAAAATCATTCCGATTTCTTGCCTTGCCTTACGAAGTTCACTTCCTGTAATTGCTGATATAACACGATTCGCAATTGTAATTTGGCCAGAAGTCGGTTTCTCTAACTGATTAAACAATCTGATTAAAGAACTTTTCCCAGCGCCGCTATATCCGATAACACCAAATATTTCGCCTTTTTCTATTTTTAAATTGGCGTTATCTACAGCAGTGACATCACCGCTTTTCGCCTTATATATTTTCCTTACATTCTCTAATAGAATCATGATGTTCACCCCTTTTTTGTTTAGATAGACTCCGCATTTTTTTATTTTTGATGCGTGTAGTCCACCGCTATCACTACTTTTATTATTTGAATGTCCTCCACATTCAAACAACAAAAAACCTTTCCGCTTTAGAGAAGCAGAAAGGTTTATATGCGTATATAACAACATTATCCCTCTCTCTCATCTCTCAAAGCATTCGCTTTGCAGGAATTGGCACCATTTCAACATAAGTTGACGGTTGCCGGGCTTCACAGGGCACAGTCCCTCCACCTCTCTTGATAAGAGAAATCAGATTCAATTTTCGTCTGATTTGAAATTTATGAAATTGTCTATATTTTATGACTTGAATTGTATCAATATACGCTCACCATGTCAACAGAAATTTTCGCAAAAAATGAAACTTCAGAATTTTAAGCACCTACTGACATCGGTTTACATATATGAAACATCGATTCCACTAATAACATCGTTCGGTACGTTCCTGAATATTGTACACGTCCATCATTCATTAACATTTGCAATCGTACATTTCCATTCACCAATTGTTCTATATCCTTTTCGTCTAAGCAAATGATTTGTTCCGTTCCTCTTTCCTCATGTACCAGCTCTATATAATCTCTTGAAATTTGTAACGAACAACTTTCATCTCTAAAGCGGAAATTAACAGTTTTTTCTTCTTGTCTTAAAAGTGGTTCTAAATGATATTGACCATTAGCGTAATTTACAAATGATTGAAGCAAAGAATATAATCTCACCCTAAATCACATCCTTCATATCACTTTCTATTACATACCATTCCCTCTCACTAAAGAGCAATCCTGTTATTTTCGCTCGACAAATACTGTATCCACCCTGCATCTCGACATATTTCCCAAGAAATATGTCGAGGCGGCAAAAATTTTGCCGCCTACTTTAATTCCGTATATAAATATTCAACCGAATGAAATGCGTATATCTTCTTCATCAGTGTCCCATTTTCAAAAACAAGTAAACAAGGTACACTTTCAATCCCATACTCTTTCGCTAAATGCGGAGCATAATTTAAATCTAACATCCCAATTTTGAGGCCTTCAATTGTCATCTCAACGACTGTTAACATCTTTTTTGCTAATTGGCATGTTCCACACATTGGAGTATATACATATAACACTGTTTTTTCTTCATTCTCTATTAGGGCTGTAGCTTCGGCTCCTGTCCAATCGATCACTTCTATCATTCCTTACCGTAAATATTCTGTATAAACGTCAATATCGGCTCCCCATAATACATTTGCTAAGTGTGTAGATGGCGCAGTTGCCACTTCTCGGTACGAGCGATCAATATAGATATGCTCGGCTTGCGGAAATTCTTTTCGAAATTGTTTCCTTAACTTTTCTCCAGCATCATCAGCATCCACTAGCACATACACTTCCTTATCAAAAAACTGATCAACGAGCTCATCCATTTTCGACAAACCAATTGTACCATTTGTACAAACAATTTCCACCGGTTCACGAATAATAGATTCAATCTTTCTTCTATCTGATGTACCTTCTACAATAATGACTTTTTCTACATAAATCATATGTCATCACCCGATCACCATATACTATACAACCTTTAACTTAGTATATAGTATATTCGTTATTTTCATGTTGTTTCCTGTTTATTTTTGCAAAAGAAAAGCGAAACCGACTGTTTAGCCCTGTTGGCTAAGGTTCTTCCGTACAGAAGACGCTTTTTGTCTTCTCGTGCGGAAGGTTCTTAGACATGAAGGGCTAGGAGTTGGAGCTAGACAATGAAAAGCGGAAGCGGCTCGTTTAGAACAAGAATGTACCCGAACTCCTTCACTCAAGGCTCTTTTCGCCTCAAGTAAAGGAGTGAAATGCCCAACTTTTTAGTTCTTTTGGCTAAAGTTCTTTCGCACAGAAAACGCTTTTTTGTCTTCTTGTGCAGAAAATTCTTAGACGTGAAAAGCTAGACAACGAAAAGCAAAAGCGGCTAGACCTGCATAAAGGTTATACGAAAAAGTTTTTTTCAAAAAACGTTCTCCTACACGATAATTAGTATATGATTCTACATTCATTATTTTACACAAAATAAAAAAGGACAGCACAAAGGCTGTCCTTTAGTCGACTATAATTAGTCTTGGTTTGTCATTTCTGCATATTTTTCTGCAGTTAATAACTTCTCAACTTGGCTTGCATCAGAAAGTTCAACTTTAACCATCCATGCACCCTCGTATGGAGATTCGTTAACAAGTTCTGGTTGGTCACTTAATTCTTCGTTTACTGCTACAACTTTACCACTTACAGGTGCGTATAGCTCAGAAACTGTTTTAACAGATTCTACGCTTCCGAATGGCTCGTCAGCTTCGATTGTTGCACCTACTTCAGGAAGTTCAACGAATACGATATCGCCTAGCTCACCTTGTGCAAAGTGAGTGATACCGATAACAACTTCATTACCTTCAGTTTTTACCCATTCGTGTTCTTCAGAGTAACGTAAATTATTTGGAATGCTCATGACTGTACCTCCAGTGAATGTATTAATTATGTAAAAATACCTTATTGGTACTTTTTCCACACACTTTCAAACTGCTCTTCGTTAAAACCAAGTGTTACATTCGTTCCATCTGTTACAATTGGACGTTTGATCAACATGCCATCAGATGCTAAAAGCTCATACATTTCGTCTTCGCTTGCATCTTTCAACTTATCTTTCAGACCAAGTTCACGGTAACGCATTCCACTTGTATTAAAGAATTTTTTTAATGGTAATTCACTTTTTTCATGTAAATTACGTAAATCTTCTTTTGATGGTGGATTTTCAACAATATGAATCATCTCATATGCTACATCGTTTGCCTCAAACCATTTCTTTGCCTTTTGACATGTGCCACACTTTGGATATGAATAAAATGTTACTGTCATAAATTCACCTACTTTTTTACTAACCTTTACCTTTATCATATAGAAAACGTTTTATTATTTCAAACCATTATTCGCTAAACTTTTACTTATTTCGTGATAATTTTTAATAATCCTGCGAATTTTTCTTATTTTTCCGCCATTTGTTAAGAAAAAAATAAATATATAAATTTTTTTAGATTCTGCACCAAACATATATCTTAAACAAGCGTTTGATTAATTTCTTATTTTTCTTTGTTAGCCTTTGAACTACATGAGTTTCTTTCTACCGAACATACAGCTTAAACAAACGTTTGATTAATTCTCCATTTTTCTTTCTTAACCTTTGAGCTGCATCGGTTTCTTCCTACCGAACATACAGCTTAAACAAACGTTTATTTTTAAAAAATAAGAAGCCTTTTTTACAGGCTCCTTCATCATCGACTTAAGTAATCCGAAATGGTTTGAAATACTACTATATACATATTATGAATATTTCGATCGGAAACAGTATCATTATATAATCCCATACCCCAATATTGACCTTCAGGGTTCCCCATATTTACAAACCCTTGCGTATACGTCATCGTTTTATCCTTTGGGGTATTATCATAATCTAAATCCTTGTTAGTAAAAATTAAATACGGTCTATCTTGCAAACCAATAAAAAATACCGGCTTCTTTAACGATAAAAATAAGTCCGTATACTGCTCCTTTGATGCCTCTTTAAAGTATTCTTTCATAACGAAAAAACCATCAACTTTTGCTGATTTCTCCTGCATTTCTTCTAACTTTATACTTTCAAACTTTACATTCCTAAACGTATCTTTCGGCTTTTCTCCAACAACTCCAATTACGAGTGCTCTTCCGTTATATTCTAATTTTTCTCCTTCGTTATTCTTTGCACACCCAGCACCTACTAGGCATAACAATATAAAAACTAAAAAATATGATAAACGCTTCATTTAGCACCCTCCCCCTTCTTTTTAGTCAAGTGACAAAAACGTAAGGTTAATTCAAGAAAATGTAAGTAAAATCGATAGCCCAATTCACGTTTCTATATTATAATCAATTGAATTTACTTACATTACTAAACATAGGAGATCAACATGAAGAAATTTAAACTTTCATCTTTTCTTCCGTTAAGTTATATACTTCTACTCGTACTCGTAAGTCCCCTTTACGACGTATTAAATAAATCGACTGTTCACGCAGTAGACGTTACAACTGTAGTAGATGATTGGATTCCATTTGTAAAAGCATTTATTATTCCTTATTTACTTTGGTTTCCATACTTATACGGCGCACTTATTTATTACTGCTTCGCTGACCGAAAGCAATATTATGTCACTTTAAGTAGTGTTATTTTTGGAAAGCTTGCTTGTTTTTCTATTTATTATTTTTGGCAAACAACTGTACCGCGTCCGACTGTCGTTGGAACAGATGTATTTTCTGAACTAGTTCGCTATATTTATAGTATCGACCAGCCAGTAAACTGTTTCCCTAGCATTCACGTTCTTACTACATTTGTAATTATGTTAGCTGCCTTTAAGCGTAGAGAACAACATGCTTTTGAATATTACATCCTTACTTTCTTCGGTACACTTATTATTTTATCAACGCTATTTACGAAGCAACATGCCTTTGTAGATGCCGTTTCTGGAATGACACTTGCAAGCATACTTTACTTCGGCGTTCAACTCTTATTGGCCAAAGAATCAATAAGAGTTCCAGTAAAACAAAATCATAGAATGTAACATGACAAAAAAGCAGACTGTGGCTTCTCAGTCTGCTTTTATCTATTATTAAGGAGATTTTCAATTTAAGATTGCGGTACAGTCATATCACCAGAATGAATACGACCTGCTTTTTTAAGAGCAATGTAAAGTATATAAGAAACAGCTACTGGAATGACGATATAAGTAATTACCATCGCCGGGAGAACTTCCCATCCTTCGCTGGAAATTAAATTAATTGGTGCGATAAGAGAACTTAATCCAAGACCTGCAATTTCTTTTCCTGCTTCCAGTTGGAAAATTAATGCGGATACCGGACCAACTATAGCACTGGCGACGACAGTTGGGACGAGAATCATTGGATTTTTAGTGATATTTGGCAACTGTACTTTCGGAGTACAAAGAGCTTGAGCTAATATGCCACCTAAATTGTTTTCTTTTGCTGAGATGACAGAGAATCCGATAAACTGAGCGACGCATCCGGCAAGAGCTGCACCACCTGCAACACCGTCTAAGCTAAGTGCGATCGCTAACGCAGCTGATGAAGCTGGAGAGATAAGTAATAGTCCCCAAACTACTGCAATGACGATAGAAGCGATAAACGGGCTACCAGCTGAGCTATCTTTAATGAACGCTCCAACTGCATTTAAAACAGGAGTAATATTATGAGATAACCAAATACCAACTAAACCAGAACCTAATATGGCCGCAAATGGAACGAGCATCATATCTAAAGCAGTTTTTCCGCTTAAACGTTTACCAATATATACAGCTAAAGTTGCTGTTAATAATGCACCGATTGGCTCACCTGTTTTAATAATTAGACCAGCTTCAGTAATTGAAATGGATCCGGCACCAATCGCTCCGGCTACCATCGCCGAGAAGATTACAAGACCGTTTGCACCGAGCATAAAAGCAATGCCGGCACCAATCGCTGGTGCCATTAGTGATTTTGCAACAACTCCGATTGTAATAAGCAACGGAATATCAACAATTCTTCCTATATTTTCGATTAGTAAACCAATTCCGAGGGATACGAAAATACCTTGTGCGATTCCAGCAGATGCTTTAAATACACGAGACATTATATATTCCTTCATTTGTTTCACCTTCTTCTATAAGTTAGTAACCAATTGTTTTCATATAATCACGTAAAATATCGTTTGATTTTGCGAATCGAGATTCTTCATCCTCTGTTAAATTGAGTTCTACAACTTCTCTTATACCGTCTCTAGTAATAATAGCTGGTACTCCTGTACAAATATCGTATTCACCGTACTCACCATCTAAAATGGCTGATACAGCAATGACACGGTGATCATCGTTAAAGATTGAACTCGCAATATACGCTAGAGAGTTTCCGATTCCGTAATAAGTAGTTCCTTTACGTTTATAAATTTCCCAGCCAGCTTTTGCAGTTTTCTCAACAATTTCATCTAAATTTATTTCTCCAAATCGTTCTTTTTGTTCTTCTAAAATTTGCAGAATTGGCTTTCCACCAACAGTTACATGAGACCAAGCAACCATTTGAGAATCACCATGTTCTCCTAATGAATACCCATGAATACTACGAGGGTCTACATGTAGCATTTCAGATAAAATTGTTCTTAAGCGAGAAGAATCTAGTGATGTACCAGTACCGATTACGCGATTTCTAGGTAATCCAGATAATTTCCAAACTTGATATGTAATAATATCAACTGGGTTCGATGCAAGTAAGAAAATACCATCAAATCCACTTTCCATTACGCCAACAACAACACTTTCCATAATCTTCGCACTCGCTCCTAAAGTATCTAAGCGACTTTGCCCTGGTTTTGGTGCTGGTCCTGCTGTAATAATGACAATGTCCATATCTTTGCAGTCTTCATAGTTTCCTGCATATACTTTTGTTCTTGTATTTGTAAAGTTAATGCAATGTGATAAATCCATTGCTTCCCCAACTGCACGTTCATGATTTATATCAATTAATAATAGCTCTTCGCAAATACCTTGATTCACAATAGAATACGCACAACTTGATCCAACTAATCCAGTACCGATAATTGCAATTTTTCTTGTATGTCTTTTCATAGCAATCTCTCCTAATTGATCATATAATCTATTTCTTTTGCTCTTTACACTCCTAATTATAGAGGTTCTCACGATAGAAACCATGGATACTTTGTGAAATATTGAACAAAATTTTTGGCCTTTTTGTGAATTGTTATATTCCATTTTCGTCATATTTGTTACAACTGGAAAAATATTTATTATGTATTTATTGACATATACAAAAAGAAAACGAGCGAATAAATTCGCTCGTTTTCTTTTCACTATTGTTCCGCACTTAATTGACTTTTTAATTGCTGTACAATCATTGGATTAGCAGGTGCTGCCGGTTTGTAATAACTCTTTTGCTTTGCGTACTCATACATATTACGTTGGCGCGCCTCGTCTTGATTACGAATTTGAATTAACGTTTGATGTAACTGTTCATTATCAGACTGAGCAATATAATTTGCATAGCTTGTTAAACTTGCATTCAATCCTGCTAAATAATCATTTACCATATCTTTTTCATTCATCTTTCTCTTCCTCCTATCCTAGGAAAGTCAGTAATTGCTGTTTTGTATTTCGTGCATCTTGCGCATCTTTTTGTAGCATTTGTTTCAGTTGTGGATCTGTACACGTCTGTGCATACTGCTCCAACTTGTTAATAATTGTTGCGTGTCCACCAATTAAATGACGTAAGTTTTCTACTTCAAGCTCTGTTAAGTTTTGCATATAACATACCCGCCTTTCTTTGTTCATTCATCATTAGTATTTGGTTCTTTTTGGATTGTATTCATCAACTTTTCGCACATATAAACAAAATAAAAGATGAATAGCTAGGCCATTCATCTTTTATGCTAAATATTCATTCAATTTTATAAAGAAACAATCATACTTATACTCACAAGTAGGTTCCATACAATATGTAAAATAATGCTAGGTAAAATAGATTGTGTTTTCTTATATAACATAGCAAATACAATCCCCATAATCATTGCCGTAACTGGAAAACCACCATGAAGAATCCCAAAGATAAAGGAAGAAATAATGATACCAACTAGAAAACTATATTTCTTTTCAAAAAATCGATACAAAATACCTCTATATAAAATTTCTTCTTTAATTGGTGTAATTATAGCAACACTTAACACATATATAATACTTTGTAGACTATTTTGAAGTCCTAAGCTCCCTAATTGATCTCGTTGCTGCTCTGCACTTTCAAAGCTAAACAACTCTAACATTACATACTGAGTTAATGCAATGATGATAAAACCTATTAATAAATACAAGTAGGTTTTCCCATTTTTTAAAATAGATACATCCCATATGTTCTTAATAAAATGAAGCACTGGTTTATACGCAAATAAAACAATAGTAACAACAGCTGCATCAAATAGAAGTAAATAATATCCCTCTAAATTAGCACGTAATACCTCTTCTCCAAAAATCCCAAGGGCTAAAGCAAGGAATAATCCCCCTAAGAGTGAGAACCCTAGAATGCTTGCAATCGTTACAACTAGATTTTTATATGTTATGTTATCTACTTCTCTTTCTGCATTATACGCGTCTAATACTGTTTTTCTCATACTATTCCTCCATTTGTTTTCATTACCTTAACAAAAACCCTTTAATACAAATATATAGATAATATAAAAAATTTTTCAAAAAGAATAATATGCAATTTTACATATCATGAAAGCTTTGTATTATATAGTTTTTGGAATTAGATTACTATAGAATAATTATTAGATGAAATTCCAAAAATTTCTTATCTATCCACCATAACCCTCGCATCATATAAAACTTATTAGTTAAAGGAGCAATGAACATGAAAACACATGACTTCCTTACAGAAATCCAGAAGGGCTCTGAGCCTAGTCCATATCAAGATCCTATTGCTTTTATTTTCGTTTGCCTTTCCGTAGCTATATACACATTTTTCAAACCTGCTAAATAATATCATGTAATGAGAAAAAGCCTACCGCTCTTTTCGAATTATATGCACTAAAAAACCTTAGAATCACTTCTAAGGTTTTTGTTTGCCTCGTTTCTTATTCACGTAATCCTTTAATAAACGTTTCCAATAATACATGTAAACTTATATCCAGATCTAACGGCAAACCAAATCCGCCTTGCTGTTCAATCGAAGCAAATCCATGACAAATACTTCTGAATCCGCGTGTCGCATGAAGTGCATTCTCTCCTTCTAAGCCATACTGTTGTAAAACTCGAAGACAAAGCTTTACAATTCCGTCACCTGCTTTTCTTACTTCTTCATCTCGTAAAAAAGTTGCTTCATATAGTCCAGGATGTTTTCGGACAAATGCTACATATGCTTCTCCTAATGCATGAATTGCTTCATCCATCTGTTTATCCTCGGCTGCTTCTTCCAGTTTGTTATGCAGCTGTTGTATTCCGTAAATACCAAGATTTTTCCGTACATCTTGTAACCCTTTTACATGATTATATAGTGAGGGCGAACGTATCCCTAATCTTTGCGCTAATGAAGCTAACGTTACTTCTTGTATTCCATTTGTATCTGCAATTTCTGCAGCTGTTTCTACAATTTTCTGTAATGTAAGTCCGATTCTAGGTGACATAAATTAACCCTCTTTCTTACTTTCTATATTCCGCTTCGCTTCCTGAATAGCAAGCTCTATGACAGCCCCTGGATCCTTTATCATTTTTCCGTGCCCTGCCGCAAGCAAGGAAGGTTCATATTCGCTTAGCTTCTGTGCACTTTGTAATGATATTTCTTTGCTCCACGTTGCCATCGCTGGAAACGGAAACCAAAATTTCATTTGTCCCGAAACAGCCATACCTCCTCTTGTTTGAAATGCATCCCCAACAATAAGAGCTTTATTTCGTACATCAAGAAACGACATGGAGCCCGGCGTATGTCCCGGTGTCATAATCGCAAGAAGCGATCCAACTCGGTCGCCATCTTCCAATAAAACATCAGGTACCGTTTTTATCTTTTTAGGTACACCGCCTTTTATTGGCTTATTTGGTTCATCCTTTTGTAACGTCGTATCTCCTTCTAACAGCTTTGCGTCCCGCTTAGAAATGTAGACTGGAACATGAGGAAGTACTTCCTTTAATGCGTCTAATGCACCGATGTGATCATCATGCGCATGTGTTAATACAATATTCGTAATTGGTTTTCCTATTTTCTCAGCCGCCTGTAAAATTCCTTTTGCGCTATATGGCAAAGCAGCATCAATTAAAGTTAAACCATCCTCTTCCTCCACAAAGTAACAATTCACAGGAAACGCTCTTGGCAAAAATGACAATTGATATACCGTTTTTTCATGCATCATTCTCATATTCCCATCTCCCTCTTCACGAAAACTAATACCATTAGTTTTATTATACTAATGGTATTAGTTTTATACCACTAAAAATTTCATTTTTTCAGAAAAAAGAACAGTAGCCGTATAAACGACTACTGTTCTTTAAAGATATTAAACTGTGTAACGCTCATCTTCTAAAATTTTCGCAGCGATTTCACGTTTCTTCGGAATTACGTTAAGTGGTGTGTGGCGAGTTAATTTACGTAATGATGATAACATCATGCGCAGCATGTCGCCGTTTTCAACTGCGATAAGTGTTTCTTTCGCATCTGCTTCGATTTCGTTAAATGCTTCTTGGCAGAATACTTCAGTGTATAACACTTTTTGTTTATTCTTTTCAAGACCAGTTGTTTTGATTGCTTTTTCTGTACGAAGAACAGCTGATTCCATTGCGTATAGATTGCTTACAATGTCAGCGATATTCACAAGAATTTCTTGCTCTTTATCTAATGCTTTACCGTATTTTTGAGCAGCTAATCCAGCTACCATTAAGCCGATTTTCTTCGCGTTAGTTACTAAATATTTTTGAAGTGCTAATGGCTCATCGCCTACTTCTTCTGGCATCATCATCATTAACTCTTCTTGTAATTTTTGTGCTTTTTGAAGAAGTGGTAATTCACCTTTCATCGCTTTACGTAAGAACGTACCTGGTACGATTAGGCGATTAATTTCGTTCGTTCCTTCGAAAATACGGTTAATACGAGAATCACGGTACATTCTTTCAATCTCGTACTCTGCCATAAACCCGTAACCACCGTGAATTTGAACACCTTCATCTACTGTATAGTCTAATACTTCAGAACCGAATACTTTGTTTAAAGAGCACTCGATTGCATATTCAGCGATAGAAGCTGCTACTGCTTTACCGTCTTTTACTTCTTCTTCAGATAATGTGCTCATGCGGCTTTCGAATAAACCTACTGTACGATATACAGAACTTTCAGCTGCATATGTTTTTGCTGCCATATTCGCAAGTTTCTCTTGAATTAATGGGAAGCGAGCGATTGGTTGCTTGAACTGTTGACGTTGGTTTGCATATTGTGCTGAAATTTCTACTGCACGTTTTGCAGATCCAACTGTACCAACACCTAATTTATAACGACCGATATTTAAAATGTTGAATGCGATAATATGACCTTTACCGATTTCACCAAGTAGGTTTTCTTTCGGTACTAACGCATCTTCTAAAATTAACGTACGAGTTGAAGAACATTTAATACCCATTTTCTTCTCTTCAGGGCTTGTAGATACACCAGCGTATTCTTTCTCTACGATAAATGCTGAGAAATGCTCTCCATCAATTTTTGCATATACAACGAATACGTCAGCGAATGCAGAGTTTGTAATCCACTGTTTTTCACCGTTTAATACATAATGTGTACCTTCTGCATTTAAACGTGCAGTTGTTTTTGCGCCTAATGCGTCAGATCCTGAACCTGGCTCAGTTAATGCGTATGCAGCTAATTTTTCACCAGTTGCAAGTAATGGTAAATACTTTTTCTTTTGCTCTTCGTTACCGAATAATACGATTGGTAAAGATCCGATACCTACGTGAGCACCGTGAGTGATTGCAAAGCCGCCAGCGCGAGAGAATTTCTCTGCGATTAACGCTGAGCTTACTTTATCAAGACCAATCCCACCGTACTCTTCTGGTACGTCAGCGCCTAATAAACCAAGCTCCCCAGCTTCTTTTAAAAGACGAACTGAACGATCAAATTCATGTTGCTCTAAATATTCAAGCTCTGGAAGAACTTCATTTACGATAAAGTCCTCTGTCGTTTTTGCAATCATTTTATGCTCAGATGAAAAATCTTCTGGCGTAAACACTTGATCAATCGTAATCTCATCAACTAAAAAGCTACCGCCTTTAACCGCATTTCCTACTGTTTTTTCCATGAAAATTTCCTCCTTCATATTTTCATGAGCAGCTTCTCTCTTTTTGAAAGAAGCTGGCTCTCCCGTTTATTTTTTATAAACCTTTGTTGCTTCCATTCTTTGCTTTAGCGTCGTCTCGTTCTGAGCGAACTGCTTGCACTTTTTTTATAATCCAGTTCCAGTGGCTAGAACAGTCGGTCGTTTCACCCCTTCCTGTGAGGCAAAAAGCGCCTCTTCGTCAGGGCTTCCAACGCCCTCCTGTTCTGAGCGAGCCACCTGCACTTTTTTTATAATCCAGTTCCAGCGGCTAGAATGTTCGGTGGCTTCGCTTCTTCCTACGAGGTAAAGAGCGCCTCTACGTCTGAAGCTCCATCCCCCTCACATTCTGAACAAGCCGCTTCCACTTTTTTTATAGTAATTCAAACACTCCCGCTGCTCCCATTCCGCCGCCAATACACATTGTTACGATACCGAATTGTTCGTTGCGGCGTTTCATTTCGTGAATAAGAGATAGTGTTAGTTTTGCTCCTGTACAGCCAAGTGGATGTCCAAGTGCGATTGCACCACCGTTTACGTTTACTTTTTCTTCATCTAAACCAAGTTCACGAATAACTTGGATCGATTGAGAAGCAAATGCTTCGTTTAGTTCGAATAAGCCAATATCAGATAGCTCTAAGCCAGCTAGTTTTAACGCTTTTGGAATTGCAGCGATTGGGCCGATTCCCATTACTTCTGGTGGTACGCCAGCTACTGCAAATGAACGGAATTTCGCAAGTGGCTTCATGCCATCGCTCACTGCTTTTTCACGATCCATTAATAGTACAGATGCTGCACCGTCACTCATTTGTGAAGAGTTACCAGCTGTTACAGAACCGCGAACATTAAATGCTGGACGTAATTTCCCTAAAATGTCTAGCGTCGTCTCTGCTCTTACACCTTCATCTTGTGCGAAAATGATTGTTTCTTCTTGCAGTTTATTGTTTGAGCCAACCGAGCGTAACGTCACATCTACAGATACTGTTTCATCAGCAAAGTTTCCTGCCGCTAATGCTTTGGCAGCACGTTGATGACTTCTTACTGCAAATGCATCTTGCTCTTCACGAGAAATTCCATATTTCACAGCAACTTGCTCTGCTGTATGTCCCATACCCATATAATATTCCGGAGCCGCTTCTACAAGGCGACTATTCGGACGAACAACGTGTCCCATCATTGGAACTAAACTCATTGATTCCGCTCCGCCTGATAATACAGCTTCAGAGTGACCAAGCATAATGCGCTCTGCTCCGTAAGCGATACTTTGTAAACCAGAAGAACAGTAACGGTTAATTGTAATAGCTGGAACATCGTAAGAAAGTCCTGCTAGTCCGCCGATATTACGAGCCATATTTAAACCTTGTTCTGCTTCTGGCATCGCACAACCGAAAATTAAATCATCGATTGGTCCTTCATAATTTGCACGCTTTAACGTTTCCTTTACTACTAACGCCCCTAGATCGTCAGGACGAACTGTTTTTAATGAACCCCTCTTTGCTTTTCCAATTGGTGTTCTTGCTCCCGCAACAATGACAGCTTCTCTCATGAACGATATCTCCCCTCATTATTAGTTACGTAATGGCTTTCCTTTTACAAGCATGTGCTGCATTCTTGCTTGTGATTTCATCTCACTTACTAAGCTAATAAATGCTTCACGTTCTACATCTAATAAATACTGCTCATCAACTTCTGTTCCGTACGGCACTTTTCCGCCCGCAATGACATATGCAAGTTTCTTCGCAATGTGAAGATCATGTTCAGAAATGTAACCTGATAAATGCATTGCTTCTGCACCAAGTACAAGAGTTGCATATCCTGTTTCACCAACAACTGGTATCTTTTTACGAATCGGTGCTTTATAGCCCGCTTCATATAAAGCAAGTGCTTTCTGTTTCGCATCATATAGTAAGTGATCACCATTCACACTAATACCGTCTTTATCGCCTAAGAAGTTGTTCGATACAGCTTCTTGTGCTGATGTAGAAACTTTCGCCATCGCTACAGATTCGAACACTTTATTCGCAACTTTTTGCAGATCAAACTCTACACCGTTTGGCATTTTATTTAAGTGTTTAATGTATAGCTCTTTATTACCGCCTCCGCCAGGGATTAAGCCAACACCAACTTCTACTAAGCCCATATACGTTTCACTAGAAGCTTGAATGCTAGCTGCTGGTAAGCAAACTTCTGTACCTCCGCCAAGCGTCATACCGTATGGTGCTGCTACAACTGGCTTAGAAGAGTACTTAATTTTCGTCATTGCATCTTGGAAGTTTTTCACAACCAACTCAATTTCAAAGTAATTGTCGTCTTGTGCTTCCATTAAGATCATTGCTAGGTTCGCACCAACGCAGAAGTTCTTCGATTGGTTACCGATAACAAGACCTTTATAATTCTTTTCTACTTCATCAACAGCGTAGTTAATCATTTGCGTAATATCCATACCGATTGCATTGCTCTTCGAATGGAACTCTAAGCAAAGGATGCCGTCGCCTAAATCAATTAAGCTCGCTCCGCTATTTTTCTTTAATACACCATTTTTCGCTTTTAATTGCTTAAGAGAAATTGCTTTTTTATTACGCTCGATTAGCTTATATTCGCCATTATCGTAATAGTAGCTATCGCCGTTATCATGTTTATAGAAAGTAGTGAAACCTTTCTCTAACATTTCTTTCACCCAAGTAGGAACGACTACGCCGTTTTCTTCCATCTTTTGAACAGATTTTTCAACGCCGATTGCATCCCAAACTTCAAACGGCCCTTGCTCCCAGCCGAAGCCCCACTTCATCGCTTGGTCAATTGCAACGATATCGTCAGCAATTTCTTTATGAAGTTTTGCAGAGTATAAAAGAGTTGGTGTAATGATGTTCCATAATAACTCTCCTGCGCGGTCTTTTGCGTATACAAGCGCTTTCAATTTATTCGCTAATCCTTTTTCTTGTTTACTTAACTCTACGGATGCAGCTTTTAATTTTTTACGCGCTTCATATTCCATCGTTTCAGGATTTAGTTCTAAAATTTCTTTTCCTTGTTTTAAGAAGAAGCCTTGACCTGTTTTGCTTCCAAGCCATTTTTTATCAAGCATGTCATGCATGAAAGCTGGTACTTTAAATACATCACGCTCTTCTTCTTGTACGTTTTCATATACGTTATTTGCAACGTGTACGAATGTATCTAAACCAACAACATCTAATGTACGGAACGTTGCACTCTTCGGACGACCAATTAATGGACCTGTTACAGAATCAACTTCCCCAATGCTGTAGCCCCGTTTTATCATCTCTTGAAGAGTTACTAATAAACCGTACGTACCGATGCGGTTTCCAATAAAGTTTGGTGTGTCTTTTGCGATAACAACGCCTTTTCCAAGAACGTCTTCGCCAAATAGTTTCATGAAGCTTAATACTTGTGGATCTGTTTCTTTCGTCGGTATTACCTCTAGAAGTTTTAAATATCGTGGTGGGTTAAAAAAGTGTGTGCCTAAGAAGTGTTTCTGGAAGTCGTCTGAACGACCTTCTGCCATTTTTTCAACTGAAATACCTGACGTATTCGAGCTTACAATAGAACCTGGTTTACGAACAGCGTCTACTTTTTCAAATAATTTCTTTTTAATATCTAAGTTTTCAACTACTACTTCAATAATCCAATCTACATCAGCAAGAAGCTCAAGATCATCTTCTAAGTTACCTGCTTCAATCAGTGCTAGATTTCCTTTCACTGTCAGAGGAGCTGGTTTTTGCTTCAATAGTTTCTGTACAGCCGTATTACTAAAACGATTTCTCACACTTTTATGTTCTAATGTAAGTCCCTTCGCTTCCTCTTCTTTCGTAAGCGCAGGTGGTACAATATCAAGCAATAATGTCGGAATACCAATATTAGCTAAGTGTGCCGCAATTCCCGAACCCATTACGCCTGAACCTAGAACAGCAGCCTTTTTAATTTGGAACATCCAATTCTCCCCCTATTCTTGAATGAATGCTCATTCAATTTTTCGACATAAGTCGCAATCAATGAGTGAGCCTCTACTAATAAATATATGATACTGTTTAAATTTTCGCAATATATTTATTGATAAAATTTTCTGAAATAAATATTTTTCTTTCATTTGGCTATGCTATACATGTGTATTTTCTTTGTTTAAATGCACTTTTCCTTTTTATAATCTGACGAAACTGGAGGAATATATATGGCAAAACTTAAGAAGAACCCTTCAAAGGCTGGAATTAGTGCAGCTAGTGTAACTGGAAACGCAGGTCCACATAATCACGGTGTTGAAAAAGGACGCCAAGGTAATAACCAACAATATAAGAAGCATAATATGGGCGAAAAATAACGCTATATTTTTGGGCAGAGAACGTGGCATAATGATTAATGGCTGCTTTTTCTGCCCAATTTATTTGTACATATGGAAAACAAAAGAGGGAACGATGATGAAACGAACAATAGTTATGATTGTAATGATTGCTACACTATTTACAGGGATGATTTTCTTCTCTTATGCACAAAGGCAACAAGCTGTAAGAGCTGATCAACCTAACATTACTGGGCAATATGGGGTTACAATCGATGCAAACACAGGTGAAATTTTATATGGGAAACGCGAAGACGAACGTTCTTATCCGGCTAGTATAGCCAAAATGATGACAACCCTTCTTTTACTAGAGAATGTAAAAGAAGATGAAGAAATTACGGTTACAGAAAATGCAATTAAAACAGAAAGTCAAAGCAAGAAAATTAAACTTCGTGCTGGAGAAAAATTAAAGCGTGATGAGGCATTAAAACTTATGCTTATCATTAGTGCAGATCCAATAGCTGAATCAATTGCAGAACATATCGCAGGATCAAAAAATGAATTTGTGAAAATGATGAATGCTAGAGCAAAGGAACTTGGTACAAAGCATGCAACTTTCAAGAACGCAAGTGGTGCTGATGCAATTGGGAATAAAGTATCACCATATGACATTGCTATTATTACGAAAGAAGCATTAAAGTATCCAGTTGTTTTAGAATATATGAATTCAACACGTACAACTCTACATACTTCAGAACGCTCTCCAAACATCGCAAACTATGGACGAGAAGAACTATATGACGATCCATATGCGATTGGAAGTAAAAGCGGTCTATCAGCACTTGGCAAATATACAGTCGTAACAGTGGATGAAAAAGACGGTAAACGTGTCATTAATGTTGTATTATCTTCTACCCGCAAGCAACTGTATCCTGATACGAAGAAAATGGCACATTACGCATTTCAGCAATTAAAATAACCAAGGAGTATTTACTCCTTGGTTATTTTTTAACCATACCTTTTAATACGAACGCAACGTTTGCTGGACGCTCTGCTAGACGACGCATGAAGTAGCCATACCAGTCGTTTCCATAAGGTACGTAAACACGCATTTTGTAACCTTCTTTTACTAGCTCAAGTTGACGCTCATTACGAATACCATATAACATTTGGAATTCAAATTGATCCCTTGGAATGTTGTGTTCTTCGGCAAGTTTTTTTGTATATTCAATAATCGCTTCGTCATGTGAAGCAATTGCAGTATAATTCCCATTTAATAAGTGCATTTTAATAATTTTTTTATAATTGTCATCTACATCTTTCTTGTCTGGGAATGCCACTTCTTCAGGTTCTTTATAAGCACCTTTTACAAGACGTAAATTAGGATTATAAGCATTTAAATCTTCAATATCTTTTTCTGTACGATATAGGTAAGCTTGAATAACAGTACCAATATTATCGTATTCAGATTTTAATTGTTTAAAGATATCAATTGTTTTCCCGCAGCGTGTATAGTCTTCCATATCAATTGTAACGAACACACCATTTTCTTTTGCCGCTTCTAAAATACGGCGCATATTGTTCATTACGATTTCATCAGAGATATCTAATCCCATAGAAGTCATCTTTAAAGAAAGCTGCGAATCAAGACCTTCTCTTCCAATTGCACGGATCGCTTCAATCGATTGGTTAGCCATTTCATTTGCTTCCGCTTCATTATCAACGAATTCACCTAAATAATCGATTGTTACACAAAGTCCTTGCTTATTTAATGCCTGAATGGCAGCTGTCGCTAATTCAATCGTCTCCCCTGCGACGAAGCGACCTGCACCAAAGCGTAAACCGTACTTTTTAGCCAGTTTTGTTAGCGCTTTATTTTTAGATAAGAAAAGAAACGAATTTCGCATTAATTGTTCCATGTAATTCACCCCTATGACTGTAATTTATCTGTTTTTTACCCCTCTTCAAAATTATATCATTGTTTAAAATTATTGGATACAAATAATTATTTAGATAATTTATAAAATACTATAAAAACATTTAAAAACCTATATTCTCGCATGTAAATATGAAGGGAATATTTTTCGACATTTAGAAAAAACGGGTTTACTAGGGCAAAAATAGGCATACCGAAAATATTCGACATGCCTATAAAACCCTTAATATTCCATGTAAATTATATAAGGATATTAATAAAGAAAACTTGAGGTAACATTCACCTCAAGTTTTCTCACTGCTCATTTCGCTTCTCTTCATTCAGCCTTTTAATATCCGTAATTAACTGCACCATCTCTTCTTTCGCATCTGGATATGTCTCATTCCAATGCTTCACTAAAGCTGGCATCGTCTTCGCTATGTAAGAATAAAGTGCCCACTTCTGCACCTGTTCTTTTCGCTCTTCATTGCTCTCTCCAAGTAATAATTCCGTGTATTTCTCTAACAACCCGTCAAATTGTTCATTAAACTTTTCACTCATCTTATTTACCTCCTATATGAAAAAAGCAGCGAAGATCGCTGCTTTTTCTTATAATTTTGATCGAACAGAGTTTAATTTCTTCTCCATTGTGCTTACTTTATCACGACGATCATCAATACGAATTGTTGTTGCAACACGCTGTGCACCTTTCGTATAAGGCACTTCATGCATTTGTTGAATTACTTCTAGAATGACAGGAAGATCTCCTTCAATAATTGTATTCATCGGTGTTAATTGATACTTCACGCGATCCGCATTTTTCTCTAGCACCTTTTGTACTTCTGCTACATATTCACTAACACTTGGATTACCTGTTCCTACTGGAATAATCGATACATCAACAATTGCCATAGTAGTCTTCCTCCTATAATCGTTTCTTATATATCCATTGTCTATTTTACCGAAATCCTCATCATTTTACTAATATGTTACTCTTCCACTTTAAACTGCTCGACTAATCTTTCTAAATCTCTCATATGTTCTGTCAAACTTTCCATCGTGAGAGCTACCTTTTCTAAATGATTCACCTGTGATTCCGTTGCAGCATGTACCTCTTCGGAAACAGCTGCACTTTCTTGACTCGTACCAGCAATTGTGTGCATTACCGCTGTAATTTCTCCTTGCTCGTAACCTATGTTATGTACCTCTTCTACAATTTTTTCAACTGAAGTACTAATCGTATTTACAACTGACATAATTGTGCGGAACTCCATTTCTGCCTCTGTCGTCACTTTATTTTGCACATCTGCAATGTCTTTCAATTTACTTACAACTTCTACAACTCTTTTTACTTCTACTTGCACATCACCAATCATCGTTGTAATTTCTCCTGTTGCCTCTTTTGATTGTTCCGCTAATTTCCGAACCTCTTCAGCAACAACCGCAAATCCCTTACCTTGCTCACCTGCACGGGCAGCTTCAATCGAAGCATTTAAAGCAAGTAAATTTGTTTGATCCGAAATACCTTTTATAAGCTCAACAACATTTTGAATCGATCCAACTCTTTGTTCTAACTTATCCGATGCTTCTTCTGTATGAACAACAATCGAAGATGATTGCCCCCTCGTACGGATTAAATTCCTCATTGTATTTAATCCTTGCTTAGATGCCTCTTCCGCTTTGCCAGCCACTCCTTTTATTTCACCAACGGAGCTATTCATTTGTTCCACTGACTCCGCCATATTCTCGAGCTGAGCTGAAACTTCATCCACACCATTCGCAAGAGTAGAGGCTCCTCCACTCACATCATCCATTGCTCCTGAAACTTCTCTACTAGCCGCTACTGTTTCATTCGTTAAGTAATGTAAACTATTCGTTGATTGTTGCACCGTTGATACGCTGTTTTTAATTTTACTTACCATTTCATTCATTTGTTCAACCATATCATTAAAGTGCTTAGTCAACTCTCCAACTTCATCTTTACTTGTCACTTTCATTCGCAGCGTTAAATCGCCTTCTGCTACTTTTTGCACGTGATTCTTTAATAGTTGCAGTGGTCTTGCTAATCTTCTTGAGAACAAGTAGGAAGCTACGATTCCAACTAATAAACTAATACATGCCATTATAATAACTGTATTCCTCGTACTATTTAATAACCCATCGATCGTTTCTTTCGGATAAAAGATTCCTATCGTCCATTTCATCGTATCAAATGATTGACTATAAACTACTACATCTTCACCTTTTATTGTACTGCCCGCATATTTTGTTACCTCTTTATTCAAGCTCTTTATAAGTGGCTCTTTAGAAACATCTTTTCCTATCTTTTCTGGATAAACAAGAGCCATATTTTTATCATTTATAATAAACATTTCTCCGTCATTATTGTATTGAATATTGTGAAGCAACTTCTGAATTGTCCCAAGCGATACATCCATCGCAACAACGCCTAATACAGATCCATCTTGAGCTGTAATTGCTTTAGAAACACCTACACTTAACTTTCCTGTTGCAATTTCATAAGAAGGTTGTCCCCAATGGACCTTTTTTACATCAGCCTCTGAATCTTTATACCATGGTCTTGTCGTTGGATCATATCCTTCTGGCACTTGCCCACCTTCAGCAAGATTGGCACTTAATGTTTTTTTATCTTTCGTACCAATATATAAATCTAAAATACCAGGATGATTCTTTTTATACTCTGCAAACTCTTTCGTTAAAAACGCTTCCTCTTCTGGAGTAACCCCACCTTGAAGCATATTACGAATCATCTCACTGTTCGCGTAATACCCCATATCTTCATCCGTTCTTTGAACAAATGTCGTAAGTTGCTCTGTCACAAGATCCATCGCATTTTGAGAATACTCGTCTAAGGAACGCACTTCCTTTTCTTTCTGTAATTGATACACAGCTGTACCCAATATTACGAACATCATAGAAATAAGTACTGAAAACACTACCGCAATTTTTAAACGTAAACTTCTTAACATCTTCCCCCCAGCATCCCCTTCGCATTAAATTGAAATCTTATTAATCATTATATTAAGTATAATAGATAAAATTAAAAAATTGAAATTAATTCTCACCTTAATACAATTAGAAAACGGACTACCACTTGTGCAAAAACAAATAGTTCATTATCCTTAAAATATAATCTCATTCGTTCGGAGGGAACTATGTTACAAAAATTCGGTTTCTCACAATATGAAAGCCAAGCTTATGAAGTTGTCGTATCAAGCAATGAACCATTAGATGCTACAACAATTGTGAAGCATTCAGGTGTTCCAAAAGCAAAAATATATGAAGTACTAGCACGCCTAATCGATAAAGGAATGGTAATGGATTCTGTTTCAGAAAAGAAAAAATTGTATACAGCATTACCACTAAAACTAGCAATTGAAAAATTAACGACAGAATTCCAATCAAATATTAAAGAACTGGAAACAAACATATCAAAAAAATCATTTACAGATGACCGTGTGTGGAGCTTAAAAATGCAATCTTCTATTCGAGTTCAAAGTAAAGAACTCATTGAAAGTGCACAAGAATCCATCCGTATTTCAGCTTGGAATGATACTCTTTTAGAATATCTCCCTTTACTAGAACAAAAAGCAAAACAAGGTGTTCAAATTGAATCTCTTATTGTTGGAGAAGTAGAAACAGACTTAGAAAACATGCATTTTCTAATCCCAGCTGAAGAGCCTAATGCATTAGAGCGCTACTTGCTACTCATCGTTGACGATCGTGAAATTTTATTTGCTGGCGTAGAACAAGAATCATGGCAAGCGATGAAAACAATGTCACAACCTTTCGTAAAGTTCTTTACAGAATTTTTCTATCACGACGTTGCACTTGCAAAGATTACTCAGAAACATCATGATCTCTTTATGGAAGATGAGGAAATTAAGAGTTTGCTGATGAAATTGAGGTACTAATTAAATAATAAAAAGGAGTCTAGTTTTTCACTTAGACTCCTTTTCGTTTTGTTCCTTTATGTCCATCAACAGCTCAATGATTTTCTCATTTTGCTCTACCTGTTTCTCAGAATTTTTATAGATGAAACGAACCCATCTAAGTGCAAGAATAATAAGAAACAACGGGATTACTGAAATTAGAAAACCAATAATTGAAAAATTCGTATACATATACCTCACCTCGCTATATACCCTTTTCTCCATTTACCTACTAAAACCTGCAATATTTTACAAATAAAAAAGAACCTATCAAACGATAGATTCTTCTTTCACGAACTGAGTAGAGCGTCCTCTCGTAATCGAGAAAATCGCGCAAAGCAGTGCTAATATAATAAAGCCACCACCTACCCAAGCATTATATATAACAGATGATTTTTCAATAACAACTCCACCTACTGTTGAACCAAGTGCAATTCCTAAATGAAGCGCAGAGTTATTTAAACCTTGTTGAATACCAGCTGATTCCGGTGCAATTTCAATTAAATAATTTTGCTGCGCTGGTGAAATCGCCCAGCTCAGCATACTCCAAAGTCCCATCATAATGATGAAGAGCGGGAATGAGAATGTCATTAATGGCAACATGAAGATTGCACATGCAAATACGATAATAATCGAGATAATACTTTTCTTCGATCCCCATTTATCAGCAAGCCATCCACCGAATCCGCCGCCAATTACTGCTGCGATTCCGAAAATGAAGTAAAACACACTAATCCAATTTGCTTCAACATGCATGACATCTTTTAAAAACGGTGTTAAATATGCATACAATGTTAAATGCCCCGTTAAAAACAAAAATGATGTTAACTGTGCACTTACAATTTTTTTATCTTTTAAAGTAGCAAGTTGTTCTTTTATTGATAATACCGATGTCGGTGGTACTTTCGTTAAGAACAATGAAATACAAGCTATTGCCATAACTGTTAATACAGAAATTAATACAAATGGCGCACGCCATCCGTATGCATTTCCGAGTACAAGACCAAGCGGTACTCCAAGTACAAGTGATCCACTAATTCCCATAAAAATGATTCCAATTGCACGCGCACGAAAATGCGGTTCTACTACACTAGAAGCAAGTGTTACCGATAGTGCAATAATTAATGAACCACTGGCCGCACAAATAACCCTTGAGAACATCAGCATTCCGTAATTCACACTAAATGCCGAAATAATATTTCCGATTAAGAAAATCGATAATGCTCCAACATACAATGTTTTTCTTTCAAACTTCCCTGTCAAAGCTAATAAAACTGGACCTGACAAAGCAAATACTACCGAAAATATTGTGATAAGCTGACCAGCTGCACTAATAGATACTCCTAAATCATTGGCAACTAAATCGAGCGTTCCTCCTATAATTAGCTCAACCGTTCCGACTACAAAAGCCGCGATAGCTAAAATATAAACACGAAAATTCAAGTCTTTCCCCACGCTTTCTATTTTGGTTACTACCATCATGGTAACCAAAATAGAAAGTGGAAGCAAGTACAATTTTTTTACAGTAAAAAAGGTAGGCGTATAATACGCCTACCTTTTCATCATTCTGTTTCTTTCTTCTTATTCAAGTACCAATACACCGGCAGTCCCGTAAATACAATTCCAATCGATAAGAAACAACTTACTGGATCGTTAATAATCGCACTACCAATTACAAAGAACGAACCTAAAATCGCTACGATTGGTACGATTGGGAATAACGGTACACTATATGCACGCTCTTTATTCTTATTACGTTTTCTTAAAATGAAGACACCAATAAACGTCATTACATAGAAAATATAAATAATGAATACGGAAATCTCAGATAGCTTATTTGGATCACTAATAATCATTAAAATAATTCCTAAAATGATTTCAACAGTAATCGCATTTGCTGGTGTTTTAAATCTCGGACTTTCCTTTGCAATAAACTTAGAAAATGGAAGTTGTCCACGCTCTGCCATAGACATTGGGATACGTGGAAACGTTAAAATCTTTCCATTTAAACAGCCGAAAATAGAAACGATAATACCGATACTAATAATTTTCCCGCCATATTCTCCAAGTAACATACCCGCAGCTGTCGCTGTCGCATTTTCTCCAAGGTCTACAATTTTCGCTGCTGGTAATACATTTAATAACGCCAAGTTAATTAATACGTAAGCAGCCGTTACGATTAAAATCCCCACTGTCATTGCTTTCGGTAATAACTTTGTTGGATTCTTCATTTCTCCGCCAATCGAAGCAAGTAAAATCCATCCGTCATAAGCAAATAACGTTGCTAAAATTGCCATACCGATACTTTGATTTTCTGATATCGGCACTACTACGTTAAAGATATCGCTATTCCCTTTCCAAAAACCTAGCACGACAATTAATATGATCGGAATCATCTTCCCGATTGTCGTGATTGTTTGGACGATACCTCCGTATTTTGTTCCCATACTATTTATAACGCCAAGGAACACAACTGTTCCAATTGCAATTGGTAAATTCCACACTTTATCTAAATAGAAAAAATTAATCATTAAAGAACTAAAGTATAAACCTAATGTTCCGATAATAGCAGGTCCATAAACAATTGTTTGCATCCAACCTGATAAATATCCCCAAAAACTCCCGTAAATCTCCTCTAAATACGTATACAACCCACCATTTTTCGGGATTTGCGCTCCAATTTCAGCTACTGTTAAACCACTTGCTAGCGTCAACAGACCACCAATTACCCAAGCAAGAATGGCCATATTAGAACTCCCCGAGTAATCTAATACGCTCCCTGGTTTCATAAACACACCAGATCCAATAATCGTTCCTACTACGATAGAAAGTGCTACTGTTAAACCAATTTTGTTCTTCTCATCATGATGCATGCTGCGTATCCTCCTTCCAATCCTAGTGTGATGCAAAAATGAAATAAAAAAACACTCCTCCCTAAAAAAGGGACGAGTGTTGTATTCGTGGTTCCACCCTTGTTTCAATTCGTAAAGTAACACACTTCACCAATTTCTCAAGTCTAAATAACGGTTTTTGCCGGCAAGCAATTACTAGATGTTCGTTCACTGCTGCAGTTCAGAGGTGGTAATCCATTTTTCCGTATTAGGAAGCTCACAGCCAAAGGCTTCCCTCTCTGAGAATCGTAAAAAATTGATCGTGTCCTCATCATCACTTCTTGATGTCGAATTTTGTAGTTATTGTTCATTATATTGAATTGTTAGAAAAAATCAATATATTTTTTTATATAACATAGGAAATATTTCTCTTCTTATATTATAACAGAAGGTACGACACTTCTCCATTTCCCTAAAAATGGTATAATCTATTTAGGAGGTGCACCAATAATGATTGCTGTCTTTTGTATCATCGCTACGTTTCTCTCTGTTCTATTCGCTATCATGCATCGGCACAAGTATCCTGGTTATAGCATTTTAGCGGTAGCTATTATACCAGCTGTTTCCTTCTACGTATTGGGTAAATATCAATATACGGAAGTGTTTATCGGTTTTGCAATCTTCTACTGCATCTTCGGATACATACTAACAATGAAAAGAATTTTATTGAATCATTAAAAGGGACCGATTTCTGCTGACAGAAATCGGTCCTCGCACGTACCTTCCGGTTGCCCACACGAAAGATACGACTTCATTCAATTATTTATCTTCTTTTTTCATAAAAAACTTATGGTGCGGTAAATCAACATTCAATGCCTCTAATTGTTTCTTTTCATTGTCTAAAATCGCTTTTGCTTTTATTTTTGTTGCTTCATCTAATCCCGCAAAGATATCTTCACGCTTCTCTTTCTCTGGAAGTTTCACACCTAATTTTGTTAATTCTTCTTTTGCTTGCTCATGCGTTAATTTTCCAGATTTCTTTTGCTCTAAAATTGACTTTGCTTTCTCCTTCGCCTGTTCATCTAAGTTAGCAAACATGTCTCCATGTTTATCTTTCTCCGGCATTTTCACGCCTAGCTTTGTTAATTCCTCTTTTGCTTGCTCATGCGTTAATTTTCCAGATTTCTTTTGCTCTAAAATCGACTTCGCTTTCTCCTTCGCCTGTTCATCTAAGTTAGCAAACATGTCTCCACGCTTACCTTTCTCCGGCATTTTCACGCCTAGCTTTGTTAATTCCTCTTTTGCTTGTTCACGTGTTAGTTTTCCGGATTTCTCTTGCTCTAAAATGGACTTCGCTTTTTCTTTCGCCTGTTCATCTAATCCTGCAAACATGTCTTTACGCTTCTCTTTCTCTGGAAGCTTTACACCTAGTTCCTCTAACTGTTTCTTTGTATCGTCCATAATTGTTTTTAATTTTTGTTTTGTAGCGTCATCCAAATCCTTTTTCGCCGTTTTTGCAGGCTGATCCACTGCTGGAGTATTCGTTGCCGCGAATGCCGGAATGCCGACTCCTCCAATGATTCCGAATGATAACGCACCTGCAATCGCTAAATACCCAACTGTTTTCTTCTTCATAGGAAATTTCCTCCTTCATATTTCTAATGCATGTACACTTTCGTATACAATGCCTATAGTAATGCCGGTTTCTTAACATTTCCTTAACGACTAAAAAAAAAAACACCGCTCGTAATGAGCGGTGTTTCTCTATGCTTTTTGTAATTGTAACTCTTCACGTTCCATTATTTTTCTTAATACAATTGTTTGTGTCATTGTAAATAAGTTACCTGTTATCCAGTACAACACAAGTCCTGATGGCGCCGCAAACCCCATAAATAGAATCATTGCCGGCATCATAATTTGCTGCATCTTTAGCATCTGTACTTGTTCTCCAGATGTAATATTCGATTGGAAAACTTTCATCTGAATAAATGTCGTTAACGCTGCAATAATCGGTAATATATGATATGGATCTGCATGTCCTAGGTTCACCCATAAAAACGAAGATGTGCGAATCTCTTCCGTTCTGCTAATCGCATAATACAAAGCAGAGAAAATCGGCATTTGTATTAATAATGGCCAGCAACCAGCAAGTGGATTCCAACCGCCTGATTTCATTAGTTCTGACATTTCTTTTTGATACTGCTTTTGTTTTTCAAGGTCTTTGCTTACATCACCGTACTTTTTCTTTAGCTTCTGCAGTTCAGGTTGCATTTTCTTCATTTTCGCTTGACTGCGATATTGCGAAACAGCTAATGGAATCATTGCTGAACGAATAACGAGCGTCATAATAATGATGGCAATCCCAAAGCTAGCTCCAGGTATATGATGAGCGACAAATTGAATCATAAACGAGATTGGATATACAAAATAATGATCCCAAATCCCAGTACTATGTGCATCAATTGGGGCTGCATTACTGCAACCAGATAAAACAAAAACAAATAATAATGATAAACTAACGAGCACAGCTCGGTATGATTTTAACATGTTCATTCCTCCAATGTTTCGTAATTATTTAGCGAAACATTGGTGTATACGGACCGACCTCGTCATTCTCTTCACTTGATTCTTGTCTGCGTACAGAACGAATCATTCCATATTTATAAAAAATAGAAAATAGCGGTACATTTCCCGCACTATCTTCACATGTATCAACTAGCGCAAAAGCTCTTTGTCTACCGCTTGATGCTTGTTGACGCACAAAGCGAGAAACATTAGCAAGGAAGAAAACTTCTAATAAACAAAGTGCCGTCGTTACAAACGATATATATAGAATTGCATCCTGCAATAAAAATTCCATCGCTTCACATCCTTAATAAGGTCATTTTAGCACATTAGGCAAACATTCTCTATTTCCTTTTATTTTCAAAAAAAGTATTTTGCATATTTTCTCAAGAAAATAATAATTAAGAAACGTTGTATTCGCTTTCTTTAGTATATTCACGCACCTCAATGAATAGGCTTGATTTATTAGAAATTTATAAAATTTTTGCATTATAATAAAACTATTGCCAGTTTTTGAAAAAACCTTTATTCTCTTCTTGTAATCAAAAATGAATATGGAGATGAAACATACTATGGGTCAACTAGGAGACGCCGATTACGTTCCCGACACCGCCTTTTTATCCTTCCCAGCAGCTAAAACATTTCACTTAGAATTTATGATACAGTTGGTTGTTATTTTTATAGCTTCTATTTTGTATGCAATTTCTATGAATATGTTTTTTATCCCGCATAACATGATTAGCGGTGGATTCGCTGGTGTAGGGATGATTATCGGTTATTTAATGCACTACAATATCGGTGCACTTATCTTTTTACTAAACATTCCTCTTCTTATTTTAAGTCACTTTTACTTAGGCAAGAAGACAACCTTTTTAACAGCTTACTTTGTAGCTGTATCATCGTTAGCGATGAACATTATCCCTGTACACCAGGTTTCAGACGATATTTTACTATCTTCTGTATTCGGTGGTGTAATCTGCGGAGCAGCTTCCGGAATCATATTCCGATTTGCTTCTTCAACAGGTGGCTTTGATGTTGTTGGATTGATTGTAGCGAAACATCGAGATATTTCAATTGGAGCAATCATCTTTGTATTCAACTTAGTCTTACTTGTTGCAGCAGGTTTTATTTTCGGATGGGATATTACACTTTATACGTTAATTAGCCGGTTTGTAGTCAGCAAAGTTATCGATGCTGTGCATACGAAACATATTAAATTAACGATAATGACAGTTACAGAAAAAGGTGAGGAAATAAAAAGCGCACTACTACATCACGGCATACGCGGGGTGACAATGGTAGACGCTGTCGGCGGCTATACAAACCATAAGAAAAAAATGATTTACACTGTCGTGACTCGCTATGAGTTAGGCGAAATGAAACGTATTATCCGTCAAGTGGATAACAAAGCATTTATGAACATTACTGAAACAGTTGAAATTGTCGGCCGTTTCAAACGCATATAAAAAAGGTTAATAAATTAAAGGGCATAACATATTAGTCATATATAATATGTTATGCCCTTTGTTATTCAACTCACGTACCTTTTAGCATAATAAAATCACTAAGTTTATTACTACAAATCGGAGGATAGCATCCCATATACAATACTATCTGTCCATTCATCTTTATTCCAAAAATCTTGTATGAAATGGGCTTCCTTTCTCATGCCTATTCGTTCACACAATTTTTGTGAAGCTGTATTACGTGCATCAAGATTAGCCTGTATACGATGTACATTAAATTCATTAAATAATTTCAATACCAAACTACTTACTGCTTCTGTCGCCAAACCTTTCCCAGCTACTTCATTTGAAAAACTATAACCAATCTCAACAGTGTCTTTCATATTTGTGTACCATACGGATAAATCACCAACTACTTTAGTTTTGTATATAACTGCCAAACTTAATATTGATTCTTTAGTAAGTACATTATTTGCTAACTTCTTATTAAATCTTTTCTGCATGTCTTCATGAGTCCACTTATTATGTAATAGGAACTTACATGTATCATCACTATTATAAATAACAAATACATCCTGTAAATCAGTACTCTTAAAAGGTCTAATTATTAATCTTTCTGTTGTGAACTCCAAGTTAGCTCTCCTCCCTTACATTCATACTATAAAACATTTTTTATAGTATTTAAGCCTCCTTCTTAGATCTCACCTTTATTACATATTTCATCATAATAAATTAAAATCCTTCTTCCACTAAACTGCACCGTTAATGGTATTTCCTTGCGCTTTTTATTTTTTACACTTATTACAAAATCAGATAATTCTATTATTATGTCTCTAAATGTGTTATAATGAAAGCAGACTCACAAAAAAAGAGTATATAGACTTGGAAGTTTCTCTTATTTTACAAGCAAAAAGAAACGAGCAGTCGGGTATATTTCAGACACCATACACGTAACGGTTTAAACAACCGATCATCTTAGTTACTCTTCAATGATCTTTTTATAAAAAGATACGTACAATTAAAACTCACTTCAATATACTATACCTACCTTTTTGACTTCCAAATCATCTTATTACATAAGGAGATGAACATATGAATCAATATATAAGATATACAATAGCTGTCCTGTTTGCTATTATCGGCGGAACAATCTGCTTCTGGACAAACACACAGCTTGGAGAGAATATCATTTTTAATGGAATCGAAACACTTGTAAGCGCTTCAATTTTAGGTGGATACATTTACTTCCTCTTCAATCCAGAAGAAAATGCTCAAAAAACAATGTTATTAACAATGATCGGAATCGTTGGTGGATGTATTTCCTACTCAATGACAAACTATACATTACCACTTCAATTAAGCTCAGCTTTCTTCCACGGTCTATGGACTTGGTTCATTGCATTCTGCCTAGCAGACGTATTCAACCTATTACAAGACAATGAAGAAGATAGCGGTCGCCAAATCGAAAGTAACTCTTAAGCTGGAAGATACTCTTCCAGCTTTTTTATGTTGGTTTGCATATCCCCGCATCACGATAAAAAGAAGTTACCCTCACGGCAACTTCTTTTCCATATACCCCACTTCGTATTCACTAAAATATATCGATTGTTTCTCCACTTATATCAACGATTTTTTCATTATATCGACGCTTCGACACAAGATATCGATTTACCGACATCCTTCGACACTCAAAACGCACAACATACCCTATCCCCCAAGCAACTTACTGCCGAACTCTACGATTAAAAAGATAATTAATAGGATCGCGAGTATCTTTAATGCTACATATGCCACTTTAAAAACAACATAAATGAGCAAGACTATCAAAATAATTGATAAGATTTCCATATTTACTTCCTCCAAGCTTTGCTCTTCTTATCTCATTTTACTCGCCCTAGGCTGTTTATGGAACGGCATAAGATGACATATAAAAAAGAGGATACCTCACCCATCGTAAGATACCCTCTCTTTCAGCTGCTTAAACCATTCTCTTTCTAATTGTAAATATCCCATCTCACTCTTCTCGGCGCTCTTTAATTCTTGATCGGCTTTCTTCATATAAGTACGGGACGCTTCCATATTGCCCTCTACATATTTAATAATTCCTTGTGTACGGTAATATCCACTTAGGTCCATTTTTGTAATAGCCTTTGCATGTTCCTGTGCTTCTTGCAAAGAAAGACTATCCATCTGATAAAGGGCTTTATATAAAAGGTACCAACTATGAAAACTACTAACGAAAAACTTATTTTCTTTCGTTACAGGTAGTTGAACAATTCGTTCTATATACGGTATCGCTCTTTCCATTCCCTCTTGATCTGCACGAGCAAAAAAGACGAGCATAAGTCTACTCATTATCTCCCTTATCCCTTTATTCTCTTTTATTTTCTCCTCACTCAATTCTACTAATCTTTCATCCCAATCTTTCGGTCTTTTATAACTAAATAACTCACTCGATATTTGAATCTCATATAAGTGATTTCTAGCTCTTTCATCACCTTTAATTAAAATAAGAAATTGCATCCCATCACTCATAAGCATTCCTTTTATCGGCACAATTGTAACCGCAAAGATTGCAAAATGGAAAAAGGAAAAATATAAAAGATATTGATAATAACTCACCATGTATATGTAACCGGAAGTAATACCAAATAGTAAACTCGTAATCGGTCCACCTAAAGTGAGCCACGCCCACTTTTTCGAAAGATTCGGTGTCTCTATAGAAGGTGGTACTAGTGTTGCAACGCCTCCAAAGTACGCCCATAATTTATTTTCTCGAATGCGTAATTTTCCCTTTTCTTTTTGAATAGTAATGGGTCCTACTGTCATAAATTTAAATGTTAAACCACCTATTACACCAAATACTACATGTCCTAGCTCATGAATGGCTAACACTAACAATGAAATTCCAACTATTGCCCATAGGTTCAAAATTACTTCTAATTTCCCAGTTCGGATTACTCCGTATAAAATGGACAGAATTAGCGCCACTGTCATTGAGCCAGCTGGCCTTCTTAAAATATCCACCTTTTTCTCCCCTTAATAAATCATTTTTCTCTGCATTTCGTACATGAACTTCCCGAGATGCAATATCCAAATAAATGAGATTAAGCCAATTAATACAAAATCGATATCACTAGCAGCTGTATATATAACGGCAGCCCACCATACATATGCCAATATTGTATTCGTAAATTCATACGCTTTATATCCAGCCTCATGCACAATGTGCTTTAATCCTTCATCTGCATTTTTCGTCCACATTTTCATAGATTCCATATACGTTACACCTTGTTCAGGATATAGCTTATTATAACGATTTTTTGTTATGAGTCCGATAGTTACTACAGTAGTTAAACAAACAATAGAAGCTACTAAATTCCACACCGCAAATGAAACATTTGTATCCTGCAACAGTGCACGTCTACATGTAATAACTGCATATACAAACCATGCCTGCGTAACTATATCACCTACACGTAAATATATACTTATAATGCCTAATTTTCTGCCTTGTACGCTCTCTTCTTCATCGCGTGCCTCTGCTAACATACGTGTATTCTTCCAAGTATAGTACATCATTAAGATTCCAAAAATAGTACATATACCTATAAATGTATTAGATGATAATTTTCTCGGTTCATCCGAGAGTAAATTTAAAGCTATATAAGACGTTAAAAAGCCACCCATCATACTTACTGCTATTTTCCCCACAGAATCAAATTGTTTTTTTCGCTTACTCTTCATCGTCCTCTTCCCCCTCTACTAACGTAAATATTTCCTCCACTGGTACATTGAAAATTTGCGCGATTTTTAAAGACAATACAATAGATGGTGCATAATCCCCACGTTCAATTAAACTAATCGTTTGCCGTGATGATCCAATTACTTTTCCTAAATCCCCTTGTGATAAACGATGCTTTGCTCGCAATTCCCTCACTCGATTTTGAAGCTTCATGTCTTCCCTCTTTTTCATTTATTTAATTAAAATTGTAAATAATATCCTTATTTTTGTCAATTATAATTGTCATTACGACTATAATAATTGACAAGATACTTATTTCTTATCCTGTATCAAATTCCTATAAAGAATGTAAAATGTGCATTAAACATAGTCTTAACAATAAAATAAAAAAGGCAGTGCTTTTGCACTGCCTTCCTAAATTCTGACATAGAATGGATTTCATATTAGCTTGCGTTTTGTAGTAATACTCGTTTTAACTGCTTACGGAAACGAATACCTAACGTAACCGCTACAATCACAATAACTCCAAAAATGATTTTACCGATATGACCTTCTAGCACTCCAAAGATATCATGTAAATTTCCACCTAACCAGTAACCACCGATTAAGAAGAATGATACCCAAAATAGAGCGCCTGAATAAATTGTAATGGCAAAACGACGGAATGGTAAATTAATAATTCCTGCAAAGTATCCTGTGAAATGACGTACACCAGGAATAAAGAAACCAATAAAAATTAAGAAGTACCCATACTTATCAAACCACATTCTCGTTAAGTCAATTTTTCTTTGTGTTAAAAATACGTATTTCCCATACTTTTGAATGAAAGGCATACCTAATTTATTTCCTAAAAAGTATTGAATCGTCATTCCTACACTTGTCCCAATAAAGGATAGAATAATTAAAATCGGTAAACTTAAATCACCCTTATGTGCTAAAAATCCCGCATATGCTAACGTTGGCTCTCCCGGAAACGGAAGTGCAATATATTCTAACAGCAAACCTACAAGTACAACATAGTACCCGTATTGCTGAAATAATTCATGAATCCATTCCATGTCATCTCTCCTTTCAATCACGTACAACTTCTTACTATTATTGTATAAAAAAATTGTCGAAATAACTATCACAATAGCTTACATTTTTATTACATTTTTGTAAGGGTCACACTAATGATTTCCGTTCTTTATTAAGTAGCTAAAAGCATTTTTCAAGTCGAAATAACAAAAAGACGCATTAATAATATGCAAATTTTATCCATTTTTTAACACTGAAAAACCTTTCTTATTTTGTTCTCAATAAAAAACCACCACAAACTCATGCTAACTTCATATTAGCTTCATATACGTATTGTAAGATTATATCGGAATTTGTTGAAAAATTTAACTAATATATGACTAAGCATTAATTTGAATAAATATAAGTCGTTTTTCGAAATTGAAAAAAGGGTGAATACGAAATGGAAGCATATAAAATGCACGATTTTATTAATACAAATGTTGAATCTCATCAAAATGAAACCGTTTTTAATTTACACATATGTGAAACAAGTGAATTTGACGTAAGTTTAACAAAATCTACAACACTATCTTTTATCGTTTCAAAAAAGAATATTAAAATTGTCACGAAAAAATGGACTAACTCAAACCAAGAAAGCATGATTGGCAAAAGCTACATCATTCCAACGAAAGCTTTTCACTATTTCTTACCAATTATTTCTGAAAATGAAGATGAGCTAAATATTCAAGTTCAAAGTTTTGGACTACGTGGTGAGCTTTTATTGAACGAAAGATTACTTATTGATAAAAACAACAAACACAACAGCAAAATCACTACATTCTTTGAAACATTAGATGAAAATGTAAATAAAGCATTACGAGGATTACAACTTCATTGTATGTAAGACTATTACGATAGTAAAAGGAGAATAACAATGAAAAAATTATTATTAAGCGCACTATTATCATTAGGATTTTTAACTCTTCCATTCGCTAGCGCAGAGGCCGCTACAACGAAAGATCAATTAATTGTAGACACTCAGTTAAATAAAATGGATTATTATCAGGATGGCAAATTTATAAAAAGTTTTACTGTCGCTACTGGAAAAGCTGCAACGCCTACACCTAAAGGCACTTTTCAAATCGTAAATAAAATTAAAAACCGCCCTTATTATACAGGCAAAATTAAAGGCGGGGATCCACGTAATCCACTTGGTGACCGTTGGCTTGGATTAAATATGGCAGGAACTTACGGAACAACTTATGCGATTCACGGAACTAACAATAATCAAGCAATCGGCAAATGGACAACACTTGGTTGTATTCGTATGTATAATAATGATATACACTGGTTATTTGAGCGCGTTCAGCAGCAAGCTACTGTCACTGTCAAATAGCCTAAAAACAAGATTTATGTGTAGCCAAGAATTTTATGTCTTGGCTTATTTTATTTATTCATTTACAGTAGCAAAACAACTGTATTTACATATATAATAGGAATAGATTTGATTAGCTAATATCTAAACATTGATAAACGTAGATATTAAAATTATACAGTTATAATGTTTTATAAATTTTATAATACATACTATAATAGAACTACTGTAATTCTGAACTATTCAGTAACACTAAACTATTCCCCTTGCTACCTTCATGATTATTTTATAGCGGGGGCTTATTATATGTATAAACAATCTGAGTCACTCGAAAAATGATGAATTCGAATATTGCAGTAAAAAGCGTTATTTAGGAGGTGTTACTATGACGCATATACTGGTGATTGAAGACAACCCAGATATACAAGAACTTATTCGTGAATTTCTAATGGCACAAAACTTTACCGTTGATGTAGTTGGTGCTGGAACAGAAGGTATTCTTCTTTTCCAAAAAAATTCATATGATCTTGTCCTCCTCGATGTAATGTTACCAGATATAGATGGCTATAGTATTTGTAAAATTATGCGAGGACAATCTGATGTACCAATCATTATGTTAACAGGCTTACATAATGAAGAAAGTGAAATTAAAGGATTTGAGTTAGGTATTGATGACTATATTACGAAACCGTTCCATTACACTGTATTTATTAAGCGTGTAGAGGCTGTATTAAGAAGGGCAGCAACGAAGGAAGCAGAAGCTGCAACTATACTACAATTCCATGAATTGATGTTAAACTCTACAGCATATGCAGCTTATGTTCATGGTAATCAAATTGAATTGACAACAAAAGAATTTGAAATTATTTATACTTTACTGCAAAATCGAGGAAAAGTATTATCAAGAAGTGATTTGTTGAATAAGGTATGGGGCTATGAACATTATGGTGATGTAAGAGTTATAGATACACATATTAAAAACCTAAGAAAAAAATTAGGAATTACTTATATTAAAACGGTGAAAGGTATTGGCTACAAAATCGAATCGTAGTAAAGACAACATCACCAAAAATATTTTCATCAAAACCTTATTATTTTGTATTCTTTTATCACTTTGTCTTTATCAAATTATTTACTTTCTAGCTTCAAACTACGATAAAGAACGTTTTGCGAAAGAAAATGGAACGCCGACTACAGAACAGGCGGATTCAGATAAGCAAAACGATCAAAGTAAAACGAATCAAAATAAAGCTGTGTCAGAAGGGAACATTTCTAATTTCCAATCTTCTATTGTAGATTATAAATCTCTTTCTGCAGCTATCAATCACCTTTTGCAGCCTAGCCAAACTGCAAAAGCAAAAGAACATACACAAAACCTTTCGGGGAAAAATAGCACTTCTAATCAGCTTACAGAAGCAGAAAAGAAAGCCGCTAATAATGATGCCTTACATACACAAAATGCAGCAAGTAAAACAAATGATACAAATGATAATCCAAAGTTAGCAGATGCGTTGCAGCAGTTAGCTCCACAGGTTGGCGCGACAATGCTTGCATTATCTCTACTCGGATCTTTAATGTACGCAAAACTAATTGCTAAACCTTTTCAATATATGAGCGATGCTTTAAAAGATATTATGAATCTTGATTTCTCAGATAAAAAGCTACTTAACAAAAATACAGATCAAACAGATTTTAATTTGTCAGTAGCCGCTTCACAAGTACCAAATATTGTGAAGAATTTACATGAAAGCAATCAAGATTTAAGAAATGAGCTCAAGAAGGAACAACAATTAGAACAATCTCGTAAAGAATTTATGTCTATGGTATCCCATGAATTAAAAACACCCATCGCAGCCGTTATGGGACAACTAGATGGCATGATTCACGGAATTGGAGCTTATAAAGATAGAGATAAGTATTTGAAACGTTCCTACGAGATGATGCAAGACATTAACATATTAACGGAAAAAATGTCGGAATTATCCAAAATACAAAACCCTCAATTTAAACCGAATTTAGAAGTCATTTCTTTATCTAATATTATTGAGGATGTTATAAAGAAAGTAGATTACTTTGTATCTGTAAAACAATTAAATGTACAATCTAATATTAAACACGACGTACAAATTTTAGCTGATCCTAAATTTATTCAAACTGCTATTTTTAACATTATTTCAAATGCAATTCATTATACAATTGACCATCAGCACGTATATATAAAGCTTTATGAAAAACCAAACGGTTACGCATTAGAAGTATTGAATACAGGTTCACAAATTGATGAAGATAAACTTGCTCATTTATTTGAGCCTTTCTATCGCGCAAACCCTGATAAACACGGTTTAGTACAAGGTAGTGGTCTTGGATTATATATCGTGAAACAAATATTAGATAAACATCAGTTTCCTTACGGGATACAAAACACAGCTCAAGGTGTAAAATGCTCCATTGTATTCCCAAAAGCAATGTAACATTCACTATAATTACATACCCCAAACTCATACTTCATGTGTGAGTGGCGGAATTTTGTAGAGTGTCTTACTCTGTTTCGTTCGCCCGTTATCCTTATTTGGATAGCGGGCGTTTTTTATTACTTAAAAGGAGGATTTTTTATGGATAAGTTTAAATATTCATTGCTCGTTTTATTCGGTGCTTGCAGCTACGGCATACTTTCAACTATTTTCAAACTCGGATTCATAAATGGATTTTCAGCACATCAACTATTAGGGGGACAATATGTCTTCGGATGGATTGGACTATTTCTACTCGTTCTTTTCTTTTCACGTCATAAAGTAACAAAAAAACAATTCTTTTCATTACTAACCGTCGGAACAACAATGAGTATGACTGGGATTTTCTACGCTATTTCTGTAGAAGAACTACCCGCATCTATCGCTGTCGTCCTACTCTTTCAGTTCACTTGGATTGGTGTCATTATCGAAGCGATTGCAAATCGAACCTTTCCAAGCCGCGATAAGATCATATCTATCCTTATTTTATTTGCTGGTACATTGTTTGCAGGTGGTGTATTTGAAGGCCTCGGACAAAGTTTTTCTACGAAAGGGATTATCTTTGGACTATTAGCTGCAGTCTCTTTTTCATTCTATGTTTTTGCAAGCGGACGCGTTGCTACAGATGTTCCCCCTTATACGAAAAGCTTTCTCATGACAACAAGTGCGACTCTTATCGTATGTCTATTCTTCCCACCAACCTTTTTAACAGATGGTGCCCTCCAAGCCGGTCTATGGAAATATGCTTTCTTCCTCGGATTATTCGGCGTTGTTGTACCTGTCATTTGTTTTTCAATCGGTGTACCAAAGGTTGGAACAGGACTCGGTACAATATTAGGTGCAGCTGAATTACCAACTGCTATTATCGCTTCTATTACACTTGTACATGAAGTCGTAACATTCATGCAGTGGATTGGTATTATTTTTATATTGGTTGGGATTTTCACTCCTCAGCTGCTTACGGCTAGGAAAGAAAGGAAACACAATCGCGTGCATAGCGCTTGAAAAAATACAGAATTTATATAAAAGATATAACTGCAATTAAAATAAGTAAATTTATCTGGAGGTATAAATGACTATTTTAAGCATCATATTTTTTGCTATTATGTGTATCTTCTTCCTAATAAGATATATGAAAGAAAAGAAATTTTACGATTTACTTCTCATTCCCGTTTGTATATATGCAGGAGCAGTGAAAACTCCTTTCGTAGAGTACTTAAACTTTAATACTACATTTAAAATAACGTATGATATTGCAGCTATTATTCTTGTAATCCTTGCCGTACTTTTCTTTTTGAAAGATAAGAAAGAGAATCATACTGCATAACAAAAGACCTTTCATTTACTTGAAAGGTCTTTTTCTATATTTCACTTTACCGCTCCATATAGCTTCCCTACCTCATGCTCAATTTGTTTTACATCGATTCGCTCAAATAGTGGCTGCACGCTATCAATTCTACTTGGCAACGTATTTTGCGGTTCCCAATTTCGTTTAATAATCGACAATGTGCTTCTAACTCTTTCACTTGAAAATGGTAAAAACGGTTCAAGGAGATTTGCAAAATTAGCGATAAGATACACACAGTTATAAATCGTTTCTTCACACGAAACTGGATCATCTTCTCTTTGTTTCCAAGGCTGCTTTTCATCAAAATATTTATTTGCAAAACGTACTGCATCAAATATTGTCTCTAACGCCACCTTAAATTTAGTTTGCTCAATCGCCTCTCCTACATTTTTATATAATCCTTCTACTTTATCTTTCAGCTCTATATCAATAGTCCCCTTTGGTACAGTGCCATCATAATATTTTTCAATAAACTTTAATGTGCGGTTCACGAAGTTTCCATATGCTCCTAACAATTCACTATTATGACTGTAAATAAATTCACGCCATGAAAAATCAGTGTCACGATTTTCTGGTGCATTTACTGTTAAGAAGTAACGGATAGAATCTGGATCATAGCGTTCTAATATGTCAGGCACCCATACTGCCCAGTTTTTATTTGTAGATAATTTTCTTTTTTCAACTGTTAAATATTCATTCGAAACGATATGACGCGGGATTGCTTCTTCCCCTATTCCAAGTAATACCGCTGGCCAAATGACGGAGTGAAATGGAATATTATCCTTGCCGTGTACATAATATGTTTGCGCATCGCTATTCCAAAACTCTTGATCATCTTTTCCTGTTTCTTCAGCCCAATGTTTACTCGCTGAATAATATCCTGCCACTGCTTCAATCCATACGTAAATTTTTTTATCTTCATACCCTTTCACTGGAATTGATACCCCGATTGGTAAATCTCTTGATACAGCCCTATCTTGTAACCCTTCCTTTACATATCTTTCCGTTAATTGAATTGCATTATCACGCCATGTTCCTTTTTCTTTTGCGATTTCTACAACTTTTTTAATTTGCTCCTGAAATGTATGCAATGCAAAATAGAAATGCTCTGTTTCCTCTACAGATGGCGTACTACCACATAACTTACATTTCTTTTCTAACAAATCAAGAGGATCTAAAATAGCAGAACAAGCATCGCATTGATCTCCTCTTGCTGCTTCATGGCAATATGGACATATTCCTTCTACATAACGATCCCGTAAAAACTGCGTACACGTTTCACAATACGCTTGTTCCACTGTTTTTTTATAAATATAGCCTTCTTCTAATAAACGTAAAAAAACTTTTTGAACAGTTTCATGATGATGCTCGCTATCGGTACGTGTATAGCAATCATACGTAAAACCGAGATCACGAAAACATCGCTGAAATTCTTCATGATACTTATTAGCAATTTCTTTTGCTGTCACACCTTCTTGTTTTGCTCTAATTGCAATCGGTGTTCCATTGCAGTCACTCCCTGAAACATACAGCACATTCTCACCTTTTGCCCTGTAATAACGCGCTAAAATATCTCCAGGTAATAAACTCGCAATATGGCCAAGGTGTAACGAACCATTTGCATACGGCCAAGCGCCTCCAATAAAAATACTCATCTTATATTCCTCCTTTAAAATATAAAAAGCCCCGCCCCTATCTTAAAAAAGATAAGGGCGGGGCTGTATAAACAGTCGCGGTACCACCTTATTTCGCCAATCACTCACATAATTAGCCTTAACAAGTACGGAGCTCTATGCTCTTATACTGTGGTTTTGATAACGAGTACCAACTCTCGTCGCCGCCTACTATTATCATTTGATAAGTTCAGGACGAAGCTCAAAGGCCATTGTTCAAATGAATATTCTTGCTTCTTCTCAGCTACCGAAGCTCTCTGGAAAGAATGTGTTCATCCTACTTTTCCTTTTCAACGCTTTTACGTATAACAAGTATTTTACGACTTAATCACAGAAAAATCAAACTTTTATCCGGAACGAAAAGGAAATCCCATCCTCCCGCCGAATACCTATACGTTCACAAAAGGAGTGATAACATTGAACCAAAAACAACTAAGCACTATAAATGAAAAAAGCTGGAATACAGCTGCTTATGAAGCTTGGACGAATCGCCATGGGGCACCGGAGGATTATGCGAAAAAAATCATGGAAGATCCCACACGCGAAGTAGCACATTATTTACCTTACATACAATCTCCAAAAGGAAAATGTATTATTAATTTACTCGGCTCAAAAGGAAATAAAGCTGTTGCTCTCGCCCTTTTAGGCTCTGACGTAACAGTTGTTGATATTTCAGCAAGTAATGCAAAATATGCAAATGAACTTGCTGCCGCCGCAGACGTCTCTATTCATTACATCGTTTCTGATGTACTAGATGTAAATCTCTCCGAGTCATTTGATATCGTATTACTGGAGCTTGGTGTACTTCATTACTTTCTAGATTTAAAACCACTTTTCAAAAAAATTTCTCAACTACTAAAGCCAGGTGGGATACTTATCCTTCGCGATTACCATCCAATATACACAAAGCTATTAGGAGTAGACCATCCATCATTTCGAGCAAGTGGAAATTATTTCGATGAAGAATTAATTGAAGATGATGTTGCTTATAGCATCCTTCTTACAGAAGCACAGAAAGAATCGCTACCTAAAACAGCCATCCGTCGCTGGACGCTAGGAGAAATCATTACAACACTTGCGGAAGAACGTTTTAAAATTGAAAAACTAGTTGAAGAACATGGATCTCATCAAAGATGGGTCTTCCCTTCTACTGCACCAGAAGGAATCGAAGAACGTATCCCTGGTCTATATACAATAATTGCGACAGCATGCAAAAAAGGATCCCTTCACGGATAGGATCCTTTTTGCATGCTCACGCATATAAGTTGAGGTTGGAGATTACCATAATTCTGTAGAATAGGACACAAGATATTTCAACATTTCGTCTCTGACTTACGTCGTCAAAAAGGGGTATGACCAACATAACGAAGAGTAATGTTTTTTAGTTGATACTGATAATCGTTATCAACTAATTAAAAGTATACATGATGTCATTTCAAATTTCAATAGCATTTCTAATATTTATTTATGAATTTTATGATATGCAAATGTATACATTTTAAGAACTTTTTCTAATACCAATCTGACTCCTTCCATTATCTGCTATAATTTTTATTGAACAGATTAATAACTTCATAATAATGTTTTTATTAATTTCGTTTTAAATATCTATAAATCATAATAAACAGTTTAAATGAGGGTAGGGGTAACTATGAAATATGTTAGTATTCGAAAAAAACTACTGTTCACACTCTTAAGCATTTCTTCTTTATTTAGCATTGCTCTTATTGTTATTCTTTCATTCGCCATGAATCAAGCAAGTGAAATCGAAACGTTAAAAAATGATGTATCGAAAAGAGCGACGATTTTAAAAGAACGTGGCGATTGGTTCCAAGGACAAGTTGCTGGTTTACAAGAATATTTGCTATCACATGATCAAAAAGGATTAGATAAGTTCAACCGAGAAGGGAAAAAATTAGCTGATACTAGAGAGAAAGTAACAAGTGACAAAAAGCTCCCAGAAGGAATGAAAGAAGCCATTTTAATGGGAGGAAAATGGCGTAGCGTCATAGATAATGAGGTACTCCCTCTTGCGCGTGAAGGAAAATGGGACGAAGCATCTAGAATTGCTTTAGCACAAACAGATTATGTAAATGATCTTTTAGGTCGTTTTAATAAATATACAAATGAAGAAAATGAGAAACGTGACGCATTAATTGCTGATGTCGAGTCTTCTTCATCACTTATTCAATATATTATTTTCTTCTCACTCATTACATGTACATTAACGTCTATTTTATTAGCATGGTGGTTCTCTGGTAAACTCGTTAAACCAATTCGACAAATTGATGAGAAGTTAAAAGAATTAGCTTCTCAAGATGGAGATTTAACGGCTAGATTACACGTAACGAGTAAAGATGAAATTGGTGACATTGCAAATTCCTTTAATCAAATGCTCACTAACTTACAGCATATAATAAAACAAGTTCAACAAACATCAACAAGTGTAAAAGAAGCTTCCGAAAATGTATTTATTGAAACAACCGCTTCTATGGAAAATACCGCAAGGACCCAAGAAACTATGAATGCTCTTGAACACAATATTCGTTCACAAGTTTCTAGCATTGAAGAAAGTTCAACCGCAATGGATGACATGGCAACGAGTGTTCAGCGTATCGCTGAGTCCGCCTCTTCTGTTACTAGTTTAGCTGTCACAACTTCAGAAAAAGCAGATAATGGGAATAAAGTCATTGAGAAATCTATTACACAAATGCATACAATTAACGAAGCCGTTAACGCTACATCACAAGTAGTTGAGCGACTCATTACACATACAAATCATATCGATACTGCACTTCAATCTATTTCGAATATCGCCGAACAAACAAATTTACTTGCTTTAAATGCTTCTATTGAAGCAGCTCGTGCTGGTGAACACGGAAAAGGATTCGCTGTTGTTGCCGATGAAGTTAGAAAACTTGCTGAACAATCTCAACTAGCCGCAACTGACATTAACCATTTACTGCATCAAATTCAAACTGATACAAAAATAGCAAATGACATGATGACACAAGGTCAAGCAGAGGCTTCTGAAGGAATTACGGTTATTCGTACCGCTGGATCTTCATTCTCAGAAATTGTTAACCACATTAACAAAGTCTCTACGCAAATGCAAGAAATGTCTGCAACTGCTGAAGAGATGGCTGCAAGCTCTGAAGAAATGAACGCAGCTTTAAATAATATCGCTTCTATTTCAAATGAAGTTGCTGCAGAAACATCACAAACAGCACATTCGGCTGGTGATCAAGTAAACAAAATGAGTATCGTGGCTAACAAATCATCTGAAATGAAAACAATCGTACAAGAACTTGAAGTTCTCGTTTCTCATTTCAAAACAAACGCTTAAAGTGAAAATGACACAAGCTCAAAGGTATAAGAAAGAAAGTTTTACAGTCTCTCTTTTTTCACTTTAAAATATCTCTTTCTATCTCTCATTCCGTCTGCTATAATTCCTAAAGGAAATAAGAAAGCTTTATTCCAACTGGAGTAAAGCTTTCTTTCAATTTTTTACATTAATTAATTCTAATACTAAGATTTCACAAAGGAGGCTTTTTATCATATGAATTTTGTAAGTATCAGAAAAAAACTTATGTTCATGATGGGAACGATTTGCGCTTTATTTGGTATCGCCTTAGCTTTTATTTTATTTTTTGCTATCGACCAATCTCGTAAAGCTGAAACATTACAAAAAGAAATTTCTCCACTGGCAACAGAATTGAAAGAACGTGGAGACGCTTATCAAGTACAGCTCTCTGCTTTAAGAGGTTATTTACTACAACATGATCAAGTCGAATTAGACAAGTTTAATGAGATGAGTAAACGTCTTGAGGATTCAAAAGATAAACTTCTTTCTAATCCAAATGCTTCTTCGTCCGTAAAAAGCACAATGGAATTAGGGTCTACTTGGAGAAAGTTCGTTGAAGAAAAAGTATTCACTCTTGCAAAAGAACAAAAATGGGAAGAAGCTTTACAAGTAGCTTCTTCAGAGAACGGAACTGTCTATAAAGTAATTGGTGACTTCACAAATTACAGTAATGAACAAGCTAAATTACGTGAACAATCTATTGAAAAAATTGACCAATCTGCACTCTTAATCGAATATGTTATTTTCTTATCACTTGTTATTTGTATTGTCGCTGCAATTATTCTTGCATGGTGGTTCTCTGGTAAACTTGTGAAACCGATTCAACAAATTGACACGAAACTAAAAGAATTAGCCTCTCAAGAAGGTGACTTAACGGCACGTCTACAAGTAAATAGCAACGATGAAATCGGTGCTATCGCAGCATCATTTAATAAAATGTTAGAAAACCTACAACATATCATTAATCGTGTTCAAAAAACATCAGTGGAAGTACAAACTGCTTCTGAAAATATGCTAGAAAAAACGAATACATCACGTGAGGCGACAGTAAGAGTCCAAAGCTCGATGTCTAACTTAAATGCAAGTATTCAATCACAAACTTCTAGTATGGAAGAAAGTTCAACTGCAATGGACGATATGGCAGTAAGTGTTCAGCGTATTGCTGAATCTGCTTCATCTGTAGCGGAACTTGCTGTTGCCACATCTGAACATGCTAGCGATGGAAGTACCGTTATCCAAAAATCTGTTTCACAAATGACAACGATACACGAAGCTGTAAATGCTACGTCAGAAGTGGTTGAACGTCTAATCACTCATACGAAATATATTGATACTGCTGTACAATCTATTTCTAATATTGCTGAGCAAACAAACTTACTTGCTTTAAATGCTTCTATTGAGGCAGCTCGTGCTGGCGAGCAAGGAAAAGGATTTGCTGTCGTAGCTGACGAAGTTCGAAAACTTGCTGAACAATCTAAAACAGCTGCAACAGACATTAATCAATTACTACATCAAATTCAAAATGATACAGAAACTGCTAGCTCTATGATGTCTCAAGGCCGTTCTGAAGCATTTGAAGGCATTAATGTTATTCGTGAAGCTGGTACTTCTTTCTCAACAATTGTAGAACAAGTAAATAAAGTATCTACTCAAATGCAAGATATATCAGCAACTGCTGAAGAGATGGCTGCAAGTGCTGAAGAAATGAACGCTTCACTTAATAACATCGCTTCTATCTCGACTGAAGTATCCAGCGAAACCGCCGCAACGGCACAATCTGCTGAACAGAAAGTTATCGTTATGAATGAAATGACAGTAACTGCTGGAAAAATGAAACAAACAGTTGAAGAGTTAGATCAACTCGTATCTCATTTTAAAACAGAATAGATTTTCAAAAAAATATCCCTCTTTCAAAGAGGGATATTTTTTTGAGCTCATTTCCTGCACATTATGCTCATTTCCGTTATAATGAGAATCGATATCATTAAAATGTAGGAGGGGCTGCTTATGTCACAAGAAGCATTTGAAAATAAATTATTTGCCAATTTAGAAGCTGTTATTGACCCTGAACTAGGTGTTGATATCGTTAATCTTGGATTAGTGTATGATGTTACAGCAGATGAAAATAATAATGCTGTCATTACGATGACTATGACTTCTATCGGTTGTCCAATGGCTGGGCAAATCGTATCAGACGTTAAAAAAGTATTATCAACGAACGTACCTGAAGTCAATGAAATAGAAGTAAATGTCGTTTGGAATCCACCGTGGTCGAAAGAACGTATGTCACGTATGGCGAAAATCGCATTAGGTATTCGCGACTAGCTGGATAAAGAAAAAAAACCTGACACTCTAGTCAGGTTTTTTTCTCTTATTATTTTACGCCTACTGCATCATAAGCTTTCGTTACAGCTTGTACAGCTTTAGAGTTTTTACCATATAAATCTTCAGCTGACTGAAGAGCAGCTTGACGCATCATTTTGAAGTCAGAGTTTGCAGTTAAATATTTCGTAAGAGCGCGGTAGTAAATTTTTTCTGTCGCTTCACGGCCCACTCCAGTTACTTTCACGCCGTAATGATCTCCGCCTTCAGATACTAAATAAGCAGCTTTATTATTAATACTACTGTTAATATGAACGCCGCCATTATCAGCTGTTCCAGTATAACGTTTACTATAGTGATCTGGGTAACCTTCACTTGGTTTTAATGGGTTTGGAATAGATGCCGGATCTTTTAGTGAACGAAGTGCATCACCAGGTTTATCAGGTGTATAAATATCAGCACCTAAATCCCAGCTCTTCTTCTCAACCATAACACCCATAATGTCAGATAATGATTCATTTAACGCCCCTGACTCATTTTTGTAAACAAGGTTTGCTGTATGTTCAGTTACAGCATGCGTTAATTCATGACCGATAACATCAAGTCCCGCAGATAATGGAATGAATGTTTTTCCATCGCCATCACCATACATCATTTGCACACCATTCCAAGCTGCGTTATTCCAGCTCTCCCCTACGTGAACAGTAGAAATAAGCTTCGCACCTTTATCATCGAAAGAGTTACGATTAAATGTCTTTTTGTAGTAATCATATACTTTTCCTGCATTTACATGCGCATCGACTGCAGCTTTATCCTCGAAGAACTTAGATTTACTTTCAACTTCTTCGCCTGTATATCCAAGCCATTGTGAGAATAAATTAAACAAGTTTTCATCCATATTTTCTGCATCAAATGTATGAACACCTTGTCCACGCTTACCATCAAATAAATTGAATGCTCCTGTTTTCTCATCTTGAGCAATTTCAAATGATTGTCTAGCACCTAATACTCCGTAGCCAAACCCTGTAACGTGATCTACAGCATTATATTTCTCAATAACTTTTCCATTTGTTGCATCAACAAAATAATGCCAATACCCTGGAGCTGGTTTTGAAATCGATGCCTTAACTAAGTATGCAAGGTAGTAATTACCTTCCTTTTCATATACAAATAAATCTTTTTTCACACCGTCATAACTCTTTACTTTACCAATTTCTTTCTCAATATCTGCCTTAGCAATTGTTTCTGCTTGTTCCGCAGTAATGCTTGCAGCTGCAGGAATATTTTTATCATCTAAATTCGGAATAACTTGTCCGAAGAATGCTTTTACATTATTCTCTTTATCAAGTGTAACAGTTTGATCAGAACCGTACACAGGAATGTTATTATGTTTCTCAACTAGCTTTACATGTGTCGTATCAGATTCAGCGTCTTTTTCTTCCCCAACGATATTAAAATGCTTTTCAATATTTCCTGCTAATTTAAACATATCTTTCTTACTCTCTAAGTATTGAAAGACCGTCTCTTTTTTATCTAGCCCTTCCGGTGCTTTCCATTCTTCACCTATGTATGCAGGTGTTTTAAATTCTTGATGATATTGAATTTTTTGTTCTTCCGCTTTCGTTGTCGTTGCCCCAAACGCTCCAAATCCCCCGGCGATAACAGTTAACGCTAATGCTGATGAAATGACTTGCTTTTTCACTATAACATTCCCCATTCCCATAAAGATTTTTGACACTTTTATAAAATTCTGATTTTTACAACCGATACCTCTACCAAAAAATTGAGAAACATTTTTCAGACAATTCCAATCAAAAAAGAGGACATCTATCGGATGTCCTCTTTTCTATAAACCTTTTATTGTTTTTTCAATTCAATTGCTAAATAGTGTGATTGCTCTTTCGCTTGAATGTGAATATCTTCTACCGCTTCTGCTGCATCACGCATAACAAGATTTTCACCATTGATTACACTGCTTCCTTCAATTTGTACAAGGTACAATTGACGGCCTTCTTTCACTGGAAAATGAATTTCTTTTCCAGCCTCTAATGATAAGGAGTATAAATTCGCATCTTGGTGAATTTGAATTGGTGCATTTCCTTCTACTGAAGATACCATATGGAACCATTCATTTTCGCGCTTGCTCCAATCAAATTTAAACTCACCATAGTTTGGTTTATGATCCGCACGGTCTGGTAAAATCCAAATTTGTAATAAACGCAGCGTTTCATTGCCTAAATTATGCTCGCTATGAAATACACCCGTGCCAGCACTCATATATTGAACATGTCCACGCTCAATCGTTCCGCGATTTCCCATGCTGTCTTCGTGTGTTAAAGCACCATCTACAACGTAAGAAATAATCTCCATATCACGGTGCGGATGCATATCAAAACCAGTTTGTGCCGCTACTAGATCATCATTAATAACACGTAACGCTCCGAAGTTCATGTTATTTGGGTTATAATAATTAGCAAAAGAGAAATGAAAATGTGTATTTAACCAGCCATGATTTGCTCTGCCCATATTTTTATGATCAACTTTTCTAAACATAGCCTTCACCTCATACTATCTCGAATTCGAGATTTATTTTAAAATTTTTTCTTACTGTAACTTTTTTAGTAGTGTTAATAATTGCTTTTGTTCCTCTATATTTAAATTATGAAACTTCTCTGCTTGGAACGTTTCTTGAGGTGGGACGATTTCCTCATATAAAGCTCTTCCCTTTTCTGTTAAAGAAATATATTTCGTAGTACCCTCTTGTTCACGCGAAATCCACTCAAGCTGCTCCATTTTATTTAAAAGCTGCGTTACATTTCCTTTCGTAACAAATAGCTTATTTCCAAGTTCTTGCTGCGTTAAACGATCATGTCCTCCAACTTGAGCTAACACATCAAACTGGGCGGCAGATACATTCCATTTCTTCAAATGCTGATTCGTCTCACGAATACTCTTATTATAAAAACGTGATAAACGAAACCATAATAGTAGCCCTAGTCTATCTTCTGTTTTCATTTCATCACCTCGCTCGTTTCATACCATTAGTTTAGAACTAAACTTTATAAAAGTCAAATACTTATTTTTAATAAGTAAAAAGAAAGCACAGCGCTATTTCTCCACTATGCTTTACATTAACTTTCTACTCTTATATTCATCCAATTTCCTCTCCGCGAACTTCCTCGCATCTTTTTCAATCCACCGCTCTTCGTACCGTTCACTTCCCACATACAATATATCTCTCTTATGCTGCATCGCATGGCGGAATTCATGCAGTAGCGTTCTGAGAACTTGCTCATACTCTTCCCATATACAAACGAAAATTAATTGCTTTTCTTTATGATAAAAACCACCTACTGGGAATAGGAACTCTTCTTCCTCTTCTCCTAATGATAGAAGCACATCGTTTGCATCACACGTATCACAAAAAATAACGGGCGTTTTACATACTTCAATAAGAGAAAACAAATCCTCTCTCAACTTTTTGACATCCCAAGGAAGCTCCGAATCCAACACATACCAATTCTCTACCTGTTGATATACATTTTCAAACTGGAGTTCCATTTCTCTTTATTCCCCTTTCCAAGCACCCTTTTTCTATATGTATGCCACAATATGGTAAATATTAAACGTATTCTTTCATCCTTGAAAAAATGCCAATAAAAAAGAATCTACGTCGACATAGATTCCTTTTCTGTAATCACTTTTTTTTCATTATTTTTTTTAATACAAAATAACTAATTGCACAAACAATAGCAGCAAGTGCAAAGTATTTCACATATGGCCCCGCAACTTTATTAATACTTTCCCACTCTGTTCCTAATTTAAAACCTAAATATACAAACACAATGGACCACGGAATAACAGCTAATGTAGTTAGCGTAATAAACTTAGCATGTGACATTTTCGCAATACCCGCTGGTATTGAAATAGCATGACGCACAACCGGAATAAAACGTGCGGTAAAGATAACGCCAGTTCCATAACGATTAAACCAATCTTCAGCATAATCAATATGTTTCTTCTGAATTAAAATATATTTTCCATATCGCTCAAGAACAGGTCTTCCTCCATATCGACCAATCCAATAAATGAATAGTTGTGCAATTACACCACCAATTGTACCGAACGCGACAGCGCCCCAAAATGTAATGCTTCCTGTTGATACTAAATAACCCGCATAAGACAATACGATTTCACTTGGAATAACCTCTAGCATTAATCCAACCATAATTCCCCAATAACCAAGTCCTTCTAAAAAAACTAAAACCGAATGAATCAACTCTCCTAACATCATTTACCTCTCTTTACTGTTTTCATTACAAAAATAAAAGTACAAGCAGGAAATATCTTGTACTTTTATTTTTTTTAATTTAGTTAGTTTTCGTATCCCACTTAAAGATTTTATTTAAGAATTTATATACATTCTTCGACTCTTTTGTCAGAAGTGGGCCTAAAATGGATAGTATAAGCACGTATAGTGCTGAGAATGGTTTTAAGACTGACATTAAACCACCGGCGATACCGATATTAGCCATAATGATGGAGAACTCTCCTCTTGAAACGATTGTTAATCCGATATTTGTTGATGCTTTATGAGATAATCCAGCTTGTCTTCCTGCAATCATCCCTGCTACAAAGTTACCGATTATCGTAAGAAGGACAGCACCTAACGTTAACCATATCGCTCCGCCTAATGAGAATGGATCAATACTTAACCCGAAGCTGAAGAAGAAAATAGCTCCGAAAAAGTCTCTAAATGGAACAACAAGATGTTCAATTCGGTCACTATGCTCTGTCTCAGAGAAAACTAACCCCAGTAGAAGTGCTCCAATTGCTTCTGCAACGTGAATTGTTTCTGAAAAACCAGCAATGAAGAATAACGAAGCAAATACTACAATAATAAAGATTTCATCTGAGCTAATATTGAGCAATTTATTTAATAACGGCGTAGCCTTTCTAGCTACTATAAAGAATAGAAGCATATATCCTAAAGCAATTCCAATTGAAGTAAGGGCACCTAAGAAGGAAGCGTGATCCCCAAGTACTAAACCAGAAACAACTGATAAATATACAGCAAGGAATATATCTTCAAACATAATAATTCCTAAAATTAATTCGGTTTCATTATTACCAGTTCTTCTTAAGTCCACTAACACTTTAGCAACGATAGCGCTAGAAGAAATCGTAATAATACCCGCAATAATTAAGATTTCTAGTAATGGGAATCCCATTATAAATCCGTATAACAAACCAAGTGAAAAGTTAATTAAAATATAAATCGTTCCGCCAATCGCAATAGAGCGTCCAGATTTAATTAGTTTTTTCATTGAAAATTCTAATCCTAGATAGAATAGAAGGAATAGAACCCCAATTCGTCCAAGGAAGGAAATTACACTTGCACTTTCAATAAATTTGAGATCGATAACACCTATTGTCGGTGCATGCGGTCCTACTAACATTCCAAGAACGATTAGAAAAGGAATTACTGAGAATTTAAATTTCCCAGCAATTACTGCTGCAATTGCCACTAAAACTAAAGCTGTACCAACTTCAAAAATTAACGTATCCATATAATCAGTCCCCCCTATTTGAAAGTAATTCATTAATGATTTTTTTTATTTCTTCTCTCTCACCTGAAACTACAAGCATATCTCCTTCTTCAATTACTGTTTCTGGTCCTGGATTAAATAACTTCTTCATGTTCTTCTTCATAACTGCGATGATCGTTACGCTATATGTTTTTCTTATTTCAAGATCGCCAATTGTTTTTCCGATTGCTGGAGCTGTATTCTCCACTTTAAACCACTCAATCGCTAAACCTTCAAAAACCATCTCAACATTTTCTAACGCCCTAGGCTTATATACCATTCCACCTAATATTGCTGCGATTTGTCTTGCCTCTGAGTCACGTAGTGAAATACTTGAGATGCTTTCTTCATGGTCTGAATCAAAATGATACATTTCTCTACGTCCATCATCATGAATGACAATTACCATCTTTTCGTTACCTTTCGTAACGATTTGAAACTTATAACCAATACCTGGAAGTTCACTTTCTCTAATATTCATTTTTAGCTCCTCCATAACTTGTTTATTTTAATTTTCTGTTTTTCTGTCTTTTATTCATCCAATCAACTTTAGAAATTCTAACCACTCAGGATATTTGTGACTTGGAAATCTTTTATTGTAATAATAAGTGGACCCTAAAAAGATACTTAAAGATGTAATGATAAAAAATATATTACTTCTCATTTTCAAACTCTCAAGACTTACTTTCAATAAAGAATCTTCTTTCAAATTATCCCCACTTTCCCGCTTTAAATTTAGTTTTTTAAAATGTAAATAATTCTAAAAATATTACGATGTAACATAATCATAACACAAAAATGATTTAAGTAACATGATTTTTTAGAAAAATTGATTCTCGTATATTTTTTGCATATAATTTTCTTATTACGAAAAAAAGGAAGTGTATTATATGGTTGATATCTTTAGCAGATTCCTTGAGGTAACGAATAATATTTTATGGTCATATATTCTTATTGCAATGCTAATCGGCTTCGGTCTTTACTTCTCTTTTAAATTAAAATTTGTCCAAATTACTCATTTCAGTGAGATGGTCAGCTTAATTAGTAAAGGCTTTAATCGAAAAGAAAAAAAGAAAGATAGCATCTCCCCATTCCAAGCATTTTGCTTAAGTGCAGCCGCACGTATTGGTATCGGGAACTTAGCCGGTGTGGCATTAGCAATTTCGATGGGTGGACCTGGCGCAATATTTTGGATGTGGTTTATAGCAATTATCGGAGCAGCTACTAGTTTCGTAGAATGTACGCTCGCTCAAATTTATAAAGTAAAAGATGGTAGCAGGTTCCGTGGTGGGCCGGCATATTACATGGAAAAAGGATTAAACAAACGCTGGATGGGTGTTTGGTTCTCACTTCTTATTACAATTGCGTACGGATTAATTTTCAATTCAGTACAAGCGAATACAGTAACAATAGCGTTTGAAAATGCTTTTGGACTAGAGCGAACAATCGTAGGAGCTCTATTAGCCTTATTAGTTGCAGTCATTATTTTTGGTGGTATTAAGAGCATTTCACGTATTACAGAAATGATTGTTCCGCCAATGGCAATCGTTTATATCGGCGTGGCTATTTTTGTCGTTATTAACAACTTTAGTATGTTACCAAGCATTTTCATGGAAATCTTTAACGGTGCATTCGGTTTAGACCAAGCCATCGCTGGTGGTATTGGAGCCGCAATCAAGTTCGGAATTCAGCGCGGTTTATTCGCGACAGAAGCAGGAATGGGTAGTTCTCCTAATGCAGCCGCAACATCTGATGTATCTCACCCTGTAAAACAAGGACTTGTTCAAGCGTTAGGCGTTTTCGTAGATACATTCTTAGTATGTACATCAACAGCATTTATCGTATTATGTTCTGGACTTTACAAAGGATCAAATTTAGAAGGCATCGAATTAACACAAAACGCATTAAGTTCACAAATTGGACCGTGGGCAAGCACTTTCTTAGCGATTATTATTTTCCTATTCGCTTTCAGTTCACTTCTAGGAAACTACTATTATGGTGAAACAAATATCGCATTCATTAAAGAAAGCAAAACATGGTTAATGATTTATCGTGTTGCAGTTGTCGGAATGGTATTCTTCGGATCAATCGCTGCTCTTAAAACAGTTTGGAGTTTAGCTGATTTATTCATGGGACTAATGGTATTCACAAACTTAATTGCCATCTCATTCCTTAGCAAATTTGCTTACGCTGCATTAGTAGACTATTTGAAGCAAAAGAAACAAGGCAAAGATCCTGTCTTCGTTGCAAACTCTATCCCTGGCTTAAAGAATACAGAGTGCTGGGATGGGCAGGATGTAGAAGAAAAACAAAAGGCTGTTTAATAAACAAAGGCCCTATTACTTCACCGTAATAGGGCCTTTTATTTATAACAGTTCATAATTTGTTCAAATTAATTCCAGCAAAAGGGTTGATTTATAGACATTACTAGATTATAATAATTATAAATTAGTAATTGATATCACATAACAACTCAAAAGGAGATTGATCATAATGAACAAACAAGTAATCGAAGTATTAAACAAACAAGTAGCAGACTGGAGCGTTTTATTCACAAAACTTCACAACTTCCATTGGTATGTAAAAGGACCTCAATTCTTCACATTACACGAGAAATTCGAAGAACTTTACACAGAATCAGCTACTCACATCGATGAAATTGCAGAACGTATTTTAGCAATTGGCGGCAAACCAGTAGCAACAATGAAAGAATACTTAGAACTATCTTCTATTCAAGAAGCAGCATACGGAGAAACTGCAGAAGGGATGGTCGAAGCAATCATGAAAGACTACGAAATGATGCTAGTCGAACTGAAAAAAGGCATGGAAATCGCTCAAGATTCTGACGATGAAATGACATCTGACCTACTACTAGGTATCTACACAGAACTAGAAAAACACGCTTGGATGCTACGTGCGTTCTTGAATCAATAATATGTAAAAGCGGAGGCGGCTTGCTCAGAATCGCAGGGCATTGGAGCTCTCGACCTTGAAGCGCTTTTTGCTTCGAGCGAGAAAGCGAAATGACCGGAGATTCTAGCCGCTGGAGCTGGATATCACCTAAAAGCGGAGGTAGCTTGCTCAGAATGTGAGGGGGATGGAGCTTTTGACGTAGAGGCGCTCTTTGCCTCGCAGGAAAAAGCGAAGCCACCGAACATTCTAGCTACCGGAGCTGGATATTACTTTAAAGCAGAAGCGGCTCGTTTAGAGTCGCTTTTTTATGTAATGGTCGCACTTAACGGTACACGAAATTATATCAACGATTTTTCAAATATATCGATCATTACTCGAAATATATCAACGATTTTTTCATTATATCAATCATTACCCGCAATATATCAACGATTTGACAAAGGATATCAATTTGCCGACAAATCACGACAATATCAGCGCCCCTCTCCCCTACTTTTATCAATATATTACAATCTCATCTATGTTAAAATATAGGAAACACCCTTTAGTATCATAGATCCAAAAAGCTTTTCCAAATTCATCATTTACTACTTAAATGACGGGAGTGGTTCAGTTGAAAGACTACTTAATTAGAGCATTTTTTGCGTTGATAACAGTTGGGATTCTCTTACTTATAGCTAATATTTTCAATATACGTGTCGAGGTTAAAGACTATGCTTTCCTCGTTGTCGTAGCAATTGGTGGCGGCTGGGGTGGCTGGTACCTGTATAAAAAACAAAGCAATCAAAATGATAAAGGCATTCCAAAGTAATATGGAATGCCTCTTTTATTGCCTTCTGTAATAAATAATGAAATTCAGGCCACTAATACAACCAATCGCAATAAACATACAAAACGATTGTGGATCTCCAGCCAAATTATACTCATCAACAATAAAGCCAATCATAAAGAGTGTTATCGCCGAAACACCGATACACAATATCGAAATAAACCAAAGCGAAAATTCATTAATTAGCTCTTTCTTCTGTATTGAAACGATTAGCATAACAAGAATAGACGCTGCTAAAATACTTTTAAAAACAGGACGTAAATACACAAACTCCTCCATCAATTTCTCCTTTTCCAAAAAACATCACATCTCAACATTAACATATTTAACCAAATTAAAAACACATGCCATCTTAAATTAAAACGACATGTGTTTCCGTATTTGCTATGATAGTTGCTTCCACTTCGTTCCCAAAACAGGACGCTCATAATTTTGGATTGCATGAATTAGTTTATCTGCCGTCTCAGCTGAAACGATCAATTCTTTATTTGATGGATTCATAAATCCTTCTTCTGCTGCACGTTCAACCATTTGCAGAATTGGTCCGTAAAAACCTTTTATGTTTAATAAACCAACCGGCTTATTATGTATACCAATTTGTGACCAACATACAACTTCAAATAGTTCTTCAAACGTTCCGTATCCGCCTGGAAGCGCAATAAAAGCATCTGCAAGCTCTGCCATTTTCGCTTTACGTTCATGCATCGTCTCTACTTCAATTAATTCTGTTAATCCTGTATGCACAATTTCTCCTCGGAATAGACCGCGTGGCATAACACCTGTTACACGTCCACCTAAACGAAGAACTTCGTTTGCTACTTCTCCCATTAATCCAACGCATGAACCACCGTATACGAGCTCATACTCGTTCTCAACAAACATTTTACCTAACTGAATTGCCTGCTCTTTGAATTCTGGTCTCTCCCCTAAATTAGAACCTGCAAACACACAAATCTTTCTCATTCCTACACCCCGAAACTATATATTGTTATGATACAATGAACATTGTACAACATATTGAGGAGATGAGGAAGAAATGGATATCGTTGCATTTCAAAGATGGGTTGAGGAATTTTACGAAAAACGAAGCTGGTCACAGTATAATGCCTTTATTCGCTTAAATTTCTTAACCGAGGAAGTTGGGGAAGTTTCACGAGTCGTTCGTGCTATTGAAATCGGCCGCGATCGCCCTGATGAAGATGCGAAAACAGAAGAAGAGCTAAAACAAGAACTAAAAGAAGAACTTGGCGATGTACTATCTAACCTTATTATTCTTTCGCAAAAATATAATTTAGACCTACAAGACATTATGGACGCACACGTCACAAAGCTTTCGAAAAGGTTCGAAGTATCTAAATGAGAATATTATCAATTATGGTATAATATTCTTGTCACAATACTAAGGGGGATTTTATGTTATCAAAAAAATTGCGCGACGCATTAAATGAACAAATGAACTTTGAATTTTACTCTGCCCATGCTTATATGGCAATGGCTGCTTACTGTACAGCTGAGAGCTATGATGGATTCGCTAACTTTTTCCTTGTACAAGCTGAAGAAGAACGTTTCCACGCAATGAAGCTTTACAACTATATTAATGACCGCGGAGAGCGCGCTATTATTACTGGATTTGATAATCCGAATAACGAATACGAATCTGTATTAAACGCTTTTGAAGTCGCACTTGAGCACGAGCGTGAAGTAACGAAACGTATTTACAACTTATCTGATATCGCTTGGGATGAGCGTGAACATGCAACAATTACATTCTTAAAATGGTTCGTTGACGAACAAGTTGAAGAAGAAGCTTCATTCGATAGCATCATCCAAAAACTAAAACGTATTACAAGCGATTCAAACGCACTGTTTATGCTAGATGCTGAATTAGAGAAACGTACATTTACGCCTCCAGCTGAGTAATATTTCAATCACCTTAATACATGTATTAAGGTGATTTTTTTGTTTGCTCTCTATCTTAAAATCACCTTAAATTTCCTCATATTTGACATAGTGTCAGATATAAAATGGTATTATTTTCAATATAAAAACGAATATACGAGGAGAGGAAAAATGAATCAACGTGTAGAAGCTGTTGATGCAATTCGTGGTTTCGCTTTGTTTGGCATTTTACTAGTCAATATGACATTAATTCAATTTGGGTTCTTCACCAGTGAAAAACCAACTTATCTATTTGGCGATCTTGATAAAGGCGCTAATTGGTTTATTCAATTTTTCGGCACACATAACTTTATATCCCTATTTTCTTTTCTATTTGGGCTTAGCATTATTTTGTTACAAAAAAGTATTATCGCAAAAGGAAAAAAATTCTTCCCCACATACATAAGACGTATTATCATTCTTTTACTACTCGGCTACATTCATGGCACTTTTGTTTGGGAGGGAGATATTTTATTTGCATACGGAATAATCGGGATTTTTTTAATGATATTCATCAATCGAAAACCGAAAACTTTGCTTATTTGGGCGATTATTCTACTCGCACTTACTACACTTATGTCTTATCAAACTGATCCATCTACAAATATAAATGATTTCGCACCTTATACTGAAAAAGAACATAAAGTCCATCAAACTGGAAGCTATATGGATCACGTCAACTTTAGATTGACTGAAAATCCTTTTGATTACATGGGAATTGACGGTGCATTCGGATTATTTTTTATATCAGTTTTCGCAATAATTTTTATGTCTCCACTGTTCCTACTCGGAATGTATGTAGGGAAAAAAGGCTGGCTATTTGAGGTCAGTAAACATATACCTGCTGTCAAAAAAATATGGTTTGCCACCGGTCTCTTCTCTTTTACAATTAAAATCTTAGCTATGTTCATAAAACACCCGGTTTTAATTATGTTACAAGATGGCCTTACACCAGTAACTATGACCTTCTTTTACGGAAGCACAATCATTTTATTATTCCATTACAAAAAAGCAACCCGTCTACTAACATACATGGCGAACATGGGGAAAATGTCCGTTAGTAATTACTTAGCGCAATCTATTATCGCAACAACCATTTTTTACGCATATGGATTTGGCTTATACGGGAAAATCGGCTATTTCTTCGGTATTCTTTTAACCATCGGAATTTATACGATTCAATTATTCGTTAGCACCTATTGGCTCCAGAAATACCGAATGGGGCCAGTGGAATATGTCTGGAGACTGGGAACTTATTTAGAGAAACCACGTTTTAAAAGAGACTTGGATAAAGCAAGTTAAACAAAAAAAGCAATGAGCCTACGCTCATTGCTTTTCTTAATTTATTAAAGCATAACCCCAACGATAATCGCTGATAATATACTTACTAACGTTGCACCGTATACAAGTTTTAAACCGAATGATGATACAACGTTTGCTTGTTTGCCATCGATACTCTTCGTTGCACCTGCGATAATTCCGATAGATGAGAAGTTCGCAAATGATACAAGGAAGATAGATAAAATACCTACTGTACGAGCTGATAAATCGCCAGCTACTTTTCCAAGGTCAAGCATTGCAACGAATTCGTTCGTTACTAATTTTGTTGCCATAATTTGTCCTGCTTGTAACATCTCTGATGTTGGAATACCCATTACGAATGCTAATGGTGAGAAGATGTATCCTAAAATGCTTTGGAATGTGATTCCGAAAATTGAATCGAATACACCATTAATTGCTGTAATTAATGCTACGAAACCGATTAACATCGCCGCTACTGTTACAGCGATAGAGAAACCAAGCATAATATATTCGCCTAACATCTCAAAGAATGTTTGTTTCTTGTCTTCTTGTAATTCTAAAATATCGTCTTCTTCTTTTACTTCATATGGATTAATAATATGAACAATAATGAATCCACTAAATAAGTTTAATACAAGTGCTGTTACTACATATTTTGGATCAATCATTTTCATATAAGAACCGACAATTGACATCGATACTGTAGACATTGAAGATGCACAAAGTGTGTATAAACGATTTTTCGGTAATTTGCTTAGTTGATCTTTTACTGTAATGAATACTTCCCCTTGACCAACGATTGCAGCTGCTACCGCATTATATGATTCTAGTTTTCCTAAACCGTTAACTTTACTTAATAGGAAACCGACTGCACGAATGATAATCGGTAAAACTTTAATATGTTGCAGGATCCCGATTAATACTGCTAAGAAAATAATCGGTAATAATACTGTTAAGAAGAATGGTGCTTGTCCATCGTTTGCTAGACCACCAAATACGAAATTAACCCCAGCTTCCGCAAATTTTAAAATAGAACCAAATCCATCTGCGATCCCTTTTACTAATACAAATCCGACCTTTGTATTTAGTAAGAAATACGCAAGTACCAATTGAATAACAAGCATAAGTGCAATTGGTTTATATTTAATCTTCTTACGATCTGAACTGATAAGGAAACCTAGTACAAACACTACAAGTAAACCGACTAGAAACATTACTATTTTCATATGTGAATCCCCCACTTCTCCCACGAATTATTGGTCGTATAACGTATAACGAATGACGTCTGACCATTGTTGTTAAAAAAATTTTAAACCCCTAAAACTATTCAACTGTCATCTAAAATCAGTAAGCGTTTACATAAATTGCAATTTATAAAAGGTAGCTTCTTCTCTCCTACCATACTTGAAAGTCTGAAATTGATACCACCTACAAATCAAATTGTAAGCGTTATCTAGGTGAAATGCAATATAAATTTTAAAAGATTTTTATATGTTAATATATTCCTAATCAATTGGTTTTTTCATGCAAATTTACCATAAAAAAAATAGCCCTAGCTATGAGCTAGAGCTACCCTTTTTTACCCCGCTTTAACGGGCAGTAAGACCCCCATCTCAACATTCAGCGAAAACAAAGAAGTTAGATGGGTGATTAATTGCCCATAAAAGCCCGATTGGTTCAACTAATAATCAGCGGGGGATAAAGCTCCCCCCACTAATTAAAGTTTCACTTTATAACATAACACCAACGATAATCGCTGATAGAATACTTACTAACGTCGCACCGTACACAAGGCGTAAACCGAATGATGATACAACATTTGATTGATTTTCATCGATACCTTTCGTTGCACCTGCGATAATTCCGATAGATGAGAAGTTCGCAAATGATACAAGGAATACAGAAAGAATACCAACCGTACGAGCCGATAAATCACCAGCTACTTTTCCAAGGTCAAGCATCGCAACAAACTCGTTTGATACTAATTTTGTTGCCATAATTTGTCCCGCTGTTACCATTTCTGCTTGCGGGATGCCCATTACGAATGCTAATGGTGAGAAAATATATCCTAAAATAGCTTGGAATGTAATACCGAACATTGTATCAAACAAGCTATTGATTGCTGTAATTAATGCTACGAAACCGAGTAACATAGCTGCTACTGTAATCGCAATCGTGAAACCAAGCATAATGTACTCGCTCAGCATTTCAAAGAATGATTGTTTTTTCTTATTTTCTAATTTCAGTGTATCTTCTTCTTCTGTAATATCGTACGGGTTAATAATATGAATGATAATGAAACCACTAAATAAATTTAATACAAGTGCTGTTACTACATATTTCGGTTCGATCATTTTCATATAAGAACCAACGATTGACATCGACACTGTCGACATTGAAGATGCACATAATGTATATAAACGATGTTTTGGGATTTTACTTAATTGATCTTTTACTGTAATAAATACTTCTGCTTGTCCAACAATGGCAGCTGCTACTGCATTATATGATTCTAGTTTTCCTAGACCATTTACTTTACTTAACAACGTACCAATAGCACGAATAAATATCGGTAAAATTTTAAAGTGTTGCAGAATTCCGATTAAAACCGCAAAGAATACGATTGGTAATAGCGCTGTTAAGAAGAATGAAACCTCTCCTTTATTAACCAGACCACCAAATACGAAAACGATTCCAGCTTCCGCATATCCAAGAAGTGCGCCAAATCCATCTGAAATTCCTTTTACTAAAATATAACCAACTTGTGTATTTAATAAGAAATAAGATAATACTAGCTGAATAATAAGCATAATTGCGATTGGTTTATACTTAATCTTCTTTCGATCGGCACTTATAAGAAAACCGAGTACAAATACAACGAGTAATCCTATAAGGAACATAACAAACTTCATTAATAAAATCCTCCATTTAACTCTTCATTAACGTTGAACGTCTGACCATTCGAAACAAGAAATAATCCGAACTTTCCATTTCTCCTCCAAAACCTTCAATCGGATAGGAAAGATCATAAAACCTCTTATTTCAAAGGCATTTTCCATTCTAACACAAATCACAACTCATATCCGCACTTTTCTTAAAAAAATACATTTTATTATGAAACATTCATTAATGTTCGTCTTTTTCATTATAAAGCGAAACTTTAATGAGCAGGATTTTCACTTCACACAAATAGCTGAACCAACAAAAAATGAGCATCAAGTTTCACTTGATGCTCACCTCATTATACTGCTTTTTCTTTATCAGCTACCGCTGGCTTATCCCAACACTCTGTATTGTTCAAACCTGGAATAGACTCCGCATAAAAGACTGGATCTTTCCCTTGTTTCTTTTGCTTAATATAATCTGATAACGCTGCGAAAGCGTACTTAGAAAGGAATACAATTGCTACTAAGTTAATAACTGCCATAATTCCCATAAATAAATCTGCTAAATCCCAAACGATTTGAATTGTCGCTACAGATCCTAGCATAACCATACCAAGTACAGCAATGCGGTATGCATTTAATAACACTTTACTTCCATTTAAGAACTCAATATTTGTTTCACCATAGTAGTAGTTACCTACTAATGAACTAAATGCAAACAAGAAGATCGCAACTGCCACAAATATAGAAGCCCATGGACCGATATGTTGACTTAACGCCTGCTGCGTTAATTGAATTCCATTTAAATCAGCTGCATTATGCACATCTGATAAAAGAATAATAAATGCTGTACAACTACAAATTAATAATGTATCAGTAAATACCCCTAAAGTTTGAATGAAACCTTGTTTAACTGGGTGCGTTACGTTTGCAGTCGCTGCTGCGTTCGGCGCACTACCCATACCTGCTTCATTTGAGAATAACCCACGTTTTACCCCTAATAAAATCGCAGCTCCTAATCCTCCGCCTACTACTTCTTTAATTCCGAAAGCATGTAAGAAAATTTCTTTAAATACATATGGGATTGCCGTAATGTTTGTTACAACAACGAATAATGCCACTGCTACATAAATAATTGCCATTACTGGAACAATCATTTCAACCGCGCGAGCAATTCGTTTTACCCCACCGAAAATAATAACTGCAAGTAAACCAGCCATAACAAGACCTACCAATCTGCTATCTGTTTTAAATGCACCATCAAAAGCAGCTGCTACAGTATTAGACTGTACAGCGTTAAAAATTAATCCGAAACTTACTGTTATTAATACAGAGAAAATAGCTCCAAGCCAGCGCTTATTTAAACCCTTTTCCATATAATACGCTGGGCCCCCACGGAATGCATTCCCATCTTTTACTTTATAAATTTGCGCTAATGTGCTCTCTACAAATGCAGAAGCACCCCCAATTACCGCAATTAACCACATCCAAAATACTGCTCCTGGACCACCTGCTGAGATCGCAATAGCTACACCAGCTAAGTTACCAGTACCTACACGAGAAGCTGTACTCATACAAAACGCTTGGAATGATGATACGCCGCTCTTCTCTTTTTGCGCTTTCCTCGTTTTCGAGCTTGCTCCATCCCCAAGCAAACGAATCATTTCACCGAAGTAACGAACTTGGACAAATTTCACACGAAATGAAAAATAGAGCCCTAACCCAATTAACATCGCAATAATGATATATGACCAAAGGATATTATTTACATCCCCAATTACCCTAGCTAAAAAATCCATATTTGTATTGCCCCCTCTTCCTAACAATAAGAAAATTATATTCTAAAAACTTTAAGTAATCAAGAACTTTATGTAAGGTTTTATGACATGAGTATGTTAATTATCTTAACATACGTGTTTTTTTTCATAAAAATATAGCTATTACATGCATTTATCCAATACTCAATCACTTATCCTCTTCGACCAGTCATACTTTTAAAGCAGTACGTTCCCCATAATAACGAGAGAAACAAACAAAAAAAGTTATATTAATAATTACCCCTCACCCTTTTCATTATTTACTACAACAAAAAAGGCGAGCATCGAATTTGCCTCGATGCTCACCTTTTCAATTACACTGCTTTTTCTTTATCTGTTACCGCTGACTTATCCCAACACTCTGTATTCGTTAAACCAGGAATAGAATCTGCACTGAAGACTGGATCTTTCCCTTGTTTCTTTTGCCTTACATAGTCTGCTAATGCTGCATACGCAAATCGGCCAAGAAGTGTAATTGCAATTAAGTTCGTGATTACCATTAGACCCATAAATAAGTCTGCCATATTCCATACAACTTGAAGCGTCGCAACAGAACCGAATAATACCATTCCAACTACCGCAATACGGTAAATTGTTAACCACGTTTTGCTTTGCTTAATAAATTCAATATTTGTTTCACCATAATAGTAGTTTCCTAGAAGTGAACTAAATGCAAATAAGAAAATAATAATCGCTAAGAAACTGCTCGCCCATGGGCCAATTTGTGAACTTAATGCATTTTGTGTTAATTCAATACCTTCTAAATTTGTTGCTTTATATGCACCAGAACATAGTACGATAAACGCTGTTGATGTACATACTAAGAATGTATCTACTAATACTCCAATTGTTTGAATAAAACCTTGTTTCGCCGGATGCGTTACATCAGCTGTTGCCGCCGCGTTCGGCGCACTACCCATACCTGCTTCGTTCGCAAATAATCCGCGCTGAATACCATATTTCATCGCAGCACCGATACCGCCACCTACAGCTGAATCTAGACCGAATGCACCTTTAAAGATTTCCGTAAACACATCTGGTATTAAATAGAAGTTTTTAATGACAACAAAAATAGCTACTGCAATATAAATAAGCGCCATTGGCGGAACAATCATTTCCGACATACGTGCAATACTTTTTACACCACCAAAAATAATAACCCCAACTAATGCAGCTAATACAATACCAACAATATAACGCTCTAAGCCAAATGCATTTTCAAACGCTAATGTTACTGTATTTGCTTGTACTGAGTTGAAAATTAAACCGTAACTAATTGTAATCAGAACAGAGAACCAAATCCCCATCCAACGTTTATTTAAACCTTTTTCCATATAATAAGCAGGACCACCGCGGAAGCCACTGCCATCTTTTATTTTATAAATTTGCGCAAGCGTACTTTCTACGAAACTTGAAGACGCACCGATAATCGCAATAACCCACATCCAAAATACAGCTCCAGGTCCTCCCATAGAAATAGCTAACGCTACACCAGCTAAGTTCCCGATACCAATACGAGCTGCAGAACTCATACAAAATGCTTGGAACGATGATACGCTGCCCTTTTTACGTGTCTTGCCAGTTAGTCCATCACTCATTAAACGAATCATTTCCCCTAAATGAGTAAGTTGTACGAATTTTAATTTAATAGAAAAATAAAGCCCTAAACCAATTAACATTGCAATAAGAATATATGACCAAAGAATCGTATTCGTTGATGAAACGAATTGTTCCAAAATATTCATACAATTAACCCCTCCTTTTCTCCATAAAACGAATTATATTTAAAAAACATTCAAAAATCAACATTTTTCGACAATTTGCAATTTCCAAATATTAGCCAAGCGCGAAGTAACAATATCTTTATGACTCTCCTCCCTCTAACTGTGCATACTAAAACAAAAAATAAATCTACAAACTACCCCATTGACAAAAACACCAACCTGTAACTATAATGATTACAACAGGTTGTAACAAACTTAATTACAATACATTCATTCACTTTCAGATATACAATTTAACAAAACACTTTGGAGGGATTTATTATGAAAATCGGAATTATCGGAGCAACTGGTAAAGCAGGAAGTCGTATTTTAAAAGAAGCATTAGATCGTGGACATGAAGTAACTGCAATCGTAAGAAACGCCGCAAAAATTACAGAAGAAAACGTAAAAGTTTTAGAAAAAGACGTATTTTCTCTTACATCTAACGACCTACAAGCATTCGACGTAGTTGTAAATGCATTTGGCGCTCCAGCAGGACAAGAACACCTTCACGTAGATGCAGGAAACGTACTAATTGAAGCTATGAAAGGTACACCTAATACAAAATTACTTGTAGTTGGTGGCGCTGGAAGCTTATTTGTAGACGAAGAGAAAACAACACGTGTATTTGAGACACCAGGTTTCCCAGGCGAATACCTTGCAACAGCTCAAAACCAAGGTAAAAACTTAGAAATCTTACAACAAACAAACGATATTACTTGGACATTCATCAGCCCTTCTGCACTATTTGCATTAGGAAAACGTACTGGTTCTTACAAAGCTGGCAAAGACAATCTTCTTGTGAACGCAAAAGGTGATAGCTACGTAAGTTACGAAGACTTCGCAGTTGCAGCACTTGATGAAATCGAAAACCCAAAACACGTAAACGAACGCTTCACAGTAGTTTCTGAAGCTGAATAATAAAAAAAGCTCGTAAAACATTATGTTTTACGAGCTTTTTCTTATTATTGCACTTGCTCTAATCCATTTTGAGTAATCTTAAAGGATATTTCTTGCCCCTTCATCGCATCCTCTTTTTTAACTAACTCATTCTTTTTGTACCAATTCAAACGACTCGGTTCCGCATGATATACTTTCAACACATCTCCATACTCAAATGCCGTTCCATTTAATTGCCCAGCAAAATTCTTTGAAGTCTCTTGTCCTTCTGCCGTTACATGCTTTTTCTCATTTCCATTTTGATCATAAATCGTAAGGCCTATATACTGCTCATTTACAAAGCGATAATGAATCTCCTCATTTGTAAATGTTGCATGTAATTTCTTTTCAGCGTGGTTTAACGTAACAATTGAACGTGTTACATTCGACACACCTTGATATACTATGCTATCTCCATATGTAACTTCCACAGATACTTCTGTCACTTTCTTATTCCCAAAGCTATCTTTCGTTTCTACTTTTGCTTTTTGTTCACCAATTTTTGTTGTATCCGGTTTTTCTACAAAACCAATTACTTCTCCGTCTTTTACTTGAACAAAGTTTTTTGCATCTAATTTATCAGCGTTTGTTCCGATTACTACTTTTTGCGGTACAGTTGTTACTTCTTGCTTAGCTTCCATTCTTTCAAAGCCGTTTTCAGTAATTTTGAAGACTAGTTCCTTTATCTCTTTATTCTTTCCTTCTCCCGCATATACACCTTTTTTGTACCAGTGTAAGCGTGAAGATTCAGCATGATACACTTTCACCACATCTCCATATTCAAACGCTAGTCCGTTTATTTCCTTAGCAAAAGCTTCTGTACTCTCCAGCCCTTTTATCTCTATATTTTTCTTCTCTTTTCCCTCTCTGTTGTACAGAGTGAATGCAAAATACTTCTCATCTCCAAAATAATCATGAATCAAATTACTCGTATCCGTCGCACTCATTTTTTTCGCATCATGATGTAACGTTACAATTGATTTCATATCGTCACCACCATAGCTTAACCCATATACAAGTAAGCTATCTCCATATGTTACTTCCAGGAGAACTTCCGTCACTTGCTTATTTCCAAAGCGATCTTTCGTTTCCACTTTTACTTTTTGTTCACCGATTTTTGTCGTAATTGGTTTTTCTACAAATCCAATTACTTCTCCACCTTTTACTTGAACAAAATCTTTTGCATTTAATTTTTCAACTTCTGTCCCAATTACTACTTTTTGCGGTACTACCGTTACTTCTTGTTGAGCTTCCATTCTCTCGAAACCTTGCTCTGTCACTTTAAAGATCACTTCATGAACACCATACTGTGTATCCACTAGTTCATTCTTTTTATATACTTTAAATCTATCAAACTCTTTTTGATATACTTTTACTATATCTCCATATTCAAACGTCATTTCGTTGAATTGTTCCGCAAATCCTTTTGTATTTTCAGATGCTTTTACTGATAGAGTTTTCTTCTCTTTTCCATCTTTATCGTATACAGTCATCGCCATATACTTCTCATCTGCAAATGAAGTATGCATTGGACCTTCTGAATCTGTTGTACTGAATTTCTTTTCTTCATGATTTAACGTGACAACCGATTTAATATTTGTTCCTCCATAACTTGTACCGAAGAACATAATACTATCACCGTAAATCACTTCTAATGGAACTTCTGTCACCTTTTTATTACCAAAGCGATCTTTCGTTTCCACTTTTACTTTTTGTTCACCGATTTTTGTCGTAATTGGTTTTTCTACAACTCCAATTACTTCTCCATCTTTCACTTGAACAAAATCTTTTGCTTCTAATTTTTCAACGTCAGTTCCAATAACTACTTTTTGTGGTACTGCTGTTACTTCTTGCAACATATCCATTTTCTCGAAACCTTTTTCTGTCACTTTGAAGAATAGTTCTTTTGTTCCTTTTTTCTTACCTTGACCAGTAAGAGTATTATTTTGATACCATTTCAAACGATCTGGTTCTGCATGGAATACTTTCACTACATCTCCATACTCAAACTGCGTACCATTCACTTGTTCTGCAAAGTTTTTTGAAGTTTCTTGTCCTTCTGCTGTTACACGTTTTTTCTCTTTTCCTTCTCCATCATATAACGTGATTCCCATGTATAGCTCTTTATTAAAATACTTATGAATCTGGCTATTCATATCAGTCACATGGAATTTCTTCTCATCATGCTTTAACGTTACCACTGAAGCAATATCATTGTTATATCCTGCATATGCAATGCTATCTCCATAAACCACTTCTAATGGTACTTCTGTTACTTGGTTATTTCCAAAACGATCTTTCGTTTCTACTTTGGCTGTTTGTTTTCCGATTTTCGTTGTAGTTGGCTTTTCTACAAAGCCAATTACCTCTCCGTCTTTCACTTCAACAAAGTTTTTCGCTTCTAGCTTTTCTACTTCTGTTCCGACTACTACTGTTTGTGGCTTTGCTGTTACTTCTTGCAATGTTTTTAATCTCTCAAATCCATTTTCAGTAATTTTGAAGAATAATTCTTTTATTTCTTTATTTTTTCCTTCTCCCACATATAAACCCTTTTGATACCAATGTAAGCGTGAAGATTCTGCATGATATACTTTCACCACATCTCCATATTCAAATGCTAATACATTTACTTCCTTGGCAAAAGCTTCTGTATTCTCCAACCCTTTTACCGCTATATTTTTCTTCTTTTTTCCCTCTTTATCGTACAGTGTAAATTCAAAATACTTCTCATCTTGAAAATAATCGTGAATTAAATTTTTTGTATCTGTTGCACTAAATTTTTTTGTACCATGGTGTAGAGTTACGGTTGACTTCAAGTCTCCCTCCCCGGTATATTTCAATCCATATACAAGTAGGCTATCCCCATATCCAACATTCACTACAACTGGAATGAAATTCTTATTTCCTTTTCCATCTACAATTTCTACTTTTAAAGTTTTTTCTCCAACTTCAGGCTTATCTTGCATAATCACACCTGTTGTCTTTACACCTTCTCCTAAATTCTGTACAAGTTCCTTTGCTTTTTTCTCATCATGTGTAGTACCGATTACTACATTTTGTATTTTTTCATTATTTGGCTCGCCATATGGAACTTCATATAACTCAGTTTGTTTTTCACGAATTGGATTGCTATCTGTAGATAACCATATTTCTTTTTCTAATTTTGGTAAATTTAATTTTTCAATCTTTTCTCTCGTAGCATCATTTGCAAATAATCCCCATTTATCAAAGAAAGGAATTAAATTTTGTCCTGCCACTTTTGACGTCATATAAATAAACATCTGCTTTTTCTCTTCATCAGATTTAGGCAGTTCTGTGTCATGTAACAAACGATACATTTGATGTAAATTCGGATAGAATTGTTCCCCATAAGCTAAATGTAACTGCCAAAACATAACTAATTTCTCAAATACATCCATCTTTTCTTGTGCATCTGGTTTACCTAAATAAGCAAATGCAGCTTCATAGCGCCCCTCTTGCTCTAACCTTGTTTTATGCCCGAATGTAGTTTGAACTGCCAAAGAATAAATATTAACGGTTACTTCTCCAAGTCCATCCCATAACCAAGTATTCTGTTGATGTTGATGTCCCACTTCATGCCAAGGCCCCCATCCATCATTAGTTAACTCTTCTAGATTTAGTACTGGCCCTAAATTCCCTTTACTATAAGCTGTTCGATAATAAGTCGCATACATATAATTGTCCGTATACCAGTCTTCAACAAAATGAATGGAATGTTTACCTTGATTCGCAACACCCACACCACCTTTTGATAAACCTGATATCTTATGTTCTATATTAATTATTTCATCGTGTTTCTTTAATAACGCAGCTGGATCTTCTTGTTTTAAATGCTCCGCTACAGTCTCAGGATGCATAGTTAATAAACTATTTTCTCCCTTCATTTCTATTGCATATGGATCAGGATTCTCTGCCAACATACGTTTCCAATCTTTTGTCGTATGCTTTCCTAAAATAAATAAAGGATTTGTTGTACCACCTTTTTTCACTTTAGCGACTACTTCTCCTGTGTTGTGATAATTATGAAAGTATAATAGTCCCCCATTTGAAGAAGAAATTTTATTCTCACCAGGATTTAAATTGAATTGTTTAGGTTCTTCTTTTTCATAAGAATATGTACCAATATAAGCTTTAATCTGTTGAGTCCCTTCTACTTGAATAACTACTTCTTCACCCGGCTTTACATAAATGCCCGTTGGTTCATAAGGAGAAAAACTCATTCGACGCTGATGCAACTCACGCATCTCTTCTACATTACCTTTTGGCAGCAATTGATACACTCGCTCTTCTTGCTCTTTCTCCTTATCTTCCATCGTCATCTCTGCATACACCTTAGGTACTTCAAGTCCATATGGCGTTAATAACGTAACTAAACAAGCACCAGCTACTAATACCCTACTCGTCTTTTTCTTCGACATAATCTGTGTCCCCTGTTCCTTTATTTAAAGAAACTACCCTATATATTCGTTTAATAAGAAATCCTATTATTTTTATAAAAACATGTAATGAATAGGCTAACACTTCGCGCACCTATATCAATTGCTACCGCATTTCTTCCTATGTATTCGCTTTCTTATATTATAAAATTTTGATGTACTGTATCCTCCTCACTTCTTTCCTCGTGTGATGAGTTCTCTTTCTACATAAAAAGGGTATAGTAAATGATATATTTTAGTCTTGTCATCTATACATCTAAAAATAAAAACAACAATATCATCTTACATTTTCTTCATATATGACCATCTATAGGTAGTTTTTCCAAATGAATTGTACACGCTTTACACTTTGTTTGATAGACTTTTCAATTAGAATAATGTTACAATTTTGTGAATTTAATCTATTAATCGTTACGTTTAGATTTTATTATATTTTGTTATTTCTAAATAGTTTTCCTATCATTAAAACAGCGTTTTATATAGTAAATAATTATTTTGATATAACTTTAAAACTCATATATAAAAAGCATTGGTTAACACCAATGCTTTCATCCTTACCTTTTATATTGATTCGGTTTATGCGGTTCATTTGGAGTATATGGCTTATTTGGTTTATTTGGAGCCTCAGCCTTTTTCCAACTTACCGCTAACTCTGGACTTGTTTTTTCTTCACTACGCTCAAGTAATACTACTGCATTTTGAATAGTCGGTGTACCTTTATGCGCAATTCCTTGTAGTTTCGTTAAATTTCCTGATACTTTAAAGCTAAATCCACCAGCTGGCGTTTGTTTCGGAATTAAAATGCGGAACTTCTCTCCTACATTAAATTCTGTTTTTGTTTCGCCTTTTTCATTTGCAAATTTCACGCCCGCTGGTGCACCTGTTGCTTGCACTTTATACGTTCCGCTTTTTGCATTTGTTTCTACCGTATATAAACCTGTTTCAAAGAAATCATTTTTTAATACTGCTTCTTGTTCTTCTGTAGGAGTTACACTCATCGTAATTTCTTGTAGCTCTTCGCTAGCATTTGCTTTTGCAACGATATCTTTTGTTACTTTCTCTACATTTTTATTTCGGAAATCTAAATCATTAACATCAATTTGTTTTAACGCATTCCATACTGCAAGCTGCGTTGCGTAATGCGCCTCTCTCCAATCAGATACTCCTAATTCTTGTGGGCTCTTTTGTGGATATCCATTCAACAGTACACGGTACACATTAATATCCACTTTACCCATTTCTGGTAAATCTTGACCACTCGGAGATTTTAAATCTACATTTAAGCAAAATGCAATTTTTCCATCTGCCGTTTTAATAAGTTCTGTTCGAATTGGTTTCTTCTTTGACTTACTATAACTCCAATTCATTTCATACTTTGTATGATCCATAACTTCTGCGAATGCTTTTTGAAGTGGGAATAATACAAATAAGACACTTAAAAACATAGCTAAAAGTTTGAACGATTGCTTTATATTCATGTTTACAGCCCCTTAATAACAAACTTAATACTAAGTAGTATTTAATTAGAAAATATTTTTATGCAAAAAAAAGAGCGCATAAAAGCACTCTTTTTTCTTTCTTACTTTAATCTTAGAAATCGAAGTTATCAGGATCTGGACCAACGCGGTGATTTTGGTTTAACGCATCGATTTTTTCCATGTCTTCTTTTGTTAATTCAAAGTTAAATACATCAGCATTTGCAATAATGCGGTGTTCTTTCGTTGATTTTGGAATTGTAATTACTCCGTTTTGAAGATCCCAACGTAAAATTACTTGTGCTGTTGTTTTACCATGTTTCTCAGCAATTTCTTGTAATGTTTCATTATCTAATAATTGACCTTGCATTAGTGGTGACCATGCTTCCATTTGAATACCTTGTTCTTTACAGAAAGCTTGTAGTTCTTTTTGTGTTAAACGAGGGTGGTATTCTACTTGGTTAATCATTGGCTTAATTTCTGCATCTTTCATTACATCTTGTAAGTGATGAATTTGGAAGTTACTTACACCAATTGCACGTACACGCTCTTCTTTATAAAGTGTTTCTAGCGCTCTCCACGTATCTTTATATTTTCCTTCTACAGGCCAGTGAACAAGATATAGGTCTAAATAATCTAGTTCTAATTTCTTTAAGCTCTCTTCGTATGCAGCAATTGTTTCTTCATATCCTTGATCTGCGTTCCATACTTTTGAAGTGATAAATAATTCTTCTCTTGAAATACCAGTCGCTTCAATACCTGCACGGATTCCTTCACCTACAGCTTTTTCATTTCCGTAAATTGCAGCTGTATCGATGCTACGGTATCCTGCTTTAATCGCTGATTTTACAGCTTCTACAAGTTCTGGTCCTTCTTCTACTTTAAATACACCTAAACCGAACCAAGGCATTTCTACACCATTATTTAATACTGTTTTACTTTGTAAGTTTTTCATTTTATTTTCGCTCCTTTTATTTTACTTGATCTCTTTTTTCTAATGTCATGCTCCATGCTGTTAAAATCACAGCACCTACTACCATAAGACCGCCTACCCAAGCAGTATGGATTAATCCTAACGAATTCGTTACGAGGCCACCTATATAAGAACCTAAAGCGATTCCTCCGTTAAATGCGGCAATATTAATTGCTGAAGCAACATCAACCGCACTTGGAACAAAGCGCTCTGCCAATATAACTACATATACTTGTAGCCCTGGAACATTCATAAATGCGAATAGTCCCATGAAAATAATTGTGATTAATCCAGCTACTTTAAATGGCGCTGTAAATGTTAAAACAAATAATATGATCGCTTGAATAAAGAACATGTAAAATAGCGCTCGAATCGGATTATGATTCGATAATTTCCCGCCAACCATATTCCCTATCGCAATGGCGATTCCATACACTAATAAAATGATAGTAACGGTACTTGCTTCAAATCCTGTTACTTCTTGTAATAGGGGTGATAAATACGTAAATGTTACGAATGTACCACCGTATCCAAGTGCAGTAATAATGAAAACAAGTAATAGTCTTCCATTTTTAATTAATTTAAATTGATCACGAAACGATACAGGTACACCATTTTTTAAATTAGATGGGACGAGTATACTGTTTGCGATGAAAGCAATAATTCCAATTACGACAATCGCCATAAATGACGCTCTCCAGCCAAACTCTTGACCGATAAATGTTCCAATTGGCACACCAGTAATAGTCGCAACTGTTAATCCAGTAAACATAATCGCAATTGCGCTAGCACGTTTATTCTCTGGTACGATTGCAGCTGCAATTGTAGATCCAATTGACATAAACACACCATGTGCAAACGCAGATACAATTCTTGCGATAATTAATACAGTGAAGCTTGTTGCTACCGCCGCAATGCCATTACCAATAATGAAAATAACCATAATCCACATTAATAATGTCTTTCGCGACATACTAGCCGTTAACGCTGTTAAAACAGGAGCTCCTACCGCTGCTCCTAACGCATATAAGGAAACCGTTAAACCGGCTGTTGTAACCGAAACATTTAAATCTTTTGAAATAGATGGTAGTAAACCGACACTAATAAACTCGGTCGTACCAATCCCAAACGCACTAATTGCTAGCGCTAATAAAGCAAACATACTTCTTCGATTCGTCTGAGCTTCCGAAGATGGTACTGTATATGAACTCAATTGAATTCCTCCTTATTACAAGAAATCCAATCATAATAGTATGATAAAAAGGCCCTTTTATCTTCTAAAAAATATATTTCATACTTACAAATGCTATTATGAATGGTTTCATTCCTTTTTTGAAGAACGCACTTTAAAGTATGATAGGCACTAAAAAGTAACATAGTCACTTTTTGGTACCGTACTACTCATTTGCCTCTTACATGTGCTATTATGAAACATATTTAACATAATAAAAAGTACGTACTTTAAAGTGCTATAGGTACTAAAAAGTAACATTTGTATTATTAAACTTACTTTACTCAAAAAGGGAGGGGTTCATATGAAGAAATACAATATTCCTGTAGAGGCGACTTTAGAAGTTATCGGCGGCAAATGGAAAGTTGTTATTCTTTGTCACTTAACGAAAGGTACAAAGAGAACGAGTGAATTAAAACGCTCAATGCCTGGTATTACACAAAAAATGTTAACGCAGCAATTACGTGAATTAGAAGACGACGGGGTCATTCAAAGAAAAGTATACAACCAAGTCCCACCGAAAGTAGAATATTCTCTTACCGACTACGGTTGGTCTTTAGAATCCATTCTTGACTCTCTTTGTTCTTGGGGCGAATGCCATCTTGAAAAAGAAGGTAACACATCGATGCTAATTGCAGAAGGTGAATAATAGGAAAAAGGAAAAAACGAACATGAATTTGTTCGTTTTTTCCTTTTTTTCTATATATATATGTACATTTCTAACTGAAACAAAATATTTTATACGCTTTCATACCTTGTCAGCACTACGTTATACACTCAATATCAAATAATTAGGAATCATTTTTATGTTAACATAGGTGTATATAGTATATAATATAGGATATATATTATATACACTTTCCGGTAACGGAGCTTTTCCATTATGCGGACAAGCCATATATCGGACAGTTCATAAATAATAAGTAAGACGTTATGGTTTTAGATTTATGTTTGCAGCTTACTTGCTGTCATAAATTTAAAGGCATTTTATTGTGTTTTGTGAAACTTTGCATAAAGTTTCGTAAACGTTTACTATCTTACTTATAAAAAATAAGAGTATTGCTATCGTAAAGGAGAATTGGAGATGCCAGAAACTATGACTCAAACAAAGCCAGAACAAGAAACTGTACAAATTTCTGCTAGCCAAGGACAACTTGATGTACTTGATCAGTTGTTAAAACCTGAGGTACAAGAATCATTAACAACACTAGTAGAACAGCTTCCAAAATTAACTGAGCTTGTTAACATTTTAACTAAGTCTTATGACTTCGCTCAAACTGTTGCTACTGATGAAGTATTAAAAAGCGACACTGTTGGTGCAATTACAGAGCTTGTAGAACCTGTAAAAGATACAGTGAAAAGCATGGCTGCAACTGCAATCGAAGCGAAAGATCGTGCTGACGAAAGCAACGAAGTTATCGGCCTATTCGGTCTGTTAAAATTACTAAAAGATCCACAAGCACAAAAAATGTTCCGCTTTGTGAACGCATATCTTCAAATTAGTGCAGAACGTAACAATAAATAATTTAACTTATAACAACAATTAGTAAAGACGGGGGATATCATACTATGTCAAAACAAATTGTCATCTTAGGCGCTGGTTATGGCGGTCTTCTTGCCGCTTTAAACGTACGTAAATATTACAGCAAATCAGAAGCACAAGTTACAGTGATTAACCAATACCCAACACACCAAATCATCACTGAATTACACCGCCTAGCAGCTGGTAACGTGTCTGAGCAAGCAATTGCAATGCCACTTACAAAGCTTTTCAAAGGTAAAGATATCGATCTTAAAATTGCAACAGTTGAGTCATTCTCAGTTGATAGCAAAGAAATCAAACTAGCTGGTGGCACTACTTTATCTTACGATGCACTTGTAGTTGCTTTAGGAAGTAAAACTGCTTACTTCGGTATTCCAGGACTAGAAGAAAACAGCATGGTATTAAAATCTGCTGCTGATGCAAACAAAATCTACAAACACGTTGAAGACCGTATTCGTGAATACGCGAAAACGAAAAACGAAGCTGATGCTACAATCGTAATCGGTGGTGGCGGATTAACTGGCGTTGAGCTAGTTGGTGAGCTTGCTGACATTATGCCTAAACTTGCAAAAAGCCACGGCGTAAATCCAAAAGAAGTTAAACTTCTTCTTGTTGAAGCAGGTCCAAAGATCCTTCCAGTATTACCAGACCACTTAATCGAACGTGCAACTACTAGCCTAGAAGCACGCGGCGTTACATTCTTAACTGGTCTTCCTGTAACAAACGTTGCTGGCAATGAAATCGACTTAAAAGACGGTCAAAAACTTGTTGCTAACACATTCGTTTGGACAGGCGGCGTACAAGGTAACCCATTAATCGGTGAATCAGGTCTTGAAGTTAACCGTGGACGTGCAACAGTTGATGCATACCTACAATCTACTTCTCACAAAGACGTATTCGTTGCTGGAGACAGCGCAGTTGTCTTCGCTCCAGACGGACGTCCATACCCACCAACTGCACAAATCGCTTGGCAAATGGGTGAGTTAATTGGATACAACTTATACGCAGCACTAGAAGGCAAAGCATTCGAAGAGTTCGCACCTGTAAACTCTGGAACACTTGCTAGTCTAGGACGTAAAGATGCGGTTGCTACAATTGGAGCAAGCAATACTCCACTTAAAGGCTTACCAGCATCATTAATGAAAGAAGCAAGTAACGTTCGTTACTTATCACACATTAAAGGTCTATTCAGCTTAGCTTACTAATCTGAATATAAGCCCGAATCATGCCCAGCATGGTTCGGGCTATTTTTATCCGTAATTTTCTCTAACTTATTTATTCGGCAGAAGAATAATATAACCCTTTTAATTATCTAAATTTACTGATTATTTTATGTCCAAATTGTGTATACGAAAAGATGGAAGTATTCTTCCTACTCCCATCCTTTCACACAAACTATTCGCCTAACTTCACAAGGCTGTAGTTCTTCTTCCCTTTACGAATAATAATAAATCTTCCATCAAATGAATTTTCTACAGTAACATCCGTACCCACATCTGTTACTTTCTCACCATTCATAGAAATCGCACCATTATTAATGTCTTCGCGTGCTTGGCGTCTAGATGGTTCAATTCCTAAATCGACTAGCCACTCTACGATGTTTTTCGTCTCTTTTGAAGACTGGAACGTTGGCATTTCTTTAAAGCCTTGTTCAATTTCATCAGCTGTTAACGATTTAATATCCCCGCTAAATAACGCTGCTGTAATCTTCTCAGCTTGTAATAATGCCTCTTCTCCATGAACGAATTTCGTCATTTCTTCCGCTAACACTTTTTGCGCTTCACGTTTATGAGGTTCCGCTTCTACCTTCGCTGCTAATTCATCAATACGCTCTTTCGTTAAGAACGTAAAGTATTTCAAGTATTTAATTACGTCACGGTCATCTGTATTTACCCAGAACTGGTAAAATTCAAACGGTGTCGTTTTTTCGGGATCAAGCCAAACCGCACCACCTGCTGATTTACCAAACTTCGTACCGTCCGATTTTAATAATAACGGAATCGTTAATCCGAATACTTTCGCCTCATGACCTTCTAACTTACGAATTAAATCTAAACCACTCGTAATATTTCCCCATTGGTCACTACCACCAATTTGAAGTTGAACATCCTCTTTCGTGTATAAATGATGGAAATCCATTGCTTGCAAAATTTGGTATGTGAATTCTGTGAAAGAAATACCTGTATCTAAACGGCTTGCTACAATATCCTTCGCTAACATGCTATTGATGCTAAAGTTTTTCCCGTAATCACGTAAAAACTCAATAATATTTATTTCATGTGTCCAATCATAGTTATTTACCATCTTCACTTCGCTATTTCCGCCAAAATCAAATAGCTTTTTCATTTGCGCTGTTAACGCATCTACATTATGCTGAACCACTTCTAACGTTTGAAGTTGACGCTCCGATTGTCGTCCACTCGGATCACCAATTGTTCCTGTTGCCCCGCCAATTAAAATAACAGGATGATGGCCAGCTAATTGGAATCTCTTCATCATCATAAACGGAATCAAATGTCCGATATGCATACTATCACCAGTCGGATCAACTCCGCAGTATAGTGAAATCTTTTTCTCTTCTACTAGCTTACGTAAGCCTTCTTCGTCAGTCTGCTGATTAACGGCGCCACGCCATTCTAATTCATCAATAATATTCATTTTTTGTCATCCCCTTTATTTTTTAAAAACAAAAAAGCCCCTATGTCTACGATAGACATAGGGACGATTATTCACCGTGTTACCACCCAGTTTGCATAAATAGCATAGCTACTCATACCACTCTTAGCAATAATATCGATTGCTAGTCCGCTTAGCATTACCTAAGATACTCCAGAGTGTAATTCGCAAGTTTGTTTGTGCTAGGTTCCAGCAACCCCTAGCTCTCTCGTTAACAGTGACAAACTGCTACTGGGCTCTTTCAACGTATGTTATTTGTTAAATTATTAGCATTATATTGAATTGAAAACAAATTGTCAACAATACCCAAATATTATTTTAAAATAATTCATATCTTCATACGTATTTCGTTATTCCTTATCTTCTCCAATAATCCTTACTTCTCGCTCTAACTTCACGCCAAATTTCTCTTCAACTGTCTTTTGTACGAAGTGAATTAAATCGATGTAATCTTGTGCTGTTCCGTTATCAACATTCACCATAAATCCAGCATGTTTTAAAGAAACTTCTACTCCACCAATTCGCTTACCTTGTAGTCCTGAGTCTTGAATCAACTTACCAGCAAAGTTATTTGGTGGACGCTTAAATACGCTACCACAAGAAGGGTATTCTAGAGGCTGTTTTGACTCACGCTTAAACGTTAAATCATCCATTTTTGCTTTAATTTCTTCACGTACACCTTCTTCAAGTTCAAATCTCGCTTCAAGAATAATGTAATGGTTGTTCGCAAATACACTCTTACGATATCCAAATTCAAATGCTTCTTTCGTCAAAGTACGTAGCTCTCCATCACCTGTCATTACGACAGCTTCTGTTAATACAAACGATACTTCACCGCCATATGCACCAGCATTCATATATAATGCTCCGCCAACTGAACCTGGAATACCACAAGCAAACTCAAGACCCGTTAAGTTATGGTCTAAAGCAATACGTGATACATCAATAATTGCTGCGCCACACTGTGCTACAATCGTCGTTCCTGTTACAGTAACACCTGTAATATGAATTAAACTTACTGTAATCCCGCGAATTCCACCATCTTTAATAATGACATTCGATCCATTTCCTAAAAACGTAACTGGAATATTATATTCGTTCGCATATTTGATAACTTCTTGAATTTCATCATAATTTGTAGGCGCAACGAAAACATCTGCTTTTCCGCCAACTTTAATATGCGTATGATTCTTTAACATTTCATCTTGTTTAACATGTCCTTCAGGCAATACCGTACTTAAATATTTATAAACCTCTTGCATATTCATTTTACGATTCCTCTATTTCTATATTCATTTTATCCCGTTATACGGGCCCATAATATCCCCACGTACATGAAAGAACCTAAAGTGGTGGATACAGTGTACCCAAAATCAATTCGAGACACCTATAAACCTCTTAATTTATAAGAGGTGCCACTCATATTAAAATATATATTGCATAATAAAGCAACCCAAATGGACTACTAAACTTGACATGTCATCAGAAAGACAACAATTTGTAAAATATGTGACTTTTTCAAAACACTATCCCTCAGTATCTTACTATACCATACAAAAAGAAAGTGGTATTTTTTTGTACTTTTTACTTTATTTACATCAATGAAAAAAGAGCACATTCCACAGAATGTGCTCTTTCTATACTCATTAAATTATTTTTCGTTCTCTTCTTTTTCCTTATCAAACCATAATAGCTCATCGTCATCCACTTCACCATTATAATTGATTAAAATTTCTTCTCCCGCTTTTATATCCTTATACGCGAAGAAGTTAAAAGTATGATTCTCGAAGACAATTTCATACGTTGCATTCGGATTATATGCATGATTAAATAACATGCCGTATCCTAACAGGAATGCCGTATGATTTACCCCATACTCAAATGCGTAGTCAGCAAGTAACGTTTTTTCAATGTGTTCATGCTGTTCATTCGGATAAGAGATAACTGGTGCTGAGTGAATCAACTCACCCTTTTTAATATCACGAGTTGCAAATACACCTCTATTAAATTCTCCATCACTAAGTTCAGAAGTCTTAACTTCAATCATATTCGTCACCTATATAATTCTTTCTTTGAAGTATTTTATCCCGCTATTTGCGAGGTTCAACTAATAATCAGTAGGTATTAGTCTCACTTTATCTCCTTAAGCTTGGCAGAAAACGCGCAGAAAAGCAATTAAATTACTATCAAGTATTTATTTAAATGAAAAAAGAGCACACATGGTGTGCCCTTTTCAAGAAATATTACTTTTCCAGAATATCTTCTAGTAACTTCACTTGCTCGCTAACAGTATGTAACGTCTTAACCGATATATCATTTCGATGTTTTTCTTCTTCCACACTCGCTAGCACTTCTTCTGTAGCTGTAGAAGTTTGCTGAATTACGTTAGAAGCATGCGTAACATCCTTTACAATATTCGTCGTTTTAACTTGGAAACTTTCTTGATGAACAACAACCTCTCGCATTACTTTATTAATCGCATCAATAAACTTCCCTAAATCAGTTACGTTTGTTAAAACGCTTGCTAACATTTCGTTACACTCTTCTTGTACTCTTTCTGACTTCTCTACCTGCACTTCTACCTTACTTGCTTGATTACTAAACTCCTTCAAAATCCCTTGAATTCTTCCCGCAGAACGATTTGATTCTTCAGCAAGCTTTAACACTTCACTCGCTACAATAGCAAAACCTTTTCCATGCTCGCCTGCCCTGGCAGCTTCAATATTTGCATTTAAAGCTAGCAAACTCGTCTGACTTGAAATATTCGTTATTACATCTACAATTTCATTAATTTGTTTCGATTGCATCATTAAATCTCTAAATATAATTCCAGACTGTGAAACAACATCATTTAAACTTCTCATGTTAGCTTCAAAATTTCTTAAAGTATGTACGCTACCCTTTGAAATTTCTAAACTTTTATCCACACGAGCCGATGCAGTTCTTACTTGAGATATAATTTGTTCAATATTTCCCTCCATATCATTCAATACTTCTACCGAACGATACATCATTTCTGATTGTGATTGCGTACCAACTGCTACCTCTTCAAAGGCAAAATTAATTTCACTCATCGATTCCATCGACGTGTTCATATTTTGTCTTAAATGATTGAAATTACTATCTAGTTTCACAACTGTTTCTTCAATAAGTCTTTGCGTCTCTTCTAACTCCTGAGCTTTTCTCATTACTTCTTGCTTCTCATCACTTAAACGAAGGAGCAGATTAGAACCGATTTTCGTGACGCCCCACATAGCGATTGTTACAATCGCTAACAAACTTGCGAAATTAGCAGCTTCAGATGAGGCTGTATAAGCAAAAAATTGCTCCGGCCAATAGCTACAAAGGATAAATGTGATTACAACAGCTACCCCGCCAAGAATTAAAATGAGGCGCTCACTTAAGTAAATAAGTGAAACAGCTAATGTAAAATAGACCATTTGAAATACAGCCGGGCTTTCATTAAAAGCTTGTACCATAATGTAAGACATTGTAAGCAACATAAATGTCATGATATATTTATACGCTGATTCCATACTTTTTATAAAAGTAAAAAGCGTTCCAAATACAACGACAGAAATACCACAGATCCAAAACGCCATTGCTCTCTCTGTAAAAATATATCCATAATACCCAATCGCGATTATCCCAAGGAAGAAACTACAAATCGTTATAAACAGTAATAAATGATTTTTCTGTGATTCTTTCTCAAGGTTAGAAAAACAAGTCCTCTTTAACCACTCCATATGAAGCCCCACCTTCTACTTATACATATCAATTACTTCAGTTTAAATACCGCACTTACTGGGTTATGATCGCTATTTTCAAACTTTAAATCTTTCCCTTGTACATTTACAATCTCTACATTCGGTGAAACGATAAAGCCATCAATAATAGTGACGAAATTTTCACCTTCTACATATTTCTTTACATCATCTCTCACAGTCATAACAGACGGATCTACAGCCCACTTAAAGCCACCGTCTGTAAAGTCCTTCGGTAACTCTACTAACCACTCAGGACGCTCTTTCACGAACTTCGGATCACTTAATTGAGCGTTTGAAACTAATTGATTCCAATCTCCGCCCATTATTACGTAATCACCATTTTCATAATGCTTGTTCATATATTCTTTTAAGTACTCTACTTGCTGTTTTCTAATTTTCCCGCCTTCATCATAAGCAGACAAATGTAAATTTACGAGTCTAACATGTTTCCCATTATTAACAGGGATTTTATATTCCACAATTGCTCGATCTAAATCAAACAAACGCTTTGGCCAAGGCTCCATTCCAGGAAGCTGGAACCTCTTCGCTTCTTGAACAGTGTATTTAGAAAACGTACTTAATCCAGCCTCCGCATATCCCATTGGATTTGTTATTGGCACTGGAACCCATTTCGTATCGTAGTTCTTGCCAAATGACGAAACATAATCAGGTAATCCTTTTTTCAAAAATTCATGTTCATTTACATCAAATGAACGAAGTGACTTTATATCAACTTCTTGTAATAGTGCAAAATCACTATTCTCATTTTGTAAAAACGAAAGCATATTCTTTAAATTAGTTTCCGTTTGCTCTTTACTACTTGAACCAGATCCCTTTCCACCATCCATAAAGAAATCTTGATCCTTATCTAACCCAGCATATCCAATATTAAATGTTGTAACTTTAAATTCATTTCCAGTCGCTAATACGCGCTCCTTATTATTCTCCACCTTCAAGCTTGTAACATCAGCAGGCTGTTCTTTAGTAAGTGTCATATACGCTAGAAATCCTCCTACAATGCCCGCTACTACTAAAACACATATAAATACGATTTTAAAAAATTTCTTCAAATAAATGACTCCTTTTCACGCGAATTTATTTTTCTTTATTTTCAGTCAAATAAAACAAAACGACACACATAAGAAACATTTTATCATAATTAAAACCTTATATCACTATATTTAGTTGATAAGCAATCGATCCCATTTTAATTACTTAAAAAGCCTTCAGACATCAAAAAAAGAAAAGTTACACCCTCCTCCTCACTGGAAATTAAACGGTATATTTAGTACACTATATGTAATAATCATAGGCGATGGAGTTCGCCATAAACGCTGCTTAGCTAATGACTCCTACCAGTATGGATACTGGTAGGAGTCTATTTTTTTGAGCAAGCTATTTAAAGAGGTGAGAAAATTGATTTATATTATCGTTGGCATTGCTGGTATATTAGGAGCTCTTTCTCGTTATTATTTAGGTCTTAATATCAACACATTTTGGCATCATTCATTTCCATTGGCAACATTACTCATTAACTTAATCGGTTGCTTTTTCTTAGCGTGGCTAACTACTTATATCGCTCGGCTAAACATCTTACCTTCAGAGGTTATCACAGGCATCGGAACTGGATTCATCGGTTCCTTTACGACTTTTTCAACATTTAGTGTAGAAACTGTGCAATTGATCAATCATTCTGAGTGGAGCATAGCCTTCTTATATGTATCATGCAGCATACTTGGTGGCCTCATTATGTCTGGCCTTGGCTATACACTTGGAGATTTCTTAATTAAGAAATCTCTTACGGAAGGTGATTACTCATGATAGAAGCTTTATTAGTCGCAACAGGAGGATTTTTCGGTGCGATTACACGATTTGCAATTAGCAATTGGTTTAAGAAAAGAAATAAAACACAATTTCCAATTGCTACATTCCTTATTAATATAACAGGGGCATTTTTACTTGGATATATAATTGACAACGGAGTCACTACAGGCTGGCAACTATTATTAGGTACTGGATTTATGGGCGCATTCACTACATTTTCTACGTTTAAATTAGAATCTGTTCAGCTTCTCAATCTAAAAAAACCGTACATCTTCCTTTTATATTTAAGTGCTACTTACATAATTGGTATCCTCTTCGCATTCCTTGGAATGAAGCTAGGCGGAATATAAAAAAAGCGACTCTATTGAGTCGCTTTTTTTCATAAGAAATATGTCCCGCCATATGGAATGGAAAATAAACCAGCTGGATGTACATCGTAATGTACAATTTGCATCGGAAGTTGTGAATACGGCATATACTGACTTTGCAACATTTGTGCAAAATATGCTTGTTGTTGCATTTGAATAGCTTGATTCACAGCATGAATTGTCCCCTGTGCCCCAGCCAGTGTAATAGCTGCTCCTACTTGTCTTCCATTATAAAAATGATGGTTCATCATGATTCATCTCACTTATTCTTTTTCTTCCATATGGTATGTTTCTATTTCATAGTAAGTGTTTTGTCCCTATAGGTTGCCCCTATCTATTGCCCTTTTTTAGCTTGGAAGTAATAAATCCAAATAATAATACACCAATACCACTAAGGAACAATACATAACTTATCGGTACTAGGAAAAAGAAAGGTTCTTCAAGGAATCCATCCGCTCCTACTTTACTGTTTGAAGCATGTATAGTTAAAGAAATAATCGCTAAAATCATGAAAGAAATAGCTACTACGTATTTATTTTTCATTTCACATTCTCCTCTACTTATGTAATTCTTCTTAAATCGTTAACATCATATTATCTAAAATAACATTAACAGTCAATAATTATTTATCGTTTAACAATAAATAATTATTGACTAGACTAATAAAAAAAGGTTTGCGAAGCATCTTAAATTCCTTCACAAACCTTCTAAATTATAAATATTTACACTTCAAACCTCTTGCTTAATACAATATACATTGCGCAAAATAGCACGAATATCCCAGCATAAATTAACAAAATCTCTACACTAAACATATCCGACAACGGACCAAATATTATCATTCCTAAAGGAAGCGCGCATGAATTCGCAATTTGTACAAGGCTGAACATCCGTCCGTGCATCGATGGTTCTACTTTCTCCTGCAATAACACAGTAACTGGTGTATTGAAGCACGGCATTGTTATACCAATTAAAAAATTAAATACTAAATACATAATAAATATCGGTGCTATTCCGAGTCCAATCATAAGCAGTCCATATAATGCACAAGCTAGCGCTGTTGTATACATACGATTACGAAAGCCACCCCACGCCGCAATCAATACGCCACCAGCTGCCGCACCCGCACTAAAGGTCATCTCACTAGCAGTAAGTCTCCACATTTCGGCCCCGAAAGAACGAGTTACCATTAAAGGTGTTAAAAAAGCAGCTGGACTTATTAAAATCATGACGATAATCAATAAAACGATTAGCCTTTTAATAAATACATTTTCTTTTAAATAAGAGAATCCTTCTTTAATTCCTTGTAGATTAGATTTTTGCTTATTCTCTGCATTCACATGTCCCTCTACTTGAATGATAAGCATAATACTAATTCCAATCATAGCCGTAATAACATCAATAAAAAATGTTGTTTCAATGCTGGCAATAGAAAGAATCGCAGCACTTGCTGCTGGAGAAAGAAACATAATTAAAGATGTAATACTGCTATTTATTCCATTTACTTTCATAAGATACTCTTTCGGAACGATTTGCGGAATTAATGCATTCACAGCTGGCGTTTGTACTCCTGTTCCAGCTGAACGAATGAGTAACACAATAAAAAGTAACCAAATACTTTTATATCCTGTTAAAAATAAAATTGCTAAAACTAACGTCGCAATCGCTATAATCCCGTCCGATAACATAATCATCTTTTTACGGTCATAACGATCAATCCAAACACCTGCAAACAAAGATATCGCAATTTGTGGTAGGAAACCGCAAACAGTTGAAATAGTCAACATCACTCCTGATGATGTTGTAAGGGTGATATACCATATAATCGCGTATTGCACGAGAGAGGAGCCGAACAACGAAATAGTTTGAGCGGTCAAAAATAATATAATTTTCGTTTTCCAATTGTTTTCACTCATATGTTTCACACCCCCTTAACTAATCCTGTCTCTATATGAAAGATGCTATCTGCCCAATCAAGATAAAAACTCGCTTCGTGAGATACGAGGATAATGCTGCCCTTAAACTTAATTAGCGCCTTTTGCAAAGCTTCCTTCGCTTCTGCATCTAAATGATTTGTCGGCTCATCTAAAATTAAGAAGTTACAAGGTGATAGTAATAATCCGCACAGTTTCACCTTCGATTGTTCACCACCACTTAACGTACGAATTTCTTGCGAAACGTGCGTATCCTTCACTCCACACGCAGCTAAATGATGGCGTATTTCCTTCATATTCAGTTTAGGAAACTGTTCTGAAATAATTTGAAGCGGCGTTAAAGAATCGTTGCTCCAATTTAAATCTTGCTCATAATATCCAATCTTTATTTGCTCTGAAAAGTGAAACTCTCCAGAAATACTAGCAATATTTCCAACGATTGTTTTTAATAAAGTAGATTTCCCTACTCCATTGAAACCTGTAATAACAAGTTTTTGCCCACCCATTACTGAAAAATTCAACTTTGGTAAGAGAGCGAAGTCGTAACCAACTTCAAGGTTATTTACTTCAAGAACTGTCTGAACTGAAATGGGAAGTTCCTGAAAATGAATAGACGGTTTATGAGTAAAACTTGGTGGCGCAATTCTTTCCATACGCTCCAATTGTTTTCTACGACCTTGCGCTATTTTTGAATTCACCCCAGCAATATTTCTACGAATATACTCTTCCGTTTTTTCAATTTTCTTTTGCTGTGCATAATATTGGCGAATATAATCTTTTCGTAAATGCTCCTTTTGTCTTACAAAATCTGAGCATTTACCGTAATACTTCTTAACTGTTCCGAACTCTACATCACATATGCAAGAAGTTACTTTTTCCAGAAAATCAAAATCATGTGACACTACAATAAACGCTCCTTCAAAATTCATTAAATAATTAGCAAGCCACTCCACATGCTCCTTATCAAGAAAATTCGTCGGTTCATCTAGTAATAAAATATTAGGCTCTTCTAATAAGAGCTTCGCTAAAATTACCTTTGCACGCTGCCCTCCGCTTAATTCACCAATAATACGATTCATCCCAATCGCATCAATACCTAAACCGGCTGCCACCTTATTCGTAATACTGTCTACTGAATAAAAATCACGAGCTTCAAGCTGCTCTTGCATTTCAGCTGCTTTTAGTAGTTGATTCTCATCTCCAGTCATCGCACTTTCTTCATATAACTTGTTCATTCTCTTTTCCATTTCATACAAATCATAAAAAGCTCTCTTTAAATATTGTGAAATGGTATAACCCTCATCAATTTCAGCGTATTGATCAAGATGCCCAATTTGAATATTAGGTTGCCACTTTATGTCTCCCTTATCAGAAATAATTTCCCCCACCAATATTTTCATTAATGTGCTTTTCCCTGCACCATTCTGCCCAACAATTCCCATATGCTCCCCTTTATGCAAATCAAAAGAAGCATTCTCGTATAATACTTTATCTATAAAACTATGTGATAAACTTTCAACTTTAAGTAAACTCATTTTTATTCCTCTTTTCCTGAAATTAAAAAAAGCAGAGAGATAGCGTCATTCGACACTAGCCCTCTGCTTCGTGTTTTTTCCTATACTACTCCAATTTACGGTAAAGACTCATCGGAATAATATACACAAAGGGCCATAGACAAAGCATTGTCTATGGCCCCTTAATCTATTTTATACACCAGCTGAAAAACCATAACGAAATAAGCATAGATAAACTATACTTTTTTAGAAAAGTTATTCAGCCGATGAATATAGGGGATTTATACCCCTTGATTAAGCTCCGTACAACGCTTCACCGTATACATTTGTGCGGAGCAAAGTTTTCTAATGAGTTTTACAAATTTTATATAAAGCATATTCTGCACCTTCCTTAATACTTAAAAGGGATTTTAGCATACGGTTTTACGAAGCGTCAACATTACTTCCGAATCTTTCAACTACTTGTTTTCAAAATATTGCTTCTGAAACATACACATTCTTATCGCATTATGATAGTTACCATCAACGAAAAACTCATCGATAAGTTCGCCTTCTACCATAAATCCAACCTTTTTATAAACATGTACTGCTTTTTCATTTTCCTTATCCACAACTAAATATATCTTATGCATATTTAATACAGCGAAAGCATAATCCATTGCTAAACGCGTCGCCTCTACTGCATAACCATATCCTTGATAATTCGGATCAATAATAATTTGGAATTCTGTTCTACGATGAATATAATCGATTTCTACTAACTCAACTAATCCAACCATTTCATTGTCTTTCTCAACGATAAATCGGCGTTCGCTTTGATCATGTATATGTTTATCGTATAAGTCTTGCAGCTCCACAAATGCCTCATATGGCTCTTCAAACCAATACGACATAATATGCGCATTATTATTCAGTTCGTGTACGAACTTTAAATCTTCTCGTTCCAATGGACGTAACTTCAATTCCTGATTCATTCCTATAACCTCCAAGTAAAAGAAACCTCTTCACTTAATTTCTCAATTTTTTTCGATTTCAAACGCCCTAATTTCATTGTAAACTTTCAAGCAACTTGAAGGTCAAGATGTAAAAAAGTAGTGCAAACTTACGTCTGCACTACTACTCTTTTCTCAAATCTCTCATATTCGATATGTATAAAGCAATAACTAAAACAAGAATTGCTCCTGCGTATAATAACGTCTCCATCGGTTCCTCATGAGACACAATAATCAATCGAATTAAGGCCGTAATTCCGATATAAATAAAATAACGTAACGGGAAATGATAATTCGATTTAAAATACTTAATAATTAATGCAATGAACTCGAAGTATAAGAAATAGACGATGATACTTTCAACCAATTTATAAGACGTATACTCTTTTGCCGAAAAAATATACTGCACGAACGTAATTGTCTCATTCACTAAGAAAATTGATAACACAATGGATAATATAATTAAGGCTATATTTAATATCCATTGCAAAACACTAGCTATAACATGATCGATATTAAATGACTTCATTTTCTCTTTAGACTCCCCTTCGTATAAGTACTTATTTATTATAGCAAAATTACGATTGGAAAGAAGTTAAATCATATATTCGTCCTTTGTTGTTTCCAGTGTAGGGAAGATTTAGTGTGTGGAGAATTCTGTTTACAACCATACCCGACGAAACATGGAGAAACTCTTTCAAATTACCATTCGTACATGTCTTACTAATGAGCAATGCATAATCTCGTATAGCATCCACATGTGCCACTTTTGAAAAATCTTTACAACTTGTACAACGCCAACCCTTCTTAACTTTAACCATTGGAATAACTAAGCATTTCTCACATTGTACTCCATTTAGCAACTCCTCTTTTTCTATTTTATATTGCTCAAGTATATTTTGTTGAAGTGGAGAATGCTCCGCTATTATTTGATGAATGAGCCTATCTACATTATCTATAACTTTTCTCTTATATTTACTTTCAAACCACTTTATTTTATGAGGTAAATTGGCACTATGAATAATTGTATGAAGAAGATTGTCATCTGAAGATTTTATAATGGTACGAGGCGAGCTAATAACAACGAGGGACTCAATTGGAAGACTAGAGGAAAATCCATGTGAGTTTAACCATTTCTTTAGTTGTATTTCTTGCCTTTTTATTTGTAAAACCGGATCTGGAAATCCCTCTGAATTTCCTTCTGTTATTCGGATAAGTTGATTAAACTTTGCATCAAACATTAATGTACCTGCTATATTTTTTATCTCAAGAAAAAGAAGAAACTTTGTGGAAAGGATAATAGTATCAATTTGAAAGTATTTATCATAATTACATAAGCGAACATCATGTAAAACACTATACTCTTTCTCAGAAATAAAACTAAGCGGATAATCAATCGCTTGCTCTCCTTTATACCCCGCCATGTGTTTTGCCAAGTTTTCTCCAATTAAATTTCGTTTCGGATGATGTACAGGTAACCTTCTAAGAAGTGCTTCTAACTGTCTTATATAAATCGGCATTTTTCTCTCTTTCACAATCACCTCAAACACCCCTTTACAAATATATCAACGATTTTTTCAATATATCTATCACAACTCACAATATATCAACGATTTTCTCAATATATCTATCACAACTCACAATATATCAACGATTTTTCCAGTATATCGATTGCTCGACAATATCTGACACTACCTCACTCCAATCACTCACAGCATATCCTAGAAAAACATCTTCAGCAAAAACTTAAAATCGCATTTCCTCATAAAAAAACATAACCCGCTCCTCCAGCAAAGGTATGGTTTTTAACCCTGTGATGCCACTCTATCTATAACCTTGCTGTGAATTCCACAAAATCCATTTGTACTTATACCAACTTTCACTTTTTTCACACTGAAACTATATCCGTTAAAATCGTTTCATAACGTTATTACTTCCGCATAGCTACAATTTATATAATAACGGTACAGTACAAATAACGTGCTGAATCACTAAGTATGGGGGAATAACGATGAACGAAGCGTTACTATTAGTAGACATACAAAATGATTACTTTGAAGGCGGCAATATGGAATTACATCAACCTGAAAAAGCCGCACAAAAAGCGAAAGAAGTTTTGAGAGCATTTCGTGAAAAACATAAAACAGTTATTCATGTACAACATATTGCGAACAATGAAGGAGCTACTTTCTTCTTACCCGATACAGTAGGTGTTCAAATTTATGATGATGTAAAACCGATTGCTAACGAAAGAGTCATTCAAAAACATCATCCTAACAGTTTTTTAAGAACAAATTTATTAGAAACATTACAGACAGAAAAAATAGATCAACTAGTCATTTGCGGTATGATGACTCATGTATGTATTGATGCAACAGTACGTGCTGCTAGTGATTTAGGATTTCAATGTATTGTAATTGAAGATGCTTGTACAACAAAAGATTTAGAATTCCAAGGAAATCTAATCTCCGCAGTACACGCTCATCAATCGTTCATGAGTGCATTAGAGTTTGGTGATATTTATGCAACAGTCATGTCAGCAAACTGTTTTATAAACAAAAGCAAATAAAGAATTACAGTTCCATATGAAAAAAAAGAAAGGATAAGTATCTTATTCTTTCTTTTTTTCCATTGTCTTAATGACAGTATTTATACGATAATCACCATAATGTAAAACATCTGCAAGAGCCTCTTCTAATTGCTGATGCGAAGATGTGTGAAGAGTCATGACATAGCACCCATCGCCGCTTATACGATACATTTCAGTAATTACGTCCGTTTTTTCAAAAAAGTTTTGAATTTGATTATGATAGTGCGGTGCATGCAAAAATAGTGTAACAAAGGTCATAATAGAACCTTCTAGCTTCGCCCTATCGATATTTATCGTATATTTTTGAATGACACCTGCTTCTTCTAATTTATTAATTCGTTTCCCAACAGCCTGGCCAGTCAAATGTACTATCTCCCCAATTTCCTTCCAGTTCATTCTAGCGTTTTCTTGTAGTAATTGTATAATCTTAAAATCTGTTGAATCAAACATGGACATCCCCTTCCTATACGAAACGAATTCTATAAAATCTTCATTTCTCCTACAGTTTTTCTCAAAAGTTTTGCACTACAATCGATTAGCTCTATTAGCAATTACATTATTGTTAGTGGCTTTCCTTCTTCTTTACAATGTATTTTTTGGATTACTCGTAGCCACTACAGTAATCTAGCGATTTTTTATAAATATGAACAAATTTTAGGAATTAGTTTATCTTTTTTTAATGTTTTATTTAGAGGCAGTTTATAGTCGGGTATTAACATAAGAAACGTAGCAACTAAGTTCATATATGACGCACTGCTACTATAATCGCTAACCGTACTACTTGAAATCATAAAATAAGGAGACGATAAAACATGAACAAAAAAGCAAAAGCACTATCATCCGTATTGCTCGGATTCACATTAGCATTAACAGGGTGTGCTGGTACTAAAGCTGAAGAAAATCATGGGAAACAAAAACAAGAACAAGTTGCTAAAGAAACAAAAAAGGAAAATAAATTAACTAAAGGGCAAAAAATGACTAATATTCTTAGCGAGACAAATTGGCAAGGTACACGAGTGTATGACAAAGATAAGAATGACTTAACAAAAGAAAATGCAAACTTCATTGGTCTTGCAAAATATGATGCGAAGTCAGGCAGATATGAATTTTTTGATGCTAAAACAGGTGCAAGTCGTGGCGATAAAGGAACTTTCTTTGTCACAAATGATGGGAAGAAGAGAATATTAATTTCAGAATCAATGAAGTATCAAGCTGTCGTTGACATGACAAAACTAAATAAAAATGTATTTACTTATAAACGAATGGGGAAAGACGCTAACGGTAAAGATGTAGAAGTTTTCGTTGAACATGTCCCATATAAAGAAAAAGAACTTTCTTTCACTGATCCGGACAAGCAGCTGAACACGACTACAGGCGATATTGTTAAAAACGTTGATGGAGATAAAATTTTAGGCGGTACCCTTTGGCACGGAACAAAGGTATTAGACGAAGCTGGTAACGATGTAACACAGTTTAATTCGAATTTTATAAGTTTAGCAAAATTTGATGACAAATCTAATAAATATGAGTTCTTCAATAGCGAAACAGGTCAAAGCCGCGGTGATTATGGCTACTTCGATGTTGTACACGAAAATAAAATAAGAGCCCATGTTTCCATTGGAAATAATAAATACGGTGCTGCTCTTGAGCTTACTGAACTAAATAAGAATAAATTTACGTATAAAAGAACTGGTAAAGACCAAGCTGGTAAGGATATAACTATATTCGTTGAACATGAACCTTATAAAGGTGATATGAAACCACAATTTAGTTTTTAAAAACGTTTGATTAAAGATCCTGTACTGAGTTGCAGGATCTTTCTTAAGACAAAATCATTTACGATTCTCTTGAAAGAAATCTTCTCATATCCACCCACAACTCTTCAGCTTAATTGTTGAATATAACAACTTTAAAAAGCCTTACTACACATAAATTGTAGTAAGGCTCTGACTATTTAAGATAAACATTAAACGACTTCATTATCTCTATACAAATAAAGTTTAGCAAATAATGTTACTATCTCCTCCAAAGAAAAGAAACCTTATTTCAACTTTCCTATTGATAAGTTAACACGATAGTTCCCATATTTTAATAGTCGTCCTAGAAAGTTATCTAAGTCTTCGTTGGAAGCAAAATGTGTTTTTAATAAATAACACCCCTCACCACTTATACGGTGTACTTCAGAAATCCCTTCTTCTCCTTGAAAGAAATTCATAAACTCTTGGTGATTAGCTGTTGTTACGAACAAAGTAACAAATGCAGTCACTACTTGTCCTAATTTGATTCGGTTTATTGCAATTGTATACTGTTCAATAATCCCTAAATCCTCTAATCTTCGAATTCGATTTCCTACAGCTTGCCCCGTCATATATATTTTTTGGCCAAGTTCTTTCCATTGTACTCTTGAGTTTTCTCCTAATAATTTCAGTATCTCAAAATCTGTTTGATCAATGATATAAACCAATCCTTTCACCGTGAAAGTAGAAAGCCCGAAAGTGTTTCGCCAACCTATTCTGCTTATCGATACAATTCACTATACTTAGTTTATCCTCTTACATCACATTATTTATCAGCTATATTTACTTATAACACAGAGGACACAACAAAAAAATACATCTAGATTTAAAGGAGGTTACAAATATGTTATTACAAGAAATTCTATCGTTCAATGAACATTTTGTAGAAAATAAGGAATACGCTCCTCGTGAAGCGACAAAAATGCCTAAAAAACGTATGGTTGTTGTTTCTTGCATGGATGCTCGTTTAATTGAGCTACTTCCAAAAGCTTTAGATATACACGATGGTGATGCAAAAGTTATCAGAAATGCAGGTGGTAAAATTGCTTCTGCTTTCGATAGTGTTATGCAAAGTGTTGTAGCGTCAGTATACGATTTAAATGCAGATGAAATCTTCCTTATTGGACACCATAGATGTGGCGCGAGCCAAACGAATCCAAAAGGAACACTTCAAAAAATATTAGATCGCGGAGTAGCTTCATCAGAAATTTTATCAGCGATTGAATATGCTGGTATTGACCTTGAAAAATGGTTATTCGGATTCGATGATGTTTGCGACTCAACGCAAGCTAATGTTGATTTAGTAAGAAATCATCCACTTATCCCAAAAGATGTTCCTGTACATGGTTTAGTTATTGACCCTCACACAGGTAAATTAGATGTAGTGGTTGATGGATATAAAGCGTTAAATAGTAAAACAAAATAATAATTATCACGTATATGAAGGGAAGTTATGAGATATGAAAAAACAAGTATTAGATATGAATAGACAAGAAGCTACGCAAAAAATTTTAGCGGCAAAAATTAAAAAAGGGTTAACTTGGGAAGAAATTGCAAAAGTAAGTGAACACTCTGAGACTTGGGTTGTAACAGCGTTATTAGGACAAGCTACAATGACACGTCCAGAAGCAGAAGAAATTGGTAAACTATTAGAATTAGATGAAGAAGTAGTTCAAGCATTAACAGTAGTTCCACTTCGCGGCCAAGTAATGGAAATGCCTCCTACGGACCCGATTGCATATCGTTTATATGAAATGATGTTACAATATGCACCAACTATTAGAGAATTAATCTTAGAAAAATCCGGCGAAGGTGTAATGAGTGCAATTAACTTCAACTTGGGTGTGGATACACAAGAAGATCCAAAAGGTGGCGATCCTCGCATCGTAATTACACTTAACGGTAAATTCTTACCATTTCGTGCATGGTAATTAATTAAAAATCTATCTATATCATTAAATTAATTTTATAGATTTACAAAATCCATCCTTTTTAATCTAACTGTGTAGAAAGGATGGATTTTTAATATGAGATTCTTTTTCGGCAAAGGAGAATAATATGAATAAAGAATACTTTGATACGAGCTTTAATATTCTACAATGGTTTGTGTTTCTATTAGCAAATGCAATTGCATTACCTATAATTATTGGTGGCATATTCCATTTACCAATAGAGGATGTCTCAACATTAATGCAGCAAACTTTTTTAGTGGTAGGAATAAGTTCATTTATACAAGTATGGTTTGGGCATCGCTATCCCATCGCGGATGGGCCAGCCGGTTCATGGGTAAGTATATTTGTCATATCGGGACAAATCGCTATGCATCAGGGACAAAGTGCAAAAGACGTGTTGCAACTTTTAGAAGGCGGGTTAATTATTGCAGGTATATTACTCTTCATACTTGGTATAACAGGGCTTGTACATCGAATCTTACGTTTATTTACCCCTTTAGTTACAGGAACTTTTCTTTTAATCTTAGCACTTCAGCTTAGTGGTGTGTTAGTAAAAGGAATGATAGGATTACAAGGATCTGCAACCCATCCTGACTATACAACAGCTACTATTGCTCTCTTTGTTTTTGTCCTTATTACTTTCTTATCAATTAAAGGGAAAGGATGGATGAAAAGTTACGCTGTATTACTTGGAATTTCATGCGGTTGGCTTTTGTATGCAGTATTAGGAAAATCATCTCATATGCCTTCGCACACAACACTAGTTAAGTTACCAGAGATATTTGCTTGGGGCACACCTAGATTCGATATTGGAATGACTCTAACTGCAACTTTATTTACATTTCTTTTAGTTGCAAATACAATCGCTGCTATTTCGGCTGTAAAACAAGTGGCTCCATTATCTAAAGAAAATGAAAAGCAAACACTGAACCGTGGTGTATGGGTCGGAGGTATATCACATATTATCTCGTCGTTGTTCTCTACAATTGGAATTGTACCATTACCTGCATCAGCAGGATTTATCAAACTAACAGGACAAAGAAAAGTGAAGTCGTTCCTTATAGCAAGTCTTATATTAGCAGGAATTTCTTTTATTCCCTCAATTGTAAACTTTATATCCTTGCTACCAGGACCTATTGCTAATGCTGCACTTTTAGCAACATTTGTCCAAGTAATAGGCATTTCATTTCAATCCATTTTACGTGAAGCAGTAAATCAACGCCGATTAACTATATTAGGAATTTCATTATTAATCAGTTTAGGAATATTGTTTCTTCCAGAAAGTGCATTTAGCGGAATTCCTTCTTCCTTACAATATGTTTTAAGTAATGGCTTACTTGTGGGTACCATGCTTGTCATTCTATTAGAACAATTTTGGAAAGAGTAAAAAGCGCCCTACTTATAGGGCGCTTTTTTATACTTAATGACTAATACTAGCTGTTGGGTATAATGTTGTTCCTCCAATTGAAACTTTTATTTCATTTGTTAATGGAACGTTTTGTTCATTAATAATTGTTCTCCACCATTCCCATGCAAGACCTGTACATTCTCTTGCTACAATTTTTATATTTTTTGAATTCGGCGGAAGAGGGATAACTGTAGAGTAATGAGCCGTTTTGTCTTTTCCACTACCATCCCACGTTTTATGTGTTAGTACTTCGTTACCCTTTTGATCAAATGTGAATTCATCCCAAGATACATCAAATTGAGCAACGTAAGCACCGTAATGATCAAGTGTCATTTTAGCACTTGAATATTCTGTAGTTGTCGTCTCAATATAATCTGTATTGTTATGAACAGCAGCAGTTGCATTATCTTTTAAGAAAGTACTTGTATATGAAATTGGGTATGCTGGATTTTTAAGACTTAATTCAGCATTATCTTTAATAATATTTCGGATTTCATTGAAATCTTTAGTAACAACCTTGTTATGCTCTTTCGCATCTCCGCCTAATACTACAGCAGTAAAGGTACTTTCTTCAAAAATATCTTTATACTGTCCACTTGTTTCAACGCTGTTATTCTTAAGTAAGGCTTTAAAAGCAGCTTGTACATCTTTGCTCTTAGATGTTGTTTCTAATTTTACATAAATCGTTCTACCATAAGCTACATTTGAAACCATAACAGGTGGAGCCGAATTACTTACGCCTTTTCGAGTTAACTCGTCAAAAGTAACGCTATTATCAAAAAGGTCGGATGGATTGTTAGGTAGTTCAGCACTTACCGTATAAAATATTTGCTTATACGCCGCTACCATCACTTTTTTCTCTCCATTTGCAACCGCATTAAAATCAATGTTTAGACTGTTATCAAGATATTTAGCGTTAACATTAAGAGCACTTGCTATTTGTGATTTACTATAAACCATAGATTCCGTATACTGCATTCTTGCAGGTAACGTATGTGTTGTAGAATACTTTTCATTCCAAGTAGATACTAAATCGTCTACTGCTCCAGCTACATTACCATATGTCGGATTTTGGACAGTGATTGTATTTTCTTTTCTCATGCCCGGTAAGTCTATACTAATATTCAAAGGCTTTCTCTTAGCCACTAATAAACTTGGTTGATTGTCTGCAAAAGCTTTATTTGCAAGTTGTACAGCTCCTGGATACGTGCGATTCACTACAGAATCAATAATTGAAATATCGACTGGTGACGTTGTAAGTGATTTTTTCTCGCGTTCCACTACTACAAATTTACCATTTGAATTGATACTTTCTTTCGGAACAAAACTTTCTACTTTATCACCATTTACAGCTAAAACCTCTTGATTATTATATTTAAGATTTGCTATACCAGTATTAATGCCACTAGCATTTTTGGTTACATCAGTTACATTACTTGCTTGTGTTTCTGCGAAGGAAATAGATGAATAATTAATAGTGCATAGACTAACTAATAAACATGTAAGGAACTTTCTTCTTTTAGTGTTTTTCTTAATATTCAGAAAAATCACCCCGTTCTTTTTTTAGTAAAATATGATAATGATTGATAAATGATAGCTAACTAATAAACTTACATAAATGCTTTTAAAAGTTCTTGAATTAACGGGATTACGCCACCTACAAATTTTAAAACTGCCATTGCGATTTCCATATTATTTCCTCCTTTTTATTGCTACGAAAATGTGATTTATCTTTATGCCCTCATTATAGTGACCCCTTACACTTTTATCAATACACTCTGATATGCAATATTACATATACAAAAAACAAGCTGAATTCTTTTGAAAAATTATACAGAGATATTTTTTCCACTTGGTACATACTTGAAAAGGTGAAGCATTCTTTTGCATTTTATGAGTAATCACATAAAAAAAGCTGCTGTCTATAAAATACAGACAGCAACTTCAACTAGAGTGTCTTGCATAATCTACGCAAGACATTTTATAACTAATAAACAGCGATTGGCCCATAAGGACCATTAATAATCTCTATTTTTGTTTCAAAAATATCTGTCAAAAGTGTTGGGTCCATAACTTCTTCTACTGTTCCAAAAGCAGCAATTTGTCCATCTTTCATAGCACAAATTTTATCCGAATATTTAGCTGCAAAATTTATGTCATGCATGACAGTCAAAATTGTTCGTCCAAATTCATTAGCTGCACGTCTCAAATGCTCCATCATTTGAACAGAACGAGCAACATCAAGGTTGTTCAAAGGTTCGTCCAAAAGTACATATTCCGTCTCTTGGCACAATACCATCGCTACATATGCCCTTTGTCTTTGACCACCAGAAAGCTCATCTAAATATCTATTCTCTAAACTAGTTAAATCTAAGAAATCGATATATTTAGAGATGATAGCCTCATCTTCTTTAGTCAATCTTCCCTTTGAATAAGGAAAGCGCCCAAATCCAACTAGTTGTCTCACAGTAAGCCTAGTTACAAAATGATTTTCTTGTCGCAATATAGTCAAAACTTTTGCTAAGTCTTTTGATTTGGATTCAGAAACATCCATATTTGCTACCTGAATTTGACCTTCATCCATATCTAAAAGTCTGCCAATCATCAAAAGTGTCGTTGACTTTCCAGCGCCATTTGGTCCAATTAAAGAAGTAAAGCCTGCTTTTGGTATTTCAATATCCAAAGGTCCTATTTTTACCTTATCAGTATAGAACTTTTTAACATTATCAATTTTTATCATAAAGCCCTCTTCCTTAAAACTATAGTTAAGAATATGATTCCACCGAATAATTCAATAATAACTGAAACTACACCTTGAGCATGGAATACATGATACATTAAAAAGTATGCACTCGTCATTATTAAAAATCCTATAGCAAAAGCCATCGGAAAAATATATCTATGATCATAAGTTGACGCTGCCTGATAACTCAAAGTTGCCACTAAAAAGCCGTAGAAAGTAAGTGGCCCAATTAGAGCTGTTGAAATGGACATTAAAATAGCTACTAATACAAGCGTATAAATTACACTAGGTTGGTATTTAACTCCAAAAGAAGTAGCAACATCTTTTCCTAGTGACAAAACATTCAAATTCTTAGAATGAGCAAAAATTAATACCGCTACAATTATGATCATAGGAATTACAATAGGAAAATATGCAGGATCTGCATGATTAACAGAACCAAATAATCTTGCTTGTAAGATATCAAATTCTGAAGGCGCAAGTAGTTTTCTCATGAAAGTTGACACAGAATTTAGCCCGGTACCAATAATAATTCCAACTAAAAGCATAAGTTGTAAATTCCCGTATTTACCGGAAAGTAACCATCCATAAAGTATCAAACTCATGAAGACCATAACAACAACTTGGAATAAAAATGATCCAATTCCATTAAAATTTATTAACGCACTAGCACCAAAGAAGAATACTGTACTCGTTTGAATTGCTGAATAAAGTGATTCGAAACCTAAAAGCGATGGAGTAATAATTTTATTATTCGTAATAGATTGGAAAGCAACTGTCGACAAGCTATGGCAAACTGCAGCGATAATCATTGCAACAATAGCTACTATCCTTCTCTTAACGACTGGGATAAAAGAAGGTGAATCTATCGGAACTGGATTGTTATAAACTAAAAGTCCATATGAAGAAAGAAGACCTAAAGCAATCAATGTTATCAGTAAAATCCAATAACGTCTTGCTTCCTTCTTAGACCGAAAAGCGCTAGCTGATCTACTTTCATTATGAAGGCTAGAATCGATTTCGACATTTTCTTTTTTTCTATATTCTAATGTGATCATCGTAGCCTCCTTGGTTTTCTTTGTCTCAATAAAATAGTAATAAACACGACTGCTCCCACTGTTGCAAGTATTAAAGAAACAGGTAATTCAAAAGGCTGTATAATTGTTCGAGAAATGATGTCACAGGCAGTTATTGATCCCATTCCGATCACACAAACCCAAGGTAAATTACTCCTAAGATCATCACCTCTAAACATTGAAACGATATTTGGCACAATTAATCCTAAGAAAGGTAAGTGTCCAATAACAGCTGCAACAATTCCAACTGCAACAGAGATAAGAGCAGTCCCAAAAAGAACAATTCTATTGTAATTAACTCCAAGACTTGTTGCGACATCTTCTCCTAGTCCAGCTAAAGTCAATCTATTAGCATACATAAAAATAAGAAAAGTAATGATAACAATCAGCCATAAATATTCATATCTTCCCACCTGAATGTTAGCAAATGAACCTACAAACCAAGTTTCAATACTTTGCGTCTTTTGAAAAAGGAGTCCTAAAAAAGTAGACACTGCAGAAATTACTGCTCCAAGCATCAATCCAATAATCGGAACAATTAAAGACGAACGAAGCTTAACTCTTCTTAAAAATAGAAAGAAAATCATAGTTCCTATAAAAGAAAAAATGATTGCACCAGTCATTCTTTGAACTAAAGTCGGGGCAGGAAATAATAAATACACAAAAAGCAGGCCTAAGCCTGACCATTCAATAGTCCCCGTTGTAGTAGGTTCAACAAAGCGATTCTGTGTAATGAGTTGCATTACGAGCCCTGCCATCGCCATCGCAGCTCCAGTAAGCATTAATGCAGCTGTTCTCGGAACACGAGTTATGAAAAACATCTCTGTCCCGTCCTCTTGTCCACGTATATCATAAACTCCAGTAAACAGTGATATAATCCCTAAAATTATAACAACTATAACTGCTATTATAAAAGGTTTTGTCCATATTTTATTTTGATTATAAAACTGGGGTTGAGAAATATTCTCAACCCTAGAAATCATATTTTTTGACACTGTTTCGTACCCCTTTACACTACTTAGCTAAAGTTTTTGCCATATTTCCAAATAACTCTATATAAGTTTGAATTGATTCATTTGTGTAAGTATCTTCTGGTGCATAAATAACTTGTTTTTTAGAAACAGCAGTTGTGTTTTGAAGAGCAGGTGATTTAGAAATAACATCCTTAGCAGGTGTTGACTTAGCTGCATCAGATGTTGCAGCATCACGATCTAATACGAAAATCCAATCAGGATTTGTTTGTGCAATAGCTTCAACAGAAACGTCATCACCTTTATGACCTGCAGTAGAATTTGAAACTTCTAACGCTGGAGTCCAACCGAAAATTTCATACATTGGTCCCCAAACGCGACCAGAATGTGGAGCAGCAAAACCAATATTACCACCAGTAACGATAACACTCATAACTTTATCTTTTCCGTTATAAGCAGATTTTGCTTTTTCAATAGATTTATCAAAATCAGCTACTAATTGTTTAGCTTCTTTATCTTTATTAAAGATTTTTCCTAAAGTAATTGTAGAATCTTTAAGTCCTTTTACTAAGTTTTCGCCAGGCTTAGTAGCTTTCTCAGAAACATCAAAATTAAGATCAATAACTGCTGCATTTGGTACTAATTTTTTGATTTCTTCGTAATGGTCAGCAAATCTTTGACCAACGATTACAAGGTCAGGGTTTGCCGCTGCAATAATTTCAAGATTTGGTTCACGGTGATTCCCAATATTTTGAACTTTTTCATCCTTTTTATATGCTGAATCAGCAGGCATGATATCCTTTGGAGCAGCCGCTAATTTAATTCCCCAATCAGATAAAGTTTCAAAAGTTCTGTTATCCAAAGCAACTACATTCTTTGGGTTTACAGGGACTTTAACAGTTCCATGAGCATCAGTGATTTCAACCGTTTTTGGCTTATCACTACCATTATCTTTATTATTAGCCTTCGAAGTTTCTTTACTTGAATCTGAGCAAGCTACTAACATTAAAGTGAAAATTGCTAGAATACTCACTAATTTTAAAAGCATAGATTTTTTCATATGTATACTCCTTATAGTGTGATTTATTTCGAAAATGATGACATCCATAGATTGAATTAGAAGGTAACTTTTATTCAATTGAATCGCTATTGATAATCATTTTCATTTGAACATCCTGTTAATTAGTATAGTCATTAATTCTGTGAAAATCTTGTGAATGGTGTGAATTCATAAAATCAGGCAAACAAAGTAATATATGAAGTCGGGCGTGTTGATTAACCTTTATTCTTCAGAGCGTGTCGATTTTTTTCGAGTAGACACTTTCATTAGATCCGGTCTCAACTAATGCGCGCTAGAATCGTCCCCTACACAATACCCAAAAGATGAGCACCTTATAAACCATAATTTCCCCTGCAAAAAATGCTCATTAATAGCTAATGTTTTCATAATCCATTACCTGATAGAAATATTTTTTTACATCTTTTAATACTTCTCAGAAACTATTTGATTATCACATTTAATAAAAAAACGAGTAAAACTGAATGAAATAGTTTTACTCATTTTTTTATTATCTTATTTTTATCAGTCAATCATTGAATAGCCTCTGCCATGTATCGTTTGAATATATCTGTCTTTCTTCTCGCACTTTAACTTTTTTCTTACATACCCAATATATAAGTCTACTACATTTGGATTTACTACTACGTTATATCCCCATACTTGATTCAAAAGCATTTCACGGCTCAATATTGTGTTTTTGTTTTTGATTAAAAATACAAGCAAATCATACTCGCGCTTAGTAAGGGAGAGGTTCTCGCCACCTTTTTTCACAATATTGCTAGATGCATCAACAAAGAGATCTTTAAACTGAAAAAATTTCATCTCATTTTGCTGGATATAGTCACTTCTCCTTAAAATTGCTTGAACCCTTGCTACTAATTCTTCTTTCACAAATGGTTTTCTTATATAATCATCTGCTCCTGCTTGTAGCCCTGCTATGCAATCCTTACTAGAAATATTGTCGGTCACAATAATTATCGGTGTGGTTTTAACAAGTCGTATTTGTCTGCAAATTTCTGGTCCCGATATACTTAATGAGTCCCAATCCAATATGATAATATCCCAATCTTGTTCATATATTATATTTAAACCTTGGTTTTCATTGTGAAGTTTTAAAATGAAATAGCCTTCTTGCGTTAGACCGCTTACAATTTTCTTTGCTGAAGACCGTTCATTTTTAATCACCAACACCTGCTTCACCGATGGTTCACCTCTACTTCAATATAACTTATTTAGATAAAAAATTATCCCCAAAAAACAATTTAAGATTTATAAATTTAAAACCCCTAAATAATCCATTAAAACAGTTTATTAGGAGAACTCTATATAATCTTACAATAGGTATGGATAAAAACACAAAACATATGAAGATTCAAATAAAGCGAAGTGTTAATTAAATAGAGATGTTCATCCCCCACTGCTTATGAGTCCTCACCAATCAGGCTTTTACTGGATAAAATTGTGATAGTTAAGGGATAACACACAAGATGCATTGATGATGTAATTGAAAGAACCAAGAAATTAGATACATTCTATTTTTAGAACCATAACTTTTCCATAAACAAAAAAAAACCATAAGCTTGCCGTGTGTTTTATTAATGTAGCTTTGGAATAATGTTTGGCCAAATTGATACTAATAACCTTAATAAACGAGCAAGTGGAAGTGACGCTTTCGTTAGTTAATAGGTCACTTTGCTCTCTTGATATGCTTTCTTTACCCGTTCAATTTGAGCGAGGTGTCCTTGTATATATTGAAGATCTTTCAAGGGCTAGAAGGGGCACCTGTGCTGGGAAGTGCAAAGTAGATTCCAGTAAAAGGATAAAAAGTGTACGGTGCACTTTTTAAAAAGGTTTTTGGTAATCATTTTGCAGTACGTTAAGGTATTCATAGTGTTGCAAATATCTATTTTCTATTTCGCTACGAATATCACCGTATTATCGAAAATTAATTTGCAACACAATAGATGCAACGTTATGGCGCCATAAAAATCAAGCCCAAGTGGAGTGTTGCATAAATGTTAATTTTTGCAACTGTCGACGCATCGTGTATTACATTTTCTGTAAGTTACTTTACACTTCACGGCACGGTTGCTCCCTCTACCCCTTCAAATGAAAATAACCTAAATCTCGGATACATAAATTATTTATTGTTAAAGTTGTTCTTTGGCAGGTTTATCCAAACATATATAGAAATATGAAAAAGTAAATTTTAATCTGACCAAAGGAGATGAAGAAATTGTTAAAAAAAGTCGGTATAGGAGTCTTTTCTACAGCAATTGTATTAAGTGCCAGTATAGGTTTTTCAGGTATTGTATCAGCAGATAGTTCATCTGCAAATGAACAAGTTAAGAATGGAGATTTTGAGGATGGGCTAAATAACTGGATTTTATCTAATCCTAATTCTTCTACCGAGAATATCGGCACTTCTGAACCAGCCAATCATTATCTCAAATTAATACATGCAGACACAGCCTATCAGCCTGTTACTGTAAAGCCGAATACAGAATATACATTAACATTTGATATAGCGGGAAGTATAGGTTCTCCATCAGAAGTAACAGTAGGTAATCTGAATGCCCATCAAGAAATCGTTCCATTAACAAAAAAGCAATATTCAGGATTTAAGCCGGAACATCATGAGATGAAGTTTAAAACAGGGGAAGATGTGTCAAACTTTGCTGTCAAACTTGCTTCTACAGCAAATGGGAGGGTTAAGTTTGATAATGTACAATTAAAGGAGAAGGAGAACCCTTATATTTTAAATATTGATTTTGACCACAATTCAAGTTTAGAACCTTTTAAACCAGCATATGGCTCTTTAATTTACAATATTGAAGAGCATGCAGGAGTAAATAATTCTAAAGGACTTCATTTTAGTTCAGGAGCTGGTCATCTTAAGGGAGACGTAACTTTGAAGCCTAATACTACATACATCATGTCCGCATCTGGAAAAGTATCGGGTCCTGAAAAAACCTTATTTGTAGGAGCACAGTCTCCTGGGGGAGAAAACACATTTGTTATGACGTTTACTTCCACACAGTATGAACAAAAATCGGTTGAATTTACTACTCTAAATACTAATAATCCATATAAGGTCATCTTACAAATTAATGGATATGTTAACATCGGTGATGCCTATCTTGATGATATCGTACTAGTTGAAAAGTAGCCATAATTAAAAATATATTTCTATCATTGACACATGAAAACAATTCTAGAAATGAGTCGCCATATGCCCATCAACTTAAGGATTTTATAACGCCCCAAAACGAAAAAAATGTACATTTTTTTTCGTTTTGGGGTATTTGCTATTCTTAGATTGATGATGATGTGATGCTATCCCTAAAAGTCGCGACTTTATTTAAAGGCGACATTAAAAATATTCTTCAAATCCTGGAAGCATAAGTTGGCCGTAAACTAAAAGAAGCATAAGTTGGCCAAAACGGCCATCTTATGCTTCTTGTTATACAAAATAAAAAAACCACCAAATATGTATTGGTGGAGACGGTGGGAGTCGAACCCACGTCCAAAAATATCGGCACTTAAGCTTCTACGAGTGTAGTCGATATATTAGCATTTCGCGAACTCTTCGGCCTATCGACAGGCTTCCAAGTTGCTAGTCTGGTTGTTCTCTTCCTTTGTCCTCAGACGGCGAACTCCGGCGTAGTCCACTTAGTTTGAGTCCCTTACCCTACCACATGGACGATGGAGGGAGGAACCTTTAGTGCAATTAAGCAGCTAAAGAAAGATTGTTTTGTTTGCCAATTATAGGCTTTGACGTTTTAACGAGGCCGATCCCCTCGACTCGCAACCTAAGCTCGAACTATCCCTGTCGAATCCGTAACGTCCCCATGATAAAAATGGAGCATACGAAGAAAATATCGTGATAGCTACTAAGAGCTGTTTTTCAATGTGCAACAACCTTACATAAGTTATTATATCATACGCGCGCCGTTTTACAAATGTAAATATCTGTATTACATCTTTTGGCGATCACGGAACACGCGTGCAATTTCACGTTTCGCTTCTTTCTCTTTTAAATCGTGACGTTTATCGTATTGTTTCTTACCTTTTGCTAAACCAAGTGCCATTTTTGCAAATCCATTTTTCAAATAGATTCTAAGTGGAACTAATGCGTAACCTGTTTCTTTTGCAGCGCCTGCTAGCTTATCAATTTCTTTTTTATGAAGAAGTAATTTTCTCGTACGAAGTGGATCATGGTTGAAACGATTCCCTTGTTCGTACGTATTAATGTGCATATTATGAACCCATACTTCACCATTATGTACACGTGCAAACGCATCTTTCAAGTTCACGCGACCAGCGCGAATCGACTTAATTTCCGTTCCTTGAAGGACAAGCCCTGCTTCGTATGTTTCTTCAATGAAATAATCATGAAACGCTTTTTTATTTTGTGCAATAACCTTACCTGTACCTTTTGGCATATAACGTCCCTCCTCTATTTTTACTATTGTAACAAATGTAAACAAAAAGCGAAAGTGGCTCGCTTAGAATCTTTGGACATTGGAACTCCCGACAGAGAAGCGCTTTTTGCTTCGTCCGAGGGAGTGAAATGGCCAACAGATTCTAGCCACTGTAGCTGGATTATACAAAAAGCGAAAGTGGCTCGTTCAGAATGTGAGGTGGATGGAGCTTCTGACCTTGAGGCGCTCTTTGCCTCTCGGGAAGAAGTGAAGCCGCCGAACATTCTAGCCACTGTAGCTGGATTCCATAAAAACCGAAAGTGGCTCGCTCTCAAGCCACCAAGAAAAAAGAAAAAGCCCCGCTTTTCATCAAAGCGAAGCCATCCTTTTCTTACTTACGCTTTTTCTTTTTCTTCTTGAATCCTGGTACGTTTTCGAAAAATCCTTTTTTCTTCTTGCCGTTACCATCTTTTTTCCCTGGCTGACTTGCGGATGTGGATGTGGATGCAGATGCGGATCCTCTTCCTTTTCCTTTGCCACCACGGTCAAATTTTCTACCTGTGCCACGTTCACCGCCGCGCTCATTACTGCGCTCGCTACGTCCACCGCGTTTCTTTCTGCCTGTTCTTGGCTGCTCGATAACGACTGGACGATCTTTGAACTTACGGCGAGGTGTACCTTTCATGCCAACGATTTCAAAGTCGATTGCACGCTCGTCTTTGTTTACGTTAATAACGCGAATTGTAATTTCGTCACCGATGCGGAATACGTTTCCTGTACGCTCTCCGATCATAGCGAAATGTTGCTCGTCATAACGGTAGTAATCATCCGTTAAATAACTAACGTGTACAAGACCTTCAATTGTATTTGGAAGCTCTACGAATAAACCGAAGTTTGTTACAGAGCTAATCATACCGTCATACTCTTCACCGATCTTATCAACCATATACTCTGCTTTTTTCATCTCATCTGTTTCACGCTCTGCTTCAACAGCACGGCGTTCCATATTAGAAGAGTGCTCTGCAATCTCAGGTAATTTTTCACGCCATTTTGCTTGCGTTTCATTGTCGACTTTACCATTAATAATGTATTCACGAATTAATCTATGAACAATTGTATCTGGGTAACGACGAATTGGTGATGTGAAATGTGTGTAGAACTCAGTTGATAAACCGAAATGTCCTAAACTATCCGCATCGTAACGAGCTTGCTTCATAGAACGAAGCATAACTGTTGAAATAACTACTTCTTCTGGCTGTCCTTGAACCATTTCAAGAATTTGTTGCAGCGCACGAGGGTGCACTTCATTCGCACGTCCTTTTACCGCATATCCGAAGTTCGTTACAAACTCGAAGAAACGCTCAAGCTTATCTTCTTTCGGATCTTCATGGACACGGTACATAAACGGTACGTTCATCCAGTGGAAGTGCTCTGCTACTGTTTCATTCGCAACAAGCATAAATTCTTCAATTAACTTCTCTGATACAGAGCGATCGCGCATGACAACATCAGTCGGTTTTCCTTCTTCATCTACTAATACTTTCGCTTCTTTAAAGTCAAAGTCAATTGCACCACGGCGCATACGTTTTTCACGTAGAATTTGTGCCAATTGCCCCATCTCTTTAAACATCGGTACTAATGGCTCATAACGCTTAATTAACTCTTCGTCCTCATCTTCTAAAATGCTTCTTACGTCAGCATACGTCATACGCTCTGTCGTTTTAATCACACTTTGGAAAATCTCGTGTTTAACAACATCACCTAAGTTGTTGATTTCCATTTCACAAGATAATGTCAGACGGTCTACTTTCGGATTTAATGAGCAAATACCGTTAGATAGACGATGTGGAATCATCGGAATTACACGGTCAACAAGATACACACTTGTCGCTCTTTCCGTTGCTTCTACATCAATTGGAGAACCTTCTTGAACGTAATGACTTACATCCGCAATGTGAACGCCTAGCTTGTAATTGCCGTTCTCAAGCTTCGTTACTGTAACAGCGTCATCTAAATCTTTCGCATCTGCACCATCAATCGTTACGATCATTTGATCACGTAAATCACGGCGATCTTTTAAATCTTCTTCTGAAATCGTTTCTGGTACACTGTTTGCATGCTCCATCACTTCTTCAGGGAATGCTAAAGGTAAATGATGTTTATGAATGACAGATAAAATATCTACTCCTGGATCATTTTTATGACCTAGAATTTGAATAACTTCACCTTCTGCACTTAAACGGTTTTCTGGGTAGCTCGTAATTTTCACAACTACTTTATGACCTTCTACAGCACCCATTGATGCACTTTTCAAGATAAAGATATCACTCGTCCAGCGCTTATTGTCAGGTATAACAAAGCCAAAGTTTTTCGATTCTGTATATGTACCAACAAGTTCTTTCGTTCCACGCTCTAAAATGCGTACAATTGAACCTTCTTGACGTGAACCGCTCGATTGAGAACTAAGTCGTGCTAATACTGTATCGCCATGAAGTGCACCGTTTAATTCTGTAGGAGGGATGAAAAGATCATCGTCTCCCGTTTTCTTCTCCTCTGGTACAACGAATGCAAAACCACGTGCATGTCCAATTAACTTACCTCTTACTAAATTCATCTTTTCAGGAAGACCGTAACGGTTGCTACGTGTACGAATAACAAGTCCCTTCTCTTCCATCATTACAAGTGCCTTTACAAAATCTTTAAAGCCCTCAGAACCTTCAATTCCAAATGCCTCTTCTAACTCTTGTATCGTTAGCGGTTTATACGCTTCTTCTCTCATAAATAATAACAACTTATCAATATGTTCTTGTGTAATTTCTTCCAAGCAAAAATACCTCCTTTAAAACCTTATATTATTTAGTGTATCCGAAAGATAGGGGATGTATAAAGCGAAACTTCAATACTCCCCTTATGATTTTTACAGTTTTCACAAAAAATTCCTTATGAAAAAAAGAGGCAACTAGATCTTACCAATCTAGTTGCTCCAAGAAGTTATATACATCCTCATGTAGCTCGTCACGTTGTTTATCAAGTGTAATGACATGCGTAGAGTCTTCATACCATTTAATGTCTTTTAACGTAGATTCTACACCGTTATAAATAATGTTAGCACTATCTGTATTAATCATTTCGTCATGACGTGCTTGTACAACAAATGTTGGTGCATAAATCATATCCACATTGTTACGTACGTCAGCAATTAATTGTTGTAATGCTTTTAATGTATTCATCGGTGTCTTTTGGAATTCCAACATTTCTTGTTCAATTTGTTCTGGTGATTTTTGCTCACGTTTTTTATATTCGCGGGCATATGCCAATATACCTTGGTACATCGTTTCTTCGCTCTTAATATACATCGGTGCACACATTGGTACTACACCTAAAACCGGTACTGTATAACCTAATTTTAAAGAAAATACGCCGCCAAGTGACAATCCAACAACAGCAATTTTCTCAAAACCTTTATCTTTTAAAAGCTGATATGCCTCCGTTACATCTTGCCACCAATCTGTAGGGCCTGTATGAACAAGCTCTTCTGGTGGTACACCGTGCCCTTTATAAATTGGCGCATGACAAGTATAGCCTTTCTTTTCTAAGAAACGCCCTAACATACGTACATCAGCTGAGTTCCCTGTGAATCCATGTAGTAATAAAACAGCGCGGTCTCCACCCTCAAATGTAAATGGTTTCGGAGATGCTAATTTCATCATGTACTTCTCCTCTTTCTCTTCTGTAATCTAGTCGTATTCTTTCTATATCTAGTGTACCATATTTACATTTCTATAATCTAATTAGAAACATCTTTCAAATGGCAAAACAAAAAAGAAGAACCATTAGTACATCTTACTAACGCTTCTTCTTTCAATTCTATAAGTTTAAGTACGTAACAGCAATTGTTAATACAAAGAACAATACAGCTAAAACAATTGTAATACGGTTTAATACTGCTTCAATTCCACGTGCTTTTTGCTTACCAAATAATTGCTCTGCACCGCCTGAAATTGCACCTGAAAGGCCTGAGCTATTACTAGACTGCATAAGTACCATAACAATCATTAAAATCGATACAGTAATAAGTAAAACGGATAATAACGTATGCACTTGGCGTACCTCCTACAAAGATTCAGTTATTGTAACTGTAGCATAAATCCTATAGAAAAGCGAGAGCTATAGAGTCGCTCTCGCTTTTCTTCTATTACATAAACATCATTGCAAATAACGGTCCAAGTAAACATGTCAAAATTGCTGTTAATGTCATTGTTACCGATCCAATAACACCTTCATGTTCGTTATTTTTCATCGCTCTCATAACACCCATAATATGAGAAGCACATCCAAATCCGATACCTTTACCAACTGAGTTTGTAACACGGCTCCATTTTAATAAGAGAGGTCCTGTAATTGTTCCAGTAATACCTGCGATAACAACGAAAGCTGCTGTTAAGGAAGGTACACCACCAACTTGTTCAGAAACGCTCATCGCAACTGGCATTGTCACCGATTTTGGTAAAGACGATAAGATTAAGCTTTTATCTGTTCCCATAAGTGAAGCAATAGCAAAATCACTAGCGATTGCGACTGTTGTACCTACTAATACCCCGCCAGCAATCGGTACAACATATTTTTGCAGAACATGACGTTGTTTATAAAGAGGAATTGCAAATGCTACAACACCGGGTCCAAGTAGCTTTGCAATCCAGCCACCACCACTTTCCATATAATGTTGATATGGTATATCAAGCACGATAAATAGGAAAGCCATTAATCCTGTTGCTACAAGCATTGGAATGGTGAATGGTGTTGGAAATAATTTATAGATTTTTTTAGATAATTGATATAATAGCAACGTAAAAAGAACCCAACCGATTCCGATTAATATTTGGCTCATCGCGACTCTCTTTCCTTCCTATTCGCAAGATATTGTCCTGTATGTCCTGCGACAATAATAATTAAAAATGTACTCGCTACAACTGTAATGAAAAGAGAAATTCCTTTACTCATAAAAAAAGCACCGTAATTCATTAGGCCAAGCGTTGGCGGAATTAATAAAAACGGCATAATAGCAACGAGTGTTTCTGCTCCTAAATCGAACCATTTCACTGGAAGAACTTTTAGGCTAAGTAAAACAAGTAAGAGGAACATCCCAATCAAACTTCCTGGAATTGGAATGTTTAACATTTCTTGCACCCAAGTTCCAACCATATAAAACACGTAAAGAGCAGCAATTTGGACAAGAATCTTTGTAAATTTCATGTTCATCATCCCTCATGTTTATACGATCTTCTGTTAATATCTTTATCATAGTATAAATTGTAAAAAGCTGCAATTTATCAACTTGACAGCAAAAACAGCCTATGTTATACGCTTACAACCTTGATATCACTGCATTTTCAAACGAAAATTACGTCAAAAACCTTGACCTAATATAAAAAGTTTTTATTTTCTGAATTTATAAGACTGTTATTTCAATAAAATAATCTTTTTATCCTTAAACTTACATATATATAAAGTGAAACTTTAATCATTGAGGTTTTTTTCATCCCCATTGATTATTAGCCCTCACCAAGCCGTTTTGTACGGGATAAACAAGATAGGTGGTGAACATATGCCCAAAAAAGTTCTCATTTTTTGTGATCCTGGGATTGATGATACGATGGCTCTCCTCTTAGCATTCTTTATCAATGAAATAGAAATCGTCGGTATCGTTGCTGATTACGGCAATGTTCCAAAAAAAATGGCCGTAGAAAATGCTCATTTTCTTACAAGCGAAGTAAAGGGTAGAAATATCAAAATCTTTGGTGGATCAGAACGTCCAATTACTGGTGCTCCTCCTGCTTTTTTTACAGATGTACACGGGAAACAAGGGCTCGGGCCAATTATTCCAAAGGTGAATGTAACTAACGAAGAAATGGAGAATTTTTTTGAAGTTATTCCTCTTATTGAACAGTATAAAGATGAATTAATTATTGTGAGCTTAGGAAGACTTACCTCCCTAGCAATTTTATTTATCGTATGTAAACAATTAATGGAGCAAGTTAAATCCTACTACGTAATGGGCGGTGCCTTTTTACATCCTGGTAATGTTACCCCTATTTCCGAAGCAAACTTTTATGGCGACCCTACTGCAGCTAATATAGTCCTTCAATCCGCAGCTAACATGTACATATACCCATTAAACGTCACCCAATACTCCATCATTACACCAGAAATGGCCGAATACATTGAGGCAAAAGGAAAAGCCCCACTTGTCAAACCGTTATTCGAGCATTATTACTACGGATATTATAAAGAAGCCCTACCACATTTAAAGGGCAGCCCCTTCCATGACACAATGCCAATACTCGCTTTACTTGATAACTCTATGTTTACCTATCACAAATCACCTATCGTTGTCATGACAGAATCTTATGCACAAGGGGCAAGCATTGGAGAATTTCGCTCTTTAGGAGAACCTAAACCATTTATTGATTGACCGAGTCATCAAATAGCAATTGATTTTGATTATAACCGCTTCTTCAAACATTTCATGTCACTTATGACAGGTGAACAATTTTAACATAAAAAAACAGACCGTGATTTCTCACGGTCTGTCGTTTATTTTCTACAATTATCGTTTGATGTTATAGAAAGATTTGATACCATCGTAAACAGCGATTTCGCCTAGTTCGTCTTCGATGCGTAATAATTGGTTGTACTTAGCAATACGGTCAGTACGGCTCATAGAACCAGTTTTGATTTGGCCAGCGTTAGTTGCAACTGCGATGTCAGCGATTGTAGCATCTTCAGTTTCACCAGAACGGTGAGATACAACTGCTGTGTAACCAGCACGTTTAGCCATTTCGATAGCTTCGAAAGTCTCAGTTAAAGTACCGATTTGGTTAACTTTAATTAAGATTGAGTTAGAGATACCTTTTTCGATACCTTCAGCAAGTTTTTGAGTGTTAGTTACGAATAAATCGTCACCAACTAATTGTACTTTATCACCGATACGCTCAGTTAATAATTTGTGACCATCCCAGTCGTTTTCGTCTAAACCATCTTCGATAGAGATGATTGGGAAGTCTTTGCAAAGCTCTTCGTAGAAATCAACCATTTCTGCAGAAGTTAAGCCAGTACGGCCTTCGCCTGCAAGGTCATATTTACCAGTTTCTTTGTTGTAGAACTCAGAAGAAGCAACGTCCATTCCTAAGAATACGTTCTCGCCAGCTTTGTAACCAGCTTTTTCGATAGCTTCGATGATTACTTCTAGAGCTTCACGGTTAGAACCAAGGTTTGGAGCGAATCCACCTTCGTCACCTACTGCAGTGTTAAGACCTTTGTCATGTAATACAGCTTTAAGTGCATGGAATACTTCAGCACCCATACGGATTGATTCTTTGAATGTTGGAGCACCAACTGGTAAGATCATGAACTCTTGGAAGTCAACGTTGTTATCAGCGTGAGAACCACCGTTGATGATGTTCATCATTGGAGTTGGTAATTGTTTTGCATTGAATCCACCAAGGTAACGGTATAATGGAAGACCTACGAAGTCAGCTGCTGCGTGAGCTACTGCCATAGATACACCAAGGATAGCGTTAGCGCCTAGTTTACCTTTGTTTGGAGTGCCATCTAATTCGATCATAGCACGGTCGATACCAGCTTGGTCAGTTACATCGAAACCAGCGATTTCTGGAGCGATAATTTCGTTAACGTTGTTTACTGCGTTAACAACACCTTTACCAAGGTAACGAGATTTGTCACCGTCACGTAATTCTACTGCTTCGTGCTCACCAGTAGATGCACCACTTGGTACGATAGCGCGTCCGAAAGCGCCGCTTTCTGTGTAAACTTCTACTTCTACAGTTGGGTTACCACGAGAGTCAAGGACTTCGCGAGCATAAACATCAATAATTGTTGACATAATAAATTCTCTCCTTTTTATATAAGCAAATTATTTAATAATTGTTTTACCTGTCATTTCTTTCGGTTGTTCCACATTTAAAAGTGTAAGCATTGTTGGAGCGATATCTCCTAAAATACCACCTTCACGAAGCTCTACATCATTTTTTGTAACGATGAAAGGAACCGGGTTAGTTGTATGAGCTGTCATAGGACCGCCATCAGCAGTTAACTCCTGATCAGCATTACCATGGTCAGCAGTAATAAGTGCTACACCATCTTTTGCAAGAATCGCTTCTACAACTTTTCCTAAACATTCGTCAGTTGCTTCTACTGCTTTAATTGTTGGTTCCATCATCCCAGAATGGCCAACCATATCACAGTTCGCAAAGTTAAGAATGATAACATCATGTTTATCATTTTCGATTTCATTTACTAAAGCGTCCGTTACTTCGTAAATGCTCATTTCAGGTTTCAAGTCATACGTTGCAACCTTTGGTGAGTTAATTAAGATACGCTCTTCTCCTGGGAATTCAGCCTCACGACCACCGCTAAAGAAGAATGTAACGTGCGGATACTTTTCAGTTTCCGCGATGCGAAGTTGCTTTAATCCCGCTTGCGCAACAACTTCACCTAAAGTGTTATCAAGGTTCATTGGCTTGAATGCCACGTAACCATCTACAGTTTCACTGAAGTGTGTCATACATACGAATTCTGGAATGTGAGGTACTTTTTCACCACGATCGAACTCACGGAAGTCTTCGTTTGTAAATACACGAGCAATTTGAATTGCACGGTCTGGACGGAAGTTATAGAAGATAACTGCATCATCATCATTGATTGTTGCAACTGGCGTGTTATCTTCGTTAACAATTACAGACGGCAATACGAATTCATCATAGATACCGTTCGCATAAGAGTCTTCTACACACTCTTCTGCTGATTTATAAGTAGGGCCTTCACCATTCACCATAGCACTGTAACATTTTTCTACGCGATCCCAACGCTTGTCACGGTCCATAGAGTAATAACGACCAGAGATAGTCGCGAATTGTCCTACTCCTGTTTCTTTAATTACTTCATTCGTTGCATCGATATAACCTTTTGCTGTTTGTGGTCCAACATCGCGGCCGTCTAAGAATGCATGGATATAAACTTTCTCCACGCCTTCTTTTGCTGCTAAGCGAAGAAGAGCAAACATATGGTTCATGTGACTGTGCACACCACCGTCAGAAAGTAAACCGAATAAATGAAGTGCAGTACCTTTTTCTTTTACGCTTTTAATTGCATTTTGGAAAGTTTCGTTCTTATCGAACTCACCTTCACGAATTGCAACGTTAACGCGTGTTAAGCTTTGATATACTACGCGGCCAGCACCGATATTTAAGTGACCAACCTCAGAGTTACCCATTTGACCTTCTGGAAGACCTACCGCCTCGCCACAAGCTGTAAGCGTTGTATGAGGGAATTTGTTCCAGTAACCATCAAAATTAGGTTTCTTAGCTTGTGCTACAGCATTCCCGTAAGTTTCTTCACGAAGTCCGAAACCGTCAAGAATGATTAAAGCTGTTGGCTTTCTCATTTTACCGCCCCCAGAAGACCTAAGAACGAAGCAGGCTCTAAGCTAGCACCGCCAACTAAAGCGCCGTCGATGTCAGATTGTGCCATATACTCTTTAATGTTTTCTGGTTTTACGCTACCGCCGTATTGGATACGAACAGCTTCTGCAGCTTCTGGAGAAACAGCTTCTGCAACAACTTTACGGATGTGCGCACATACTTCGTTTGCATCTGCAGAAGAAGAAGATTTACCTGTACCGATAGCCCAGATTGGCTCATAAGCGATAACAGTTGCTTTAACTTGCTCTTCTGTTAAACCTGCAAGTGCTTTTGTCACTTGACCTGCTACTAGATCAAATGTTTTTCCGCTTTCGCGCTCTTCTAAAGTCTCACCACAACATACGATTGGTGTTAAACCATGTTCAAATGCTGCGATAGTCTTTTTGTTTACTGATTCGTCTGTTTCAGCAAACATTTCACGACGCTCAGAGTGGCCAAGTACTACATAGCCAACTTTTAAGTCGCTAAGTGCTACTGGGCTAATTTCGCCAGTGAATGCACCATTTTTTTCGAAGTGCATGTTTTGTGCACCTACTTGTAAGTCAGTTCCTTCAGTTGCTGCTACAAGGCGCTCTAAGAATAGAGCTGGAGAGCAAACTACTGCATCAACAGCTGAAGCTGCTGGGATTTGACCTTTAACTTCCTCTACGAAGCTAACTGCTTCAGATAGAGTTTTATTCATTTTCCAGTTACCTGCGATAATTGGTTTACGCATGCTTTGCACCGTCCTTTTTCTTTGGCTGCTACTTATTTGTCGTTAAGACAAACTACACCTGGAAGCTCTTTACCTTCCATGAATTCTAATGACGCACCGCCGCCAGTAGAAATGTGGCTCATTTTATCAGCCATACCGAATTTTTCAACAGCTGCTGCAGAGTCACCACCGCCGATAACAGAGTATGTATCTTCTGCATCTGCTAATGCTTGTCCTACTGCTTTTGTACCTTCTGCGAATGGAGTCATTTCGAATACACCCATTGGTCCATTCCATACAACAAGCTTAGAATTTTTAATTACATCTGCATAAATTTCACGTGTTTTAGGACCGATGTCCACGCCTTCCCAGTTAGAAGGGATAGAGTCGATACCAACAATTTTAGTTGTTGCAGTTTCAGAGAATTCCTCAGTGATTACAACATCAACTGGCATGTAGAAGTTTACGCCTTTTTCTTTTGCAAGTTGCATAAATTCTTTAGCTAGTTCAATCTTGTCGTCTTCACATAGAGATAGACCAATTTCATGACCTAAAGCTTTAACAAATGTGTAAGCAAGTCCGCCACCGATGATTAAGTTATCTACTTTGTCTAATAGATGACGAATTACACCGATTTTATCTTTTACTTTCGCACCACCGATGATAGCTGTAAATGGACGTTCTGGGTTAGAAAGTGCTTTACCAAGTACATCTAACTCTTTTTCCATTAATAGACCAGATACTGCTGGTAGGTAGTCTGCGATACCTGCTGTAGAAGCATGAGCACGGTGAGCTGCACCGAATGCATCGTTTACGAAGATGTCAGCAAGTGCTGCAAATTCTTTCGCAAGTTCTGCATCGTTCTTTTCTTCGCCCGCATAGAAACGTACGTTTTCAAGAACTAATACGTCGCCTTCGTTCATTGCTGCAACCATTTCTTGTGCAACTGGTCCGAATGCTTCGTCCGCTTTTTTAACATCTTTACCAAGAAGCTCGCCTAAACGTGCTGCTACTGGAGTAAGACGTAATTCTTCTACTGCTTGACCTTTTGGACGGCCTAAGTGGCTTGCTAAAATAACTTTCGCACCTTGCTCTACTAAATATTGAATTGTAGGAAGAGCTGCACGGATACGAGTTTCATCTGTAATTTTGCCTTCTTTCATAGGTACGTTGAAATCAACGCGGCAAAATACACGCTTACCTTTTAAATCTACGTCACGAATTGATTTTTTGTTCATTGGATTTCCCTCCGACTACTAGTTAGGATTGACAAAACCCATTCAAAAGCTTAACACATTTGCTTTTAAAACGAAAGAAGAGAGAGAGGGAACAAACCCTCTCCCTCGTTTTGTCATTGATAACTTATATAATTAAGAATTAAAGACCTTTTGAAGTCATGTAAGCTGCTAAGTCTACTACGCGGTTAGAGTAACCAGTTTCGTTATCGTACCAAGAAAGTACTTTAACCATGTTACCTTCCATTACCATTGTAGATAATGCATCGATTGTAGAAGAAGCTGTACATCCGTTATAGTCGATAGATACTAATGGCTCTTCGCTGTATCCAAGGATACCTTTTAATTCGCCTTCAGCTGCTGCTTTGAATGCTGCGTTTACATCTTCAACTGTTACTTCTTTGTCAAGTTCAACAACTAAGTCAACAAGAGAAACGTTAGCAGTTGGAACACGTACAGCGCCACCGTTTAATTTACCTTTAAGTTCTGGTAATACTAATGCTACAGCTTTAGCTGCACCAGTAGATGTTGGGATCATGTTTTCAGCTGCTGCACGAGCACGACGTAAATCTTTGTGTGGTAAGTCTAAGATTTGTTGGTCGTTAGTGTAAGAGTGAATTGTTGTCATCATTCCGCGTTTTACGCCGAATTTTTCGTTTAATACTTTAGCGAATGGAGCTAGACAGTTTGTAGTACAAGAAGCGTTAGATACTACGTTGTGGTTAGCTGCATCGTATTGTTCATGGTTAACACCCATAACTACAGTGATATCTTCGTCAGAAGCTGGAGCTGAGATGATAACTTTCTTAACTGATCCACCTAAGTGTTTTTCAGCGTCTGATTTTTTAGTGAAACGGCCAGTAGATTCTACTACTACTTCTACTCCGTAGTCGCTCCATGGTAATTGAGCTGGGTCACGCTCAGCGATAACTTTAATTTCTTTACCGTTAACAACGATGCTGTTTTCGTTAGCAGATACTTCTGCATTTAAAGTTCCGTGAACTGTGTCATATTTTAAAAGGTGAGCTAATGTTTTAGCATCTGTTAAGTCGTTGATTGCTACTACTTCTACCTCAGAGTTGTTAAGAGCTGCGCGGAATACGTTACGTCCGATACGTCCAAATCCATTAATACCAATTTTAGTCATTTGAATTTCCTCCTTGGGGGATTATATTAAAGGGTAAAACCCTTTGTTAATTGTTTTGCTGCACCTTCATCTGTAATTAGAATTGAAGTGTGCCCTTGCTTTATTACAGCCTGTATTGCTTTTGCCTTTGAAGAACCTCCAGCGACTGCAACAACGTGAGATACATTTTGTAAATCCTCAAGTTGCATACCAACTGTTCTTACTTTATGAACAACATTTCCTTCTTCATTAAAGTAGTAACCGAAAGCTTCGCCAACTGCTTCGCTTGCCTGAATCTTTAACCAATCTGCTTCTGAAGTACTTCTGCGACGTGCCATTGTTAACGCATCACCTATTCCATGAATGACGATATTGGAAGATCGAATCAACTCAAGAACTTCTTTCACGGAAGGCTCTGTCACAATAGACGCATATGCTTCGCTACTAACATGGTCTGGAACATACAATAAGCGATAATTACTCATCGTATTTTGCGCCATCTTGGCACAAATGGTATTGGCTTCTAATTCAACACCTTCTCCAATTCCACCACGTGCTGGGACAAATAGCATATGTAAATCTTTGCAATCAAGTTGCATCATGTCCGCAGCAGCAGCTAGCGTAGTTCCTCCAGCCACAGCAACGATATTATTCGCTGTCAGACGGTCTTTTATACAAGTCACACAAGCACGGCCCATCTCCAGTTTGACCCAAGGTGATTCATCACTATCACCAGGGACAACGAAAACTTCATCCAAGTCTAATGTTTCCTTAAGTTGCTTTTCTAAAACCTTTAACCCGGAAATTTCTTTCATAAAGTCTTCCAAAGCAAGAACTAAAGCTGTTCCTTCTTCTGTCAAAGTCATTCCAGAAGAAGCGACGTGAACTAAGTTTTGTTCTTTCAAAACTTGAACTTCACTTCGCAATACTCGTTCTGTCATACCGAGGCTTGCTGATAAGTTTCTTCTTCCAATCGGCTGCATGAGCCTAATGTATTGAAGAATTTGCATTCTCGTTTGCATAACAGGTAGCAGATCAGGTAATAATTTTTTTGTGTTCTGAATCCATGAGCGCATATCTTTTCTCCTCACTACATTGGTTCATTTTTCCTTAGTGGTCACTTTACGTCCCGTAGTGACATTTTGTGTCCCACATAGGTTAAAAAAATAATCCCTGCTACGTGTATTATTGTAACAGGAGATAGAAACTTATTCAACTCTTAACTGCATTCTTTATATAGTTTATTATGACACCTTTGTGAATGTTACCATATTCTACTTGTTTTCCGTCCATTTCTACAACCGGAATCATTAAGTGATATTTTTCTAAAAGGTCATTATCTTCATATATATCTATTTCCTCGATTTGAAAAGAATATTCGCATTGTACTTCCTGTAAAACTTGTTTCGCCTTCACGCAAAGGCCACAATCTTTTTTAGTATACAGTACAACTTTCATCTTCTTCACCTATCCGATCGTTTTTCGTAATGACGAAGCTGGGATATGCATTTGTTCTCTATACTTCGCCACTGTTCTTCGAGAAATAACAATTTCATGCTCTTCTTCTAATAATTTTGAAATCTTTTGATCTGAAAGTGGCTTTTTCTTATCCTCTGCCCCAATTAGCGTTTGAATAAATTGTTTTACACGTTTTGTAGAAACTGCTTCATCTTCAGTCGTCGAAACGGCATTGCTAAAGAACGATTTCATCTCAAATAAACCGTGTGGTGTTTGCACATATTTATTTCGCGTCGCACGACTAATTGTTGATTCATGCACACTTAACTCTTCCGCTACCTCTTTTAAAGCGAGAGGTCTTAAATACTCTGGACCTTTCCAGAAGAAATCACGTTGTTTTTCCATAATAATATTCATCACTTGCAGCAGCGTCTGTTTTCTCTGCTTCAAACTGCGCATAATCCACTGCACATGCTGATACTTTTCTGATACGTAAGATGCTACTTCACTTTCACTATTATTAAGAAGCGCACTATATTCAGAATGAATTTCAATTCTCGGCATATTTCTCTCATTCATTTGTAAAACGAGGCGATCGCCATCTTTTTTCACCGCCATATCAGGCACAATATAAAGTGGTTTATCTGAAGAAAACGCAAGACCTGGTTTTGGTTGTAATGACGTTATACAATTTACCGCACTCTGTAATTCCTCATTACTACATTTCAACACTTGAACGAGCTTTCGCCAATCTTTCTTCACAAAATAAGCGAAATGATCTTCTACAACCTCTTCTGCTAATCCATTCCGTCTTTGTAAGCGCTTCAATTGCAAGGTTAGACATTCCTGAATATTACGCGCCCCTACCCCTGCTGGTTCCAGTGATTGGACAAGCTCTACAGAGCGGTCGACTACATGAATATGCGCAGAAAGGAGCTCTGCTAACTCTTCATTCGTTTCTTGTAAATATCCATTTCCATCCATGTTCATAATAATGAAAGAAGCTACTTTTCGCTCTTCTTCATCTATTTTATAATACTGTATTTGATTTAATAAATGTTGCTGAATCGTTGTAGAATCCACACTGTAGATCTCCATCTGATTCTCGACTTGTTTGCTGGTACTTTTACTGTTGTTAGAGCTCTTTTTCTTCTCCCTCTCAAAACCACCTAACTCAATAAGGGGATTCTCTAACGATTGCTCATACAAAAACTCCGATAATTCTTGTACATTATACTGGAGCATTGTAATCGCTTGCCTTAACTCTTGTGTCATTGCCAAACGTAAGCTTTGTTCTTGTAAAAGACTTGCCTTCAAACTAATCTCCCCCTTGTTTCTATTGTACAATAAGTTTGGTAAAAGGAGAATGCTATCACAGACACCCATTCCAAAATATTATTAATTTATATGTATTAATGAGATTTACAACTTACAACCTAAATTTGAATAATATTGAAAGAAAATAATAAACTCAATTATTTGTTACCACATACTAATAGTAACCCTTAATTTTATATATAACAACATTAAATTTATCTCTGTTCAATTCCAAAATAAAAAGAGCAGTTTAGGTATAGTGACACTTCACTATGCCTAACTACTCTTTTACGATTCTTAATTAAGAAAGAAACCTCTTATTTAAAGCTAAGGAACTTTGATTCCTAATTACATAGGAATCATAGAGATAATCGTTCGATTCACTAGACGCTCCTTGAATTCCTCTCATCTCTTCCACAGACAACTCAACTATTTTTTTCACGCTTCTCTCGTTATTACTATCCATCATTTTTTGTTTTCTTTTCGAAAAAAATCCCATAATTTATTCCCCCCTGCAATTAATTATTTTTTAACAATTGAATGAATTTAAGGCTCTTACCACTTCTTAATACACCTTTCGGATAGACCTTCGCTGCAAACATAGCAATTAAGCTAATGCTAGCCAGTAATACAACCATAGATGTAATAATTTCTAAACTCCCAACGGATCCATTAATAATCCTAACTACCATACTAATTGGAGCTGTAAACGGAACATATGATGTCACCCTTGATACTAGCCCTTCAGGGTTATCAAGTACTACTAATAACTCCACCACTAAGCTTCCCATCAATATAAGAGTAATCGGCATCGTTGTTCCGGATAATTCTTCTGGCCTGCTTACCATAGAACCAAACACTGCGAAAAGTGCCGCATAAACGAAGTAACCGAGAACAAAATATAACAAGAAATATGCAGCATGCTCACCTGTAATCATATTTACATCAATATTCACTCCAAAAAACGAATCCGATACCTTAAAAATTCCAGATTTAATATATAGCGCCATACTAAGGAAGAAAATAAATAACTGTGTCAAACTAGCAAGACCGACTCCTAATATCTTCCCAAAGACCATGTGAACAGGCGACACCTTCGTTACCATCACTTCCATAACACGCGACGCCTTCTCTGACGCTACCGCTGTAGCAATCGCATTTCCATACGAAGTAATTGCTAAGTACATAATCGCTACTAATAAATACACCAGTAAGAATGAGCTTGTTTCTTCGTTATTTAAGTTTTGCTTTTTCGCTTGCGCGTTCATCGTCAGTGATTTCACAGCCTCTTCTGATAACTGTTGTTTAACTACCGCACTTTGAAAATACTGATTTTGTACAAATACCTGCGCACTTTGAATCAACTTAGGATTATCCACCTTCATAAAGTAATCTAATACTGGTTCAGCACCCGCACCCTCTTTTAATATAAAGAGCGCTTCGACTTTCTTATCTAACAAATCTTGCTTATATTGATTTAATTTTGTTTTATCACCTAAAGACCAATCCCATTCTGGAAGAGCTTTACTAAGATTAGATTGATCCAAAGTAACATTAGGTGCTTCGGAAATAAATACAACTTTTGCTTTTTCTTTCTCTCCAGAAAACTTTTGTACTAAAGTTGGAAAGGAGAATAAGAATATCCCTCCCCCTATTAATAACAATGTCATCCCAATAAATATTTTCGTCCTCACACGATCCCAATACGTTTGCCCTAAAACAATCCAGAAATTCCTCATTACTTATGCACCCGCCTTTTCAACAAAGATTTGATGTAAAGAAGGTTCTTTAATAGAAACATCTCGGATATATTGTTTAGTTTTAATGTCTTCAAGCAGCGAAAATGCATCCTCTCCATCATTAACTTTAATCATGAACGTACGATTAACTTTTTCAAAATTGAAATTTTTTTCTTAAGAATAGGTTCAATATCCCCTTCCGTTTGCAACGTCATATATTTGTATTGATAACTTTTCTTAATATCTGACAAGGCACCCGATAATACAAGTTGACCATTTTTCATAATACAAATTTCCTCACAGAACGTTTCTACACTGTCCATTTGATGACTACAGAAGATAATCGTTTTTCTTTGCGCGATTAACTCGAGCACAACATTTTTTAACATCTCTGCATTTACAGGATCCAAGCCACTAAATGGTTCATCTAGTATGATGAATTCCGGATTATGCAATATCGCTGAAATCAATTGAATTTTTTGTTGATTTCCCTTTGACAATTCCTCTGTTTTCTTCTTTAAATGTGGTGTCATTTCTAATTTTTCTAGCCACTGTAACGCATGCCTTTTTGCAAGATTAGCTGGCATTCCTTCTAACTTGCCGAAATACACCAATTGCTCCACTACATTCATTTTCGGGTATAATCCACGCTCTTCTGGTAAATAGCCAATAGATAGGTCTTTCTTTGAAAAAGGGCGATTATTCCATAGAATTTGGCCGCTATCCGGTTTGATTAAATCTAAGATCATACGAATCGTTGTCGTCTTACCAGCACCATTTCGGCCCAGCATCCCTAAAATTCCACCTTCTTCTACACGTATATTTAAATCATTAACGGCTTTATATTCACCAAATGTTTTATTTAATCCTTGAATTTCAAATGCCATATATAACATCCCCTTTTAGCTTTTTACGAAATAAATAACCGCCATTCCTAATGCAATCCCGCCTATCATCAAAAAAAACTTTTTCATCACTATTGCCTCCTTCATTTACTTGTTAAGTTGTATCTTTATCATAGACTTCTTTCTGATGCTATTGTCCGCAATCCGTACTGTATTTACCGTAGAAAAGGCGAACCACTCTTATGTGGTTCACCGCAATTTCAACAGATGACATTGATTGTATGAAAACTTCTTAAATATTATTATAAAAATATTCAGAAATTAAACGATATACCTACAAAGAGAGGTGTTCAAACCGTTGCAGATACAACGTAACTTCGTTTTCATTTTATGTGTAACTATCCTGTATTTTTGTTTACAAGGCTATATCTTATATAAAATAAACCAACCATATAGTGGAGTTCTTATTTCTAAAACAGACTCAACTACATACACAATAGCAAAAATTAAATCCTCCGGTTGGGCTTTTCATACGGACTTAAAAGAAGGAGATATAATCTATTCGATAAATAAAGAAAAGCCTCATTTAGGAATACTTCCTGGATACCAAAACCAATCACTAAATGCATCTGAAATACAAATTAAAAAAGACGATATCACCCAAACTTATAAAGGAACACAACATTTTATTGATTCTCGTGACAAAATTATTTCTGTATACTTTCCCTTCCTACTCGCTTTTATTTGTTTAGGGTTATCTATTTTTCTTTATACAAAGAAGCCTTTGAACCGGGAAACATTCTTTTTGATCACGTTTCTATTCATGACTTCCTCAAGTCTTCTAATCGCAGTTGAATCTGGTAAAGGTGATTTTATCGCTCTCATTATTTTAAGTATTGTATTTCAAGGTACACCTATGTCTCTCATTTTATTGTTGAATGAATTATTCAAGAAAAAGCAACTATACGTTATTTCTATGAGATTTCTAAAAATCGATATTACAATCGGCATTATTTTACTATTACTCTCTATTTTAACGATGTTCATTCCATGTCCAATAGTTAATACCGATGGATTAGAACTAATTTACCTTTCAATAAATATTATCTTTTGTATATATTTTTTAATCCGTGCCTATATCAAATATCACAGTACAGTACATAAGCCATTTTTAAAATTAATGCTCACGATTCATTCCATTGCCTTCTTTCCGTTCGTTACACTCTATGCTCTTCCAGATGCAATATTCAAAACACCTATTCTCTCAGCAGATATTGGCGCTATGTTCCTAATCGCTCTTCCAATCGGGTATTTTTATTTAGTAGCGACGAAGCAGATTTTTGATATAGAGTTTGTATTTGATCGTTTACGGTATTACGCATTTCTGTCACTAATTCCAACTCTATTAATTGCAATCATTACGAGCTGGAGCATTTATTACAAAGACAATTTTCTCTCTCGACTACTGCAAAGTTTTATTATTATTTTTCCGTTAAACATTCTATTTCTCATATTAAAAGAAAGATTAGATTTTACATTCCGTAATCACCTCTTTCGGACTAAAACAAACTTATACGTAAACATTGAACAGTTTACCGCACAGCTATCATCTATTATGAAAACAGAAGAGTTAGAGAAAAAATTCACTAATGAAATCGTTTCGATGTTGAAACCTTCTTTTATTCAATTTGTTCAATATGATATGAAAGACAACACATATACACTCTGTAACGGATATCGACAAACGAAAGATTTCACACTTTCTAAAAAGAAAAAATGGAGTATGGCAGCATTACTAATTAATGATTTATTAGAGGATGATGGATGCATTGGCATTGGCATTTACTTATACTCTACTAAACATATAAAATACTACATCTGGATTGGAAGAAAATTGAATAATATTAAATATAATACGCATGAAAAATCATGGTTCATCACTGTCACGACATACGTCCGTCTTATTTACGAAAACTTGTATACTATTAATGAAATTATTCATTCTCTAGAGCAGGAGAGTTTAGAATCCAAAACAAATTCTGCAAGCTTATCACGCCTACTCTTTCAAATTTCTGAACAAGAAAGGCGCCGACTCGCTTCAGATTTACACGACTCTGCATTACAAGATCAAATCGTATGGTACCGCAAACTAGACTCTTTACTAAAAAACAAATCCGTTCCACTAGAATTAAAAAATGAACTAAAAAAAATCCACTTCGGTATGCACGATGTAATACAACAAATTCGCGACACATGCAATGAATTGCGTCCATCACTTTTATCAGATGCTGGTTTAATTGGTGCATTAAGAGAATTGCTAGCCCAAACACAATTACGTATGCAGTTTCATATTCAATTTGATCATGAATCAATTCAAGAACATCATTACGATTTTGACAAAATTTTATCTTTATATCGTATCATTCAAGAACTACTAACAAACGCAGATAAACATTCCGAGGCAACCATCGTATCGATTTTTTTATGGGAAGAGAATAACTGCATTTTCCTAGACTACCGAGACAACGGCAAAGGTTTTGATATAGACACTCCCTACTCTCCTAAGCAGCATATGGGGATTTCCGGTATAAAAGGAAGGCTTCAATCAATTGGCGGAGAAATACATATAGTATCCGAAACTAAAAAAGGACTTCAAGTAAACATTACAGTTCCGAGGTGGTAAATAATGATTCGAGTATTAATCGTAGATGATCATCAAATTGTAGGCGAAGGAACAAAGAGCATGATTGAATTAGAAGAAGATATGCAAGCAGAATATATTTTAAATGAACAGGAAGCACTTATAAAAAGTGACGCTACACCTTTTGACGTATATCTCTTGGATATGAATATGCCCAATTGTAGTGGTATTGAACTCGCCCAGAAAATATTACATATTCAAACAGATGCAAAAATCATTTTATACACAGGTTTTGAATACGTATCCCAATTTAATTTATTAATAAACTCTGGTATCAGCGGAATTATTAGTAAATCAGCTTCTCAGCAAGAGCTATTAATGGCAATTCGTGCAGCTGTAAATGGATATACTTTACTTCCTATTTCTTTATTACGTCAACTACGTACAGACGATATAACGACTCAACAACTTGAAAATAAAACCGCTCTTCTTACACAAAAAGAATTAGAAATCTTAGAATCCGTCTCTAAAGGAAGTAGCAATAAACAAATTGCTGATGAACTGTACATGAGTTCAAGAGCTGTAGAATACAACCTAACAAAAATCTTCAAAAAATTAAAAGTAGGATCACGCTCCGAAGCTTTAACAGAAGCAATGAGACAAGGCATTTTGAAAGTACACATATAAAATGAAACTTCCATCAGTTTGTTTTGTTTAACCCTTAAATAATGAGATAAATAAAAAAAAGTCCTAACCTACAAAACATAAGTTAGGACTTTTTAACGCGCCCAGAGGGATTCGAACCCCCGGCAGACGTGGTACCGGAAACCACCGCTCTATCCGACTGAGCTATGGGCGCATGATTATAGAAAACACTTCATTTTCTTCTCATAATAATAGCAATAAAATCCATCTAAATCAATAAAAATATCCCCGTAATACCTTATGCATCTTAGCTAAAAGCATATAAAATCTATTCCACCCCTAAATTTTCCAATCATAAATTCACCCCAACTCACAAATTATAATCTTTGAATTGATATTCCAAAGGGGGCTTCATTCAATGACTGTAATTACGAAACTAAAGCAAACTGTTTCTGGATTAAAAAGTGCACAAGCTAGCTTAGAGGGATTCGCTCTTGATACGGATAACCAACAAGCTAAGCAACTTTTCCAAACAGCTGCGCAGCAAACACAAACGATTATCGATTCTTTAAACCCACGCGTTGAAGAAGTCCAACAAGAAGAACCACAATACTCACAGCAATAACGAATCAGACTTGCTGTGAAATAGAAAAAGGATGATATGCAGTCATCCTTTTTCTATCACATTACATATTGCAATAGAAATGGAATGATAATTATGCGAAAACTCGGCCTCATAACCGCATTATTTGCACTTCTATTTAGCTCTTTTACCGGATGTGATAATAGTCCTTTAGATAAAAAAGTGAAAGAAGAAGCAAAACGAACGGAGAAAGAAAAAGGTCCAAAGTTAACAAAGACGAGTACGGAATCCTTTAATCAATCTATATCACAAGGAGCGAAGAAAAGAGCTCTCGCTATGGATGAAATTATAAAAAGCACAGCAGTGAATTCAAATTTAGATCTCTACATAGCAGTTACACCTGAGCATCACGAAAGGTTTGGATTAAAACCTCTTCGTAAAAAGCTTCAAAAGCAGCTAAGTGATGAGCATCCTACTTTCGATGTTCGTGTCAGTACAGATAAAAAAATCTTTATGTTACTCGAAAAACTCGAAAGAAAAATTAAGGAAAAAGAAGTATCTAAAGATGAAATTAATAAACAATTAAAATTCATTGGTAAAAAAATGGAGTCTAACACTTAACGCTTTTTAAAAGAAAAGGAAGGATTGCAATGTCTAGTAAAGATAAAAACTTAACCCCTGTACAACAGGAGTATAAAAAATTCGAACAAGAACGCGAACCGAAACGACCTGTCTTAAAAAATTGTATAAAAGCCTTTTTCGTCGGTGGTTTTATTTGCTTCATCGGACAACTCATTTCTACTTTTTACATCACATATTTTGATTTCACTGAACGCTCAGCAGGAAATCCAACAGTCGCAACTCTTATTTTCATTTCTATGTTACTAACTGGATTTGGTATATACGATCGTTTTGGACAGTTTGCTGGTGCTGGTACAGCTGTACCTGTTACTGGATTTGGTAACTCTGTTATTGCAGCATGTATCGAACACCGAACGGAAGGATTCGTCCTTGGTGTTGGCGGCAATATGTTTAAACTAGCGGGTTCTGTTATTTTATTTGGTGTATTTTCAGCTTTTGTCATCGCACTTATTAAAACGATTCTCGTTCAATGGGGAGGTCTATAAATGTTACAAGGACACCGAACGTGGGTATTTGAAAACAAACCAGTCATTATCTCAACAGGGGTTGTCGGTGGACCATTTGAAGCAAAGGGAAACATTCCAGAAGACTTCGATATCCTTCATGAAGATTTATGGCTCGGACAAGATTCCTATGAAAAAGCACATAAAATTTTATTCGAAGAAGCTTGTAGTCGTGCTACTGAAAAAGCAGAACTTCGTAAAGATGATATTCAATTTGTACTTGCAGGAGATTTAATCAATCAAATTACTCCAACAAGCTTTGCTTGCCGGACACTTGGCACTCCTTATCTCGGATTATTCGGGGCTTGTTCTACTTCTATGGAAGGTTTAGCACTTGGGGCAAGTATCGTAAATGCAAAAGGCGCAAAATATTTATTAACTGGTGCATCCAGTCATAATACAGCTGTAGAAAAACAATTCCGCTATCCTACCGAATACGGCGGACAAAAGCCACCTACTGCACAGTGGACAGTAACCGGAGCAGGAGCCGCCATTTTAAGCGATACTGGACACGGTCCAAGAGTAACCTCTGCAACGATTGGGCGAGTTATTGATATGGGATTAACAGACCCTTTTAATATGGGGGGCGCGATGGCTCCAGCTGCAGTTGATACAATCGAAGCCCATTTACGTGAACGTCAAATTGATGCCTCTTACTACGATTTAATCGTAACAGGCGATCTCGGACATGTAGGACGCGAAATTGCTTATGACTTACTACATAAACACGGAACGAAAGTAACGAGCGAACAATTTCAAGATTGCGGAATTATCATTTATAGAGAAGGACAACCTGTCATAGCTGGTGCTAGCGGACCTGGATGTTCCGCAACAGTCGTATACGGTCATTTATTAAACCGAATGAAAAGAGGAGAGTTCAAAAAAATACTTGTCGTTGCGACAGGCGCTTTACTATCTCCACTTACATTCCAACAAGAAGAAACAATTCCGTGTATCGCTCACGCCGTTTCGATTGAATTTGGAGGTGCAACGCAATGATTTTTTTCTGGGCTTTCGTCATTGGCGGACTTATATGTGTAATCGGCCAACTTATGTTTGATGTCGGCAAACTAACACCTGCTCATACAATGGCAACACTCGTTGTTGCCGGAGCAATATTAGATGGATTCAATTTGTATGAACCATTAATTGACTTCGCTGGGGCCGGGGCAACTGTACCTATTACAAGCTTTGGTAATGCCCTAGTTCATGGTGCAATGGAAGAAGCTGCAAAACATGGCATCGTTGGCGTTATTACTGGCATGTTTAAAGTAACGAGCGCCGGTGTATCAGCAGCTATTATTTTCGGCTTCATTGGAGCATTGTTATTCAAACCGAAAGGATAAGGTGTTCGTATGACAGTTATCGCTAGCGTTAAAACCTGCCTTGCCAGTGTAAGGGGCGCTCAAGCAAGTTTAAGCTCTCTTTCACTAAATTCACAGGATGAAGAATCAAAACGTATATTTCACGAATGTATGTTAGAAATGGACAGCATCATCGCTGATTTACAGAATAGAGTTTCAGTATTAGAACGTGAAGAACCTCAATATAAAGGGTTTTAAGTAGACTGGAGGAAATGACTATGTCTCACCTGCCGGAATGGACACTTGTCATTCTGCGCTCTGTATTCATATTAATTATTTTATTCGCTATTACGAAATGGTTAGGGAAAAGACAAATCTCTCAGCTATCCTTTTTTGAATACATTGCCGGAATGACAATCGGTGACATCGCTGCCCAAGTATCTACAGGGCTCGATTCGAAATTTTTCCACGGCGTCTTTGCGATACTCATTTTCGCTGCGGTACCTTTTTTCACAGGAATCCTCTCTTTAAAGAACAAAACAGCTCGGGACTTCTTTGAAGGGAAATCTACCGTATTAATAAAAGACGGAAAGATACTCGAAGATAACTTGAAGAAAGAAAAATATACGAGTGACGAATTACTGGAACTTCTCCGTGGAAAAAGTGCGTTCAGCGTAGCTGAAGTCGAATTTGCTGTCTTAGAACCGAGCGGAGAATTAAATGTACTATTAAAGAAAGATTCTCAGCCACTTACTGCAAAAGACATCGGTTTAAAAGTACCGAATGAAAAAGAACCACAAACTGTTATTATGGATGGAAATGTACTAGATGAACCTCTTTCAGCAAGCGGACATAACCGTGCTTGGCTACATTCAGAATTAGAAAAACTCGGTGTTGTTATTGAAAATGTCTTCCTCGGTCAAGTGGATTCATACGGACAACTTACTATCGACATTTACAATGACAAACTCCAAATGCCTTCTCCTCAAAATAAGCCTTTATTATTAGCATCTTTAAAAAAATGTCATGCTGATCTTGAACTATTTTCTCTAGAAACAAAGTCGAAATCAGCAAGCGAAATGTATAGTAAAAACGCGAAACAAATCGAAAAGATTTTAAATAGAGTTACCTATCTTTTAAAAGACTAATTATCGAAAGAACGCTTCAGTTAACAAGCGTTCTTTTCCTTTTTCTCCAGTTTTCATAACGTTTAAATTTATGTAATTCGGTTATGATGTTGAAGATACATAAGCAGGGAATTTCGAAAACATAGCGAATATTTCATGGTACAACTACATATTTTTTTGATTTAAAGTGGTTTCGTTTGACCTTTATTGACCATAATTGTATTATAAGACTAAGAAAGCTTTAGAAGGAGGAAATAACAGATGAATTTAATTCCTACAGTAATTGAACAAACAAATCGTGGAGAACGCGCTTACGATATTTACTCTCGACTACTAAAAGACCGCATCATTATGCTTGGTAGTGCAATTGATGACAACGTAGCTAACTCAATCGTTTCCCAGCTTTTATTCTTGGAATCTCAAGATCCAGAAAAAGATATTCACATCTACATCAACAGCCCTGGTGGTTCTATCACAGCAGGTATGGCAATCTATGATACAATGCAGTTTATTAAACCACAAGTATCAACAATCTGTATCGGTATGGCTGCATCTATGGGTGCATTCTTACTTGCAGCAGGTGAAAAAGGAAAACGTTATGCACTTCCAAACAGTGAAGTAATGATTCACCAACCACTTGGTGGAGCACAAGGTCAAGCGACTGAAATCGAAATCGCTGCAAAACGTATCCTATTCTTACGTGAAAAACTAAACCAAATTCTTGCTGACCGCACTGGTCAACCACTTGAAGTACTACAACGCGACACAGACCGCGACAACTTCATGACAGCAGAAAAAGCTTTAGAATACGGTTTAATCGATAAGATCTTTACAAATCGTTAATACTTAAAAGCGAAAGCGGCTCGTTTAGAATCGCAGGGCGATGGAGCCCCTGATTCCGAGGCGCTTTTCGCCTCGAATGAAGGGGCGAAACAACCGGAGATTCTAGCCGCTGGAGCTAGATATAACTAAAAGTGGAAGCGCCCTATAATTGGGCGCTTCTTTTATATATTGTTCCCCGCTCACATACCCCATCCAGTATCCCTCTAAATATATCAACGATTTTTCAATTATATCGAACAAAACTCAAATTATATCAACGATTTTTTTAATATATCAACGGTTCGACACAACATATCGATTTACCGACAATCTCCGACAAGGACAAACCAGCTAAATACCCCTCCCCGCTAATCCGCACAAACAACAAAACAAAAAACTATCGCATATACGCGATAGCTCTTTATTGTACATATGCAGCTAATGCTTCTAAAGCCTCTTCTGCATCTGAACCTTCTGTTGTAATTGTTATCATGCTTCCAGTTCCAATTGCTAAGCTCATAATCCCCATTATGCTCTTTGCATTTACTGTCTTTCCATCTTTCTCAATAAAGATATCTGCATGAAAGCGATTTGCCTCTTGTACAAACAACGCAGCCGGACGTGCTTGTAAACCGTTTTTTAATGAAACCTGAACTCGTTTTTGAACCACAGCTCCATTTCCCCTTTAACCTCTTATTTTTTTGCTACCGTTTCCCCCGCGCGTAATTTCTCTGCAATTTCATCGATTTTACGCAAACGATGATTAATACCCGATTTACTAATTTTCCCCCCGGATACCATCTCACCTAACTCTTTCAATGTTACATCTTGATAATCTCTTCGTAGTTGCGCAATCTCTTGTAGTTTATCTGGCAATATATCAAGACCAACCGTCTCATCAATATAGCGGATATTTTCAATCTGCCTTAGCGCTGCACCAATTGTTTTATTTAAATTAGCTGTTTCGCAGTTCACTAAACGATTTACGGAATTACGCATATCACGTACGATTCGAATATCTTCAAACCTTAAAAGTGCATTATGAGCACCAATAATATTTAAAAATTCCGTAATTTTCTCCGCTTCTTTCAAATACGTAATGTACCCTTTTCTTCTTTCCAACGTCTTACTATTTAAATCAAATCCGTTCATCAGTTCACATATAGCATCATTATGTTCCTTATATAACGAAAAGATCTCTAAATGATAAGATGATGTTTCTGGGTTATTTACTGAACCACCTGCTAAAAATGCACCGCGTAAATACGATCGTTTACAACACTTCTTCTCAATCAATTCTTGTGATATATTTCGAATAAATGAAAAGTCATCTCGAACGATATGAAGATCGGCTAATATTTCGCGAGACTTTTCAACAAGCCTTACGATATATACATTATTTTTCTTCAATCGCATTTTTTTACGAACAAGTAATTCTACCGTCACATCATATCCTTTTTTCAAAAGCGTATAAATCCTTCTTGCAATTGCCGCATTTTCTGTTTGAATATCGATAGATAGACGACGGTTTGAAAAAGAAAGCGATCCGTTCATTCGAAGTAACGCCGATAATTCTGCTTTCTCACAGCATTCTTTCACTTCAAGATTCGTCAGCTCTTTCTTTGTTTCTGATGCAAATGACACAGTCAACACCTCCTTATACGATTATTATGGAACAAAATTCTTGTCCTATATGAATGAGGAGCGCCACCTCAAACGAGGCAACGCACATTTATAACAATGAATATAAAATCGAAGCTAACTTTAACGTATCATGCCTTACAACACGATCATCATACTTCGCTAATCCCTCTTGAATAACATCAATATTATTTTCAGCAAAACGTTCTTCATCCACTACAACTGGTGTAGACATTTCTTCCTCATATAACTTACGTAATTCACAAGGAATCTCACGGTTATTTACAATTGCAGTATTAATAAATGGTTGCCCTAAATGATCGTGTAACGCCTGCACATGATCAAAAGCAGTATATCCCATCGTTTCACCCGCTTGTGTCATAACGTTACATACATATACCTTCTTCGCCTTTGCGGCAAGAACAGCGTCCCCAATTTTGTTAACAACTAAGTTGGGTAATATACTCGTATACAAACTTCCTGGGCCGAAAACAAGTAAATCAGCTCGTTTAATCTCAGCCAATGTTTCATGCAATGGCTCTACATCTTCTGGAGTTAAAAAGACACGATTAATCTTCTTTCCGTAATAAGGAATCTTTGATTCACCTGTTACAATTTCCCCATCTTCAAGTTCCGCATGAAGTACCGCACTTTGATTCGCTGCTGGTAATACACGTCCTCTGACATTTAATACTTTACTTGTTTCCGTAATTGCATGGAAAAAGTCTCCTGTAATCGAGGTCATACCTGCCAACAATAGATTTCCTAACGCATGACCTTTCAGTCCGTCTCCTGTTGTGAAACGGTGCTGAAATAAAGCTTCCACCAGTGGCTCTACATCCGATAACGCAACAAGTACGTTACGGATGTCACCTGGAGGTGGAATTTCTAGCTCATCACGTAATCGACCCGAACTGCCACCATCATCAGCGATTGTAACAACTGCTGTAATATCAACAGGATATTGCTTTAATCCTCTTAATAAAACAGAGAGTCCAGTTCCGCCTCCCATGATGACAATTTTAGGCTTTCTCTCTTTTTTCATCCCTTAATGGCCCTTTCTCTTCTCCACATCACGATGAGATACATGAACACTATACTCTGGTTTCAAATGTTTCCCAAGGTATTCTGTAAGCGTAACAGAACGATGCTGTCCACCTGTACATCCAATTGCAATTACAAGTTGACTTTTGCCTTCTCTTTTATAATGAGGCAGCATGAAAGTAATCAGATCCGTCAACTTCTCTAAAAACTTATGTGTCTCATTAAATTTCAGTACATACGAAGAAACTTCTTCATCTAGTCCTGTTAATGGCTTCATATGTGGAATGTAATATGGATTTGGTAAAAAACGAACATCAAATACTAAATCTGCATCAATTGGAATACCGTACTTAAATCCAAATGACATAACATTTACACGAAATGCTTGCTCAGTTTCTGTTGAGAACAAGTGAACAATTTTTTCACGTAATTCTTTCGGTTTTAAATCCGATGTATCAAGCACAATATTTGCTCGTGCCTTCATATCTGTTAATAAATTGCGCTCTGCTTCGATTCCCTTTAACGGCAAACCAGTTGGTGCAAGTGGATGCGAACGTCTCGTTTCTTTATAACGAGTTACAAGCGTACTATCTTTCGCATCTAAAAATAAAATATGAGGAATAATCCATGTACGTTCTGATAAATCATCAAGTGCTCCCCATAAATGTTCGAAAAACTCGCGGCCACGTAAATCAATGCCAAGTGCCACTTTATTCATTTTCCCTTTTGAATCCGCCATAAGCTCAATAAACTTTGGCAATAACATCGGTGGTAAATTATCTACACAAAAATATCCTAAATCTTCAAAACTTTGTAAAGCTACTGTTTTTCCAGCTCCAGACATCCCTGTAATAATTACCATTTTTATATCATTATTCTCTGTCATCGTATCCTCTCCTTGACGGTTTAACTCGGATCTAATCGATATGAAAGCAACTCAACATCTGGGGTATATACAAATGTACCGTAGATTATGCCATTTCCTTTAATTAAATAATCAATAATGTGATAATCTCCTGGCGCCATTGCTAAATCATCAATTTTATCAAATGTATGCCAACCAATGATGCCTTCTTCGCTCTCTAGTTTGTTTTCTCCTGCAAAATCTGTCGCTAAAAAGGAGAACATCATCCATTCAGAAACAACTTTATCACCTTCTTGGATGACAAAGGTGAAGACCCCCTTTAACGCTGGGTTTTTCAAATAAATACCTGTTTCTTCGCGATATTCGCGAACAACGGAATCTCTTACAGTCTCACCACGCTCCATTTTCCCGCCTGGTGCAACCCACCAATTTCGGCGAGGTTTTTGGAGTAAGAGTACTTCATTATCTCTAATTAACACACAGTTTGTCACTCTTTGCATGTTTCTTCACCTCAGCTACTTGCAGTAAAATTTCTCACTGCATACTTCTTTCATTATACTATCAAAAACAGTTTGCTACAACGAAGGAGCCAGTCCTCTTTCGCTAAGCATATGCTACTCAACAATTTTAAAAAAGCTTTCCATAACAAGCAATGTAAATGCTTAGACTTTTAATGAATAGCATGAAAAATCCCCTTAACGATTTTTATCGCCAAGGGGATTAAAGCCCTTATTTCTTACCGAAATAAGTAACAATCGCAAATCCTAAAATAAAGGTAATAATTGAACTTATAATTGAAAATCCACCAGTTGGAATACCAGGGAACACAATTACAATCGAACCGATAACTAGTCCAATAATTGCCGCAAATGTCATACTTTTATAACGATCTAATAAAAAACTAATGCCTTTACTACTTACAACAAATCCAACCATAACACCAGCACCGATAACCACGATTAAAGGTAAGTTAAGTGTAGTTAAAGCGTTAATTGCTGTTGGATACACACCAATAATTAATAAAATAAACGATCCACTAATCCCAGGAAGTAGCATAGCCATACTAGCCATCCATCCTGCGAAAAATAAACCAATTGCATTTAAAATTGTTAACGTCGTAATTGGATCTGCTGCCTTATCTGGTTTAAAGAAAGCTGTGATCGCAACAAGAATTGCTGCAACTATTAATAAAACAATGTGCTTACCTTTAAACGACGACTTTGCATCAGCTTCTCTCATTAACATCGGTAATATACTAATAATTAAACCGAGGAAGAAAAATTGAGTCGGTTCATAATGATTTGCAAGTAAATATTTAATAACATGACTTAACGTTAAAAACGCTGCTGCCACACCAGCTGCAAGTGGAATTAAAAACCCTAAATGTTTTTTCCATTCACGACTAAAGAATCCACTAATTGCCGCAAGCAATTGTTCATAAATCCCTAACACAACAGCGATTGTACCGCCGCTCACACCAGGAATTAAATCACTAACGCCCATACAAAATCCACGATATATATTACGCCATTCCATACTGAATAAATTCCTCATTTCTTATAGTGATTTTTTCCGTAAAGTCCAGTATATCAATAAGAAAGCTTATAATCCTTATATTTTTTGACAATACTTTGACATTTTCACACAAAAAAAAGAAGAAAGCTCCTGTCGGTAGCTTTCTTCTCACAAGGTATATTATCCCTTATTTTTCTGATACAGTTTTTAATTCCTCTAATAATTCTTCTACGTAATGTTGTGCACTTTGTGCTGCAATACTACCGTCACCTGTTGCAGTTACAATTTGACGAAGCATTTTTTCACGAACATCACCAGCTGCGAAAATACCAGGGATTTTAGTTTCCATACGTTCGTTCGTTTCAAGGTAACCATTTTCATTTGTAATACCTAGTTCAACAAATGGTTTTGATAATGGTAACATACCGATGTATACGAATACGCCGTCAGTTTTGACTTCTTTCTCTTCTCCACTGTTTACGTCTACAAGTGTTACACTTCCTACTTTACCGCTTGCTTCGTTAATTTCTTTTATAGTGTGGTTCCAAATGAAATCTACTTTTTCGTTTTGGAAAGCACGGTCTTGTAAAATTTTCTGTGCACGAAGCGTGTCACGACGGTGAACGATCGTTACTTTTGATGCGAAGCGTGTTAAGAACACACCCTCTTCAACAGCAGAATCTCCACCGCCAATTACGATAAGTTCTTTTCCTTTAAAGAATGCCCCATCACATACTGCACAATATGATACACCACGGCCGCCAAGTTCTGTTTCACCCGGTACACCAATTTTTTTATACTCTGCACCGCTTGCAACGATAATTGCACGTGCTTTATATTCTTTTTTACCAGCAATAATTGTTTTGTATTCTTTACCATCGATGACTTCTTTCACATCACCGTATGCATATTCAGCACCAAATTTCTTCGCATGCTCGAACATTTTATTTGATAAGTCTGGTCCTAAAATAGACTCATAACCTGGGTAGTTTTCTACATCTTCCGTGTTTGCCATTTGGCCACCCGGAATACCACGCTCAAGCATTAATGTGCTTAAATTTGCACGAGATGTATATACTGCAGCTGTCATACCAGCTGGTCCTGCACCAATAATAACGACATCATAAATTTTTTCTTCTGACACACTATTCACTCCTATCCATTCCTACACAATTAAGTTACCCTCATTATACTGTTAGCATCATTTTTTTCCCAATGATTTGCTTATCTTATGTGTGCGTACGCTTAACAGCTTGCACATATTTTCGGACAGTCGCTACAGATACATTATATACGTCTCCAAGCTCCGACTGTGTCATTTTATTTCCTTGTTCGCCGCGTACAATGTATTCAATCGCAGCTGACCAGCCGTACACATTTGTAAATATGTCTCCAGATGTATATAAACGTATGAACGTACAAAACCAAAAGTGTAAACACTCTTCAATTAATTCATCATCTTTTTTCGTATAATTGTATAAGGCATCCGCGATTCTCGCGCACTGCTCAAATTGTTGTAAATCAGCTGGAATACTCTTATGACTATTAAGTAAAAAGAAGTACTTTGCAAGTTGCGATACGATGGGAACACCGTTCTTCGCTTGCGTTATATCAAAGAAGAATCCAACCTTCTCCGGCGTTGACAATTCATTCATTAAATATAAAGCTAGCATTTGTTCTTCTAGCGTCGCACTTTGCTGAAATGATTTTCGTAATTCTTCAAATAACACGTTTTGTCCTTCATCTGCTAAATTCAGCGCATTCCACGGTTCTTTTCCCTTTTTATCAGGATGCAATTCCACGACATGTTGCCACATTTTTTCAGCTAGTTGCTGATCTTTCACCATATACGCAGAATATGCAAACCAATAATAAAAACTAACGTCTCCTTCGTATCCTTGACGCTTTAATAGTTTGAACCATTTATATGCATGCTCGAAATAACCAATTGTTGCAAGTGTAGTTCCCAGTTTCAAACGATGTTCAAATGAAATCGGATATACCGAAACTAGCTGTCCCGCTAACGCTTCTACTTGTTTATGCTCTCCAATTGAATATAGAAAAATAAGCGTATTACAAAGCGCATGTATATTACCAGGATTTTTCTCTAAAATCATTTCTGTTAACTTCAGTGCTTTGTCTACATTACCCGATTGAAAATGTGCAATGGCTAAATTATTATGACCTGACCAAAATTCCGGATAATCTTTCGTAACAATTTCTAATGTAGCAATTGCTTCTTCCAATTGTCCATTACGAATATAACGATTCGCTTCTTCCTGCATAACAATTAAATCATCTTCATCTTCAATCTCTTCCGCACCCATTGCTTCTTCTTCCATAATCTCAAGAAGTTCTAATGTATCTTCTACGAATTCCTTCTCTTTTGCAACTTCTAAATAACGATCCGCATATTTCTTCGCCTGTTGAAATAACCCCATATATGCATAATTATTTGCAATAAAATAATAGCACTGTTCAAGTTCTGGATTAGATCTAACTAACTTTAAGAAGATTTGGTTCGACTCTTGATATTCACCAGCCTCAGATAATACTGTTGCTAATTGACATAAAATAAACGGCTCCTTCTCACTTTGTGCCGCTCTTCGAAAATATTTAATTGCATCTTGCAATTTTTGCCCTTTGTAAGCTCTCATCCCTTTTTTATAAAAGAAGTCCGCTAATTGATTAAAAGAGATAACTTGTCCGTTCTCCTTATATATCCTTTGATTTTTCCCCATATATCCTCCAGTTTTTTGTTTTCTTCGCTCACACATTCTTCTATCTATAAGTATAAACGATTCCGTAAAAAACAAAACAGTATATTATACTCAATTATTTCCTTTTTATTCATAAAAAAAGAGGAGAAATGTTACATTTTCACCATGAACCTTCTCTTGCGGTCATTTGCTCTTTCGTATAAATAATACGCATTGGATTTCCACCTACGAAAGCACCGCTCGGTACATCTCTATGAACAAGTGTGCCAGCTGAGACAGTCGCACCGTCTCCAATTTTCACACCTGGTAATATTGTTACATTCGCTCCAATCATCACTTCATTTCCAATGACGATTTCCCCAAGTCGATATTCACGAATTAAATATTCATGCGCTAAAAGCGTTGTATTATAGCCAATAATCGAATTCTCTCCCACAGTTATCTTTTCCGGGAACATAATATCCGGCATTACCATAAGCGCAAATGATGTTTTCTTTCCTACTTTCATCCGTAAAAAAGTACGGTACAACCAATTCTTCACAGATAAAAATGGCGTGTAACGCGCAATTTGGATAATAATAAAGTTTTTCATTACCTTCCAAAAAGACACTGTTTTATACACATTCCATAATGAATTTTCTCCTGAAACAGGATAGCGCGTTGTCCGTCGCACTTAGCTCGCTCCTCTACTAACTTACTTGGACCTTTATGAACGTTTCATATTAGACAAAATCGGTAGCAAATCACTCATTTTATCTAGCATAAAGTCCGGCTTGTAAGCTTCTAAATACGCTCTACCTTTCAACGTCCATGAAACCGCAGCTGTTTTCGTCCCCGCATTTTGACCACCGACAATATCATGATGATTATCTCCAACCATCAATGCCTCTTCTGGTTTTGCATCTAATAATTCAAGCGCTTTTTGAAGTGGCTCTGGATGTGGTTTCACATGCTCTACATCATCAATTGTCACGACAACATCAAAAAATTCATCAAGCTTTGACAACTGTAATCCCATCTCAACGGTTTGTCTCGCTTTCGTTGTAACAATACCAACTTTATAACCTTGCTTCTTCAACTCTCGAACTGTTTCATATACAGTTTCATATTCTTCTACTAATTCATCATGATGATCATGGTTAAATTCGCGATAACTTGTAATCATCTCTTCAACCTTACTTTCATCAATCTTACTGAAAGTATCATGCAAAGATGGACCGATAAATGGCAACACATCTTCACGCTTATATTGATTTGGATAATACGTATTTAAAGTATGTAAAAAAGAAGAAATAATAAGTTCGTTTGTATTAATTAAAGTTCCATCTAAATCAAATAACACTGTATTTATTCTCATTGCCTTAGTCCTTTCGCCTTCCTGAATATGAAAGAAGCAGCATCTTATAATAAGATGCTACTTTTCTCTAATTTTCCGAATATCTTTTATCAGCTTGCCCCATTTTTCGTCTCACAATAATGAAAATAATAGAAATAACAACAAGTCCAATTGACATTACTTGTGCAATACGAAGTGGTCCTAGCATTAAACTATCTGTACGTAAGCCTTCTACGAAGAAGCGTCCTACTGAATACCAAATTAAATATGTGAAGAATAATTCCCCGCGGCGTAAATTCACTTTTCTTAATGCAAGTAGTAAAATTACACCTGCAAAATTCCATAATGATTCATATAAAAACGTCGGATGATAGTACACACCCTCAATATACATTTGATTAATAATGAAATCTGGTAAATGAAGACCTTCTAAAAACTGTCTCGTTACTTCATCACCATGCGCCTCTTGGTTCATAAAGTTTCCCCATCGGCCAATTGCTTGTCCTAATAAAATACTTGGTGCAGCAATATCCGCCAACTTCCAGAATGAAACCCCGCGTCGCTTTGCAAAAAGAATCCCTGTAATAACCGCTCCGATTAAACCACCATGAATCGCCAAGCCACCTTGACGAATATTAATAATTTGACTCGGGTTTTGCGCGTAATATTCCCATTCAAAAATAACATAGTACATTCTCGCAAATAGAATAGCGATCGGTACTGCAATTAATACAAGGTCAACAAATGTATCTTTTGGAATACCTAGCCTTTCTCCCTCGCGAGTTGCTAGCCAAAGACCTAATAGCACCCCTGTACCGATAATAATCCCGTACCAATAAACAGGAAACGGCCCAAGTTGGACAGCTACGCGGTCAAGCTGCGGTACAGAACCTAACAGCATATGTATGACCTCCCTCTCCAATGTTTACTCCTGATTCCCTAACTCAATCGCACTCATTAATCGTTCTGAGAACTGCTGTGCTGCATTGACTCCCATACGCTTTAAACGGAAGTTCATCGCTGCTACTTCAATAATAACAGCCAAGTTTCGACCAGGACGAACTGGAAGTGTAATCTTCGTAAGTTCTGTATCAATAATTTTCATCTTCTCTTCATCAAGACCTAAGCGATCATAGTTTTTCTTTTGATCCCAAATTTCAAGATTAATAACAAGTGTAATACGCTTATAATTTCGCACTGCCCCTGCACCGAATAACGTCATAACGTTAATGATACCTAGACCACGAATTTCTAATAAATGCTCAATTAAATCTGGTGAGCTTCCTACTAATGTGTCTTCATCTTCTTGGCGAATTTCTACACTATCATCCGCAACAAGGCGGTGACCACGCTTCACAAGTTCAAGAGCTGTCTCACTTTTACCAACACCACTTTGACCTGTAATTAAAACACCAACACCGTAAATATCTACTAATACACCATGAACAGCAGTTGTTGGTGCTAGCTTACCTTCTAAATAATTAGTTAAACGACTTGATAATCTCGTTGTCGTTTGAGAAGAACGTAATAAAGGCATGCCTGATTCACGTGATGCTTGTAATAACTCATTTGGTACATCTTGATTACGAGTTATAATAATACATGGCGTCTCCTCGGTACAAAGCGCTTTCATTCTCTCTTGTTTTTGCTCTGTTGTTAACGTATCAAAGAACGTGAGCTCCGTTTTTCCAAGAAGCTGCACGCGATCAGCTGGATAATATGTAAAGAATCCTGCCATTTCAATTCCAGGTCGTGATAAATCACTTGTATCAATCGGACGATGAATTCCTTCCTCACCACTTATTAACTCCAATTGAAATTGTTCAATTAAATCTTTTGTCCTTACTTTTGGCATATGTATAAACCTCCACTCCGCTGCGGGTTCAGTCTCGTTTGATGTAAAATTCCATTCTACCGGATATTGTACCATTTTTTTCTGGAAACAAGAAATACGGTTTCTAATAAATAGAAAAAAACATTTCATACGAATAATGAAATGTTTTTCTTTTTGTCATTTTCTCTTTTTTTCATATAGAGGTTCCACAATTGCCTTCTCAATAATCATATTAAAAATTGAAATACAAATTGCCGCAACAATCGCTACACCAAATCCTGATATATTAAAAGCATCTCCTAATAATGAATCTGCTATTTTTAACGTAATCGCATTAATAACAATTAAGAAGAAGCCGAAAGTTACAACAGTAATTGGTAGCGTAATTAAAATTAAAAACGGCTTTACGAACACATTTAAAACCGCCAATATAATACTCGCAATAATTGCAGTTTGTATATTTGCTACGTAAAATGCATCTGGTGCAATCCCTTTTAAAAGCCCCGATACAGCGATTAACACAACGCTATTTACAAGAAGTGATACAATCCATCTCATTTCGTTACACATCCTTTTAAACATATATATTTCATCATACGCTAATAGATAATAAACGCAAGTATGATACAAACACTTATATCAACTTATTCTATCTTTCATGCTTGTATACCTACTAACATACTTACCAGTTTTTCCTCGTAAAATAAAAACCGAGCGTCATTTCCACTCGGTTTTCATCAATAAACTTATTGCGATAACTCTACTTCTTTTATTTTCTCTTTCATTCTTGCTTTATCACGATTTAAAATCTCTTTTAAATACTTACCAGTGTACGAGCGCTCTTCTTTTACTACTTGCTCTGGCGTTCCCGAAGCGACGATTTGTCCACCTTTGTCCCCGCCTTCTGGTCCAAGATCAACAATATAATCAGCTGTTTTAATCACATCTAAATTATGTTCAATTACAAGTACCGTCTCACCACTCTCAACAAGACGTTGCAGCACTTCTAGAAGACGTGCAATATCATGCGCATGCAACCCAGTCGTTGGCTCATCTAAAATATATAACGTACGACCTGTAGAACGACGATGTAATTCAGAAGCTAATTTCACACGCTGTGCTTCCCCACCAGATAATGTTGTTGCTGGTTGACCTAATTTCATATAACCAAGCCCAACATCTACAAGCGTTTGAAGTTTACGCTTAATTTTAGGAATATTGGCGAAGAATTCTACTCCATCTTCAATTGTCATCCCTAACACTTCAGAAATATTCTTATCTTTATATTTCACTTCTAACGTTTCACGATTATATCGTTTACCGTGACAAACTTCACACGGAACATACACATCTGGTAAGAAATGCATTTCGATTTTAATAATTCCATCACCACGGCACGCTTCACAACGGCCACCTTTTACGTTAAAGCTGAAACGTCCTTTTTGATATCCGCGCACTTTAGCTTCGTTCGTTTGTGCAAACACATCACGAATATCATCGAATACACCTGTGTACGTCGCTGGATTAGAACGTGGTGTACGACCAATTGGCGATTGATCAATATCAATTACTTTATCTAAATGTTCAAGACCTTTAATCTCTTTATGAGTACCTGGCTTCGCTTTCGCTTTATATAACTTTTGCGCTAACGATTTATATAGTACTTCATTAATCATCGTACTTTTACCTGATCCAGATACACCTGTTACCGCTACAAACGTACCGAGTGGGAATGACATTTTTGCATTCTTTAAGTTATTCTCTTTTGCGCCGACAATCTCCACTTTACGTCCGTCACCTTTACGTCTTTCAAGTGGAACTGGAATAAACTCTTTACCGCTTAAATATTTTCCTGTTAACGAATTATCATCTTGCATCACTTCAGCTGGTGTCCCTGCCGATACAACTTGCCCACCGTGAATACCTGCACCTGGTCCGATATCAAGTAAATAATCAGCAGCCATCATCGTATCTTCATCATGCTCAACAACGATTAATGTATTACCTAAATCGCGCATTTCTTGCAATGTACGAATAAGACGATCGTTATCGCGCTGGTGTAAACCAATTGAAGGCTCATCAAGAATATAAAGTACGCCAGTTAGACGAGAACCAATTTGCGTCGCTAAGCGAATACGCTGCGCCTCACCACCTGATAACGTACCAGCCGCACGACTTAGCGTTAAATAATCTAAACCAACGTTCACTAAGAATCCAACGCGCTCCTGAATTTCTCTTAAAATTAAATGAGCTATTTTTTGTTGCTTCTCCGTTAGCTCTACATTCGAGAAAAATTCTTGTACTTCTTGAACTGAATACTTCGTTACGTCAGCAATCGTTTTATCACCAACAAAAACAGCTAAGCTTTCAGGCTTTAAGCGGCCGCCTTTACACTTCGGACAAGCTTGTTCTGCCATATACTTTTCCATTTGCTCACGAATGTAATCAGAACTCGTTTCACGATAACGACGTTCAATGTTTGGAATAACACCTTCAAATAAAATCTCATTTTCCTTTACTTGACCGAATTCATTTACATAGCGGAAATAAACCTTCTCTTCCCCGCTTCCGTACAACACTTTATCAAATAAATCTTTCGGTATATCTTTCACAGGCATATCCATATCAACGCCGTAGTGATTACATACAGATTGTAAAAGTTGTGGATAGTATTGTGAACTTGTCGGTTCCCAAGGTGCAATCGCATGTTCATTTAATGATAAATCCCAGTTCGGGATAACAAGCTCTAAATCTACCTCTAGCTTTGAACCAAGTCCATCACAAGAAGGACACGCTCCGAACGGACTGTTGAATGAGAACATACGCGGCTCTAATTCTCCGATTGAAAAACCACAATGCGGACAAGCATGATGTTCACTAAATAGAAGTTCCTCTTCTCCCATTACATCGATTAACACTCGGCCTCCGCCAAGCTTTAATGCACTTTCAAGTGAATCAGCAAGACGGCTTGCGATTCCTTCTTTTACAACAATACGGTCAATTACAACTTCAATAGAATGCTTCTTATTTTTATCTAACGTAATCTCTTCAGACACATCAAGCATTTCACCATCAACACGTACACGAACATATCCTTGCTTCTTAATATCTTCAAGTACTTTCACATGTGCACCTTTACGCCCAGAAACGATAGGAGCTAACACTTGTAATTTCGTACGTTCAGGATATTCAAGAACACGGTCTACCATCTGCTCTACTGTTTGTGATGTAATTTCAATCCCATGATTTGGACAAATTGGCGTACCAATTCGCGCAAATAATAAACGTAAATAATCATAAATCTCCGTTACCGTTCCGACAGTTGAACGTGGATTACGACTCGTCGTTTTTTGATCGATTGAAATCGCTGGTGACAATCCTTCAATCGTATCTACATCCGGCTTATCCATTTGTCCTAAAAACTGGCGCGCATACGCAGATAACGATTCTACGTATCTGCGCTGCCCTTCTGCATAAATCGTATCAAATGCTAATGATGATTTCCCCGAACCAGACAATCCCGTTACAACGACAAGCTGATTTCTCGGAATGGTTACATCAATATTTTTTAAGTTATGTGCTCTAGCACCTTTTACAACGATAAAATCCTTGCTCTTACTCACTCTTTTCACCCTTCCGCTTTTAATTCTAATAGTAAATCTCTTAGTTCAGCTGCACGCTCGAAGTCTAACGCTTTTGCTGCTTCTTTCATCTCTGCTTCCATCTTCGCAATTGTCTTTTCACGCTCTTTTTTCGTCATTTTCTTAGCAGGAGTTGCTTCGTATGTTTCTGTCTCTTCAGCAATTGTCGTTGCACGGATTACATCACGTACGCCTTTTTGAATCGTTTTCGGCGTAATACCATGCTCTTTATTGTAGGCTTCTTGTATAGTACGACGACGCTGCGTTTCTTCAATTGCAATTCCCATGGATCTTGTTATACGATCTGCGTACATAATAACGCGGCCGTTTTCATTACGCGCGGCACGACCAATTGTTTGAATTAATGAGCGCTCTGAACGTAAGAACCCTTCCTTATCAGCATCTAAAATCGCTACAAGTGATACTTCTGGAATATCTAATCCTTCTCGTAATAAGTTAATACCGACAAGTACATCAAACTTACCAAGGCGAAGGTCACGAATAATTTCAATACGTTCTAACGTTTTAATTTCAGAATGAAGATAGTTCACTTTAATTCCTACATCTTTTAAGTAGTCCGTTAAATCCTCTGACATTTTCTTCGTTAAAGTCGTAATTAATACACGTTCATTTTTTGCAATACGATCTTGAATCTCTCCTAATAAATCGTCAATTTGCCCTTCAATAGGTCGTATATCGATTGGTGGATCTAAAAGCCCTGTTGGACGAATAATTTGTTCTATTACTTCTGGTGACTGCTCTAACTCGTACGGTCCTGGCGTCGCCGAAACGTAAATAACTTGATTTGTTTTCTCCTCAAACTCATCAAACATGAGCGGTCTATTATCTAAAGCTGACGGCAGACGGAATCCATGATCCACAAGCACTTGCTTACGTGCTTGGTCCCCGTTATACATCGCTCTTACTTGTGGCACTGATACGTGCGACTCATCCATAACAATTAAGAAATCTTCCGGGAAATAGTCCAATAACGTATACGGTGTTGCACCCGCTGGACGAAGTGTTAAATGACGGGAATAGTTTTCAATACCTGAACAAAAGCCCATCTCGCGCATCATTTCTAAATCATAACGTGTACGTTGCTCTATACGCTGTGCTTCTAGCAACTTACCGTTATCATTTAAATCCTTTAAACGCTCTTCTAATTCTTTTTCAATATTTTCAATAGCGACCTTCATTTTCTCTTCACGTGTAACGAAGTGAGATGCTGGGAAGATTGCTACATGATCACGTTCTGCTAATACTTCACCTGTTAACGCATTTACTTCACGAATACGATCAATTTCATCGCCGAAAAATTCAATTCGAATACAATGCTCATCAAGTGATGCTGGGAAGATTTCAACTACATCTCCGCGCACACGGAATGTACCACGCTTGAAATCAATATCATTACGTCCATACTGTACATCAACAAGTTCACGAAGCAATTGATTGCGGTCCTTCTCCATACCAACTCGAAGTGATACAACTAACTCGCGATATTCTTCAGGAGAACCTAAACCATATATACACGATACACTCGCAACGATAATTACATCGTCCCGTTCAAATAATGCAGACGTTGCCGAGTGACGCAATTTATCAATTTCATCATTAATCTGCGCGTCCTTTTCAATAAACGTATCTGTTTGTGGTACATACGCTTCCGGCTGATAATAATCGTAATAACTAACAAAATATTCAACTGCATTATTCGGGAAAAAGTCTTTCAACTCACTATATAACTGTCCTGCTAACGTTTTATTGTGAGCCATAACAAGTGTTGGCTTTTGCACTTCTTTAATGACATTTGAAATCGTAAATGTCTTACCCGTTCCTGTCGCTCCAAGCAACACTTGCTTTTTCTTTCCACTATTAATTCCCTCTACAAGCTTCTCTATAGCTACCGGCTGATCACCTTGCGGGGAATACGCTGATATAATTTCAAATTGATGTTCCAAGTAAAATCCGACCTCCTCATAAAAATCTGTATTATTATTTTACCACGAATGCCTATAAAAAACCTAAAAAAACGAACAGATATTCGGTAAAGTTTTCGACAATATACACATAGAAAAAGGAAGGAGTAAATACTTCCTTCCTCTACTAATTCTATTTTTTAGGTTCATATACTAAGTCATATCCATTGCGCCCAGCTTCATTCATACAATCTATTAACCGATAAGTACTTTCTGATTCGCGCTGCTCTTTAACAATACTTTTACAACTATCTTTATGTAACCCTTTATCCTTCCCAGCAAATTTGTCTTTTCTATTATCTGAAACATAAAATATATCGTTCCCACTATACTCTAACGTTTGAAAAATCGGGTCCCCTTCAAGGGTATACTGTACAATTCTTATTTTATCAACTTCCCTTTGTTCGACATTCAAAACGAAATTTTCAAATTTATCTAGATTGGAAATCCTGGTTCCCTTTACAATGACATCGTTCTTCTTATCAATTGTAGTGTTAGATGATGAGCATGCTACTAAACTAAAGAGAAATAGACATATAAAGCTGGTTCTTTTTTCTATTGTCATCCTCTCCTATAAAAATTATTTGTATACCAGAAAAGCTACTTTCAACTATGAAAGTAGCTTTTCTTTTCCTTTCTCCTTCTTCGGAAAAACCACATATGAAAATGAAATCGCTGTATCAACTAAAAATATAATTGCCCACACTTGGCTCACGCGACTTGCAGCTTTATTTAAAACGATTCCCGATTCTAACCAATTACCCCATTGTTCAAATGGAATAAATCCATACGCGAAGAAAAAGAATATGTGCACACCAACGAATAAAACAAGATGTAATACCCAATTTTTTATTTCCTGCTTTGCATAGGCCATACCTGTTAATTCTACCTGTTCTTCAATAATAGGCGCCGGTTCATTACGCCATTTCGCAACTAGCTTTTGCGCAAATATATCAAGCTTCTTCAAATCCTTTTTCCCGTAGAAAACTGCATACAGTAAAATAATTACAGTAATGATTTGAAAATTAGAGAACTTTCCTGTTTGATAATAGTCCACTGCCCCTAATGTTAAAATAAACACTTCATTTACGAGGAGTACAATCCCCATAATAAAGCTCGCCTTCTTCAAACGGAATCCGTAACGGAGTAAAAAGAAACCGATAGCCGATAACCAAAATACAATCTCTGCTCCAATTAAAAAATACCAACGATATTCTGCGAGTATGCTCATTTATCCTTCTCCCTTTCATCATAAATACGAAAAGCTTCATCCATATATAATAAAAACTCTTCTTCAATTGGATACATGCTCATTTTCTGTGAATCTTCCTTTGATTTTCTAACTTCCCATAACTTATCTAAAAACGCTTCGTCACCATTAGCCATTTCTAAACACTTCTGCATTAATCTCTTCATTGCCCTTTGTACTTCATCACTAGTGGCTTCTTTACCCTCTTTCATAAAAATACGTAATTGCTTTAATAAATCTACCCATTCTAAAACATTCGGATCTTCCTCACTCATATTCGGCAAATTATGAAGCAACTTTTGTTCTTCCTTTGAAAATACTTCATTTTGAAATATTTCACGTATACGAGGAGACTGTTTTGAAAGCTGAATAAGTTCAAACATAACTTTCCAATCAAGTTCTCCCTCTACATCTACCGAATAAACAACCGCTTGTAAAACACGCTCCATTCGATTGAACTTCTTTTGCTCTTCTTGTACAAATCTAAGTTGGTTTTCAAGTGATTTTTTCAAATCCAGCTCACCTTTTACTAACATATTCGCAACTTCTTTTAATGAAAATCCCATTTCTTTTAAAAATAAAATTTGTTGCAAACGAATAACGTCAGCTTCACTATATAACCGATGCCCACCCTCTGTTTTTCCGCTCGGCTTTAATAAATCTATTTGATCATAATAACGTAGTGTACGTACTGTAACCCCTGTTTCTCTCGTCAATTCTTGTATTGAAATCACTACCATCACCTCTTCCCCCTCATTATAGAAGATGACGTTACGTAACTTTCAAGTGTTTTGTAAAAAAAATACAAAAAGCTGTTTATACAAAGTGTATAAACAGCTTTTATGGAAATAACCCCTTTTGTATGGCGCGCCCACAAAATAAAATAAGTGCTCCAACAACAACACTCGTTGCCGTTTTATGATAATGGGCTAATAATAATAAATAATACGATAAACCTACAGTACCAATCATAATACAAATACTCGGCACTGGATTACGAGAAAAATTTTGCATTCCCCAAAGAAGCGCAAATATAGCTGTAGCGACACATAACACCGGTAATCCCATCCCAGTTCCCCTTTTTCTATCTATTATTCTTTGTTGCTAACACGCTCGTTGATGCGATACTTATTAATACACCAAAAATAGCAATATATAATAGCTCAGTTACATGTACTGCTTGCCTATCTAAATACTTATTTACACAAAGATACATAATAAACAAGAAAACGAAGCTTGTAATACAAATCATAAAATATGACTTCATCTTGTTCACAACTCGCTCATCAATCGATGGTACTCCCTCTTCTTTCAAACGCTTCTGCTCTTTATATTCCGAAATTCCATATAAAATGACTAGCGCTACATTCGATATAAAAATAGTTCCCCACGAAATACTTAAAATCATTAAACTCGTATTTAAAAGAATTCCTGCTACAAGCAAACTCCCTACGAATCTCATGACCTCTCTCTTACTCATACATGATCAGCCTCTTTTCGATTTCTATATTTCCACTTCGGCCAATAGTTCACAAGAAAATACACCCACTGCCCTAGTACAAATAAAACAAACGGCATACCAGCATCTCCATCAACAATTAAATTATATAAACTCCATATCGCTAAACTAATCGTAAAAAATAACCCTACATATTTAAACGCTTTATCTGACTGAAATCTCTCAAACTCATCCTGCATTTTTTATTCCCCCTATCGCTATGCTCGTTTTCCTACCATTTCTCTCCCCTTACTCCAGCGTAAAGATTTCCTCCACCTTCACTCCAAAATACTTGGCGATTTTTAAGGATAACTCTAGACTCGGATTGTAATGATGATTTTCAATCGCCACTATCGTCTGCCGCGTCACCTGCATCGCCTTTGCCATTTCAACTTGTGTTATATGATTTTGCTTTCTTAACTCTTTTATTTTATTTTTCACACCCATAGGATCCACCTTCAAAAGTAAAGATATCTTTACTTAAATTATAAATATTTTCCAGTTACAAGTAAAGATATCTTTACAAATTTTAGAAAAACATTTCACTGCATATCTTCTCTAACAAAGTACAAGAGTAATTCAATTTATATCAGCGATTTTTTAAATATATCAGCGCAACTTAAAATATATCGGCGATTTTGCAAATATATCAGCGCAACTCCATTTATATCGGCGATTTCCCAAATATATCGACATCAGTAACACCATAAGCATAAGAAAGAAGCTGCCCCAAAATATCTTTTGGACAGGCTGTGGAGAAAGTCTTCTCCACAGCCTGTTTTTGTGTCTGAACCTCTTTTTATGTGTCAACACTGATAAAAAAGAGGAAAAGGAGAGAGTTTTTATGATGGGTGCTTTAAAAAATCATCGTGATGAACGTGTATCTGTTTCTGTAGAAGAGTTGGTTCCACAAGATCATTTCCTTCGTGCGATTGAAGCGACAATTAGTTTTGATTTTATTGAAGAGAAATTACGCCCTTATTACTGTGAAAACAATGGACGTC
>NZ_FRBJ01000033.1:0-2381 GCF_900142585.1 Bacillus sp. bc15
TGTCAACTAAGTTTTTCATTTCGTTTGTCGCTTGCGACGTTAATGTCATCGGCGACTTGTTCTATATTACACCTCTAAAGTATAATCGTCAACACGTTTTTTAAAAAACTTTATATTTTATAGATTTCATTTACGTATTTCTTCTATAGTTATATACAAGCACCCCACAGAACAATCTATGGGGTGCTCTTCTACCATAAAAACTATTGTTCTTTCGACGGCACCGAACAACTTCCATCAGCACAAGAAAGATCGCTTCCACCATCTGCTGAAAGTTCCTGTAACTTCGGTGCAGGATTCTCTTCTTCCCAAACTTGCTGAAGTGCACCAACAAAAGTTTCAAGTGGTTGTGCACCTGAAATAGCATACTTTTGATTAATAATAAAATAAGGCACTCCCGAAATTTGATATTGCTGAGCAATCGCTTCATCAATTCTAACATCATTTGCGTACGCATTTTTATCATTAATAACATTTAAAGCTTCTTGCTTATCTAAACCTGAGGCTGCAGCGATAATAGCAAGTGTATCCACATCACTTAAATTTTTCGATTCAGTGAAATATGCAAAAAGTAGATTCTCCGTAATCTCCTTTTCTTTCCCATGATTCTTTGCAAACTTCGCAAGACGATGCGCATCAAACGTATTCGTCGGCCTCATCTCATCAAAATTAAAACTTAAACCCATACTAGCTGCATGATTTCCTAGCTGTACGTTATTACGCTTAGCTTCTTCAATACTAATTCCATACTTTGATGCAAGCACTTCATTAATACTTGTTCCAGAGTAAACGGGAGTATTCGGATCCAACTCAAAACTTTTAAACTCAACTTCAACATCCTTCTTATGTGGAAATTGCTCTAAAGCCATCTCTAATCTACGTTTCCCAATATAGCAAAATGGGCATACAAAATCCGACCAAACCTCAATTTTCATATAAACACCTCATTAACATTTAGTTTTCAATCATTGTAGCACTGAGATTAAGGAATTCAAAAGTTTTTGCTCTATCTCCTTCATATAGTACATACAAAAATACACTTATAGCAGACTACCTAATTAACAAAAAAACGATAATCAAAAGGATTAACTATTATCCCTCCGATTATCGTCTATATAAATGCAACAACTTTAATTATGCCGGAATATACTTCCCTACGAACTTCCATACGGTATTCCAATATTTATTCGAATCTACTTTCTCCGCTTCTCCATGCCCAGCACCTGGAACAATTAATTTCTCTTTTTCTACTTTTGCAGCATTATATACTTCATCTAACATTTCAAAAGGAACGAATGTATCAGCATCCCCATGAATGAATAGCATAGGTGTTTTACTTTTCGCCACTTGTTTTACAGCTGAAGCTTCTTCTAAATCATATCCAGCTCTTAATTTTGTAACTGTATTTGCCGCATTCATAACAGGAAACTTCGGCAAGTGGAATAAATCTTTTAGCTGATAAGTAAATTCATCAATAACGGTTGAGTATCCACAATCTTCAATAATAACTTTAACATTAGAAGGTAAATCTTCTCCTGAAGTCATCATTACAGTTGCCCCGCCCATTGAAACACCAAATAGAGCTATTTCAGCATTAGGATCTTTCTTTAAGATTTGTTGAATCCAAATCAAAACATCTTTACGATCATGCCAGCCCATACCAACATAATCCCCTTCACTATTTCCGTGCCCACGAAGGTCTGGTGCTATGACATTATAGCCTTGTTCATAAAAGTTACGAATATATTTCGTCATTTCTGATGCTCTACCATTGTATCCATGAACCACAATTGCCCATTTATGACTAGATGATTCATTCATATATTCATAGCCTTTTAAATTCAATTTATCGAAAGAACGTATAGTTAATGTGTTAGGTTTATACTTCGATACGAAGTTCGCATTCTTTTCTTCATTTGTAGCCAATACATCTCCCGATGCATTTACCGTTTCTACTAAATGAGGATTATCTTGCAAAAATTCTTTTTCTTGTTTCGCATTCAACGCGTAGTTATAAAAATAATTCCCAACTAACATATACACGATTAATAGAAGGACTAAGACTACTATAGTAATTATACCTATCCTTTTCATATTATCTCCTTTTCTAACTTAAATCTTCTTATATTAAAGTACATCAAAAAACAACTGTACTATTTTAACACACCAGTGAATCTTATCTTTAAGAAATAAAATAGAAAATCTTAAATTACATATCAAAAATCACGAAAGAAATCGAATAAAACTTATATAAATATGTAATTAGCTTTGAAAAGAAGTTACAAAATACAAAAAAGACGAGTCATTCTGACTCGTCTTAAAGTTGCTTGGCGACGTCCTACTCTCACAGGGACAAGGTCCCAACTACCATCGGCGCTAGA
>NZ_FRBJ01000007.1:0-263980 GCF_900142585.1 Bacillus sp. bc15
TCATTAGAAGTGCAATATAGAGACTTAACTTTCTTATTTGTAGCTAGTATTACACCATTTTGATCAAAAATCTTTCCTCTTTCAGCTGAAGAAGTTGCGATAGTAATTGAAATGAAGTTGATTTTTAATAAAATTAGTAAAATCAAACCTACAATAGAAAGAAACGCAAATAATCTCCATCTTTTTGTATGTAACATATAACCCTCCCTTATGTAGCCTACTTCATCTTATATTTAATTGTTTTTTTGTAAATGTGGAACAACTTTATTGTTTAGGTTGTCTATTAAGTATTACAGCATGAAGAAAGGAATAATTAGTATGAAAAATTACTAATAAGTCTATTTATAATTTTAATATGAGTCATTATACAGTTTAGTATTTCTAATGTAAGCAACAAAAAAATAGAGAGAAAAATAAGAAAGGCGATTTATCAATTACTGGGCTGTATCCTACCCCAAAAACAAAAATTTTATCTCTTGACAGTTATTTATGTAAATTCAACTCGTATTTTTGAATGACATGACGATTTTATCTTATTCAGCCTTGTTTAAAATTACTTCCCTAACGAATAAATCCTACATCTTTTGCGAGCCTTTGAAGATCCAAAGCTCGATTGTTGTATTAGTAATCACTATATAAAATGCATATGTACAAAATTATATTCATAAAAACAGAGGTGTAAAATGAACATTATTTTCAATTTAATTGCTAGTTATGCGATTCCTACGATACTACTCACACTCTTGTTACTATTTGTATTTGTTTTTAGTTATTTTGTAGTATACAAAAAGATATGTAAAAGAGAAAAAAAACTAACTGTAAAACAAATTATATTGTTTGTTTTAATAACAGGATACTATTCCCTTGCATTATCAGCTACTTCACTTGGTCGTTCAGATGATATGGCCTTTGCAAGAACCATTGATTTTGATGTACTTAGTATTTATAAAAAAGCATGGAATACATTTTCATTTACTTCCTTTTTCCATATCATTGTGAATATAGGTATGCTTTTTCCTTTAGGAATTTTATTCCCTTTATTTAGTAAGGTTTTTCAAAAAACAAAATGGATGTTAATCATCTCAATTATAGCAAGTTTATTGATTGAAATTCTTGAATTTACACTGCAACGAGGAAGTATGGAACTAGCAGATTTACTTCATAATACTTTAGGCATGATGTTAGGATATTCTGTGTTAAACATAGTTCTTATATTTTTGAAAAAAAATGAAACAGATACAAAAATAATTAAATATTTATATCTGCCCATTACAGTAAGTTTCGTCGCACTCGGAATAATGATTTCGTATCAAATGAAGGAATTTGGAAATATGCCTATTGATCCCATTGCAAAAAATGATATGTCTCAAGTTACTATAAAAACATCAATAGAGTTAAAAGACGCAGAGAAAAAAATGCCTGTTTACAAATATTACGGTACAAAAAAATCACATGTTCGAGATGTTGAGATTCTTTCTCCAAAGGAAGCATTTCAAAAACTGAAACAAGGAGAATTTGATTCTATTGGATCTTTCAAAGCAGGTGATACATTATTCATCACAAAATATAATATAGATTACTATACTGATACAAAAGGCTTCTCACAGCCTATATATGTTTTTAAAGTTCACTTAAATGATAGGGATAGTTGGTTTCAACCTATTTCCGCAAAGAAATAACGTAAATTTGGTTTTGTTTCAAAGCTTTTTAAGAAATAAACAGAGACCTGAATGTATGAAGAAATATTATGAAGGGCATGAGGATTGGTATGAAAATGAGACGGAAGCAATTAAGCAACGATATGAGTGGTTAGAAGAAACTTGCCGACTTGAAATGAAATCGTTTGAAGAATTGCAATATAAACGAATTACTGGAACGGATGGAGAAAAAAGATTCATTAATGACATTGATGATTATTTTAAACATTATGGTATAGAAACTTATGATATGGATTGGGTAGAAAAAGAATGTGTAAACGTGACGTTCTTCTTCATTTTAGATGAAGCTAAACAGTATCAAAAATATTATCCTCATAATCTTGGGAAATCAAGAGTATCTTGTACAGCTCTCCTTATACCTAATTATAAATGTTTATGTTCAATCTTAGATTTCCTGCTTGGAGGAATAAAATGATCTTGAACAAAGTTTATATAAATAATCCTACAAACCATTGCAATATAAAATACTGCACAAAAGAAGATTAAAATGTATTTAAATGTCTTGTTTATATTGGTACCTTCCTAAAAGGAACTAATTTGGATTTTAATATTGTATGTAAAAAGGAAAGGATAGTTGAACAGGAGAGTATACCTGTTTACATCTATCCTTTTTTACAACAATATGACCACATTTACTACTACAACAAATTTTCATATAGTTATTGAACTATTTTTTGAATAACTAAATTAACCTTTTTGTTAACTTTAATTACGAATAAATGGTCCCCTTCACCTTCAATTGGATCAACTACATCTTCATTAAAAGATTCAGCATGTTGTCTACCATGTCTATTAAACTAACAGTTTTTATTTTCCCTAATTCTTTTCCATACCTAAGGTACCCAAAAGTCCACTGGATTCCCGAGGCTACTATCCACATTTGTGTCTCTAAAAAGACTTTTTGTGCCACTAGACGTAACTGTAGATTCCTGAACAAGAAAAATCATGAAAATACACACAAAGTTAGATTATCATCCATTACATTACTGTTTTGCTTCGTTCGAATAGAAAAGCTCGGAAGAACGCCACTTGTTCGATATCTCCTCAATGTGATAAGGTGTCGTTCTGCAGCATCCGCCTATTAAACGTGCACCTGCTTGGTACCATTCTTCAGATTGAATATCCAACGTGTTACATTGTTCATGACCATGCCATGTTTTTGTTTCTGGATTATAAGTTTCACCAGAGTTTGGATAAACAATAATTGGTTTTTTTGTGTTTGCCCGTAACTCTTGGATTGCACCAGTCACAACAGTTACGGGTGCACAATTGATGCCTATCGCTACAATTTGTTCACTTTTCTCAAAAACTCGTGCACACTCCACTAGTTTCATACCTTCACTAATCTCTTTCTCATTTTTTAGCGAAAAGGAAAGCCACGCATATGTTTCTGGAAACTCACGCAATAATGTATCTAATACTCTTGCTTCTTGCAGGCAAGGGATCGTTTCAAATGCCAATAGATCTGCACCTGCTTCGATTAACGCAGACATTCTCGAACGGTGAAAGTCTGCTAATGTTTTATCTGTCACAACATAGTTACCTACATACTCTGAACCATCTGCAAGGTAAGCTCCGTACGGCCCAACTGATGCAACAACCAATGGTTTAGGCCTATTCGTTTGCGTATTTTCCTTCCAAAAATCATCTCTTGCCCTTCTTGCAAGTAACACCGTTTTCTTAATTAATTCCAAAGCTTCCTGTTCTTGTATTCCACGCGCGGAAAACCCACTAATAGTAGCTTGATAGCTTGCTGTTATGGCACAGTCTGCTCCAGCACGAAAATAGTCCGAATGCACCTGATAAATTAGTTCCGGATTTTCTAGTAACACACGTGCCGACCAAAGGGGATCGTCCAAATTACATCCATGCGCCTCCAATTCAGTAGCTAATGCTCCGTCAAGAAGCATAATGGAATGTTGGGATAAAATAGCATCAATTGGGTTGATTTTGTTCGACATAATCTACACCCCTCTTTTTTAGATTTTTTGTTAGATAATAACTTCCATAGCAAAACAAAATAAACGGTATGCCGCAATATAAGGCAATTCTCTGTGTTGGATCGAATGCAATTCCAATACACGATGCCAGACAAAGGATAAAAGAAGCAATTGGTACTAATGGATATAGTGGTGTGCGATAAATCAAGTCCTTTTCAGAATTTCCTTCTTTCAAAAATTGTCTGCGAAATAGGAACTGGGAAGCGCTAATACTCATCCAAACTATAACTACTGCTAGACCGGAAATGGAAACAAGTACGATATAGACAGTATCTGGTGCCACAATACTTGAGAGCAAAGCCAAAGCTCCACCCATCATACTGAAAATGACGGCGTTGATTGGAACACCTTGCTTCGTCATTTTCCCAAAAATCGGGGATATCGTATTCTTATTAGCAAGCGACCAAAGCATTCTAGAAGAGGCATAAAGGCCTGAGTTTGCCGCAGATAAAATGGCTGTTAAGATAACGAAATTCATTATGTCAGCTGAATATGGCACCCCAATTCGTTCTAGAACTGCAACAAAAGGGCTCTCTAATACCCCTGCATCGGAAATAGGCAATAACGCAGATAAAACAACAATCGTTCCTACAAAAAAGATGATCAATCTCCACAGAGTAGTTCGAATGGCCTTCGGTATTATTTTTTCTGGGTTCGCTGTTTCTCCAGCTGCAATGCCTATTAATTCTGTTCCCGAAAAAGCAAAATTAACCGCAAGCATGGTCATCATAATGGCCGTAGCACCATGAGGAAATAAACCTCCACTTGTAAAATTAGAAAAGAATGGTGCTGCTTTTGAATGAGTCATTGGAAGAAACCCTAGCATTGCCGCTACTCCTAAAACAATAAAAATCACAATAGCTATAACCTTTATCGATGAAAACCAAAATTCGGATTCGGCGAAAAATTTAACAGTCAGGACATTTAATACAAAGATCAAAATGGCAAAAAGAGCACTCCATACCCAAATATTAACCGATGGAAACCATCGCTTCATAAGTAATCCTGCGGCTGTAAATTCAGACCCTAAAGCAACAGTCCAAGTTAACCAATACAACCAGGCTACTGTATACCCTGTACCAGGTCCAATGTATTTAACTGCATAACTATGAAATGCGCCCGTTTCAGGCATATGTACGGAAAGCTCGCCTAAACATAGCATAACTAGATAAACTACTAGCGCACCAATCAGATAGGATAGAATTGTTCCAAACGGGCCAGCTTGTTGAATAGTGTAACCCGAGCTTAAGAATAAGCCAGTTCCAATCACCCCACCAAGTGATAGCATGACTAAATGACGTGCTTGCATTTTCCTTTGAAATTCTCTCCCATTTTTGTTCTCCATTTCTACTCTCCTTTAGTTACTATCCAGAAAAAACAAAAACGCACTCTAAAAAAGAGGGCGTTACTGACAAATAAAAACGGAAGCTCTCATCTATCAGGATTATCACCCGCTGGAATTAGCACAGTGTCTACTTAAGCAGACCTGTTGCTGAGGTTTCATAAGGCCAGTCCCTCCACCTCTCTGGATAAGAAATATTTTTTTATAACCTTATCAATCCATTTAATAACTGTCAAGATAATTCTGTTTTTTAAAAAAATATCTATTATAGAAATACAAAAAATAGAGTATTACTATAACTGCAACCCACTCCTTCTCGGGTATTATTTAAAAATCGAACATACAAAACCTGATTTATTTATGATACGGTTCACAAGCACTTCCTCAAAATTTAATGCACTTCTAAATATCTTCTTACTTCTTTGGCTATGGGGTCACCATACATAACCATCAACTCAGGTGATTTTAATACCCTCAAATATCAAAAAAACGTTATCTTTTCTAAACAAGCTAAATTAGAAAGGATGATGTTTTCTTATGAACCTCTCGATTCAAGATGAATTATTACCATTTGCAGAATAATTACAACGATATGTTACACCTGTATTCTTAGAAGAACTTGCAAGGGAAATAGGATTTATAAGGCGAAGACTTAAGTTCTCTCGATCAGAATTAGCTGCTATTTTCATTTGGATTAGTCAACGGGCGGCAAGTGATTCCTTGGTTCGATTATGAGTGGGCTTCATGCAGCGGCAGGGCTTAGCCCTGAGGGACTTAATAAAACTCCTGTTGAAGTTTCTAATTGACTACAAAGTTGAGTAATAGAGGTAGTAGCGGTTTGTTGATTTAACCATACACACAAATATAAAAAATGATGCCCATGGCACTTGCGTTTTCATTTCATTCCGCCTGCTTCCTATAGCTAATTGATTAAGTGTAGTGGGAGACATATATCGATATAACTCTTTAGCAAATAAAGACAACTTTTGTTTTTGATAAATATTTATAAAAAGCACGTCACCTTTTCTCATTAACATAAGTGAATAGTAACGTGCTTTTAACTTCAAGAATAGTCTAAATCCTTAAGTTGATGGATGTGGGGTACCACCACATGCCCATCAAGCTAAAAATGGATTTTCTATGAAATTCCATTTTTTTGTTGTGCCACTATTACCGTTTCTGTTTCGTTATCAGATAAGCTCAAATTTCTTCCGCATCTTAAAGTGGAACAAATTTATTACTTAAATTGTCTATTTAGTACCCTTTTTAAATATGAATATATTTCTTAAAGTGACTTCAATAATTTTAAGTAAATCAAAAGGAGAATTGAAAGGCAGGAGAATATAGCATGTCAGAAAATTATCGTTCTCGAGAGGAGCGACGACAAGTTAAAAAGAACAAACAGCCAGCAGCTAAAAAACAAAAACCAAAAGGCAAGATATCATTTTTTCGTAAGTTTTTAATTAGTTGTTTATTAGTTGGTATTGTAGGGTTAGTCACAGGGGTTGCTACTTTTTTCGTTATGATCAAGGATGCGCCAAAACTCGAGAAAGCAAAACTTGTTAATCCGTTATCCTCAAAAATTTATGATAAAGATGGGAAATTGATATATGAATATGGGAAAGAAAAACGAACGAATATTATGTATGGTCAAATTCCTAAGTTAGTAGAAAATGCGTTTTTAGCGACAGAAGATGCACGTTTTTACGAGCACAGTGGCGTAGATTTTAAAGGTACTGCACGTGCAGTTTTAGTCAGCCTAAAAGGGGATTACGGCTCTCAAGGTGGAAGTACGATTACGCAGCAAGTTATTAAAAATTATTTCTTATCGATGGAAAAAACGTCAAAGAGAAAGGCACAAGAAATATATTTAGCGTATAAGCTAGAACAACAGTATTCAAAACATGAAATTTTAGAAATGTATTTAAATAAAGTTTACTTAGGTAACCGTTCATACGGAATTGCAACAGCAGTACAAAATTACTATGGTAAGGAATTGAGAGATTTAACACTACCAGAAGTTGCAATGCTTGCTGGCTTAATGAAAGCGCCTAATAACTATGATCCAACGAAAGAACAAAATATCAAAAAAGCAACAGAAAGAAGAAATGTTGTACTTCAATTAATGAATCGACATGGTTATATTACAAAAAAGGAAATGGAAGACGCATCAAAAATTCCAGTAACAGAAGGACTTAAGAAAGCAACTGAACAAAAAGAAATGCCATATCCTGCTTTTATGGATGCGGTTGTGAAAGAAGTTGAAAAAGAAATGCCAGATGCAAATATTGGATCTGACGGTTTAGAAATTTATACAACATTAGATCCAAAGGCACAGGATTTTGCGGACAAGCTTTTAAATAGCGGTATTATTAATTATCCAAATGAGAAATTCCAAGGGGCTTTCACATTTATGGATACGAAAACAGGAGAAGTACGTGCAATTGGTAGTGGACGTGGTGAAAATAAAGCTGTTTTTAAAGGACATAATATTGCAATTGAATTAAATCGCTCAGCAGGTTCCACGATGAAACCAATTTTTGATTACGCTCCTGCAATTGAATATTTAAAATGGGCTACTTACCATCAAATTGATGACTCTCCATATAAGTATTCAACAGGACAAGAAGTTAGAAATGCAGATAGAAAGCATTTAGGACCAATTACAATGCGTGATGCATTGAAAACTTCCCGAAATATCCCGGCTATTAAAACTGCAAAAGAAGTAGGAATTAATAAATCAAAAGCTTTCTCTGAAAAGCTAGGTATTACATTTAATGTAGCACCGACCGAATCAACAGCGATTGGTACAAATGAAGCGTCACCAACTGAAATTGCAGGCGCTTATGCGGCATTTGGTAATGATGGTAAGTACACGAAACCACATTTTGTTAAGAAAATCGTTTATCCAGATGGTAAATCAAAAAGCTTTGAGCAAAAGCCAAAACGAGTTATGAAGGATTCTACAGCATATATGATTACTGATATGCTTCGTACTTTTGTTTCATCTGGATTGGGTACAGCAGCTAATATAGGTTCTTTAGATGTAGCCGGTAAAACAGGGACAACAAACTATTCTTTAGAACAAATAGCACAATATAATCTACCAGAAAGTGCTAATCGTGATAGTTGGTTTGCTGGTTATACACCACAATATACGATGGCTGTATGGACCGGATATACAAAGGATAGTAAAGATGATTATATTAGTAGTAAAAATACGAAAATAGCTCAATTGATTTTTAAAGAAATGATGAGTAAGTTTGCTACAGATAAATCGCAATTTAAAATGCCGAACAGTGTGGTTCAAGAAGATAGCGAATTACGTATTAAAGGTGAGAAGCGTGATACTTCTCCAAATGCGAAAATAGCCAATACGACTGAACAGCCAAATGAAAATAAGCAAAAAGAAAAGCAAAAGAAACAAGAAGAATTAAAGAAACCAGAAGATCAAAAGCAAAGTGAGCCAAACAACGGTAGTGGCGAAGGAAATACAAAACCGCCAAACAACGGTAGTGGCGAAGGAAATACAAAGCCGCCAAACAACGGTAGTGGCGAAGGAAATACAAAGCCGCCAAACACCGGTAGTGGCGAAGGAAATACAAAGCCGCCAAACAGTGGTAGTGGCGAAGGAAATACAAAGCCACCAAACAATGGGGAGGGTCATGGAACGCCAATGCAACCAAGTAATGATGGGAATTCAGGAGAGAATCCAGCCAATAATGGTTAATAAGTAATATGAAAATATTATTGGTCCTTTGCAAATTTAAAAAAAGCATAAATATATTAGTAAATGAGGAACAACGTTTAGGAAGTAGCTAGTAGTCGTTGAAGTACATGGTAAGTCGAAAGGGTGAAGTCTCTTTATATAGTACCTTTTAAATGAAAAATGCGCTATTCTTTCTACAGAATTATAGGAAAGGATGGCATTTTTCTATGTATTTATCGATTCGAGATGAATTTCACTTCTTTGGTGAATCTCTACATATTCTTCAACAACTTGCAAACAAGACAGGTCGTTATATTAAACTACGTGCATTAAGCGAGGTAAACAATAATCCATGGACAAGTGCGGCTGAAATCAATGTATTTGGAGTGACTCAATGATATATTTGTAAGTAGCTATTTAAATCATTGATACACTATTTCAAAAGGTTATCATCTGCTGAGAGTTCCGTTCGGCATTTGATAACCTTTTTATCCTATACTAGTCAATATGTAAAAGAAAACCTCGGATTGATAAAATTCACTTTCTTAGTTTAATAGTGAAACCCGTTCGGTTGTATTTCATATTCAAATCTTTCAATTACCTAAACTTGAACTTGCATAAAATTAGCTTGATAACGATACCACTGTATACATTATAAATTGCTAATTTTTACATAATTGTGTACAAAATTTCAAGTTTTATTTTGTCTATTTTTTCTGAATAATACATATTGACAAAATAACGGCGGCAATATAGAATTGGTTTTGTTCACTGGTGAACATTTTACAGGGTTTTTGTTTAGTGTTATTTTTATTAATCTTATATAACATCAAGATATCCTAGCTCCTTTGTATGTAGTTTGATATATTATCAGTTATTTAAAATCAATAAAACGGTTTATATTGATAAAATTATTTAAAGGGATGATTGTATGACAAATGCTATAGCGATAAGAAATGTTCGAGAGTTTAGTTCTCACCCATTATCTTCTAATTGTGCTGAAATATTTAAACGTAATAATCATGCATTAATAGGTATTAGTCCGTTTAATAGTAGATTTTCAGATGAATATATTAATAGACTCATTAAATGGGCATTACATACTTTTGATGATGTTAGTGTTTTATTAGCTGGAAAAGAAGCTGCAAATTTACTTGAGGCTTTAGGAACACCAAAAGGTAAGGCGGAAAGAAAAGTTAGAAAAGAAGTATCTCGAAATAGAAGATCAGCTGAAAAGGCGCTTAAAGAGCATGGTGGTAATGTAAATGCTATCCATACTTTTTCTGATTTTAATGACAACAATGCATATAGCTGCATGAGGGCAGAAGCAGAACATATTTTTTTAAGCGAAACTGATTTTCGAAATGCTTGCTTAGAAATGTCACATGCAGCCATTTTAGGTAGGGCAAGGGGTACTAATATAGATATTGATCAAATATCAAATGACATGCTAAATATTGCAGTAGAATATGTAATTGCAGAACTCCCATTTTTCATTGGTGGAGCTGAAATTTTAGGAGCTCAAGAAGCTGTACTTATTTATCATAAACCATGGGAGCTTGGTGAACAGATAGTTAGAAATGATTTTTCTATCAGGATGAAACCAAATCAAGGATATTTAATGGTACAAGAAATGGAAGATTTATCTTAGCAAATAGTAAGTATCCAATACAAGGGGGAAGAAATATGTCAAATACTATACAAACGGTAAATATATTAACAGAGGAATTTCAAGAAAATCCATATAAGTATTTTTCATACCTACGTCAGAATGACCCAGTACATTATGAACCTGAGATTGATAGTTATTTTATTAGCAGATATCAAGATGTCCGTAATATATTGAATGATACTGAAACATTTACAACAAAATCATTAGCTGAACGTGCTGAGCCAGTAATGCGTGGACCAGTATTAGCACAAATGCGTGGAAAAGAGCATGTAGCAAAAAGAAAAATTGTTTTAAGAAGTTTTATGGGAGATGCTTTACAAAAATTAATGCCCTTAATTAAAAAGAATGCCGAAGATTTACTATCTCCACACCTTCCAAATGGAAAGATAGATTTAATTAATGATTTTGGTAGAACATTTGCTGTTTATGTAACAATGGATATGATTGGATTAGATAAGAAGGATCATAAGAAGATAGGTGAATGGCATAGCGGTGTAGCTGAATTTATTACCAGTATAAATCAACCACAAGAGGCAAGAAAACATTCTCTCTGGTGCAGTGAACAGTTAGCTAATTATTTAGAACCGATTATTAAAGAGCGGCGGTTAAACCCACAGGAAGATTTAATTTCTAAATTATGCAGTGCAAAATATGAAGGAATAGCTATGACTGATACTGATATTCTAGCATTGATTTTAAATATATTATTAGCTGCAACAGAACCTGGTGATAAGACTCTTGCTTTATTAATCTATAATTTAATTAACCAACCGAAACAACTGCAAGATGTATTAAACGATCGCTCATTAGTACCATTAGCTATTGCAGAAACTTTACGTTACAACCCACCAGTGCAATTGATTCCTCGTCAATTGTCAAAAGATACAGAAATAAATGGTATTCAATTATCCAAAGGAACTACGGTATTTTGTATGATTGGTGCAGCGAACCGTGACCCCAACGCATTTGAAAGACCTGATGAATTCAACATTTATCGTCCGGATCTTGATATTAAAAAGGCATTTAGTGGTGCTGCAAGACATCTTGCATTCGGATCAGGTATTCATAATTGCGTAGGAGCAGCGTTTGCTAAATCAGAAATTGAAATAGTTGTAAATGTAGTCTTAGATAATATGAAAAATATTAAATTAGAAGAAGATTTTCAATATGTTGAAAAAGGACTTTATACACGTGGACCTATTTCCATGCCTATTCTTTTTGATAAGTTAGTTTAAAAAAACATGGCTATTTTAATTATTAATATAATTCAATTTTTACTAAGGGGCTAAAACCCCTTAGTTTTTCTATTTTTATGAGAAGGTCAACATATATACCTTCTAAGCTGATATAACAAAAAATTAAATACATTGTTTCCATGCTTCTAAAAATTTTGTTACAACTTGTAACTCGTAATCATTAAATTGTTGGAATAACTCACTGTAACGCTCATGTGCAATTTTGTGTAACTTTTTATGAACAATGGCTAACTGTATTCCCTTATCAGTTAAAGTATAAAAGATTTCCTTCTTATTATCTGTATTTTGATGCGTCAATAAAATTTTATTATCAATAAGAACGCGAATAGCTTTAGAGATGGTTGCTTTAGAAATATTAAGTTCCATAGATAGTAGAGTGTTATTCATTTGTTGTTTACTCTCATGAATAACCGAAACAATATGTAGTTGCGTTAGAGTCCAATTTTTATTTATATTTTCATATTCACTAACTAATTCTTTTATCATCTCTTGAGATGCATATTTTTTCTTTTCTCTTGTTATGACAAAGTCTTCAATAGCTTTTAAGGTTTGTTCATGGACAAAATTTGTCATAATAATTTCCCCTATCTAGAATTATTGTTTACCGGTTAACAATATAAAGTTTACCAGTAAACAATAATCAGGTCAACAATTTTAAAAAAGGCTTTTATGCATTGAAACTAACTCTTTAATATAATAGGGCTTTATTAGGGTAAATTATGAAAAACAGATACATTAAAGGTTCTTACATAATTAGTTAAATTCCAATTTAGCAATTGACAATTGCTAAATGAGGATATAAAATCAAAATAGTTTACCGGTAAACAAAAACAAAATAGACAAAGAGGGGTAGAAACATTTAAATGAATAAGGGCATAAAACAGAAAATTTACGATAATTATCTACATTTGTTACATCTCAATGAACAAAAGGCAGATAAGGATATTGAGACTTTTTTTAAGCAAGCAAAACTGGAAGAAATAGAACATGTACCGACAAATATGACAAGTATACACGTAATTGCCTGTATTGGTGAGAATCAACCAATAAATAATATTACAATTGCAAGGAAAATGAATTTATCTAAAGCGAATATCACAAAAATTAACACCAAATTAATAAAAGAAAATTTAATCACTCGTTTTCAGTCAGTTGATAACAAAAAGGAGGTATATTATCAACTTACTCCGGCAGGACAATCACTTTGTGAATTACATCAGAAAATTCATGACCAGAAAGAAAATGAATTTTATCAGTTCGTTGATTCATTTTCTGAAATTGAACAAAACGCAATATTGAAGTTTTTACAAAATATAAACGATAAAATGTTGGGGAAATAAATTTATTATAACTTAAATAAATTAGCTAATTATTAATAATCTTTTAGGAGGGATAGCATGAACCGTGTTAAATCAAGTGCTTCTTTTCTTTTATATTTGTTGTGTATTAGTGCTTTTTTCGCTTCGTTAAATCAAAACATATATTCTCCAATAATTCCCATAATTCGGGATTCATTCCAAGTATCTATAACAATGGTTAACCTTTCCGTTTCCATATTTATTTTTATTACGGCAATTATGCAAATTGTTTTTGGTTCTATAATTGATTTTAAAGGTGCTAGGACTATTCTTATTCCGAGTATTATTTTAACAATTATAGCGAGTATTGGTTGTGCAATTACAAGTAACTTTACAGTATTTTTAATATGTAGAATTTTACAGGCTGTAGGGACAGCTGCAATACCACTTATTGCTGCAACTACAATTGGTACTGTATTTCAAGGAGAACAACGAGGAAGTGCAATGGGTACATATCAAACCATGTTATCCATTGCACCTGCTGTTGCACCTGTGCTAGGAGGTTTTATTGGGGAAAAATATAATTACCCAGGTGTTTTCTGGCTACTTGTGGCAGTCTCTTTAATTCTATTTGTAACTAATTGGATATATTTCCCTAAGGATCGTGTAGGAAGTAAAAAAGAATTGAGTGGGAAAACACTTATATCTCACTATGCTTCTATATTTAAAAGCAAAGTGGGCAGTTCCATATTAATATTAAGTTTCTTTGCATTTTTTCTTTATTTCTCCTTCATTGTTTACTTACCAATTTTATTAACTGATCATTATCAATTAAGTTTACAGGTAGTGGGTTTACTTTACTTACCAATGGCTATTAGTTTAATGATTGGCAGCATGACTTTTAAAACAATTCAATCAAGAATTTCACAAAAAAAGCTTTTTATAACTGGAAATGTAGTCTTAGCTTTGAGCGTTATATTATTTGCTGTTACACACTCGAAAACTTTAATTGGCGTAACAGTTGCTTTAATCCTCCACGGAATATCAATTGGTATCCTCACTCCTTTATTTGCTACTATAATTGCAAATGAATTTGAACATAATAGAGGAAGTGCAATGGGAATGTTTAACTTTATTAGATATATGGGAATGGCTGTAGGACCAATTGTTTCGGGATTATTATTAGCACATTTCAAGCCTACAGTTGTATTTGCTCTATTTGGCGGATTTTTTATCTTTCTCTCTTTTGGTATGCTTATACGGATTAGTAAGAGATCTATTAAAATTGTACCAAAACAAGAAGATCTAAAATAAGAAAATGATTTCATCATAAAGAATGAATAGTATATAAACTATACAGTTAAATTGTTATCCATAATAAAATTATGGTAAACCAAAAGCTGATCTTATTCATAATAAAAGATGAAATATATTGTTTCTTTTGTAATTTTGAATAAGGTAATTAAAAATTTCAATAAGAGAAATTATATTTAGTTAAGTAATAAAAAAGTGTAGAAAGGTTTTTTTGTAAAAAGATAATAAAGTTATTTAATTTTAAAACCTAAAACAAGCATAACCCCGTTCTAAATTTAGAACGAGGTTAAAATAAAGTTGTTTAATTTTTGATATAAGATACTTCACTGTACTTAAAGGGGTACCGCTCCATCGCTATTAAGCTAATAAAATAAAATTCCTCCTTAAATGAAAAAATACGCTATTCTTTCTATAGAATCATACGAAAGGATGGCGTTTTTGTATGTCTATGTCTGTATCTGACGAATTACAACTATTTGCTCAAAAAAATTCAAAACTCCTTATCCCCAAATACCTTACGAAATCTTGCTAGAGATGTTGGTTTTGTGCAAGGAGCCAGTAAGTACCAAGCAAAAGATTTAGTCGCTTTATGTGTATGGATGAACCAAAATATCGCTACGACGTCTTTAACTCAGTTATCTAGCTGTTTAGAAGCATTAACAGAAATACTCTTGCTTATTATTGCCGTTATATAAGCTTAGCTTGATAACAATGGGGTGGTACAATATGCCCAACAACTTAAAGGTTATTTTAGCAACCCAGGACGAAAATTCCGTGTATTTTTGACAGACAACGGCTTATTTTTTCGTTTTTGGGGTATTTACTTATCTTAGCTTGATGGCAATGTGGTGCTACCCCATATAAAGGATATACAAGCGGGATCGAACTGATATAGGGCGGTCCTTTTTTTGTTGAAGTTTATTGGATATGCGCATGGTAGAGAAATATTAAGGAAAGTGATAGAAGCATACGGGGGAACTAATATTGCTTCAAGATCCCAGTATGCTGAAGCGTAGCTTAATAATAAACAACAGGGATTATTCTATAGTAAACTGCTACCTAGAAATTTTACTGTACAGAAAAATAGATGTGATATAACAGATGAAAACCATCGATATTCAGTGTATTTAAAGGCTTGCAATTCCTAAAATAATCTTAAAAGCATTACGCTTTTTTTTTGTTTTTTTTATGCCTTCTTTTGAATCAATGATAAGCACGGTTTTTCTTATCCAGATTCTAATATATACTGATTGAAACTTTATTGGATAGGAGATACCTTTTTCTTCGAATTCACTACCGTCACTAAGTTCTGTTTCTGTCCTCAAAAACCATTTGTTTCCAATTCCAATTTCTATAAATTTCAATTTTAGATTGCGCCTCCTTGTTTATTATTTAATGAATTAATAATTGATTTTTTGCAGATTTTAACTATATTTTACTATTTTTAAATGAAATCGACTATAGCAGTAATTAAATAATTAAATTATTATCTAAAAATCTAAGTATAGTAATTAAAAAATAAAATTTACAATAAATTAATAATATTTACACTTTTTTAACATTGTGCTAATATAAGGGTGTTAAATTTACAATAAATTAAAAATATTTACATTATCTGAAATTTAAGTTATTATTTTGATTGTATTTTTGTAATTATTTGTATCATTTTCTTTTATTCACCAAAATAATTAACGTGGTTAAGGAGGAAACAATGTCAATAGTTATATTAAACAGAGTATCAAAAAATAAAAAAAATTATGCTGAATGGCTAAGAGAGTCAAAAGAAAAAATCTATCTTTTGAATCATCAAGAAACAGTTAGCTCTTTTAAAGATACTAGCCTACTAAGAAAAGGGTTTAACGATTTTTCAATTAATGGATTAGTAGATTATGAGGTAGTGGAAATACATAAAAATGATCCAATCAAGGCCCTCATTGCTTTAGAGGAGGGTGAAATAATTAGAGCGGGATATTTAAGAGATTACTTAGGGATTGAGGGTCAAAAATTAAACAGCGCGATGCATTTTAGGGATAAATATTTGATGAAGACTTGTTTAAAACAGCAAGGAATAAGGGTACCTGCATTTAAAAAAATTAATAATAGAGTCGATCTTTTTGAATTCATTAATCAAGAAGGTTATCCTGTATTAATCAAACCTTTAAGTAGTTGGTCATCGAAGGGAATAGAGGTATTAAATAATGAACAGGATTTGAAAAAATGCCTACGTAAAAATACGTTTGAGAGCTATATGGTAGAAAAGTATTTAGATGCAAGGGTATATCATGTAGATGGATTATTAATTAATAGGGAAATAGTGTTTTGCTGTGCCTCATCTTACATAAATACACCCCTTGCTTATAAAGAAAATATTAGTTTTGGGTCTGTTTTATTTGAGAAAGGAAATGAATTTGCAGATAAGCTAATAGAATTTGTAAAGAATTCTCTAGAGAAAATGCCACTTGCAAAAAACATGTCATTTCATGTTGAAGTATTCCATGATGGAAAATCAAATGAATTATTTATATGTGAAATGGGGAGTAGGACAATTGGTGCAGGTACAGAGGAGTTGATAAAGTACTCATATAATCTAGATTTAGATAGGGTTCTAACGCAAGCACAGGCGGAAGTTCCTTTAGACATGAATATTATCGAACGAAATGTTTCAGGACAATTGTTTATAAGACCTCAAAAAGGCTTCTTAATTGATTTTCCTAAAGAAATACCTTTTGATTGGTGCTTTAACTATGAGAAGAGAGGGATATTAGGGGAATATTATGAGGGTTCAGCAGTGAAACCAAGTGATTCTTATGCGGTAGTATATTTCAAAGGTGACAACCAAAAAGAACTGTTTGAGAGAGTAAAAATTTTAGAGCAATATTTTGAGGAAAATACTATTTGGGAAAGCTGAAATTAATTAACTGATTTAACACCTAGAATTAACTGAAAATTCTAAAGTGGAGGTAAGTTATTTTGAAATTTAATAATAAAGCTGAAGTACTATCTTTTTTAAGTCCTAAAGAAAACAGTGAAGTGGTACCTTTGAAATCTATTAGAATTAAAATTACAGATAGATGTCATTGGAATTGTTGGTGGTGTCATAATGAAGGCACTGGTGCGAGAAATCCGAAAATTACGAAGGACATTGAATTTAAAGGTGAATTCTCAGAAAAATTCTTGAATTTATGTAATTCACTTGAAATTAATGAAGTGCATATTACTGGAGGAGAGCCTACAACATATAATGGATTAGTGGATTCTATTAAATTTTTGAAAAAACATGGATTCACGGTGAAGATGACTAGTGTGGGAAATTCAGAAGAAATTATTAATAAAGTAATAAAGTCAGGTATAGATGGAATTAATTTTAGTTTACATGCAATTGAAACAGAAGAGCTTCACTCAACACAAATTGATCGTTCATTAAAGTGGACTAAGATACAACAAGATAGACAATTTAATAGTATTTTTGCAGCTAAGGAAGCCGGAGTAAAAGTTAAATTAAATACTGTAATGGCTTCACATAAAGATATTTCAAGGATTAAAGAGGTAATTGATTGGTCCTTTAAGCATGATATTGATATGAGAATACTTCATGAAGTTAACCTATTAGAAGAATCGGTAAACGCAGTAAGAGAATTACTAGATTCGTATGGTGCTGTTGAAAAAAGGAGGAAATATATTTACGGAGCTTCCAGTGGAACAATTTTTTATGATATTCCAGGTAAAAGGGAAATCGGATTTAAGATATTGTTACCTCAATTCCTGGACTCTATGTGTAATTCTTGCGAGTTGAAAAAGAATGATACATGTGGTGAATATTTCTATGGAATTCGTTTAGAGAATAAATTAGATGAACATAATGTGCGTTTATGTGTACATAGAACAAATGAAAATACTTATATGGGAATGGAACAGTTTATAAATAGTAACCATTTTAATGAAATTAGAAAAAAACAGCTTGAATACAAAGAACAACACAAAATGGAGGTACAGGTATGAAGGAAGTTGAATTAAGATTTAAAATTAATAATGCAGAATATATACATGGGAAGTTATCGGATTTGAATTTCACCCTATTATCAGCAAAAAGGCAAATAGATGAATATTTTAAGCACAAGGGTTTCGAAAAAGAAGGAGATGTAGTTGGATCATATATTTATAGACTAAGAACTGATTCTCAAAAAGGAAACAGTGCAGTAAGGAAGAAAACCATTGAACCAGGTATTTGGGATGAGTTAGAAATTAATATTGATGGTGACAATTTAACATTTATTAGAACACTTATGGAAGATTCTTTGTCATCAATTTTAGTTATAGATAAATACAGAAGAACTTATAAAAAAGATGATTTTACTCTAAATATAGATATTATTAAAGATTTAGGTGAATTTGTAGAAGTTGAATTACTTGTTTTGGAAGAATCTAATGAAGCTATGAAAAAGATAGAAAATCTAATATTGGAATTAGGAGTAAACAAGTCCGATATTATTAGAGAGGGCTATGTTACTCTTATAAAAAAAGAAAAGGAATTAGTATAATGAAGGTTAAATCTAAGGAAATAACAAATGAATTTATAAAATATTTCCTCGATTTAGATTATAAATTGCTACATGAAAAGAAAATAGTCCGTAACAATGAAGAGACGTACTTTAATATGTCTGCTATATCCGCAAATATTTCATTATTTAATAATTTAAGTAATGAGAAAGATTCGCAAGATTATGTAACAAAACAAGCAGTTTTTTTTGGTAATAAATTAGATGGAGTTGGGAATACCCCACTGGCTAATCCTACAGAGGTTTCCCTAAGTATATTTAATTTAGCTAGTGAATCGCCAAGATATACATTGAATCATATATTTGGTTTTCTAGAAGGATTAGGATTGTCTAAGGAAAATCTATTATTTAGAATAGCAAATGAGGAGGAAATAAGACGATCTTTTATTTTAGAAGGAATACAGGAGAGTCAATTGTTTGTTTGGCGTAATATGGAAGAGTTTAATATCGGATCTAATAGACCAAAAGGTTTCTATACATACCCTTATTACAAATACAAAAATGGTTGTGTCCCTTTAGGATCTATATCTTTTATTAAACATAATGGAGTTTGGACATCTGATATTGCTATCTTTCAAGAAAGATTATCACTAATATTAAATCAATTAGATAAAATAGTCCTTATTGATAGTATTTTTCCACTCTATAATTACGTATCAACTGAGTTAAATTTAAAAGATACACTTATAATGAAGATCACTCTATTGTTAAGGTCAATCGCATTCTTGGTCAAAGATGGTTTAGTCGAAGTGAGTGCTAGTTATCATGGGCATTTTTTGAAAAAGTTAATGAGAGAAGTGGCAGCTTCTTTAAATAGTATTAATTTTTCAGATGCAAATAAAAATAATATATTTAAATTTTTAGAGGCCTCATTAAATGAGCAAGGATATAGTATAAGGGATAAGGACCGAGAATTTTCGGATATTTTAGATAAAATAAATATTTATTCCGTAGATATATATAAATCAATTCTTAAACAAAATTCTAGGTTTTTAAAAAATGGGATAGTTGATATACAAAATATAAGTCAAACTTATGGGATTAAACCTGATTGGATTTTAGCGAGTTCGATGGTAGATAACATGTTTAAAAATGAAGCAAGAAAGTTTGTTAAAAGTAGAAACTCTATTAGAAACAAGGCTTTAAGCTTAGATTCTTCTATTAATGTTGATCTTAAGGAATTATTAACTGAAAATTAAAAACGAAGAGGTGTGTTTTATGTCTAAGCATATATTAGTTTTAGGTGGATTTTCAGAAATCCATAAAAGGATAAAGGCTTTAGGGGCAGAAATATCAATTCTTAATACAACTAAGAAAATAAAGCCTTATTATTCTAAAATTTATGACAGGGTAATTACTTTGCCGGAATCATCAAGTGATGAAGCGTTTATCGAATTTGCAAGAGCTATAAACAAAGTCAATAAAATTAACTTTATAGCTACTTTTCATGAAGACTTTCAAGAGATTGCTTTCAAAATTTCTCGGGAGTTAGGAATTAGTTATGACCATAATTTAGACACTATAAATCTTGTGAATAATAAATTTGCCTTTAGGCAAAGGTTAAGAGAATTAAATATTGATAATACAAAAAGTATACTGGTCGATACATTTAATGATCTTAATGCTTTTATGAAAGAAACAAAAGTACCAATAATTCTCAAACCACTTAATTCTACTGCAAGCACGGGGATATGGAAAATAGAGAGTGAATACCCTGATTTAGAGAAAGATTTCAAAAAGTATAGAGAAAAATTCTCTCAATATTTACTTTGTGCAGAGGAGTTTATCTGTGGGGAGGAGTATAGTGTTGAAGCATTTACGGAAGATCGCAAGCATAAGGTTTATTGTATTACTAAGAAACATAAGAATAATAAAAACTTTGTAGAAATTGGACATACAGTTCCAAGTGGTCTCTCCGAAAAAGAAAGCAATGAAGTAAAGAAATTTGTCAAAACAGTTCTAGATGCAATTGATATTAAAAATGGTCCTTCACACACAGAAATTATGTTGACAAATAATGGTCCAAAAGCAATCGAGACACATGTTCGCTTAGGTGGGGATATGATTTCTAAACTATATGAAATTGTAAGTGTAGATATAGATATTTTAGAAATGACTGCAAGAAATTCAATTGGTGAGCAGGTAATTGATAAAATACAAGATATTACACATTACAAGCGATATGCTTCTATTTGGTTTAAAGAAGGAGAAATTGGCACAGTAAGGACAATAATAAATAATAATGATACCGTTCAAGATGAAAATATTGTCGAATTATCAGTTGGAATCAAAGAGGGAGATCAAATAACAGACGCTGATAGTAGCTTTGGTAGGTTAGGGCATGTAATTACAAAGGGAAATTCAGCAGAAAAAACTTTGTCGGCTGCTCAAGAAGCTATAGCTAAAATTAAAGTTATTATGGATTAATTAAATATGGCTAATCTAAAAGAAAAAGACGGAATACTAATGTTTAGAAAATTCCATGCAAATATAAAAATAAAATTAATCTGTTCCTTTTTTAATAGATTTGCTACAAGAACTGTTTTACCTTTTATGGCATTATATTTTTCGGATGAGATAGGGAAGGTATTAACTGGTTTTTTACTTACCTTGAATATTATTCTTCAATTCCTTTCTTCTCTTATTGGGGGGTATCTTGCAGATAGGTATCCAAGAAAAAAAATTCTACTAATAGGGCAGCTTAGTAATGCGATATCATATTTAGGAATGACTATTTTCTTATATCCTTTAATAAATAAAGTATCAGGTGTAATTATTTTCTTTATGTTATCAGCTATAGTAGGTAGTTTGCATAAGTCAGCAATGGATGCAATAATAATTGATTCAACTACTAAAGATAATAGAAAATCCATCTATACATTTGATTATTGGTTATATAATGTATCCTTATCGTTAGGGATGGTAATAGGTGGATTATTCTACGTTAAATATAGATTTGAGTTATTCACTATGCTTACTATAATTTTATTTGCTACCACTTATATATATCAGGTATTTATTGATGACAAGGAAGATGAATTAAACCACTTATATAATAAGGAAACAAATATAAGCATCAAGGATATGTTATTAAACTATTTTTTAGCTGCAAAGGATAAAAAATGGCTTTCTTTTGTTGTCGGTGGAATATGTATTTTTTCAGCGGAATTATCTTTAGGTAACTATATTGGAGTTAGACTAGCAGAAGAGTTTATTCCGATGAAAATTTTCAATTTCCAATTAGATGGTATAAAAATGATGAGCCTATTAGTGATTACTAATACGATTTTGGCGGTTACATTAACATTTGTTGTTAGTAATATGATAAAGAAATTTAATCAAAGAAAAGTTTTTTTAATAGGGATATTAATAAATGTGATAGGATATGGAGTTCTAGCAATTTCTAATCAATGGCTAGTTTTAATGTTTTTTATTACTATAGCTACAATTGGTGAATTAATTTATTCCCCAATTAGACAAGTATTACAAGTGGAGTTAATACCTAGAGATAAAAGGGCATCTTACTTAGCGTTAGGTTCTTTTTCAATTCAGGGTGCTTCTATATTAGCAAGTCTAGGAATCACTATAGGAACTTTTCTCCAATCAATGACAATGTCTTTAATAATTGTTCTAATTGGAGGTTTAGGTATGCTACTATCGTATTTTGCTGTATATTCAAATGCAAAACAAGTGGAAAATATTAAGTAATCAGTTAATTGATGGGAATTAAGTATTATGTTTGTTAATAAAAAATTGTAACCCTTAGTAAGGGTTACAATTTTTAGTTTTAGGGGCTAAAGAATTCTTATTTAACTTTCAACAAGCATTTTTTGTAAATGAATAATAAAATTTTTAAATTTTGATCTAAATAATAAGAGCCATACTACATTTGAAATGTAATATGGCTTTTTTAAGTTGTTTAATATCAAATTGATCTATACAATTTCATTCATAAAAAAGATAACAAATTTATTGCTGTTCCAAATTTGTTATATAAGATTTTACAGCTTGTAATAAAAATTCTTCCTGTCCCATACCCGCGTCCGCTGCCATTTGCACTATTTTTTGCTTGAATTCATGATCTGCATGAAAAGTTAATGACTCTACATTACTTTTAAAGTAAATACCTTCTACGTGCGGAAGTATCGTGCCGGATTTCATGTGAGAATGTAAGTATTTAATCTCCTCTTGAAACTGAACTGGATCAACTTGTAATACAAAAGGTTTAATTTCTAATGTAATAGTATCAGATGAAACACTCAATCGCATATTTGTGACACCTAGCTCTTTATAAAATAAATTTATTAGATTATAAGTGATAGAATGAAATAGCTGAGGTTTTTTAAATGAAAAAGATAAATACCCACGTTTCGTAATTACAGCTGGTTTATGGAAAGGCTCAAAGGAATAATCACGTTCCTTATAAGTGGATAGAGGAAAAATTTCTTCGTCTTCTGTAAGAATCTTGCCATCTGCTCCATTAATCTCTATTACCCTAGCTGTTTTTCCATTGTGTTGATGTGTTAATAATTGATATAAATATATCTCTTCCTCTTGAATCTTAGTAATGAATGTTTTTCGCTCTTTTGAGGTAGTTTTTTCATAAGTAAGTTGAAAGGTTTCAAGGTCATCTTTATCAATGATATATACTTCTTTTCCACGCTTTTCTATCTTTGAAGCAGGTAATTTACCAGATTTGATATAGGTAAAAACTGTAGATGGTGCTACATTAAGAATTTCAGCTGCTTCTTTTGTGCTATATCCTTCAACCTCTTCAATATTCTTTAAACGTTTAATATCCTCTAAATAATAAATCTTACTACCGAATTGCTTCCAGTTATCTTTATATACACACTTTATTAATCCATCTTTTTCTTTTTGTAAAATTGTTTGTACCGTTACCCCTAATAAGCCGGCTGCCTCTTTTGTCGTTACAGTAGGTTTTGTAATGAACAATAAATCTTGTGTCATGAAATGACACCTCCATAATTATTGTTTGCTAGTATTTTAGATATGTATATATCATATCAGAATATGATATATATTTAAAATAAGAAATAGCAATTATTAAAGTTCTTATACATAATTATAATTAAAACATACATGTAATTTGTTTTGTATTTTAATTGCGTTGTATAGTTGATTTTATTATAAAATTAATTTTAATGTTAAATAATAAACGATTAAACTTTATATATTTATTAATAAATTATAAAAAAATATAAACGTAGGTTAATAGAGAAGAATGTAGGATTCTTACAGAAATAATAGGAATTATCATTTGTATAATTAATAGAAGTGAAATAAAATGATAAGTATAGATAATAAAGATAATTGTATTCATAATCTTCAATAGGAGAGGTGAATTTGAAATATGGATAATGAAAGTGTAAAAGAAAACTTACCTATTATAAAAAATAAAAGTAAATATATAGATACATATGTAGAGAATATAAGAGATATCGTTCCATTCTTGTATAACAATCGTCATGTAGATAAAGTGGAAGAGAAGATGGAAGTTGCAGAAAAAGAGGGAAAGAGTAAATATACGTATTTAAGTGATATAGAAGTCATTTATCATTTTGTACATTTACAAAAAGATATGGATGAAAAGAAGAATAGAAAAGAGGATACGAAAAAGAGTTATGTGTCCGAAATCTTGTCATTTTGTCAGTGCATGGTGCAGCATGCAGAAGAATTTGAATTGAATGGGGAAGAGGTACAACAAAACGAATCTTTATTAAAAACATTGCAACCTTGGCATATTCGTAAATATAATGCTTGGTTAAAGCAGGTAGAGAACGGTAGAAATGGAGATACGTACGCGGTCGCAACACTTGCAAAAAAATCAGTACTTATACGTTCTTTTCTAAAACATCTTCATGTATTTGCTTATATTGAAAGACCTCTTCATGAAGAACTGCAGCGCGCTAATGTAAATGAACAGGATCGGCCAAATCGGGACCTATCTTATGATGAAGTGATGAAAATTTTAGGATTTTATAAAGAACGAGGGCATTTAGTAAACTATACAATTTTACTCGCTTTAGCAAGTACCGGTGCAAGAATTCAAGAATTGTGCACCGCGAGAGTGAAAGACTTACATTATGACGGAAAGTATTGGTTAAAAGTCACAGGAAAAGGGGATAAAGTACGTGAACTTTTCATTCCTGAGCATTTATTCCAATGTATTAGCGAAATGAGACGGAGAAGGGGATTCCAAACTATATTGGATAGGGGAGATGAATGTCCTTTATTCGTAAATCAAAGAGGGAATTTTTATAATCCAAAAACGTTATCCAACCAGGTAACAGACATGATAAAAAAGACAAATTTAGATTTTCTACAGTATCGTGAAAATCCTGTAACGGCACATACATTCCGTCATGCTTTTGCAATCATGGCAGTTGAACAAGGAAATGCAGATTTATATCATTTAATGCAAACACTTGGGCACGAAAATATTCAAACAACAAAGATCTATTTAGAGAAGCATATGAAACGAAAGAATAATGTGGGGGCTTCATTTGCGGATATGTTGATATAAGATTTCAATATAAAAACCTTATTTTATTATGTGTTTTTTATATAATTAACAAGGGTTTTATTCGTATGAAAAATAATACGAAAGCTGGTTATTGATAAAAAAATACATTCAATCAAGAGTACTTTTGTAGTTATGTTTAGTGACAGCTTGTAAATTAGGAGTTACACTTGGAATAGATACATCAGCACGTGCAATTGGCTCTGTCAGTGGAGGGAGCTAATCCCCCAATGGTTAATAGTTGAAGCAAAAGGGCTTTTAAAATTAGGTGTTCTCCCATCTAATTTTATTGTTACTGCCTATTTTTGGTTTTTTGAAAATAAAAGTTCCTGTTTTAAGTAGGAAAACAGGCTTTAAAACTTTAAACAAGAAGGAAAGAGCATAAAAGTATGAATATATTTTTGGCGTGACGAGGTGGGAGAATTGGGATATTTAATTTTAGCATTTATGTTTGCAGTTAGCGTATATTTCCTAGTTTTCGATAACCCTTATATAACTATATTTATTGTATTTCTCATCATGGTAGGGAAGTCGTTATATGACAGCAGAAAGAAGAAGCAGTAATCAAGAATACAGGGACAATATGCGAGTAAGATAGTGAATTATTGATATAATACAAATTATAAAGTAGGTGGTTTTTGAAAATGATTCTTGAAAATGTTAGTACGATAGGGGCACTCGCTTTTCTATTTTTAATGATTTATCTTGCGACAGATCCTAAAGATGTAAGCTTGCTAACAATCCCAGCTTACTTTGGTGGTATGTGGGTGACTAACTGGCTTACCGAAAATGGATTTCAAGGTACATTTATGTATACGTGTTGGTTAGTAGTCTACACCGTTATAATGATTTACCTTTTCTTCGCTTCAATTCGTCTCGGTATACGTAACATAAAATATATTAAAGAGAAAATAAGAAAGCGTAGAGCCATAAAAAAATAACGCAAAGAGAAACCGTCCTTACAGGCGGTTTTATTGTTATACTGAAATGCAATGTATACAATGTATATTATTTAACGTTGAGGAGGGTTAATTATAGAGTACTCTAGAATCTATACATTAAGAAATGGTCAAGAAAAATAAATAAAAGTAAAGCCCTAGCGTTCATTTAGAGAAGAAATGAACGTGTTAGGAATTCAGGATTCAGATGTGTTTCAAATTCAATTAGTGGAATATGGGAAAGAGAGAACGAAAAAGAGTTCTCCTAAAAATAATAGAAGAAAATAGTTTACTTACGTATAAATATCATAATTAAGCACATGTTATATATAAATATAGTGGAGGTGCAATTATGAATATTCAAAGATACGAAAGTAATACAAATGAAATTCTTATTCCTGCTGCTACAAGTGCTATTGAGCAAATGAAGTATGAAATTGCCCGTGAATTAGGAGTCAAACTTGGACCAGATACATCATCACGTGCAAATGGCTCTGTCGGTGGAGAAATTACCAAACGCTTAGTTCGAATGGCTGAAGAGCAATTAACAGGTCAATACAGATTACACTAATTTAAAATAACAAAAGGAAAAAGGGTCCATAAAACGGATCTTTTTCTCTTTTATTTACACAAAATCCAAAAATTTGTTTTCGTAACTTAAAAATGACCTTTCAGATTCGTTTTTAAGAGACTTTGTTTATTGTAACAATACTATAAGTATAGAATCATATTAAACTCTTTAAAAGTAATATGGGGTCTTTTTAACGTTATTCCAATAAATCTTCTGTTTTTTATTATTTTAAGATGTAGTTTACAAGAATTCATCCACAAATTCTAAAATTATAGAAATGGATATTGACCAATTGCCAGATGAGCTATAGTAAAAAAGGCTCAAGTCAACAAAAGTTAAAAATTGTATAACCAATTATCTATCATTGTGTTCTCAATGTATAGTGTTTTTTTGTTTAAATGTGTCTAAACGTAAGTTTTCTTTTTCAATATGGTAATCCCTATTAGTTAAGTGAAGAATAGAATGGAATCAAAAAAGGAGATAGAGGAAGGCATTTTTTTATAATCAAATAATGAAAATATTAAGGAATATATTTAGATAATTTAATAGTATTTTTATACAAATATTTATCAAAAACTATTACTTTATAAGGTATTGATTAATATAAAGGAAATTTATAGAATTATTTCTGTAATACAAAACAAATGACAAGGAGTGATTGGTCTGAAACGTTTAGCATATGTAACAAATACAGATTCTAATGATATTTCTGTTGTTGATTTAACAGAAAATAAGGAAGTTGGTCGTATTCCTATCGGTGGGAGCCCTCGAGGAGGAATGGCAATCGACCAAAAAGGTGTGTACGGTTATGTTTCTAATTGTGCGGGAAATACAATCTCTATAATTGACTTAGCGAATAACCGTGAAGTTACTCGTGTAACTGTTGGATTGTCACCACGTGGAGTAGCTTTAACCCCAGACAGCTCATTGTTATTTGTTTCAAATTCTGGTTCTGCTGATGTATCAGTAATAGACACTTCTAAACGAGAAGAAATAACGAGAATTCCTGTAGGAGATAATCCTCGTGCTTTATCTGTTACTCCAGATGGAAAGTATATAAATATACCTTGTTGGGGAGCAGATTCTATCTCGGTTGTTGAAATCAACTATAATAACCCAGTAGAAATGAAAGAAAATTATAGGTTATACCTTGGTAAAGATGCAAAACCTTATCACGTATTTTCTCACTATGATGGAAAACACGCATATTCAGCCAACACTCATAGACATACAGTTTCCGTAATTGACTTACTAGATATGAAAGTAAAAAATGAAATTCCTGTGGGTTATGGTCCACGCGCAGTTATTGCCGATCCAAAAGAACCTTTTTTATATGTAAGCTGTGAAGCTTCAAATGCAGTAAGCGTAATAGATACATTACAACAAAAAGAGGTTAAACAAATTCCTGTTGGGCCGACACCACGCGGACTAAAAATCGATGAAGCAAAACATGTGATTTTATGCTCAGCATTTAGCCGACATCTCTCACCAGATTTAATGCATGATGCAAATTCTTTAAGTGTAATCGATTTAAAAAAGAAAGAAAAAGTTGATGTAATAAAGGTAGGACTCGGACCATGTAGTATTAATATTTACGATCCTGTTCATTATGAAAATCAAATAAATAGTAATGATAAAGAATATATTAAATCTTAATAATTTATTGGGAAGGGGGCGTTTTACGCTCCCTTTCTTTCACAATTAAGGAGAGTGTTGTAATGGATAAAGTTACTTTTTACCCTTTAACGGAATGGGCAATTTTACCTGAAAAAGAGAAAGTTAATTTATCGAGCGAAAATTTTTCCGAAATACGTTGGTTTCATAAAAAAAGAAAAAAAGGAGCTTGCTGGCCATACAAATTTGCCAAGGAATTAGGTTGGATTATATGCTCACCTATCGATGTAATAATAGAACCTGTTGAAGAAGTTCAGGTATCGGTGGAAAGCACAACAGATTTAGAAGAAATACAACACCTTCGAGGGATTGATTTTTGGGTAAAACGTGATGATATATATATTGGTTTAAAACCAGACGGATGGTTTAGAATTCATCAATCAATAATTGACGGTGTTTGGCATAGTATGTTTGTTCCGAATGGTGAGGGATCATTTGAATGGAAATTAGGATGGAATGTTGAGATTCCAAAAGATTTTGTCTTACTTTTCCAACCTTTAGAAGGCATAAGTGAGTTTATTACACACCCTGGTCTCTTAACATCTAAAATGTTACCATCTTTTCATAGTGGTTTAGGACTTCCTATTGCTTTTGAACCTAGAAAGAAAAAACAAATCTTGAGAGGAGAACCACTTGGGAAAATGTATGTATTCCATAAATCAGCATTGAGTTTAAAAGAGGAAGTAATTATAAAGGAGAGAATATATGAACCTAATGAAATATAAACCTTTATTATTCAATCCACGTTTTTTATTACTTTGGATCGGTTCATTTATTTCAGGTATAGGTGACGCAGTTGCAGTAGTTGTTATAATATGGACGCTATATAATCAAACTTTTAGTCCTCTTTTTATTACATTGGCATTAATATGTTTAGAGTTGCCTTCTATATTACTTGGCCCTTTGTGGGGAGTATATGTAGATCGTTCTCCAAGAACTCTCGTAGTATTAGCAAATATAATTCGTGGATGCCTATTCCTATATTTATTAATTGTTCCTTTGGATTCAATTGCAAACTTTTCTTTATTTTTGGGCCTACTATGTATATCGAGTTCTTTAGCACCAATTACTAAAGCTGGAGAAAATATGGTTGTTCCTAAAACGGTAGATAAAGCAAATTTGGTTACTGCGAATTCTCTCATGTATATTCAATTTGATTTAGCATTAGTTGTAGGACCATTAATTGGTGGAATACTTGCTTCACAAGAATACATTCAAATTGCTTTTATATTTAACGCTATTACATTTTTTATTTCTGCAATCTTTTTTATGTATGTTTTTCCTAAAAAGCAATTAGTAAAAGGTATAGAAAATCAAAAGCAAAAGCTTTCTCAAAAATTCAGTAGTTGGAATACTGAATTTAGAGAGGGATTGTCTTATAGTTTTCAAAACAAAAGTATTGCTTCTTTAATGATAATTAGTTTTCTATGGAACTTATTAATTTGGGGTACATCACCTACACTTCTTCCAATTTTTAATAAGAACCAACTAATGGAGGGTGCAACAGGCTATGGGATGCTAGGTGCTGCTACATCCTTTGGAATTGTGATAGGTTCACTAGTTATCGGTGCTTTAAAAGTTAAACACAGTCTATATGAACTTGTTATGTTCTCGATTATTCTTCATGGGATAGTGTATGCTTTCCTTTTTATAGTATCGGATTTATGGGTTGCTGTAATGCTATTTTCATTATCTGGTATTATTTCAGCACCAGCAATGATTTATATGAGAACGATTGTTCAACAGCATGTTCCTGAAGAAAAGTTGGGGCGCATTTTTACTGTTCTATCCTCATTCGGAGCATTTGGTTTTCCTCTTGGGACAACTTTAGCAAGTACATTTGTAATGAATTTTGGTGAGCCACTTGTTTCTGTAGCTTTTTTAATATTTGGAGGGATTTTATCACTAACGGTAATTATTTTATCAATTATAACTCGAAGCAATAAGAAAGGGATGTCAAATGTACAAAATTTCTAAAGAAAAAGCAATTCGAATGTTTCTTTATAGACAAAACCTTTATTATGAGCCCAAATTGCAAGGGAAAGAGGGGATTATACGTATATTAGAGGATTTAGGTTTAATACAAATAGATACAATAAATGTTTTTTCTAGAAGTCATAATTTAGTTTTTCATTCTCGATTAAAATCATATAAAGAATCGGACCTTATTGAATTGTATCAAGAGAGACAAGTATTTGAGTCATATGTTCACGCTATGTCATTACTACCTACTAATCAATTTAAGTATACTTCTCATCGTTTATTTGAATTTAAGCAGTCTTTATTTGTTAAATTGAGTAAAGAAGAAATTGACTTTATATTGAGTGTTTATCATCTTATACTCACTAGCAATCCTTTGACTACAAAAGAAATAAGTGAACATTTCTATACAGCAAAAACAGATCTTGCGAATTGGGAAATGAGCCCAGTTCGTTCAGCCCTAGATAATCTTTGGCGAAGTGGTATGGTGCAAGTAATTAGGGATTTAAAATTTAATAAACTATACATACCAAGTGATACCTGTGAAAAAAATGAAATGGGAGTCTTTAATTTTGAAGAAATGTATAGTTATTACTGCATAAGTGCGTTGAAATCTATGGGAATTGCTAGTGCAAAAGATATAGCTGATTACTATCGAATTAAATTAAATCTAGTTAATCAAACAATAACTAGATTAATAGAGAAAAATGTAATTAAACCTATTAATATTGAACATGTCACGGAATTATTTTATATTCTTGAAGTCGATCAAGATTTTATATTTGGCAATACATTAAATGATGAACCACAACATATGTCTTTTTTATCACCATTTGATAATTTAATCTGGTATCGAATTCGATTGATGAATCTCTTTGAAGTAGACTATCGTTTAGAAAGTTATTTACCAAAAAATCAAAGAAAATATGGTTATTATGCTTTACCAATTTTAATAAAAGGAAAGATTATTGGAACTATTGATTTAAAATTAGATAAAAAACTTAACGTTTTATTCATTGAAAATTTGTTTTTTTATAATTCTTTTGATGCAGTGTACTATAAAAATGAATTTGAGATTTTAATTAAAAAATATATGGATATATTTAATGTAAAAAACTTAAAAATTTCTAATGATTTTTGGGGAAAAGTTAACTATGGTCAAACACTAAATAAATTAATAGAAGCAATAATTTAATTATGCTATCAATTATTCTTACATATATTAAATATACTTTTTGTAAAATCAACTTTAGAATAACTTTTATATTTTACAACTAAATTAAACTATTTAGAGTCTATTAAAGAAAACCAAGAAACATATTGGTATGAATATAGAAAATTACAAGATTGGTTGCAAGAACAGCAACTAAGTACTAGTTTTATTAGGTGGGTTGAACGGAGAATGAAGAAATTCCTTTGGAAGTATCCCTTATATCATCATGATGAAAATGTATTTAATAAATAAGGTAAGTTAGGCATCCGGAGGGATGCTTTTTCTTTTTGTATAGAAATCCCCTTGGTGACTATATTTTAAATGTAATTAATAAGTACGGTACGTGAAGTTTTATGATGTGTGTAGAGATAAGATTACATTTAATACAATAAGGGAAGAATGGCATATAAGATGATGAAGTAAAAACATTTACTGTTATACAAATGGAGGAGTGTTATGAACGCAGTTTTTAAAGAGTTTAAGCAGAGCTTAAAGGCATTAAGTGCTGCCAACACATATTTAGATTGCTTAGTGCAAACTAAAACGTATCTGCAGTTTCTAATACTTGTCATATTTTGCATTATTACAGTTTACATACCTTTCCCTTCATTTACGCTTAATTATATAAATAAATTAGATTTACTAATGCAATACATAATTAAATCACTTTATTTTTCTTTTCCTATTTCACTAGTTTTCCTATTTATAATGCGGGATCAAAGATCCTTGTTTTCTAAAAAAATCACTTTCCAGCAGCTAAAAATTTCTTTTTTATGTGCTTTTATTATTTATGCTATTATGTTGTTATTTTTAGCCGTACTAATATCTTTTACAACATTCAAAGGAACATCTAATCCTATTGGGAATGAAGGGATTACTAATATGCTTCACAAAACACCTGGGGTTGCAATTCAATTAATCGGAGAAAACATTATGTTTGTATCTATATTGTTCTTTTGGCATAAGATCATACGTTCCTTCAAAATAAGCCCCATAGCTTCTATTACAATCTCTTTAATATTGTCTGGAAGCTCATTTGGATTACTCCATCTCTCTACGTATAACAATAATTGGGTACAATGTTTAACTATCATTGGAATACCAGCTATCGCTCAAATGATTTTCTTTCTAATATTTAAAAATATTCATATGGGATACATACTTCACTTCAATTACAATTTAATCATTATACTTTTTAACTATATAGCTTCAATTTACCACTAAAAATAAAAGAAAAGGCACCCCTGCTGCAAGGTACCTTTTCTAAGGGGTATAACTCATTAACTAAGCGGCCGTTGGTTAAGTATACCGCCTAGACTATTACATGAGTTATGTTTTTATTATACATTGATCATATCAAAAATATTATCATTAGTGAAATTAACTTTTATTATTTTTTAATTTTAAAGCTGCCACCATAATAATTATGTTTATCAATTTTCATAACATCTACAAATAATCCTGGCTTATAAACTGATGTAATAGGTGTTACAAAGCTCCCATAAATATGCGCAGTACCAGAATCATAATTTGTTTTTTAACTTTGTGAGATAGTTTTAGAGACAAAAATAATAGAAATGGAAAAAGAAAGGATAAAAGCAATCTATATACGTCCTAATGTAAAATATATATTTCATTTATTTTGTTTATAATTTAATATATAGAATATAAGATAAAAAGTAAAGATTACCTTTACAAACGGGGTGCATTTAATGTCAGTAAGCAAAATAAAAATTGCAAGAACAGAAAAGGGGCTAACTCAACAAAAATTAGCTGGGCTTGTAAATGTTACCCGACAAACAATTGGCCTTATTGAACTTAATAAATACAATCCATCTTTAAAGCTTTGTATTGATATAGCTAAATCACTCGATAAAACTTTAGATGAATTATTTTGGGAGGAAAAATAGAATGGAAAAATTTAAAAATTTGTTTTCACTCAGTACACATTCAGATGAAAGAATTCAACAAATCGAAATGAAAATTTGGGCTCAATCTGGAATTGTGGTTTTATTGCTAGCCTTCTTAGATTTAATAATAAGGGGCGTATACTTACAAAGACCGGTTCTAGAATGGGCTACAGCTCTTGGTATCATTATCTGTTATATAGTATTCTTCTTTATTAGATCCATTTTAGCTGGTGTTTACGAACCAGAAATCGATAACAAGGAAAAATTAAAACAAAAATTAAAAGCTAAATTATCTTATACTCTTATTTTATCTTTTTCTGGTGTAGCCTACACTACATATCATAATCAATTACCTCAAGATATTGTTGGATGGATCTTAATATGTATTAAGTTTATTCTACTTATTACTATTTTGTTTGGTATTCAATATTTTATTATTGTAATAGCATGGAATAAATCCAATAAAATTTAATAAGTATAGACAAAAAAGCTTATCTTTTAATACATAATGATAAGCTTTTTATTATTTTCTTCATCTCTTTTTCGTTTTAGGGGATATTTTGTTTTGTCAGCTTGATAGCGATGTGGCGTGCCCCTAAATGCTTTGAAAATCCGTATTGAATTAACACTAAAAAGAATCTATTTTGAAAAAAATTAATCAAAATAGATTCCAATTTTCAAATTCTGATTGTAGATTTTATGAAAAAATTGATCAAAACACATGAATATATTAATTACAAAAGTTGACTTACTTGTACTAGAATTATTCTATTCTTCAAACCAAAACAGAGTCTCGATAGGCGCTTCTAAAACTTTTGCGATATCATAAGTAAGTTTGAATGAAGGGTTATATTTTCCGTTTTCGAGATTGCCAATTGTTTCTCTTCTAACCCCAACCTTATTAGCTAAATCTTCCTGAGACATATTTAACTTTACTCTATATTCTTTCATTCGAGTCTTAAGTGGCATCTTGCATTCCTTTCTTTTCCCTACGCTCAAATATTTCTAAGTTAATTAAGAAGGTACCTAATGGTGCAAAAACTGAAATAATAACAAGGAAACGGATTATATGTAGATTTTCAAAAATAAATATACTCAAAACTAGTATGATACCTAGCACCAATGCTACGAAAAAAGCTCTTGTAGCAGAGATGCGAACATGTAGTATAAAAAGCTCATCTGGTACCACTTTTGCATATGCAAAGAAGAAAAAGAAATTGAATAGGAGACCTGCCCACGTAATATCACCTAAAAATGAGAAAGGTGCCAAAAACCCTAAAAAACCGATAAATCCTAAATAAGCCATTTTATTTTTCATACAATCCTCCTACGTGATATATTTCGCTCTATATGTTAAAAATATATCACGTAGTTTTGCAAATTGAAAGGACTTACAACATTACAAATTTGTTTTAAATTGACAGTAAAACCACAAAAAGATACGTGAAATTGCCGCTAACAGCACCCTTCAAAAGAATCGTTATAACAAAAAACTCACAATATTGATACAATATCATTATTAAATGAAATCAAGAGAAAACAAAATATAAATTTAGGAGGAGAAATACTTTGGAAATAGATCAAATAAAAAATATCCTAAGAAAAAGAGCAACTATCTTTCAAACAGGAGGAAAAAGGCCCGATTTATCTATAAATGAAAGTTGGATTGGAAAGATTCACTATTCATTACCAAATGAAACTTACCCAATTGACCGCTATGGAGAAAAAATGTATGCGATCATGATGCTTAATTTAACTCAAATACCTTTTCTTCCAGAAGCAGTAAAAGATTTGAAAGCCATCGCAGTATTTCTCTCTCCAAACTTTGCTAAAGATTTGTCCAACTTATCGAGGAATTTTTGTATTAGAGATTATGATTCTTTAGAGGAACTAGTACCCAATGAGATGTCACTTACGTTTCCAAATCTAAAACCTTTTCCCTTAATCCCTAGATTAGTAACTGATGAGTTTCCACAATGGGATACGGAAGATTTTCCAAACAACATTCAAGATAGAATTTTAGAACTTGAAAACACAATTGATATTGAATACTACGAGGATATTTTTGAAGAAAATTATTACATACATAAATTAGGTGGCTATGCTTCTTTTGCCCAATCAGGCATCCAATGGCCGGCGGATTATGAATTTGTTTTTCAAATAACAGAAGATCCAAAAGCACATTTAAAGATGATTCATGGTGGCGGAATTTATTTTGCTAAAAATAGTACAACAAATGATTGGATTGCACACTGTGATTTCTTATAGGAATAAGAAATAAAGTAACGTTTTCTTATGTGAAATCTTGCTTAGCTTATATTCTCGTTAAAATGTTGGCGGTATGTCTATAAAACTACACACTTTAATGGATTAAAAGGAAAAAGAGAATTTACAATGAAGAAATATGTCAAATTAGAGGTGTCAGCTAGACCACCTAGTCTCATTGGTTAAAAGAACTTGAATAAAGTTCTTTTTTTATTTCTAATTAATGCCAATAGTGACACTTCATACCTAGAATCGTTTCCTTATCCCTATAATGGTTCTTTCATTAATAATACTCTAGTTAATAAATATCTTGAAAATAAATTGTTAAATTTATCAATTTGATAACCTAATCCCACAGAGTAGTAAAGGATGAACAATTAGACATGCCCATAATACGATCTACGTAAAAAGGCGAAAAGCCTATCTCTTGTGTTGATAAAGCTGTAGAAATATAAAACAGAATATTCTGTTTTATATTTCTACAACTTCAAGATATTTACATATTTAGGAAACAAAGTTATGTTTGTGATGATATACAATAAATGGAGGGAAGGGATCTTATTATGTTTAAAAAAGTAGCATTAGGGATTTCGTCGTTAGCAATCACTACATTTGTAAGTTTAGGAATGGCAACAGAGGCATCTGCTGGTCCTGCAGCACCATTGTCTTCCTTAAATGTTGTACAAGTAGAGTCTGAGCAAGGTGGGGTAGAGACAATCAATACTAATAGCTTTAGTACAACAAGGAACCATGGAGGAAGTTACCTATATATTTACACAAAAGAAATTGGATATGGACAAAATCCGATTGCAAAAATGAATGGTTCAGCAGTAAAGAGTATTGGCTCAACTGTAATTGGCGGCAACCCAATTGTTGGTTGGTATTATAAGTGGGATGCATCTGGACATCAACAGGGGACATTTGAATATCAAAAAACCTCTATTAATTTCCCATTCAATACAATGCGCACTTCACTTTATATACAATAAATAACCAGGGGTAAATTATAGGAATAACTATTAAGGTACGAGTTCTAATGGGGTAGTTTATTCTTTGAATTGAATACTATTTCTATAATAATACTTTTCTATTGTTTTATGACTATGTTACCCATTTGTAAAAGTTCATAGTCATGATAGCTCTACGGATCTATATAAACATAGTTTTGGAGAATGGAAACCTTTAATTTTAAAAAAATACAGAATAAGAGGAGTTTTAGTATGAAAAAACAAAGTCTAGCTATAGCTACTATTCTATCATTAGGTTTAACTGTATTTGGTGGTACTACCTCTACATTTGCGATGACTGAGCCAAATGATAATGTGACGTTTCAATTTACATCAAAATATATAGGAAATATACCGTCAAAGCCCAAGGACTGTAATAATGTAGACAAATATAAGCTGTGTACAAACAAAGAAGAAGCTGATGCTTGGGGAAAAAAACAATTTAGTAAGTGGAGTAAAGAAGAGAAATCTGCCATAAGAGATTATACAAAAAATGCAAGGCCGTATAATGAATTCTTAAGAACGCATGCGGGTAAATTAGATTCTGATCTTACAATGAAGAAAAAAATTGAATCCTTAGATAAAGCATTAAATAGAAAAGAGGCAAAAATGAATGACAATATAAAAGTGTATCGAGGGGATGATGCATGGATTTTTGGAAAGGAGTATGATAATTCCATAATAAAAAATGGCAAGGTTGATAGGGAGAAATTCAAGGAAATACAAAAAAAATTCCAAGGAAAAACAATAACTGAGTTTGGATATATAAGTACTTCTATACTTATTGATGCCGGATATGCCAAAACAAGACCAGTTATGACAGAATTTAAGGTAGGCTCTGGGACTCATGGTGCTTATATGAATTCAGATGACTTGACTGCATATCCAGGGCAATACGAATTATTATTGCCAAGAAATACCGTCTATAAAATTGAAAAAATATATATAGCTATAGATAACAATACCCAAAAAGAACAAATAAAGGTGGAGGCTACAATTAAATAAATCTAATGAAGTTAAATTTTTAAAAATAAAGTGATTCAGAATAACTATATAAATCCGAATACGCAACGCATGTAAATAATCCAAATAAAAACCGTAAAGATTTCTAATCTTTACGGTTTTTATCATTTTAGCCAAGAAGACTCCTTCCTCAAGGAGCGTGAAGGGTTACAGCCCAGTGAGTAGGCGGGAGATGAATTGGCTTCGAACAAGGGATGGCAGGGATCCATCTTAATTGTTCGACATATATAAAATGTTACTTTGCTATCTATCGAATATATTTTAGATAAGTTTAATTTGATATTCTTGAAGCCAGCTATTCACTTGAAGTAGATAATCAATTAAACCTCTAGCCTCATTACCAGTAATGATTTCATCTGTACCTAGTGCAATTGCACGAACCTTTTCTACGTTAATAAGAGGTAGAATAGGAGAGGTATTATCGTTTAATACATCTAGCATCCATACACTAATTCCTTGTAAATAGGCGTTATCTTTTGTACTTGGATATGCACTTTTTTTACGATAACATACATCTGTGGGAAGAACAGTTTGGAAAGCTCGACGTAAAATTCCCTTTTCAATATTATCGATACTTTTTATTTCAAACGGTACATTCCAGAGATATTCAACCAGTCTATAATCACAAAATGGAACACGTACTTCAAAACCTGTCATCATGCTAGTACGATCTTTTCTCTCTAACATAAAAGGTAGGAATCGCGTAATAAACATATAAGACATTTGACGTTGTTTTGCTTGTAAATCATTTTCTCCTTCTAAAAAGGGTATTTCATTTACAGCTTCTTGAAAACGTTGTTTTTGATAGTTGATAGGATTTATTTTTGTTTTTAAGTCTTCTGATAAAATTTCTGTAATATAAGAATAGTTTACATTCCAAGGGAAAATATCCGCTTTTAAAAACTCTTCTTGATGGAACCAAGGATATCCAGAAAAAACTTCATCGGCTGATTCTCCTGAAAGGGCTACTGTAGCATCTTTTTTCATTTCTTTAAAGAGAAGATACAAAGATGTTTCAAGTTCCCCAACACCTGGTAAGTCACGAGCCCTCATTGGAATTAATAAATTTTCAATGAGCTTTTCAGATCCTAATTCAAAAGAATGATGTTGTGTTCCAACATGCTCAGATACACGTTGTACCCAAGGTTCATCCCGATCACGGCGAAGAAAATCTTCTTCGAAATCTCGTTCTTCATTTGTAAAAGTTAGAGAATAAGTATGAAGTGTCTTTCCGATTTGTTTGAATTCATTTCCTGCTAATCCAGTTAAACCACTGGAATCTAAACCTCCTGATAACATTGTAACCACGGGTCTATCGGCAACTAATTGTCGTTTCACTGTATCCTCTAAAATAGATTGAATTGTATTAACTGTAGTATTTATATCATCTGTATGTGGTTTGCTTTCTAGCTTCCAGTATTGCTTACTTTCAGTTTTATTAGAAGTAAACAGAATGTAGTGTCCTCCGCGCACTTCATGTAAATCTTTAAATACTGCATGACCAGGTGTTCGCATTGGGCCAAGACAGAAGATTTCGGAAAGTCCTTCTGTATCCACTTCTGCTTGTACATTTGGATGAGAAAGTAATACTTTTATTTCAGATCCGAAGATAATCGAATTATCACGTTGTGCAAAAAAGAGTGGTTTCACCCCTAAATGATCACGGGCTAACATGAGTCGTTGTAATTTCTCGTCCCAAATACCAAAGGCGAAAATCCCGTTAAGGTGTTGTACACAATCTTCTCTCCATTCTAGATATGCGTGTAATAATACCTCGGTATCTGATTTTGTTTGAAATACATGGCCCAAATGCTCTAGTTCAATACGTAGCTCTTGGTAGTTATAAATTTCTCCATTAAATGTTAGTGAAACAGTTGTCTCCCCATCCTTATACAACATGGGTTGTAGACCACCTTGAGGATCAATTACAATAAGGCGACGATGACCAAAAGCTGCATGTTTAGAGAACCAAAATCCTTCTGCATCTGGTCCACGATGTATAATAGAATTTGTCATGTTTTTTAAAGTTTCTTTTTGTTTAGAAAGGTCCATTGACCAATCAACCCATCCCGCTATTCCGCACATATATAATACCTACTTTCCATTTGATTAGTAAACATCATAGTATTTCTATAAATTTTTTGTTTAGTAATAAGTTTTTAATCATATTAATAATGCTTATTTAAATGATGCATATCCTGGATTTTTCGTTGTTTTTAGTTGCATTGCCTGCTATCTCTGGATACCAGCTAATAGGTGTATCAATAATTGCAAATATCCGTATTCCATAATCGTCTTACTCTAAAGTTGCTGATTTTGTCATCATAATAACAGCACCCTTTGAAACAGGATAAGCATAAGTACCTATTGATGCTAGAAAACTAAAAACAGAGGCAATATTAATAATTACACCATGAAGATGTAATTCACGCGTTTTTTAGCGGTGCCAATAATACCATAGGTTCCGCCGTGTTGATTGATATAAATGATACGATGGTAATCATCCAAGTCATGTTCTAAAACAGCAGTGGGATAGCCAATACCGGCATTGTTAAACATAATGAAAATTCTTTCAAAAGCTTGAACAGTTTTTTCTATTAATCACTCAGTTCCTTTAAACTTTGAAACAATTGTTTTTATAACAATCGATCCTCCAATATTTTCCTGGATGGCTATAGCGGTTGCATTACCTAGCTCCACATTAAAATTAGCTATTACAACTTGATTTCCTTTTGAGCAAACTTTTATGTAGTTTCTTTACCAATTCTTCTGTCTCAACCAGTGATAAAAGCGACTCTTCTCGGGTTTAGTGTTATCCATCTCCTTTATTTTTATATAATGAATGTTAAATGTGTTTATACAAAATTGTTATTAATTGAAAGATTAATAACAACTATCTGTATTGTAACTCTATTTATAATTCATTAAAATTTAGATATATTTACTAATAATTAAGTAAATCTTAATAAAGGGAGTATTAAGATGAATTTTGAACAAATGGAGTATATCGTAGCGGTAGCGAATACTGGATCATTTACTAAGGCTGCACTCCAGTCTCACGTTACTTTATCAGCAATTAGTCAATCTATTTCCTTGTTAGAAAATGAACTGGGAGTAAAACTCTTCGCACGTTCACGAGGATTGGGGGCAGTTCCGACTTCCGAGGGGAAATCGATTATAAAAAAAGCTAGTGATATTCTACTGCAAGTAAAAGAATTGAAAGAAGAAGCTCAAATCTACAATCATACTTTAAACGGGGAGTTAAGAATTGCGACGATCCCTGGGCCTATGCATGTACTAATAAATATAATTTCTACATTCAAAAAGGAGCATCCTTATGTAAATATAAAGGTTTATGAAAAAGATCATAAAAAAATACTAGAAGACCTTCAACAAGGCGAGATTGATATTGGATTTATTGCATCATCAGAGAAGTTTAGAGAGAGACATAATAATTTTACATTTAAAAAAATAATAGACGTTAAAATAGTTGTGGGAGTTAATAAAAATTCTCCACTTGCATTAGAGAAAATCCTTGTACCAGAACAGTTAGTAAATCAGGATTTGGTTTTATATGATGATGAATACATTCGGGATAGCATTAATAAGTTATTTTCTAAGTATGGGAATGTGGATATATTATTCATCTCTAATAATACGCAAGCAATAGAAAATGCAGTGAAGCAAGAACTTGCTATTACAATTGGATTGGATTATTCATTTAAACATAATCTATTAAATAATCAAAAAGAAATGGTTTCTATTGTATTAGATGTACCTAACCTTGAGCCTCTTTCTTATGGATGGGTCCTTAGTAAAGACAAGCAACCTTCAAACATACTATTGAGGTTCATTAATAAGCTTCAGTTTGAGTAGAAGATTGGTTTAAATTGCAATTCATTTAATATAAAATGCCCCCACTGATAGTTGTGGGGGTATTTGAAATTCTATTGTTTTAATGTTTATACTAGAAATTTCTTACTTCATGCCATAAATAGTAGTTTTTTAAAATCATTCAACTTTATTTTCAAATCTTTACATTTTTCTCTTTCGTCATACTCAATGTAAGCTATGTGACCATCGGGGCGAATTAAAATGACAACTATATTTTTTAACTGAGAATCCTGTATTTCACCTACAACCACCTTTATGTGTGAATCAATGTTCATTTTATCTATTTCTTCTTTATAAGAAGGAGGTATTAATAAAATATATTTACCATTTTGCATCAATTCAAAGAGTTTATGAGTTTTCTTATTTTGAGAAGAAATAGTAAGATTTGTGCATCTTTTCCCTATCAATGGATTCCTTTCTTTCGTATGCATAGAGGAATATATAACCCCTAAGCCACTTACTCTTTTAGCTAAATCTTGATTTACCTCTGGGTATGTGAGTAAATGCGAGAATAATTCTCTTAATTCTATACCTGCATTTGAAAAGTTTATCATTAATTGTTCTTGTGCTTGTACTTCCTTGAAAAATTGTCTTCCCACAGCATGTCGTTCAATATGATAACTTTCTAATAGGCTTTCATATTTTTTTTGTTTTATAGCGAGTCCCAATTTCCATCCTAAATTAAAAGCGTCTTGTAAGCCTACATTCAAACCTTGTCCTCCTGCAGGAAAATGGATATGCGCTGCATCACCTGCCAAGAATACACGTTTATGTTGATAAGTATTTGCTAGTTTGGTTGCATTTCCAAAACGAGAAAGCCATATTGAGCTTTTAATTTGAATATGTTCACCTGTAATACTATAAATACTATCTATAAGCTCTTTTTCTGTGACAGCAACATGAACAGGTATTGTCTGATTCTTAGGATCTACAATTGCAAAGCGAAATACATTAGGTGCAATAGGTACCATTATTAGTATCCCATTTATATTAGATGTAGAAAAAAATGGGTTATTTGGTACATCTTCTAAAATGACATCGCCTAATATAGCGGTAGTTGTTGTATCTGTTCCATTAAAAGGTATATGTGATAACTCACGAACTAGACTTCTTGCGCCATCACCGCCTACTACATATGGAACTTCTATTTTATATATTGTTTCTCCTTGTTCTATTTCTAGTTGTACGAATGTTTCATACTGTTTTAAATCTTTTAAAGTATGACCACGTTTAATGTCTACACCTAATTCTAACGCACGCTCTTCTAATATTTCTTCTGTAATAGATTGGGGAATAAAAAGTGTATATGGAAAATCGGTATCTAAATTTTTAAAGTTTAATCTTGTATCTAGGGCAGCAAAATGGCTTGTATCTAATTTCTTCCCTCTAGATAAAAAGCGATTTTCAATACCTCTCATAGCCATTAATTCTAAGGAGCGGGGGTGAAGTGTGAGTGCTCTAGAATTTCTTATCCGATTTAATCTTCTCTCTAAAACGACAACTTTTACACCTTGAATAGCTAATTCACATGCTGTCATAAGTCCAACCGGACCACCGCCAACTACCGCTACATCATAATAATTTTCCATGTCATGCCCTCCATTTTTTTACGTAATTAAGAGCTAATATAAGAATTTGCACAATGGATTTGTAAACGATATCTATTGTGCAAATATAATTATACTCCATTTTGGTTTCCTTGGAAACTAAAATGAGATATCTTGAGATATTCCCTATATCAAACATTGGATATGAAGGTTAATTGGACTCAATATGAGAAAGATAATAAGGTAATCTATTTCTAATTATCTAAAAGAAAGGGGATGTGATTAAGATGAATAATACATATAATGAAAAGACGCATACAGCGATTAAACAATTATTAAAAAAGTTTTCACCAAAAGCTCCTGGCTTTGCATATATTGCTAGTTTTGATAGCGGAGTAACGTATAAAGGTACAGTTGGCTTAGCTTCTATAGAGGAAAATCTGCCGATAACCACAAAGAGCGTTTTTAATATCGCCTCAGTTTCTAAACAATTTACAGCGTTTTCTATATTGCTCTTAGAACAAGAGGGAAGATTGAGTTTAGATGATTCAATTGTAAAGTTTGTCCCTTTTATAGGAACATATGCTGAACCTGTAACATTGAGACATCTAATTCATCATACTGGTGGGCTAGTTGATTATATGGCATTGGCTGAAGCAGCAAATATTAAATTTACTGATACATTAACTGTGGAAGAATCACTAAAACACCTAAATGGTCATCAAATTGCAAGGTTCCCAGTGGGCACAAAATTTGAGTATAGCAATACAGGATATTTTTTATTATCACAAGTGGTAGAGAAGGTAAGTGGCAAGTCTCTACTTCAGTTTACAAAGGAGCGTATTTTTGATCCTTTACATATGAAAGACACAACAATTGTAGATTACTACCCAACTACTATACCAATTACTAGTGGGTATTCGAAGAATGAGCAAGGAACATATAAAATCTATGAAAGCCCTTGGGAACATACAGGTGATGGGGCAGTTCATACAAATGTTGAAGATCTTGTAAGATGGGGAGAAAATTTAACTACAGGCACCGTTGGTGGAAAAGAACTTGTTAAAAGAATGAGCGAAATAGGTCCGAAAATTTCTTCAGCTGGAGAAACGATTATTGAAAACGAAGATTATGCTTTTGGGCTGAGAGTTGCAGAAGGTTTTAAGTTTCGATACTTGGAGCATTCAGGTAGCTGGGCAGGTTATCGTTCATACTTCATGCGGTTTCCAAAAGAATATTTGTCTGTCGTAGTACTAAGTAACTATGATGAATTTGACTCTAAAAAATATGCTAATGAAATAGCAGGAATTGTTTTAGAAAAATAAAAAATAGGGCTTAGAAGACAGTATCTGGATTTGGTTAACCACACGTTGTTTTAGGTGTAATTGATTTTGAGAACGGAAGGCAAGCGTAAATTTATGCTTGTCTTTTTTCGTATTAAAGTGAACATAGATATTTATATTCATATAGTTAGAAAATTAATTAGAAATTCTTTAAATATAGATTGATTAATGTGGTCAAATTTAAAAAATATAAAGATTGTATATTACGTTTATCAAACTTTATTTTATTAAAAATTGAAATGTTAATTAATATTCCTATTGCTATTAAATTGACCATTAAAGAACTTCCACCAAAACTTACAAATGGAAATTAAGGGTTTTGAAAGAGGATTTTTAAAAACAAGTGAATGGAAGAAGATACGTTTAGTTGTTTCTAAGTATTTCGAACTATTAGTCAATTTATTGCAATATTGAAAAAAAGGAAATGTATACTCTTTTGATAGATAGTCAGCTGTAAATGAAATGTTTATGCCTTTAAATCCTAATTTTCCCATTTAATTATAAGGCGTAATAATTTCTTGATTTAGAGCAATTTCTTTTAGAATAGTGTTTGTTTCCTCATTATCTCAAAAGCGATGGATTAGGTCGCCCTGAAGAAATTTCTAAAATAATGGTAAGAGCATGATTAGTAACCTCCGATATAAATATTATTTGTTGATTAACAAGTATTATTATAGTTAGTGTTCAAATTATAGCCTTAACTATATAAAAAAATTTATTACAGAAATATTCAACGGTTAAATTCCTTTTGTTAATGTATAAAAAAAACTCAGTAACACATATTAAATGGAGATAGACTAGTTCATTAATTTTGTATAAGGGAGGTAAATGTATGAATTTTCCATTTAAAAATTTAGTATTTGAAGGTGGAGGGGTAAAAGGCATTGCGTATGTTGGTGTGTTGGAAGCATTGGAAGCATTGGAAGGTGGAAATGTATTAAAAGATATTAAGCGGGTTGGTGGAACGTCGGCTGGTGCAATTATAGCTTTAATTGTTTCTTTAGGTTATACCGCTAAAGAAACACAACAGAAATTGAAAGAGATGAATCTAGAATCATTTATGGATGGTGGTTTTGGAAAAATTGGAGATACGGTGAGGTTGTTAAGTGACAAGCATGGTTTTTTTAAAGGAGATAAGTTTGTAGAGTGGTTAGAAGGAATTATTGAAACTAAAACAAATAATAAAGATATTACCTTTAAGCAATTAAAAGAAATGAAAGAATTTAAAGATTTATATGTACAGGGCACCAATTTATCTACACATAGAGTGGAAACTTTTTCGGCTGATAATGAAAAGTATGAAGATATGAAAATAAAAGAAGCTATAAGAATTTCAATGTCAATACCATTCTTTTTTGAAGCTGTGAAAATGCATGATGATTATTATGTTGACGGCGGGGTGTTGTCAAATTACCCTGTAAGATTATTCGATAGAGAGAAATTTTTGACTGAAACAGTAAATGGTTTACAAGATGTATATGATATTAAAAATAGAAAAATTATAGAAAACAAATATGTATATAATAAAGAAACACTAGGATTTAGAGTAGATTCAAAAGATGTAATAGATATTTTTAGCGGTAAGGCTTTACCAAAAAATCATGAAATTAGCAGTTTTTTTGACTATATTTGGAATTTGACGGCTAGTCTAATGGAAAACCAGGAGAATACTCAATTAAGTGAATTTGATTTTGATCGAACCGTTTTTATAAATTCAGTAGGTGTGTCAGCTATTGATTTTAAAATTGGAGAAGACGAGCAGGAAGAACTTATAGAATCTGGAAAAATAGCAGTAAATGATTATTTTAAACGATATAATAACAGCAATAGTATGAAAAATAAAACAGATGGGACATAATAAATGACGATATAGGATTCAAATCATAAGTTATTTCTAAGAATTACTTATTTTATAATTATTTAATTCCTAAAGCAAAATGATTTTGATATGATGTTTAATTCTTGTAATTAGATATTACTATTATGTAAAGAAAGTCATAAAGAAATGTACTTAGGCTAACTGGCAATTTAATTTATAAATTTCATAAAAAATTAAAAAGCTGATATTCCTTAATTGGAAAATCAGCTTTTTATGTTAGAAGTATGTCATTGTTAGCAAAAGTTATATCTTAAGTTTTTTATAAATTTTATTTATTTTAACGATATTTATTTGTATATAACTTACATTTCGTCAAGTTTAATCACCTTTATATATTTTTGCTGATAAATTTAATTCGTAATGAAACAATATTCATTAATCTCTAATTTTTTTGGTGTTTTTTACTAATCAAAATCTAATAAATGGGCATAATAACTAATGTAAAGATTTTATAATAGTAGAGCTATAATTATATTACATAGATGCTAGTAAAACAATGGTTTACATGTATGTACTGAGCTAAGATGATCGTGGGTACAATAAATTTATGTATTATGTATAAAACGGAGATAGTGTAAAAACTAGGGATTGGAAAGTATTGAGAAAAGAGGAGGTAAGAAAACAATGTTAATTCCTCATCAAACTTATATTCAGAAGAAAAGATTCAGTATTTGAGTATTTATATGTATTACATAAATATTGTTAGACATATACACATTGCTTTCCACGATTAATATGACGCAGTAAGGAGATAAGAGGAGGTAAATATGAGTTTTCTTACCGAATATAATCAGATTCCTTCATCGGCGCCAGCAGATAAAGTTGCACTGGTTTATAAGTGGCTAAGTATTGACTGGCGTACAATGTATGCAGAACTTCGTAAATCCCGACCAATTTTTTCTACACCCTCCTTCACAATGATTACTCGTTGGAGTGACGTTATTCAGGCATTAAATCAGCCGGAGGTGTTCACAGTCGAACCATACAGACCTAAGATAGACCCTTCGGTGGGACCATTCATGTTAAGTTACGATAATACGGAGCTTAACTGGCATGAGAAATCGATAATGCGATCGCTACTTCGGTGGGATGATTTTCCAATAATAAGAAGTTTAGTGGAACAGATTGCTAAGAATTCGCTTCATGATACCGGCGAAAAGATGGAAGTAGTAAGTAGTTTAGGAAGACTAGTACCTCTAAGGATTGTCCAGAATTATTTCGGGTTTATAGGACCTGCTGATTCAACGATGCTTCGCTGGTCTCGTGCCACACAACACGATATGTTTCGTAATCCAGGAAATGATTCTGTTGTGCATGCAGATAATGTGAAGGCCGGACTCGAGATGCAGAATTATGTTAGGAGTTTCATTAATACTAAGCTTACTCAAACAAATTCAGCAAATGATCCTGTGTCCCGTCTGTGCCGGATGGTAAAAGACGATGTTGGTGGAATCTCTCTTGAGAGAGCAGTTTCAAACGTATGTGGCCTTTTGGTAGGAACTATAGAGACAATGTCACAGGCTATAGTTCAGGCGTTGGAGCAGATACTTTTAAGTTCAAAGCTAACAAACCTCGCAATTCAGACAAGTAGAGCAGAAATGAAAGATTTTGAAGCCATTGTATGGGAGGCCTTACGATTTAACCCGATTACAACTCTTGTGCCTAGAGTGTGTCGACAAGATATTACACTTGCTCAAGGAACTTCTGGAGAAGCTACTATTAAAGCTGGAACTCCAACGGTCATTTGTACAGGCTCTGCAATGTTTGACGAATACGCATTTCCAGATCCTTTAAATGTTCGTCTTAATCGGGAACGTTCTCGATACCTTCATTTTGGTTTTGGGCACCATGAATGCCTCGGTAAACATGTTGGCTTGATAGCCATACCGGAGGTTCTTAGACAAATTTTTCTTGAGATAACTCCCAAGCTTTTGAGCGGTGAAGCGGGCAAAATAGATTTTAAAGGTGGGCCTTTTCCAGAAAGCTTCACTATTTTGACGGGAAAATAAGGAATCAAGGACAGGAGGGGTAATGTATGAATAGTTCAGATACATCAGCCAATGCGCGTGCTAATAAAAATGAAGCGCATATCAATACTTCGCGACGCGACAAGAGTTCAGATGGACTAAAAAACCGAGTTGAAGCGTGGCTTCTTACACATATTGAGCCAGCTTGGTCCTTTATAAATCAATCATCATCACTCTCGAAGGCCATAAACTGTATTCTCATTAACAATGCTGTTAATAAGACGAGGAATAGGCCACTTCCACTTAGTTTGAAGGCACCCTACACTACATGGTCTACACTAACAGACAAGACGTGGTACAGTAGATATTTGCCGGAGAGCAACGTATCAAACCTCCCGCCATTGTCTGAGGTTACTGAACTTTTTCGGCGAACAGGTGGGATTAAGGTGTCACAAAAATCGACAAACCTATTCCCAGTTTTTGCACAGTGGTTTACAGACGGTTTCTTGAGAACGGCAGATGACAATAGACAACGTACTACCTCTTCACATGAAATCGATCTCTCACAGGTGTATGGACAGACGGAATGTCAAACGAACGCCATTAGAGAAATGTCAAACAAGATTGGCTGTCGAGGTCGCTTAAAGACTCAAGTTTTAAAAAATCAGGATGGATTTGAAGAAGAGTATGCTCCTTTTTTATACGAGAGTGATGGTGTGACGAAGAAAGCTGAGTATGCTAACTTGCCAACACCTATAAGGCTTCCATCCAATTGGCCAATTGAGAAGCGTGCTACTTTATTTGCATTTGGAGGAGATAGGGCGAACTCTACAGCTCAAACAGCGATGGTCAACACCCTATTTATAAGAGAGCATAATCGCATATGTGGAGAAATAGAGCAAGCATACCCTGATTGGGATGACGAACGGATATTTCAAATTTCTCGAAACATTTGTATTGCATCGTTAATCCGAGTGGTTGTTCAAGAATATATTAATCATATTGCTCCTTTTCATTTTAAATTTCGAGGAGAACCGAACGTCGCATGGACAGCAAAATGGAACCGTCCTAACTGGATACCAGCAGAATTTAATCTTCTTTACCGCTGGCATAGTCTTGTACCTGATAAAATTATTTGGGGATCTAGTGAATATTCTACAATGGAGATGGCGTTCGATAATTCCAAACTCATAAATTATGGACTTGCATATGCATTCGAAACAACTAGTCGACAAGCTGCAGGTCGTTTAGCTCTGCACAATACTCCTGATTTTTTATATGAAGCGGAGAAAAGTAGTATTAAGCAGGGGCGTGATTTCCGTCTTGCCACATACAACGACTATAGGGAAGTCATGTCGTATCCACGAGTTTCAAGCTTTGAACAAATTACAGCTGATTCCAAAGTTATCGCTGAGCTAAAGTATTTGTATAAGACGGTTGATCGAATGGAGATGTATATTGGTTTATTCGCTGAAGACACAAAGATAAATGGGACAGTTCCTCCCTTAATCGGCAGAATGGTAGCAGTAGATGCATTTTCACATGCTCTAACAAACCCCCTTCTTTCTAAGCACATCTTCAATGCGGTTACGTTTACGACGGTAGGAATGCAAGTAATTAATGAAACTACGACGCTAGCGAACATTGTTAATCGTAATATTAACATCAATGAACCAGTATTTGTTTCAATGACACGGGAGGATTGGATACCGCAACCGCCAGAAGGTTTTTAACAAGCCACAAATTTCCTATATAATAAATTTGAAGATTTCCTAGGTAGTGTTTTTAAAATGGTGTGGAGATTATATTAAAAATTAATTTTCATAATTGGCTGTTAAGTATAATGTATTTGTGTTTATAAAATTACTTTTTTAGTAATTAGGTCTGGAAAATAAATATATTTATATATGTGTGGATTGATAAATGAAAAGTCGCATAAAAATTATAACAGAATATCTACCAACTCACTTCTCGTTCCTTGGTGAAGGATGTATTTATTATTAGATTTACGATATAAAAAGAAGTACCCTTAATTAGAACCAGAGATACTTCTTTTTATATTTTAGTCAGTAATTATACAACAAGGAAAAATGAAGTTATAATTCGGATGTAATTACTTATATTTCCTATGGGTTTAATTATATGTATGATACTCGGACACTTTGAGTTACCAGAGTTTTTTATATTATTAGGGTTAGTATGTGTTGTATTAGGTAGCTGTATGACAATAAAAATCAGTATTTTAGGGATTACCATAAGGAGGAGTTAGACAAATTAATTCCTATTAACATAGAAGGTAGTAGGTAAGAATGGCAAAGGAATACGCAAAGAAATTTTATTAGTCAACAGCATGGGAGAAATGCAGAGAGTCATACATTGCTACAACATTAGATGGTATGCGCGAGCATTAGAAGGAAGTACCTGGGTAATTCTTTGACCATATTGTTGAAATAGCACCAGAGACTATAGATAATCGAGATATCACATTGAATCATGAGAACCTACAATACTTATGCTTATCTTGTCACCATAAGAAGACGTTTAGTAAGTCTGTTTTGCTTGTGTTATGAGAAATAGAGATAAAGCGATATTGAGTAATCTGAAGCGTTTTAGGTATGATCCGTGTGATGATATTGTCGATTTGTATTTTCAAGGATTAAAGAATACAGTTACTTGTCATAATACAGTGATGAAATGATTAAGAAGAGATGGTCATCTGGATGCCAATATCTCAAAGCATATATATTTCCCTCAACCTAGGACACTACGAAAAACTAGCCAAAAGATTCTTTACTTCCTTGTCATTGTAGGGGGATACAAACCATTCATTCATTATGAAAAAACGAAACTATCCAGAATCTAAAGTAAGGATCTAAATTCTTTCCACCAATCCTCATTATTATCGATAAGTAGTATGATATTAACTCTTCTCATTTACGTTTCTTTCAAGATTCTACTATTAGCAAATTTATGAATAGTCTTGCTGTAAAAAAATAATAAGAAGCCCTGAACAGGGCCTTTTTATTTGCAAGACTTTTTTAACCACCATGAAATACTCTCACTAGGAAGTGTCGTGACGTTAAGACGGATGAAATTGTTTATTTTGCTAGTGAAGTATACAAACGACTGGGAATAAGTAATAGCATCTATAGAAAATACATGGAAGTCTTGCAGTGTGAGGAATTCGCTGTAAAGAAGAATAATCGTGGCAGACGCCAATATATAGACAGTACCATTATGGTTATTTAGAAATTAATTGAACTCAGCAGGCATGGCGGTATGAAGCTAGAAAAGGCAGTGATGAAGATTGCGAATCAAATAGAGAGGGGTAATCCGAATCTGATTAAGAAAGAACCTGAGGACAAGATAATGAAAGGTCTAAAGGTAGTTAAGGAGATTTTGTTCGTCTTTAATATGAAAAAAAATAAATACAATTGAAATGGAAATCTTTAATAAAATATATCAAAAAAGAAGTTGTTTTATATAAATGTGCTTTTTTCTTTACTTTTTTGTTTCGTTTCGTATAAGACACAATCAATATAAGATAAGAGATTCCACACAAAAATTTACACTATAGAAAATGAAAAGACCCATTATATAAATTATTTTTAATATAAAGAGAGATTAATCGGGATATGTGAAAGTCGACAACAGAAGGGTAGTGATTATTTACTCTAAAAACACAATAATTATAAGAATCAGCACGAAGCACATGCAAAAAATAATTCTGTTTTAGATAACATCCATCTAATCAAAAAATCGAATTATAAAAAAGAGGGGGAAGGCATTTTTTATTGAAGTTTGTTTATAATAACTTTTTAACTTGTTAGGGGGAATCTGATTTTGAAAAAGGTGACACTGGAGATACATCCCATGAAGTATCTCGATCAAAAACTGCAGGAGGAGTTTTTACATAGCCTTCAAAGCTGAAATTTTTAAAAGCAGTTCGCTTTAAAATAGATATTACTTCTAGGAATCTTAAGTCAGAATTAGACGAAATGACAAGAGACGCTCTTCCTGCTGCTAGAAGAGTAGCACTAGAAGTTCCTCCAAATCTGTCTGTTACGGTTGAGTCTTCAGGACCGACCAGTAGTCGTTGTTATACCAAGTCCTTTCACAGGTAAACGAAGAGCCTCATTTGAAGAATAAAGGTGTATATTGTTACTTGGAACTGAAATAGATATACCGGTACCATAATTAGAATAGTGATTACGCTGAGCAGTACTGGACAAAACAGCGACTTGCATAACACCTGGTATTCCTACAAGATTATTTCTAAAATGTTTAGATGTATGTACACGATTCCATATTAATTTATGAAAATTAGGATCAAACTCCCATCCCTGAGTGTAAGGGATTTCGACCGAAGAACTATGATTAATGAGGCTTTTCTCATTCCCAGCTACCCATAAAAAGACGATTCCTTTTTGACGACGCTCTCCAGATAAAGCTAATTCCGTAATACGTTTAATTACCATAAGAGACCAAAAATTATATGGACTTCCTCCCCAAGAATTAGATAAAACGTCTATCTTATCAGCAATATAATTTAAAACTTTTATCATTTTACTATCTGTAAATTAGCACAAAAAGCCCTTGTGATTCCCATTTTATAGGAATAAGTCGGCCTGAAGGTCACACCAACAGTAAGTGCAGCATCAACTTCAGCTGCAAGTACCATGGTCAGCGCCTACTTGGTACATTTTATTTATATTTGAACCACTTACATGTTTAGTAAATAGATTCTCTCCTTTAAAATACACACAAGAAGCAAACTTATTTTGAGAATTAAAATCTTTATGGTCCATTTTACATCCATTGTCTGTAGCACCAACAACAGCTCCTGAACTTACTAGATTATTTAAAGTATTCCAAGCCTCCTCATAACGTGATGATGAGCGGGGGCTAATTCAGGGTAGTTGAATCAGGTATGTAAATGCCATTGTTTTATATATTGCTCATCTGTTGGGAGAGAGATATTACATTTTTTCATTCTTCGATTTAAATCATGTTCTGCTACTTCTACAAGTGGCTCCTGTTTAGTTAATTGGACAATTAATTTTACAGGGTTCCTTCCAGTAAATTCAGTAAACTGAAACATATAGTCACGATGATTAAAAGCTTCTTTTACTACTAACCCATAACGGTTCGCAAAATCGTTAACTTTTTTAATGAAAAAGGAACATGAAACATTACTAGAATCCAATCTGTTAGTAAGAATTCCGTATTTGTATCTCTAACATAATATGCATGATGCGTTGGGGTGATTTCTCTAGTTTTATCTTTTCTATATTTAATTTTTCTTTAACTATCTCGTGTAGAGCTCGTATTACAAATTGATTTGGATTTTTATCTAAAAATATTTTTTCACCTGTACGATAAGTATAGACTTCATTTGAACTTTTCACTAATTTCCCTCCGCACGTAAGATTTTTCACAAGTATATTTTTCACATGAGATTAGAAATTATACTTTAGTATTTAAAAATATGAAGAGGAAGGTATAAAATTTAAAATGAGATATACTCCAAATCATATGTGGACTAGAGATATCGGTATAAATCCCTAATGGCAATTGTTTCTAAGGACCACTATACATGCCCCCTTCATTTTAAAAAACCTTGCTAGAGAATTAGCTTTTGCATAATAAAAGCGTAAGTTTTTAGGACGTTACTTATCTATTATCTGTGTCTGGATTAGTCAACGTGTAGCGAGCTATTCCTTAGTTCGACGGTGTAGTCAACTTCAGGCTGTTACAGAAATTCTTATTAACTTAGAAGGCAAAATAAATGTTTTAATAAAAATGTTAAACATCAGTCATTCTAAGCTTTTTAATCATCTATTTTCAATGGCTTCGTAGTTTAGATATAACGATTTTTTAAGTACCAAAAGATTTAGTTCTGGATCAAATGGTTGTGAACAAAAATTGATTTAGAAAACATTATGAAGATCTTTGCTTGACTAAATTTTTGTTTATTTGGCTATACAAATTCCATTTGTTTAGGTAAATGTCGAATAAATTTTTATTTATTGTTAAAACTACGTTTGAATTGTAAAACTATGGCTTTTTAACTGTCAAAACTAATATCTAAAAGCCTTAAAATAGTCATAGTAGTATTATAAATTAAGGAAGGAGCAATTAAATTGCCAGCTACTCGCGAGAAAGTCCGCTTACATCTAAAAGTGTTAGAAAATCCTGATATCCCCATTGGAAAAATGGTAAATGCTATGAGCGAAGTTTACTCGACAGCAGGTCTTGATGTTGAAATAGTAAGTACTGAAACCTTAAATCTTCCTCATCTCAAGGATGTTGATGTAGGCACATGTACCATGGGAAATATAACTGACGAACAAAAGGAACTTTTTGAATACCGTAATAATGTTAATGATAATGAATTAACTGTATATTTTGTAAGAAGCACAATCCCTCCTTACAATGGATGTGCAGCTCATCCGTTACAAAGGCCAGGAGCAGTTGTAACAAGAGTAGCTAGTGTTTGGACATTAGGGCATGAAATCGGACATGTATTGGGACTCCAACATGTAAATAATAATGATCAGCTAATGACTGGAAACGGAACTGGTAATATTACAAATCCACCTCCCGATTTAAACTCTTCAGAAATTGACACGATGCGGAATAGCCAATATACAACTCCAAATTAAAAGGAGGAAAACATTATGTTAAAAGACAAAATAATTGAATTACTTAATCGAGATGAACCAGATTACGCTGCTGCTTCGGATTTAGGTCCTGAAATCATCCCTATTTTATTGGATTTAACAAAAAATGGAGGACAAGAGATAGCTCCTCGAGCTGTCTATGCTGCAAGTTTAATTCAACATGAAAAAACAAATCAAGTTCTTGAGGAAGGTGCAAGCAGTTCTATACCAGATGTACGAGTTGCGACAGCTGCTGCTTTTAAAAATTTCAATTCACAAAGTATGGGAGATGTTGACTCAAATATTCTTTCCTTACTATTAAATGATGAAGATGCTGGGGTACGAAAAGTAATATTATCGACTATCTCTCAAAATCAAATAAATAATACTACGGTTCGTTCAGGAGTTGAAAAACTTGTAAATGGCGAAAAAAATAAACAAGTTCGTACTTTAGCGGAGACGGTATACAAAGAAATTAATCTTTAATACCAACTAATCTATTTAATATTTAGTTTTTCTGAGGAGGTTATAAATTTTGCTAAACATTACACTAGATATATATTCAGGACTTCGTAATCCTACTTTTAATTTTTCAGAAGATGAGGAAACGAAAATTCTCCTTAAAGAAATAGCTTTAAATAAGGGTGCTATTACACCCTTATCTAAAGAAGTTACAAGATTAGGGTATAGAGGAATTAACATTACATTAAAATCTGATTATCTGCCTCAATTGTATGGTTTACCGTCTTCATTTAGTATAGCAAACGGATTATCTACAATTGAATCAAAAGGAAGAGAAATTGCTGAACGCTTGCTTGAAAGAACTAAGTCAATGTCTGATGGAGTAGTGAATAATCCGAATTTTTCTCCATCATTAATTGACTGGACAGTTAATCAGATTAAAGATATACCAATATTTTCACATCCGCAAAATGAGTTAGATGCTACGGTTGAAGACAATGTAATGTCTTGTCCTTCAGAGCAAGTAGTCTTTGATCAAAGTTTCTGGAACAATCGGGATCACATGCAACATAATAATTGTTACAACTTTGCTACGAATCGAAGAACTGATTCATTTGCACAACCTGGACGCGCCTCAGGTCATATGTACAATAATATAACTTGTGAAGAGGTTAAGAAAGGAGCAATATCTGATGGAGCAGATGTTGCGGGTAGATGTTTTCCAGAAACCGAAAAACCACGTTTTCTTATGGCTTTAGTTATTGCACCTGGACCAGGTTTTATTGATTATCATTGGTATCGTCAATGTAGTAATGGAAATTGGGCTCATAAACCAGGTCAAACACCTGCTCGAGATACTGACGAGAGTAATCACATAATTACAGATCCAAGAACCGCTAATAGAGGGCCATATACTCAATTTTGTGGATATATGTTAGCACCTAAAAGTATGGATATTTTCTAAATTTTGTTTTAAATATAAGCCTAATCGATTTAAATTATAAAACTGATTAGGCTTATATTCTTTAAAGAACTTGTTTGGATATTTTCTTAACTTTAATAGTTGAAACTGTAGTTACAACTATAGACATAACTCCAAACATAGTGCTAATTGATTCATGATGCGAGTGGGACTTATGGCAGCTATTGATGTACTCACTATGTAGCAGTCCTGTACTTAATGGACTGCTATAGAACCCGATAAAGAACATGCTCCACAAAATGCGAAGAATGCATACTTTCGCATATCAAGTACCAAATTTACTTTACCGGTACTTCAAAACATTCAATATAAACTAATAAAATTCTTCCAGACTTTTTTCTAATATTGTAGTAACTTTAGAAAATTAACTTTTAGCAATTTTAAAGTCAATACAAGCAATATGCCGAGTTTAATTTTATTAAAGGAGTTTTTTCTTTTGAAAAATTCAAACACATTTGAACTTCCATCAATTGTTTATGCAGAGGCATCTGTTCATTCAATAGGTGGAGAATCTGTATTTACAACATCGAAAAATATTACAAGTGAAACAGTTGAGAACTTCTATTCCGAGAAAAACAAAATAAAAAAAGCTGTAAAAAAACTAAAAGAGAATGGTTTTCAAGTGTTAACAATAGGAGAAACATCAATTTCAATTGCTGCTCCTCCTACAATTTTCGAGGAGGTTTTTCATACCAATATTGTTACAAAAGAACGTGAAGTACAAGGCATTACAGGAAAAACATCCACAACAATAATTGATTCAACAAATTCAAAGATGTTGGGTTTAATTGATACAAAGAATAGTGATTTAGCAGATGTTTTAGAGGGAGTTGCAATTAATGAAAAAGCATTTTTACATTCAACATCTACTAGTACAACCTTAGAACGTTTAGAAACACCTGGAAGGGTATCTCCCGATCCACCTAAAAAAATTACTATTATTTAGAACCTCCACATGATTTAGTTCAGCATCTTTTAGCAGAAAGAGCGCAACAATCTGGAATCACAGGAAAAGGAATAAAAGTTGTAATGGTTGATTCAGGATTCTATAGACATCCGTTTTTTACTAAAAGACAATATCACTTGAACCCTGTTATCCTTGGGCCTGAAGCATCTGAACCAATACATGATGAAACAGGGCATGGGACAGGTGAAGCTGTCAATGTATATTCATTAGCACCAGAAGTGGATTTTACAATGGTAAAAATGAACAAGTTTGTAACAATGGGTGCCTTCGAAACTGCAGTAGCACAAAACTCTGATATTATCACGTGTAGTTGGGGATTTCCTACACCTCCAAATGAGTTATCAGCTACACAAATATTATTTGCAGCTAAAATAGCAGATGCTGTAAGAAAAGGTATTACAGTTATATTTGCAAGCGGTAATACCCCTGGAGAATCTTTTCCTGGAATACATCCGGATATAATTTCTGTTGGAGGTGTTTTTGTAGCAAAGGATGGTTCTATGGAAGCAACACCATTTGCGAACGGTTATAAAAGTAAAATATATTCAGAACGTCAAGGCCCTGATATTTGTGGCTTATGTGGTCTCGAGCCTATAGCTGCTTATATAATGCTTCCAGTTGAACCAGGGGGGAAGTACGATGAACAAAGCGCTGGAAAAAACATCCACAAGGTGATCAAACGTCTTCTAGAGATGGCTGGGCAGCATTTAGTGGTACTTCAGCTGCAGCACCACAAATAGCTGGAATATGCGCATTATTAAAACAGGTAAATAAAAGGCTAACTCCTTTTCAAATTCGAGATGTTTTAAAGCAAACTGCACGAGATGTAATAAAAGGTCATTCCAAACAAAATAATCCTGCTCATCAAGGTCCGGATCTTGCAACAGGATTTGGTCTAGTAGATGCTTCTAGAGCAGTTGATGAAGCTGAGCATATAGCACACTTTTGAAAAGTTTAGTTGAGAATCTTGGGTTTACTCATTTTGAAACGGTAGATATAAGTAATCCATCAGGATTTATAGTTGCTATAGCTTTAAAACATCCAATAATATCAATAAATCCAGCTACAGCATCAGATTTCACTACATAAGAATTACCGGTTGAATAAGGTTTAAAGTTTAGCCGAATTCCAATAAAAACTATAGTAGCAGTTAGGAGGATACAATATGATTGAAAGTTTAATTTTGGTTGAAGGACCGGACATTAATATAGAAGCATTAAGAAGTATGTCTCTAGGAAATGCAAAACAATTGGTAATCGGAGTTACACCACCTGCTAGGGGAGTAATCCTGCATGTTGCTGCAATATCTTCTTACTTAGGGAATGCACTCCTTGAAATTTCACAAGTTCCAGGTGTTCAGAACATTTTAACCTTGACACTTGAGAATAATTAATGATTTCAAAAGTGAAGTAATTAGGCTTGTTTGATTAGTATTAATAGGATTTTCTTAAGAAACTACCTACGAACTCTTCAAATATACAGAAAAAATCACCGTAATAAGAGCAGGCTGGTCTTCGTACAAGTCTCTTATTGCGATTCAAATTCTATTATGCACTAACCGCCTTAAGGCTGGATTTTAAAAAAAACAGAGCAATCTGAGTAATTGATTTTGACAATATAGTGTCTAACGCTTGCTTTTTTAATACATATTCATAGTATTAAAATAATAAATTCCTGTCTTTTTACAATATAAAAGGACAGGAATTTAGAAATTAATTATATAGTGTAAAATGTTGAATTGTTCTTTTTATTTGCGGCAAAGTTATGGCGGCAGCTTTATGTGTAAAGTCACAAAATGTCAACAGAAACATAGGAACAGAATTCAATTGTTATAAGAATAGAGCGGTTTCCTTTAATGTACATCTCTATAGTTTTTCTTATATGCCTCAAAATTCCATATTTCAAGAAACTTTTGAGCAACCTGATAACTAGATTCATATAAAAATTCTTGATCACTTTCACTTAAAGAATATTGAATATTTGTAATAGATCCTGTTGGAATGAATATAGTCCTAACTTCTGATTGCTTTTCCACATGACCTATATTCTGAGCTTGACGCATTGTACGAACAATTGCTTTACCGAACCTAATTGTCCCATCAATTTTAGCGGGCGTATTTTTTATAATTCTCTAAGATAAGCGAAAACAAAATGTTAGCCACTGGGGTGAACATTCTTATCTATCGAATATGTAAACTGGATAATTATTAAAAATCCCTCCATAACTTTCAAATTGTCCTTATGTTGATGGGGAGGGGGTAATGTACTAATAACATTAAAATAAAGGTAAGCACAATTAGCTTACCTTTATTTTTCTCACTTAAACAAAGCAGTGATCACCTTGAATTATTTTTTTAAAGTTATATCAGCTGCATCACGAATTATACGAGCCTCAGGTGTTCTAATATTTTCACTTTCAGTAACAATATTAGGCGAGAAAAAGAGTGGATTGGTATCATAAAGTGAGTCTTTAAATTCAATACCTGTCAGTTGACTAATTGTATTTAAAGGTACTTGATATGTTTCAAGTGAAGTTAAGTCATTTAAACGTTCATCGTTCCAAAATTCATCTTGCTTCATAATAAAAGCTGCTGAACCTATTTTATTATCTACACCTATATAAAAAACAACCTTCCAAAAAGCAGCAGGTATTCTAATACCACAGCCTAATGGTTTCCCTACACCACAATACTCCCTATCACTATTCGCATTAATAGGTCCTGTAAAGACAGAAAGTTTTTTATTTAGGTGAGTAGGATGATCAAGTATCCAATTTTCCAAATTACTCCAAGCTCCTGTGTTAAAAACATGATGTTGTAACGAAATATTTGCCCATGAAAATGAATCGTAATTCGCTTGTTTTGCCTCTTCCTTGCTACCCCAACATACATCTCTTCTTCTGACAATATGGCCTCTATCCCATGGATTTTTTCGATATAGCTCGTTTCCTACTTGATATTCCATATCAATATTAGGAGCGAAATGAAAATCAACTCTTGGTACTTCTTTCATTCTATTTTGATCTATATTGTTGGCACCATAGATAGCAAATTTAAGCTTTTTATTTATTGTTAATGAAAAGTGAACAAAATTAAAAATTTCTCCGTTATTTAGAGAATCATCACTTGTTGTACCCGTTAGTCTTGGAAACGGTATTTCAAAATCATTGCCTAAAAACTTAGGGTCAAAACCTTTTACTCCTTGTGAATCCATAAAAATAATTCCTCCTAAATTATAATTGTGATTTTCTATAATACTTTTTATATCTTGCCCAATAAGTCTTTATAAATTACATGAGATTTATGTTTAATAGTGATAATAAAATAATCGTTTCTCTTTTCAAGAATTATCAAATTTAAATTTTTGAAAAATATATGAGGAAATCGGCAAAGAAGCGTTCTTGCTCATGTCGAGCATATAGATTGTGATAAGGTCACAGATACAGAAAAAATTGATGCATATTTACTACCAACACCAATAAATCTTTCATTATTGCCAAGAATTATGAAATGGATAAATTAAAATCAGTACATATAATTGCAAGTGTTAGTACAACTATATTTCAAAATGGTATAGCTGATTGCAAAATTGTTTCAAATGAAAGGATAGATAAAGGGAAACTTCGGTTTGTAGCAGACCATGATGAAACTATTTTTCTTCCCATTAAAAATATTCTACGTTTAGGGATGCAAGAGGGGGTGTTTCGAGAATTTTCCGAAACGGCCTTAAGGGTGATGGCGTTAACAATCAGGCATGCCATAGACGGATTTAGCCTCGAGCTAATGAGGAACCCCGATCTAAACGTTAAAGATTACACAAAAGAACTTATTACAATCTTTGAGCGGACAACTCAAAAGTAACATATCACCCTGATGAGGGGGAAGGTCATGATATTTTATGAGGTTATTTGTTTTTGCTGTAAAAGTGTATTTCGAGTAAATGAAGGAACTGAAAAATATAAAGAGCTTAGAAGCCTTATAGGTTGTGGTTTCTAAGCTCTTTTTTATTGTTCCCACTCAACAAAACCAAATTTTAACAGAAATGTAGATTTACCTATTATACTCCACTTCTGTTCTCTTACATGTCTTGAGTACAATAGATGTTTCTTTTTTCACTTCTAAATTCATATACTGAAAAACAATGTCATAAATCTAATAATGTGTTTCAAAATTCCTCATTAAAAAAAGGAGGTATTTCATGGCAGATGATACAAAGCTCACAGAGGACGGTGTTGAGCTAGAAACTTCTGTGGTGGATACAGCAGTGGCAGTAGCCGCGGCTTCTGGGCCCTATGGTGCTGCCATCTCAATAGGAATCAAAGCAGCCGTTTTCTTTGCAGAGGTTATAGGTTGGATGAAGGAAGAAGCAACGACGGAACAAGCATTGCAGTCAATACAAAATCAACTCAATGCTATTCAATTCATTCTTGAAAGAATTGAAGAAAGGCTAGATGAATTCGCTGTAGCGATTGCTATCACCGATAACCGAGCTACATTGCAACGATTGATGGATTATAGTGATAATGCAAAGAGACTCAGTTTGGATCTGTTAAACACTTCAGCTGACGACGTCATTACAACATCACGACTTGCCAATGAGGCCGGTATTTTAATTGATAAGTTCCTTCGAAGCGACTATGATATCTGGAAATGGACTGACGTAGAGGCGAGAAATGCTTTCAATCCACAAACTGGACAAATTAATAGAGAACTCTATCCAGCACAAGGAAAATTTAAGAACTTGCCAACACTTCCCGTATACAAGATGGCTGTACTGACCTGGCTTTCTGCACGCGAGAGGGTTGTGCAGAAAGGAGAGATTGGGCGGCTAGATGATGATTCAGGGCGAATTTCACGCCATTTATCTGCTGTCTCAGTCCGATCTGCACGTCCGAAATTTGATAAATATACCCAAATAGAGGATCCATATATTACGAGTATACCTCGCTCTATTGCTGAACACATAAAATGGAGAATTCGTGCATTTGTTATTTCTAGCAATAAATACCCAATAAACAATAAGTGCAATTTTTATTACGATGTTCAAAATTGGATGAACGGACAACGAAAACAAGGCGATTTTTTCGATCTTCAAATGGCAGATAACAATGTTATGTGCACGATTAATCCTGAAAACCTCGGATCACCTTCCCTAGAGCTTGGAGCTGAGATCGAAGCTGGTGGTGAACTATTACATGAGATATCTGAAACCCTTGAACACGTTGCCGCCACAGGATCACTAAAAAAACAGTTTATTGGTCAATTTCCTATCACAGAAGTCTACCCACCAGCTATTCTTTACGTAATTACACAAAACGAAGAACTCCATTGGTACCGTAATGAGGAGGCGAGCCGACCGGGTGGTTCAACAAATTGGCAAGGGCCTAATGGGATTGGTACCGGTTGGGGCGGATTTACCTCAGTTTTTTCTGGGGGCGGCGCTGCAATTTATGGTGTACAATCTAATGGTGATTTACTTTGGTATGGGCATGATGGCTACTTTGATGGCTCACCCCGTTGGAGAGGTCCTCGTACAGTTGGCTGGGGCTGGAATGGCTTCAAATCAATCTTTTCAGGTGGTGAATACGTTGTGTACGGAATCCAACCCAATGGTGATTTGCTTTGGTACCGACATCATGGTGCTGCAAATGGAGGCGACGTTACAACCTGGAGTGGGCAAATCAAAGTCGGAACTGGCTGGGCAAATTTCGTTAAAGTCTTTTCAGGTGGGTATGGAATTATTTACGCTATTCGAGAGGATGGTATACTCCTTAGATACAAGCATCTTGGCTATCTGACCGGTTCTCTGGACTGGGCACCCTACGAACAAATCGGAACTGGATGGAATGGGTTCCAGGATATCGTGGCTGCAGCGGATGGTGTTCTCTATGCCTTTACTCGCGATGGAAAGATACTTTGGTATCGTTATGGCGAAAGAAAAATTCCTTCTGCAGGAGGAGCTGGTGGAGGAACCGGAGTGGGGGCAGGAGGGCCAACCGCATGGTCAGTTATCACTGTATGGGAGGGGCCAATAGAAATTAAACGTAATCTTTCGGCTTTCCGAAAAGTGTTTGCGTTAATGGATGCTCCGTATCTAGGACCTAGATAATATCTATACGAGGCGTAGATCCAATGGAAGACAGAATGAAGAAAGCTCAAAAATCAAGACAACTTTCTGAACAAAAGTTTAGTAGCGCTTCAAGTACTTTAACTGAATTTGAAACAAAATTAAATAGTAATTAGAAATAAAAGAGAGAGTTTTTCTCTCTTTTTTTGCATTTCAGCAAACCTAATTGAATACGAAGTTAAAATCCAATTAAATTATATATTTATATTAGTAATAAAAGATATTCATGAAGTATCTACTTTCATGTCTAAAAAGTATCCGTTTTCATGTCCTTGTACAATACATCAAAAAGGGGAGATTAACTCTCATCTTTCATGTGTTCGTTAAATTCTCATTTAACGAACAGTTAAAAGTGAAAAGATATATGTTATAATTATACTATTCAAATCATGTATAGAGGTGGAAATTTTTGAAAGAAGACATTAGCATTAATCCTCAAGATTACTCGTATGCATTTAGATTTAGCAGATACGCCTGTTTTAAAGTACGAACTGGAACTTGTTCTTTACATTTAACTAATGCACAGTATCAAAAAACAAAAGAACGTGAAAAAAATAAAGATTTCGGTGCTGGATCAGTTGATTACTGTAGACTCTTAGCTTCTCATATGATTAAGGAAAATTGGTTTGAGAGGAATACTTTAATTAATGCAGATCACTACAAATGTGGACATGTAGCATTGGCTAGCGGTCAGCATCGGACTTGCATCGCAAAAACATTAAAGCGAGACAGCTTAACTTTAAATATATTTAAGTATAATGATTGTATATGTAACGTCTGTTCTTTTAAAAAAAGCGAAAGTCAAAAAACACCCTTTCAAAAATTAATAGATACATACAAGAAAAGGAAAAGAAAAAAATTCGCAAATCATAATTTTATAGATGATGAAGGCATTTATTATTATTAAAGCGCATTAAGGAGAAAATGTATGAATAATAACGTTCTATATGATATCACTACGTATGATTTAAAAGGTTTATGTACACATTTCAATATTGAAGAAGAGGATATTTTAGATTTTTTTAATGTAATTGCTTTAAAAGGAATTCAATCTAATGCAGAATCTTTTCTTAAATATTTTAAAATAGATAGTGCTAGAGTTTTAGAAAAAGAAATTTATCTTACTTCTCTCCACGTAACAACAGTAAATGATCAACTAGACTCAATAAAAAAGTTTGGACTAGTAAATCTGCAACAAGCTGTTACATTAGAAACACCCCTACAAAAATATCTATTAAAAAAAGATATATCGATAGATATTGAAAGGAAAACCATTGTATACAATGGACAAATAATTGATATAGGTAAAAGCTTTACTAGTATAAATGATAGTTTAGATTGGGTTATCTATAAGTTATTTATAGATTATGCAATAACTTCATTTTTTACAACTGACGATGCTACAAAATACCTCGGTAAAGTTCACGAGCGACCAGAATTTTTAAAAAATCTATCGAAATTATTAAATGCCCCTGAGATTAACGATGATTGGAAAGAAAAGCATTGTTGCTATGTACTAAAATTCCAATCACATTTAAGTAATTTTGATTGCATGAGCTTTGGAGGTGTCGAATCTAACAATCAAGAATTAGAAAAAAGGATTTGGATCATAGACAAAGTATTAGAAAATCAAAGGTATGGATATGAAGAAACCTGTTATTCTCATTTAAAAGGACCTGTATCAATCCCCTTCCGAGATATTAAAACCATTTATACACTCGATGAGTACAAAAACGCTTATCATGTAAAATAATTAGTGTTTACAATGAATATAAGTCAAACTGTTCGTTAAAAGTGTATTTAACGTAAACACTAATTTTAGGGATTTAAAACTGTTATTTAATATACCAGTTTAAACTCTAATTAAAGTAGAATTTAAACTATATATTTTTTATATAATAAATTTCGGAATTAAGTAAATTTATCATAGATTTTAAATCCTCTCTCTTATCAAGGGAAATAATAAAAGTTCAGCAATGCAAAATTGCTGAACTTTTATTATTTATTCTTTCCTATTCTGCCTAAACTATCTTTAATAGTTGTTTCCCCAAGTTGTGTATATAGCAAAGCTGTATCTTGACTGGTATGCCCAAGTTGCTGCATCACTTGTAATGAATCTTTTTCTTCCATATATAATTTATTTGCCAATGTATGTCTTAATTTATGAGGAGACATTCTTTTTCCATAGGCCTTAGTATATTTTTCTACTATATCTTGGATAGCTCTAACTGAAAGAGGTTGTGCAGTATGTTTATATTTCGATAAAAACACATTTTTCAATTCTTTCCCTGGAGCATATTTGTTATCTCTGATTTCCATATACTTTTCAAGATCATTCAATGCAATGGGGGTAATCCATACAGAATCTTCTTTGTTTCCTTTTCGGATTACATCAATCAGTCTTTCTTTTAAGTTTATATCTTCCATACGAAGATCGGCCAATTCGCTTACTCGAATACCACTACCAAGAAAGAGGGAGAGGATAGCTACATCACGATCTTTATCTCTTAGGAAATAGAACAACTGATGTTTTGTTAAAGATTTTTCATGTTCATATTTAATGTAATTCAAAAATTCTTGATCGTCATCATTATGGAATATTTTAGATCTCATACGTTTTGCACGAGCATTTAATGTTTCTTTATCTTTATGTATTTCTATTTTAGCCATTACATTTCTATAAAAATAACATTCTCCATCTTCATTCTCTGATAGGGAGGTAAGGTACTTAAATAAGGACTTTAAGGCTGAAATTTTTCTGTTAACAGAGGAATTCTGCATGTTTTGTTGTAATTTTAAGAATCTCATAAAGTTCTCAACATCTTTTTTCTTTAAATTCTCCAGATCAGAGAAGGATATGTCTTTAATAGGTTTTAATTCAATAATTTGTTCGGATAATAACCAATTAAAGAAGACTCTAAAATCATATACATAATTCAGTAGGGTGGAGGGAGAAGCATCATGCAATTCTTTGTACTCCACAAATTCTTCTATGTAAAAGGGCATTTCATTTAGATTCTCGTATAATTTTTTACGATGTACGGATTTTTGACGTTGCTTGCTGTAATCCATAAAAATCACCTCATATATACTATAACAGAAAAAATACACGAACACAAGTTCGCGTGAAATTCAATTTTTACACAAACTTATTTTACATAATTAAATTATGAAATACTAAAATATATTCAAAATTGAATGGTATAGTGTAGTTAGTCAAATAAAAATTATAGCTAACTAAGTGATAAATTTGTATTAGACCATAAAAATCCGTACAAAAACTACATATAAATGTATGTAAAATAAAACATATTTGATATATAAATTCATACAAAAAATCAATACATGAAAATAGTTTAAAAATCATCATCTAACATGAATTGGTTAATTTAATCATGATTATGAGGAGGTAATTAGATCAAAATAAGAAAAAATCCTATATAGTAAAAGGTAATTTACTATGTAATTTTTCAATGAATAGTTCAGCATTTAATGATGTCTATATAAAATATGAATTATATAGACACATACCAATACAATAAAATTCATGCAATTGAGCTCGAAATCCCTAAATACTGTATTAGATTTTTATTTATATATCTTATTGTTCGTAAAATTGGTATTTCGTGCGAAGTTGTGAGTATTTATTTTTCCACCTCTTTATAAAGGTATCATATACCTTACCTTTCATCAGTCTAAATATCTTTTAGTTTCAGATACATTCAGCTATACATTATTAATATTGATTAAATGGTCGCTTATAGGATATAGCCAGTGTATAACATTTTAATACAAATCAGTTAACTTTAAATCCTTAAGACTAAATAGATGGTGTATTTTACAAAATATAATTGTTGTGATGTCGAAATAGAGCATTTCCTTTAATTCTTTTTATTGTACTTGATTTAGCTGAGCATTCCGCTAAATATTATTTAAATGCAGATTTCAACATATAACTACTAAATTTCTCTTACTATCTCAATGACATAAGTATTCTTTTTATTTTGAGATTTATTCACTTGTTTTTTACAAATACCTATGAGATGTGTTATGTAAACTGATTATAAGTAAGTTATTGTAATGTATGCTTTTGGCTTCATGTAAGTGCGAATCTGTACATCCGCATTCGCACTTACATGATATATGCCAATTTGATTTATATAACTGTGCTCCAGTATATATCGTTTAATCTTTTAATCATCAACTGGGATTGTAATGGTGTTTGTGCCAGATGCGTATATACCCTATCTTTTAACACTCTCACTACTAATATTAACTAGATCAATACTTTATTTTTTCAGATTCATATATTCTTCTAAAGTTAGTTTTTCTTTATATATATTTTCAGCAATATCTCCTACGTAACGTACATGCCAAGGCTCATAAGCATATCCAGTAATATTCTCCTTACCTTTTGGGTAACGAATGATAAACCCTGCACGATGTGCGTTATCTTTTAGCCATTTGCCTTCCTTCGTATTTGCAAAGGATAGCTCTAGTTCATTGTTCGCACTTTTAGATGAAACATCCATTGTTAGCCCTGTTTGATGTTCGCTATGCCCTGGCTTTGCAGAGAAGCGATCCGTATGCTCTTGCCCATTTTTTTTAACATTGCTGGCATACAGACCTTTTTGATACTCATAGGAACGAAATCCTGAAACAGCATTCAACTGTATACCATCTTGCTTAGCTAAAAGAAATAGTTTTTCTAACGCTTCCGCTGCTTCTTTACGAAGATGACTCTTTTCTACCGTTCCACTAAATGAGAACGGTACATTTGGTACAACTAAATCCTCTGGCTTATAGTCTTCGGGTAAACCATATTCCTTATTTACTACAGCCTGTATACTAGCAAAAGAGCTTGCTATCTTTCTTGAAGTCACATTTTGCTTTCTATTTTTTTCATTATTTATGGAGTTTTCACTAGTTTCATGGTTTGTCTTATATGGTTCTTTACCAATAGATACATTAGTGTAAACGATAAAGATACCTAATATTACTACTATACAAGTTAAGGTTCCTACTAATTTAAATCTCATCATACATTTCCTTCCTGCAACGCCTACTGTTATTCATTCATCATACTGTAACCATGTCAAATCCATATTAATTCCCTGTGAACTTTTCTTCATAGCGTATTTCCTAATAGATTGATAGTATATCTTCCCGTACTTTTGACACCATTAAAATATCAGTTCTATTCATACGTGTAGAAAAATAATCTGAAATTTTTTATAATAAGATAAGAAGTGTAGCATTCTATTATAGAAAGGTCTTGGTATAATGCTAGGTATTGATGTAAAAAAAACAAAAGAAGAGTTAATAATTTCATGGCAATTGGCGGAGGTTACAATCCCATTACGTGAGGTGCTTGAGGTTACCGAAGATGCTACCTATGCGGGAGTTGAAGAACCAACTGCAATCCGTATTGGAACAGCATACGGGACAACTGACCGTATATTAATTAGAACTGTAAAACAAAATTATGTATTATTTACTACAAACAAAGTGTCGATTTTAAAAGCTATTCTCGCTTAAATATGGTCATATAAATAGACTCAAACAAAGTTCGAATAAAGCAAAGGAGAGAAGTCATAGAATAGACTCCTCTCCTTTATTTAATTGAAATGAATATTATAATCCATACTCATTTCAGTATAGCTTTTATAACCTAAGAACATCTTTCTTTTTTGATTATGATATTACTAATCAAATTAAGACCAAATCCACACATCATCATTATTTTGAGTGCTATTGTTTACCTCATGCACTTTTTCGTAATCCTCTCTATGATAAATAGACGCGCAATAATCAGCTTTTTCTTTAGAACTAGGTAGAACAAATCAAAGACCTTTAGTAAGTATGTCTTTGAATTCTTTCACCTTCTCGTCTATCATATTAGGAGTTGGAAACGCCTTGGCAATGACAAGTAATTCTTTTGCAATTTCATATGTCAATAAATCTAGCTGTTTCTTTTCTTCTTTATTTTTATTACGCAATGGCTGATACACATCATTATATTGAAGTGTATAATTTTGAATTCGTTTAGATGTTTCTATCAAATTTTCTTGTTTCGTTTGGACCATCAGTTCATGAATTTTATCACTGTACCCCACTATTTCGTCAAAAGAACGTGTAAAAGTCTTCTTTTTTTGATAAGGTTCTTCATAGCTAAAGGGATATCCACGCAACTTGAAATTATACAAAGACAACACAAACCATTCCATCTTTTGATTTAGCTCTTTATAAAACGTTTCACTCGCTTCTTCTTCTTTTGATTTTATATGTTCGAATCGTTCATCATTTTTCTTCATGTCTGTATGTGCTGACTTGAAAGAAAACGAATAGAAGTCTGTTTTGTCTTTGACCACTACTGATCCATAATCAAAACTACATTTAAAATCTCCGCAATCGAAACTGGTATTCAAAGTCTGATTATCAATTTCTTTTTTCCAATCTGTTAACACTTTTACTTTTTCGTTATGTGACAAGTTATGAAAAGTTTCATTCCCAGTTATAACAAAATTAAGATATTGCATATCCTCAAGCGTTTCTCTATTCTCATAAGATAAACTACGGTCAGAATATGGATGTAAACTAATCTTTTTATCATAGCTGCGCAATTCTTCTTCTATTTTCGAAGTATCCATCTTTGCGCAACCCGTAATCAATAATAAAGTAATAGCTACTATGTACAGTTTTACTTTCTTCATAGAACACCCCTGATTTCTTTATGATAAATATTATTTATATAAAATAATAAAACACTTATATGTATTCTGTTTCTACTGTCCATATTCCCCTATCCAAGCGTTTTTTGGCATCGTTTTCTTTTCTAATATTACGATATATAGTTAAATATCTGACTTGTGTTATAGTAAACTGGCGATATTTACGCACACTAATGCTGTAACTTATTATGTAAAGAGATCAAACGATGACAGAAGAGAAATATAAAAATTTCTTCATCGTATGCCTCCCTCTCTTCTTGTTTTTCTTCCCTTACATCATAACGAGATTGGAATCATTGTTTGAAAAACTATAGATTTCTATGATTTAGCCAAGGTTTATGTATAAAACCATTGATTAACTCCTCTACTCTTTCAAACAGAATTTTTATGATATGTATGCAGGAATCCCCCATACATGTACCGAAACCCCAATAGGGAAACATTCCACTAATTACCATTTCTATTTCATACCATTACATTTTGGAGGTTAAACAGGATGAAAAAGATGAAAAAAAAGAAGTTCCAAAAATCAGCACTTTCTTTTACCCTACTCTTTTCTTTAGGTGTTTCTTCTTTTCCGCTTACAACAACAATTCATGCGGATACACAAGTGACACAAACCGCAGAAAAGAAACCAGTCTCTTTAACGGAACGTACGTCTTTATTTTTTGACTATCTCCAGCAAGGTAAATATGCAGAGGCACTCCAGTTGACGTCTGCTGCTTTTCAATCAAAGTTTACGGCAAACATATTACAAAACTGGTGGACACAAAGTGGCGGGAGTATGATTACAAGCATGGGGACACCTGTTATTAAAGAACGAAACTTAGTCCACCAAACGGTTGAAATTCCAGGAGCTATCGAAGGAACTACTATTCCACTACTCCTTAAATTCACACCTGGTGGTAAAGTTGATGAAGTTGGCGTAAGGACGATGCAACAGAAATCTTATACCATCCCGCATCCTAGTTATGACCAACCTGATTCCTACCAAGAACGTGAAATCGTAATTGGAAATACTACATACCCGTTACCAGCCACATTAACGGTTCCAAAACATAAACCTGGCGAAAAAGTGCCTGTTGTTGTTCTTGTTCACGGTTCGGGTCCGCAAGATCGTGACAGTACAATTATGGGAGCTAAAATCTTTAGAGACCTTGCAGCCGGTCTTTCATCAAGCGGTATCGCAGTGTTACGTTACGAGAAACGTTCCTTAGAACACGGTTTTAAAATGAGTGCAGAACCTGCTACATTAGACCAAGATACTACAGATGATGCCATATATGCAGCGAAATCAGCAGCGCAGCAGGAAAGTATTGACCCAGGTAACATTTTCATTCTCGGACATAGCCAAGGAGCTGGCACCATGCCGCGTATACTAAGCAAAGCACCTTCATCACTTGTAAGAGGAAGTATTTTAATGGCACCTCCTGCACGTCCTTTTACTGACATGCTCCTTGATCAGTATCAGTACCTCGGGACACCTAAGGATTTTATTGATGAACTAAAAAAACAATTCGCTTATATTAAGGATCCTACTTTTGATCCAGATCACCCACCAGCTGGTTATAATTATCCTTCTCCACATTTCATGTATGATGTGACTCGTTGGCGTCCAGTTGAGGAAACGAAATCACGAAAAGAGCCATTACTGATTCTGCAAGGCGCACGTGATTATCAAGTAACTGTAAAAGACGATTTTACGAGATGGCAAGAAGGGCTTTCAAGCCGCAGTAATGTTCAGTTCAAAGAATATCCGAAATTGAATCACATCTTCACGGAGGGCGACGGGGAATTCAGTCACCCTAGTGAATACGAAGTCCCTTCTAATGTTCCTGCGTATGTCATCCAGGACATCGTTACATGGGTCAATGAGACAAAGAAATAAGAAAACAACAAAAGCCATCATGCAATCATCATTTCGTGATGGCTTTTGTGATATTAAAACATGTTATATCAGAAATTAATCGTTTCTATGAATTGATATTTTTACAGCGCTTATTTGCTTTATATCTTGCTATTCCTAGTCCGTCAGTACAAGAATACAAAATTTATTTCGATATGTAATAATGCATATTATTTCTCTTGGATGTTATGATATACTCTGTTTGTGAGCTGATACAATATTTCTTTAGATTGGAAAACTAAAACCTCATTAACCCAAGTTGGGGGCGCCATTTGGCGTCTTTTTTTAGTTTTGCTCCATAGGCATTTAGCTTAGATATTGAAGTAACCCCAAAACAAAAAATAAGCTGCCCATTCGGAAAACTTATGTACATCATTTTCGAATGCGGGAGTTCCATCTTTCAAAACTAACCTATTAAATAGGGTTAGATGTATAAACTATATTAGCATCGGAATATTCTCGACTTGGGGTTACCGTAAATGCTTTCTCCTAATCATCCATATCGATAAATGACTTACTTCTGATCAATTTGCCTTTGTTGTTCTTCGTTTAAAAGGAGCTAGTTTTACATACGATAAAGCACTAAAAAACTGTGCACAAAAACCTGCATGGTAACAAGTTTTTGGCACAGTTCTATTATTTAATCCCTTTCATAAGTACCTGAATCTTTGGAGCCATGAAATATAAAATAACACTTAAAACAATGGATACTCCGCCAATTACACCGAAATAAATAATCTCTGTTTCAGGATTATATAATCGCACAAGCTGCGCATTGATAGCTTGTGCAGATGCACTCGTTAAAAACCATAGACTCATTGTTTGAGCAGAGAACGCTGCTGGTGCTAGTTTTGTAGTTATAGATAAACCTACAGGTGATAAACAAAGTTCCCCGATTACGACTAGAAGGAAACTAATGACTAACCAAATTGGGCTAACAAGGGATTCGGTACCATGGATATATGCAGGAATAATCATCACTAAGAATGATAAACCAGCAAATAATAAACCGATAGCAAATTTATTTGCTGTACTTGGTTGGCGTGAATTCAGCTTTACCCAAAGCCAAGCAAATACTGGTGCTAGTAAAACAATATAAATAGGGTTTAATGATTGGAACCATGAAGATTGAACCTCCAATCCTGCAAAGTTTAACTGCGTACGTTGATCAGCATAACTAGCTAAGATGATTGCTCCCTGCTCTTGAATCGCCCAAAACATTGTAGCAGCGATAAATAATGGTATGTAAGCAATTAAGCGAGATTTTTCAACTTCTGTCGTCTTTGGACTACGGTACATAAAGACAAAGTAGCCTGTTGGAATTAGAATACCTAAGATACTTACAAGTAAAGTAAATCGATCAATCGTTAAAATACCTGTTGGAATTGTTAACACACAAACTAGTGCAATTGCGATAATACCAATACTAAACTGTATAAGGACCTTTTTTCTTTCCTTGTCTGTTAAAGGATTTGGTACTTGCGTTCCTGCTAATCCTAGATTTTTCTTTTTCGTAAGAACATACATAATTAATCCAAATAGCATGCCAATTGCAGCCACACCAAAACCTAAGTGAAAGTTATACTTTTGACCGAGTGTTCCAATCACAAACGGAGATAATAGTGCTCCTAAATTAATACCCATATAGAAAATACTGAAACCTGAATCACGACGAGTATCTGTTTCACTATATAAATCACCAACAATACTAGATACATTCGGTTTTAATAACCCTGTTCCAAGTACTAAAAATACCATTGAGATAAATAGTGTACTAACCGTTCCTGGTAGAGCTAATATGAGATGACCGATCATTATTAAAACGCCACCCCAAAATATTGTTCTACTTGAACCTAATAGGCGGTCAGCAATCCACCCACCAATAATGCCTGACATGTAAACTAACGAACCATAGATAGCCATAATGGATGCAGCTGTGGCATGATCCATCCCTAAGCCACCTTTTGAAATGGAATAGTACATATAGTAAAGTAATATTGCTCTCATTCCGTAGTAAGAAAATCGCTCCCAAAATTCTGTAAAGAATAAAGTAAATAGTCCTTTGGGATGTCCAAAGAAACCATTTTGCGGAACGGTGCGAATAATATTGCTTTTGTTAAGCTTCTCCATAAAATACACTCCTAATATACAGATATAATGATTCTAATTAAGTATATAACAAAAAATAGAAAATTTAAATAAATATTAATTCGTTAAATGATTAGATTTTTTAGAAAAAACTAAATTATATATTGTTTTTAATGTTGATTTCATTTAAATTATATAATATAGATATAATAATTCGAATGTTAATACTGTATAAATATAAATACAAATGTAGGAGGATTTACATATTGTCAATGAAAGTCATTACCATAGAAGATATTTATCAAGAAATATTGGATGGAAAACGGAAACGATTCCCTCCGAATACTTGGAAAGAAGATATGGATAATAAGCTCGCCCGCAGAGTAATCACATATTTATTACACAATATCTTAAAATGGGATAAGGAAGATATCAGAAAAAAATGGAACACTCAATTACTTGTAAAGTATAAATTACGAGGATTACTTAAACATAGATACGAAAATAGCCCTTTTAAAGCAATAAATGATTTATACCCAAGTGAGTTTAAAGAATGGGAGTTTGGTATGACTCCTTTAAATTTTTGGACGAAAGAAAAGGCATTAACGATTTTGAGATGGATGATTGAAGAAAAAAAAGGTTTATCGAACGAAAAGCTCCTACGCCTATACGGCAAAAAATGGTTGGAGAAAAACAAACTTAGTGCCCCTCTGGCTATGTACTGGAATAGTAGTCCGTTTGCAATGATTAACGATTTGTACCCTAATCGTTTTAAAGAATGGGAATTTCTCATGACGCCCAATAACTTCTGGACAAAAGAAAAAGCATTAGAAGCATTGAAATGGACTATTGAAGAAAAAGAAAAATTATCGCCCGAACAAATACTGGATGTATACAGTATAAAATGGCTAAAGACTCACAGATTAGCGTCTCCATGTCAATTAATGTGGGGAAATAGTCCATTTAAAATGATAAACGACTTATATCCAGGTCGCTTTAAAGAATGGGAATTTAAAGTTACACCAGTTGGCTTTTGGTCCAAATGTAAAGCACTAGAAGCATTAAGATGGACCATTGAAGAGAAAGAAAAACTGGATGAAAAACAGCTATTAAACGTATTTAATCAACGATGGCTCATAAAACAAAAATTACGGACACCCTTACAACGCTATTGGAAAGGAAGCCCCTACGGGATGCTTATTGCTTTATATCCAAATCGTTTTTCTAAAGGTATGTTAAAAGGGTATTTTAATAATTAAAGTGGAAATGTAAGTATGCAGAGACGCCCTTTGGTGTCTCTTTTTGAAATCCTATGTAAGTACATTCTTATGTGCCTATCGCTTTATTTATTGAAGAAAGTGAACCTGTTATATTATTTCCCAATACATCTCGTCAAAGCCATACCAAGAAACCCAGCGCCCATCCCTATCAGCCACCCAGCTTGGGCGCTCCCAAACATAGATCCCACTCCCGCGCCAAGAAACGTACAGCCCACGAATACTAACGTTCGGTCGTTCCATACTTCATCCCCACCCTGTCTTTACAACATATGCTATATGCAAGCTAAACTTTCTAGCTTATGAACTGTTCATTTTCTCGACTATAAATATATGTTTCATATCCATTACTTACAGGTCCAAATGTCCTTTTTACATCAATTCTTCACTTAACTTCATTGGTTACTTTTTTCATCTCATAGGAGATTATTTCTCAACACATAACACATGGAATAACATTACCATTAATGGTAATATAAAGGTATCTTCAGTTGTTAACTGTTGTTCCCTTTTTGAAAGTCCTGTCAAAATACAGGACTTTTTAAATTTACTTCCTACTAAATTGGCTTTTTCGTTCATATCCTTTCACCTTTACATTGGACAATTAAACGATATTGGTGGAGATTCATCAGATTTTAAGTTCCTCTTTTCTTATTAAACTACATGCTTAAATATGTGGTTTTCAACTTAGATTCGAATAACAAAATGTTCACTTTTTCGATACATTTATGAAACATTCTTATAATATATTAATTATATTCTTTTTATAAATCGTATCGTTCAGTAGAAAAGTCCTAGTCCCCTCTAGGACTTTTTCTTTGCTTTTAGGACTCTTACTCAATTGAAGGGTCATTTTTTTGTTCAAATAAAATATCTATATAGAGATAACGACATTCAACTAAGTATTTGATAAATTCCGAAGAGGATATGCTGAAAAATAACGACTGTATATCCTTTTCATTAGTTTCTCTACCTGATAAACCTTACAAATTTGTAATACTATTGTCACCTTAATTGATAGTAAATTGGTTAATGTTGGTTTATTATACAGACTATTGACCATATTTAACGAATTTCCCGAAAGAATTCTCCTTCCTCAAGCGTGTGAAGGGCGTAGCCCAACGGTAGGTGGGAGATGAATTTCGGTTTGGCGTAGCCAAAAGGTTTTCCTTTTTATTTTGCCTCTGATATAAGCAGTCTTATAAATTATAAAGGCTGGTATATAAATGAAATTAGATAGTAATAACCATTCAGTATTCTTGTTATATTATCACCTTGTGTTGGTCGTGAAATACAGAAGAAATGTGTTTGATGATGATATGTCAGACTATGCAAAAGATATGTTTGTTCGACTATCTGAAAACTATAACATCACATTAGTTGAATGGAATCATGATGTAGACCATGTTCATATTTTGTTCAAGGCACACCCTAATACAGAAATGACAAAATTCATCAATGCTTATAAAAGTGCAAGTTCTCGACTTATTAAAAGAGACTTTCCACAAGTGAAAAAGAAACTTTGGAAAGAGATGTTTTGGGCAAGAAGCTTTTGCTTGCTAACTACTGGTGGTTCGCCAATAGACGTAGTAAAAACATATATTGAAAATCAAAGTGAAAAGTGAGGTGAAATGATATGACAAAGCAGAATAAAGCATATAAATTCCGTTTGTATCCAACAGAAGACCAAGCACATCTTATGCGTAAAACCTTCGGTTGTGTACGTTTCGTGTATAACAGAATGTTAGCTGAACGGAAAGAAGCGTATGAAAAACATAAAGATGATAAGGATCAACTAAAGAAACAAAAGCTTCCCACTCCTGCGAAATACAAAGCAGAATTTGAGTGGTTAAAAGAAGTGGATTCATTAGCTTTGGCAAATGCTCAACTAAACTTGCAAACTGCCTATAAAAATTTCTTTCGTGGTCAAAATGACTTCCCAACATTCAAAAGCAAAAAAGACAGAAAGTCTTATACAACGAATGTAGTGAACGGAAATATTATGTTGCTTAACAGTCATATCAAATTGCCAAAACTGAAAATGGTACGTATCAAACAGCATAGAGAAATACCACAAGGCCATATAATCAAATCATGTACGATTTCTATGACACCTACTGGTAAATACTATGTGTCCATTTTGACTGAATACGAAAAAGAGATCGTACAAAAAGAAGTAGAAACAGTTGTTGGATTAGACTTTGCGATGGATCAATTATACGTCAGTTCTGAGGATGAGAGAGCCAATTATCCTAAGTTCTATCGTGAAATGTTAGACCGATTAGCAAAGGCGCAACGAGTATTATCAAGACGTACAAAAGGTTCAGGGCGTTGGAATAAACAACGTATCCGTGTAGCTAAGCTGCATGAAAAAGTAGCAAACCAACGTAAGAACTTCCTTCATCATAAGTCTAAAGAGTTAGCTACTCATTTTGATGTTGTAGCTATTGAAGATCTAAATATGAAGGGAATATCGCAAGCACTTCATTTTGGAAAAAGCGTCGCTGATAATGCTTGGGGTATGTTCACTTCTTTCTTAGCTTATAAACTAAATGAACAAGGCAAACAGCTTGTGAAAATAGACAAATGGTTTCCTTCCACAAAAACATGTAGCAGTTGTGGAAATGTGAAAAATATGTCATTGTCTGAGCGAGTCTACTCTTGTATATGCGGTGTAAATATCGATAGAGATTATAACGCAGCTATCAATATCAAAAATGAAGCAATACGCCTATTAGCGTTAGCATAGATAGCAATAAAATAACCCTTGGAACAAGGGAGTTAGCTCGGCTGTCTTAGGACGAATTCGTTAGCTACCAAAAGTAACGACTAACCGAGAAGCCCCCACTTCAAACAGTCCGTTAGGATCTTAAGTGGCGGGTAGTTCACTACAACATCATTGGTAGGTGTCACTTAATGGGAAGAAACTTATTACGCTATGGAATTATAAGTATAGCTTTTATTACCATCCCTATTGTATTTATACTTTTGGCGTCAGCTCATTTCATTCCAAAAGAATACAATGAGGAATGGCCAGAAGTAAAAAAGACTGCTGAACTAATAACTATCGGTTACTTCAAAAAAGAAAGAAATCTCGATATTGTAATCGAAACAATTAAACCATCAGAAGAATATAGAACACATGAAATTTATCTGCATGGACATGTCATAAACAATAAACATCAAAAAGTTTCTGTTATTGTTAATTTTAGTGATAACTATTCCATTAGAGATATAACTGAAAATAGTCTTAAAACAAGGAGTATTTAACTTATGTTAGATGCTCTTTTTTGCTTAACACTTTTGTTCAATTAAGTAATTACTTGGATTCTTCAGTGGATCACTCTCCCTTTTTCAAATAAATCGGCACTTCTAAAAAACAACTTCCTACGAACGTTGATTTTTGTCGAAAATATTTTTTAGAAAACTCTAGTTTTAAGAAGGTTTTACAAAATCTTACACAGAATTAGTCGTATACCGTATAAAATTGGTGATTTTTTACGATTCGTTTCATTTTATCTACCACGTTTAGACAAAATAGAAAAAACAAAGCAAAAAGGAGAGGTATAGTTTGAAAGGAAAACTTGGATTAACGATTGTAGGATTATTTGTCTTTATTTTTGGTCTTTTTGGTGTAAACATTGGAGATGGCGGAGTTGTAAAAGCTGCACATGGAGAAACTTTTGCTCCGAAATTAGAGTCGCATGGGGATTCATGGGCTCCTGCTTATGATCACGGAAGACCTCCTATTTCATCATACAACAAAGGAGATACTTGGGCTCCTTCCTTTACAAATACACATGGGGAAGGAATGGCTCCTAAAAAAGAGACTCATGCAGATTTAATCGCTCCTTCGCTAGAATCTCATGGTCATACTGGTGGTGCTCCTGCTTTAAACCGTTTGGGAACACCTGTTCCGATACAAGATACGCATGGACATTATCCAGCTCCAAAACTAGAAGCAGATGGGGACCATGGCGGGGCTCCTTCTAATACAGAACCTGGCGAAGGTATCTAAGTTCCCAAAAGGGGATCAAATTAAATTTCAAATGAATCGTATACCAAAAGAAATCTATTTTACGTAACAAATATGATGTATACGCATGTTTTCTAATGTGATACACTGTACCCGAGAGAAATCTCTACTACATAAGTGGTTTTCAAGTCTAAAAAATACACCTATTAACTAGGTGTATTTTTACAGAGTGTTGGGAAACCCTTTAGGGTTCCCAACACTCTGACAAAAGTACCTTATATAATATATGGTACTTTTGTATTTTATGTTTTAGAATTCCTCGATTTGAACTGTAAAATTGAAATATAATACAGATTACAAACCGTTTTATACGTATCTCAGTTGAACCTCAGAAGCACATCTTGTTTTAACTACTACTATTCTTCTCTAATTACATCTATAACGTTATCCTTTTTAATTTTCCGAAGCGGAATTAGTACCGATACATAACTAATCAAAAGTGCAGTTATAAATGTGATAAAGCTAGATTGATAAGGTATAATCCATTCAAACGACACCGTATTTGACAGTGCTACATAAAGAATATACGACAGCATACAGCCGAAAAAGATTCCTTGTATGCTTCCAAAGAAACCGTACAGAAGTCCTTCATATATAACCATCTTTTTCAAATCCTTCTGCGACATACCAATCGATTTTAAAGCAGCCAATTCTTTTCTTCTCATAATGATGCTGACTGTAATGGTATTTAAAATATTTACACAACCAATTAGTGTAATAACAGCTATAAATCCGTACCCTAATATTTTTATATAAAGTATATTGTCTGTATGGAAATTACTTTGAACAATATTATTTTGTACATCTATAGATGCATCTCCACCCAGTTTCTTTTGTATATCTAAAATTGTAGCATCAGCCCGAGATTGATTCTCTAAATCAATTTCAAAACCTTTTAATTTTTGTGGAGATGGTGTAATATATTCGGCTATTTGTTCACTAGTAATAAAAGTTATGGTATCCATCACTCTGCTCATATTAAAAATGTCCAATTCTACAATAGCAGCTATTTTTAAAGTTTCTAGTTTTTCTTCATTGTAGGAGATTTCCTCTGTAGATTTTCTTTCTTGCTGACTTGTTATTTGGATTTCATCCCCTACCTGAAAAGTGCTTAGAGAACCTATATATTTTTTACTTGTATTCATATCATTTGATGCAGCTTGTTTTACTAAAACAACCTCTTTTTCACGATTTAATTTTGAAATATCAATTCTTCCACTAGTTACATTTCCAGCTAGTTTCTTTAAACTATTCTCATCGTATGCTTTTATTTGTGTTTTCATAATTTCTACAGTTTGATTATTATATTTTACTTTTTGATACAGCGATTCATTTCCTTGTAATTCTTTAATTTGTTTATTTTTTGGTACTTTCGTATAAAAATTATTTGCCTGATATTGCTTGTACAGCTTCTCTACGTTATTAACTTTATAAATATTTTGACTCATACGATCTATGCTAGGCTTGTCTAAATTTGAATTAACGGTAACTGATATATCCGATTTTAGAGCTTGAATTTCCGGTTGTTTACGCTGAATGACAGTATCTATGAGAAACGTAAACGTGATATACAGTACACTACTTATAATAATAGACAAAATTGTAACTGTATATCTATTGGGATTCCTTTGGATATTTTTTAATGCCATACTTAACGGAAAAGATAGTGGTTTCTTTAATTTTGTTCTCTTTTTTTTCTTTATTTTTTCTTTTTTTATAGCTAATCGGCTACTTACGGCCAATAACGGTGAAATTCTACCTGCAAAAAAAGCAGGAAAATAGCTTGAAATATAAACTGTTATCAATGTAATTAAAGAACATACACATATAATTAACCAATCTAATTTAATTGTATATCCCATAGAGTTTTTAAGTATGTTTATCAGTACTTGATTAAGTAAAAAGACTACTAATATGCTGCACAAAATCCCAAAAAAGATAGCAATAATAGAAAGAAATGTTGCTTCTCTTATCACAATTTTCCTGATTTGTTTTTTTGTAGCCCCTATACTCCTCAATAGGCCAAACTGTTTCATTCGCTCTACTATACTAATTTGAAATGCATTATAAATAATAACAATTGTAGAAATCACAACAATCCCAATACTAATAGCGGCTGCCGCCATTATCTCCACACTAGGCTTTAAGGCTTTCTTTAATTGGTCATTCACTCTTATATTTTCTTTATTCGTCAATAATTTAAATTGATTTTCAACTTCATCAAAGTTTGCGTACTTATGCAATTCAATCAATACGCTACCTTCACCAACTTTGAACTTATTTTTATATGTCAATAATTGACCAGTTTTATTTTCCTGAGTACTACTAGACTTATTTAGCAAACCAACAAGTTTATATTTTTTTTCATGAATAGTAAACATACCGCCTAATTTAAGATTGGGACCGAAGTAAGGCAGCATCCATTTTTCCAAAACAGCCTCGTTTTCATTTGAAGGCAGCTTACCTTCTACAGGAATACTAGACTTTAACAGCTTCAATGCTTGATGATCTGCATACATATAAGAAACAGCTATCTCATCAACATGGAGCACCTCTCCTGGAGTTATGATGCCATAAGAAGATATATTCGGATTACTTTTTATCATATTGAAAAGCTTTTGATTATAATTTTCAACTGAAATATTTGCAGAACCCATAGAACCTTTTTTAGCATTTTCAATTCCCGAAGTGTATCCACTATTAAAAAAAAGTCCAATCGTTGTTATTAGCCCCAATGCTAAAATAATACCTGTTAATGTTAGCAGAGTACGTTTTATATTACTTCTGAGATATTTTTGACTTAACTGTTTGTAACTATGAATCAATACTCCTCCCCTCCACATTTTTCTTGATTTTGCACCAATTGTTTATCTGAAATAATTATGCCATCTGTAATGGTTATAATTCGATCAGAGTTTGATGCGATAGCAGGATCATGAGTAATTAAAATCACCGTCTGATTATATTTTTTAGCCGTTACTTTTAATAAATTCAGAACTTCTTTTGTATTTTTTGTATCTAGATTTCCGGTTGGTTCATCCGCTAAGATAATATCGGGTTTATTTATAAGAGATCTACCAATAGATACCCTTTGTTGTTGACCACCCGATAATTCAGAAGGCAAATGATCTCGTCTTTCATTTAACCCTAGAGTTCTTATAATTTCATCCAGGTAATGATCATCTACCTGTTCTTCGTCCAATAGAGCTGGCAAAGCAATATTTTCTTGTACATTCAAGACAGGAATTAAATTAAAAAACTGAAATATAAACCCAACTTTTCTTCGGCGAAAAATAGAGAGTTCATTATCTTTATAACTGTAGATATTTTCATCACCTATAAACACATTTCCCGAACTCGGACGATCCAGCCCTCCTAAAATATGCAATAAGGTACTTTTACCAGAACCTGATGCTCCAACTATGGTTACGAATTCTCCCCTATGAATGGAAAGATTAATTCCTTTTAACGCCTGTACTTGCGTTTCTCCTTCTCCATATGTTTTTACTACATTTTCTAATCTAACAACCTCCATACAACTCATCCTTTTCACAAATTAATTTTGGATCTCTACAAAATAGATTTTATCCTTATCGTACTCACCATTCTCGTCTTTCACTGCATACACTTTTGAAACGTATTCCACCACCTTATTTACCTTATTTTTATTTTTATAATCAAAATTTTCATTTGCAAACTGAATTAACGAAAGGCTTACTTCTTTTTCTTTTAATTGTTTATACGTTTCCTCATTAACAATTACTATCGGTGATGAAAAATAGCCAATCCAATTATTTTGTTCAATATGTTGAACAGGTATCATTTGTCCATTTAAATTTAAATTTCCATCCTCATCTTCCGCTTCTTTTCTATAAAATAAATTTTTTTCACTCGCTAATTCTTTTATTTCTTTTACTGAGGTTGAAGTTATTGAACTATCTTCTTTAGATAAGGGTGTTCTTACAATTCCTTTTTTTAAGAATTTTTCTGCTGTAGATTTTGTAATAACCGCGTATTGTTTCTTTCTAACAGATGACTTATCAAGTTCTTTGTCCATCTCTTCTTCGGTCATATTTTCTCCTTTTTCTTTCCATTCTTTCTTAATATCTTCTTTCTGTTCGGTAGTGAGTTCTTGTTTTATTAATTCTGTGACCAATTTATAACTATAATCTGCTGTTTGTACGTTTTGATCTTTATACAGATTTTTAACAGCAGATATATTTTCTTTCGATCCAGATACCATGATACCGTTTACTGGTTGTGAGGGACCATTTATATAACGATTTACAGCAAACCCTATACCTATAAAAATTGCTGTTACTGCTAGAAATCCTATTATCTTTTTCATTTTCTTCCTCCTCATATACTATGTTTAATCTGGGGTTAGAACAGTAGGTTTTTTCTTTATATAAACAGTGGCTAAAATGCTACAAGTCTTAATAAAGAATGATTACCTTCAGTATAGACGTCTTTAATTGTTAATTGAATAACGCTTGTCTTACTATATATACTTTAATCTTACAGTTTAGTAAGATTACTAAATCTAGCTTTTTATATACTCGTAACTCTGATCAAGATATACTTTAAAATTAAACGGCTTTTATACACTTATTTAAGTACACACATACTTTTCAAATTCTAAAAAATCCGCTACCATTCGGCTCTTATTCTCAATGATCTGTTTTTTAAAATTCATTTACATAATTAATGCGAATTCAAATTTCATTTAAGATTTTTGTATAAGATAACTTAAACAAAACATTACTGATTGTATAAAAACGTACAAATTCAACAAGACACTATTACAAGGTTTTTCAAAATATAAGCAAGTACATGTATGAATTACGTAAATATTCTGCTTTAAGTAATTGTTGTATCTCATTATATACTGAAAAGCTTTAAGCCAATTTAGGTATTATGCTTATACTCAGAAAAGCCTCTAAAAGTCCATTTCCATACTAAACTATTTTAAATTAGCCAATCAACGTGTAAAATAACTGTCATAATCTAAAATACTGCCATAATCAAAGACAAATGAGGAGAGATACTGTGGATAAAGTATTATTCGTTGAAGACGATAACGATCTAGGAATGGCTATTGAGTTTACTCTAAAAGGAGAAGGACTTGAGGTTATAAGGGTTTCTACTGTACAAGATGCAAAAGACCAATACGAAAATAATAAATTTGACTTAGCTATATTGGATGTTGGACTCCCAGATGGAAATGGGTATGATTTATGTACCTATCTTAAAAGAAAAGGTGATATACCTATTATTTTCCTCACAGCACTGGATGAGGAGGCAAATGTAGTAATGGGTCTTGATATTGGTGGAGATGATTATATAACAAAACCCTTCAGGGTAAAAGAGCTATTATCTAGAGTAAAAGTACAATTAAGAAAAAAAATTAAAACAGCTTCTAATACTATATTGAGGTCTGAAAATATACACCTTGAAGTTGAAGCGGCTAGAGCTTTCAAGCATGAGAAAAGTATAAATTTAACACATTTAGAATACAAACTCTTATTAACGTTAATGCTAAATCCTCATAAAGTGTTACAAAGAAATGAGATATTGAAAAAAATAGTAGATGAAAGTGAAGTGTTTTTCGATGAAAACACTCTTTCCGTTTATGTAAAAAGATTAAGAAGTAAAATTGAGGATATTCCCCAAAATCCTAACTATATAATCACACAAAGAGGTGTTGGATATTTTTGGAACAAAGACGTCAGTAAGGAGTAATTTAATGATAAATAGAGAAATAAAAATTAATATACTTACATTAGCATTAATCGCTTTTTTATTTATTATATATCAAGGTATCACAGTTCATATTCTATATGACCATTTAAAGAATGATTATATTACTATTTGGAGTGAAATTACCGGGAAACTAATTGCACAAAACCCAGAAAATGAATATGAAATAATACAAGCACTTACAAATGATACAGCGAATAAAAAAGAGTATTCCAGTGATGGAGAAATGCTATTAAATCAATATGGTCTATCTGCTGAATTAGACTCAAGACTTTTTCCTTATTTAAATAAACATATATCTCAAAACAATATATACATGTTCCTTGGAGCAATAGGGTTCAGCTTAATCCTAATTTTTCTAAATTACTTACAATATAAATCTTTTTTCTTAAAAATTAGAAATGTAACAGCTGCAGCGAATAAAATTATTGAAGGTGATTACACCATTGATATCAAGGAAAATAGAGAAGGAGATCTAGCTAAACTTGCTAATTCTTTTCATAAACTGAAAAATGTTATTAGAAAAAGTATGCATAATTTAACGGAAGAGAAACAATTTTTAATTCAAACTTTACAAGATATTTCTCATCAACTAAAAACACCACTCTCAACACTAACAGTGAACAATGATATCTTATTACAAGGTAAATTAAATGAACAGCAATATCATTTTTTACACAATAATGATGTTCAAATTTCAAGAATCAGCTTTTTAATACATAATTTATTAAAAGTTTCAAAAATAGATGCTAGGGCAATACTATTTGAAAAAGAAAACTCTGATATTATTGATACAATTTATGAGGTCATTGCTAGTTTGAACAGTAAATTAAATAAAAAAAATATGAACATACATTTAAAAACCAATGAAAAAATATCACTTTTCCATGACAGTATTTGGATGCAAGAAGCTTTATTAAATATTTTAAAGAATTCCATTGAACATTCAAATGATAATAGTTCTATTTATATTGAAGTCACAAACTCTCCTATTCATACTGAAATAATAATTCAAGATTTTGGTGAAGGTATTGCATCAGAAGATTTGCCATATATATTCGATAGATTTTACAAAACAAAAAATTCTAATAAAGAAGGCTCCATTGGAATTGGCTTAGCACTAGCGAAATCAATTATCGAAGCTCACGATGGATTTATTAAAGTAGAAAGTCAAAAACACTCATTCACAAAATTCACAATAACTTTTATGAAATATTAATAGTTCATAAAAGTTATTGTGAAACCCTAACCCTTGAGTATAATTTTTAAAAATTAATCATCTGTAAAAAAAAGAAATTCAATTAATTTTTCATAAATGACTGTAAAAAAATAACTTTTTCATTTTAGGGGTAATTAAAAATCTTAGCTTGATGGGCATAGAGTCACAATATCAGAAAAAGAAAACTGTGCGTTTGAACAGAATTCAGACTCAAAATATCCGATTTCTTGTACGCTAAGGGATCGGATATTTATTTTACTGTTTTATATGGTGTACAATTTCTCGCTTACGAGGTCTGTGTAGCAACCAAATCTTACGTTAAGTAATAGTGGGCTTCAAAAATAGTAATGGCTAATCCAGATTAACATCGATTCGATTTACAATTAAATATAACAATATGTTTAATGACTAAATAATACAAACGGTATGATGAGAATTTCTAGTCTTTTCATACCGTTTTAATTTGTCTTTAAGTTTCATATGGAATTCGTAGGAAGATGGCAGTATTCCTTTTATAAATAAGACTCAAAAGTTAACATATCTGATAAAGGAAATACTAATGTAACTCTAGTTCCTTTATTCACTTCAGATTCAATCCCAATTTTCAATCCTAATTTTGAACACAATTTTTCGCATAGATACAAGCCCATTCCTGTACTTTTGCTAAACTTTCTTCCATTCTCTCCAGTAAACCCTTTCTCAAAAACACTATTTATATCTTTAGTTACTATCCCTACTCCATTATCCTCTATAGTTAGTATTACTGAGTTAGTTTTCTTAATTGAGCATATACGTATCATTTGTTCTTTGTTATTTGAGTACTTTATAGAATTTCCTATTATTTGATTAATAATAAATTCAACCCATTTGCCATCACTATATATAATCTCATCAATATCCTGTATATCTAATTTTATTCTCTTATGAATAAAATCCCTATAGTTTCTTTTAATTACATTCCTTACTACATTATCAAGGTTGACTGGCTTGATAATATAGTCTTTATTAACGTTATTGCTTCGAGAATAATACAGAACCTGTTCTACAAACCCATCAATTCGATCCATTTGAGAGTCAATTTTATTCGTTACTTCATTTTGATTATTTTCAATTATAAGCTTTGTAGAAGCTATTGGTGTCTTAATTTCATGCACCCATGTCTCTATATATTCTCTGTAATCCAACTGCATATCTCTATAATACTTTACATTTTCATGCATATCTCTACTTACTTCTTTTAGTATAGCGTTAAGTTTTTCTCCATGTATAAAGTTTGTTTCCTTTACTACCTCTGGAAGCAAGTATTTTTTCTCCAAGTTTTCTAATATGCCATTAATCTCATTATAGTAATTTTTACATCTTATAAATTCTATAGCCATATATGAAATCAATGGAAAAAACCAAATACAAAAGACACAGAATATGATAATGAACGGAACATGCGCAATCAGCAATATACCTGCTAGTATGATATATACCAGTACATTAGATAGTATTACTACTATTTTATCTTTAATAAATTCACCTATATTCATGGCATTATATATCCTAAGCTTCTTCTTGTTGCAATCGGATTTTCTATACCTATCTCTTCAAGCTTTTTTCTTAATCTATTTATATTAACAGTTAAGGTGCTATCATCCACAAAATAATCAGATTTCCATAAAGTTTCTATAAGTGAATCTCTTTTTACAATATTCCCACGATTATTTATTAAGCATGAGAGTATTTTAACTTCATTTTTAGTTAATTCTACAGATTTGTCTTGATAAGTAACTGTTGCATTTGAAAGATTTAAAGTAAAATCCCTATACATTAAGATATGATTCATCTTGAAATCTCCAGATGTTCTTCTTAAAATATTTGTTACTCTTGCTAATAGTATTTCTGTATTATAAGGCTTTGTTATAAAATCATCTGCTCCCAAATTCATACTTATCAGTTCATCTACATCACTATCTCTACTTGTAACCATGAAGATTGGAACATCTAAAGTTTTACGTATTTCTCTGCATATATAATAGCCATCGAACACAGGAAGATTTATGTCTAGTAATATAAGGTCTGCATTCTCACTTTCTATATATTCGATAATATGATTAAAATCTGTGGGAGCCTTTACTTCATATCCATACTTTATAAAAAAATTTTGTAATTCTTCTCTGATGATTTCATCATCTTCAATAAGAATGATTTTTTTCATGATTTTTCCCTTCCTATATAGAATATAAGGCTATTACATCTTGAGAAACAAGGTGTAATAGCCTTAATGAGCATTATAAAATTAAGTATTACTTTTTACAATATTTTTATAACCGACATATGTCGTGTAGAAATATCCTACATACACTACAAGAAATACTAAGCCAGTCATCAATGCTGGTAAAATCATGTCTATTTGTTGAAATGCGTTAATAAAATCATTGACTACATAAATTCCAACTACAGAATGAATTAGGGCAAGAATAACTGGAAGACTAAAGTATACGAAAGTTTGAATGAAAATCGTTTTATCGATCATTGTTCCGTTTGAGCCAATTCTCTTCAAAGATTTATATCGATCTATGCTATCACTGGCTTCTGATAATTGTTGAAGAGCTAATACAGCCATACTCGTTATTAAAAATACAATACCTATATATATCCCAATAAACAGTATGATAGTTTTCAATCCTTTACTTTCTGCTCGAACTTCATCCTTAGATATGCCTGATATATGAATAATATTTAATTTCGGGCCATTTTCGTTATAAAAGCCCCGTGCAACGTTATCATATTTTTTATTATATTCTTCTCTATTTCCATCTAAATAATTTACATTAAGTACGGATTCAGTAATTTTATAGCCTGATACAAACTCATCATTTATAACGATTGTGAAGAAATAAGGTTGCGTATCAGAAGTGTAAAGACTCTCTTGTATAATTTTATTATATTTTACAAGATATTCTTTTTCTTTAATATTCACCTTATTGCTATTTTTTAATCTTTCATTTATCGAATTAAGCAACCGCTTATCATTTGATAAAAGTAAAACTTCATTGTTATTTAAAGTGATTTCCTTTTCACCTTTAAGATTTAAAATTTTATTATAATCAGATACTTTAATGAAATCCATACCACTTTTTTTATAATCTTTACGTACTTCTGGTACTAAGTCCACCACTTCCATCCCTGTTGGATATACATTATAAGATACATATTTTTCGTTATTACTTATTTTAAAATTAGCTTTATTTAATACGTCTTCTATAGTGTAACTTTCATCCTTATTCTCCAATTTAATACTGGCATCAAATGGTGTTGTTTCTTTCGTTCTTTCGTCCATTATTCTGTTAAAGCTGATTCCTGTAGATAAAACCACCATTGTAAGGCATAACATTAAACATATTACAGACATGGATATAAAATTTGTATTAACCTTACTATTTATTTGTTTGATGATAAATATATTTAACCCTTTAAAATAGACTTTTTTATTCTTCTTTACAACATATAATATAAATCCAGATAAACTAAAGAAAAACAGCAATGTACCTAATATGCCAAGAATAATTGATACCATGAGCATAGGATTATTATAATTCAATCCGATTTTTAGTACAGTCACATATGCATATCCAAGTGATGCTACACACATAATAAATATGATTACATAGATAAGAGGATTTCTAAATTTTACATCTTCGTTTTTTTTACCTGCTGTTAACAAATCAATTATTTTGTATTTAGAAACAACATATACATTAAATAACATAACAAGCAAAAACATGATCCCAAAGTATAATACGCTTTTACCTATAGCACCTGTTGAAATTGCAAATTTATATTTATTGATGGGCAAGTCAAATAACTTTAATGCAAATGTAGATAATCCCTGTGATACTCCAATACCTATTATAAGCCCACTCACTAAAGATATAATACCAACTAGAAATGTCTCTGTTACTAATATTCTGGATATATTTCTTCTTCCCATACCTAAAGTCATATATATTCCTAATTCTTTTTTACGTTTTTTAATTAAGAAATTATTTGCATACAATATTAAACCACCTAATATTACGGATACAAATACTGACACATCTGAGATAGCGTTCATTACTGTAGGCACATACTTTCTATCTGCAGCGTTAATTTCCACAAATGCCTTTTGTGATTCTATGGAGTTAAAGCTATAAAATATACAAACAGCCAGTGTTAGTGTTAAGAAATATATGGCATAATCTTTAAAACTTTTCTTTACATTCCCAATAGCAATCTTAGAGTACATTATTATCATCACCTCCAAGAAGGGTTATAACTTCGATAATTTTAGTAAAGAATTCTTTTCTGGAATCATTCCCTCTGACCAACTCGGTAAATATTTTTCCATCTTTAATAAAAAGAATTCTACGGGCATAGCTTGCTGTAAATGCATCATGAGTAACCATAAGTATTGTAGCTTTTAAATCCTTATTTAGACTTTCAAATCTTTCAAGTAATAATCTAGCTGATTTAGAATCTAACGATCCTGTTGGTTCATCTGCAAGTACTAAAGATGGATCTGTTACAATAGCTCTTGCCGAACCAACCCTTTGTTTTTGTCCGCCTGACATTTGATAAGGGTATTTGCTTAATACTTGTTCAATGTCTAAATATTTTGCCACTGCTTGTATTTTCCCATCAATTTCTGAACTTTCCTCACCTTTTATAGTTAACGCTAGGGCAATATTTTCATAAGCGGTAAGAGTATCTAATAAATTAAAGTCCTGAAATATAAACCCTAATTCATTTTGTCTAAACTTATCTAGTGATTTTGATTTTAACCGCGTAATGTCACTATTATTTATCATTATTTTTCCCGTCGTAACATGATCAATCGTTGATATACAGTTAAGTAATGTAGTTTTGCCACTTCCTGAAGGCCCCATTATCCCAACAAATTCTCCCTCATCTACCTTAAAACTAATATTATCTATAGCCTTTGTTACGTTATCTTTATTACCATAATATTTTTCAATTTTTTCTACACTTAATATATTTCGCATTAATACTTCTCCTTTTTCATTATAAAAATTCTTTAACTCCCCTTCATTTTATATAATTTCATTACTAGTATCGGTGGAATTACATTTCATTAACATTACATTTTTGTTATATTGAGTGATATCTCTACATGTAAGTTATCAGAAATCGCAGTGGTATACGTAAGGTTTATTCGATGCCTTACCAAATGGACGGATAAGTTTTGGTGCAAAAATGATAAGACTTAAGTAATTAGTGGAAATAAACAAACTAGTTACGGCGTAACAACATCTCAATTTAAAAGATATGGATTTATATTCATTTCACAAAAAGATTTTGAAAACAGAAAAGGATTTGACCTTTAAGGCCAAATCCTTTTTATTATTTCGCAGCAAGTTTTTCTTTCACTTTTGTAGGAAGCTCATCCTGCTTCACTTCTTCCAAATTGGATTTATTTTTAAATACGGTACATGAAATTACCAATAATAAAAAATCCTTCAAATAGGAGCATATTACATTTTCTCATTCTGTGAGATAAATCTAATGATACAATAAAGTACAAGTCTCTATTGTAAAGAACTAGAAAACTCAATGTTCTGGTGCTGTAGTCGTACATAATTCCATTACAGTGAAGTTACAAAATAATACATGAAAGCTCTGTTCACGATCTAATCGTCCAAAAATCATCAACGATAAACGCCTCCATTTTTCTCATATAACATCAAATAATATAATCAACAAATCTGTTAAAAAAAGAGAGGCGCATGCCCCACTTAAAATTGAAATCCAACCTTTTTACTATCACCTTTAGCTTTTTTCCTTACTTTAAATAGACTTAAGAAGCTTTTTATACCCGAGCTGAATACTATCTATATTGTATGACTTCATAATTTCATAATACCTTGTTTCGTTTGTTGTAGAATTGAAAAATGAATCTCTTTCATCTCTAGTAAGCTGATATTTTCCCTTTTCAGTAAACTCAGCTCGTATTTTATACTTTCCTTCTTCTACCTCAAAATAGTAATGAGCTTGCCCATTTTGTAATCTAGACACTATTTTTTCTTCAACTATTTCTTCATTTTCATTAATTAAATATAACTTTATTTCACCTATTTCAGGTGCGATTGTTTGTTCCTCAGGATCAATCCAACCATCCTCATTTTCATCAAACCAGATATAACCAGAAATAGTCCCTTTCTCTGGATCCCAAACCTTATCCATCTCTTCTGCGAATGCTAAATTTTTTGGTAAAAATAATGTAAAAATGAATAATAAAACTGACATACATGTTATAGATTTAATTGTTTTCATCAATATCATCACCCAATTCTATAATATTTAACAAGAATATATAAATATTAATACGATATACAATGTATTACAATACTGGTTTTATCACCTAATCTTTATTATAATTGTAATAACATAAGCTATTAATTAATAAGATAAATATCTAATTTAATGAATTACTAGATAAAAATTAATTCTCGTATGGTAATCCAAACTTTTTCCACTCGAGAAATCCGCCTTTTAAATTAACTACTTCCTTTATACCAGCTTTTTGTAAGATGCTAGCTGCTATAGCGGAACGCAAACCAGTTCGACATTGTAAAACTATTGGACAATCTTTCGGTACAGAATCTATCTTCTCAAATAGATTGCCTAACATAATATGTATTGCATCATGAAGGTGTCCTTCCTCCCACTCTTTTTTACTACGTACATCGATAACCTTAACACTTCTATCTTTTATATACCGATATAATTCAATTGATGTTTTTTCCTTGTAGCCTTCTAATATATCAAATTTTTTTATTACTTTTAAAGGTGCAAAAACAACAATATTATCTAGCCCAATAGATTCAAAGTCCCTAATGACTTCCTCAACCTTAACCTTTTCCTCATCTAGAATTATTAAAGTCTCTGTTTTATAATCTAGTAACCATCCACACCAAGTTGTGAAAGAATTGTTATACGGTATGTTAATTGATTTCTCAATGTGACCAGAAGCAAAACTCTCTACATCCCTTATATCAACTATTTGCTGGACACTTCTCATAACTTCTTGAAGTTCTTCTACTGTATTAATAGCAGTAATCTTTCTCTTCTTACGGATTGGAGGACCATACTTATTTAAATTCTTCATTAATGAAAAATACTTTGGAGGCTCTGGCTGTCCCGTCAATAAAGTTGATATAAAATCAATTTCTTCATTACATTGAAATGCCCAATTAAACATTTTTTCATAACCTAATGTAGAAGTTGGAATTGCTCCTAATGCTTTTCCACATGCGCTTCCCGCACCATGCGATGGCCATATTTGCAAATAATCAGGGAGTATTTTTACTTTTTGTATAGAATCAAATAATTGTTTCGCTCCTATTTGTGCTGTATCTTTCATACCAACAGCTGTTTCTAATAAATCAGGTCTTCCTATATCTCCTACAAATATAAAGTCACCTGTGAAAATCCCTATCGGTTTATCATTCGTAAAATTATTTTGACTTGTATCAGTTACTAAAAAAGAGATACTTTCAGGCGTATGCCCTGGGGTGTGAATTACATTAAATTTTATATGACCTACTTTAAACTCTGTGCCCTCTCTAACCAATTTGTATCGACCTTCGTTAAGATATTGATATTTCCAATCACAATCTCCTTCATCAGATACATATAAATTTGCATGGTAAAGATTAGAAAGTTCTCTAGACCCAGAAAGAAAATCAGCATGAATATGAGTCTCAGCCGCAGCAATTACTTCCATCCCCTCTTTCTTAGCAAATTCTATATATTGTTCTATATAGCGACTGGGATCAACAACGATTGCTACGCCTTCTTTCTGACAACCGACTAAATAGGAAGCATGTGCTAATTTTTCATCATAAAAATATTTTAAAAGCATAGCTATTCCCTCCAATTAGTTATTTCAAATTGATTTTCAATTTTTGTAACCACTTTTTATCTTCTCCTATAGAATCCCTTTCAACATTAAATTCCAATACATATATGGCAACATATATCTTTTAAGTAAAAACATACTATACCGTTCTTTCGCTTGATTAAATGGAAACGTTTCTTGTGGCTCATGTTCATAGTTAAATTCAGCGAGTATAAGACTTTTATATCCTGTAACAATCGGACATGATGTATATCCATCATATTTAGCCTGCAAGTCTCTTCCGTTAAGTACGTCCATAATATTTTGTTTTAAGACAGGTATTTGCTTTCGAATTGCTGCTCCAGTTTTAGAGGTAGGTAAATTGGTACAATCTCCAAGTCCGAAAATATTCTTATACTGTACATGCTGCAAAGTATAAGGACTTATATCTACCCAGCCCTGATGATCACTTATCTCACTTTCTTTGATAAAGTTAGGTGGTCCCATTGGTGGAACAACATGTATCATACTATATGGTACTGTTTCTCTTTTCATTGTTTGCATATCTTCAAAAATTGCTTCTCTTTTTTCAGCGATAATCTCTACTAAGTTTTTATTATAGTTCGTTATAATTTGCTTTCTTTCTAGTACTTGTTCTAAAGTATTTGCATATCGCGGAACCTGAAAGATGTTACTGTTTGCAGAATAAAACATTACTTCACTTCTGTTTCTTACACCACTATTACAAAAATACTCCTCTGCTAAATACATAATTTTTTGTGGAGCACCACCGCATTTAATAGGAGTATTAGGGTGGGTAAAAAGCGCATTTCCTCCTTTAAATTTTTCGATTTCTCTCCAAGTAGAATCAACATATGTATAAGAATAATTGCTACATACCCCATTAGTCCCAATAGATTCTTTTAAGCCTTTAATACCTTCCCAATTTATTTGTATACCAGCTGCTACAATAAGAATTTCATACTCAAGCAGCAGTCCGTCATCTAACAGTATCTTATTTTCATCCGGAAATAACTTAACAACACTTTTAGGGATCCACGTTGCCCCTTTTGGAATAAGCGATTCTTGATCACGCATTGTACTTTCCTTTGAAACAATTCCTCCCCCCACTAAACTCCATAGTGGCTGAAAATAATGTTTTTTTGACGGATCAATAATCGCTATACTTTCTTTCAATAGGGGGATATTTCTTAATAAATGTGCAGTAGAAGATATTCCTGCAGTCCCAGCACCAATTACAATAATTTTATAAGTATCTCTGGTCTTCATTATCCTCTTCCTATCTAAAATTGATTTTTAAATTAACTAATTAGTAGCCATTTTTTCATCGTAGTAACATTATTATAAGTTAAAAACATCATAGATTTATCTGATTTAAATGAAAATTTTGTTAATTTAACCATCAACATTACTATATGCGTAAATCCCCTATGTTACTTCCATATTTTAGTTTTAATATTAAAACTATATATTTTTATATAAAATAAAAAATATATTAAAATACTTTTCATGAATCCGGATAAGTAATGTTTAAAAAACAACATCTAACATCTTAGATGTTACAATAAGCAAATTCACATACTTCACAAATATGAAAAGTATTAAATATCACTTAAGTTTCGTTACTTTTTTTCTGTATATATTGATAAAAAATTGTGAAATTTTATCGCATTATGCAAGACATTTAATATCAAATATATTACTTTTACTATGAACTAAATGTGTTTATAGGAAGTGTATAGATAAATAAAGTGCTAAATTGACTCTTATGCAGTAATGACTGTTTAATTTATCTAAAAATTGAAAAAATATGTGTAGATATATATCATTTAAAATACATATATAATTAATTTTAATTTTCCGACACGTTTTTCACATAGTTCTTAAACCAGTTTTTTGCGTGCATTATGAAAAAAATTGTACCGTGTCAATCTTAAAAAATTATATATCATAACTTTAAGAGAGGAAGGAAAACTATGAAGATGAAACGAAAAATCATGATGACAACGGCACTTGCAGCTACGTTAGCTACAGGTGCACTACCTACTACCTCGGTGTTTGCTGCAGAAAAGGAGGCTCCTATTCAACTAAAAGAGGCACAATTAAGTATTCAACCTTTTGCACAAAACAATTTGGAAACAGCCGTTCAAGCTGCCTTAAATGGTCCAGAAGTCAAAAAAATCAAAGTATTTGAACATGAATTTAATGTAAAGGAAATAGAAGTAGTAAATCTAGGTGCAGGAAAAAAATATGTTAAGGGGCAAATCTCTCATCATTTAAGTTTTCGTCCAGATGATCAATTTTATTATGAGTTTACAGTACAAGATGGAAAGGTACTAGATAAACCTGTATTTAATATTGACAGAGGTGGTTGGACACCATTTGCTGCTCCACTTTTATCAATTCTTGCTGCGTATAATGGAATTCCAGTTAATCCAAATGATTTAAATGCACTTGGTCAGCAGATTGGTAAAGTTATAGATGGAAGCTGGGAACATGCAGCCCAATCAATTGCAACTGTAGTTAGTCTAAGTTTTAATGAGTAGAATTTTTCAATTTTTATTAGCAGTGTAGAGATCCGCTTTTTGTAATCAGCCTTGTTATAAGAGATTCTAAAACAGCTATTAATAAATTTTTACCACTCAATCACATTATCTTGATTTGTTTACCACCTTATCATTCATTATATGTCACAAAATAGAAGTCTTTTTTAGGACTTCTGTTTTGTTTGTATTCAATACGATAAACAGTTGTTTTTTGGAGGCTATACTTCGAGTTTTCAAGAATCCGTTTGGCTATTAGGGACAATTTATAATAAAAAATTATTAAAGTCTCAAATAACTTACTCCTCCTATTGTTAATTATTTTTAAATACAAAAATTTATTATCTTAAGAATGAAAAACAATAAATATAGTAAAAAATCATCTAACAATTGTTTAAAGGTCAGGAGAGAAAAAATGAACAAAATAAAAATGAGAAATTTCTTTAAAATTAGCATCCTTACTTGTATTACACTAGCAAGTTTAAGTACACCATCTACTATTTTAGCTGATAGTCATCCAGGTTACTCCTATGAATCCAATATAGGGTATCAAAATCCATCGTGGATGTCGAAAATAGAAGGTTCAACAAAAATAAGTGAAATATCTATTCCAGGGACTCACGGTACGATGGCTTTACATGGAGCGAGTTTTCTTGATGAAAATTTGACAAGAAATCAAACTATGAGTTTATCCCAACAATTAAATTCTGGAATTCGATATGTAGATATGCGTGTTAAACGTGTAAAAGATTCTTTTGCAATGTATCATGGCGTTGTAAATCAAAAAGCTGTGTTTGAAGATGTATTAAAAGAGACCATTCAATTTTTAAAAGATCATCCAACAGAAACAATATTAATGCGCTTAAAAGAAGAAACTAATCCTGAAAGTGGATCTCTATCATTTGAGGAGATATTTTTAAAATATAAAAACGTTAATGCTTCATATTTTTGGGATCCTAATTCCGTACCAACTTCAGATAGAAATAACCCTACTTTAGGAGATACCCGCGGAAAAATTGTAATCTTACAAAACTTTACATCCGCTCAATTGTACGGGATTGATTACGAAGGTTTAAATATACAAGATAAATTTGAAATTGGAAGCGGACCAGACGAAATATATACAAAATGGATTGCGATAAAAAACCATCTACAAAATACAAATATTAATTTTAATAATGGAAAAATTCATCTCAACCATTTTAGTGGTACGGGGGGCGCAGCCGCATTTTTAAATAATGTATATCCTTGGTTTGTTGCAAGCGGAAAAGAGAGCAGAAATACTGACAGTAGTCCTAAATTGATTCAAACGAATTCCACTAATGCGTGGAGTGATTTCCCTCGCGATAGAAACGGACAAGTATACTATGGGGGGATGAATACACTTGGGACCGAACTCTTACAACAAGGCGCAATTAAACATTCTGGTATCATCGCAGCTGATTTTCCCGGTCCAGGTTTAATTGATAGTATCATTAAATTAAATGGTATACATTCAAATGAAAAGGAAATATTAATTTCACAAATATCATCTGAATCTAGTCCTTTATCAGGGCAACAAAATCGATCCAGCCAAAACTTTAAAATTGATAGTTTACCTGTAGGTACCAAAGAATTAAAATGGGTTATTGTGCCTTCAGAAAAAGATTATCCTTCTACTATTTCTTTCAATGTAATGATTGATGTTTCCCTAGGAATAGATTCCACTCGTTGGAAAAATATTTCACATGAATCTAGGACTGAAGCTTACACAAATACTAAATATTATATTGCAAGTCCAATTGGTGCCACTAGCAAATTCACAGTGAAAATATACGCTATTACAAATTAGAAAAAAAGAATCCCAATGGAATTCCATTGGGATTCTTTTTTAATTTCATTTCGTAAACATTAGGATGGCGTTTAAATTTTATCCCGCATTAACGGGCGCCCGTAAAAGCCCGATTGGTGAGGGATGATAATCAGTGGGGGATGAACAAAACCTTCACTGATTAAAGTTTCACTTTATTAACATATCATTTAATCCATTAGATAATTATATTTGAAACAGCCCTTAATTTTTAAAGAGCAATCCAAAATTGTTAACTACCTTTTTCAGCTTATCATTTATTCAAAACTGGCTTCCAAAGCGATAAAGCAAAAATCCAATTTGAGTCGCCATTTCCTTGATGATTTTGAACTGCTTCATACACTTTCCCCTCATGTACTACTCTATCACCTTTAGTATATGCTTTTCTTGCATCCCATTTTTCATATACGGAATCCTCTGACTTTGTTGTTACATTCAAAACATCACTTCTACTAGATTCATTTCCAGCTAAATCAACCGCCGTCACTACATATTTATACGATGTATTAGCCTTCAAATCTTTATCCATAAAGGATGTATTAGCCGCGGTCCCAATTTTATTCATAACCCCAGCGCTTTCTCTATATACAATATAATGGTCAACACCTACATTATCTTCTGATGGACTCCACATCAAATCAACAGTTGTCGCTGTTGTACCCATACTATGTAATCCTTTTGGTTGACTTGGAGCCTCTATATCTGGGATTGCATGTGTTGTCTTAACCTTTAGTTTTTCGCTTTCTTTTGATATATTTCCAGCAGAGTCTAATGCCTTTATTGTATAGGTATATTCCGTATCTGCTTTTAGTTTTTTATCAATAAAAGTTGTACCTGGTACCGTATCAATTACTTCTCCATTACGTAACACTTGATATTCTTTTACACCTATATTATCAGTAGAAGCCTTCCATGTTATTTCAACACTATTGGCAGAAACTTTAGAGGCATTTAATTCAGTTGGTTGACTTGGAGCTACTGTATCAGGAGTTTCATTATTTACTAAATTTACATCAATTACATTATAAAACGCATTTGACGTATCTGCTACATCCCATACAGCTAAAATAACATGATAACCATTACGATCAGTTGGTACATTAATTGTATGTGTTAAATTATTTGATGCAGCCGAACCGTCATGTTTCACAGTTCCGATTGGTTCTAATTCAGCACGTGTTAATGGTTTGTTAGGGTCCCATCCCTTTTTTGTAATGTAATAATGCCATTTACTTGTAGAATGTGCTGCTGTATATTTCCATGTAAATGTATTTACTCCACCCTTAATTGTGTTTTTGAACCAACGATTTGTTGTTTGTTGGTCAAGAGTTCCTCCAAATAGTCCTCCTGCCGAAGCGATTTTACCATCAATCGGTCCACCATCGGGAAACCCTTTAGGTGCTTCTAGACTTTGAGGTTCATACATTACATTTCCACAATTTAAATTTAATGCCCCATAATTCTGACTACATAAAGCAGCACGACTACTCGGCTTTTCAACAAACCCGTGTGCATACGCACTTTGAGGAGTCATTGTGATTGCTGTCATGCCTGCAGCCAAAACACAAGCACCAATCCCCTTTTTACTTGTTCTTAATCTTTCCAATTTAGATGTTAATTTCAATTTCATTTTTGTCCCCCCAATATATTGCTTTCGCTAATATAATAGCAATATAGGGATAAACGAACAAATCGTCAATTAATATATTAATATCTCTCATAAATTGGTACATTTATTATTATTTTTAATCTCCTATAAAAATAAAGTAAATACAATTAAGCAATTTTGTAACATTATGTATTAAAAGAAGAATAAAAACTTCATTTAATTTCACAAAAAATTCAAATATTAAAACAAAAAAATTCCTCATGTAGGAAAAATAAATTTTTTATATTACAAAAAGCAAAAAAGTCTAGAAGAAACCGATTATATCCGTTTCTTCCAGACTTCCGCTACTTTTATACCACTCACAAATTCTTTAACCTTAAACATATACACTTGAGGTTAAAACACATATAATACCCCTACTAATTCAAACTAACGCTTAATTACTTATAAAATAACTTAAGGTATCTAGCTTAACTGTATTTTCTTTATTAATAGCTATTTTCTATCCTGTATTTCCTTACTTTAAACAGATTATCAAGAAATTGTTAATGTTTAAGAAAAGAGAAAAGGTTTAAAAATAGAAAAGATTTAAAAATACAATTTTAACTATCACATTCTAATAATTTATTGTGTTATTTTTATCTAATAAGGCACAGAAACAAAGGATGAACTTCAGTGTGCTTGAGAAAAGTTCTTAGGGTGAAACGTTTAAAGGGTATTTTAGTACTGAGTTTTTATTAAATGTTCCTGTACCTAATATTTAAATTAACGTATGTCAAAATATTTTACAATACGAGTGTTAAACGTTACATATTTCTATATAAAATGATACATTTCATCAGCACGCCTCCCTAATATTTATGCTAAATATAGAAAATTCAGCTCGTTAGGATTTAATTTTAGAATTCTCATAAAAGCATATGATAGATTAGGCACGTAATTGTCACAAATTAATAGTCTATCTACTTTTTAATTACCTATGAAAACTTTATTATCGCTTTATTATTTACTCCTAAACCAAAGAACATCTATACCTACAACTTCTTAAAACTCTTTTAGATAATCTTTCAAAAGATTTGATAGTTTTATATTTTATATTTTTTTATTGTACATTTTTGCATTTGATGTTAGGATTATGCCTATTAAAATTGAATCGTAACGATTCTTCTTTATAATTTCCACATTTTAATTGTTAAATAAAAATATAGATTCTGATATATATATTCAAAATCAGACCTACAATATCTTTATTTTACAATGATTTCGTGGCATACCTTTAGAATGGAAAGATATATGCAACAACGTGTTAAGGGGTTACAGGAGGAACAAAAATGAGAGACTTTTTTGATGATAAGTACAAAAATATTGAATTAAAAAGGAGGTTAATCAATTTAATAAGTGAAATTAGCGAATTCAAAGGAAAATTAGCTGCTTATCAGGAACAAAACCCTGACATATTTAATAGTTTAGAAAAAACTATACCACTACATTACATAAAAAATTTCACAACTATTTATGAGGATATAAAAGTTCCTAATAAAAGATTAAAAGAACTTATTTTAGATGATATAGTACCTCAAAATATTTCTGAAGATGCTATTTTCTGCTATTATCAAACACTTTCTTTTGTACATAAAAACTCCTGTACTTTATTAATTAATCCAGCAACTATACAGGAATTACATTTTCAACTAATACATTATATTACCTCTGACAGTGCCAAATGGCGTGAAAAACCTTTTATTATTCCAGGAGTTCCAGAACATGGAATGCACTTGAATAGTTACCGCATTCTTCCGCATGAACTTATCCCACGGTTTATGGAGCAATTATGTGATCAATACAACTCATTAAATACTAGTAAGGGGCTACATTCACTTTTATTAATAGCTCGTTTTATATTAAATTTTTATTGCATAGTCCCTTTCAATCAAGGTAATAACAGGCTGGCATTTATGTTAATGCAATTGCTGTTAATTAAGAGTGGACATACATTTGTAAAATATGTATGTTTGGATAAATATATTAAGAAAAACGAATCTGATTATTACAATTCGATTTATAAATCTTCGGTGAATTGGTACTGCGAGGAACATAATAATAGCTTTTGGTTAAAAACGTTTTTAACCATTATATTAGAGGCTTACAAAGATCTACATAACACAGTTCTAGATTCTATATGTAAACATACTAAAGTTGAGAGAATTCAGGATTTTATACTTAAACAAAAACAACCCTTTACTAAGGAAAGTATTCGTAACACTTATCCAGACATTGCAGAAAGTACAATCAGTAAGGCTTTAAATTCCTTGCAAGTGTTTGGCCATATTAAGCTAGTTACAAAAGGAAGAAACGCAACGTGGATTAAGATTTGACCATACTTTCAATACACATGAGGTTTAAAAATTCAATTATAACCTTATCATTGAATTTCATTTTAATTTTAAGATAATATTACTTTTTTAGTTATTTCTAATTCCAACAAAACATTTTATAGGAAAAGGTCCGCTTTCCCCCGCCTTTTCCTATAATAAAATGAAATATAAACATAGAATGATTGTCGAAAAAAGTCGTATTTTAATATTTTTTCTTTATTTTCTGGTTGTAAACGTTTCACTTTCATGTTACCATCTTAATCAAACAATAGATGGTAATAAAAATGAAAGTATTTCTTTCCCTTAGAAACATATAAACGTACGGTAATATCAAGAAAATAAGGTCAAAGAAATATTTGATACCTACCAAAATAATTAATAGGAATTTTGTCGCACTGTTTTTTCTGATAATTAAGAAAACGCATTTTGTCCCTAAACAAAATTTGTTGGTGCGCAAAATTAAAATACACTAGAACACCCAAATAAATGAAATATCCTTTTTCATTGAGTATGAAGGTATGAAAAAAAGAATTCTCCTTACAAAATTTAGCAGATTAACATAAAGACATCTAAATTACTACCTTTATCGCCATCTATTGTTGACATCATATTTACCAACTAAAAAAAGAACCTATCAAGGGCTCTTTTTATTATAATCATTCAAATTTCAATTCTATCTTAATACTGAAATTTCCACACAAATTACATCTGCTTTTTGCTCCCAATTATTGAATTAATAATATAGCACATCAAATTTATTAATTCTTATCTCCAATTAGTTTAAATTAGTGAATAAAATTCAATCATATAAAAATAATAAATACAACTAATCGTTATATATTAAAGAGGTGTCAATTTTGTCCTTAAATGAAGAGACCTTAGAAACTAAGACAGATAAAACCATTGAAAAGATCCAAACAAGTAACTTAAAAGAACTTAAAAATACATTAGATAACATCTTTGATATTAGTGCAGATTTAATTGAACATCCTTTGCAATTAAAAACAAACACGAATATTTTACTATATTATTTCGAAGGCCTTACAGATGGTGTTGCATTAAAAACCAATGTTGTTACACCATTATTACAAGAAGTAAATGAAGACAGTCAAATATTTAATTCTAATATTATTGCTACTCATACCAAAATAGTATATACATGGAATGAAATTAAAGAAGGATTACTTGAGGGGCAATGTGTACTGTTTATGGAAGGAGAAAAGCGTTCACTTCTAATAAATACAAAAGGCTGGGCAGAGAGAGCAATTCAAGAGCCAATTTCAGAAGTTACTATAAAAGGATCCCATGATGGATTTATTGAAAATGCCACAAAAAATATAGGTCTTATCCGTCGATATATTCCTTCTACAGAGTTAAAAATCAAAAAGCTGACGATTGGAGAAAGAGCCACTTCTTTAGTCTATTTAATTTACTTAGGTGATGTAGCAAACGCAGATGTAGTCCAAGAAATTGAAACTAGAATCTGTAAAATCAAAACAGATGCGGTATTAAGTATTGGAGAGCTATCTAATTATACAAAAGATCAAAATTGGACTCCTTTTCCACAGGCTTATTTAAGCGAGCGCCCAGACGCCATTTCAAATCATATACTTGATGGGAAAGTAGCAGTATTAATGGATAGATCCCCTGGTGCAATGGTTGTTCCTATGAATTTGATTGGATTTTTTCAAACCCCAGATGACTATAATATTCATTGGCTCATCGCATCATTTTTTCGCTTATTACGATTTGCAGGATTTATTATAGCTATTTTTTTACCCGCATTTTATATTGCTATAGTCTCTTTTCACTTTGAAATTATTCCTATAGACTTATACACTTCTATTGCAACATCAAGAGTCAAAGTCCCTTTTTCTCCCTTATTGGAAGCTTTTATAATGGAAATTACACTAGAAATGCTACGTGAAGCTGGTATTCGCTTACCACAACCAATTGGACAAACTATTGGAATCGTTGGAGGGATTGTAATTGGGCAGGCGGCTGTTCAAGCTGGTCTTGTGAGTAACGTTATGGTTATTATCGTATCTATTACAGCCATTGCATCATTTATTGTTTCTAATTACGATTTATCAAGTTCTATACGCCTTATTCGTTTTCCAATGATGTTATTGGCATACTTTTATGGCATTGTAGGTATTGTTAGTGGATTAATGCTCTTATTTGCTCATTTTGTTTCACTAACTTCCTATGGTTCACCATACGGATTGCCAATAGCACCATTTCGTCTCCAAGAGCTAAAAGATTCTTTTGTAAGATTTCCTATTTCCATGATCACCACCCGCTCGAGTACAGGACAGCCAAAACAAAAAAAGAAAAAAGAAGGTGGTTCGCATGGAAAATAGTAAATTCCAAAACATAACTTTATTTGAATTTATTATTTTCATTCATTCACTGCAACTAGCATCAGGAATGCTAATTATGCCAAGCCCACTTGCTACTACCGCTGGCACAGATGGCTGGATTTCTATCATTCTGGGTTGGATAACTACTTCTATAATTGGCGTATTTATTATATTAATGTTACAAAAAAATCCTAACAAAAACTTCTCACAGATTTTAAAAACGTACTTTGGTAAATGGCTTGGGACAATTTTTCTTCTTTTATACGCCTTTTATCTATTTTTTGCTGGCTTTAATACTTTATTAAAGGCAACTGATATTGTAAAAGTGTGGATATTCCCTTCCATTCCCGCTTATCAAATCACCATATTATTATTATTGCCTTTTATTATTTTAGCACTGAGTGGGTTAAGGGCTCTTACTAGTTATTCTATGCTTGTTTTCTTCTTTACTACTTGGATGCCATTATTTCTTCTTTTTTCATTAAAGAGTATGTATGCTCCTTTACACCTACTACCTATTTTTAAAGATGGTATATACCCTATTGTACAAGCAACGAAAGATACCATTACCCCTTATGCGGGCTTAGAAATTGCATATTTTATTTATCCGTTCTTACAAAAAAAACAAAAAGCCATAAAAGGAATACTAATAGCGAATACTGGAACCATGTTTTTCTATCTCTATGTGACTATTCTTTCTTATATATACTTTAGTCCGGAGGGGATAAAAGACGTAATTTGGCCAGTATTTCATCTGTTAAAAGGGGTTCGTTTTTCTTTCATAGAACGATTAGAAATTATATATATCGCTTACTATTTAATTGTATTTTCCACTACAATATATCCATATTTATTTTTCAGTTTTGAGTCTGTAACCATTTCACTTCAAAAAAACGCCCGCAATTGGGCGCTACTTGCTTTTATGTTACTTATAGTTGGCCTATTTATTTTCCTAAATCCCGATGTGGATCAATATTTGTTTATATATTCTCTTATGGATATCTTAAATGTCGTTTTCTTTATTCTATTACCAATCTTATTTTTCGCTTACAGTATTCTTTTTACTTGGATTACTAGGAGGAAACAACTTTGATTCAAAAATGGATATGGATTGTAATTTGTTGTGTATATATAATTGGTTGTAGTCAGAGAATTCCTCTTGAGAAGGTTTCATTAATCCTATTAATTGGCTTGGATAGAACCCATAATGGAGACATAAAAGTTGGCACAAGCATCCCACTCTTTCATCATAAACAGCAACAAAGTACTATAGAGCATTGGACACAGGCATCCACTGTATATAATGGATTCAGCAAGATAGATACGAAGTTAACGGGCTATATGACAGCCTCAAAAGCTGAAATTATTTTAATTGGGAAAAAATTAGCACAAGAATCAAATTGGTTGCAGGAACTTGATTCTTCTTACCGTGATCCTTACGCTACCATTAATGCTAAAGTAGTACTTGTTGATGGACCTGTAGAAGAAATTTTTACAATTAATAAGCCAGATAAACCATCACTACCATCTTATATAAGTAGTGTAATCGAATCCTCCATTCAAAATAATCAATCCGTTTCTTCTACGATTCAACAACTAACGAGAGAACAAAATGAAGAAGGAATGACGCAAATTGTTCCAGTTATCAAAAAAACAAAGAATGAAATTGACACGATAGGAATTGCACTTTTAGATCGCCAAGGAAAATTTTCAACTCGTATCCCTAAAAAAGATGTTAAGTTCTTCAATCTTATAAATAAGTCAAAACTTACAGGCCGGATGATTCTACACCTTGAGCTTCCTCCTAAAAAATCCAACAAAAAAACAAACACTTCTATCTTCGTACAGAATGCGACAAGGAAGATAGATGTTAATTTTAAAAACGGAAAGTTTGTATTTAATCTCGATATAAACGCTAATGTAGCCTTAGTAGAAAAAACCAATGCGAATTTAATTAAGGAGCATTATGATAATAAAAAAAACATAAATAATTTAGAAAGCGCTATCGAAAAAGAAATTAATAAGGAATTACAAAATATGTTGGATGAAATACAGCAGAATAAAATTGATCCAATCGGATTATCATTATATGCTAGAGCTTTTCAATATAAAGAGTGGAAAGAACGAAAAGAAGATTGGTTGAAAGCGTTAGCAGAGGCTAAAATAAATGTAAAGACACACGTCAAAATAAAAGATACTGGGACCATTAGAAATTAGACTAGTCTATTCTTCTGCTTAAAATTATTTCTAAGTGGAATTTTTCATCTTCTATAATTATGATGTAAAAGATAATAACTCAAAGAAAAATCTACTGGTTAAATGCTAACCAATAGATTTTTTTATCTAAGGATTCTTTTAAAGGTACAACAATTTTACTGTAGTAATCAAGGACTGGTTTCTAATTTTAGTTACTGGAGAGTATAATCCCTACCAGCTTTCATCCCAATAGCAACTCAATGATATAACATTAAAGATATAATCCCTTAACTTAGGGATTTTGACTTTTCAAATTTATACCAATGTCTTAGTTCTATGTACTTTGATATATATATGTCCACATCAATATGTTATTGCATCATATACTGAATAGATAATTTAAATTACTTTTAAAAAGGATGATGAGGATGAACCTAGATGATATACAAAAATCCTATGGCGTAATTGTAAGTTTAGGAGGATTGTGTCAAGTCACTAACCAAATCAAAAGGCACCATTTAAGAACATTTTCTGGACCTTTAGATTGGTTTTATTATCCATCACTTTCAGATGTAAACAGATTACTTCAAAGTCGGTTTGAAAAATTTATGAAGTTGGAAAATATGGTCATAGAAGGTTCAGAAAGTTACGGTCTTATTGAATCAGAATTTGATAATCAAACTAAATGGGCAGAACGAATTACCTATTGTATAAAGGACACTTATTATAATTGTTTTTCAATGCATGACTTTCCTATTGAATCAGAAAAGGATTGGAAATCAACTTATCCTTCTTTTAAAGCTAAATTAGACACTAGAATTAATCGATTCCTTGAAAAAATAAATAGTAGTGAATCGATTTTATTCATTAGGATTTGGGGAAATCGAGATGAAGCGATTGAATTAAAAAACGTATTATCCGAAATTACAAATAAAGATTTTAATATTCTTATTGTCAATTTTAAGGAGGATATATCTAATATCGTTGAACAAAATTGGGGAATATCAAGGGTTTGTTCAATTGAACTCCCACGTTATCAGGATAGATGGGAAGGTGATGATTCCGATTGGGATTATATTTTAAATAAAATAACATTAACTTAATACTTTTCTTTTTACTTTTAACATGATTTTTCCAGTAAATTAAAATAGGTGTAGAGAAATAAAATTCCCATCTAATTGATACACACTTAATTAATAAACCGTTCATATAATAATTCATAAGTCCTTCTTTATTGAATAAATGGTTCTTTACAAAATTGATTCCATCACTAGAGCACCTTTATACGGTGCTCTTTTTTAAATTTGTAAAATCTACAATTTAATATTTGTTCACTTTTCCTTTAAATAGTTAATTTCCTTCTTAGATTTTTCATTATAAGCTTCTTCAATTCCTTTGATTCCCCTCCCCTTCTTTTATCTTATAAACAAGCAATTTCTTTCATTAGTATTAAATAAAATAAAGCATTGATTTTAAAATAACCTAATTTACATAAGATTGAGAATAAACTACAGTGCGTATTCTTCACGTTTAATCAGCATTTGAATTATAAATCTAACATATATTTTTTAGTTGATTGTCATTATGGTACAACCGTGTATACATTTATCAAACAAACTACATAGTTTAAATTAGTAAAATATATAGAGAGGAAGGAAATAAATCTATGAAAGTCATAATTTTGTGTGGCGGAAAAGGGCTTCGGATGCAAGGAATTTTAGAGGACATTCCCAAACCATTAGTTCGAGTTCAAGGAAAGCCTCTCCTCTTGCATATAATGAATTGGTATAGAAAATATGGACATTCTGATTTCATTTTGCCCTTAGGATATAAAGGTGAGAAAATTAAAGAATATTTTATGGACTTTAGCTGGAAAGAGAATGACTTTAGTTTGAATTTTAAAACCAGTCAATATACGCTACTTCAGGAATTAGAAAATTGGAATATACACTTTATAGATACAGGAATTGATACAATGACCGGGGCAAGACTAAAAAAACTTGAATCCTTTGTACAGGGTGAAACCTTTTTATTAACTTATGGTGACGGATTAGCCAATATAGATATTGATCAACTAATAGCATTCCATAAAGAAAAAGGAAAAATTGCTACATTAACTGGAATTAAAAAAAATAGTCAATACGGCCTATTGGAGGTCGAAGATGGAATTGCTATTGATTTTAAAGAAAAACCATTACTTGATGAAGTAATTAATGGCGGTTTTTTTGTATTTAACAAAGAAATATTCGATTATTTAAGTAATAATGATGATTGTGTTCTAGAAGAAGATCCTCTTCGAAATTTAATAAAAGACAATGAGCTCGCAGTCTATGAACACAATGACTTTTGGGCTAGTGTCGATACACCTAAAGATTTAAAAACTGTAAATGAAAGTTGGAATCCAAATAAATTTTAGTGGAGAGGACTGAATAAGCATTGAACTCTAATGATAAAAAAATAAGTTTACCTCGATTGTATATCCCCTCTAATGAGAAAATAGTTAACCCACTTTCAACAGGAATTAAAGCTTCAAATCTCTCCAAAAAAAATACTCAAAAAAGACATCCCCAATTCTATAATCAACAACATGATCTAAATAATCATTTCTGCGTCATTGTAGGTAGTGAGTATGTCTTGAAAATTATTGCTTTACAGCAATCACTAATGCAGTACTCAGAAAAATTCACATTGTGGATTTGTTGTATAGATCCTTTTGCATATTCACTATTAAAAGAAATGAGTTTAATTAATGTAAACCTTTTACAAGTTGAAGAATTAGAAGATCGTGAACTAAAAGCAATTAAGAGAAAAAGAAAAGTAAATGAATATTGTTGGACTTTAAAATCTGTCTTGATAGAATATTTATTGGTCAATTATGATTTACCATCTATTCTATATTGTGATGGTGATTTATGCTTTTTCTCTGACCCTAATATTATTTTTGAGGAATGGGGTGACCATTCTATTTTCCTAACCCCCCAAAGAGATCGTGATTGGGTAGAAAAGATGTATGGAAAATATCAGGCCGGTCTAATTGGATTTAAGAATGATCTCTATGGACTAAAAAGTGTAAGATGGTGGAAAAATAAATGTATAGATTGGTGCAGTGCCGAGGCTGAGGAGGGGAAATTTGGAGACCAAAAGTATTTAGATTATATCCCTATATATTTTCCAAAAGTAAAAATTTCAAATAACTTAGGTATAAATGCTGCGCCTTGGAACTGTATATATAATAACGATTATAAAATTGACAAGACTAAAAACGATGTATTTATTGAAAACGACAAACTAGTTGTTTACCATTTTGCATGTATTACTATCTTTACTGAAAATGATTTTGACCTTTGGTCTTTGGGAGAAATTTCAATACCCAATAATATATTAAACCATATTTACACTCCGTATTTAGAGAGAATTCAATTTGTTTTAAAGCAATTAAAGGATAAATTCAATAAAGATACTAAACAATTTTTAAGTAAAAAAGATATAAATAAAGCTCAAACTTTATATAAAGATTCACAATTAAGAAGAAAAATGAATCAATCCAATCATTTTATGAACTTTTCCATGATTATAAGTAAAGAACGATTAATTCAAGGATTGACCTCTTATTATTCCTTAGAAAATTTCAACGCTAAATTTACTGTATGGATCTGTTGTATGGATGATTTAACTTATCAAATATTAGAGAAATTAAAATTAAAGCACGCCATACTAATTCCAGTAAAAGAAATTGAAAATCATGAACTCCTCAGTATAAAAAATGATAGAAGTTTACAAGAATATTGTTGGACATTAAAAGCGCCCCTATGTCTACATGTCCTTAGTCTTTATCCGGAAGTTGATCACATTATATATTGTGATGCTGATATGTATTTCTTTACAGCACCTAATATCATTCTTGATGAGTGGTGGAAATACTCTGTATTCCTTTGCCCTCAAAGAAGTTCTACTGCAATTGAAAGCATACACGGTATATACCAAGCTGGTTTAGTAGGCTTCAAAAACGATCAAAATAGTAAAGAAATTTTAACATGGTGGAAAGATAAATGCCTAGAATATTGTAATAATCATTATGATGTTGAAATGAATAGATGGGGTGACCAAAAATATTTAAATCACATTCCTAACATCTTTTCTAATATAAAAATTATGACTCATAAAGGTATTGATGCAGCACCTTGGAATGTCATTTTAAATAGCAGTTCTATATCCAAAACAGATAATAAAGTTTTTATTGATCAAGATGAATTAATAGCTTTTCATTTTGGAAGTATGCAAATTATTAATCCAAACGAGTTCGATTTATGGAAACAAGAAACTTTAGAATTACCTCCAGCAGTTTTAGATTATATATACATTCCTTATATTGAACAATTGAACAAGACATGTCATACCCTTCATAATACTTTTCAAAAATCTCCCTCCTCTTTATTTGCTGACCAAATTGATACAACAACAATAAAAAATTATTTTAAATACCCCTCCCCTCATCACAATTAAGACTGATACTTTCCTTATTTAAAAATAAATCTATTTATTTCAGCAACTAAAAATACATCTTAATAAAGGATAGATTATCACTATGATTGCTTCATTTAAAAATAAAACTTTCCTTATTACTGGTGGATACGGTTTTATTGGTTCTCACTTGGCACGAAGACTTTTAAATTTACAAGCAAAAATTGTTCTTTTCATAAGAACACCATCAAACTCTTGGAGACTAAAGGATATTCTAAAATATATTGAAACCTATGAAATAGATATACGAGATAAAAAACAAGTACAAGATGCAATAAAGAAAATTAATCCCGATTATATCTTTCACCTGGCAGCCTATGGTGTAAATTCTGCCCATACAGATTACATCCATGCTATAGAAACAAATGTTATAGGGACTTGTAACATTATTCAAGCAGCAAAATTGGTGAATTGTAAAAAAATCATCAATTTTGGGAGTAGTTCTGAATACGGTAACAAGATGGAACCTATTCATGAAAATATGTTACTAACTCCTGTGGACATCTATGGAAGTACCAAAGCTGCTGCTACTATACTCGCCCATCAAATTGCTAGCGAAAACAATACTAATCTTATAACATTAAGACCTTTTGGCATATTCGGAGAAGGCGAAGAGCCGCATAAAATTTTTAGCTATATAATCTTGCGAGTATTACAAAACAAAGATGTAAATTTAACTTTATGTAATCAATTAAGAGATTATTGTTATATAGAAAATGTAATAGATGCCTGTATCCTAGCAGTAGAAAATACTACTGTACAAAATGAAATCTTTAATATTGGGAGCGGCACTATTCACCCCTTGAAACATTATGTAGAATTATTATTCAAACATTTGAAAACCAATTCCAGACCAAATTACGGTGCAATTTCCTCTAGAACAAATGAAAGATGGGTTCCTGAAGCAGATGTGCAAAAAATAAAAAACTCTCTTTCCTGGGAACCTAGAATTAATATTGAAGAAGGAATTATAAAAACTGTTAATTGGTATAAAAATAATAAACATTTATACCTAACCCCCTAAAAATAGGGTACTAAAGGAGGTGGACTAATTGTTAAACCAAAACTTTAATAATGCTTTTTACGGAAAAACAATTTTAATTACTGGACATACTGGTTTTAAAGGTTCTTGGTTATCCCTATGGTTGAATGAATTAGGTGCTACTGTAATCGGATATTCATTAGATCCTAAAAATAAAAATGATAACTTTAACATTACTAACCTTCAAAATAATATAATTGATATTCGTGGAGACATTAGAGACTTTAATAAATTAAATAAGGTTTTTACAGATTATAAACCTGAAATTGTATTCCATTTAGCTGCCCAACCTCTAGTTAAGTATTCATATGAATATCCTAGAGAAACATACGAGGTAAACGTTGTAGGAACTATGAATGTACTAGAGGCAATTCGATTACATGAATCAGCTAAAATAGGAATTATGGTGACAAGTGACAAGTGCTATGAAAATAAAGAATGGCATTGGGGTTATCGTGAAATTGACCCTATGGGCGGCCATGACATATATAGCTCAAGTAAAGGATGCTGTGAACTTTTAATTTCTTCCTATCGAAATTCTTACTTTTCAGAAGAAAACTTTTCTCAACACAAGAAAATAATTGCAAGCGTTCGAGCTGGTAATGTAATTGGTGGTGGCGATTGGTCAATAGATAGAATTATTCCTGATTGTATACGAGCATTAGAATCAAACAAAAACATTATTATTAGAAACCCTACTGCTATTAGACCCTGGCAACATGTACTAGAACCCTTAAGCGGGTATTTACTCCTTACAGAAAAAATTATAAATAATGGTATCCTTTATTCAGGAGCATGGAACTTCGGGCCATCCCTAAGCAATATTGTTCCAGTAGAAAAATTAGTGACCAGTTTACTAGATATTTGGGGCTGCGGGGATTGGACAGCAGAAAATATAGGTCCAATAAATTTCCATGAAGCAAATTTACTGAATCTTGACATTAGCAAAGCAAAATTCAATCTTAATTGGCAGCCAAAATGGTCCCTACAACAGACTTTAGAAAATACAATAGAATGGTATAAACATTATAATTCTTACACCAGTTCTGAGATGATAAATCTATGTATTAGCCAAATCAAACAATATTGCATGCTTTGAACTACTCCCACATGCTCATACTTGCTGTGAGTTCCTTATGGAGTGAGTCTTCTTGGTTAAATAATAAAAGACACATTAATTTTTATAGTCTAAATTATAAACCTACTATACCTAAAATTATGTGATTGTCCATTAACAAAGATTTTATTTCTTCGGTTATTTCAAATCAACTATTGATATTATATTGAAGAATAAAGGAATCACGTATTTTTCTAGTGATTCCCTTGTTCTGAGAAAATAATGTCTTGCTTTAACGACAATACAGTATATGCGATTATTAATTTATTTGTTCTAGTTATGAAAAAATCTATTCCTGTCAAAAGAGCTTTCTTCAAAGAAAAACTTCCTATTTTTTTCTACTTACCCTACTCGAAAAGTAAATAATGTTATTTTTCAGATAATTATATCTACTATTTATAGAATTACACTGAGCTTTAACAAGTTTATGCTTATATATTGATTCTCTTATTTATTATCACCAATGTTGATGAATTTATGCATAGCTTATTCTATACACAAATAGCTTTTTGAATTATCTTTTCAGAATAAGTAAAGGAGACTTTCTCTTTTATGCACTTTCCCCTTACCAGTCTTAAATTTCCCTTTAATCAACAATAAGAACAAATCTTCTATAAAACCAAGCCATAAGTAAGATAATTTCCCTATTAAAAATAATGAGGTATTCTGTTTCACCTTTTTACATTATCTAAATAAGGACTTGTAGGAATTCTTACAAGTTCTTTTTTTGTTTTCTTTATTCTCTCCTTATTTACACACACAAGATTTATATATTTGTTTGTAATACATACTATAGTATCTGATAAACAATTTAAAAAGTAATATGTAATTGATCCGTTTTAAGAAAAGGAAATTTCATAAATCTTCAATCACAGTTTCTTAGTTCACCTAATAGAACGTATAAAGACTCATATCATTTTTTGATAATTTTTGGATGTTTTATTCTAAGTACATTCGACAACAATTGATTATTTTCTGAATTTTCTTGAAAAAGTTGTAAAATCATACTATTTTTTCTTCTATTTTGCTATGATAGTTACAATTAAATTGGATTAGGATATTTCTATAAGATGGGGGCGTATATTATGAGTGTCTCAGTAAAAGGAAATGAGCAGTTAACCTCTCTATTAAACGACTGGTATCGATCTATGCTATCTCAACAAGTTATAAAAGCTACTAATCTAAAAAAGAAAATTGATGAAAAAATCAGCAAATTAAGTACTGAGCCAAATCAAGAACATCAAGATCAAAATTTGTTACTATATTATTCACTACTTGAATTCCGTTATAATGTCTTAACAGATAGCCTTGGTATTCAACAAAATAGCTTTGATGCCATTAGTGACTATGATATGCCTACAGACCATTTTCTACGCTTCTATTATCACTTTTTTAAATCCATTCATTCCACTTTTATATCAAATTTTACTGAGGCAGAGGAACATTATAAACTGGCAGAAAAGATATTAGTAGACATACCAGATGAAATTGAACACGCTGAGTTCTACTATAGAATTGCTACTTTTTATCACCATACCTATAACATGCTTGCTTCTATCGAATACGCAAATAAATCGAGAGTAATCTTTTCAAAATATGAAGGTTATGAAGTAAAAACAGCCTTTTGTAATAGTTTGTTAGGTGGTTGCTGCATCTATTTAAAACAGTACGAACAAGCTGAAGAATATCTACAATGTGCAATTGATTTACTACAAAAGAATAAGGTAGAAGATTCCTTGTTATACGTAAAAAGTACTATGGGGTGGCTGTATTCTGATCAAAGTATGTCTACTTTAGCTATTCGCCACCTTTCAGAAGTAACAGAGAAAATCCCTACACACTTCAAGGCTATCTTCCTACAAGCTAAGGAACATTATAAGTTAGGAGAACAATCGACGGCTAGCAAACTCATTGTTAAGGGATTAAAAATCTGCAGAGAAATCCATAACGAAGAATATATGCATCACTTCTTTATTTTAAAAAGCTTAAACGAAAACATTCCATTGGAAGAATTAGAAAAAATCATTCAAGAAGGAATCTTATACTTTGAGAAAGAAGAGTTATGGGAATATGTTGTCGAATACGCTGAATTATTTGCCACAAAATGTAGACAATTAGAGAACCACAAAAAGGTAAGTGACTATTTCCATATTTGTTATCAAGCAAGACTAAAATTAATTGAAAAAGGAGTCTTAAAATAATGAAAAAAATTAGCTTATTATTATCTGGCATTGCTTTTATTGGGGTATTAACGGTGGGAATTTTTCAGTTTTCTAAAACAAATCAGCTTGCTACTCATGGTCATTATCCTACTCCTTCATATAGTGTTGGTGGTGCACCACAACAAATTTAATGTAAATGTATTTAAAAACCCTCCAAATGGAGGGTTTTTAAATGGCTTATCTGCCTGTTCAATACGTGTAGAGAGTACGTATTATACTTATATACTATGTTATAAGATTTTTCATTTCCACTCTGTAACAAGATTCTAGCATTCTCTCCTAGAATCTCAACTTAAATCTTAAATCCACCAATTAACTCTTGAAGTTCTTCCGCCATCTGCGCTAATTGTATTGCTGAAGAATTTATCTCTTCCATAGAAGCATGTTGTTCCTCAGATGAACCAGCTATCGTTTGCATACTTGAAGAATTCTCTTTTACAGCCATAGCTATTTGATCAATCGATGTATCGACTTTCATTGCATCAGTTGTCATTTTATTTGATAGTTCTACCATACCATGTACTTTTGATACAATTTCATTTGCAGATTTTGAAATCTCATAAAAACTTTGTTTTGTATCATTCGCAACCTTAATTCCCGACTGTACTTCTACTCCTACTTCATTCATAGCTTTTACAGTCTCATGTACGTCTGCTTGTATTTCCTTAATTAAACTTCCAATTTCCATCGAAGAATCGGATGATTGCTCTGCTAGCTTCCTAACTTCATCGGCAACAATTGCAAATCCTCGCCCCTGTTCTCCTGCTCTAGCTGCTTCAATTGCTGCATTTAATGCTAATAAATTTGTTTGTTCCGCAATATTTTGAATCGCTTCTAATATACTTCCAATTTGTTGCGATTTCTTATCTAATAATTTTATTACATTATCGGATTGAGAAACAGAGTGATGGATAGACTGCATTTGTGTTACAGTTTGTTCTACTAATTGTTCACCTTCATTGGCTTTTTGTTTTGTGTATATGGATGAAGCCGATACTTCAGATGCATTCTCAGCTACATATTGAATATTTCGTGTTACCTCACCAATTAATTCAGCTCCAGACTCAACTTCATTATTTTGAACCTCTGCACTATTCGAGATCTCTTCCATCTCTTTTGTAATTTGTTCCGTCGCAACGCTTGCTTGTTCTACACTAGCAGTTAGTTCCTCAGAAGACGCAGCTACATGTCCTGCAGATGTGTTAATTTGAGAAATAATATTACGTAACGACTCTGCCATTGTATTGAAACTACCGCCTAATTGACCAAGTTCATCCTTTGAACGAATATCTATTTTCTCGGTTAAATCTCCCTGACTAATTCTTTGGGCCGAAATAACTAATTGTCTTAGTGGATTAATAATAGATCTAAGTATGAATAAAATTACAATTCCACCTAACAATAATGAAGCCCCTATTATAGTGAGCGTTTTATAAAAAATAGGATTGGTCGCTTCTTCAATTTCTTTCGTAGGCATTACGCCAGCTATTTTCCAACCTGTTTTTTTGTTTGTCTTAAAGCTTATGTTTCGATCTTCCCCGTTAAGGCTATAAGTAATTACGTCATCTTCTTTTTTGTACAGTTCATCCGCTAAAGTTTTCTCTAATTTCTCTCCTGGTTTTAGTGATGGATGAACAACTATTGTTTTATCTTGACTGACTATAGATACAAATCCTTGCTTTCCAATTTTAATCATTTTGGATGTTTTTACTATATCTTTAATATTCAAATCTACGCCAATGACACCACTTTTATCTGCATTTTGCTTTGCAATTGCTAATACCATATTTCCTGTAGACTTTGATTTATATGGAGATGAAACAATAATCTCTCCATTTGCTTTTACTGCATCCTTATACCAACTGCTTTCTAACGGATTAAACCCTTCTGGTATTTTTCCAACAGGTGCATGAATAAATTGATTGTTACTGGATGCCGTATAAATCGTTTCTATCTCTGGATGTAACTGTATATATTGATCAAATTTACTCTGTACATTTTGCGATTGTTCAGGATTATAATCCCCTTGTGTGAGTACCTTTGCAAAATGAGAGACATCTGTTTGCTTATTTTCTAATTCATCATCAACAATCTTATCTAAAATACTTATATTATCTTTTGCTGATTGTAGAATTGTTTCATTAAGATCTGTTTTTGCTTTATTATAAGATGATATTCCTACGATTAGACTTGGTATAATTAATATTGCAATAAATGCCATAGACAACTTCGTTTTAAGCTTTATTTGTCCCAATCTTTCTTTTATATTAAACACTAGATACTTCTCCCTTTCACTTTTACTACTGATATAGTTTATTTAAATTTTTCTCCTTTATTTTTTCTACATATATTTACAGTACCATTCGAAATGAAACCCCTATTAAATCCTATCATCTCAACTTCCTTATTTAACGATTTAAATTTCACAGGCAGCGTTTTATCTATCCTCCTTTCGAATATGTTATCTTTCCATATTCAGCAATTCTAAAACTACGAATTGTTCCCAATAAAATGGATGAAACATAACCTTCATTTAACAGATATTATTTGACCTTGATTGGATAAAAATTTTAATTTAGCGCTATTCAAATCGGATGAAGTCTTTACCATAATAAATTCTCTAAAAAATAACTACATAAATTTATTCTTTGTATGATTATGTTTAACAGCCTTTGAACCATTCTAAATGCATCACACTATTCATGAATCATTTACTACGGCCGATTTTGTTGTAAGAGATAACTAAACCATAAATTCTATATAAAAGAATAAAATAAATTGGAGAAATTCATTGTAACACGTATACATAAGTAATAGATATAAAATCCGATAATATATTATTACCTTATAATAAATAAATAATTCAGTATAAACTGTATTTTATTTCTATAGAAGAATCTTTCCCTATATGCAATATTACATATAATCTACCTTATGTAGTTTGTTATACTATGCATGTGGATTTTTCATCCAAAAATCCACCCAAACGCATATTTATGTATATGCCACCCTAATTGATGAAAGTGAGAAGAATGTTTATCATTTTTCTCACTTTTTTATTTAGGCTCTGTTAATATTGTATTAAATAAGGGAAGACACCTTAGAGTTGGTGCTTCCCTTATTTGTTGATTATTCAAATCTAAAATAGGTATTTTCTAAACCTATTCTTTGCTTTAATGTTCTGCCCAAAGCATAATTATTTGGTAATTCTTTTTCAATGACACAAATAATATAACCTGCTTTTCCTGTTGTTAAATTAGTTAGTTGTAAGTATTTAGTGTTGTCGTAGATATAAGAAATAATATATTCATAGAAATTATTTTCTTTATCTTCTCTATTCATACCAACATTGTACAACCTAACTCTTGCTCCTACCCAAATTTCATCATCATCAACATTACTTAAAGGCATCCATTTCGAGTTATCCAATATTTCACCCTTTTCTTAATTCATTCGTTTATACACGAATGTTGCTAGACACAAACTATCATAAGCATCCGTCATTTCATTGATTAGACGACCACCGACAGAGAAAAAAGACTCAACATAGCTTTTTACCCATTGAAACACTTGCTCTTTTAGTTATTTTTACATTTTGAATCTACGAAAATGAATTCCCTTATAAAAACTCTAACAGAGAATCTTCCTTCCAAATTTCACCTAGGAAATTATTTGTTTTCCAAAAAACCTACCAACATCTTTATCAACTCATTTTAGAATATTTAAACAATAATTCCATATACATTACCTGCATAAATTATTCATTTTCTTTTATATAAGACCTACTTTTTACTTTTGATAGACTATTAGACATTGGATTATTATACATAAATCCCAAAAACATGCGGTATTTTGTAGAATTTTGTCTATCAATATGTATGTACACCCTTTTGTAGTGGATATAGACTGTGAGGTGTAAGGAGATACCTTACAAAATAATAAAAAGGAGATTATAGAATGAGTAGATTAACAAAATTCTCAAAGTTAGTATTTGCAACTTTAATCGCGGGAAGTAGTCTAAGCACCTTTGTTTCGTCACACAGTGTACAAGCTGACACCTTAGATCCTAATTACCAAGACAATGTAAAATTCATACCACCTTCTAGTGCTAGGCCAACATTGGAACAAAAAAACACTATTGTTCCAGAAGCAAAAGTTGTTAAAAACCATTATGTAAAGTACTCTAAAGCACATTTCCAAACTAAAGAAAGTATACCAAAAGAGATTTATTATTCTTCAGAAGGCTTTAAGGGCTATATACAGGCAAGTACCGTTTGGGATATGGGAGATCATTTCGCAACACTATATTCCGGAACCGTTATTCGATGTTAGACTTTTAATCCATTCTCCCCTAATGCTTAAAATGATTAATAGCTCACTGCCAATACTGTAATATCTATTGTTCATAAAATAAACCACAAAATCTTTCGATTTCATGGTTTATCAAATATAAAGATAATGCTAAACGAATACTCTAACATTACCTTCCCCAAAGTTAATTATAGAGTATTTTCAAAAAAAAGACACTCTTGTAGTGTCTTTTTTATAGTATTTTAAAAAGAATTCCACCTACTAACACCTTTTTGTTGCGCCTATTCGTTTATTTCAATATGATACTTTTCCATCTCGTATATGCAATAGACAATAATAGCTAAACTCCAACTGACACTATAATAATTATGTGTGTAGAAGTCATATCCCGCTTTAATACCCTTCTCTATTACAACTAATGTAAATCCTAAAGCCACCCATCTGTTAATTTTCATCTTTATAAACGTTAAAGAGATAATTATTAAAAATAAAATATTTGTAAGATGATTTATCATTAGCTCATATTTTTGAATGTATACTGCCATTATACAAGCAACGATATTAGTCGCAATGCCAAAGGCAATCACCGCTCCCCAAACCCTGTCCGAAAGTCCCACTCCTGAGTCAGTCCCTTCCTAAACAAATATCCCTTTCTTTAATTCATTCCTACACCCTATTCAAGATATGCTAAATTATCCTTGTCTGATGAATATCTATTTATCTTTTCATATAGAGCAAACAAAATTTCTACTCATAATTTTTTCTTTATTAGACAAACTATGTCTAAGCCGTTTGAACTAGCGGCTTCAATCTTCTGGTAATGGGATAGCACAATTTATTGAATTGACTAACTCATTCAACCCACTGGCACCGGCAGGCAACAAAATAGTTGTCTGCCATTTTCATGTATACTTTTTCTAATTTCATTTCGAACCAAGTGTGTGCTGTACTGATTTCAAAAGGACAGAATTTCATTTTTTAAAATGTAAAAAAGATAAGGTCCTGTCTACTTTTGGTATAGGACTTTTTCTTTTCACACATACTATTTTTGAACCTGTTTCCAATACGTGTCCTAATGGTGTCTTGAGTTCCTCCTAAAAAGGGCTGCAGATACTACTGCATGCCCTTTTATTTACGTTGCTTCTCTATATTGAATAAAATAATTAAAAACTAAAAATGTAATATTACATATTTTTTCTGTTCAGATTATGTTAGGATTTACTTCGTAGTCGAATTATGGTTTCGTATCTAATTCAGCAATATGTGAACTGTTTACCTAAAGAAAAGACACCCAAAAGGTGTCTTTTCTTCTTTTAATCTAAAAAACATTTTTTCTTTTCAGTAAGATCCAATTATCCCTCTAACCTAAACCTCATAATTAAAGGCAATTTAATCATTGTACTCAAGAGTTTTCATCCATTTCAATATACCTATAGCTTAATTTAAAATCACATTTCCAGCACTATATTTGCTTTCCTACAGATTTTCTGTCTTGTTCTTAATTCTGTCAAAATCCTCATGTAGCTATACAAAGAATATATGCTACTATGATATTAAGAAACTATGCGTTCCCTTAACCCTGTATCCGGCCCTGTATTTATTACAGGGTCTTTGTCTATTTTATTTAATACACATCCAATTTCAGTTAAAATTGTTTAAATGTTAATTAATTTTTGAAATGATATAACTATAAGCTCTTTTAACAAATAAAATATAATATTAGACATATTTAACCAACTTGGGGCTATTATTAGTTTTCTAAATATGTACTTCATTAACACCATACAAATAGTATTAACTATCTTAATTGAATATTAGTAATAGTAAGTATAAACATTATCAATTTACTACATCTTACATTTATGTAAAAATAAATACGTGTTAAGCTTTTTCAAAATCTTTCCCCTAATAAAGATTTGAAGTAGCATTTCATGATTCTCCTTACTGTTAATATGCCTTGAAAAAGAACCCTATAGGGTTCTTTTTCTTCTCATTATAACCTCAGTAAGTCCATGCAAAAAGGACTGCTAATTATTTGCAGCCCTTTTACACGTTAATATACACTTGTATTACATGCTTAAAACTTTATTGTATTAGGTATTTATACCAACTAAACATGCCATTATCATTTAGATATATAACACTTCAAAGTTTAGAAGTATACAATAACAAATCTTTCCCAGCTTCCAGCTACATAACTAGTAGCTGTTAATTCTCTACCACCATTTGCTGATATATATCTACCATTACTTAGTGCTTGTAATACATATATCCTATTGTCTCCACCATTATATAAGATAAACTTTTCCCATGCACCAATTGATGTACGATCTGCTACTACTCTACCATTTGGCTCAAACGAAACATACTTCCCATTACTTTTAGCTTTTAAAGCGTACGTATATAATTCCCCAGTCGAAATTAATTCGAATTTCTCCCATCCATTAACTGCATTACGATTTGCTATTATATTTCCCGAAGGCTCAGCCGAAACATATTGTAAATTTGCTGCCTGTATAGCAACTGTCCAACTTCCATTAAATAAATTTACGCCTTTTAGTGAACCTGCTTTTGATAGATTGGCTGCCGATACATCATTCGATGGTGTAATCATCAATATCATTAAAACCATCGACAACACCATTAAAACTAACCTTTTTGAGATTGTATTACCACTTGCACGTGTTATGAAACTTTTCATTCTCATTCCTCCCTTAATATACATAGAACTCATATATATATCATACCAAATATGTAAAATATTGTAACAACAGAGAGGATTTATCAACAAATACCTTACTATTCTGTTTCTTTTTTCTCAAATCTATAACACTTAAACATTTATCAATTCTCAAGCACATTTTTAAAATTTCCCCCCCTGATAAACAAATGTAGCAGTTGATGGCAAGGAGAGTATATACAAAAGAGAGAGTAGTTTCATTTCACTTTTCTTTAAATAAAAGCCAAATAGCCGTTCATAATGAACGACTATTTGCATCTAACTAATAATTAGAAGGTTCTTCATGTTAATCTATTTTGTTTAATCCCGTTGAAGTAACTTGATAGGTTCTTTTTTTGCCTATATATTCTTGTTTATTATTCTCAAGGTTAATAAGTGTAGCGCGTGTCTTTTCCTTTACTGCTTCCCCTTCCATATGGGTAATCTCAATGTAATCTCCCGCTTTTACGGGCACCTTTTGGATTTCAGCAGTTTGTTGTCTATTTCCTACTATTTCCTTATTATACACAACACTACCGGTCGAATTCTTTACTGTAATACTTGCATACGTATTATTAAAGTAAGAATGTGGTACGCCTGCTTCTAAATTCACCTGCATTTTCTCTGTTGTCCTATTATAATCAACTTTTGCGATTTCTCTATCACTATATCCTTTTAAAGACCACCCAAAATGATTTCCATCTAAAACCGTTGTTTCTGGCATTTTTTCTACTTTCTTCAAGCCTTCTTTTGTAACTTCGTACATGACTTTTTTTCCAAAACTTTCTTGTTTACTATTATCTACATTTGTAAGAGTAGCTCTATGTACACCTTCTAGATGTGTTAACTCTATATAATCCCCTACTTTGACTGGAAATTTTTGCGATTCAGCATTTTGCTGTTTGTTTCCATAAATCTCTTTGTTATAGACCACTTTTCCTGATGTGTTTTGTACTTTAATACTCGCATACGTTTCATTAAAATAATGATGCGGTACGCCTGCTTTTAAGGCGATTTGCATTTCTTCTGTCGACTTATTAAAATTAACTTTTGCAAACTCGAAATCACTAATTCCTTTTAGTGACCATGCAAATTGATTTCCATCTAAAATTGTAGCTTCGGGCATTTTTTCTGCTTTCTTCAGACCTTCCTTTGTAACTTGGTATATTGCTTTTTTTCCAAAGCTTTCTTGTTTACTATTACCTACATTTGTTAAAGTAGCTCTATGAATACCTTCTAGATGTGTTAATTCAATATAGTCTCCTACTTTGACTGGAACTCTTTGCGATTCAGCATTTTGTTGTTTGTTTCCATAAATGTCTTTATTGTATACTACTTTTCCTGATGCATTTTGTACTTTAATACTCGCATACGTTTCATTAAAATAATGATGCGGTACGCCTGCTTTTAAGTCGATTTGCATTTCTTCTGTTGACTTATTGAAATTAATTTTTGCAAACTCGAAATCACTAATTCCTTTTAGTGACCATGCAAACTGGTTTCCTTCTAAAATACTAGAAGAGTCCGGTATATCTGAATTAAAACCTAAGTTATCTAATATAGATTTTAGATCAGGTAAAACACCTATTCTATCATTCCACGGATCTTGAGATTTTGTTCCTGTATTCGGATTACTTAAGATATTTCTTAATTCGGCTGGTGTATAAGGAGAACCTCGATGTTCTTTAGCAATACCTTGAATCGAAGTTGCTGCTCCAGCAATAATTGGTGAAGCACTTGATGTTCCACTAAATGTTGATGTATATAAATTTGTAGTATTTTGACTTGGATTTGCTGATGTTGTATCAACATTTTCTCCCCATCCATATACATCTAATCGACTTCCATAATTTGAAAACCATAAACGTTTATGTGGAACAGTTGATGATCCCGCCCCAACCATAATAGCACCTGAATCCTTGAAGTCTGGACTATTTCGATTTAAGATCTTTTTTCCATTACGATCTTTAAAATTATCTAAGTCGTTTGAACCATTTGCGCCAGCTTCTATAATAATAATCCCTTTATCTGCACCAACACGAATTGCATCAAAAATATCTGGATGTACTTCTACAGGTAAATATTTATCCCCATACCCATCATACGAAGCTTGTGCCTCTAATAAAAGAATATCTCCCGCTTGTAAATTATGTACAGCACTTAAAATAGCATCCGCTGTATTATAAATTCCATTATCCCTGATCTGGGATATTACTTTTACATTTGCACTTGGTGCAATTCCAATATTTCCAATTTGATTATCTTCTGATGAAACAATTCCTAATACAGAAGTACCATGAGCTCTATGCTGGCTTATATTTTGTCCAGACATAAGCTTTATATTTTTATTAACTAGATCCTCATGGTTCAATAACCATCCATATTCCATATCCACAAAAGTTGTACCCTTTCCGTCACCACCTTTAATGCTCCAAGCATGCGAGGCATTAATTCCCTTTGGTGCCGCTTCAAGATATCCTTGATTTTGAAATCTAGGATCATCGTACGGATTTACAGACAAATCTGGTAACTGTATTTCAGGAGGTGTCAAAATTTGTTTTTCTTGTATATAAGCCTCCTCTACGAGAGGAGATGTTTCAAATTTTTTCAGTAATAATTCTATTTCTATGTTATTAGGAGCTTGTACAATATAATAATTTAATAAATTATTAGCTGATTCATTAGCAACTGATTTAGATTGTACTGATAACTTTTCAATCTCTATCGGATTTACAGATGAGAACAGACGATTCAAAGTAAGTTCTGTATTTTCGGAAAATAACTCCTTTAAATTGTTATCATAATCCCCATTTTTTATTCGTTTCTCAATACCATCTTCATAAGGTAAGTCAATTTGATTTTTAAACTTTACAACTAATCTTTCTTCCTGTGAATCTCTTTCTTTGTATGTGACATTATAAGATTCAGCGTAAACTTTATTATGAATACTATCATTTTGTAAAATTAGATCTGTTCCTACAAATGTGGTCATTGCAATTGATGAAATTAGAAACCCTTTAAATATGTTCATACTATACCCGCCGATCTATATTCTCTTGAGAATTTTTTAATGCGTATAATGGTTAAGATTTTTATATAATATATAAATCTATAATTTAACTTTTGTAGTGAAATCTATGACTTTATTAATAATCCCATAGAGGTAACCTGATATATTCTTTTCTTTCCCATATACTCCTGCTTACTATTCTCAAGATTAGTAAGTGTGGCGCGTGTCTTTTCCTTTTGTGCTTCTCCCTCTATATGAGTAAACTCAATACAATCTCCTACTTTGACTGAAACGGTTTGGCTCTCAGCATCTTGTTGTCTATTCCCTATAATTTCTTTATTGTACAAAATATTACCAGATAAATTCTGGACTTTAATGCTTACATACGTATTACTAAAATAAGAATGGGGTATACCCGCTTCTAATTTAAGCTGCATTTTTTCTGTTGCTTTGTTATATTCTATTTTCGCGATTTCTCGATCATTATATCCCTTTAATGACCAAGCGAATTGATTTCCATCTAAAACCGTTGTTTCTGGCATTTTCTCTACTTTCTTCAAGCCTTCTTTTGTAACTTGATATCTTGCTGTTTTTCCAATGGTTTCATTTTTGTTATTTTCAAGGTTAATTAAAGTTGCTCGCGTTTTTTCCTTTGCTGCTTCTCCTTCTATATGGATAAATTCAATGTAATCCCCTACCTTGACGGGCACAGTTTGGTTTTCAGCATTTTGTTGTTTATTTCCCACGATTTCCTTATTGTACAGAACGTTACCAGAAGAATTCTGGACCTTAATACTCGCATACGTACTAGCAAAATAGGAATGTGGTACACCTGCTTCTAGTTTTACCTTCATCTCTTCTACCGTTTTATCATAATCTACTTTTGCAATTTCTCTATCACTATATCCTTTTAATGACCAGGCAAACTTGTTTCCTTCTAAAATTGTTGCTTCTGGCATTTTTTCTACTTTCTTCAGGCCTTCCTTTGTAACTTCGTATATTGCTTTTTTTCCAAAGCTCTCTTGTTTACTATTATCTACATTTGTAAGAGTGGCTCTATGTACACCTTCTAGATGTGTTAACTCTATATAATCGCCTACTTTGACTGGAACTTTTTGCGATTCAGCATTTTGCTGTTTGTTTCCATAAATCTCTTTGTTATAGACCACTTTACCTGATGTGTTTTGCACTTTAATACTTGCATATGTACTATCAAAGTAGTCATGTGGTACACCTGCTTTTAGATCAATTTGCATTTCTTCTGTTGATTTATTTAAATTTACTTTCGCAAATTCAAAATCTCCAATCCCTTTCAGCGACCATGCAAATTCATTACCTTCAAAAATGTTTGGAGATTCATTTTTGATTTGTACCTTTTTCTCAACAGTTTGATCAAATATATCCGTTAATACAATTTTTGCATAAGCATTTGTTGGTAATGATATAGATTGACTGATTCCATTTTGATAAGATTTAATATCATTAATTACGTTAATAGGTTGGCCCGTCATATTTTCATTGTTATAAATTTCAATTTTCCCCTTAAATTGCGGTGTACTATTTTCTTTTAGTTTCCAAGATACATTTAATTTTTCATTTTCATAATATATAGATTGGATATCAAAATCTAATTTTCCTATTTCAGGTTGAGTAGGTTGATTTAGCGTGAATATTTTTCCTGCCCCAATAGTAGACTGCGTATTACCTCCTGCTTTGACCCATACATATTCTGATGTAGATCCTCCATCATATTGATAAGTATTATCATGCGTTCCAGAAATACTTTGATTATTCCAAGAACTCCATTGTTTATCAACTAATTTTCGGCTATAACCATTTTTCAATCGCGCTTCTCGAACATTCTGTCCACTATCAGCCCAGTCTTCTTGAAACATTCCTAAACCATGATTAAATGCAACATTAGCAACCGGAAAGTCCATAATTGCAATTTGATGCCATTTATTCTTTGTTACATCTTTCATCCATTGTCCAAATTTAGTATGACCATTTTCTTGCCATGAACGCATTGTCATTGTGTACCAATTGTAGTCTTTCCAACCATAAGTTGTTTGAACCTTCATTCCTGTTCCTTCTCCTCCAAAGGGTCCAGCTTGCGAATTCGGAGATAAGTATTCGGCCTTTATTGCTTCTTTAGAGGAAATTGGATCCCATAAGGCAAAATGTAAAGTACGTTTTCCATTTTCATCAAACCCACTTTGTTGTTGAAAACCAGCATATCCTCCAGCTTCACCACCTGCATTCCAGTTGTGTACAGCCCAGTACGTATAAGGTGGAGTCTGAACTGGTGACCAGTCTATACTAATAATATCTGAGGCAGGTATATTTTGGGGACTCACATAAACTGCTGGAGCAGCTGAATGTGTTGCAGCTTTAGTGTGCGAAATAGATGCTCCAAACATAGAAAACATGCTACATGCTGCGGTCATTATAATAACTTTATTAAATCTTTTCTTCGTTTTCTGACTAATCACTAATCTACATCCTTTTCTAATTTTTATTATTGAATAATAACTTAGTAGAGAAATCTATCAAAATTCAAACAACATCCAGTAAATCTTTAAAATACTGCCCCAATTTTATGTTGTTCTATCTTCACATCTAATTCTTACATGTTATTTGATTGTAAGTGGTTTCCATAAAGATAACGCAAATATCCAATTCGGGTCACCATTTCCTTGATGATTTTGAACCGCTTCATACACCGTCCCTTGATGTTCTACTTTATCGCCCTTTGTATATGCCTTCTTTGGATCCCATTTTTCATAAGATACATTTTGATCTTTGGTTTTTACCGGAAGAATTTCACTTTGAATTGATGTATTTCCAGCTGCATCTACAGCCTTCACTGCATATTTATATTCCTTATTAGCTGTTAAGTTTTGATCAATAAATGTCGTTCCTTGTACGGTTTGAATCAATTGTCCATCACGTAATACCTGATATTCTTTTACACCTATATTATCTGTAGAAGGATTCCATTTTAGCTCTACACTGTTAGAAGTAAGGTTACTTGCATATAATCCTTGTGGCTGTGTGGGCGCTTCTGTATCTGGTTTCGGATTAACAATTTGATTTACTTTTTTCAGGCCATCCTTTGTAACTTCATACATTACTTTTTTATCAAGGTTTTCACGTTTATTGTTATCTAAATTTATTAATGTTGCCCTCTCTCTGCCTTCTAAATGTATAAGCTCAATAAGATCACCGGTCTTTACTGAAACTTTTTGTGTTCCAGCATTTTGCTGTTTATTCCCATAAAACTCCTTGTTATATACTACTTTACCTGATGTGTTTTGCACTTTAATACTTGCATATGTACTATCAAAGTAGTTATGTGGTACACCTGCTTTTAGATCAATTTGCATTTCTTCTGTTGATTTATTTAAATTTACTTTTGCGAATTCAAAATCTCCAATCCCTTTCAGCGACCATGCAAACTGGTTTCCTTCTAAAATATTATTTACATCAGGCATATCTGGTTTAATTGGATTAGAATCCGTACCCTTCCAAATCTCTGCTGTTAAAATTGGATATCCTAATGCAGCTACCTTTTGAATGGTATCGTTATTTGGACGTAATCCCCACTTCTCAAAGAAAGGAATCAAATTTTGTTTGGCTACTTTTGATGCTGAAATCATAAATAATTGTTTTTTATTTTCATCAGTTTGTGGAAGTTCACTTGAAGGCATGTCTCTATACAATTGATGCAATTTAGGATAAAAATCCTCTCCATACGCTAACTGTAGTTGCCAAAGCATAACAAGCTTTACAAAAACATCGCTAATTTCATCATAATTTTTATTCACTTGTTCTAAATATTGAAATGCTTTTGGATAAATTCCACTTTTCTCTAAGTTGGATGGTTGATTAAATGCTTTTTCTACAGAAAGGCTGTATATATTATTTTGTACTTCTGTCATATTATAAAACTTCCAGGGCGATTGTTGTCTCAAATGTCCTGCCTCATGCCAAGGGCCCCAGCCATCTGTTATAAATTTATTAATATCTAACACGTATTGGATTGCATCTCCTACATATGCTGTTCGATAAGAAGTTGCATACATATAATAATCAGGAGAATGATTTTCTTCTACGTAATGAACATAATGTTTATCTACTTGTTCTTCAGATAATCCAGCTACTTTGTCTTGAATTCGAGTAGCTTCATCCATCTTTTTTAAGAGTTGTACAGGATCTGTATTAGAACCCAACAAATATTTCTTAACACGTGCAGGGCTGGCCGTAATTAATACACGTTCGCCTTTTAACTCCACTGCATGTGCATTAGGATATTGGTCCAGCATGTTTATTAAATCTTGTTTCGTATGCTTTCCTAGTTCAAAGAAAGGCGTAGTCGTTCCACCTGTTGTGATTGTTGTTCGAATGGTACCACCTTGCTGTTTATTATAAAAATAAATCAGCCCCCCATTTGGAGATTGGATTGTGTTTACACCAGGTTTTAATGTAAATGATTTTATCTTAGAATCTTCTCTCCAAGAAGCATCATACGAATACGTTCCAATATATACCTGAATATCTTGATTACCTTCTACATTAATCGTTATTTGTTCATTTGGTTTTGCATATAAACCAGTTGGTTCATATGGACTAAATGCCATACTTTTTCTTTCCTGTTGTTTTAGTACCTCAACATCTCCTTTTCCTGGGACTGTAAATGTTATATTTTCTGATTTAACTGACTTTTCACTTTGCAGTGATGTCGGTAAATTTTTTTGCTGCTCCTTTTGCTCCGCAAAGACATCTGATGAAGAAATCATTCCAGTCGCAAGCATAGTTACTGTAGCAGTAGCTGCAAGTATTTTTCTAGTTTTATGTTTTGAATTATTCCCCATATTATCTCCCTCATTTTTCCTTAGTACTCTTAAGGATTTTTTGTTTTCTTCTTCATGTTTTTACAATCTAAACTATTCATACTATTTAAGTTGTGTCTATTACTCTATATTTTTTCATAAATATCTCCTTTTCTTTATTTATTATTGTATATAAATGTTATTTGATGACACATTAAATAACAACTTTACGATAAACTCATCGATAACAGCCTATTATGTTTTGATTCTGTATTCTAAACTCCCATCTAATTGGAGAAATACACCCAATTGGAGAAATCAGTAAATAATTTTCAACATTTAAGGGTTGGAATCTCACAAAAAATTCATAAAACTTATTTACTTTAAAGGTTTAAACAATTGTGACCACATTTGTTTGAACCTCCACAATTTTTTTCTAAGCTATTCTCTAAAAATCTTATTTTTCGTTGTAAATAAACCTGATTGGTACTCTTTATGCAAAAGAAAAGATGGAATCTTTAATTCAACTCCACCTTTTTTCGAAATAAAAAGCATCTAATTCTATTTGAATTAGATGCTTACATTTAGTCCTTAGGCCTAATATTCTAAACTATTTACGCGTTTGTAAATCTTTTTTTATTACATCCCAGAGTGAATTATCTTGACGCATCGGTTTACCCTCTTCATCCCATTTTATTTTTCCTGTTCCCAATTCATAATCCATCCCTGTCCATGTGTCTTCACGAAATGCATAGAATGATTTATGCCAACCTTTTTGGTTGAAGATAGAAATAAGATCTTGCATGTATTGGGTAGCTCCTGGAACAGTACGGTTAATTCCAAACTCCTCTGCAATAATTCGATTAGATGATACATGATTTTTCTTAGACCATTGTTGGATTGGCTTCAAAAATTGCTCTAATCCCTGCTTATTCCACATTACAGGTTTCTCTAAATCTCCTACTTTTACTAATCCTGGATATTGATACTCCTTATTTTGTTTTTCACCTTGACTCGTTAATTCATATGGTTCATACATATGAAATGCATATAGGGTTTTTTTATCATTTACTGGTTTTAAATATTTAAAGGCCCATGGAGTAGCATATAAACCTGAATCTAAAATAATCGGTGTTTCTTGGTCTACTTCACGAATGGAATTGATTACTTTTTGATAAAATCTGTTTAAATCCGCTGTCGTTCCCTTCACTTTTGCATACCATTTCTCATAATCTTCCGTCCAAAAATCATTATATCTATTATTTTTAGCTGTTTCTGGATGTGGTTCATTTATAATATTATAACCAACCACCGCGGGGTGATCTTTTAATTCCAAAGCAAGATCCTTCCAAAATTGACTTGCTTGTTCTTGATACTTCTCTTCCTCCCATATTCTGTCGTCATTCTTGTTATTATTAAATTGGCGCCATCGATCACCAGGTAAGGATAACATTGTAAGAACAACTTTCATTCCTTGTGATTGTGCGGCATCTAAATCCGCCTTTAATTTTTCTAAATCCTCCTTTACTAATCCCTGATAGTTATCTGCATTACCTATCAGAAAATCCTTTCCAGAAGTATCTGGTTTATCCTCAAATAGAAAATCTTTATCTTTTGCCCATTTATCAGGTGCTAAACGTACATATTCAATATTAGCTTCTTTTGCACTTTTATAGTTTTCAGGTAATGACGTACTATTCATGAAATTAGTACCCTTTCTTTTCGAATCCCAAAAACTAATTTTTGAATCGCCTTTGTGGTATGTATCAGCTCTTACATTCATTTCCTGTACTCCGAAACTCATCATGCCTAATAACGCAACAATTGGCAAAATTTTTTTCACAACTTTTCCTTCTTTCTCTTTATATTTAACACACATAACATACCTTTGTTTTGTTACAGGAATATGGCAATTTCCCAAAAATTCTTTTTTAGTTTATAAGATCGCAGCGCATTCATAGAAATGAAAGAGATAATTAGAACATTGCTTCATTTTCAAAGAAACAAAAAAGGAATCCTTTACGGATTCCTTTTTGCAATTCACTCTTTTTCAAATGGTACATTTCGCACCTATTTTTAGTATACCTTATAATTCCTATAAAATAAATAAGATTAAATGAAATTCACTTCAAATTGTGATAGAAAACATAATTAAGAAGCGAAGATAACTAAATATTATCCCTTTTATTAAATAAAAAAGATTAAATAATTCCCCCTCCAAACTAGGACCCCTTTGCATTTTTTACAAATATTGTTATAATTAGATAAACCAGAGCGTTACCCCATTAACAAAGGGACTCCATAATTGGAGTCCCTTTGTTAATTAGCTATTAAAAATGATAGCATGTGATTATTGTATAATTTCTTCCTTTTTTAGATCTGCATATTCTTCTACGAAATCCCATAAACCTTGCTTTTCGAAGTAAGAAACACTTTTTTCACTTCTTCTAAGAGTTTAATTGCTTCATATTCATTAAGAGAATGTAAAATATTGAAATGATATACATACTCTTCATTTCCTAATTCCATACAAACTGCTAATCCTTTTTCAAATTGCTTTAAGAATATACAAGCTGTCCCTAATGCGTTTTCACATGAAGCAATTTTCACCTCATATCCCATTAGCCCAAAATACAAGGAATATAGATACTTATTTTACTTTCAAAGGCTGAAAGCTTGCTGCATAACTACTGAAAATAAACATAAGAAAGACGTTCAAATCCATATGGATAGAACGTCTTTTCACTTTACTTTATACAGATACTGATTTTTCACTTATTCATTTTGCATTGTACTTAAAAAATCGATAAATTCATCTTCATTTACAGGTTTACTGTAGTAATAGCCCTGAATTAGATAACATCCATTACGTTGTAACACTTTTAATTGTTCCTTCGTTTCCACCCCTTCTGCTATCACTTTCATGTTTAAAGTATGAGCAAGTGAAATAATGGTTTGTATAATTTCATCTCCATCAGTAGAAGTTCCGATCCTATTAACAAATTCTCTTGGAATTTTCAAAATATCAATTGGATAAAGAGGCAGATACGCTAGTGAAGAATAACCTGTACCAAAATCGTCAATTGATAAATGTACACCATATGATTTTAATACTTTTAACTTCGATAAGGTTTCTTTTTCATCTACCATTGCTATTCGCTCTGTTAATTCCAAATCAATTGAATTAGCAGGTACTCCTATCTCTTCTATGGTAGATATCATTGTTTGAACAAAATCTTTCTGTTCAAACTCTATAGCTGATAAATTTATCCCCATCTTTAGATTTGAATAGCCCGCAGAATGCCATTCTTTCAGTTGTCGACACGCTTTCTGTAACGTCCACTTCCCAATTGAAATAATCTGCGCCGTTTCTTCTGCGATAGGTATAAACTCAAAAGGAGAAATCAGCCCAAGCTCTGGATGTTGCCAGCGTATTAAAGCCTCTGCACCAATAACCTTACCTGCCTTACTATCAATTTGTGGTTGATACAATAAAAATAACTCATTATTTTCAATTGCATTTGGTAAATCCTGTTCTAATCGTAATCGACGAGTTACTTTTTGTGATAATGTCTCGTCATACATACAAACAGCATTGTTACCTTTTTCCTTTGCGCTATACATAGCGATATCAGCGTGTTGTAAAAGTGTAGTAGTATTTATTCCTCCAAATGGATACACTGCTATTCCTATACTAAGAGATAAGTAAAAACTATGCTGATTTACTACAAATGGTTCTTCAGTTATACGAAATAGAGTTTTACACAAATCCAATAGCTGTTGCTCTGTTTGGTTATGGACAATGATTGCAAACTCATCTCCACCTATTCTTGCTAGAGGAATAGTCGGTGACAGACATGTCCTAAAACGTTTGGCAACTTCTTTTAAAACTCTGTCACCAATCGAATGACCCAATGTATCATTAATGGTCTTAAAGCGATTTAAATCAATATACAGGAGCCCGAACTTATCCTGTGTTTTTTGTGCACGCTTAATGGATCTATCTAATTCTTGTTGGAAGAATATACGATTTCCAATCTCCGTCACCGTATCATGGAACGCAAGATAATTTATCTCATCCTGTTGTTGTTTCATCCTCGTTATGTCTTTTACCATTACATAACTCCCAAAGGTTTGTCCTTCTATCATAATAGGAACTATAGTGACATACCAAAAGAGAATATCCTTCTCATTGTTATTTTTCACACGTAACTGTAACGAAGATGAACTACATCGTTTCCCTTTCTTTATAGCCGATTCCAATTCAGATTTATCTTCATCTAAAAAAATAGAGAAGCACTCTTTCCCTATTAATGCAGCACTTTCTTTTCCTAATAACATACTTCCAGCCTGGTTTATATTTAATACGATACCATTTGAATCAATCGTTAAAATAGGATCTGGATGATACTCATATAAAGACTTAAATCTCTCTTGATTTTTTACCAAATCATTAGATTTGTTTATTAAATCCCTTGTTCTTTGAGATACTGTTTGTTCTAATTGATTATTAAACACTTTTAAGGTCTCGGTTAAATCTTTGTTTTGCATTCGTACAATTGTATGACGAATCAGTACAAATACAAAAGCAATACAATTTCCCGTAATCAATGTAGCTGAAGAAGTTTGTTCTTTCAAAGTAAAGCCAATTAAGACTGCAACTGCAAGATAAGGAAATATGCCAAGAAGTTCCCTTCCAAATTTCGGGTTGACAATAAAATAATTTCTTTTAGAAGAAGTATTCTTTGGGATTGTAGCAGCAATAGCGATAAATAATAGGAAAACTCTATACAAACACCTTAATAATATAACTGAACGATCTGACAAATCATCTTGTAAGTAAAAATATAAGTAGTCCGTAATAGCCAATCCAGTTAATACTAAGATAAAAATAAACAATTTACTTTTTGCATTGAAAATAGCAGGTCGAAAGATTAGTGTAACTCCAAGTAATAGAAGCAATAAATCTATAATCGGAAAAATAAATGAAAGAAAAACATCTCCAATTGAAAAGAATAAGATATTTGCGGAAGGTTTATTAAATAGGTACCACTCTAATGTAAAAATAGCAGTAACAACAATGCATAAATCACAAAGTAAATACGCTCTCTCCCATTTGTTACATTCCATCATAATTTTATAAAAAAACGCAAAGAGAAAGAAAAATAAGAAAAACAACAAAAATATATCAGAGATATTAAAATTTTGTATTGGTAATTCTACATTAAGTACTTGAAAAGCAGATATGAAATTTCCTATCAGGAAACACCCTATCGCAATAATTATGCAAATCCAGAATACTCCTAACTTAATTTTTCTGGATAATATAGAATACAGTAATGAGATAAATACAGTAGTTTCAACGACTAAAGATGATAGCCGGATATTAAAATCTGATACGAAATAATGATTCGGAAGAACAAATAAAAATATACAGCAAAAGCTTATATAAGCTATTAAAGCCAATATCAATACATAAAATTGCACATATGCATTTTTACGCAATGGACTCACCTTCTTGAGTTTTTTCTATACTTTTATTAAGAAATGTCTTGATAGTAGCACAACTCCTACTAATTAAAATGTGTGCTACCTATTATCCATATTATGACCTTTTTAAAAAATTTCTTTCTACATACAACAGTCTTATTAACTTTTTGTAGATGTTTACAATTTTCAATACTGAGGATTCCAAAAAGGATCAGTTAAAAAATGTAGTTTTTCAAGTATTTGTGCATCATAAATTTGGATTGTATAACTTATCTACTCTTTAAATATGAGATAAAATCTAATCCTCTATTGAATTATAGTTAGTTGCTAACTGTCACACTTAAAAAGGAATGAAAATATACTATCTTTAACATAGAAATTCGAATTAGTTTTCGAAACTAACTGTAACAATTATAGTTACAACTTAGATTGATGTCAATTTCATATTTCCTCCTTACTCAAAGAATTATAAATAATCTAGGATTAGGTGAAGCTGAAGCTGATATTGCATCTCTCTAAAAAGAATGTTACTCTAAAAATAGAATTATGAAAGGAATGATGGATGAATAATGATTAACTAATTTATATTTTAAGTTGAATTTTATAACTTCAAACTACAAAATATAGGGTTAGTCTATCCATTTTTAAAATTCAGTTCATACTTTATTTGTCATGATTCAAATGATTAATAAGTACTTATTAAGTATAGACGAAAGACTAATCCTTCCGATTACAATTGGGGGATTTTTTTATTCCCGTTTATGTTAGTTGGAACTTATTAATTGTTAAATGTACCTAACAAATAAAGGAGCGAGAAAAATGAGTACTTCAGACACTATTGTTACACATGTAATGCTCTATATAAGTCGTTAATATCCATCAAACTTATATAGAGCAATTAAAAAATGGATGGATGTTCCGACTTTATATGAAACGTTTCGATATATAAAGGAGGAATTATTATGTCAATGATAAAAGTCCAAGATTTAACTTTTTCATACCCAGGTAGCTTTGATAATATTTTTGAAAGTGTAAACTTCCAAATAGATACGGATTGGAAGCTAGGATTTATCGGTAGAAACGGACGAGGTAAAACAACATTCTTTAATTTATTGTTAGGGAATTATGAGTATGGTGGGAAAATCCTTGCTTCGGTAGAATTCAATTACTTCCCCTACTCTGTTGCAGATAAGAACAAATTCACTTATGAAATCCTTGAAGAAATTTGTCCCCAAGCAGAAGATTGGGAATTTCTGCGTGAGATATCCTATTTAAATGTTGATGCTGAGGTCATATACAGACCATTTAAAACATTATCAAATGGGGAACAAACAAAGGTGTTGCTTGCTGCACTGTTTTTAAATGAGGGCCAATTCCTATTAATTGATGAACCAACAAATCACTTAGATACTGATGCACGAAAGATAGTCTCTGATTATCTAAGGAAGAAAAAAGGATTTATTTTAATTTCACATGACAGAATCTTTTTAGATGGGTGCGTTGACCATATCCTATCTATAAATAGAGCAAATATTGAAGTTCAGAGTGGTAACTATTCTTCTTGGAAGTTAAATTTTGATAGACAGCAAGAGCACGAAGAGGCTACAAATGAGCGTCTACAAAAAGACATAGGGAGATTAAAACAGTCTTCCAAGCGTTCAGCAAGTTGGTCTCATGATGTGGAAGCTTCAAAAAATGGAACGAGGAATTCAGGCTCTAAGTTGGATAAGGGGTTTGTAGGTCATAAAGCAGCCAAGATGATGAAAAGAGCAAAAAACCTTGAATCAAGACAACAAAAAGCTATTGAAGAAAAGTCAAAATTACTAAAAAATGTGGAGAAAACTGAGTCCTTAAAATTGGAACAATTACAATTTAAATCAAATGAATTGATTACTTTGGTTGATGTGTCCGTTAAGTACGATGACCAAATTGTGAATGATTCGATTAGCTTCATAGTTGAACAAGGTGACCGAATTGTACTTGATGGAACGAATGGGAGCGGAAAAAGTAGTATCCTAAAACTAATTCTAGGACATCCGATACAGCATACAGGCTTAGTTATTTTAGGTACAGGACTCATCATTTCCTATGTCCAACAAGATACTTCTCATTTAAAGGGATCGCTATCAGACTTTATTGAACAGCACAAGATTGATGAGACCTTATTTAAATCCATCCTACGTAAGATGGACTTTGACCGAATTCAATTTGAGAAAGATATATCTCATTATTCTGGTGGACAAAAGAAAAAACTGCTTATCGCTAAAAGCTTATGTGAAAAAGCTCATATATATATATGGGATGAACCACTAAATTTTATAGATATCTATTCCCGTATGCAAATCGAAGAGCTTATTCAACAATTTAATCCCACAATGGTTATTGTTGAGCATGATAAAGCATTTCAACAAACAGTTGCAACAAAAACTATATCTATGTAGCTCAAAACGAATACTTGAAAATATAATCAGCAAATTGAGTCATTGAATTATAAATACTTTAATGACGTGTTGAAAAAAGCCTAATTTCTCTACAATACATTGAGAAATTAGGCTTTAAATAGTAATAATAGAATTCATATACACTGAATAATTTACACGTTAGGTTTATCTGTTAATGCAGTAACAATCCTATTCACTAAGTCTTCTGGCATCCATTCATGATTTGTATCATTCGTTTCATTTGGGCCTAAAGAATCAATAAACTTTTTAAACTTTGGAAATAAAACAATAGAAGTGATCCAATGTATCGTATGATTTATAGAGAAGAAATGAAAAACTCCTTGCTTTTCACCCTCCTGTAATATTTCTTTTAACTGTTCAAAATTACCTATGAAATACGGTTTAATCTTTTCTAATCGTGCACTTTCCTTAATAATCTCCTCATATGCCAATGATCCAATTTCAGGGTTCTCTTTTATATGTGTAGTAAAAACCGTTAAATATTCTCTAAGGGCATTGATAGGATCAAATTGATTCTTCTCAAGAAAATTGGGTAGCTCATTAGCAAGACCATATTTCTTAAACACCTCATAATATAGGTTTTCTTTCCCATTAAAATAGTAAGAGGCCATAGCAACATTCACTTTCGCTTCTTTTGCAATTTCTTGTATGCTCGTACCTTCGTAGCCACGCTCTCCAAATTTTTTCTTAGCAGCCTTTAAGATATTTTCCATCGTCTGCTCTCGAGATTTCCCCATTTCACACACCTCAAATAGTATATATTTCACTTCAAAAACCCAATAAGGACTTTGAATAGAGTATCTTTTTAATGAAATTTAATTATATATTTAAAGTGGTAACTTAACAACCGATGAAGTTCTGATTACTTTAAACAATATCCCCTTGCGTAGCATCAATAGCTTTCAAATACTTTATGCTCTTTTCTAATCGAGTGAAAGTCTGGACAAAAAACATCTAATGTTATCTTAACTTCGTGTGCAAACAAAAAAGTAATAAGGACCAGATCTTATCTATAAAATAAATAAGATCTGGTCCTTTCGTTACATTATACAAATTTAAAATAAACTAGCGTACTCGTATCTTGATGAGATAATTGTCCATCAATCGTCCATCATTTTCTGACTAAATCTGTTTAATCTCGATATAAGGTCCTTTAATGTTTAATTTGTTAATATCATTAGATATATTGCCTACAGTTGATTTTTCATTAAAAGTATAGACCTTTTCACCATTTACAAAGATACCCCAATTTTTATCTTCGTAACTGATACCATAACCAGCATTGCTAGACGTAGCTTGGAGTTGATTTCCATTCATTGAAAGAGATAATTTCCCTTTTCCTTTGTTAAGTTTATCATTCACACTGTTGATACTATTCATTTGTTCTTCAAGGGCTTTTTGTTTATCAAGAGTAACTTGATGGTTTTTCCAGTCTAATTTATAGTGGTTCGTAAAGAATTCATTATATGTATCTTTATTATTTGTTCCCCACCATTTTGAACTTACCCATTCGATATTGTACTGATCTGAAATTCTACGATTTGTTATTTTTAAATCTGATGTAGTTTCTGTTTTATCAGCAGTAATAACCGCTACTACGTTTGGAGAAAAACCATATCCTGTTAAAGCTGGTACTGTATCTTTTGAAACAAAATTATTCGTTCCTTCATTATAACTACGTGATTTCATAAATAGTTGATTACCATAGAAAGTATTGAATGAATCACGATTATAAATTCCCCACTCTGGGAAATTAAATGATTGGAATCCTACTTTCCAATTTAATTTTTTATCTGTGTGAGTCTCCAATACCGTTTTATAATCTACTTGATCATAAGATACACTTTCTTTCCAAGCAAAGCTACCTGTGATACTTGCATCGGCATTTGGCCCTTTATCATTTACTCCTACTTTAACACTTCCACCAAGTGTATACCCTACCTCAGAAGTGACCTTTGCTGAAGTCATTGTATTAACTGGGGCAGCTTTATGGAATTGAGCACTATCACCACTTGTTATTTCTGCTTCAGTATGATAGGCTGATGGCCATTTTAAACCTGCGTTATAGTATCCGCTATTAATTGTATATTTAGCATCTATATTACTACCATCGGTGGTAACAATTGCAATCTTTTTATCTGCGTAAGGATCCTCAATAAAAGAAACCTTTATTGAATTTTTGATATTTTGCTTCATGTCATAAGTAGTTTTAAAACTATTATAGACCTTCCCACCATTTTGAAGATTTTCTACAGTTCCTTTAGACTCTGCAAATGCAGATGTTGCTTGTAAACCAAATGATCCAGACATAATAACGGACGCTACCGCAACGCATTTAGCTATTTCTTTTGCTTTTTTCATACAGACAGCCACTCCTTCTTAAACATTTAAAAGATATAAATATATTATTTCTAGTTCACAAAAATAGAGATAGATTCATAGCCATACAATATAGAAATTCATTAACTTTATGACACTAACTAAAAACACATGTTTCACTAATCTTCCTCTCACTATTATTGATAACTATTATCAATATTATTAAAACATAAAGTAACGATTTAAACAACAATTTTAAATACAAATTTAAAATTGTTGTTTAAAAAAATACAAAAAAATTATAGAATTCTTCATTTCGAGAATTACTATATTTTCAATTACTTATTACAGCCTATATTCAGATACATTATTTCCTTTCCATTCATAATAATCTAAAATTCCTTCATAAATGGCTTCTGCTGCAATTTGTCTGCCATTTTCCGTAGATAATTTACTGTAATCAATACCATTATCTATAAACGCCAGTTCCGTCAACACAGCTGGCATGTCATTTTCTCTTATAACATGAAGGTCTCCATGTTTAACTCCTCTGTCTCGTGTTTGAAGTGCCTCTACTAAACGTGTTTGAATTTTTTCTGCTAAAACGCGACTTTCTTCCACATGAGGATTTGTTTTTTCGGATTTAGAAGATTTATAGTAATATGTTTCTGTCCCTTTTGCATTACCATTAAAAGCATTTGCATGTACGCTTATAAAGATATTACCCTGATTTTTCTTAGCAAATTTAACACGTTCCTGTAAAGAACTTTTTTGATCATGTCCTGGTCTATTATCAGATTGACGAGTTAATAAAACTGTAAATGGTGTATGCTTTTCAAGTAATTGTTGTAGACGTAAAGAAGTGTCTAGTACAATCTTACTTTCAGGTAATCCCTTTGTGGATTTCCCAGGATCTTCGCCACCATGTCCAGGATCAATAATGATTGTTTTACTTTCTAATGGGTTTTTTGGACGATGTTGCATCATATCTGTTTTTGCAGTAAGTTGAGCAGCTTCAGCACGTGTTATAAATCTATTTGGTTGCCAACCGTTCTCAGTACCATTGGAAATTTTCAAACCGATTAAAATATTGGCATATTTTTCTCCCCAATGCCCTTTTAAATCTTCAAATTTAACCTGCTCGTTATGATTTGATGTGCTTTGTAGTTTATATGCATTTACTAGCATCGTAGCCATAGCAGCGCGAGTTACTTTTCCGGATGGATTGAAGATTCCATTACCCTCACCTTTAACAATACCAGCTTTTTCAGCAGCAGCAATATACGGAGTAGCCCAGTGGTTTTGTGAATCTGTAAATGATGGTTTTGCATTAGAGTCAATTTGTATACCTAAAACTTTTGTCATAATTTTTGTAGCCGAAGCTCTGTCTAATGAGTCATTTGAACCGAAAGTTCCGTCTGGATAGCCATTCAATACCTGTTTATCAACTAAATAATTAACGGATTTGTCCGCCCATGCAGGAACATCTGGGAACTTATGAGTATTTGCAAATGTATTAGATGAGTAGGATAATAGACTTCCAGCAAGAATTCCTGTAGCAATTAATTTATATTTCAAAATGTAACACCTCTATCAATTTATTACAATTTGGTAAATATATCATTTATAATTAATCTTTAAATAATACGACTTTGAATAAAGAATAGATCACGTTATTTATATCGCTATATATCGTATAACGAATTTAAAATCGAACTATTACTCCAAAAATAATCCTCGGACATACACTTATAGATAGAGATTATTAAATATACTCACCAATATTGTGTAACCAGTATAGTTACTTATACATACGAGTGTCAATTAAAATAACCTTACAATTTTGTAAGATAACTACCTTAATAGTAAACAAAGTAATTATTAAATAATATAAATAGTTACTAGATATAATAAAATAACAACCTTAAATTTTGAAAAAAGACTAATTATTTTGATAGGAAAATAACTTATAACACCAACATTTTTAACAATGCTTTTGAATCCTACTTTACTCTATAATTCTCTGTTATATTCCAACGTGAATGCTCCTATAATATAGTCAATTGCTGCAATGAATACTACAAACTTATAACATTGTATTCCCTCAAAAAACATCTCTAGAAGCCACCTAAAGTAGCCTATATTAATAAATTCACACAATCCATCTTTTCATTCCCTTAAGACATCCTCAAATTTTACAAGGAATGAAAAAAGAAGAGGGAGACCTTCCCTCTTCACCAAAAAAATTAAAAAACACCTTAATTTATATCCCCTGCCTTTTACAATCTCACGTCTATTGATAGCCAGTTTAATTCTTCAATTCTATTTTCATAGATTCATGTATTCTTCTAAAGTCTGCTTTTGTTTATATATATTTTCAGCAATATCTCCTACATAGCGAATATGCCAAGGTTCATATGCATAACCTGTAATACTTTCCTTTCCCTTAGGGTAACGAATGATAAACCCTGCGCGATGCGCGTTTTCTTTCAGCCATTTTCCTTCCTTCGTATTAGCAAAGGATAACTCTAGTTCATTGTTCGCACTTTTAGAAGAAACGTCCATTGTTAACCCTGTTTGATGTTCGCTATGTCCTGGTTTTGCCGAGAAGCGATCCGTATGCTCTTGTCCTTTTCTTTTCACATTGTTTGTATACAATCGTTGTTGATAGTCATAGGAACGAAATCCCGAAACAGCATTTAACTGAATCCCCTCCTGCTTTGCTAAATCAAATAACTTTTCCAGTGCTTCTGCCGCCTCTTTACGGAGGTGGCTCTTTTCTACCGTTCCACTAAATGAGAATGGTACATTTGGTACAACTAAATCCTCTGGTTTATAGTCTTCGGGTAATCCATATTCCTTATTAACTACAGCCTGTATACTAGCAAAAGAACTTTCATTGTATTTTGATTGCCCTTTTCCTCTACTATCTTTCTCTTTATTTATGGAGTTTTCACGAGATTCATAGTTCGTCTTATCTGGTTCTTTACCAATAGATTGATTGGTGTAAATTATAAAGATACCTAACATCATAATTACACAAATGAAAATTCCTACTAATTTAAGTCTCATTATTCATTTCCTTCCTGCAACTCTTACTATTTCTCGTTCATAATATCTCAACCATATCAAATTCATATTAATTTGAAGTGAACTTTTGTTCTTACCATATTTCTTAATAGAAAGACTGTATATCCTTCTATTTGTTTGACATCATTAAGATGCTCACAAATATAAATAAATTCTATTCCTACATATAGATAAAAAATCTAAAAATTTATATAATAAGATTAGAAGTGTAGCGTATTATTATTGAAGGGTCTTGGTATAATGCTAGGCATTAATGTAAAAAAAACAAATGAAGAGTTAATTATTTCATGGCAATTGGCGGAGATTACAATTCCATTACGTGATGTGATTGAGATTACCGAAGATGCTACCTATGCTGGTGTTGAAGAAGTAGATGTCATACGTATTGGAACAGCTTATGGGACAACAGACCGTATTTTAATTAAAACAGTAAAACAAAATTATGTATTATTTACTACAAATAAATTTGCTATTTTAAATGCCATTCACGCTTGAATATAGGAGTCTTCTTGGCTAAAATGATAAAAATAAGCACATCTTGTTATAAAAACAGATGTGCTTATTTTTTAATCTCTATGCATTTTTACGTTTTAAGAAAATCACTCCACCAACAATTAACAGTAATGCGCCTGCAGCCATAGAGATCCAACTTGTAAGATTAGTACCTGTTTGCGGTAACCATCCAATTTTAGATTGAATTTCTTGCTTAGGTTGTGGTTGTTCTTTTACTTGCTCGTTAGGCTGCTCTGGTGTTGGAGTATTTTTATCTGAATTTGGCTGTTCTGGTTTAGGTTGTTCCGGCTTTACCTCTTTAAATTTCACTGTTTGTTCCTTATCTTCAATTTCAGCGTGAATAGCTACTAATATATTATCTTGATACAGTTCTTCAAATACTACTACTTCTTTACCTTGTAATGCAGAAGCATTAAATGTGAAATCTAGTGTGATAGAACCATTCTTCTCTTTAGCAATAAACTTAGATTCTACTGTTACTTCTTTTCCATCAACTAATAATGGCTTGTTTGTTGCTTTATCCATCAGTTTACCTTTTACAACATACTCTTTACCCACGATTAAGTCTTTGTATTCCACTTTATCTTGGATTGTTACAGATTTAGAAGCGTCTAACTCTTTAGAACCATCAGCTTTGTTTGTTGCTGTCGTTTTAATAGAAGGTTCTACAAATCGAACTGTTTGACCTACATCGTTAATGTCAGCATGTGTTGCAATTACTTGACCTTCATGTAATAAGTCTTCAAACACGACTACTTCTCTTCCTTGCTGTTCAGCACCAACAAAAGTAAAGTCTAATGTTACAAAACCGTTCTTTTCTTTTGCAGTAAACTTCGTTTCAGCTGTTACTTCTTTTCCATCAATTAATAATGGTTTGTTAATAGCTTTATTCATTAGTTTACCTTTTACAGTGTACTCTTTACCTACAACTAAGTTAGTATACTCCACTTTGTCTTGAATAGTGATAGAATCCTTTGAATGAATCTCTTTTCCACCATCAGCTTTGTTTGTTGCTGTCGTTTTTACTAATGGCTTAACGAACTTAACTGTTTGACCTTTATCATTGATATCAGCATGTGTTGTAACAATTTTTCCTTCTTTCAATAACTCTTCGAATACTACTACCTCTTTTTCTTCTAAACCAGTTGCATCAAATGTAAAGTCTAATGTAATAGAGCCATTTGCTTCTTTTGGTGTAAACTTCGTTTCAGCTGTTACTTCTTTACCATTTACAACTAATGGTTTATTAGTCTCTTTATTCATTAATTTACCTTTTAAAGTGTATTCTTTACCTACTTGTAGGTCTTTGTATTCCACTTTATCTTGGATTGTTACAGACTTAGACGTGTGTATTTCTTTTGTACCATCTGTTTTATCAGTAGCTGTTGTTTTTATTGAAGGAATCTTTTCATCTTTGACAATGTGTTTAATGATTTGACCATTCTCTTTAATTTCAAAAGAGAACGTTTCTTCATTTAATACATAACCTTTTGGCGCAACAGTTTCTTTATATGTGTATTTTCCAAATGGTAATTTTTCAAATTTAGCGATTCCTTTATCGTCTGTTTTTCCTTTTACTACTTCTTTTCCTGCTTCGTTATAAATCGTAAATTCTGCATTTGGAAGCTTGTTATTTCCATCAGCTACATCTACCTTTGTAATTTCTAGATCACCTTTGATAAGATGATTAACTGCCAATAACTCAATAATCTTCCCATGTTCCTTTATTTCGAACATAATTGGTTCTTTAACAAGAACGTAACCATGTGGAGAAGCCTTTTCTACAAATGAATATTTACCATACGCTAAATCTTTGACGTTAATCTCGCCATTTTTATCTGTCTTATATTCCCCAACTACTTTTCCACTTTCATCTTTCAATTCAAATACTGCACCTTCTAATTTTTTGCTAATATCTTCATTATCTACTTTTAGTAATTTTACACTACCTTTCACTTCGGTATTTTCCACTGTAAAAGTAAGTGTTTTATTGTGCTCTTTAATTTCAAAAGGATACTTTGTTTTATTTCCAATATATCCATTAGGTGTTTTTGTCTCTAAGAAATAATACTTACCATACGTAAGACCTTCAACGTTTGCAATTCCATTTTCTTTTGTTACTACTTTTTGCACTTCTTTTCCATCTTCAGTAAAGACTGTGAATTCAACATTTGGTAAAACCTTTCCTGAATCACTGAGCTTTTTAATTTCGATGTTACCTTTTACTTTGTTATTTACTATTTGGACAGCTCCTGTTTCTCCTGTCTTAACTTCAATAGTTTGTGGTTTATCATCTGAAACATAGCCTGTTGGTGCTTTAATTTCTTTTAATGTGTAAGTACCAATTGGTAAGTTGTTTAATTCTGCCATACCATCAGCACCAGTCGTGATTTTTCCAACTGATTCATTATTTGCATTAAAGACCTCAAATACTGCATCAGCTAAAACTTCTCCATTTTCTCCAACCTTTTTAATTTTTAAAGAACCAGCTGCTTCCCAATTTACTGCAAGATCACTACTAAGCTTTTCTTCATTTCTTTCTAATAGTACTGTAGCGTTCTGAACAGTATCCGTACCACGGTAAGCAATTGCTTGAACTTTAGTTAAATTAGCAGCTACACTTAAATTAAATTCACCCGTTTTTGTATTCTTAGGAATTTGGATACGAAATTTTTCTCCAACTGAAAGCTGATCTTTCACTTCTCCATTTTCACTAACAATTCTAACTCCATTAGGTGCATTTTTCGCTACTACCTTATAAGAACCACTCTTAGCATTTGTTTGTACTGAATATAGATTTGTTTCGAAGAATTCACCCTTTAATTCTGCTTTTTGCTTTTCAGCAGGAATCACATTCATAAAAACATCTTGAGTCTCTTCACTATTATTAGCATTACTAATAATAGCCTTAGCTGCTTTTTCAACATTTTTATTCTCATGTTTTAATTCATTTACATCGAGTTGACCTAATGCATTCCAAACCGCAAGTTGCGTTGCATAATGCGCTTCATTTTTATTAGCTACTCCCAGCTGTTCAGCACTTTTTTGTGGGAAACCATTTAATAAGACTCTATATACTACATTATCTGTTTTCCCCATTTCAGGAAGATCTTCACCATTTGGTGATTTTAATCCAAGAGTTAAGCAATAAGCAATTTGACCACTTGAATTTTTAATCATTTCAGTGCGAATGTACTTACCTAGACTATTACTATAACTCCAGTCCATTGAATATTTCTCATGCGTCATAACCTCTGCACTAGCCCTAGGTAAAAATACATTAAGGAATAATGCCAGTACTGATAATAATGTAAAAACTCTTATAATGACTCTCTTACCCAATTTTGTAACCTCCCTAGAATAAATTAATCCGAGTATATATCGCAATATCTAAAACATTCACGATCGACCCGATTATCATTATAAAACAATAAATTACAAATATTAAATAATTTTAATGAAATAGTCAAAAAATTTACACATTTTATTATTTATCAAGTTTTTTAACGAATTTACTATATACAAATTCTAAAACACGCCTACAAGTTAAAAGACAAATATGTATGTTAAATATATAAATACCAATTCCTTCACTTCAGTTATTAAGCTTTCTCCCTATTAAAAATAGCCTTTTCATTTTCTGGTTAATCCGAATAATTTATACACCTCTTTTAATCTATTAATTCTCTATTACGCTCCTTCATTGAGATATAAGGGTGACTCCTCATTTAAAGAATAAAGTAAAACTTTATTCAGCTCGATCCCCATCTAACTTCTTTACTTTCATTGAATTTTTGGGCGTGAGTCTTACTGCCCACAAATAGCGGGATACATTATGCAATATTGCATTTGATAATCACTTTCAATGTAACTACAATGATTACAGGGTTACTGTTAATCCAATATTCTACATGGAGGTTTTATTATGTTAAAAAAAATTATTGTATCTTCTATGGCGCTTACTATGTTCGGTGGAGCTGCAACTATGCTAGAGGCACCTACTGCTCAAGCAGCTTCTTATAACTCAACGTCATCCTCTTACTTTGATGTCACTCCTGAAGAGGCCGTGGCTTTCTATCAATCTCAAGACTATAAAAAATTAAAAGTATTTTTGGATGACTTTGAAGCAAGAAACCCTTATACTCCAGGTGGAGGCTACGCTCAAGGGAGTGTACGTATGCAAAAATTCAACGATGCTCTTAGAGATGCCAAATTAACAAATGTCTACCAAGAATTTATTAGAATCTCATACTACAATCATTATCCAGAACCAAAATAATAACAACGGATTAAATGTTTATTATTTCTATAACTTAGCCTAATTTTAAATGTATAACCTAAAAATAATTACTAAAAACCACTCATATAAGAGTGGTTTTTCTATTTCCCCATATAATTTAGCGGAATGTTACATCATCTTTATTTTGATATCTTTTATAGTAGACATTCTCTCGTTGACACAATCTAGTAGGTTAGCAATGGAAATATCAAAATGTATTTATAATTGTTTTCTGTTTAATAGCAAAAAACGAACACCCTCTCACAATTAGATAAGGTGCTCGTTTTCATTTTTATCGGTAATTCTCAATTCAATTTAGCTTCTTTCCAATAAGTAAAGATTAAATTAACTTAAAAGCAAAGCGTTTTAAATTTAATTCATAGATCTTACTGAAACTTGGAATTGCCCCTTAGAACCATCATCATTTGAAACATAAATTTTATATGTTCCATTCGGTAATGGAGATAAAGCATTCCGTACATTTGTAACATTAATTTGTTGTTCTCCAGGTTTTATATAACCACCAACAATTAGCTCTGTATTTGGACCTTTTACACTATATCCCATTGTATTTTGACCATTATTTTTCATAGAGAAGCTTAAGTCAGTACTCCCATCATATACGAAAGAAGTTTCAGCCTCGCCACTATAATCCATTGTTTGGGTTAATAATAAGTCTGCAGAAACATGTTCAACTACATGAATTGGATCATTCGTTTTGTGTACTTCTTCAGCATAAGTATTATTCCCTAACACACCAAGTGTTAATGCTGAAACTACTCCACAACTAAGCACTAGTTTATTTAACTTCATTTTAAGTTCCCCCTTGATGTTTGTATTCTATTACCATCATACATCCTTTTCCAAGTGCGTTTTTATGTAATAATTCATATCTATAAACCTATATATCTTAACTCTGCACCTTAATAGTTATTGAGAAACCCACATAGATAAAGTTACAATATTACGCTTCATAAAAAACATGTGAATTTTAAAGTCTTTTTCTAACAAAGTTTTATACGAGTAAGTACCAAAATACTCACATAAATAGCATTTCTATTTCAGATAAAATGTACTAATAAAATTTTTCTAAAATTTCACTTTGTAATTTGATATATTCCATGTTAATATAACGAAGGCTACAAAACAGGAGTCACCATGTATATCATTTTTACAGAATATTCATACTTAAAAAACCTTATTTTATCAGTAACTCAATCCCAATTTTACCTATACAAAAGTTAGTTTATAATTTCATATGTACATAAATTTAAATAGATTTTTTCTATTTTCCTTATCAATTTTAATACGAGTAATATAACAGCATTTTTCAAGTACCCTTCCTTTTTTAGATAAAAAGTCTACTAATACTAAACATCTATGTCCAACTCATACATAATTCTACTTACAAACTATTGGAGATGCAAAACTATGGGAATTTCTACTCTTTTATTAAATACCTTTATTATAATAATTTGTATCCTTAGCTATCACGTATTTTGGCTAGAGTTTAAAGAAAAAACAACATGTAATAATATATTATTTTCTATCCTTTCCTCCATTGCTATTATTTTTTGTATGACTTTTCCTTTTCATTTACATGTGGGATTTATTTATGATTTACGTTTTATTCCTATTATATTAGTTTTTCTATATGGAAATACAAAAAACATTGTTTTTATAGGAATTTTATATCTTTCTTATCGGTTTTACTTAGGCGGAAATGGCGTTCTTCCATCATTTATTATCTTCACTATTATTTTTGGTATAACAATGCTCTTTCGTTACTTATTACCTATGTATATTAAAGAAAAAAAAGTATTATTAAGCTTACTCCTTATTTTAGTATGTACAACTTCACTTTCTATTTGCGGTATTGTAACTCAAATACATACAGGAGGGAAAATAGACTCTACTCTCATAGAATTTTTATTAAATTACATAATCATTAATATTTTCACAGTATTATTATCAGTTTATTTAATAGAGGGAATGATCGAGAAATATAAAATGAAAGAAAAGCTACAACGGGCTGAAAAATTTTATATAGCTAGCGAACTAGCAGCGTCAATTGCACACGAAATCCACAATCCACTAACCACGGTACATGGATTCACTCAATTATTAAATGAAAAACATGCCTCTAAGCTATCTCAGGATCAATACTTAGAAATCATGTTAATTGAAATGCAGCAAATACAATCTACTATTAATAACTATTTATCTTTAACCAAACCACAGAACACCCTAAAAGAGAAAATAGATATTAATCACATTTTAAATCAGGTGAAAGATACTATTTCACCACTCGCTCTATCATACAAAGTTGAAATCAAACAAAATAGTACAGATTCCTTTTATATAAATGGGGACCCCGAAAAATTCAAACTCTGTCTAAACAACATCATCCAAAACGGAATTGAGGCTATGAAAAATGGTGGATTATTACAAATAAATATACAAAAAGTAAAAGGAAATATCATAATTGATATTATTGATTCAGGAATTGGGATGTCATCTCAACAAATAAAACGAATTGCTTTGCCATTCTATTCAACAACAGAAAAAGGAACTGGGCTTGGTACTATGATTGCTTATAGTATTATTAAAGAATTAAACGGAGATATAGAGATAGAGAGTAACTTAGGTAAAGGGACACGCTTTTCTATTAGTATCCCTTACTAATGCGATAAAAATTTTCTGTTTAGTTAATTACATAAATGAATTTTAAGAATCCCGCTAGCGCTAGCTTACTTATTAATTATCTTAAATTCATGTATATTAATTAAAAATAATAAGGATCAGAGCTTATCTATTGTTACAGATATACTCTGATCCTTTAGTTTAATTCAATTAAAAACACTTAATATTTATAACTTTTCTTACATCGTGATGAAATACTAGTTCATCGACTTTATCTCATTTACTGATTAGATTGGTTTAATGTAAATATAACATCTCTCGACACTTAATTTGTTATTATCATTATAGACATTTCCTACAGTTGTTTTTCCATTAAAGTACAGACCTTGTGCCATTCATTGAAAAAGACAACTCCCTTTTTACTACTTCACTTCCACCGTATAATTCCCTGTCCCCCCGCCATACTGATACACATGTAAATAATACTTCCCTGGATACGTGTAGTAACTACCTACTAGTTTATTCCCTTGCTGCTGAGCATACGTAACATAATTATTTAAATCTGCTTCAGAATAAAGTACCCAGTTCATTCCGATATTATTTTCATTCGTTACGTTAATTTGAAGGTTTTTAGCAGTCTCCACATTAATTTCAAAGAAATCACTTGTATCGCCATTTCCTAAACTAGCACGTAAGACTTGATTTAACTGCAGTTTGTTTGCTGTTTGGAATGAGTTATTCGGTTCTTTTTCTACACTGTTATCTTCTTTCTTTTGAACAGTTACAGTCGCTGTAGCAGTATTAGTTGCTCCTTTATCGTCTGTTACCGTTAATTTCGTTGTATACGTTCCTTCTTTTGTATATACGTGAGTTGGATTTTGCTCATTACTTACTGCTCCATCACCAAACTCCCATTTATACGAAGTAATTTTCCCGTCTTCATCTTTTGATCCGTCGCTTTTAAATGAAATTGCTTCATTTACATTTCCACTATACGGACCGTTTATAACTGCAACTGGTGCTTTATTCTCTGCACCTTCTTCTGTATTAATACCGTGGAACACAACATCATATTCAAATTGTCCTGATGCATTCACGCGATAATTTACGAAGTATGCTGTTACTGTTTTATAGCCTGTCCATTCCTTTGCACTTAAACGTTTTAACGTATCATTAACGTTTTGTGTAATTGTTTTCCAATCTTCATATTCTCCTTTTGCTGCAGTTCCTGTATATGTTCCTTGTAGTGTGAATGTATTAAAGAACTGTGATTTATTTTTCTTCACTGATACATTTTTCAATTTTGCTTCCGCTGTTATTTCTGCTGCAATATCTGAAACTGGCTTCGATGCATGATTCGCTAAATAATCGTCTGATACTAATGGCACATTATATTTCTCACGATTATCAACTAGCATTTGCATATAGTCTTGATATTCTTTATTTAAATTCGCATCTTTACTTAATGTAGAGCGATATGCATCATATGCTGTTACATCATTTTTCCTAATAAGATCATGTATTTTATCAAACATATCATATCTCTTATTGTACATATACGATTGTAAAGCAAAGGAATAATTATAGAAATCCCACGTTCCATACTTTGCATTTAACGTTCGCTCTGCCGTATAACGCTCCTCTGGGTTTGAAGATAATCCTCCTATAATACTCTTTCTCGGTACAACATTATCCGTTCTCGTTGCCCCTGCAAAAAATTCAGCATTTCCTTCTTCAAACCAAGATAATCTTTCATTTTCATATATTTTCCCTTGTCCCCATAACCCTGGTACTTCATATCTACCTTGTAAATAATGCGTGAACTCGTGTCTGAATAATTCTTCTAAACTATAAATACTTTCTTCTGGCGTACGCTCATAAGTAAAGAACGTACCTGTTCCTTCTATATAAAGACCACCGTTATTCGTTTCATAACCGTACAATTGACGATTAAATTGATATTCTGCTGGGCTATTATAAATAACCATCGTTAATACATCATCAGGATTTCCTTTTTCTAAAGGTTGATCACTTTCAACCGTACGATAGAATTGTGCCTTTACTTCTTTTGCCGCCCAATATAAACGTTTTACTTTTTCTTCTGTCACTTTATCTCCAGCTTTTAAAACAATTGCCCCATCATCAAACGTATACGTTTTTGGCAAATATTTTTTCTTTCCATCTTCTCTTATTTGATCTAAATTCACCACTTTACCATTTGCATCTTTTCCGCCATAATTCGTTGCAATTTGCTCAGCAGCTACGAAATATTGCTCCCCTAAATACGGATACATTTTCATCGCATCTGTTACAACTTGTAACCCTTTCGTTCCTGTACTATGGAACATACCGAGTCTACCTGTATAATAAATGCCATTATTAATAAGCCAACCGTTTTTTGCTGTAATCGTTCCCATTAATGCAAAACGACTTAATTCATTAATATAACTATCTATTTTCTGATACCATACTGTATCTTTCGGTGCTTTCCTCGTATCGTACAAATACGATTGAATGTCGTAATCAACACCTTGCATAATATCGTAAATAGCATTTCCAGCTGAAAGATTATCTACTAATGTAGAAAAATTATCATTATATTGTTTAAAAATCTTTGCAGCCGATGTTATCGTTTCCACATCGCTCGAAGCGTTTCCTATTAACTTTCCGTATGATGATACCACTCTATTTTGCTCTAATGTACCCAGCTTAAAATTTGAATTGTTAGCCATCGCTTTTAATGCAGGTAAGCATTTATCATGATAACTCCGTTCATTTAATTTACTAAGTTCCGAATTATAAAATCCTAAATAAAACCCTGAACGTACTACCTCTACTAATGTCTCAATCCCTTTTGAATCATCCTTCGTATAGGCTTGTCCTTGCTGCTTCAATTTATCAATAATCGCCTGCATCCTACTATCATTTTGATAGAATGCTAGACTGTCTATATTAAACTGAAATAGCCCCGTAATTTGCTCCCAATCAATTGTTACAAGTAAATCTACTAACTGCTGATTGCTTAATTGATTTAATTCGGCAATTGTATAAGTTTTCGCTACAGCTAATTGCTTACTTTCTTTTTTCACCTCAGGTGGTCTTTGTGATAAATCGGCAAATTGTAACCTTTTCTCAAAAGACTTGCTTTCGAGCACTTTCGATGAATGAGCTAATTCTTGTACTGGTAGTTGTACACCGACTGGCTCCATTTTGAGCACATTTCGATAAGAAACTTGCTCTCCCTTAGTATCTTCTGCCAAACTTACTCCTTGAAAACTCCCTAACATTAAACTAGCAAAACTTACCCCTACTAACATTTTCTTTGAATAGCCTTTCATGCTCTCCCCTACCTTACATTTTTAGTGTCCCGCTCCATTATTTTACTATTTTTACTTTTTGTCCTGTATTGAGAAAAAAATAAGGTAACGTTCACACATGTATCCATTCCATATAAAATTAACGCTTGACTTTCCGTGCATTTTATATCAAAAAAAGATAGATAATAGCAAAATTCCTGCTACATCTATCCTCGTTTTCAACACTATGATTTTAACTTTATAAATGTAACTTCCGGTAATGTTTGCATATGCTGAATAAACTCATTCTTTTCTTCTGACGATATATTTTTCAGTTGCATCCCTACCTTATAAACAGTTTCTGTACCTTGCTGTGAAGCTTCCACCTCATATGAGAGTATTGGGATGCCTTTCACTTGTAGTGTTTCTAATATTTGTTGTACCGCTTCATGTTTATTTACAAACATTTGCACTGTTATATTTTGTGGAAATAAAAATTGCACCTTAAAAATACGACTTACAATTTCTAAACCAATTAAAACGAGAATCGTCGCTCCAATGCCTACTACATACATTCCCGCTCCAATTGCTAATCCTATACCGGCAGTAGCCCATAAACCAGCCGCGGTCGTTAATCCTTTCACCGCCTGCTTTTGAATAATAATTGTGCCTGCACCTAAAAAACCAACTCCACTAACGACTTGTGCCGCAATCCGACTTGGGTCTAGAGACGTATGCTCTTCATACACAATATCTGAAAAGGCATATTTCGAAACAACCATTATTAACGCACTTCCTACCGCTACGAGGAAATGAGTCTTTAATCCAGCTTCTTTCGATCGAATTTCTCTTTCAATACCAATCATTGCTCCTAACAAGCCAGCAACACCGATTCGTATAATAAAATCAAAATCTACACTCACGGGCACTTCCCCCTTTCATTCATTATAGATAGATAAAACAAAAATTATCACAAACATCCATTTATCAACATGAAAGAATACCACTAAAATACACTTAATACTCCGACTGTTTTATGTTAATATTTTAAATATTAACATAAAATAAATAACTCCTAATTTTAAACCTTCACTAATTTTCTAAAAAACCAAAGGTGGATTGCATGAAATTAGGTTGAGAAATTTTGGAAAACGCTTTCACTTTGTTTCATAATTTTTTATAAAAACTACATAAATAAAGGAGCTTACTAACAATGAACGTCTCATTACTTACACCTACTACTGATTTACAAGAAGAATACTTAGATTTCTATAACGAATGGAAAGATAGCGGTGAAACAATGATCCCGTGGGTTATCACAAAAAATCCTGCCAACTTCCCAGCTATGGTTCAAGAACTTCTCGATGCGCATAACGGAATAAATATCCCTGAAACTTGGGTACCAGATTCTACATATTGGCTTGTTACAGATGAAAATAAAATTGTGGGAGCTGTTAATATACGTCATAGTTTAACCGAACATTTATTTAACGCTGGCGGTCATATTGGTTATGGCATTCGCCCTTCTGAAAGAAGAAAAGGTTATGCTACAAAGTTATTAAAATTATCGCTAGAAAAAACGAAGGAATTAAACATCGAGAAAGTACTTGTCGTTTGCGACGCAGTGAATACCGCTTCTGAAAAAACGATTTTACATAACGGTGGGCTTCGTAATGATGATTTCACTGAGGAAGATGGGAATGTAGTAAGAAGATATTGGATTGAGATATGAATGATCACAAAGAAGCAAGAAAGTGATTATACACTTTCTCGCTTCTTTTACACTGTTTCTATTTCAAACTGCACTGTAATACCACTTGGATCTACTACCGCAAACCCATTTGTAGTTTCATTTATTTCATGTTGTTTTTCTATTAATCTTTCTTTCACTTCATCTAACGCTTCTTTATGCGGTAGTACAATCGCATATACCTTTAGTCCAGTTGCATGTACTGGTGGGTGTGGATTGTTTACTCCGTTCCACGTATTTGCACCAATATGGTGATGATATCCCCCTGCTGAAATAAATAAGCAATCCTCTTCACGCTGCTGTACTTCAAAACCTACTGTTTCCACATAAAATTCATGTGATTTCTCTACATCAGCTATTCGTAAATGTACATGCCCAACGACAGTATTAGCAGGCAAACCATCAAACTCATAATCAACGAGTGTTGCCAATTCTTTTAAATCAAGTGGTGTACTTCCTCCTGGCCCTTCTCCCCATTGATCGCGCGGTCGGTCTGCATAAATTTCAATACCATTCCCCTCTAAATCTTGCAAATAATAAGCTTCGCTATATGTATGATCACTTGCACTATTAAACCTTGAAATTGGTAAAATTTCATTTGAATATGTATAACGCCCTTCTTGCTCAGCCGGGCTGTCAATTACATTCTTATTACGAAGAACCCCAAATAGCGCAGAAGCAAAAGCTTCACGAGTCGGAACTAAAAAGGCTACATGATATATACCAGTCGTACGCGGTTCTTGCAGTACCCCGTCCTCTATCTTTTCAAGAACAAGTAACGCGTTTTTTCCACCTTTTCCAGATAAATATGCTTTATTCCCCTCTTGCTTAATTACCTCTAATCCTACAACATTCTCATAAAAAGAAATTTGACGCTCTAAATCTTTCACTTTAAATTCAACATGACCAATACGTGTTTTCGGATGAATTTGTACCATGAATAACCTCATCTCCTTATCCCTATATTTTCCCATTACATATAACCGTTACTATGAAGGATACAACTAAAATCATCCTATGTAAATAAGAAAAGTCAGAATTTACATACATTTTTATTTTCATAATAAAATGCCCCCTTTTCTAACTTTCAGAAAAGGGGGCTTTATAACTCTTATCTCATTTTATGTACTTCAGCAACTAGCTTTCCACCCTGAATGCCCATATAAAGCTTCACAGGTGCATCATTCGTATTTTCAAATACTAAATCTAAATATGGATATGCAATTGTAGCATCTCTTCCTTGTGGAACATAACCTACCGTTTTAGAATGTGTAGTTCTCTCCACCATTTTCAGGCCAGCTTGATCTGCTGCATTGTATAAAGTTGAAGATGTTTGACAAACACCACCGCCATATCCATCTACTAATTTACCATCAACTATTTCTTTCCCTAATTGATATCCTTTATCTGGTGTTGTATCACCGATTAAAGAATTAAAAGAGAAACGGTCTCCTTTTGCTAACACAACTCCATTTATGCTCGCTGCTGACAAACGAATATTCTCAATACGGCCACCTGTTGAACCACCTAAGTTCGTTTCATATCTACCAATTACCGTACCATTTCCTTGCGCATCACTTAATGTTGCGACTGGTTTTTTCTCCACAATCGGCAACTGATACGTAGCATCCCACATACCAACGTTTAACAATTTATCTACTAATTCTTTTTCCATTAATTCATAAGAAGGTTTTCCTTCTTGCCAACTTCCATCAGGTGCTATACGTGAAGGAACCATTTTTTTGTCGACGCTTTTTCCAACCTCACCAACAACCTTTGTTACAGACTTTTTAAATTTCGCTTCATCTTCAAAATAGCCTAAACCAGATAAATCTAATTTTTTCACTTCAGTACCAGTTCGACCATCAACTAAACTAATAGTATCCTGCACTTCTGCTTTAGCCTCTACAGTGTGCCCACCAATATCACTTACCAATGCAACATCACTTACTTTTGCACCACAGCCACTCACTACAGCTACACATAACACCCCAACTAATATACCCTTTACTTTACGGAACAATATACTCTCTCCCTTTCCCCAACATCACTATTATGTATTTATTTCATTTTTATGTATGTTTTGTTACAATCATTTTACAATATGTTTATAAAATGTTACAAGTTATTTTTCACTCTATATAAATTACTCTTTTCTTTTATAAATGTCTATACATATTTACATAAAAGTTTGAGTTTGATAGAATTGTAACTTTTATGTAAACTCTCTCTTTTATCCAGTATATACCATCAAGCAAAAGAAATACAAATCAAAAACCCTCAAGCTATTTTTTATAAAGTGAAACTTTAATCAGTGGGGTCTTACTGCCCGTTAATGCGGGATAAAGAGAAATCCCGTCAACATAAATAGGTATTTGCCGTGCCACCGCTCCGCTTTTGCACATACATTATGGTGAATTCAACCTATTTTAAAGAAATGGAGGATGTTATTATGTATCCCTACAATCCATATGATCCATATAATCAATATGCGTACCAACAACCACAGTATGACTTACAAGCACAATACCAATCTAATATAGATCAAGCAGAGCAAACGAATCCATATGACCAAAATAGACAATTCCAACTTCCAATCTCTTTTCCTGGCACTGGAAATCGTCAATTAGAAAGACGCGTAAATGAGCTTGAACAAAGAGTACGTCAACTAGAAAATACAGTTGAGCGCCATACACGTAGACTAAACCGCTTAAACCAACGTTTACGTACAGTAGAAAACAGACTAAACATTCCATTCGCAGCATTAGAAGACGGATTTTAATCGAGAAAATAAAAATTATATAAGGAAGGGGCTCCCCCTTCCTTATATAAATTGACGAAAGTTTTTTCCATCTCTATACTGATAAGAGTTAATGAAATGAAACAAGGTGATAAATATGGATTTTGAAATAAATTATCTTTCCTTTTATGTTGTACAAGTAGAAGGAAAAGGTGAAGCAGTTGATAAACGCTACAAACATTTTCAAACTTTAGACGCTGAAGAATATGAAGATAGCTCCTTAAAAGAATTTTTGAATGGTGAGTTATTAAAAATATCGAAGCGAAAAGTAGAACGTCATGCAAAAACAGAACAAGCCCCAACAAAAATTGGTCGCTTTATTGTAGAGGAGGGGCACGAACTTGATTCAAACCCTCATTACAACCTTTTTAATCGTATTCGCTTTGCAGAAACAAAGGACAACTTTAAAGATATGAGCGAACCTCTCGTTTATACATATCTTGACACAAGCGCTGTACGCGGTGGTGTATTTTTAATTGCTCAGGCAAAACTTCGAAAATACTTTGATGACCCATTCGTATTCGTAATGAAATGCGACTTCGAACCAAAGGTTGCTTCTATTTCTGATGAATCCACACTGATTCGTAACGTTGAAATGGCCATCACAACAAAGAATATGAAATCTATCCAATACCCATACATGCCTGAAGAAGGTATGGTTGAAGTAGGCGAACTAAAAATACACCAAGCATCACATGCCCGCTACTTTGAAGACTTCTTAAAATTCGTCGAATATGAACGCTCTATGCCTGAAATTATGAAAACACAAGTAATGGACATGGTATACGACCAAATTGAAGATGTATTTGAAGAAGGTACGGAAGAACGCGAACAATTCGACCAAGCGATGGAAGTATGGGCTGCTAGTCCGAAGCGGGAAATTATGGAACAATTTTCAACCGAAGAAGTAATGGAAGCTACCGCTCAAATCGTCGAGCACGCTCCTGAAGTGGAATTAAAACTAAAAGCAGATCATATCTCTGTGAAGGCTTTGCTTGCTGATTTCGGGGATCAAATACATATTGCGAAGGTAAATGACCGATACGTATTAATGATTGAGGCTGATACACTTACGTTTGAGAAAGGCTTCTCTCCTATTGAATTCCTGAAGCCGGATGAGTTGCAAGATGTGATTGAGCGGATTGAGAATAAGCAGCAATATTCTTATGATCCGAACGGGATTGAATAAATCCTTCCATATAACTATTTTTACCGAGCGCTTTTAATAAGCGCTCTTTTATTGTGGACATATTTTATAGTTATATAAAAAACCGATTCTACTAAGAATCAGTTTTTCTGCTTTATAACAAAAATATTTATTTTTAATCCAAGATAACACTTGTTGCAGAATCCAGTAAATTCCTTCCTTGTTGTACAAGCGTATTTCCATTAGAGTAGTCACTATGTATGTTGGTAAAATGAAAGCTTCACTTCACTACCTCAAATTTATTATACTCGTAAAAAGATAATTGAAAACGATATTCCGGATGCTCTCTCACCCAATCGTAGGCTTCTTCTAAAATTCCCATTTTGTTTTGTAGGTCATTAAGTTCACTACATTTGTCCTTTTTCTGTTTGCACAGAGGGCAGAATCCATTTACTATGTCGGCACTTGTCGCCCTAATAGTTTTACTTTTTAAGTCAACTACTAAACGAAGAAGAAGAGAATACTCAGCTTTTGTAGTCACCGTCATTTCAGCAACCCCATCCTCATTCCAAAAGACACCGTTTAATTCCATCTGTACGGTGACATCTTTAATATCCAAGTCTATCACTATCACACCTCCCTTGTATAAAACTCATATTTTATTCTTCGATTTTAACCTTTAATACACCACGCTTTAAAGATATATTAAGCTTTTTCCAATTCTTCTTCTTTGCTATGAAAGGAAGTATAATTACTGCTGATAGCGTGGCAAATATTATCCCCAAAACTAAAACTGTTACAATGTTAAAGATTGCTTCCATTTAACTCTACCCTCTTTCATTTCTATGGGCTCTAATTTTATGAATGTATTTAAAAATTCTTACCACCCCTTAATTTTCAAAGCAATTATAATGGCCTAATCACAACAAATCAATTCCTATTTAATATGAATACTTTATTCATCCATCAGTATAATGATGTTAAATTTATGTAGCTAGAAATAGAGGAGAATGTCATTTAACCTCTACATTCTCCTCCATCTCAGCCAAATACCTAATCTGTCGTTCCGCTTTTCTCACTGCCGTACGAAAATGTTTTTTCAGGAGTTCTACTGTATTTTCACTTATATAATATCTTTCCGTTATACTTTCCCACGTGTCACTACTTTCAAATGTACTCCATTCAAAAGGGCGTTCTGTATTTTTCTTTAGTTCTTTAAACACCCATTTCCGCATCTTTTTTTTCGCTTTTTCTGTTAGTTTTCCGTTTTTTACAAGTTCAAGTTCACCATGTCTTTTGTATCGCTTATTAATATCTCTCTCGCTATACACTTTAAGAAGTATATTTGCTGTATTTTCGGCATCTGCTAAAGCACGGTGCTGTTTCCCTTCCCACGTTAAAGCGAGCTGTTCTACCGCAAATTGTAAACTTGGCGTATGTTCAAACAATTCCTCATATGCTTGGAAAACAAATTTTTGCAAATCAATTCTACTTTCTTTTTCTATAATGGGGCATTCAACACCATGTAATGTACAATCATGAGATAGAAAGCGATAATCTTCTTTTCCCCATGAAACAAATATAGAATCTTCTCCGATAAACTGAATAAATTTCTCTATAATTTGAGGGAATTTGTCTACAGCCATTAAATCTTTCTTCGTAATACCGGTTAATTTTGTTGTATGACGAGTTAATCGTGCACTTGGTTTTACTAACTCCGAAAATTCTTCAATTATCTTCATTGTACCTATTTCTATTTTTACAGCTCCGATATCAACTATTTCTGACGGATCTTCTGATTTATACGGTCTGAAATTCCTCTCAATATCAAACACAATGAAATGTGTAGCGTTTTTCAATTTATTTACCTCTTTCTAAATTCCTTTTTCACACAAACACTCTATTTTCAGTATTTATTTATTCATGTACTTTATACAAAAATCCTTCGAATAAATAAATGAAAATTCAGTCTTATTATGATATGTAAGTAGGAGGACATCTATAAAAATGCAAAAAAAAAAAAAAGAAGGGCGAGCCCTTCTTTTTTCAAAAATTACTTCTTGTTTACGTTAGTAGCTTGAGGTCCACGGTTACCTTGTTCTACTTCGAAAGTAACTTCTTGACCTTCTTCTAAAGTTTTGAAGCCTTCGCCTTGGATAGCTGAGAAATGAACGAATACGTCTTCTCCGCCTTCAACTTCGATGAAACCGAAACCTTTTTCTGAGTTAAACCATTTTACTTTACCGTTTTGCATGAAAAAAATCCTCCTACAATGTACCTATATGTACATATTCATTTTCAACCACCTTACAATAATAAGCCAGATATTAAAAAACTGCAACCCCTGAGGAGATTTAACATTGCTATCCTCCTCGGAAGTTACAGCTCATTTAAATCTCTATATTATTAAAAGTAAAATGGTTTAAACATACTATATCATATCAATATAATAAAAGTAAAGTTTTTTCTTAAATTATTTTTTGTTCCCACTGCATTGCTTTTAATTCACCTGATCCAGCTACTACATAACCATCTTTTTGATTAACAATGCGCCATCCGTGCCCTTTAACTGAATCACATACTGTAACAATACCTTCGTCAAGAAGTACACGGCACACACTACTAATACCCGCCTTATTTTGTGTTGAAGTTGTATATAAGACATGTTGGTCTACACTTAAGTCTAAATAACTACTTGCTTTCTGCTCACTTTGACATGTATGCCAATATATTTTTTCACTCGCAATACTGTCATCTATTTTACAATAAGAAATATTCCCGCTAACTCCCTTGCACGATCCACTTGCCGCTACTAAATAAGAATTGTGTAAAGTCAACGCAGAGATCATTTGATTCATCGTAATTTTAATCCTCTTTAATTTACGTGTCTTCAAATCAAAGAGCCAAACACCACCATACTTAGCATGTATTTTCGTACCAATAAATAAGTAATGTTTATATAAAAATAATGATCGAATAGACGGTGCCGCACTGCCATACTCAAGAAACGGATGAATAGTCTCCCATGTCGAACCGAAATTATTAGAAAGATACAGCGTTTTTTCTCCATGAGCAACAACAGTTCCTTGTACATTGCTACATACATTCCAACTTGTTGCTTTTGTTGGAAAACGCTGAATTGTCCAGTTCTCTCCACCATTCATACTACGAATAAAAATCCCTTCGTCACCTACACCATAAACTACATTATCTTCGCTATGTAAATCCCTAATTCGTTTTTGAAAACCATTTAAAATTCGTTTCCATTCTCCGTCTTGTTCAACAAATAAGCCATTATATGTAGTAGCTAACAACAGTTTTCCATCTCTTAACTTTGTAATAGCAGTTGCACTTAACATCGTCTCCACGTTGACACTCCCATTCTTAGAACTTCTCAGCAAATGCAATTGCAAAATTACTGCATTTTTCAACATCCTCTTGATCTTCTGGAGCTAATTCAATTTTCAGCCCTTCTTGTACAAGCTCTGCACCTCGTTCTACAAGGCGTTCTTCAAATATCGTTACCGCTTCACAAAACAGTTCATACGCCGTATCACCTGATCCGAATACCGCTACCTTTTTCCCAGCTAAATCTATATTTTCTAAGTCCTCATGAAAATCTTCTGCTTCAAATGGTAATTCACCATCGCCCCACGTATAAGATCCTAAAATGATTCCATCATAAGCTAATAATTCTTCAGCATCCATGCCTTCCATCTCTTGCAATACTACTTCATGATCAAAAGCATCTAAACTAACTTTAATTAAATCAGCAATACTCTCTGTATTTCCTGACATACTTGCATAAGCTATTAAAATTTTTGCCACTTTGGCATCCCCCTCTAACAATAAATGATTCTCATTCTCATTATATTAATAATGAGAATCAATTTCAATTGATTTTTTTCTACTTTTATTTACATTTCACATTACTTATTTCAAATAAAGTGAAACTTTAATGAGTCCTCACCAATCAGGATTTTTCAGACAGCCCACAAATAGAGGAATAAATAAAAAAAGCACAGATGACTATACAATCATCTGTGCTTTTTTATTACTTTTTAAAAATACCAAAAGGCTTCCCTACTGGTAAAACAACTTTTCCGAAGTGTGTGTTTAACACTGCTGCTGCTGAACCATAGAAAGATAATAATGAAATAAGAAGTTCAGAATATGCTGCTAAATTATGCATTGCGTGCGGCATAACACCTAAAGTACTTAATGAAAGACCAATAAATAAGAAATCAATAAGGACGAAGATCATAAATAATACTTTATGTGTTTCCATTGCACCAATCGTCATAAAGATTGTGAAAATCAAATATCCGATAAAGGCTACACCAAGCTGTTTTGAATCTGCAACTTGTGCTAATTTTTCGCCAAATACTCCAAGTTGAATTAACCAAGTCATTCCAACACCTAACCAAAATAGGCCGTACGCACCAAATGCTGTCGTACCGAATGTATTGTTATGCTTTGCATCGTGAATGCAAGCAAAGATTTGTGCAAATCCTCCTAAAAAGATTGCCCATGGTAATACAAGTGAAACGCCATCTGTTAAGCCTAACTTTTGAGATGATGCTACAAGTGTTACCATCGCTAATCCAAATAGACCAATTCCAGATGGATCCGCTGTTGTCATTTTCACATGATGTGTAGTAGTTTGATTGCTCATATAAACCTCCTGATTATAAACATACTCGAATACAATACTTAAATCAGAAGCCTATGTCAATGGTTTTTTTTGTATGTTGTCAGACGTTATATTTTATAATAATTAAATATATTTCCGACCACTTCATAAGGTTTTATATTCACTTTTTCCAACTCGTTTATCGGTAGCCATAACGGAATATAACTTCCTCTACCTTCCCGCTGAAATTCCTCACCTGTTCCGCTTCCGAACACTCCCCCTGTAATATAGGCGCCATAATAATATTCATTTCCTTTATATTTTAACTTTGCAATAAGGTGCTTCACTTTTATATGTAGCCCTAATTCTTCGTATACCTCTCTTTTCGTTGCCTCTTCAGGCGTTTCACCTTCCTCAATCCCTCCGCCAGGAAAAACATAATATGTTTCCTCTTCTCGAATACGTTTTATAAGAGCGATTTTTCCTTCCTGTACAATGATGGCCGCCCCGCGATTTCTTATCATTTTATTACCTCAATACGAATCGCAACTGTTCCCCACTCTTTTTCTTGTTCTTTCGTATATATTTTGTATGTACTTTCTAACATTTCCTCTAAACTATCATTTTCACAATCCAATAATTTTTTATCAATTTGTTCATACATAGATTTAAAGCTCTCGTATCGCTTTATTTCCGTTACTTTTACCGTCATCATTTCTGTTGTCGTAAGATTCGTAAATACGATTTCATCACCTTTGTTTATTAGTTGACGTTTTTTATCGTATAGGCGTACTTCATATACTTTTTTTCCTGATTGAATTGACTGAAACGGTTTATTATATAAACCCATTTCGTATCGCATACATCCCACTCCCTTTTGTTCATTTCACCTATTAATACAGTTCACATTACTACATCTTGCATATAATATTCCATACGTATCACTTAATTGAGAAAGGAGGCTGAAGAAGCATGTTATATTTAAATCAAAAACCTGAATATAATAAATATGATATTGGTGATTATACTTATAGTAAAGTAGGGCCAACCATTTTTTCTTGGAACGATGAAACAAAATTAAAAATAGGTAAGTTTTGTTCATTAGCAGAAGAAGTCGTTTTCATACTTGGCGGTGAACATCGCGCAGACTGGATAACAACTTATCCATTTAATGCACTTTTTGATGAAGGAGCACATATTACTGGTCACCCTTCTTCAAAAGGTGATATCGTAGTCGGCAATGATGTATGGATTGGTTATCAATCCTGCATTTTATCTGGTGTTACAATTGGTAACGGGGCCATTATCGGCGCCAGAAGCGTTGTTACAAAAGACGTACCCCCGTATGCAATTGTAGCTGGTAATCCTGCAAAATTTGTTCGATATCGTTTCCCGCAAGAAACGATTGACAAACTAGAGAATCTCGCATGGTGGGACTGGGACATTTCTGTTATAAAAGGAGCCATTCCATTACTACTCTCCGACAAAATCGAAGAATTTTTCACCTCGCCCGAAAATGAATCTATATGATTAAAACAGAAAGAGCATCCTGAAAAATAATTGGATGCTCTTTCTGTTTTTATTTTTTATGTCCATGCAAATGATTACACGGAGAACATTGAAATGGAATCTTATCTAAGCAATTAAAGTTTGTTTCGCAAATGTGTTCAATCGTTGGAACAAATGGAATGACAACTATGTTACTTTCTACTATTTGTGTAACAGGTGGCAATACTGTGCCTACTTGATGTTCAAAACGAATACTCGCTTGATTTATATAATTTCCTGAACCATTTGGCGCGCTCTGTACTGCTACTTGGAACGAAACTGTCCTTGCTTCACCAGGATTTAAACTTCCGATAAGAAACCCTACTGCCGGGCTTACATTCGGCACTGGCGTATTATCAACCGTTACACTTCCAGGAACAAATCGAACACTACTATCTAACATATCTTGAAAACGAATATTTTGCATTACAGTATCGCCCGTATTTGTGATGACTGTCGTAAACGTAATGACATCTCCAATTGTTGCTACCTGTAAATCTGCCGTTTTTACGACTGTCGTTGAGACATTTTGAGGAATAAACGGGATAACAACTGTATTACTATCACCTTCAACTACTACTGGCGGCTCATTCGGATTTACAGTTGCAAGCCCATTCGCTGTAGCAGTATTTGTAACTAAATTATTTACTTGCCCTCCTATTATTACAACTTGGAAATTAATAATTGCTGCATCATTTGGCTGAAAATCACCTAACGGAATACCAGTATTCGGATTAGCAAATGGAAGAGGTACATCATTTACCGTTACCGTACCATTTATAAATAGCGTATTCGGATCAATGATATCTGTTAACACAATATTGGTCACAGGAACTGTACTATCATTTATAACAGCGATTCCGTAAGTGACAACATCCCCTATCATTGCTACTTCAAAGTTTGCTCCTTTTGCAACAAATAAGATTGCAGTATTTACCGTCACTATAACTGTATTGCTTGTATCCATCACTGTAACTGGCGGCTCCCCTGGTACTAAAATATATTCTGCTAACGCCCCAGCAACGTTCACTACTGTACCACCATCCGGAAAACTTGTAATCGTAGCTTCATATGTTACAAGTGACGTCTCACCAACTGGTATATCAGGTATCGTAAATCCAATCTGCGGATTTAACCCCGGTTGCGGAACCCCATTTATCGTTACACTATTTGGAACGAAATCAGCTTCCTGAGATAGCACATCGATAAATTGAACATTCATTGCATCAGCAGTACCAGTATTTAATATACGAACAGTATACGTTACCGTTTCTCCTACACCAACAACTGAATGGTCTACTTCTTTTAGCATATCTAAGCTGCCTCTATTTACCGGCGTAACCGTCGTATTACTTGAATTGGTAATTGTAGACGGAGGTTCTCCTGGAATCAATTCGAAATCACCCGTTACTCTTGCTGTATTCATAATGCTACTAGAAGGCGGAACTGCGATTACATTTACTTCAAATGTAATTAATACACTATCCCCTACTGCAAGATCAGGCAATGCAAAGCCTACAAATGGATCTAAACCTACTTGCGGAATCCCATTTATTTGTACACTTCCAGGAACGAATTCTAAACTAGGTGATGGAACATCGATAAACTGAACATTCGTTGCTGTTACCGTTCCCGTATTTGTAACTTGCACACTATACGTTAACGTATCTCCTAATCGTGTAGCTTCTTTATTTACAGATTTTATAACGCTGAATCGTCCTCTATTCACTCTAGTTATCGTCGTATTACTCGGCTCTGTTACTACAACTGGTGGTTCTCCTGGCACTAAAGTAAAGCTTCCTGTTATATTTGCAACGTTCGTAATTGTTCCTGATGACGGGATGTTTGTAACTGTCGCTTGAAACGTCACTATAACTGTTTCACCAACTGGGATATCTCCAACTCCAAATCCAGTAATCGGATTTAAGTTTGGTTGCGGGGCTCCATTTATCGTTACACTATTTGGTACAAATGACGCCCCTGCTGAAATGGTATCAACAAACTGAACAGCATTAGCTGTTACTGTTCCTGTATTTGTTATTTGAACCGTATACGTTAATATATCTCCAACGAGAGTAGCAACCCTATTTACTTGTTTAATAACATTAAATTGCCCTCTATTTACAGTTGTAAGTGTTGTATTGCTCGGCTCTGTTACTATAACTGGTGGTTCTCCTGGTACTAATACAAAACTTCCAGTTACATTTGCCGTATTGGCAATTGTTCCGTTTGATGGCGCACTAACAACGGTTACTTGGAAGATGACTTCTACACTTTCACCTGGATTTATATCTGGAAGCGGGAATCCATTATTCAGATTGAATCCAGGTTGTAACACACCATCTATCGTTACACTGTTCGGCACGAATGCTATAGAGGAAGGTAATACATCACTATATTGAACATTCGTTGCTGGCACTGTTCCTGTATTTTGAACTACTGTTGTATATGTGATTGTATCGCCTACTGCAACAACCGGCTGACTCACTGATTTTAAAACATTCAAACCAGGCTCATTGATTTCTGTTAATGTCGTATTACTTGTCGTTGTTTCCGTAATAGGCGGTTCTGTTTCACTTACAGCAAATGTAGCTGTAACGTCTACAAAATTAACAATCGTTCCACCTTCTGGTATGCTTGTAACCACTTCCTGATATGTGACAAGTACAAAATCATCGACAGGTATATCTGGAACTGTAAAACCAATGAAAGGATCTAATCCTGGTGCTGGTACCCCGTTTATGCTCACACTTCCTGGTACAAATGCTACACCCGCGGAAGTAGTATCGATAAATTGAACATTCGTCGCTGGCACTGTTCCGAAATTAAAAATCAATACATCATACGTTAATATTTCTCCCACCGTCGCTACTTCTTTATCTACTAGTTTCAATGGAAAAATAAACGCTATATTAATTGTCGTAACGACTAAATTTGTTAATATCGTTTCCGTAATCGGTGGTTCCTGCGGATTTGGTTGTGAAGTAAATGTAACATCTGCATCATTTAATATGACTTCATTATCTGGAATTTCTGTAATCGTCACTTGGAATGTGATCTCAATACTTCCACCAGCGATTAATAATGGAGTAACTGTAAATCCTATTTCTGGATTTAAACCAAGTTGCTGCACTCCACCTATCGTTACACTATTGTCAACAAACGTCGTTCCTTCTGGTATGACATCTTGGAAGAACACATCTGTAACAGGGATAATTCCTACGTTTGAAATGAGCACAGTATACGTTAATACATCCCCAACGGCCCCAGTTGCAACATCAACTGTTTTTGTTGCAGTTACTTCACCAGGAGGAGGTAACGGTATTGTAACTACCGTTGTATTACTTGAATTCGTTGTTGTTACAGGTGGCTGTAAAGGATTTAATAAGAAAGTGGCTGTAGCAGATGCTGTATTTAATACTGCTCCACGTGTAGACGGTGCAACTACCGTAACTTGGAACGTTACTGTCAATGATGTTCCAGCTGCAATATTAGGAAGCGGGAAACCAACATTTGGGTCAAATCCAGGTTGTGGCGTTCCATTTATCGTTACACTATTTGCTACAAAAGTTGTTTCTAAAGCAATTGGATCAAGGAAAGAGACATTCGTTGCTGTTACTGTACCGTTATTTCGAATGACAACAGAATACGTGTAAGTTTCTCCAAGTGCTGCTTGTTGTACAGATGAAGATTTTTGTATATTTAACTGTGCTGTGTTTACTTGCGTCACTACAAAATTACTATTTGTAACAGTCGTTATTGGAGGGTTTGCTGGGTTTATAAGAAAACTTGCAGTAACGTTCGATTGGTTTCTTATATTTCCACCGCTCGGAACACTCGTCACTGTAACTTGAAACGTAATCGTAGCCGTTTGCCCGACCGGAATATTTGGTACCGGGAAACCTAGCATAGGATCCGCGCCTTGCTGTACGACTCCATTTATCGTCACACTATTTGCTACAAAGGCAGTACCAGACGGAATTGGATCTTGAAAAACAATATTCGTTGCAGGAACAGTTCCTGTATTTTGAATAAGAATCGTATACGTTAACGTATCTCCTACACCGGCTTGTAGTGTATTTACACTCTTCATTACATTAAGTGATCCTACATTCACTCGCGTCACAACAATATTACTAATCGTTACAATTGTAATTGGTGGCTGGAGAGGACTTACTTGGAAATCAGCAGTGACATTCGCATTATTCGGAAGAACTCTATTTGGCGGTACACTCGTGATTGTCACTTGAAAAGTGACCGTCACCATTCCTCCTACTGGAATATTAGCAAGTGGAAATCCAGTTGTCGGGTTTAAACCTGGTTGAGGTGTCCCGTTTATTGTTACACTATTCGCTACAAAAGTGGTTCCAACTGGAATCGGATCAAGGAATGATACATTTGTCGCTGTCACCGTTCCACTATTTTGTATACGAACTGTATACGTTAACGTATCTCCTACACCGGCTTCAGTAGCACTTACATTTTTCATTACATTTAACCCTGAAGAATTCACGATCGTCATAACAGTATTACTTGGTACTGTTACAGTAATCGGCGGCTCTGTTGGATTTACAAGGAAATCTCCAGTTACATTCGCATTATTTACAACATTATTTCCTTGGGGAATTTCATCAATTAATACTTCAAATGTAACAATAACACTGGCGCCAGTAGGCAAATTATTTAATAGGAATCCAAGTTCTGGATCTGCCCCTTCTTGTAAAACACCATTCACAACTACACTATTTTCAATAAATAATGTCCCTTGGGGAATTGAATCTTGGAAAAATACATTCGTAGCTGGTACACTACCTGCATTTATGACTTCTATTGTATATACTAAAATATCCCCTACTGTTGCAACATCCGTATTGACTGCTTTCACAACTTCAAAGTTTCCTGATTGTACTGTCGTATTCACAACATTACTCGGTACATTGATTGTTACTGGTGGTTCATTCGGATTCACTTGAAAGCTTGCTGTTACATTTGCTTGATTTAAAATATCTTCATTTTCTGGATTCTGTACAATTACTACGTCAAATGTGACTACAACCGTTTGAGCCGCAGGAATATTCGGAAGAGAGAATCCTGTATTCGGATTTAGTCCACTTTGCTGTACTCCATTAATTGTTACAGAATTTGCAACAAATGAAACAGCAGAAGAAATAGGGTCTTGGAAAAATACATTTGTTAACGGAACATTCCCTGTATTTTGGACGGCAATTGTGTACGTTAAAGTATCCCCTACCGCCGCTTGCGTTGTATTTACTTCTTTTATTACATTTAAACCGCCTGTATTAACTTGTGTCACAACTGTATTCGTTTGTCTATTAATTGTTATCGGTGGCTGATTCGGAATAACGACGAAATTAGCAGATACATTTCCGCGATTCGCAATCGTACCTCCCGATGGTGTAGATGTTACTCGTACTTGAAATGTAACAGTCCTACTTCCGCCAGGAGATATATTAGCTACTGTAAACCCAGTCGCTGGATTTACCCCAGGTTGTGAAACCCCATCCACAGTCACACTATTTGCGATAAATGTCGTTCCAATTGGGATCGGATCTTGAAAAATAACGTTCGTTGCAAGTACATTTCCTGTATTTTGAATTGTTACCGTGTACGTAAGAACGTCGTTAACCGTTGCAAAAGCTTTATCCACTGTTTTTCTCGTTGTTATATCAGCTATATTAATTGTCGTAACTACAGTATTACTTGTCGCTTGCCCTGAAACTGGTTGTTGACCAGACACTGGAGTAAAGTTAAATGTTACACTCGCACGGTTTGGAATTGGATTGACAAGAGGGTTCGATGTTACTCGAACTTGAAAGCGCACTACAGTCGTTTGCGATGCATTAATACTTCCAAGATTAATACTACTTGCTGGATTCGCTCCTGGACGCGCTACTCCATTTACCGTAACGCTATTTGCGACAAATGTTGTTCCAGCAGGGATACTATCAACAAAAATAACATTGTTCGCAGTGACGTTTCCATTATTTGTGACATTAACTGTGTACGTTAATACATCATTAAGTGTTGCCGTCTGTAAATCTACAGATTTTTGCATACTAATAGTTGCTTGGTTCACTGTCGTTTGTACTGTGTTTGAAGAAGACGTACTTGTAATAGGAGGACTACCAACGAAGGGACGGAATTGATATGACACCATTGCACGATTTAAAATAGGATTGGGATTCGGGAATGATGTTATTCGAACTTGAAATGTAACGATTCTTTGCGTGTTATTTGGGATTGTACCTAAATTAATTCCATTAGCAGGGTTTGCATTCGGCTGTGTTACTCCCCCTACCGTAACACTACCTGCAACAAACGTCGTTCCGTTCGGAATACTATCACGTAATACAACGTTTTCTGCACTTCCTGTTCCTGTATTTGGGACCGTAATTGTATAAGTGAGAGTATCCCCTACCCCCGCGACTGTTCTATTAACTGATTTAACAGGATTAATAATTGGACCTGTTGCATCAATTTGAACACCAAAACCAGCTGCTGCGTATCCATCTCCATTTGTAACAAATCGAACCGTTGCTGATGTTTGACTGTTTACTAAAGATGAGGAGGCATCTACATTCGTAATATCCCACCCTTGTCTTCGGACGGCCAAAGCTACCCCTAACGGCTGATTCAAATCTCCAAACGTGCCGCTCGTATCTAAATTTCCACTATCATTACAAATTTGTGACTGAAAGAAATTATTCGCAGGATTTCTCGGTCCGAATAATGCAACTGTAGCATTTGCATTCGGTCCAAAGCGAAGTTGATCTCCAACAATGTTAGAATCGCCTTCTTGAGCAGTTACGAGCACTCTTCCTGTAACAGCTCCTGTTGCCGGCGTAGCAAATCCTGAAATAGTAGCATCAACTGGTGGTGATGAAGCATCAATAATTTCTTGGCCTGCATATACTGACAAATTTCGAAGTGGTAAACTTGCATTTTGATACACAACCTCAAGCGTCCATCCAGCTGAACGACTGATTGTCGGGTCAGCTGAAGTTCTTGCAGCTGGCACGGCACCTGTTGTATATGTGCCTGCTCCACCTGCACTAACAAGATTCGTTACATTGGCAGAGCGAGCATAATAAAACTGGTTTCCTACTGAACCTTGCTGCGCGGTAGCAGGATCTGGCGTAACAGAAAACGTCCCTGCTGGCGTTGTAAATGTAATGTTATCATTTAAAAATGGTAAAACATCTTCCGTATCAGTCCGGAAAGTACCAGCCCAAACTAATTCTGCATATAACACACTGCTCCCCGCTGGAAGATTTAAAATTGCACTTGAAGAATTCAATTGCCACTCATCTGTTGTCCCTGCTGGGAATCCTGGTACTTGCAACGCTGTATTTACTGTCGTAAACACAGCAAGTGTACCAAAAATATTACCTGGTGCAGGTGATGTAGGGCTAAGTCCCAGCGTATTCCCAGTAAACGTGACGGCACCAGGTACTGTTGTCGTAAACCTATTTATAAAAGGCACACAATCATCTCATTTCAATTATAGTAAAAAGTGCTCTATACTATAAAATGTAGACAAACTATACAATGTACGTTGTCCAACAAAATTCCGCACATATGAGAGGGGTTTATAAAACTATGCGCTACGTTATCATAACAGGAACTTCACAAGGTTTAGGTGAGGCAATCGCTACGCAATTATTAGAAAAAAATACAACTGTCATCTCTATTTCTAGAAGAGAAAATAAAGAGCTTACAAAACTTGCAGAGCAATATAACAGCAATTGCATTTTTCATTCCCTAGATCTTCAAGATGTACATAACTTAGAAATTAACTTTAAAGAGATCATTTCATCTATTAAAAAAGACAATGTATCCTCTATTCATTTAATTAATAATGCGGGTACAGTTGCACCTATGAAGCCAATTGAAAAAGCTGAAAGCGAACAATTCATTACGAACGTTCACATTAATTTACTTGCACCTATGATTCTTACATCTATATTTATGAAACATACGAAAGACTGGAAAGTAGATAAACGCGTTATTAACATTTCATCTGGTGCAGGAAAAAACCCTTACTTTGGCTGGGGCGCTTATTGTACAACGAAAGCTGGTGTAAATATGTTTACACAGTGCGTAGCAACTGAAGAAGTAGAAAAAGAATATCCAGTAAAAATCGTCGCTTTTGCACCTGGTGTTGTTGATACAAATATGCAATCACAAATTCGTGAAACAAATAAAGAAGATTTCATAAATTTGGATCGCTTCATTGCATTAAAAGAAGAAGGAAAACTATTATCACCTGAATATGTTGCGAAAGCTATTCGTAACTTACTAGAAACTGAGGACTTCCCTCAAGGCGAGATTATTAGAATTGATGAATAACAAAAAGGTGTGCTAAAATTGCACACCTTTTTGTTTTACTTCTCTAAAAATATAAGCACAGACTCCGCAATTTGCTCATAACCGATTTCTTGATAAATCTTATTAGATGTTGGATTCGCTAGATCAGTATATAACGTAGTCGTCTTGTACCCTTCATCTAACATACGTTGACTAAGTGCCGCTACACAATTAGATGCGTATCCCTTTTTCCTTGCTTCTTTCGGCGTGTATACGAAATTAACTGTTATATTATTTTTCGTTGGTCTCGTTTTTGCAGCTACAGAAACAAGTTTCCTATCTACTTCCAAACCAAACAGTCGATTTGTAGTTATTAATGTATGCGCATTTTGTTTTGCTTCTTCTTTCGTAGTAGGAAGCTTTACGTCTTCACAAAATTGATATATCCACTGTTCTATTAATGGTAATTCATCATTATTTACCGCCCGGAAAAGTCCGTTCGCATTACACTTCTTCTTTACTCTGTTCAGCTCATACACACCTTGCTCCATTGCAACATTCATTTTCTTATTTTCTAATACCGCAATCTCTTCCGCTAATTTCTGTACAATTTTCTTATTACCGATCAATCCAGGAATATCCGGATATACTTTCGTTAACTCTTTTGCAAGTTCCTCAATAGCTACTCCCGAAATTTCAGAAGTTGCAACAATGATTTGTTTCTTCTCTTCTGTTTGCAGAAATACAACCGCAATGTCTTCTCCTTGTTTCGCTATCCCCATAAATATCGGTTCTTGAACCATTTGTAATACACCTAATATGAGATTGTTTTCCTGCTCATTCTTTTCTAGAAATGGTGTAACATCTTCTTTAAAATGAAAAATCTCTTCATATACATGTAATTGAATCATCGACAATCTCTTCTCTCTATTTATATTTTAATTAAGTATTGGCGATTAATTCATTAAATCCCTCTTTTACGATTCAATAATATTCAAAGCTAATGTATTCAAGGCATTTTCAGCTTGTAAAATTCTCTGTTTTTCCTTTTCAAATACATCTTCTTCTTTTCGAAAGGACTCTTTTCGATTTTTAATCATACGCTTCATTTCTTTTTTACTCGGTCCACCGTATACATTTCTTTTTTGAATAAAAGCTTCTGGCGATATAATTTCTTTCCACTCTTTTTCTAATAAATTTATTTTAAAATGTTCTTGCAAATACATATTTACATCTTTGAAGTGTAATTCATGTAGTTCTTTTTTCTGCTCCAATGACATATTTACAATAGCACTTGCTGCATGATGAGCATGCCGAAATGGAATTTCATAATTTTTCGTTAAAACATCAGCGAAATCCGTTATCGTTATTGCATGTTTATAGGAACGACTTTTTAACGTTTCTTCTTCTACTTTCATCGTTAGGATCACTGCATTCATCATACAAAAAACACGAATCGCCTTTTCAATCCCTTTATATAAATATGGCTGCAAGTCATCTTCCGTATCGACAATATCACCAAATGGTGTATTATGAATCATTTGAAATACTGTAAATGCTTCTCCTAAAGCACTACTCGTAATTGCACGAGCGTGTTCAATTGAAACCGGATTTCGTTTTTGCGGCATAATACTACTAATTTGTACATATGGCTTTGCAACAGTAATACCGTCATATTCTTTCGTTGCTAACAACAAAAAGTCATGAATCCATCTACTCGTATTCGTCATCATTACCATAAGTAGCGAGCTAACTTCTAATAAATAATCCGCTCCGGCAACAGCATCATATGAGTTCTCAATTACAGTTGTAAACCCAAGTAGATGAGCAACTCGTTCTCGTTTAATCGGGAAACTTGTTGTAGAGAGTGCAGCCGCCCCCATTGGAGACTGATTTAAAAGCTGGTACGTTTTTTTCATTCGTTCTAAATCTCTTTGCATCGTATCATAAATTGCTAAAGTATAATGACCAAATGTTGTTGGCTGTGCCGGTTGTGTATGTGTATAAGCTGGCATGATCGTTTCCTTATGATCATCAGCAAGTTGCAGTACACTTTCTTGCAATAGCAAATGATGTTCCATTAATCGTAATATATACCGCCTTAAACTCATGCGATACATCGTTACACCCATATCATTTCTACTTCTACCAATATGCATATTACTTACAAAATCGCATTTCGCTTCTTGAGAAATTAAATGTTCGATTAAAAAAAAGAGGTCTTCATGCTGCTCTGTATATACCAATTTATCTTTTGGTATTCGCTCTACTTTTCTAAGTGCGTTTAATATAACTTTAGCTTCTTCTATTTTTATTAAACTTTCTTCAGTCAGCATCGTAATATGTGCTTTATGCACTTGAAACATATCTTTCAATAAGTAATTTCGTTGAAAATCAAATACATGTTGTAATACACAATCCACATATGTTTTTCCAGGGAAATCAGCGCCTTCACTCTTTATAAACTCTTCCTTACTCTGTTTCATCACCTTTTCCCCTCTCACCTAAGTATTACTACCCATCATACCCATTGATAGAAAAAAAGTGCCTGTACATAAAAATAAACTCGGTGCTCTCTGCACCGAGTTTATTTAATAAAAGTCGCATCATACTTATCACTTTGCAACACTTGGAAATGTAAGTTTGCTAAATGTTTCCGTATTTCCGCACTATCGTCTTCATTTAAATTGTTCGCCAAAAACACAATTTCTGTACAGTTTCCACGTTTATCCATAGCGTAAACCGCTTTTGTAACCGTCCATGGTGTGTAACCATTCTTTTGTCCAGCATGTCTAAATGTTTTACGGTATTTCTTAGCACTCATGTCTGTTTCAACGATATTTGCCCACACTTTTTCTTCAGCTTCTGTCAAGCCACCTTTATGGTTTGCCTTTTGAAGTAATACCATATAATCATTTGCAGAAGCTGCTGGTAATCTATCTGACCAAATTTTGTCGTAACGTTCCTCTAAATAAAGCGGAATTTCCTTCTGTAATAATGGTCCCTTCTTCTTTAAGCGTTCATGAATAATCATCGAATATTCACGATATTGCTCTTGAGACATTTCTTTTAACTTTTTCTCTATTTTATATTTTGGAACATGTAATTCTTTATGCAAATATCCCGGGATATACAAAGATGAAACGATTGGAAATAGTGGTTGATGTGCAGGAAGTGATAAACTTTGTAAATTTCGATTGATGTTGTCTAATCCTAACAATTCCATTAAGTATTCAGCATTTGCATTCGAACTAAACTTAACCATTCCTTTTGCCACTTCTTCTAAAGAAACCGCTCCTTCAGTTATCTTGCCCGTCTTCTCCAAATACTTTTGCCATCTATCTTGTGCACCACCATCTGTATTCGGCACATAATAGCGATTCACATCGTTAATCGACACAAAACTAGACGAATCAATTTTCCCTTCAGTAACTTGTTTCGTATATTCAAGCGCCACAATTAATTTCATCGTACTAGCAACTGGCAATACAACATTTGGGTTTACAGAATAAACAACTTTATCATTTCTCTTTACTAGAAGCGCACTATTTTTTTCATCTTTATGTTCTTCAATAAAAGATGCAATATACTGTGCATCATCATTATTTGAACTCCACACTTTTTTCACTAAAAAGTTACCCGATATTAGCAAAACAAAAATACCCACAATTACTGCGCATACTATAGTTTTTTTCAAGTAAAATTCCTCTCCTATTGTGTAACTCTTCTCTATTTATGATTAAAAAACAAAATAATGGAGATGGTCATTTAAATAACCATCTCCATTATTTTAACTTGTATGCTCCTATTATGTCTACGTCATAAATTTCACAAAATCCTCAAGAAACTTTTTATAATGTAACGACCAACCAATTCGCACCCAATTTTTTAATGCTTTTGCATCAGGTTGAGGCCGAAAATCAGCAATACTCTCTCCTTTTGCAATTCCAGCTGTATCTACATCGACACGACGATATACATAGTCTAAAAGGGATGGATTTGCCGCAACCATCATTGTAACGACGTCATGTACTGGGCTTCCTTTTATTTTCGGATTTAACTTTCTATAAGCTTTATAATAATACGTAAATATCGGCTCGATTAACTTATTAAAACTCGTTTTAGAGTGTTTCGTAATATATTTTACCATTTCCGGCGTAATAATTGCTTCAGATGTAACGTTAAGTGGTACTAATGTCACATTTTTAGCATTTTGCATAACTAATTGCGACGCAATCGGATCACCATGAAAATTCGCCTCTGCGACTGGTGTTACATTGCCAGGCATTAAGAAAGCACCGCCCATTATATAATATTCTTTCACATACTTCATCATCGGCTTTTCTAAAATAAATGCCGTCGCTAGTGTTGTTGATCTACCAGCATCGACTATTATTAATTCCCCTTTATATTTTTCAAGAAGATCAAAAAATGCACAAAAAGGCTTTATATTTGGCGAAAAAGTTTTTGGAGGTTTAATTGGCCCTAAACCGTCTGCCCCATGAATTTCTGGATAATACGTTGTAACATCTCCGGATAAAGGAATTTTCGCACCATTAATAACAGGTATATCTTCCCTTCCTGCCATTTGCAATAAATATGCGGCATTACTTGTCGCCTTTTCTTGTGTTACATTTCCATATCCAGTTACTACTCCAACAATATCAATATCAGGATGCAACAATCCATACATAATTGCTAAAGAGTCATCAATGCCTGGGTCTCCTAAAAATAACACTTTTTTCATCGACCTCAACTCCATCCCCTCAGTTGTTATTAATTTATGAATAAACGTGGATATACAGAATAAAAAAGAACAAATTCATACGAAAAAACGCAGTCTTATAAGGACTACGTTCTTCAGCTAACCTATACTGTTTTTTTTACAGCACTCATACTTCCAATAACATAAGCGATAAACGCAAAACAAATTGGGAAGACAACTGTATGTATACCGAACGGATTTGGATAGAAAAGATGAATACACATATATGAACCTACTCCAACGAAAATGGAAGCAAGCGCTCCCGTAGCATTTCCTTTTCTCCAATATAACCCTAATACGATTGGCCAAATGAATGCTGCTTCTAATCCACCGAAAGAAAATAAATTTAGCCATATTAAAAAATCTGGTGGTTTAATCGCCGCTGCATAAACGAGTAGCCCTACAATACCAGTAATCCACAAACTTCCTTTTTTTATCGTACTGTCTGCTGCATCTTTATTTATGTAATTTACGTATATATCTTTAATAATTGACGAGCTTACAAGTAATAATAAAGAGTTTACTGTAGACATAATCGCCGCCATTGGTGCAGCTAAGAAAACTCCAGCTAACCAAGGTGGCAACACTTCCATCGCGAGTAGCGGCATTACTTTATCTGGTACCGTTATACCTGGAAGTACTACTCTTGCAAATACACCTGTTAAATGCATACCAATCATAATTGTACCAACGACAACTGTTCCAATTATTAAAGCTTGGTGCATAGCTTTTGAATTTTTATAAGACATGGCACGCACGCTAATTTGCGGTAAACCTACAACGCCAATTCCAATTAAAATCCAAAATGATGTAACATATGATTTCGTTAAACTGCCATCTGCTCCGAATGGTGTAATTAAATTTGGATTAATTTGAACAAGTTCCTGCATAATCTTTTCAATTCCACCACCAGCAATGACAGTAGCAATTAAAATGATTGTCGTTCCAACTAACATAATGATTCCTAATAATGTATCTGATAGCGCGACTGCACGAAATCCACCAATTAATACGTACACAAGTACAGAAAAAGTAAATAAAAATAGTGCTGTTGTATACGATAGACCCGTTAGTGACTCGATTAATCGTCCACCGCCGACCCACTGGGCTACTGTCGCTGAAAATAAAAAGATAATAATACATAACGCAGAGAGTATAACAACTGCTTTATTATTGTATCTCCCTTTTAAATAATCGATAAGAGTAATTGCTTCCATCTTCCTAGCAATAATTGCAAACTTTTTACCGATAACCGTTAAAACGATATATCCTGTTACAACTTGAATTGCAGATAATAGTACCCATCCAAGCCCCATATTGTAAGCAATACCGGGACCACCAATAAAGCTACTTGCACTACCGTACGTAGCAATCATTGTCATCGCTAATAATAAACCGCCTAACTCACGCCCACCAAGAAAATATTCTTGTAAAAATTTATTATGTGCTGTTGCTTGCACGCGTCTTGAAGCATATACACCAATTAAAAATACAACGATAAACGAAATTATCATTGGAATGATTACATACCAATTCATCTATTATTCCTCACTTTTTTCTTCCTCATCGAGTGAAATATCTTGAAATACAAAACGAACAACTAAACTAAGTAAAATAACCATAACGATAAATCCAACGATACAGCTATAAAAAAACCATGCGGGAAAACCTAATACATATGTATATTCACTTGGATCTTTACTACCAAGCCCATAAGCAAATCCGTACCATATTATAAAATTAATAATAGCAAGTCCAAGACCAATTAACGCTTCTCTATGGGCTATTCGAAAGCGTGGATCATCATGATAATCTTTCATTTTTCCCCCTCCTCTCACGATGTATTATTGTACCATTGTTCTTCTAGTTTTTCCTACTAGAAAGCAAAAACAAGCAGGATTTTTTATAATCATATAGAAGCTTCTCTTACATTACATATTTTTTACAATTGTAACACAAATGAAATTTGAATTTTCAGTATTTATTAATTATGATTTTAATTAGAGGCTTTCCATCTAGTTTCCACATCCTTGATTTCGGAATAAGCGCCGTCTCGTACTGCGTTTACATTATATTTTCAAGGGGGTTATACAATGAGTCAACTAGCTGTAAATCTTCATGAAAAGGTAGAAAAGTTTCTTCAAGGTACAAAAAAGTTATATGTGAATGGATCTTTCATTGAAAGCGCTTCCGGTAAAACGTTTAAAACACCTAACCCAGCAACTGGTGAAACACTTGCCGTCGTTTCTGAAGCTGGTCGCGAAGATATTCATAAAGCTGTAGTCGCAGCTCGTATGGCTTTTGACGAAGGTCCTTGGTCTCGTATGAGCACTGCTGAGCGAAGCCGTCTCATGTACAAGTTAGCTGATCTAATGGAAGAACATAAAGAAGAGCTTGCACAGCTCGAAACATTAGATAACGGAAAACCAATCCGTGAAACAACGGCAGCAGACATACCACTTGCAATTGAGCATATGCGCTATTACGCTGGATGGGCTACGAAAATCGTTGGTCAAACAATTCCTGTTTCCGGTGATTACTTTAACTATACACGCCATGAAGCTGTTGGTGTCGTTGGTCAAATTATCCCTTGGAACTTCCCGCTTCTTATGGCAATGTGGAAAATGGGAGCAGCGCTTGCTACAGGATGTACAATCGTTTTAAAACCTGCAGAACAAACTCCACTATCTGCTCTATACTTAGCTGAATTAATTGAAGAAGCTGGATTCCCGAAAGGTGTTATTAATATCGTACCTGGATTCGGTGAATCAGCTGGACAAGCTCTCGTTAATCATCCACTCGTTGATAAAATTGCATTTACCGGTTCTACTCCTGTCGGTAAACAAATTATGCGACAAGCATCCGAATCATTAAAACGCGTTACACTTGAATTAGGCGGTAAATCACCAAATATCATCTTGCCAGATGCTGATTTATCTCGCGCGATTCCTGGTGCACTTTCTGGTGTTATGTTTAACCAAGGACAAGTATGCTCTGCTGGGTCACGCTTATTTGTTCCGAAGAAAATGTATGATAATGTCATGGCTGATCTCGTCCTCTATTCTAAAAAACTAAATCAAGGTGTCGGTCTTAACCCTGAAACAACAATTGGTCCTCTCGTTTCTGAAGAACAACAAAAACGTGTAATGGGCTACATTGAAAAAGGGATTGAAGAAGGAGCTGAAGTACTATGCGGAGGAAGTAATCCATTCGATCAAGGCTACTTCGTTTCTCCTACAGTATTCGCTGACGTAAATGATGAAATGACGATCGCAAAAGAAGAAATTTTCGGTCCAGTTATTTCTGCAATACCGTTTAACGATATTGATGAAGTAATTGAACGTGCAAATAAATCACAATTCGGCTTAGCGGCTGGTGTGTGGACAGAAAATGTTAAAACAGCACACTATGTTGCAAGTAAAGTACGTGCAGGTACAGTATGGGTAAACTGTTATAACGTCTTTGATGCAGCATCTCCATTTGGAGGATTTAAACAATCTGGTCTTGGCCGTGAAATGGGATCTTACGCATTAAATAACTATACAGAAGTAAAGAGCGTTTGGCTTAACTTAAATTAATGAGAAAGAACCTGACCTACCTGGTCAGGTTCTTTTCATTATGTATTCCTTTAAACTTGCAGTCCTCCGCTCACATTTAATACTTCACCTGTAATATAAGATGCGTATTCTGATGCTAAAAAAGCTGCTGCGTTCGCAATATCTTCTGGCGTTCCAATTCTACCAACTGGAATAGCACCAACCATCTTTTCTTTCACTTTATCTGGTATCGTTTTTGTCATATCTGTATCCATAAAACCCGGACAAATCGCATTACAAGTAATACCGAAGCTTCCAACTTCTTTCGCTGCTGTTTTCGTTAAACCGACAACTCCTGCCTTTGTAGCCGCATAATTTGCTTGACCTATGTTTCCTTCTCTACTAATTGAAGATATATTAATAATGCGTCCATACCCTTGTTGTCTCATGTAAAGAAGCGCTGGTTGCATACAATAAAAAACACCAGTTAAGTTCACTTGTAATACTTGTTCCCAAGCAGACTTCTCCATTTTATGTAACATTGCATCTCTTGTAATCCCGGCGTTATTCACCAAAATATGTAATGTACCGAATTTTTGAACCGCATATTCAATTAACGACTTCGCTTCATTTTGATTACTCACATCACATCGATATGAGCACACTTCATATCCTTCATCTGATAACTCACGTGTCGTTTTTTGTAGATTCTCTTCATTTACATCGCTAATTAATACTTTCGCCCCTAGTTTTGCATAAACCCTTGCAATCTCTTTTCCAATTCCCTGTGCAGCTCCTGTTACAACAGCTGTTTTCCCATTTAAAAACTCCATTCCTATCCCCCATTTCTATTACTTATACTGTATATTTCGGCTTTTTGCTTTTCAATTCCTCTTTGTATAAAAAAGTCTATTTGTGTCAAACTAACTTTGCAACGTCGCATAAAGTGCAAGGAGATTATGTCGAATGAACAAAAAGAATTTCAAACAAAGCAAAGCAACTGATGGCATTGATGTTGAGTTCTCTCGCGAACTCGCTGACCACAATGACTTAGAAGCAAACGCACGTGCAAATGCCGCTGATGCACGTCAAAAACGCCAATCAACCGAAAAATAAGGTACATCACAACCTTATTCTTTTCAAAAGGGACCTACTACCCAACAAAATAAACCGAGAGACATCTCTCGGTTTATTTTCTATATTTTTTTGCATAATGAGCCAAAGTAAGCAACGGATATATATGAGCATAACTATGATAACGAATATAAAACCCACCTGGCAAGCCTGTTCCAGTAGGATATTTTTCATTTACATAAGGGTTGGAGAGCAAATATGAAATACCTTTGCGAATGACTGGCGTTTCTTTATCATAGTAAGAAATGAGGGCATCTAACGCCCATGCTGTTTGGGATGGTGTACTAAATGGCAAAGTAACAAATCTTTTTTCCACACTACTTTGGCAAGATTCTCCCCAGCCACCATCTTCATGCTGTATATGTTCAAGCCATAAAGCTGCTCGTTTCAATGATGGATCGCTAGATGGTATTCCGAGTGACCGTAAACCCGTCAACACTGCCCACGTACCATATATATAACAAATTCCCCATTTCCCATACCACGATCCATTTTCCTCTTGTACATTCATTAACCAATTTATCGCACTTTGTTTTTGTTTCTCGGGCAATTGATTTTGCGTATACGTCCCGAAAAATTCTAACACTCTTCCTGTAATATCTGGTGTAGAAGGATCTGTAATCATATCACTTGCATTTTCGATTGGTAAATTTGCTAATATACGGCTCGTTACCCCTTTTTCAAAAGCCCCCCAACCACCATCATTATTTTGCAATCCTTTAACCCAATTAACCGCTCGCTTCCAAGCATTGTCTACATTTTCGTTCCCTCTACTTCGCGCCAATGCTCTTAACGTAGCAGTTGTATCATCAATATCTGGAATCGTCGTATTCACATCCGAAAAGCCCCAACCACCTGGGAAGAGATCCGGTGCATGTACACTCCAATCTACTTTCTTTGTTTGCTGTTTTCTTAGTAAATACGCTGATGCATTTTGAATCACTTTACTTGCTTTCGGAACTTGAGCTTCTTGCAAAGCATAACTGAGTAAAGCTGTATCCCATATAGTTGACGGAGAGTTTTGCAAATGGCTCCCTCTCTCCATCTTCCATATATAAGATGTGATTCCCGTTATAGCCTTCTGAATAATTGGTGATTGAATAGAATGTCCTAATGCAAGTAAAGCATAAATCATATAAAACGAGGCAGTTGCGTAACTATATAATGTTCCATTTTCATCAATACGCTCTTTCATAAAACGTTCTACTTCCTCATATCCTTTATGATGCAAAGAAAGTGGATACGTTATAATTTTCTTCACGTCACTTAATAATGTTTGAAAAACCGGAGATCGGTCCTCCCGAAACCATCCTCCGCCCCCGCCTGCAATATGATTTAAATTTGGCAATAACTTTTTCTCTACTCGAAATCTTTTATTTAAACACAACATCATCGGAATTAAATGAATACGTGCTGAGCTACTCAGTTCAAAAATACTGAGAGGGGAATCATTCTGCAGAAACATAATTGGTGTTGGCAAATGAAAGAGAGAAGGGTATTCATATTCTCCATGAATTGCTAATAAAAACTTCGTCATAAAATGAGCACGCGCTACCCCCCCGCGCTCATTTATAAACATTTCCGCTCGCTTCATATTCGCATCTTCTTTTGTATATTTTTCCGATGCAAGTAAGGCAGCATAAGATTGAATTGTAGCAGATAAATTACCACCCATTTCATCTTCATACAATTTCCATGTTCCTTCATTTGTTTGAAGTGATGCTAATCTTTTTACAAACGGTTCTATCTCTTTATCTCTACCTAATAATTTTAATAAAAAAATCATATGACAATCTGTTAGTGGCGTTCCTTCAAAACAAAACTGCCACGTACCATCTTGCCGTTGCATTGTTTGAAGTGCAGTTGTTCTTCTCGCTATTTCTTCATGCACTTTTTCATATAATAACAAGTTACTCACCCACCCTTTCGAAATCCGTATAACGATATTCAAAAAGGTAGCTGAATATGTATAAAAACAAAGAAAAGCAGAACATATAAAATGTTCCGCTCATAAACAATATCCTACTCCGACAATAATCCCTAATAAAGCACCAACTACTACTTCATACGGTGTATGCCCAACAAGTTCATTTAACTTCTTATATTCTGTTTCTCTACCGTGAAAAAACTCATTCAATATTTTTGCTTGTTTACTTACTGCAAGCCTTACTCCTGAAGCATCATACATAACAATAATGGCAAAAATAGTAGCAACCGCAAACATCGAGCTTTCCACACCTTCTACTACCCCAACTCCTGTAGCAAGTGCTGTAACAGTTGAAGCATGAGAACTCGGCATCCCACCTGAAGCGAAAAACTTTGCAAAATCAAATTCACCCGTTTTGACTAATTTAAAGACTACTTTCGTTAATTGTGCTAAAAACCATGAAATTACAGCGGCCATAAGCGGATCATTATGTAAAATTGTTTCCACGTTCTCAGCTCCCTACTAGCTATGATGGAAATCCTATATAGTATCAGTATAAAGAAAAATGCGTAGAAAATACTACGCATTATGATACTTTTGCTGATTTATTTTTTATAAATTTCGGTTGTTTCTGCACTAAAAACTTTGTCTTCGCTACCGAGAATACAAATAAAGCAACCCATATACAGAAAAATGCAATCATATGTGTAGATGTGAAATGTTCACCAAATACAAATACACCTAAAATTAAGCTAATTGTTGGCGCAATATATTGTAAAAATCCCACCATATAAAGCGGAATAAGTTGTGCTCCTTTTGCAAAATAAAATAGTGGTAATGCCGTTACAATACCTGCTCCTATTAAAAGTAACGTTGATAACATTGAAATAGATCCAAATGAGCCGAAACCATGTGCTCCTGTCATAACAAGATAAATGATTGCAAACGGCGTCACTAACATCGTTTCCATCGTAAGTCCAATTGTGGCATCATAGTTTAACAGTTTTTTCGTTAATCCGTATAATCCAAATGAAAAGGCAAGTGAAAGAGAAACCCACGGAATAGATCCGAAACGTACTGTTAAAATGACAACCCCTACTCCTGCTAAACCAACTGCAACATATTGCCAAAAGTTTAACTTTTCCTTTAAAACGACTGTACCAAGTAAAATACTAATAAGCGGATTAATATAATAGCCAAGACTCGCTTCAATAACATGATTATGATTAACGGCCCATATGTAAACAAACCAGTTTCCGCTAATCAAGACTGAAGCTATTGTTAATGACATTAATAATTTAGGTCGTTTAAAAAGATTCACAAATTCCCCAATAAACTGGCGAAACCTCTTCGTAACACCTAATACAAGTAACATAAAAACAAATGCCCAAACGATGCGGTGTGCTAATATTTCATCTGCTGGAACTTCCTCAACCCATTTCCAATAAATCGGTAGAATTCCCCACATCGTATAAGCACCAGCCGCATATAGTATCCCTTTTTTTTGCTCTGCTGATTGACTCCCCATCTTCCTTTTTCTCCTCTTCTCATTTTTTCTCCATTATACGGTCTCACATGCTCACTTTACCAATAATCAATCTGCATTTCTTTCGACATTTCTCATACAACGAATAATAAACATACCGTTATTACAACAAGTAACGGTATGCCGAAAACAAATTTCTTTTTATGAGTTTTATGATGAAACATATACATACCGATCCAAGCTCCAACTGCTCCCCCAGCTGCCGCTGATAAAAACAGCGTACTTTCTGGCGTTCTCCACTGTTTCTTCTTTGCTTTTCGTTTATCAAGCCCCATAAGGCTAAAAGCTATAACGTTAATAATAAGAAAATAAATCCATTTCATCGCTTTCTCTCCTTATGAAAAATTCGCTTAATGGTAACACGAAAAAACGCCGGAAACAACTGAAGAACTCTTTTTATCAAACTAGTTTCATTCCTTTTTCTTAATTAGTTACCTTCATATTTACAAAACCAACTAAAATCGCAATTAAAGCATTTAAATAGAAAAATGTTATGAGCAGAATCTTATATTTCATTACATTCACCCACTACCATATCATCAAAAAAACTGCTCTCAATCACTTTCTCCTCAAAATGAAGAACTACAATTAGCCCTACATATAAAGAAACCAAATTTAGAAACCATTCCCCATTCTCATCTTTCTTAGCTAAGCATTTAAATATCTCTTGAAATTGCATACGCTCGTCTGCAGCAACAATCGGACGCACACCAAAATATTTCAATACGAGATTCAGCTTCAACTGCACGGATAATGATAAAATATATTTTAATAGCTTCGTATACTCTGTACTATCTTTTTGACTATACAACTTCACAAGCTTTGGATGTAAATTCGAAATCGATAATTCCTCGTCAGTCACTCTAGTTACTTCTATCGTTTCAATCATCTTTTTCATATCCATCACATTCACCCCTTCTGAAAAAATTCTAAAGCCAAAGAGTACTTAATTCAAAATGTGCAATAATTGTGCGTTTCTCGTCTCTCGTTCTTCCTCACTGACTAAATCATACTTTTTTAGAAGGTGAAAAATATCATTTAATAATTTCTGCGAATGATTACCTTGTAAAAAACTCTTTAACTCTTTAAAGATCCCTTCAGGTAAAGAATTCTTTTGACTTTCGAGCTTATTCATCACATCTTCAATAGAATGATCAATGTTACACGCCATACTAAACTTCCCCCTCTATCCTCTATAAATAATATCCTCAGCTAACGATGTAAACACTTCTCCAACAAGAGAATCTTCATCATATACAGATGAACCGCTATTTTCTTCACGTTTTGCAAAAGGTACTTGTGCGATTACTTCTGTTTGCAATTGTTCTGCTAACATTTCGCCACCGCCTTTTCCGAAGAGATAATTTTTCGATCCATCTTGCTCTTCATAATAAGCCATATTTTCCACAATACCTAAAATCTCATGCTTCGTATGTTTTGCCATTACACCGACTCTTGAAGCAACGAATGAAGCTACATTGTGCGGAGTTGTAACAATTATTTCTTTCGCTTGCGGAATCATCGCTGCAACATCAATCGCAACATCTCCTGTACCTGGTGGTAAATCAAGTAATAAATAATCTAATTCTCCCCAGTGCGTATTCGCAAGGAAATTTTGAATCCATTTATTTAGCATCGGACCGCGCCACATAACTGGGTTATTTCCTTCTGTAAAAAATCCCATCGACATGATTTTAACACCGTGACTAATGACTGGAATTGCCGTTTGATCAATCATCGTTGGTTTCTTATTCGTTTCCATCATAGCTGGAATACTAAAACCATATATATCCGCATCTAATATCCCCACTTTTTTCCCCATACGAGCTAGTGCAGTTGCAAGATTAATTGTCACCGTTGATTTTCCAACTCCGCCTTTTCCGCTCGTTACAGTAATAAAACGTACTCCTGAATCCGTGCGAAGCATGCTCGGCATACCAGTTTCTGTTCTAGTATTTTTCTTTAACTTCTCTGTTAAAGCTGCACGTTCTTCTTGTGTCATAGAACCAAATGTTATCTCCACTTTAGAAGCACCAATTGCGTGAAGTGATTCTTCAATATCTTGTTGAATTTTTGCTTTTAACGGACAACCTTGGATTGTTAGTACTACTTCAAGTTTAACCTCTGTTCCGTTCATTTGTATATTTCTAACCATATTTAATTCTAAAACACTTTTGTGTAACTCTGGATCCTCTACATGTTTTAATGCATTCATTATTTGTTCTTGAGTAAGCATGGAACTCATCCCTTCTCTTATTCTAATTTATATACAACATCTTCTTGGCGCTTCATCTGGTGAAAAAGCTTATTACCCGCCGCTAACGGGCGGGATTAATGCGACTATATCTCCAGCCTTTATCATCTCTTCATTCATTACAAACTCCTCATTAACAGCCACCATTACTTTATCCAGCCATTGTAAACAATAGCTGACTTTGAGCCATTCTTTTAATTGCTGCACTGTCATTTCTTGCTTTTCTGAAATTACTAATCGATCCGATCCAACTTCCTCACTCAAATTTGCAAATAATAAAATTGTAATCATTTTCTCATTCTTCCTTCTTTGGTTTTCCTTCTGGATATGGTGTGTTTTCAAGTTGATCTCCAATCCACATCGTTCCATCTTCCCAAAATTCTTTTTTCCAAATTGGAACAATTCGTTTTATACGTTCAATCGCGTACTCATTCGCTTCATAAGCTACTTTACGATGCGGTGATGAAACTGCTATGACTACCGCAATATCCATTATTTCTAGCCGCCCTACACGGTGCGTAATTGCTACTTTTGCATCCGGCCATCTTTCACTAATCTCTTCACCAATTCTCATAAGTTGTTTTACTGCCATCGGTTTATATGCTTCATACTCTAAATGTAGCGTTCGTTTTCCTTTTGTTAATTCTCTCACCGTACCAATAAATGTTGTAATCGCACCTGCTTCCCTTCTTGCGACTTTATTCGTTACTTCTTCAACTAAAATCGGATTATCTACAATTTCAAATAGCGCTTGTCCCATTAGAACCACCTCTCACTTTATGAAATGTCCAAGGCCATTCACTACCTTCGTTATCTTCTAATAAAAGAACATCAACAAACATATCTTTTTTATATCCTCTTGTCCCGCCCGGCAATACGATAAACGCATTTGATTCTGCCAATGAAGAAACTGAGCTAGATTTATCAAACCCTGATGGATAAGCGATTAATTTCCCCTCATCATATTGCAATTTTGCTCGTACAAATCTTGTAAATGGATTCGGTTTTAGAAAATCTTCTCCTAATAACGCTTTTTCTCTTTTTAAATGTACTTTTTCACTAAACATATACGTCCGAATACACGGTCTTACGAATAATTCAAACCCTACATAACAAGCTGATGGATTTCCTGATAAACCAAATAATAACTTGCCATTTAATTGTGCTACAGTCGTAACACTTCCTGGTCGCATTGCAACTTTATTAAAAAGAACAGATGCACCTAACTTTTCGTAAATAGCTGGTAAATAATCATAATCTCCTACTGATACACCGCCCGTTGTAATTAACATATCTACTTGGCCAAGCGCTTCTTTCACAGCTGTAAAACACGTATTAAAATCATCACTAAACTTCCCAAAATATTTTACTCTGCCGCCCGCTCTTCGAATTTGAGACAATATCATATACGTATTACTGTTTCGGATTTTCCCTGGCTGTAATGAATCATCGACATCGAGCAATTCACTCCCAGTCGCTAACAGTCCAATTACAGGCTTTCTCGCAACTGGTACTTCACTATAACCGAATGTAGCAAGAAGAGCTGAAATACCTGGATTAATGTACGATCCTTTCTTTGCAAGAACCGTTCCTTTACGAGCATCTTCACCTTGAAAAGAAATATTGTCGCCCGTTTTGAATGATCGCTTCACTTCCATATAATTGTTGCCATTCTTCTCATATTGACGAGTCAGCTCTAACATAACAACCGCATCACAGCCATTCGGAATTTGTGCTCCCGTCATAATTCGAACTGCTTGAAACGGACCTACTTTCTCATGGAATAGCGATCCTGCACCAATTTCACCCACTACTTCAAATACAATTGGCGTTTCATAACTTGCTAAATTAGTATCTTCTGCTCGAATAGCAAATCCGTCATACGGCGAACGATTAAATGACGGTACATCATGGTCAGCTACTAAATCCTCTGCTAATATACGTCCATAAGCTAATTCAATTGGTAATAGCTCCTTTAAGCCTTTATCAGCAAATCCCATCACTTTACGAACAGCTTCTTCAACCGTAATTGGCACTCTTCTTTCCATTGTTGACACCCTCTCTATTAACCGAATACGCGATAATATAGTTGTTTCGCTTTCGAAATATCATTTGTACCATGAATAAAAACACGACCATCTCGAAAAACAACCACGCGGTAATCATCGAATTGGCAAGATAGTAAATACGGATTCCGATCTACTTTTCCCAGTTTTTGTAATACTTTTTCTATATCATCAAAATTGTATTTCCTATTGTCTACTGTTCTAATTTGAACTGTATTTCTTCCGCATAAAACAGCTGCTTTCGTTTGATTTTCGTATGATAAATAAGGATAAGTTCGATTCAAACCGCATGAGAGACAAGTGTCTGTTTTTATTTTCCCTAATTTTATAAAATGATTTTGATTACTCCATATATCAAACATGAAAAATGTTTTTCTAATTGCTGAGAAATCTCCCACTAAAATTTTGAGTGCTTCTGCCACTTGATATGCTGCGACGATTTGAACAGTCGGACTAATAATTCCAGCGGTATCACATGTCACACCTGTAACAGGAATATTTTTCAGCATACAATGTAAACACGGTGTCTCTTGCGGAATAATTGTATAACTCATACCATACGATCCAACGCAAGAACCATATACCCAAGGAATATTATGTTTTTGTGATAAATCATTTATTACAAATCGAATATCAAAATTATCTGTTGCATCAATGATTACATCTACATTTTTTAATAGACCTTCCATATTTTCTGAAGTTGCATCCATTACGAAAGCATGTATTTGTACTTCCGAATTAATTTGTTCTAACCGATTTTTTGCAGCAATTGCTTTCGGCATTTTCTCTCTCGCATCTTGTTCAGAGTACAATTGTTGCCTTTGTAAATTACTCCATTCAACGTAGTCACGATCAATAATCGTCAACTTGCCAACACCTGCACGTACGAAACTTTCGGCACTTGCACTTCCTAATGCGCCTGCCCCTACAATTAACACATTTTTATTTCGAATTTTTTCTTGTCCTTTACTCCCAATTGGTTTGAACAACTGTTGTCGTGAATACCGATCAGCCATTACATACCCTTCCTCTCAAGAACTCTATTTCATATTAGAATGTTGTTTCTGATAACAAGCAAAGTAAGCAAAACCAACAAACCCAGCTCCTCCAATTACATTCCCGATAAAAACAGGAACAAAATTTTTAGCCAAATCCATCCACGTTAGATGACCAGCAAAAATAACAGCGGAAATGACAAACATATTTGCTACTACTTGCTGAAATCCAATCACTACAAATGCCATAATTGGAATCCAAATTCCGATGATTTTTCCGACAAAATCACTCGTCCCGTAAGCGAGCCAAAGAGCAAGACAAACGAGCCAATTACAACCAATTGCTAAAATTAAAGTTCTTCCAAATGATTCATGTAACTTCCCTTCCGCTATCGCTACCGTTTTATTTAAATACTCTCCCTCTGTTAATCCGCCAAGATGCCCAAAGCAATACGCAACGAAAATTGCCCCAATAAAATTCATGAGAGTAATCCAAACCCAGTTATTCAGTACACTTATCAATGTAATTTTCTTTGCATAAAGCGCCATAGACAGTGACATCATATTTCCCGTAATTAATTCTCCTCCTGCTAATACTACGAGCATGAGTCCAACAGGAAATACTGCTCCTCCTAAAACATTCACTAGACTTCCCCAGCGCTCAGGTAAATTCCCTAAAACTCGAATGTTAAGTAAAAAACCTATCGCAATAAACGCTCCTCCTAAAAAACCGAGAATAAGCATCGCTGGCAATGTCTGTCTTACTTTTTGAACACCGGCCTCAATGACAAGCTCAGCAATTTGTTCCGGCTTATGAAATGCCATTACCCATTCCTCCATTTTCTCCAAATAAAAAAGCAGCTTCAAAAAACCTCCTCAAATAAAGGTTTTTGAATGCTGCTTAATTTCTCTGCACATCTTTTACATAGATATCAATCATCACTTTTACTATAAAATAGAAAATCCACAACTCTTGTAAATTTTCCATTTTTCACTATGAAGCTAGCTTTATATATTAACCACCGATATGTGACATTTCAATTTTAGGTATTGCTTTCTTATTTGTATGATTTAAGCGTTCATCTGAATAACGATCTTCCCTATTATTCCATATATCGCGTACTACATCTGTAATGTCCTCATCTGTATGTTCAGAACGAAGCAATTCTCTTAAATCATTTCCTTTAGAAGCAAATAAGCAAGTATATAATTTTCCTTCTGCAGAAATACGAGCTCTCGTACATGATGAGCAAAAAGAATCTGTTACTGATGAAATAATACCTATTTCCTCATCGCTTCCTATATAACGATACCTAGTAGCCACTTCACCAGAATAATTTGCTTCTATCCGTTCTAACGGCATAACTTGATGAATCGTATCTACTATTTCTTGTTTGGAAATAACTTCACCTAACTCCCAGCCATTATAATTCCCAACATCCATATACTCAATAAACCGAAGAATATGCTTATTTTCTTTAAAGTATTGCGCCATCTGCAAAATATCTTGTTCATTTTTCCCTTTTTGAACGACCATATTTATTTTAATTTTCATACCAACTTCAGCAGCAGCCTGTATTCCTTCCAGAACCCTTTGCACTTTGCTCCTATTACCATTTAAATAGAAAAACCGATCTTCTTCCAAGGAATCTAAGCTAACTGTTACACGTGATAGTCCCGCCTTATATAAATCAGGAGCAAACTTTTTAAGTAACGATCCATTGGTTGTTAAACCGATATCTTCTACACCATCAATTTTATTAAGGCGGTCAATAAGCTTTGGAAGACCTCTTCGAAGTAACGGTTCTCCGCCCGTAATTCGTAACTTTCTTACACCTAAAGAAACAAAAATACGTGTTATCCTTTCAATTTCATCAAAAGATAAAATTTTATCATTAGACAAAAACGAGTAATCAGGACCAAATATTTCTTCTGGCATACAATATCGGCAGCGAAAATTACAGCGATCAGTAACTGAAATACGTAAATCCTTTAACGGACGTTGCAACTTGTCTAATGTAACTGATTTCATCTTCATTGCCTCACTTTTATTTTATATTTAAAACACGTTCTGGATGGGTATATACATTTAAGGAGTGATTACGAATAAACCCTATTGTCGTAATACCTAAATCTTCCGCTAGTTGCAAAGCTAACTCAGTTGGAGCTGATTTTGATAGTATAATTTCACAACCGATTTTTGCAACTTTCAATAATATTTCCGAAGAAATACGACCACTAAAAACAATGATTTTATCTTTTATAGAAATATCGTTTCTTAAACAATAACCGTAAATTTTGTCTAGTGCATTATGCCTACCAATATCCATTCGGCTTAAAATAATACCATTCACATCACATAAAGCTGCATTATGAACCCCGCCAGTATGATGAAACGTATCCGCAGATTGCTGCATTTCTTTCATTAACCGAAAACAATCCTCTGCCGCAACCTGTACATGGACACCCTTCATTTTTTTTGCACTTAGTGCATCATTAGCAAAAACAAACCCTTGCCTACTCATACCACAACAAGACGTAATATATCGTTTATTTTGCATTTGTTCATAATACGGATTTACTTTTGTCGTTGTTACATGTACAAATCCTTCTTTCTCCTGCATCCATATGCTATCAATATCTTCATACTTCCGAATGATTCCTTCAGACGCCAAGAAGCCTATTACCATATCTTCTATATATTCTGGAGTACTAACCATTGTAACAAACTCCTGTCCGTTCATTTTAATGGTAACAGGAAACTCTGTTACAATGCTGTCCTCTATATGCTTAAACGCCCCTTGTTCATAACGAAAGATTTCTCTTTCTACCTGTATCGGTTTCACGATCAGTATCCTTCTCTCACGTTATATTTTTATCGAAAACAAATACCGAAACTGCAATATCTTCTTCTACTTTCATATCTGAAAACAAATTCACTAATTTTGCTCCAACAAGTTCCTCCAAATGTTCACGGGAATTCGCAGCATACACTTCTTGAATCATTTTCGTTCTAGCCATATGAACCATTTCCGCACCGTCCATCGTACTTGAAATAAATTTTTCAGTAGGTGTTAAGTTTCCATAAAGAGTCGCTATAGCCATATTTTCCGCAAAAACAGTATGAATTCGTTCTGGTCCTTTTCCGAAAAGTTCCTTTCGAAGTTTTCGGATCATATCATTAAATTCATGTACTTTTTTTGACATACAATTATACCTCCCAAAAGCCTCATTTTACTTTATTATATATTTTACCAAAATGAGCCTTCCGCCCAAACTATTTCCTACAAATATTTGGGCGGAAAGGTTCACTTCATGAAGTTTATTCGTCTTTTAACCCTTTCCCCATTCCTTTTAAGAAATGAAGCCCAAACCCGATAGCGCGGTTAATATCTGGGTCTTTCAATACTTTCATAAGATCGAATACCCCTACTTTTTTATTACTTTCTAGATGTTCATTACCTTCTTCTAGCCCGACTAATAAACTACCTATAAGCTTTTTCGTAAGTTCTGGGTCAAGTTCAGTTAACGCACCTGCAGCACCCATCATATTATTAATTAAATTTGTAACAGGCTCACGAGTTACTTGACCTAGAACAATCTTTGCAATTGGTTCTTTCGCTTTCAGCATAGAATTTGCAGCTTCTAGCATTCCAATGTCATTTAATTCCCCTACTATATTAAACATCTGATTTAGAGCTTCTTCATTATTTGTTAAAAGCTCCTTTAAATCATCTAATTTTTGCTGTTTTATTTCTTCCTCAGTTAATTCTTGTTTTTGAATCATTTTTATAGGTGCAGCCATAGTTTTCTCCTCCTACTTATCCGTTAAATGCACATACCCTGGACGTGCCCACTTACGATGTACCTCAATTCCAGCTTGAGGGTGACGTTTTTTATTGCGTGGGTTCGCTTTTGGCATCGGATTTTCGCCATCAACTTCTAACACTTCCATACGCACTTTCGTTTGTTTATACGCAGGTGTATTCGTACGTACATCCACAGCAGGACCTGTTAAGAAATTAATTGCCGTTTCGTTATCTGTAGAGTTCATCGGTAAATATAACTCATTCGCTTTTACACGATCTGTAACGAGTGCACGTAATTTTAATGCTCCAAAAGGAGAGACAAGACGAACTAACGAACCTGTTTTTACGCCACGTTCTTTTGCAAGGTCTGGAGAGACTTCAACGAAAACACCAGGTACTTTCGTTTGAATACCTGTTGATTTATTTGTCATATTCCCTTCATGGAAATGCTCAAGCATACGACCGTTGTTAATGTGAAGGTCGAACTCAGCTGGAAATTCAGCTGGACGTATCCAGTCAGCAATCGCAAAACGAGCTTTTTTATCTGGGAAGTTAAATCCATCTTGGAACAGAAGTGGTGTATTGGTTCCATCAAAACTTCCCCAATGGAAACTGTTCCATCCTTCAAGCACTTCATAGTTCGCTTGCGAGAATAATGGTGATAAACTTGCCATTTCAGCAAAGATTTCACTTGGGTGGCTATAATTCCAGTTTGCCCCTAGTTTATTCGCAACCTCCTGGACGATCCACCAGTCTGGTTTCGCATCTCCTAGCGTAGGAAGAACTTGATATAATCTTTGGACACGGCGCTCTGTATTTGTGAAAGTACCTTCTTTCTCAAGAGATGGCGCTGCTGGTAATACAACATCTGCATATTGAGCAGTTTTAGAAAGGAAAACATCTTGCACAACGAAGAAATCAAGGCTCGACAACACTTCATGTACATGATTTGCATTAGAATCTACAAGAGCCATATCTTCTCCGACAAGATACATTGCTTTCATTTTTCCTTCGTCAATTGCGTGAAGCATTTCAATATTATTAAGACCTGGTTCACTATCAATTTTCACTCCGTAAGCAGTTTCAAATTTCGCACGTTCCATTTCGTTAGTAACGTGCTGATATCCTGGAAGCCATCCTGGTAAAGTACCCATATCACAAGCACCTTGTACGTTATTGTGACCTCGAAGTGGGTATGCACCTGCTCCTGGACGACGATAGTTCCCTGTTGCAAGAAGTAAGTTTGAAATTGCAGCGGAAGTATCAGAACCACCTGTATTTTGCGTTACCCCCATACCCCAAAGGATACATGTACCATCTGCATCACGAATCATTTCAGCCATTTGAATAAGTGTTTCTTTTGAAATACCTGTTACTTCTTCTGCATATGCAAGTGTATATTCTTCTAGACTTTCTTTGAAATCTTCAAAGAAGTTTACATTCTCATTAATAAATTCCTGATCATGCCAACCTCGATCAATCATATATTTTGTAACAGCCATTAACCAAACTTGATCTGTTCCTTGTTTTGGACTAATAAAGACATCTGATCGCTCTGCCATTTCTGTTTTACGAAGATCAGCTACAATTAACTTTTGTCCGTGTAATTTATGTGCACGTTTAATACGTGTAGCTAAAACAGGATGACCTTCTGTCGGATTACATCCTACAATAATAACAAGACCAGATTGCGCAATATCTTTAATCGTTCCTGCATCACCGCCCATACCAATTGTACGGAACAAACCATCCGTTGCTGGTGATTGGCAATAACGTGAGCAGTTATCAATATTATTCGTTCCAAATACTTGTCGAGCTAATTTTTGAATTACATAATTATCTTCATTTGTAATTTTAGAGGAAGAAATAAATCCGATAGAATCTTTACCGTACTCTTCTTTAATAGTACCTAATTTATTTGCAACTACATTCAGTGCTTCTTCCCATGTAGATTCAACAAACGTTCCATTTTTACGAATTAAAGGTTTTGTAATTCGTTCTTTAGAATTTACGAAATCCCAACCAAATTTCCCTTTTACACAAGTGGAAATTGCGTTAACTGGTGCATCTGAAGATGGCTGTACTTTAAGGATTTTACGCCCCTTCGTCCACACTTCAAACGAACAACCTACACCACAAAATGTACATACTGTTTTCGTTTTCTTCGTACGAGTATCACGCATGGCCGCTTCCACTTCTGATACCGCAAAAATACCGCTATATCCAGGCTCAACTTCTTTAATTAAATCTACCATCGGTTCAAGAATATCTGGTTTTAATCCCGTCATAAATCCAGCTTCACCGAGCATCGTTTTCTCCATTAAAGCGTTACAAGGGCAAATCGTTACACATTGACCACAGCTAACGCATGAAGAATCATTAATATTTACTCCTTCATCCCAAATAACTCGTGGACGTTCCGCTTCCCAGTCTATCGATAACGTTTCATTTACTTGTAAGTTTTGACACACCTCAACGCATTGACCGCATGCAATACATTGATTAGGGTCATAGCGATAAAACGGATGCGTCATATCAACTTCACTTACATCTACTTTCGGTTCATAAGGATATTTTTGATGTTCAATTTCCATTAATTCTGCTGTATTATGCAGTTTACAGTTCCCATTGTTGTTGTCACATACTGTACAGTATAATAAATGATTTTCTAGTAACCGATCCATCGCCTCTGTTTGTGCTTCTTTTGCGCGAACAGAAGCACGCTCAACGTTCATACCTTCCGTTGCTATCGTCGAACAAGAACGCATTAACTTTCCGTCAACTTCTACAATACAAGTGTCACATGTTTGAATAGGATCTACTTCCGGCACGTAACAAATTTGCGGATGTTCAATCCCGTTCTCATTAATAACACCCAATATCGTTGAACCAGGCTCCGCTGTATACTTTTTTCCGTCAATTGTAATATGAACCATGTTGTCATTCATGGTCTTTCCCCCTTTTTGAGAATAAAAAAACTCCACCACGAAAATATACGCACCACATTTTGGGCACGCTATCATCATGGTGGAGTAGTTTATTAGCACATCTTGCTAAAATACCAATCCATTTATTCATAAATAAAACGATAGATTCATAACAGGTCATATCACGATTCCATCTTTAACACTATAATTATAGCGTTAAATGTACAAATATACAATATAAATTTTAAACTGCGCATATGTCTGTATGTAACTATCCATAATAACCCATATAAAGTTCAACGAGGAATAAGGTGAATATATGGGATCTTTTCGAAAATGGATAAGGGGCGAAAAATCTTTCTCTACACATGAGCAATCTGAAACTGTATTAAATAAAGAAATTTCTTCCTCCATGCCGCTTAATCTTAAACACTTATCCAAATTATTTAGTGGTATTCCAGAATTAATTACACGCACTTTCCCGTTAAAAAACGGAAAAGAAGCTGCTCTTATATATATGGAAGGACTTGTAGATAAAACTGTTATTAATGTAGATATTCTTCGTCCTCTCTTATTTAAAGAATGGAATGAAGATGATTTTTGGGAATCTTCTGTTTCTATAGGGAATATTAAAAAAGTTCAGAAGTGGATAGACATTGAGCAATCTCTCTTACATGGCAAAAGTATTTTATTTATAAACGGGCAATTATCAGCTTTAGAACTAGATACGCAAGCGGCGCCAAAAAGGAGTATTGAAGAACCTACAACAGAGACTTCCATAAAAAGCTCACACGAAGGATTTAATGAAGTGGCAAGTGATAGTATCGCACTTATTCGTCGCTATATTCCAAATCGCGAATTAAAAGTGAAGGAATTCACTGTTGGCGAACGAGCAACCTCTAAAGTTTTTTTACTTTATCTTGCAGATGTTGCAAACGAAGATGTTGTACAAGATATGGCCTGCCGCATTGAATCAATCAAAGTAGATGCTATTCTTACTACCGGTGAATTAGAAGGGTTTGTTGAAGATAATTCCTATACTCTCTTCCCACAATTGTCTATCACTGAACGTCCTGACACAACGGCACATCATATTTTGAATGGGCGAATTGCTGTTGTTGTAGATCGCTCACCAGGCGTATTAATAGGACCGATGACCTTTTCATCCTTTTTCCAGACGATAGATGATTACAGCTTCAGACCTATGATTCCATCTTTTATACGACTCCTTCGTTTCACTGGGTTATTTATTGCAATATTTGCTCCTGCTCTTTATATTGCTATGATTTCCTTCCATTATGAAGTGATTCCGCTCAAATTGTTGTTAACGATTGGAGAATCTCGAGCCAAAATTCCTTTTCCCCCCATATTAGAAGCTTTATTAATGGAATTAGTTCTCGAAATGCTCCGAGAAGCAGCGATTCGGCTTCCTGGGCCTGTTGGACAAACAATCGGCGTCGTAGGAGGAATTGTAATTGGACAAGCTGCGGTTCAAGCTGGGATTGTTAGTAACGTTATGGTTATCGTCGTATCAATTACTGCGGTTGCCTCTTTCATTATTCCTAACTTAGAAATGTCAGCAGGAATTCGGCTTCTTCGATTCCCAATGATGATAGCTGCCTCTTTATTTGGCGTCATTGGAATTATGGTTGGAATGGCAATCATTATCATCCATATTCTTTCTATGGAATCACTTGGTGTGCCATATGGTAGTCCTTTTTCTCCGTCATATGCTTCGGATTTAAAAGATACCCTTGTACGTTTCCCCTGGAAGATTATGAAGAAACGGCCACTATCTCTACAATTAAAACAAGATAACCGGCAAAGAGATGTTGAGGAAAAGGAGGAGAATAAGTGACAAAACGTGCAAAGAGGGAAATCACCTTATTTCAATACATTTTAACTATTAGTGGTGTTCAAGTCGGATTCGGCGTACTTACACTCCCGCGTGAAGTTGCACAAGGAGCGAATACAGATGGCTGGATGTCTATTATTATCGGATGTGTCATTACTACTTTAGTCAGTCTATGTATTGTAAAAATCATGGAAAAACATCCAGGATATACTTTACTTGATGTGCTGATACGCTATCTTGGAAAATGGCTAGGAAGAGTAGTAATGATTTTTTGGATTTTATATGCTGTACTCGCAGCTGTTTCCTTAATTTTTTCCCTCTTATACGTTATTCATATTTGGATTTTACCTAGATCTCCTATGTCTTTAATTATGATTTTGCTATCTATTCCAATGCTTATGCTTGCATGTAAAGGAGCACTTATTATTAGTCGTTTTGCTGTTTTCACTGTCATCTTTACACTTTGGATGCCATTATTATTATTTATTCCTCTTAAAGATGGGCATTTTATATATCTTCTTCCTCTTATCAAGGAAGGATGGCTACCAATTATAAACACCGTAAAATCAACTATCATTGCGTTTCTCGGATTCGAGTTTGCGTTTGTCCTTTATCCTTATTTAACTAACAAAGCATCTGCAAAAAAAGGAATTGTTATTGCAAATTTGATTACGTTATTTATTTATCTTCAAATCACGTTCGTTTCTTTTATTTATTTTAGTCCAGATGGTATAACAAAGTTTTTATGGCCAACTCTTTCTCTTGTTACACCGTTTCATTTCTCATTTCTTGAGCGGTTTGAAATTATCTTTTTGTCATTTTATCTCTTTATTATTTTTGATTCCTGTATTCCTTATATTTTTACTGCTTCAGATGGTATTAATCAATTACTTAACAAAAAAGGCAGTTCATTACCTATTTATTTTTTATTATTCGGGTGTATTTTCATCTTATTCTTTTATATCCCTTCTTCTTATCAGATAAGTTCGTTGCGGGAATTTTGGGGAACTGCTAGTTATTTTATCGTTTTTCTATTCCCAGTTGTATTTCTCTTATACATGACACTTTATCAGCATTGGAAAAGGAGAAAAGTTTAAATGAGACGCTTTATTCATTTTATTATATTTTGTTTTCTCATAATTTTTTTAGCAGGTTGTGAAGATCGGCTTGATTTAGAAAAACAATCCATCTCATTAATTTACAGTTTTGACGCAAAAGCAAAAGGAAAATTAATTGTGTATCACGTAAACCCTATTTTCAATGAAGATGTAGAGAAAAAGTACGAAATTCATGAAGCGAAAGTACATACACCCCGAGAAGCAAAAGATACGTTTAACAGTTCAAGCAGCGGTTTAGTGTCCACAGAAAAGTTACAGCTTATATTGTTTAGCACGAATTTTTTAAAACAAGAAGGAGCTATGCCTTATCTGGATGTTTGGTATCGCGACCCTAAAAATACAGGGAATATGCGCATGGTTGCAGTAGATGGCCCCATTTCTTCTGTTATATATAATAATTTCAAAGATAAGCCTGCTCTTCCTGAATATTTAACAGATTTAATTAATACGAACAAACTATACAATCGGACCGTGTTTACGACATTCCATGAATTTCATAGACAAACTTTTAATAAAGGCGTAACTCCTGCTATTTCAGAAATAAAAAAAGGGAAGAAAGATGTTATTGTTACCGGTTCGGCACTATTAACCTCTCGTGGAACTTATAAGATGTCTTTAAATCGCTACGAAAGTGCCCTTCTTCTTATGGTGCAAAAGAAAGCTAATATACCCGTTTCACTTACAATGAAAATCCCCTCTAATTTAGTTGAAAGTAATAGCCATCTAAAAGATACAAAAGGCGACGATTTTATAACAATAAATGTTCTTAGTATGAGTCATGATATCGGTACAGACTATAGCGATAACCGCTTCAAATTTAATATTAAAATGGATTTAAAAATTGCCGTATCTGAACTTACATTCAACATGGATATAGAAAATGATAGAAAAAAATTAACTTCTCTTATTACAAAACAACTAAACAATGATTTAAACGATTTAATCCACAAAATTCAAAAACAGCAGCTTGATCCATTCGGATTTGGTGATTATGCGAGAGCGTTTCAATATGAAGAATGGAAACAAGTTGAAGATGATTGGCCAAGTTCCTTTTCAAAAGCTAATGTGAAAGTGGCACCAACTATTAAAATTTTAGAAAATGGGATTATTAAATAGAAAAAACACGCTACTTGTTCTTATATGAATAAGTAGCGTGTTTTCATTTCCATTACAAGTATTATTTCAATGGACTATACTCTATTTCCATTTCTAACATTACTATGTTTTTTAGCATATACAAAATATATGAAAACGCCTATTATAATCCATGCCACAAAACTAATTAAAGTAAGCTTAGAAAGGTTCAAAGCCAAATATATACAACTTACTATTGAAACGATAGGTAAAAAAGGTACTAGAGGGGCACGGAATGGCCTCTTCATATCAGGATGCGTCTTTCTTAATACAATGACAGCTATAGATACAAACACAAATGCTGTTATCGTTCCCATATTCACTAAATTAGCTAATAAATTCAAATCCACTAATCCCGCTAATAAAGCTGCTAGTATACCTGTAACCCACGTATTAAAAAATGGAGTTTGTAAACGTTTATGGACACTTGAAAGTCTTTTTGGTAACAGTCCATCTCGACTCATCGAGTAAGATACACGAACAAATGCAAACATAGCTACTAACAGAACTGTTGTTAGCCCCGCTATCGCTCCCACCGATAACAACCCAGCAATTCTATCTTCTCCTACAGTGCGCAACGCATATGCAACCGGATCAGCAACATTTAATTCCGTAAACGGAACCATTCCAGTTAGCACGAATGAAACACCTACATATAGAACGGTACAAATGAACAAGGAAACAAGTAGCCCAATTGGCACGTTACGTTGTGGACGCTTCACTTCCTCTGCGGCTGTTGCAACTGCATCAAATCCTAAAAAAGCAAAAAATACAGTAGCAGCGCCCCCTACCACACCGTGAAAACCAAACGGTAGAAATGGTTGCCAATTCTCTGGTCTTACATATTGTGTCCCTACGACAATAAATCCTACAATAACAGCCAGTTTAATAATAACCATTATATTATTAATTCGTGCACTTTCTTTTGCACCACGGCTTAATAAAAATGTAACAACTAAAATAATAAGAACTGCTGGTAAATCAATGATTCCACCCTTCTCCATTCCTGGTGCCGAAGCAAAAACCGTAGGAATGTGAATATTAAAACCTAGTAGCAGTGACTGAAAATATGCTGACCAGCCTGCTGCAACCGCAGAAGTCGCTAATAAATACTCCAGCATAACACACCAGCCAACTATAAATGCAAAAATCTCACCTAGTGTCATATATGTATATGAATATACACTTCCCGAAACTGGAACTGTAGATGCAAATTCAGCATAACAGAAAGCTACACATGCACATATAATTGCCGCTAATACAAAAGATAATACAATCGCCGGACCAGCATGTTTCGCTGCTACAATACCAGTTAATACGAAAATACCTGTACCAATAATTGCTCCAATACCTAAAAGAGTTAAATCAATCGCTCCTAAAGTTTGATTCAATACTTTTTTCTTTTCTTCATCCATTGCTTTCTTTATGAAAAGACTCATTCTTTGAAACCTCTTTTTCAAGTTTATCTCTTACTTGTTACATTCTTTATTACTGTTCTATTTTAAAAATAAAAATATACATAGTTCACTTCCCCTATAGACTTAGTAACCCACCTCATAAAAAACAGAAAATTCAATCTCTTTATACCGTATTGAATTTTCAAAATATTAATCATACCAAAAAACCATTAAGAATGCTGATTGAATTTATCATACAATTAATTATATTGTCAATAATAAATCACTCAAAAATAATCGGTTGATTATGTATCAAATGTTATTTTTATACATAATTATTTTCTTAAAAACATTGTTGTTTTCCACCTTAATATTCATATTCATTTTATTACATTGATTTTCATTACATACAATGTAATGAAAATCATAATAACCTCAAATTAATTATTATTCAAAAATAATAATTAATTTGAGGTTATTTCACCATTTTAATACTAACAAAAAAGTGCAGATTTTCATCTGCACTTTTTTTATTCTTCCACTTCAGCTTCTGCACTACTATTTTCAAGATGCTCCTTCTGAGCTTCCTCTTGCAACTCTGCTGAAATCATCCCATAATAAAGTTCCGGATATAACCCAAATATTTGATATACACTTCCTAAAAACGGCATCAGAATCCCTCTTTTCTAAAGTTGTATTGCCACTTTTAAGGATTCCCTTTTCATTCACTATACATTCGTTTTTGGCGTTTCTTCTTCATCTTGAATACTTAATAAATTTTGCCATTTTTTATACGGAGCGCTATTTGGATCTACATATCCTTTCGCATGCGAGCGATCCCACAATTGTTTAATAAACATTTCTTTCTCTTTCTTTGCAACCATATCAGCACCTGTACCGTAATAGTTCTGGAAATACAACTCGATTTCATCAAGGAATAGTCTTAATAATTCATCTGATGTTTCTTCTAACGTCGGATCATACTTCGCTTCACGGTCATACATTAAAATCATGTCTAAAAGATTGTGGACATGTTCTTTTCTAAGCCATCTTACATCTTGGGCTCCTAATACGAACGGATGTGTATATAAATGTCCACCTTGTATCATCGCCTTTTCTTGCTCTTCTTCAAATCGTGACAAGATGTTTTCATAAATAAACGGATTATGAAGCAATGCTCTGTGTAATTTATAACTTTCGCTTGAAATATTTTTTCCCATCGACTGAATTAAAAAGCTACGTCCCACACCGTTATATTGATACACAAACTGTCCATCAACAGCAACTAAACTAATCCAGCGATACATATATGCGTATAGTAATGCACGATTACATTTATCATAATCTAATTTTGTTTGAGTCGCATTCAAATCTGGCATAAAGGCTGGTAAGTGCCAATACTTATCTAAATGCGGCGTTAAACTAGATTTTTTACTATTTAATTTGTTTACACGGCGATAATACGATTGGAAATAGTCCCCTTTATCATTCATAAATCCGTTTGAAATATGTCCTGATGATAATTTAGGAAAATCTTGCAGCGATAAGCCATAATGTGCTCGATAACAGATCACTTCAAATGGCGAAAAGGCTTCGTGTACTGTATCTTTTTCTTTAAACATTTCTTGAATCAATTCCTCTTGTAGCTCTTTCTTTAAAGAAGGATGTATACCCCAATATTGTAATTCCCTATGATGAGCAACTTTCGGAATGAATGGACTTGCTAAATGGAACAGGTCTTCAATTTTTTCACGCACGTATTCATCGCGATCACGTTTCTTATAATCTGCTTCTTTTCGCAACGCTTCAATAATATTCAATTCTAATTTATCACGATAGCGTACTTGCAGTTCGTCATAACAATAGCTCAGTATATGTTCGCGATAGAAATCCTCTACCTTTTTCGACTGAATCTCTTCTGTTTTCGCATCACGACAATATTCCCCATACAAACTCATATAAATTTCCGCTGATATATCTTTCGGTAGTACACCTAAATTTAAATGTTGCTGCATATCTTGCCATATCTTTTCTTGCAGCTGTTCCTCTGCTAATACATAAACATTCGTCGGGTTTGTTTTCCCTTCAAATTCCTTACTGCGCTTTTGGATTTCAAACAATAAATTTTCACGTGTTTCATGTAAATTATCAAAAAATCTTTCCCAATATTGAATCATTTTATTAACTGCCTGATATAGCGATTGATACACAAGTTCTAATAGCATTTCTTTTCGATATTCATTTAATTTGTGTACATATTGCGTTACGATGTCTTCAAATTCTCTTTTGAATAAACGTTGCTGATTATTAATCATTTTTCCGAACCAGCCTTGTTGTTGAGCAATTTCTACTCGGCGTACAGCCGTTACCGTGCCATCGATATTACCTACATTAAATTTTTTATCGTAGTTTTGAATTACATTACGCTTTTGTTCATTATTTTCATGTAATCGATTCATTTTTTCTACTAACTGTTTTCGAATTTCATATAACATAAAACGTGCTGCTACTGGGTGAACTGGATCTGTTTTCTTTAAAAACCATGTATTTAATTGATAGGACTGCCCTTCAGAACCACTTGGTGAAAAGCGGTCTGATTCAATCATGTCATATAAAAGTGTCGTTACATGTTCATGTACACGGCTCGGAATCGCATATGCATATAAGCGAACCGCATGATCCACTCTTGCCACTTCACCTTTCATTTGTTCCATCATTTTCAGTTTCGCAGCTGAAATTTTACACTCATGTTGCAGACGATTTAATTCCTCATCTTTTTGCACCGTTCGTTGTACATAACTTTCTACAGCTTCTAAAAACAGTTTTGATTTCGCAACTCCGAGCTTACCACCCTCTGCCCCTTCACGTGTTTCATTGTACATTTGTCTATAGAAAATATGAGCTTGCTCTGGACGGGTAGCAAGATGCTCCAAGTCCTCTAAATAACTTTTACCTCTCTCCGGCTTTTCACGCTGCATCCCACGTTTTACATCTTGGTCGTATCTTTGCTTCTTCTCTTGAAACAGTTGATCTAAATGCAGCCACGATTCATCTAAACCTTGCACCGCCCATTTTAAAGCACAATATTTTAACACATGCTCATATGGATAAATGAGTTTTGCCGTTCCTGCCCCGCAATATCGTCCTTTTCCACTTGATTCTGCTAATTGCTGAATTTGATTGTCTTCTTGTGCAAAATGACTTGTAGACATCGGGCTAAATAACTGTAAATAAATTGTATTTGCCATCTGTTCCATATAGTCTGATAAATTGTGTAAATGGTGTCCATGTAGATTTTCGTAATCGTATAAGAAACAATAATTGTACGGTAAATGATGTTGTTTAATTGTATGATTCGTTCTTCCGTCTTCATCTACTTGATCAGGGCGATACTCTAATTCAATTGTTACACCACCGCGTTTTGATAATTCTCCAGTAGAACCGAGCGTAATAGCATGTAATTCTTTTAACGATGCATAGCCATTTGCTTGCACCGTTTCAAATTCTTTCGCACTAACCGTTCTCGTCTTTACTAAAACATCCGGCATTAAAAACGCACCGCGTATTAAAATGTTATGATGCTGCAATTTCTTCCGAAGCATTTCACGTAAATATAATGCAATTTGCAGAAACATCCCTGAACCTGTTCCGCCTGCTAGTGATGTTACTATAATGACACGCACACCATATTCCGTTTGATCACTTGTAACCGGAAAAATTTTCTCGATTTCTTGCCAAAAAGACGTCAATTTATCTTCTTTCATCGCAGCACGTAACGCTAAACGTGAAATGACGCGTAACTGTCCTGCTCCTTCTGTTAATGGCTTATCAAGTATAGTCGGATCCATCGGAAACCACTCTGGGATCGTTGGATCTCCCGCAATATACTCCCTAGGCGTTTTACTAGAACTTGTTTGTGTCTTAAACTTTCGAATATGATCAAATTTACTTAATGTATTCACATCTGTATCAAATACGTGCATTGCTACCTTTTTCCGGCGCTCTTCAGGCAATTTTTCATATATTTGATGCGTCACAGTACTACCGATTCCACCTAAACCAATTAATATTGTTGGAACTTGTAATGTCATGTGAACCACCTTCCTATTCTTGCTTGTTTGAAAAAAGGGAAAGAGAATCAATACTCCATCCCCGTCTTATCCCTATCTACTATTCACATTCATACTTGTAAATCTCCTTACCATATCCTCTATCAATTAGTAAAAGTTCATTTGGATATAGTGTCTTATGTTCCATTCCTACTTCATCTTTTGTTATAAACATCCCATCAATAATCATTCCAACTACTTGTGATTCTTTCGCTACAAAGACAGATTTCGAACCTTTCTTCGCTATAAACGTAACGGATTGCACTGTTTTTCTTTCTGCTCTAAATGGGATACCAAAATAATGGTTCCACCATTTATTTCGAAGTAATTCTGGCTCAGATTGATATAGCCAATCTTTCGCTACCTCTTGATCCCATTCATAATACAGTAGTGCCTTCCGGTGAAATCTCGGCCGAACAATCCATCCTAAAACAATGATTCCTACTACTAGCAGTAATAAAGTGATAGGAATGACAAACTTAAAAATAAGCGCATATTTTTCATAAAACGGAGCATCTTGAATATGGAATGTTATGTTTTTCTTTACTTCTTGTAATTTTGAATCCTGCATTACGATGGTAGCTTCTACGGTGCCGGTATCTGTAAAATTAAATGTGTCGGAGTAATAGGGACGAGGATAAACATAGATCTGATTTCCATGTTGCTTTATTTCATAATTGATTGATTGTTTAGATGTGACACCAGTAGATTTTAATAGTTTTTTTACAGCTTCTTCTGTCATCGGCTTACCATCTAACTGTGGCTGCAAAACAAATGGTTTACTATTCTCTAAATTTGTCACTTTTTCTTCATAATCTTTTGTAACAGTTTGAAGTGATAATTTTGGTTTCTCAGCTGTTTCAATTTTAAATTCTTTCGTCTGTCTATAAAACCCCTTTATATTCATATGAACTTTCCCGCGTACTAACCCTTTACCAAGCTTAGTTTCATAATAAAACACATGCCTTTTATCGTCCCACTTCATCGGATATTGTTTTCCGTCTATTTCTACTTCTGCCTGAAAGTAAGAAGACTGAACTGGCAACTCCGTAGGCTTCGCTTCAATAACAGCAGTAACCCCTTCGTGCATTTCCTCTACATTTTTTTGACTACTATCATCTTTGTCATAAGTAGAAACCGTATAATTAAGCGCTGGTTCAACTAGTACTTGTAGTCCTTCTTTCTCAATGTCCTGGTCTACTTCTATCGTATAAGTTCCTGGTTTAATAACTTCCTGATTTTCCGTACTTATATGAACTATATTTCCGAACAATTTTGCTTCTCCTGGTGCATGTATGGAAAAAGAAGATTGTAATTGTAACGGTTTAGAAATTTGTGTGACCTGATAATCGGGCAGAGAAGGCGATTGTCGTACAAGCGTCATACGCTTTAATGGAAACGGTGTTGTAATCTCTACTCTTTTCCCCACTACTTTCGTTTTTACAATCGATTCAACAGAGGAGAATGGATCACGATTTGCAACTAATGCTGCCACTTGATTTACACTTTTTACAATGCCATCTTCTCCGCTTGACGGCATCGTAACACCATTTATCTCTTTCTTCCATATTTCTTTAAACGTGTTTAATTGTTCTTTTTCTTGTTGTCCTAAATCTTCTTCCATCGTAATTAAGACTGGGTGTAATGATATCTTTTTTGCATCCATTTCTTTCTTAAACTGGGCTAATTTCTGCAAAATTTGTTCTTTTCCGCCAACCTTATCTTTCTCTAAATCATTAAATGCCCCGTCAGTTAATACAATAAGCCAAAATTCACGTTTTCCATCTATATCTGCTTCCTTTTTTATAGATTGCATCGCCGTTTCTACCGCGCTAAATGGAGTATTTAAATACGTTTTCCACGCTCCAATTCCCTCAATTTCTGTTTGCCTTTTATCCTTCGTTAACGAAATGTTTAATGGATCATTCGGCTTACTCATTGGAACGTAAGAAAATTTATCTTTTTCATCTAATAGCGCAACTAAACTTTGCAAAGCATAATTGGCATATTTCCAGCGATCGTTATTTCTCATGCTGCCCGAATCGTCATATACAAGTGAAACGACCCTTTCCTTTGCCTCCTCTCCTTTTGCAAAAGCTGATAAAGGTAAACATATAAATAGAAACAGCATGAACGTGGCACAAATTCGGATTTTCATGATGAGGCTTCGCCACCTTTGTAGACAAATTCCTATGTTTAAATTTATGAGAGGAAACAAGATATATGACTTGTATTTTAGGACAACTAACCCACCATAACTTTATTATGTAAATAGATTATACACTTGGTAATATTCCTTCTAGCATTCTCTATCCAATTATATAAGTAAAAAAGCCTGTTTAAGCTCCACGCTTAAAACAGACTTTTCCTACTTTTTATTTTAAAAACACATAACAAAAAGTTTGATTTTTAACTTAACACATCACTTCTATTTTAAATCCACCGGGTGCTTCAACGTAAAACGTATACGCATGGGCTTGCTTAGGAGGCTCGACCAAAAATCCATCTTCCTTCAATCTTTGATTTATCTTATCTACTTGTTCTTCACTTTCTTGTGGAAATCCTACGTGAAATGTTTTTGGATACTGAACTTCTTTTCCTTTCATTAAAGTTAGTATAAATCCATCATTATCACGCATAACTGCAAAGGCATTCCCCCTTGTTCCACTACAAATTAAACCAAAATACCTCTCTAAAAACTCTCTAGATGCTGTTACATCTGTAACTGTTAAATTAAGATGTTTAATTCCCAATCCCCCACCTCATTTCTCAATTTTCTAACATTTTATCATACAAATAAAAAACACGCTTTTCACAGCGTGTTTCATTGCTTTACATACACTTCAACAATCGGATTCTCTTTATTATCCGCATGCAAGCGTATATTCGCTTCACTTGTATTATAAATACTAGCTAATAACATTATCGTTAACACATTAGGTATCTTCGCATCACTTCCATATTTTCTCTCAAGCCCTTCCTTATATTCAAAATCTAAATCCCCCTGCACATATGTATACACTTCAAAACCATCTTCTAAATTGCAAACTACTGTATCAATAATATCTGCTCCTACTTGCTTCTTCATTTCCTCTCGCAACGCTTCAATAAATTCTTCCCACGGTACTTCGTATGTCTGAAACTGATCTGTAGATTTCATGCCTTTTCCTCCTTATATATCCTCTTCTTATATTTCCCCTTTCCTATAACAATTATGATAGATAGGACATTCGTACAAGCCGCACTTGTCCCCCTTACATATCGTATTACTGTAATGCGGAAGGAGGAAAGAACATGCATAGACAAAAATGTTATGATACATGCCGACGTTATTTCGGAAAAGTTGTTCGGATTGAAGACCGTGATGGCCGTATACATTTAGGTAAAATAATTGATTTGACACAAAACTCTGTATGGATCGAACCGGTGCAACAGCGCTCATCTTTTGATTCAGGATTCGGATACTATGATGCTTATGCAAACGGTGGTTGTGACCTTTGCGGCGGCCTTAGCAGATGTGATAGTTGCGGATTTGGATGCGGTGGTGGATTTAGCAGCTGCGGATGTGGTGGCCGTGGTTGCGGTAGTTGTGGTGGCGGCGGCTGGGGTGGCGGCGGTTGTGGCTGGGGTGTTGAACTCGGATTTGGTTTCATCTTCGGAATCACATTAGCTGCATTATTTTTCATTTAACATAGTAAAGAGTTGGCTACCTTTAGCCAACTCTTTTTCTTTATTTTTCACATATAAAAATACGATGCCCTAAAATGTGTTGGTACATAAGCCGTACATTTTCATGCTGTACCCACGCCTCATATAACTCATTCGGAATATGTGAGGATACATTCCATTCTGGCTCTTCTACATAGCCAGAGATTGTTTCTGCAATCGTGCCACCGCCAGCAATTGTGATTCTTTTAAAATTTGCTTTCTGAAATAATTGTACCCACTCATTCTCAGTTAATAGTTCTTTCATGCCATATAATTGGGCGATTTTTTCTTCCTCACCCTTATCAATGTGCCTATCAATAATCATTTCAATGACAACAAGCTTACCATCCTGCTGTAATACACGATAACACTCCGAGATAACCCTTTCTTTCTCTGTAAAAGCGATGATTGATTCTCCAAGTACGAACTCAAATGAGTTATTCAAACAAGGTAATTGCTCTACACTTCCTTCAATTAATTGTATAGCTAACCCTTCAAACAACCATCTATCTTTTGCCTTTTGAATCATAATTTCATTCTTTTCAACAGTTGTTACTTTATAACCAAATTCCCTTGTCATATATGCCGCTGTTTTTCCCGTACCGCAACCTATTTCAAGGACATTCGCTCCATATTTAAAAGGCAGTTGTGCTAACAATTGTTTTGTTAACGTAAAACCACCAGGATGAGCACTTCCTATTCCGTAATAAGCTAGGAAATCGATGTATGTGTTTCGCTTCATAGGACTCTCCTTCAAGTTTTCTATAATACATATATTCATCCTCAAAAAAATAGTGCACAGAAAAAAAAGCATTTTCAAGTGCAATGTTGCAACTTGAAAACGCTTTTTTCTTTTACTATTTCTCTTCTACATACGCCCATTTGAAACTATATTCCGGACTAATATTATGTTTTACAATTCCCTTTACATTTGGTTTCATAACATACGATCTACCACTTTGATATAAAGGTACGAGCGCTACATCTTCTTCAAGTAACAATTTTTCTGCTTTCCCTAGCTCTGTCCAACGTTTTTTTGCATCAGCCATCCATTCCGTCTTACTTTTATTAATAATGTCATCATATTTTGAATTTGAATAGCTCATCTGATTCTGTGAATTTTTCGTTTCAAACATATCAAGATATGTCATTGGATCCGCATAATCTGGATTCCAGCCACCATATGAGAAATCATAATCTTGGTCTGATTCTAATTTTAGTTTTTGCTTAAATGGCTGAAGTTTAATATTTACTGTTACACCCTTTAAATTCTTTTCAATTTGATCTTTTACATACTCCCCAACCTTTTTCGCATTACCAGTATCATAATTTAATAGCTCTATTGTCACTTGATCTTTTCCAAGTTCTTTTTTCGCTGCTTCCCAGGCTGCTGCTGCCTTTTTAGAGTCTTGTTTAAAACCATTTTTAAACGTTTCTGCGAAATCTTTACCGTCTGGTCCAGCTGCTAAACCTTTTGGTACTAAATAATCCACTGGTTTTGAACCATCATTTAAAATGACATTCGTTAAAGCTTTCTTATCGATTGATAATGCAATTGCTTCACGTAATTTTTTACTCTTTAACGGTGTATCTTGCCCACCACGTTTTTGATTTAGACGCAAGTAAAACGTACTTGTTTCTGAATATGCACCAAACTCTTCTTTATTATTTCTATACTTATCAACAAATTCACCTGATAAAAGTGTAAAATCAATCGCACCTGTATCATATAAATTTACTCTTGTAGCTGGTTCTTTTACTACACTATAGTTGATTTCTTCTAGTTTTACAGTCTTTTTATCCCAATACTGATCATTTTTCTTTAATTTCCAACCTTGTTCATGCTTCCAATCAGTAAGTACAAACGGTCCATTATAAACTGTCGTATCAGACTCTAAACCGTATTTATCTCCTTTTTCTTTTACGAACTTTTCATTTAATGGATAGTATGACGCGAATGCCATTAAATTTAAGAAATATGGTACTGGTCTCTCTAGTTCAACTTCCAGCGTATAATCATCTACCGCTTTTACACCTAATGTAGAAACTTCTGCTTTCCCTTGATTTATTGCCTCTGCATTTTTAAGATAGTAAGCAATAAACGCATACTCAGCAGCTGTTTTTGGATCTACTAGACGTTGCCATGCAAATACGAAATCTTTCGCTGTTACAGGATCACCGTTTGACCATTTTGCATCTTTTCGTAATTTGAATGTATATTTTTTGCCATCCTCGCTTTTCGTACTAGATTCTGCCGCCGCTGGAATTGGCTTGTTATCTTTATCTAGACGATATAACCCTTCCATCGTGTTTCCTAAAATTTGAGAACCTAACGTATCTGTATTTTTAGAAGTATCCATCGTCGGAATTTCATTCGTTTCTGTACGATTCATTACTTGCTTTGCCGCATATTTAATATCGGATTTTTTCTCTTCCCCGCCACTATTAGATGTCGTAGTCGTTTTCTTCTCCCCACCAGAAGATCCAGAACATGCTGTTAACGCCACACTCATTGCTAATACTGGCGCTACAACCGCCGTAAACTTTTTCATCTTTTTCTTCATTTTTGTACCCTCCCCAATTATATGTACGAAACTAACTTTGAGAGATTTCCAATTTAAATTATCAGAAAATTATTACTAATTATTATTCTACTAATTTTTCTCGAATTGTAAAGTATTTTTAAAAATATTCATAATAATTAATTTATTTACTTCAATAACAATCTATTACTACTATACGAATTCTCCCACATCTACTATATGTAAGTACCACTTTTCTTATTCTTCTCTATTTAATTTAATAGTAAAAGAGCGTTCTAAAAGTCATTATCTACCTTTAAAACGCTCTTATTTATTATTTCCCTTCCGTTACATAAGCCCACTTAAAGCTATATTCTGGACTGATGTTATGTTTCACAATTCCTTTAACATTCGGTTTCATTACATACGCTCTACCTGTTTGATATAAAGGAATTAATCCTGCATCTTCTTCAAGGAACAATTTCTCTGCTTTTCCTAACGTTTCCCAACGCTTCTTGGGATCAGACAATAATTCATTACCTGCTTTCGCTACCATTTCATCATATTTTGGATTCGAATAACTCATTTGGTTATATGGGCTCTTCGATTCAAACATATCAATAAACGTCATTGGATCCGAATAATCTGGGCTCCAACCTGCAAATGAAACTTCATAATCTTGCGCTGACTCTAATTTCAGTTTTTGTTTGAACGGCTGAATTTTCGTGTTAACCGTTACACCTTTTAAGTTTTTCTCAATTTGATCTTTAAAATAGTCAGCAATTTTTTTCGCAGTTCCATCATCATAGCTTAGTAGTTCAATTGTCACTTGATCTTTTCCAAGTTCTTTTTTCGCTGCTTCCCAAGCTGCTGCACCTTTTTTCGGATCATATTTTAGACCATTTTTAAATGTATCTTGGTAATCTTTACCGTCAGGCCCTGTCGCAAGCCCTTTTGGTACTAATTGATCTGTTGCTTTTGAACCGTTATTTAAAATAACGTTCGCTAAACCTTTTTTATCAATTGATAATGCGATTGCTTCACGTAGTTTTTTGCTCTTTAACGGTGTATCTTGTCCGTTACGCTTTTGATTTAAACGTAAGAAGAATGTACTTGCTTCTGAATACTCACCGTACTCCTCTTTGTTCGATTTATATTTATCAACGAATTCTCCTGATAATAGTGTAAAATCAATTGATCCTGTATCATATAAGTTTACTTTCGTCGCAACTTCTTTTACTACACTATAGTTAATTTCTTCTAATTTCACAGTCTTTTTATCCCAATACTGATCATTTCTCTTTAATTGCCATCCTTGTTCATGTTTCCATGAAGCCATAACGAACGGTCCGTTATACAACGTTGTATCTGCTTCTAAACCGAACTTATCTCCTTTTTCTTTTACGAACTTTTCATTTAAAGGATAGTACGATGGGAATGCCATTAAATTCAAGAAATACGGTACTGGCTTTTCTAATTCTACTTCTAGCGTATAATCATCTACCGCTTTTGCTCCTAAATCTGTTAGAGGTTTTTCACCTTTATTAATTGCTTCTGCATTTTTAATATAGAAAGCGATAAACGCATATTCTGCAGCTGTATTTTTATCGAGTAAGCGCTGCCATCCGTATACGAAATCTTTCGCTGTTACAGGATCACCGTTTGACCATTTTGCATCTTTTCGTAATTTAAATGTATATTTTTTGCCATCCTCGCTTTTCGTACTAGATTCTGCCACAGCTGGGATTGGCTTATTATCTTTATCTAATCGATATAAACCTTCCATTGTGTTCCCTAAAATTTGAGAACCTAATGTATCAGTAGATTTTGAAACATCCATCGTCGGAATTTCTTGATTTTCTGTACGATTTAATACTTGTTTCGCTGCATATTTAATTTCAGCTTTTTTCTCTTCCCCACCACCACTAGACGTCGTAGTTGATTTCTTCTCCCCACCAGATCCAGAACACGCTGTCAACGCCATACTCATTGCTAAAACTGGCGCTACAACCGCCGTGAACTTTTTCATCTTTTTCTTCATTTTTGTACCCTCCCCAATTATATGTACGAAACCATTTTTGATAGACTTTCTAATAACTAGTTATCAGAAAATTCTTATTAATTAATATTCTACTAATTTTTCCGCTTTTGTAAAGTTATTTTTAAAATATTCTAAAAATTATTTTTTTATTATAGTAAAACGTATTTTTTACAATTGTCATGATACAAATTCTTCCTTACATCTATCGATTTATTTACATGTAATCTCATAATAAAAAGAGCATTCCAAAAGTAAATAGTCTACTTTTGGAATGCTCTATCATTTATCTTTCTATTGTACGAGATTCTCACTACAAAATAAGCTAAGAAACTTGTATACATCCACTTAAAGATAACATTACTGTTTAAAAATTATTTTCCATCTTTTTCAGTCATATATGCCCACTTGAAGCTATACTCTGGGCTAATGTTATGGTGAACGATGCCTTTTGCATTTGGTTTTTGAACATATGCATCACCACGTTGGTATAAAGGTACAAGTGCTACATCTTTCTCAAGAAGTAATTTCTCAGCTTTTCCTAGCTCTTCCCAACGTTTCTTCGCGTCACCCATTAATTCTCCACCAGCTTTTTTAATCATATCATCATACTTAGAATCAGCGAAGCTCATTTGGTTATGAGAATGATTAGACTGGAACATATCTAAGAATGTCATTGGGTCAGCGTAGTCAGGTCCCCAACCAGCAAATGATAAATCATAATCTTGCTCTGTTTCTAATTTTAACTTTTGTTTGAATGGCTGAAGTTTAATATTAACTGTTACACCTTTTAAGTTTTTCTCGATCTGGTCTTTTACATATTCTCCAACTTTTTTCGCATTACCAGTATCATAGTTTAATAGCTCAATTGTAACTTGGTCTTTTCCAAGTTCTTTTTTCGCTTCATTCCATGCAGCTGCTGCTTTTTTCGCATCTGGCTTAATACCATTTTTAAATGTTTCTTGGAAATCTTTACCATCAGGTCCGGTTGCTAATCCTTTTGGTACTAAGAAGTCCGCAGGTTTAGATCCATCATTTAAAATTACATTTGATAGATTTTTCTTATCAATAGAAAGCGCGATTGCTTCACGTAATTTTTGGCTCTTTAACGGTGTATCTTGTCCGCCACGTTTTTGGTTCAGACGTAAGAAGTATGTGCTTACTTGTGAATATGTGCCAAACTCTTCTTTATTATTTCTATACTTATCAACGAATTCACCTGATAGAAGTGCAAAATCAATTGCATTTGTATCATATAAATTTACTCTTGTAGCTACTTCTTTTACTACACTATAGTTAATTTCATCTAGTTTTACAGTCTTTTTATCCCAATATTGGTCGTTTTTCTTTAATTTCCAACCTTGCTCATGCTTCCAATCAGTAAGAACGAACGGTCCGTTATATACTGTTGTATCAGACTCTAAACCATATTTATCTCCTTTTTCCTTCACGAACTTCTCATTTAATGGATAGTACGATGGGAACGCTACTAAGTTTAAGAAGTATGGTACTGCTTGTTCTAACTCAACTTCAAGCGTATAGTCATCTACCGCTTTTACTCCTAGCTCTGCTACAGGTTTTTCACCTTTATTCACCGCTTCCGCATTTTTAATTGGAAATGCAATAAATGCATACTCAGCAGCTGTTTTTGGATCTAATAAGCGTTGCCATGCATATGCAAAATCTTTCGCTGTTACAGGATCACCATTTGACCATTTTGCATCTTTACGTAGTTTAAATGTATATTTTTTACCATCCTCACTCTTCGTGCTTGATTCTGCAGCAGCTGGGATTGGTTTGTTATCTTTATCTAATCGATATAAACCTTCCATTGTGTTCCCTAAAATTTGAGAACCTAATGTATCTGTATTTTTAGAAGTATCCATTGTTGGAATCTCATTTGTTTCAGTACGATTTAGTACTTGTTTTGCTGCTAATTTTCCTTCTGATTTACTATCTCCACCAGAGCTAGAATTTGTGCTTGTCTTCTTATCTCCACCTGATGTAGAACATGCTGTTAATGCCATACTCATTGCTAAAACTGGTACTACAACCGCTGTTAGTTTTTTCATTTTTTTCTTTTTCACTTTCTGTACCCTCCCTAATTCTTAACGCTCTCATTTAAGAATTTTCTGATAATTCTGTTTTTCTTTATATATTTATCAGAAGATTCTTATTAACTATTATTCTACTAATTTTTTGAGTTTTGTAAAGTGTTATTATTGAAAATTTTTAAAAAATTATTTTTTTACAGTAATATTCATAAAAATTACTTAACCTTTCGAAACACTATACCTCATGGAATTCTATGTATTGATTTAATAGTCTTTATATCCCTTCACTATAAAATAACTTGTAAATTATTGTTAATAAATAATGTATATCGTAACAAACCTCTTTTCTACAAAAATAAAAAAGCAGACATTTCGTCTGCTTTAATTCTCCTCAATTTGCTTTTCACTTAACCCTAGATGTGTTCTAAGAGTATTACTCAAACTCTGTAGATCTTTTTTATTAGGATTATAATAATATACACGTTGCCCGTTTGGGCCATTAGGTAAGTATAAATCATCACCAGCTAATTGTATTTTTTCAACTGAACCGTTTAAACCGTATTTATAAAAAGATAAAATATCATCCATTACTAAATTTGTTTTAAAATCACTATCAACCGCCTCAACTATTTTTTCTAGCTTCGTAATCGATCCTACACTTTTTAATTTACTTAAAATCGCTTCAATAACAAGTTGTTGGCGCTGTCCTCTCATTGCATCACTATCAATATGGCGCGTTCTTGCTAGTGCAAGTGCTTCTTCGCCATTTAATTTTTGTAATCCTTTTTTCAAATGAATCGCATCAGGTTCATCTTTACTATTTTGCTCCGTAAATTCAACCGGGACATCCACTTCAATACCATCTAACCCATCAACAATTTTAGTAAAGGAACCAAAATTAAATTTCACAAAATAATCAACTGGCACCTGTAACAATTTTTCTACCGCTTCCACAGAAGCTTGCGGTCCTCCATCTGTACCATTTTTAACGAAACCACTTCCATATGCATGGGTTATTTTATCTTTTTTCTTTTCAACTGGAACATATGTATATGTATCACGCGGTATGCTCGTTAATTTCACTGTTTTATCGTCTTTATTAAAAGTCGCTAACAATAATGCATCTGTATGAAATGCACCATTATATTCCTTTTGTCGTTCTTGATTTTCATCAATTCCCATAATTAAAAGTGAAACATGATTTGCAATTGGCTTTACAGATTTCTCACGTAAATTGGATTTTTCACCTCGTGCTAAATTCAAATTAGATTTTTGTACGAGACTAGAAGTTTTCATATATACATAGGCTCCATAGCCAATTCCACCAAATAGTAATACCGCCAGTAGTAAACTTATTATCGTTTTCTTTTTATATTTTTGCTTATTTTTCTCTTCTCTTAAAGATGAATGATTCTCCATTTACTCTCCTCCTGTTTCTATTCATCCAATATGTTTTTCATTCTTTCATATTTAGCGCTATCCTTTTGAAACATACTTTCTTTCAATCCCTTATCTATTTGTATCCATTCAGTCGTAACTGAATATTGAATCAAGCCTTCTTGAAAACTAAGAAATTTCAACATAATCCCTGTATTTTTCTCCACAACCATTTCGAATTTCCCTCTTAAATCTTCAGAGGTGCTAACAGGCATCTCTATGTTGATGACTCCTTCAATTTTGTAACAATCTAATCCAAGATATTTCGTTTCTTTATAATTCCAATCTTTATATCGAATTAACAAATCTGCGAATTCTGATTGAATACTATATTTAGCTAGCCCTATATATTCATCATCATATCGCTTTTTTTCACCTGCTTTTTTCAATAACCTTTCCGTAGGATTTAATTTTAATAGTTCATTGTTTCTTTCTTTCGGGTTCCATTTTGTCTCTTTATAGGTATACTTCTCATCATCAAACTCTTTTTTCTTGCCCTCGTTATATATAATTGTTCGTTTTTTCGCTAGTTTATCTTCTTTCGAAGAGATACCTCTTTGTTTTTCCGTATCAATCGCATACTTATATGTTGTAGCAATTCTTGATGAGCTAGAATATTCCTCAAATTGTCCTGAAATATTTTTAAAATAATCAATAGAATCTAGCATTTTTTGATGAATCTTTTCTTTATCTGGATAATGTACATTCGATTTTATTTCTTCTTCATTTTCAAAATCAGAAAACGCTTTTTTCTTTACATATTCAAATACTCCACCATTTTGCGCAAAACTTTGTATAGAAAACTCAGACATAGATACCACCGAAAGTATACAAACCGCTGCACTAATTATCATCATATGAATTTTGTAACTCTTCTTTTTTACCTTAAGATTATGTAGCGTGCCATTAATTTTTTCATTTAACTCTGGAGGTACTATAACATTTTCATCTTTTATTCTCTTTTTTAATTTCTCATCAAATAATTTTTCATTATCCATCCTTTACACCCCCTATTCCATCTTTAATCGTTTTTGTAGTTGTTCCCTCGCGCGTGACAATCTTGATTTCACTGTTCCTTTCGGTATTTCTAACAGCTTTGCTATACTCTCTTGATTCATATCTTCATAATAATAAAGCACCGTAACAGCTCTTAATTCTTCATGTAACGATTGAATCGCATTACACAAATCTATATCTTCATACTGATCACACGCACTCATATTGTAATCATTCTCTTCTGTCACAATTACATTTTTATACGCTCTAATAATATTGTTACACTCATTTATTAGTATTCGAATTAACCAAGTTTGAAAAAATTCTTCTTTTTTTAATTTTTTTATATTTTCATAGGCCTTTAAAATTGTTGTCTGTATCGCATCCTCTATATTTGTCTCATCACGTAACATCGCCTTTGCTATTCGATACATCTTCACTTTTTCTGTATGTATAAGCGCTATAAAGGCTTCATGATCACCTTTTTTCGCTAAAGCAACATCCGTTTCTTCTTTTATAATTATTTTATATAAAGGGATTACTTTCACAATTGCTCCTCCTGTTTCATCCTCACTTCATCACTTCCAATTTAACTTTACATGTATTAGACGTATGAACCCAGAAAAAGGTTCAATTTTTTGAATATTTTTGTAATCCAAAAGATAAATACCCTTTATAAGTGTTATGCGATAAACAATACTAGTTTAAATTTACAAATAAAAAAAGCCCACTTTCTCAGTGGACTTTCTACTTTATAACGGTAAATCCCTCTTCTTAAACACTACAATTGCTACGATGAAAATACAAAGCGCTCCAGCAGTTAAACCTATACTTACCGGCCATATATTATATGATCCTTCAGCAATTTCTTTCGGACGAAACAGCGTGAATAATGATAGGTTTTTCATCCATTCTAACTTATCACTTAACTTCCCTACCATATCCAATACGAAAAATAGGATAGTTAAACTCGCTGAATAACTTAGTGCTTTTCTTTCGTCATTACATATGCAAGAAAAGAAAAATGAATACGCACTAACGACTAAAAATATGAGCCCTCCGACTATATTTATCTTCAAAAATAATTCTTTATTTAAGTTATTATCTTGTAAAAACCATTCTGCACCTACTAACCCAGCTACATACGTAACAGATACAATAATCAGAAGTTCCAATATGAGAACAGTAGCTTGTGTAATAGCAATTTGCACTCTAGATACAGGTGTTGCTAGCAAGTATGCCATTGCTCCTTTATCTACATGACGAGCAATTAAATGTGTCGCAACTGTTACGCAAAAAATTGTTAAAATGATAATAAACAATAGACTATAGTATTCGCCCGCTAGAAAATCCATTACGTTTTGAATCGGACTTTCCATACCAACGATTTTTTTCACACTATCAGGCATGGCAGCTATTAATTCATTTAGCCCTTTCGCTGATACCATTGACGGGAATATCCAAATTAATAACCACAAATATAAAGCCGCACCACACGCATAACTCAAAATACTTTTTTGTGTTTCTTTCAAACTAGCTAAAAACAATTGCTTATTCATGCGTTACCCCTTCTTTCTTATCGTAATAATGCATAAATAAATGTTCTAAATCCATCGCTCTCGTTTGAAGTGCCGTTACATTATAGTTTGAAAGTGTTTGTAAAACAGTTTGATAGTTTCCTTGTACAATGATAGATGCCTCTCTGCCTTTTACCGCTTCAAATTGCAAATTACACTTTGTAAGGGACTCAATCTCTTCTTGTGATGATACTGTTACATCTATCACCTGTCTTCTCATTCCTTGTAAATCGTGAATATTTTCAACCGTTACGAGTCGACCATCTTTAATAATAGCTACTCTGTCACAAGTTCTCTCAATTTCAGTAAAAATGTGTGATGACATTAGGATTGTTTTTCCTCTTTGCTTTTCCTCTAATATTAAATCTATAAACACTTGCTGCATAAGTGGATCAAGTCCAGATGTTGGTTCATCTAAAATTAACACCTCTGGATCGTGCATAAATGCAGCGACTATCCCTACTTTTTGCTTCATTCCTTTAGACATTTTGCGAATCGGTGTTTTCACATCAAATTGCAGACGCTCTATCAGTTCATCTCGTCTTTTCGTATCCTTTAATCCACGCATTCCCTGCATTAATTTTAAAAACTCTAATCCGTTCATTCCTTCAATAAAAGAAATTTCACCCGGTAGATAACCAACTTCCCTTTGAATTTTCGCTGCTTCATTCCAACAATCTAATCCAAAAATTGTCGCTTTACCAGCTGTCGGTTTTATAAATCCCATTAAATTACGAATCGTCGTTGATTTTCCGGCACCATTCGGTCCTAAATAACCAAATACTTCTCCCTCTTTTACATCAAATGTAATATGAAACAAACCTTTTCCATTCGAAAACTGTTTTGTGACATCTTGAACTGAAATCATAATTCCACCTCATTTTTTGAAATATTGAATATGTGATATTTCAAAATTATTGTACTCCTCATCTTCCATATTCGCAACAACTTTTTGAAATATTTATTAGTCCATATTTCAAAATTATTGTTTTCCATTATTTTTTCTTGTATATTTTAAGTGAGGTGATTGCATTGAACGGCTTTGAAAGAGTAAAAGAAAAGAAAAAGCGTGCCATTAAAGAAGCAGCATTCGTATTATTTTCAGAACGTGGATTTAATGAAGTGAAAATAGAACATATCGCAAAAGAAGCAAACGTTTCTCAAGTTACAATTTATAATCATTTCGGAAGTAAAGATGCGTTATTTAGGGAGCTTATACAAGAATTTATCATATCTGAATTTCAATATTATAAAGAGCTTGCAGAAGAAAAATTACCTTTTCATGATATGATGCAAAAAATGATTCTAAGAAAAATGAATACTGGCGGGTTATTTCAACCTGATATGTTACTGCAAATGATGCAAAGGGATGAAGAACTCCGTAAGTTTATTTATAGTTATCAAAATGAAAAAATCCTGCCCTGGTATTTAGAAATATTAGAACAAGCTCAGCGCAAAAACGAAATTAATCCACACCTTACTAAAGAAATGATGTTACTTTACATTCAAATGTTTACTAAATTAGGTGATGATTTTGGGGCACAACTTCTTGAAGGAAATCGCGAAAAACATATACAAGATATCGTCACGATGTTCTTTTATGGACTGTCCGTCCCAGAAAAATAATTGTTTCTAAAAAACAAATACAATCACCAAAAAGCCCTTTGGATATTTAAATCTCAAGGGCTTTCTCATATCAAATAAATAGCTAAAACTAACTTTATCTTAAAGAAGTTAAATGCTGCTTTATAGATAACACCTTATTATAGATTAACTCTTTTAGCATAACAGGCTGAATCGAAATAATCGTTTCACCGAAATTCAGAAAATAATTTGAAATAAAATCAGATTCTTGCTTGTTAAAATAGCCTGTTATAATGTAATTTTCATTTTGCAACCTCATGGAAGGGTAATTCTCTTTATCAAAAATGTCTTTTCCTTTTTGATTAACAATGACGCTAAAATCAATTGCATCAGGCTTCCTGTGAAAAGTAGTAAGATAACTTAATAATTCTTCAAGATTTTTTGGATGAACATTGCTTGTTTCCACAATAGAAAGAATTTTATCACATCTAATTATTTGAACATGATTTGTCTCAAAATTAAAGATTTTAGCATACCACTGGCCAAATTTAGATTCTATTCGAATAAATTGGGCAACCAATGCTTTCTCCTCACCTTTTTTTAAATATGTTAAATGATAAACTCGCTCAGCAAAAATCCCCTGTAAAATTTCTTTTAAGAACGGACTAAAATTACTATGATTTGTTACTTCAAAGGAAAGCGTTAGTTCCATGATTGAAATATTTTTACTCACATTATCAGGTAATACATGTTTAAATTTATTTTCAAGCGCAATACTTTCTACATTAAATGGTTTTGTCTTGTATCCATTTAGCGTAAGAATTGAAAAGTATAACGCATACATTTCATCCACACTAAAATAAATTGGTGATAACACATTATTTTCTATAATTTTATAACTTCCATTTCTACCCAGTTCAGAATATATGGGTACACCTATTTCTTCCAATGATTGAATATCTCGCAACGCGGTACTTTTAGAAATATCATATCTAGTCATTAAATCTTTTAAATTAAAATATCTTTTATTCTTTAAGAAAATAAGCATATCATTTATTCGTTCCGTTTTTTTCATATTTCCCTCCCAAAAAGGTGTCATGTATTGAAACCCTTTTAATCTATATTATAATTATCAACTAATAAAGGAGTTATATATTTATGACATTAGAAATAGCTATTTTTCTTTCAATGAATGGGCAAGCAAAGGAGGCGATTAATTTTTATATACGTAATTTAGAAGCCAAAAAGTTAATGATTGTTACGTATGAAGAACTGGCGAAAAGAGATAGTTCTTTTAAAATTACAAGTGAAAATAAAGATCATATTGCTCACTCTGTTTTACAAATTGGGAATACAAAGCTAATGATAGCAGAAGATACAATGAATACTAATGAACGTTATAACGTTGGAAATAACATGTCACTTTGCATTCAAAGCGCTAATTTAGAAGAAATACAAAGGTTTTATAATAATTTAATTTCCGATAAGCATGTGAAAATAATCTCTCAGCTAGAAAAAAATATATTTAGTGAAGCATATGGTATTATTGAAGATCCTTATGGCATACAAATCCAATTAATGTATGATAAACGACTAAACTAATTAATTAATCATATTCACATATTCCTAATAAAAAAGACACGAAATTCGTGTCTTTTTATTTTATAGAAATGACTCTACCCTTTTCACTGCTTTCAATCGCTAATTGAATCAGTTTAATAACATCTAAACCTTCTTTTGCTGTTACAGGTAGTTCCTCACCATTTAATATACTATCTCGTACACCTTTATAATAATTGTCATAACAACCGACTTCTGTTGGAATACGCTCTAAGCTTTCTTCTGTTTCTAAAGTAGCAAAATTCTCTTCATCGTCTACCCCATAACCGTTATTGCCTGGCTTCATTCCATTTTTTAATTGCTCTTCCTGCGAATCCATACCGTACTTCACGATAGAACCTTTCTCTCCATGCACTATAAAATGCGGTCCAGCTTTTTTCACATAACTGCTGCTACGTAAAATGACACGTTTAACTCCGTAATGCAGTACTATGTGGAAATAATCATCCACCTCTGCACCTGGTCGTTGTTTTATTACATCTGCACTTATCGCATCTGGTTTCCCGAATATTGATAACGCTTGGTCAATTAAATGCGATCCTAAATCGTATAATATACCGGAACCTGGTAGATTTTTTTCTCTCCATCGATCACGTACATGTGGACGGAAACGATCAAAATTTGATTCATATGCGTATACATTCCCTACTCTGTTTTCTCCTAACAATTTCTTAATTGTTAAGAAATCATTATCAAAACGACGATTATGATATACGCTTAACATTACATTATGCTGCTCTGCTAATGTAATAAGCTCTTCCCCTTCTTCAATTGAAACAACAAATGGTTTTTCTACAACAACATGCTTACCGTTTAAAATTGCTTCTTTTACATATGGAAAATGAGTTGTATTAGGTGAGGTAATAACAACTAAGTCAACATCAGCTCGCTTCACCAATTCATCAATTGTACTAACAACATTAGCGTTTGGTAATGTTTCTTTTACTACCTCTTCTTTTGAGGATAATACAGCTCGAATATTATATTCTTCTATTGTTTGTAATAGTGGGATATGAAATGTCGTACTAGAAAAACCAAATCCTACAATCCCTACACCTATTTTTTTCATGTTGCCCCTCCATTTGTGCCGCTTTAATGGGCAGTAAGATTCCTAACCCAAAATTCAGTGAAAGCTAAGGAATTAGGTGAGGAATCAACTGCTTGTTAAAGCCCGATTAGTTCAACTAATAATCAGTGAGGATGAAGAAAATCCCCATTGATTAAAGTTTCACTTTATGAGAACGATTTCATTCAGTTATTATAACAAGATTATTATTATTTACATAATAAATTGCCTAGAAAAAAGCATCTTGCTACTATTCATAGCAAGATGCTTTTTTTACTCCGGTCGTTTTTTCGTCCACGTTTCTACTACTTCACCAGTATCATTTACATCTAGCACTAGGCTACCATTACTATACCGGTCTTTATTTCGATACGCTTTCGGATCAATCTCTTCTACAATGTTTTTCTCTGTCTTCATGTAAACTAATTCATCGTCCCGAACAATTTCAATACCGACAATGCGGTACGGATTACGTTTTAACTCTTTGAAAATAACAAGACCTCGCTTCGCCCTCGTTGATTTTTCAATTTCTGATGCTTTTAGACGTTTTACAGCACCACGCTGCGTTACGAGAATAAGTTGATCTTTATCACCATTTAACGGTTTACCAGAAGCGACATAGTCATCTTCTTTTAAATTAATTGCTTTCACACCAGCAGCTCTTACACCGACTGGACTTACTTCATCTTCATGGAAAATAAGTGCATATGCACCATGTGTAGCAAGAACGATATCACTCGTTCCATCTGTCGCAAATATATCGACAACTTCATCATCTTTTTTCAAGTTTACAGCAACGAATGCCCTTGAATAACGCTGAACTTTATATTGATTTAATTCTGTTTTCTTTATCATACCATTTCGTGTTACAAATACGATAAATCGTTTTTCTTCCTCAAAGTTCGGTACAACCGTTGCCCAAATGATCGTTTCATCTCGGTCGAGTGAAACGATATTTGCAACGTGCTGACCTAAATCTTTCCAACGAATATCTGGCATTTCGTATACTGGAAGATATATATAGTTCCCTTTACTTGTGAATAAAAGAACTGTTTCAGTCGTATTCGTATCGAATCGTTCAAGTAAGATGTCACCCTCTTTCATACCGAAGTCTTTGCCGTTTGATGCATTATGTGAGCGCCATCCAGTACGTTTCACATATCCTTCTTTCGTTACAGTAACGATGACATCTTCTTGTGGAATCATCACTTCTACGTCTATTTTAATTTCTTCAATTTGTTCTTCAATAATAGCACGGCGATCATCACTATATGTTTTCTTAACTCTCTTCAAATCAGTTTTAATGACTTGAAGTAATCTTTTTTCACTTTGTAAAATTGACTGTAGCTCTAGAATTTTCTTATTAAGCTCATCTGCTTCTTCTTGTAACGCCGTAATGTCTGTATTCGTTAAGCGATATAATTGCAAGGAAACAATTGCTTCCGCCTGTGCTTCTGTAAAGCCAAATTTTGCACTTAAATTATCTTTCGCATTACGTTTATCTTTTGAAGCTCGAATTGTCTCGATTACTTGATCTAAAATCGATAATGCTTTCTTTAAACCTTCTACAATATGTTGACGATTTTCTGCTTTTCTTAATTCATATTGCGAACGTCTCGTAATAACCTCTTTTTGATGTCCAATATAAGCATCCAAAATTTTTGGTAATGTCATAAGTGTTGGACGACGATTATTAATCGCTACCATATTAAAGTTATATGGAATTTGCAAATCTGTATTTTTATATAAATAATTTAAAATACCTTCAGCGTTTGCTTCTTTCTTTAATTCAACAACAATTCGTAAACCAGTACGATCTGTCTCATCACGCACTTCAGCAATACCATCTAACTTTTTATCTAGACGTAATTCATCCATTTTCTTTACAAGGTTTGCCTTATTCACTTCGTAAGGAATTTCAGTGATTACAATTTGTTGTTTCCCACCGCGCACTGTTTCAACTTCTGCTTTTCCGCGAATAATAATTTTACCTTTACCTGTTTCATACGCCTTTTTAATACCATCAATCCCTTGAATAATACCGCCTGTTGGGAAATCTGGTCCTTTCATAACTGTTAATAAATCATCAACAGTACTATTTGGCTTATCAATACGCATCATTGTAGCATCAATAACTTCTCCAAGATGATGCGGAGGAATTTCTGTTGCATAACCAGCGGAAATCCCTGTAGATCCGTTCACTAATAAATTCGGGAACGCTGCTGGTAATACAACTGGTTCTTCACTCGTATCATCAAAGTTTGACACGAATTCAACTGTTTCTTTATCAAGATCACGTAATAATTCAGATGCGATTGGTGATAAACGAGCTTCCGTATAACGCATTGCTGCCGCTGGATCCCCATCTACACTACCATTATTACCATGCATTTCAACTAAAACATTACGTACTTTCCAAGTTTGGCTTAAGCGTACCATTGCCTCATATACAGAGGAATCTCCATGTGGATGATAATTACCAATAACGTTACCTACTGTTTTAGCTGATTTACGAAACGCTTTATCATGTACATTACCTTCTACATACATAGAATATAAAATACGTCTTTGTACTGGCTTTAAGCCATCACGTGCATCTGGAAGTGCACGATCTTGAATAATATATTTACTATAACGTGCAAAGCGATCACCTAACACGTCTTCAAGCGGGAGGTCATGAAACTTCTCTGCTTGCATGTTATTCCACCTCCGTCTCCATAATCATTTCATTTTCTAAAATATTTCCTTCTTCTTGCATGCCAAACTGTACATTGCGTTCAATCCATTTACGGCGCGGTTCTACTTTATCGCCCATTAATGTTGTAACGCGACGCTCTGCTCTTGCTGCATCATCAATTTTCACGCGAATTAATGTACGCGTTTCAGGATTCATTGTTGTTTCCCATAATTGATCCGCATTCATTTCACCAAGCCCTTTATAACGTTGTAACATATAGCCTTTTCCAACTTTTTTCGTTACACCGTCTAATTCCTCATCTGACCAAGCGTATTCAATTACTTCACTCTTACCTTTTCCTTTACTTACTTTGTATAAAGGAGGGAGTGCGATAAACACTTTACCCGCTTCGATAAGTGGCTTCATATATCTGTAGAAGAACGTTAATAACAATACTTGAATATGAGCTCCATCCGTATCGGCATCGGTCATAATTACAACTTTATCGTAGTTAATATCTTCAACATCAAATTCATTTCCTACACCGCCGCCAATCGCATAAATGATTGTATTAATCTCTTCATTTTTAAAGATATCAGCAAGCTTTGCTTTCTCTGTATTAATTACTTTACCACGTAATGGTAATACGGCCTGGAAACGACGGTCTCGTCCTTGTTTCGCTGAACCACCAGCAGAGTCACCCTCTACTAAATACAATTCGTTTTTCTGAGGATTACGTGATTGTGCAGGTGTTAACTTCCCGCTTAACGTACCTTCTGATTTTTTCTTCTTCTTACCACTACGTGCTTCTTCTCTCGCTTTACGAGCAGCCTCACGTGCTTGCGCTGCTTTAACTGCCTTTCTCACAAGAAGTGTAGCTACATCCGGGTTTTCCTCTAAAAAGTAAGCTAAATGCTCTGAGACAATGGCATCAATAGAAGAACGAGCTTCACTTGTACCAAGTTTCCCTTTCGTTTGTCCTTCAAACTGAAGTACTTCTTCTGGTACACGTACAGAAACGATAGCCGCTACACCTTCACGAATATCTGTACCTTCTAAATTTTTATCTTTTTCTTTTAATAATGAAACTTTACGAGCATACTCATTGAACACACGCGTCATTGCTGTTTTAAATCCAGCTTCGTGTGTTCCACCATCTTTTGTACGTACGTTATTTACAAACGAAAGAATATTTTCTGAGTAACCATCATTAAACTGGAATGCTAGTTCTGCTTCAATCCCGTTTTGTTCACCAGTGAAATATACAACCGGGTGAATTGAATCTTTTTCTTCGTTTAAATATGAAACGAAAGCTTCGATTCCTGTTTCATAATGAAATATATCTTCTAAATCATTACGTTCGTCTTTTATCGAGATTTTCATTCCTTTTAATAAGAATGCAGATTCACGTAATCTCTCGCATAATGTTTCATAATTGTAATTTGTCGTGCTGAAAATCGTTGTATCTGGTTTGAAGTGCATTGTCGTACCAGACTCTTTCGTTTTCCCGATTTTCTCTAACGTCGTTGCAGGAACGCCACCATTTTCAAAGCGTTGTTCATAAATGTTACCATCACGTTTAATTGTTACTACTAACCATTCTGACAAAGCGTTTACAACTGATGCCCCAACACCGTGTAAACCACCACTCGTTTTATAGCCACCTTGACCAAACTTACCACCTGCATGAAGTACAGTTAAAATAACTTCAGGTGTAGGTTTCCCAAGTTTATGCATTCCCGTAGGCATTCCTCGCCCTTTATCTATAACGCTAATACTATTATCTTTATGTATTACGACTGAAATTTCGTCGCCAAATCCCGCTAACGCTTCGTCAACGGAGTTATCTACTATTTCATATACTAAATGATGCAATCCACGGCTATCCGTACTCCCGATATACATACCCGGGCGTTTTCGAACGGCTTCAAGTCCTTCTAACACTTGAATCGCATCTTCATTATATTGGAACTGATGCTTCGCCAAACTCCTTGCCCCTTTCCTAATCCAAAATCAGAACATATGTTTCTATTATAGAATAACGCCTCGACTATAGTTTTGGCAAGTTATCTTATCTCTTTTATATACCATCTTCAATAGAAAAATCCTTGTTTTCTCACAAGGATTCCTCTAGGCTACTATTTCAGAAAAATAATCGTTTGTCAACGAGAAATGGATATGTATTCCAAGATTACACATTCCAAACCTTTATTATGATCCAAATGATCAAGATCCAAAATGGGATTACAAATAACAATCCCCAAAAACAGCCTTTAAAAAATCTCATGATGAACACCTCGTTCATCGGCCCTACTTATCTATAATGAGGGCTGAATCAATCTTTCTACTTTTAAATCTATACTATTTTGTCATCGCATGTTCTACTTTAATACAACGATCCATTATTACAGTATAGTCTTTTTCTTTTAAAAGTTTATATGTATCTTCATCTTGTACTCCTAATTGTGCCCAAAAAACATCTGCATCAATCTCTACAAATTCTTTTGCAACACCCATTAAAAACTCTGAGCGACGAAATACATTTACTATGTCAACGTGTTCCTTAATATCCTTTAGTGAAGAAACTGCCTTTTCTCCAAGCACCTCATCTACTGTTGGATTAACTGGAATAATACGGTATCCAGCATCTTGCATTGCTTTTGAAACCATATACGATGTACGTTCTGGCTTATCTGATAATCCAACAACCGCAATTGTTTTGCTTTTCTTTAACACTTCACCAATTTCCGTACGAGTTGGGTTTTCAATTGTCATAATTAATCCCTCCTATTCCTTTAGTATAGCCGATAAAGAAAGTCTCTTTCAATATGAAAGAGACTTTCTTTTATTTCGATTATTGATTCTTTGTAGCTGAATTATCTGCTAAAGTAGCCGATTTCGTCATTTTTTGACCGTTACGGTAGAATGTAACTTCTACTTTCTCGCCTACTTTTTTCTTTTCATATAAATATTTACGGAATTGAAGTGAGTTTTCTACTTTTTGATCATCTAATGCTACTACAATATCATATTGCTCTAAACCAGCTTTTTCTGCCGGTGATATTGGGTAAATTTTACCTAATACAACACCATTCGTTACTTCTTTCGGTACTTTCAATTGATTGACTGCATAAGCTTGCACATCTTCTAACGAAACGACACCTACTCCAAGAGCTGGACGTTTTACCACTCCGTCTTTTTCAAGTGATTCAATAACTGGCTTTGCGATATTAATTGGAATAGCAAATCCAATTCCTTCAACTTCTTGCTGTGCAATTTTACTTGAATTAATTCCAATTATTTCACCATTTTGGTTAAATAATGCACCACCACTATTACCTGGGTTAATCGCTGCATCTGTTTGAATAACTTGTGCTTGCCAATCTGGTCGTTTATCGCCATCAATATCAACTGGAATTTCACGTTCTTTACTACTAATAATGCCTTCCGTTACACTTCCATCAAATCCTAGTGGGTTACCGATTGCAATTGCTTTTTCACCCGCACGGATTTTACTTGAGTCACCTAAAGTTGCAACTTTATTCACATTAGAGCCGTCAATTTCAACAACAGCTAAATCTAACCAAGGATCTTTCCCTACTAACTTTGCATCTACCTTTTTACCATCACTTAGTTTTACAGCAAGTTTATTTGCACCATCTACTACGTGGTTGTTTGTTACAATATATGCTTTATTTCCTGCTTTTTTATAAATAACACCTGATCCTGAACCAGCTTGTTGTTCTTGACCTGTCGGTTGCATTGCAAATGGATCAACACTTTGCTGCATATTAATAACACCTACAACAACGTCTTTCGCTCCTTCAATCATACCAGGTAAATCAGTTTCATTTTTCGCTTTATTTACAACAGGAACTACAGTACCTTCTACTTTTGAATCCGAACTAAATGATGATACTGGTGCTCCATTATTTTGAGCCCATGGCATATATGGTGCTGCAAAACTAATCGAAACCGCTCCGACTACAGCTCCCACTAAACCTGTGAAGAAATAGCCTTTTTTACTACCTGATTTTCTCACTTCTCTCGTTTCACTATGCTCTTCATTTAAATTTGGTCCGTCGTAATATCCCATGTTTTATTTCCCCTCTCTGGTGAATTCGTATTTTCAGTATAGTCACGTTTTGTGTCCTTCTTGTGAACTCATCGTGAAATCCAATTAAAAAAATACTCCTATCTAACATTGTAGACAAGAAAAGTATTTTTTGTACATTCTACCTTCAAAAGAGAGTATAAAATCGCCATTTTCCTAGGCTAAATTACACAAATCGTTCTAGATTATTCTTCAAATTTATAACCAACTCGAATAACAGTACCGATATGCTTCGCTTTATCTCCTAACTTATTTCGAAGTTTTTTAATATGGGTATCAACCGTTCGGTCATCACCGTAATAGTCATATCCCCATAACTGGTCTAATAAATGTTGACGTGATAAAACGATTCCTTTGTTCTCCATTAAATAAACAAGAAGTTCAAATTCTTTATGTGTCAATATAATTTCTTCTCCATCTACTAAAACAGTTCTAGATAGACGATTCACTTCAATTCCAGCTAAAGACATAGCATTTTCTTCCGCTACACCTACCGCACCATCCGCACGTTTCAATAACGTCTTTGCACGAGCTACTAACACTTTCGGGCTAAATGGTTTGGTTACATACTCGTCTGCACCTAATTCGAAACCTAGCAATGTATCATCCTCATCCGAACGCGCTGTCAACATAATAATTGGTACTGCTGATTCTTTTCTAATTCGTCTACAAACAGACCATCCATCTATTTCCGGTAACATAATATCTAACATAATTAAATCAATTTCATGCTCTGCAAATAACTCTAACGCTTTTTTCCCATCTTCTGCTTCGATTACTTCAAAGCCTTCATTACGAAAATAATCACTAACAATTTCACGTAATCTTCTTTCATCTTCAACAAGCAATACTGTTTTATTCATATAATCTATCCCGCCTTTTTACTCTTTCAATCGAATAATACGTTGATTGGAGCTTCCGCGAAATGGAAGTGTTAAATCTTTTTTCTCAATTTCAAACCTTCCATCGACTAAAACATCCCCATAATGTAACAACTCTATCATATCATTATTTTGAGAACTCTGTATCTCTTCTAACGTATAACCTGTATACATCCATAGGTTTTTTTTCAAATCTTTCACGATTTTTGCTACCTTTTTCACTTCAGCAGCTTGAAAAAATGGATCTCCACCTGAAAATGTTACATCAGTTAATGGATTACTTGCAATCTCTTTCACAATTTCTTCTACTGTCATTTCCGTTCCGTTGCAAATATTCCACGATTTTGGATTATGGCAACCGACACAACGATGCGGACAGCCCGCAAAAAACACGACTGTCCGCAATCCTTCTCCATCTACTACACTATCATGAATAATATTCATCACTTTCATTTATGTTTCACCCGATCTATCTCTTCACTACGTTTCGCACTATTCCACTTCGACATATCTCCTACAAGATAGCCTGTTATGCGGCGAATTCTTTCTATATTAGCCTCATCTTCATTCCCGCAACTTGGACATTCATTTCCAATAACCCCGTGATAACTACAGCACTTACAACGGTCAACAGGATGATTAATTGAACCGTATCCAACGCCATGTTCTGCCATGGCTTGTACAATTTGTTTTAATGCCTTTTTGTTATGCATCGCTGCTCCGTCTAGTTCTATATACGTAATGTGTCCTCCATTACAGAGAGCATGAAACGGGCCTTCTAAACGGATTTTATTTATCGCTTGAATGTTATAATAAACTGGAATATGGAATGAATTCGTATAGTAATTATGGTTCGTTATACCGCTAATTACGCCAAATTCTTCTCTATCTTTTTTCACAAACTTTCCTGATAATCCTTCTGCTGGAGTTGCAATTATCGAGAAATTCAGTTGATGTTCTTCTGTCGCTTTATCCATTCTATCTCTCATAAAGGAAATAATTTCATACCCAAGTTTCCATGATTCTTCATCTTCCCCATGATGCTTTCCTGTTAAAGCTACTAAACATTCCGCAAGACCGATAAAACCAACACTTAACGTCCCTTGTTTTAAAATCGAAGCTACGGAGTCTTCAGGCTGCAATGCTTCTCCACCACGCCATACACCTTGTGAATATAAAAACTGAAAATCTCTTGCTCGCTTCGTACATTGATACGCAAATCTTTCTAATAACTGCTTAATTCCTAAATCTAAATAGTAGTTTAGCGCTTCAAAAAATGCTTCTTTTGAACCACTAATTAACGCTAATTTCACTAAATTGATAGACGTAAATGATAAATTCCCTCTACCAATCGCTGTTTCTTCTCCATGTATATTAGACATAACACGGGTACGACATCCCATGTAACATACTTCACTTTCTGGTCTTCCATCATAATGCACTGCATTAAACGGAGCATCTAAAAATGAAAAGTTAGGGAATAATCGCTCTGCAGTTGTCTCTAATGCTAATTCAAATAAATCGTAATTCGGATCACTTTCTTCAAAATTCACACCTTTTTTCATCTTGAAAATTTGAATCGGAAAAATTGGTGTCTCTCCTTTACCAAGTCCAGCTTGTGTCGCTTTTAATAGTTGTTTAATTAACATTCTTCCTTCTTTTGACGTATCTGTTCCGTAATTAATAGAAATAAACGGTACTTGTCCTCCGCCCCTACTATGCATACTATTCGAATTATGAACGAAAGCCTCACACGCTTGATACGTATCATTTTCCGTTTCTTTCCATGCAAATTCTTCTATTTGTTCTTTCGTAAGCGGATATGATTGTAATCGTTTTTTATGTCTCTCAATTGTTTTTCGTACATAAGGTGCTAAATCAATATCAAAGAGTGCAAACGATTGACCGCCATGCTGCATATTTTGATTCGCTTGAAAAATAATAGACGAAAGAGCCAATGCACTTTTAATGTCTTGTGGTTGTCTCATATGTCCATGTCCAGTATGAAAACCGTTAGCAAGCATTTGCGCTAACGGAATTTGCGAACAAGTCGTCGTTCCTGTCGCATAAAAATCTAAATCATGTGGATATAATATATTTTCATTTATCGCTTTTTTCACTTGATCTGACAATAAATTCTCAACAGCATAATATTTTGCACTCTCAGATGCGAACGTTCCCATTACACCCATTGGAGAGCGGCCGTCTACATTTGCATTTTCTTGCATTAAATCTTGTTCATTGCCGTGGACTATCGTCTCGAACACTTTCATTAATTCTTCTCCACGTGTATTATTTTGTAACATTTATAACCCTCCACCAATATGTTGTTGTCTTTTGATTAAAATGTTACTACATATAGCCTTGCTGTTTCTGCGAGAAATGTAACATTACTGTGAAATTTTTTTCACGAAATAATGAATTTTTCATTTACAAAAAAGAAATGTGCTCTTTACAAATGTATGGTACAATGTATGGGAAAAACTCTTTTTACCCTTTATCAACACATTTGAATAAAGGAGACTGAACTTATGGTTACTACATATCTTTTATTTATCGTTGCCTACTTACTTGGCTCGATTCCATTTGCACTAGTTGTTGGAAAAATTGGCTACGGAATCGATATTCGTGAGCACGGGAGCGGTAATCTAGGCGGAACAAACACATTCCGTACATTAGGGAAAAAAGCAGGTTTTACCGTTACAATTGCTGACATTTTAAAAGGGACATTAGCAACAAGTCTACCAATGATTTTCGGATTAGATATTCACCCACTATGGTTCGGATTAGCGGCTGTTCTTGGACATGTCTACCCGATCTTCGCGAAATTCCGTGGTGGTAAAGCAGTTGCAACTTCTGCTGGGGTGCTATTATGCTATTCACCAGTTGTTTTTGCAATATTGGCTGTTGTATTTTTCACCCTTTTATTTACAACAAGATACGTATCACTTTCTTCTATGGTAACAGCAGTTGTTGCTGTTATTGCATCCATTGTTAGCGGGGATAAAATCTTCATTATTGCGATGTGTTTATTAGCAGGTATGGTTATTTATAAACACCGTGCAAATATCGGACGAATTATAAATAAAACTGAACCAAAAGCAAACTTTTCAAAAAAGCAAAAATAAGATCGTAACCCACATAACGCAAAAAGAAAACGTGAAGCATATTAATAGCGTCTTTTTGCGTTATTTTTTATACTAAAGAAAAAGCAACATAACTTGGAGGAACTATACATGAATCTTTCCGTAACAAAAGAAGCAGCACAATGGTATAAAACTGAATTAAACTTACAATCAAATGAAACACTACGCTTTTTCGTACAATACGGTGGTTGCAGTACTGTGCAAAAAGGACTTTCTTTAGGTATTCGTAAAGATGATCCTGCACACCCTGCTGTTCAAATTCAAGAAGAAGGTATTAACTTCTTTATTGAAGGCGATGATGAATGGTTCTTCGATGGACATAATTTATCTGTTACACTTAATGAAGGTGACGACTTCCCACAATTTAATTATGAAAAATAAAAAAGCGCGGCTTCTGCCACGCTTTTTTATTTTTTCTTAATTTCCTCATATTTCGCATACCACTCAGGATATAACTTTTTAAATGATACAGGGCGGAATCCTTCTTTTTTCGCACAAATATTCGTCGTACTTGCAGTAATACAAAGATCACCATCACCATTATATATTTCATATCCATATACAACGCGAAGCGGGCTCACAGTATCTACCCATGTTTTTACGATTGCCTTTTCTCCATAACGCATCGCTTTACGATATGAAATTTGTAAATCTAACACAGGAGAAATAATTCCTTCTTTCTCCATTTCAACATATGAAAAACCTAAATCTTGTATAAGTTTCGTGCGACCTAACTCAAGCCACACTAAGTAGTTTGAATGGTAAACAACACCCATTTGATCTGTTTCCGCATAACGGATTTCAACTTCATGTTCTGCTACAAACATATGTATTCGCCTTCTTTCACTTCTGCTACCTTGCATACATTTAATCATAATACAGTGACATCAAAAATAAAATAAAAACAGTGAATCTTTTACTGAAAGGAGCCAGCATATGATTCAAATTGTAACTGTTCGTAGTGGTGATAGCGTATATAGCTTGGCATCAAAATATGGATCAACACCTGACGAAATAGTAAAAGACAATGGACTAAATCCAGCTGAAACGCTCGTTGTTGGTCAGGCACTTATCGTTAATACGAAAGGAAATAATTATTATGTACAGCCTGGTGACAGCCTATATCGAATTTCTCAAACATATAATGTCCCCCTCGCTAGTTTAGCTAAAGTTAATAATTTATCTTTAAAATCTATTCTCCATGTCGGACAACAATTATATGTACCAAAAGGCACAAAACGAGCTGTAGAATCCATCGCTTATTTACAACCTTCAACTATACCGATTAAAGAGAGTTTAGTTAATGCGACACGCGCCATCAATCCATTTTTAACATACTTAGCCTATTTTAGTTTTGAGGCAAAAAGAGATGGCACATTAAAAGAACCTACTGAAACAGCTAAAATTGCTAATATTGCAACGCAAGGTAAAACAATCCCTATGCTCGTTATTACAAATATTGAAAATGGTAATTTCAGTGCCGATCTAACATCAGTTATTTTACGCGACGCAACGATTCAAAACAAATTCATTACTAATATTTTGCAAACAGCTCAAAAATATGGCATGCGAGACATTCATTTCGATTTCGAGAGTGTAGCACCTGAAGACCGCGAGGCGTATAATCGCTTTTTACGAAATGTAAAAACACGCTTACCTAGCGGGTACACATTGAGCACAACTCTCGTACCGAAAACAAGTTCAAATCAAAAGGGAAAATTTTTCGAAGCTCACGATTATAAAGCGCAAGGGCAAATTGTTGATTTCGTCGTCATTATGACATATGACTGGGGATGGCAAGGCGGTCCACCGATGGCGATTTCTCCTATCGGTCCAGTGAAAGAAGTACTTCAATATGCAAAATCTCAAATGCCTCCACAAAAAATTATGATGGGGCAAAATTTATACGGGTTTGATTGGAAGCTTCCATTTAAACAAGGAAATCCACCCGCAAAAGCAATTAGCTCTGTCGCAGCTGTTGCACTAGCTCGTAAATATAATGTTCCTATTCGTTATGATTTCACAGCCCAAGCTCCTCATTTTAATTACTTTGATGAAAACGGCGTGCAACACGAAGTTTGGTTTGAAGATTCACGGTCTGTTCAAAGTAAATTCAATTTAATGAAAGAACAAGGTATAGGCGGTATTAGTTACTGGAAAATCGGTTTACCATTCCCGCAAAATTGGCGTTTACTCGTTGAAAATTTTACGATTACGAAAAAAGGCTGACAAAAGTCAGCCCTTTTTTTCATATTACTGCTAAAAACTCATCTTTCATTTCCTCACAAAAAAGAAGAATGATAACATTCTCCTTTTTAACCGTTATCAACAATCGGTTGTTTACCTGTTTGATCTTGCATTTGCTTTCCTTTATTTCCACCAGCTTTTTTCGATTGTGTTCCAATATGATTTGGTGCAAAGTCTTTTGAATTTTTTTTCGGATTACCCATTACTATCGCCTCCTTAACACTAGTATCGTACTAGCGTTAAGAATTATTCAGCTTGCTTAAAAAGTTTCATTTCATAACGTTTTTCGATGCGCTCTTCAATGCGATCAATTGCATCACGATCGCTTAATAATTGTTGTTTATTTTCATTTACAAGTTCTTCAAACGATTTACGGCGACTTCTTCTCATGTTGTTCACCCTCTCTCCTTCACTTTCTTATTACATAGTATGAGCAAACGAAAAACTCTTTAATCAGATTTGTAAGAAAATTTTATGTTTTGGTACTCCTAAAAAAACTCCGTGTACAATATATTGCACACGGAGTTTTTCATACCATAATATTTAAATACTCTTTCAACTTTTCATCTGCATTCATTTCATTTTCTTTATAATCATGAAGCGCCTGTAATACAAAATCATACTGCTCTAAAATATAACTTTCTAATTTCATAACATCCTCTAAGCTATTAAGCATAATTCTCGTATTACCAACTTCACTTTTTAACGCCGGTTCACATTTTAAACTTGTACATATTTCTTTCACATCTTCTTCTAATATCTCTGTTAATACATATTTCTTTCGCCCTTTTACCTTTAATCTCATAACTGGATAAAAAGCTTTTATATCTAAATAACTTCCTACGTTCATACAACGTAGCCATTCTACATTACGTTTATTACGTGCAAGCATTTCTTTCACCGCTTCGTATACTACGATTTCATCAAGTGAGACCTTATTTACTTTTCTCTGTCCTTCTTCTTCAATAGCTGCACACTTTTGATAAACAGCAGCACACGTAATGCAATCGTCAAATGCATTATGAGAGCTTAAACGAATTCCAAGCATTCGCTTTAACGTTTCAAGTTTATGATTAGGCGCATGCTTCATGTATTTCTTCGCTAAAAATACAGTATCAATTACTTTATTTTTAGGTTCAGGTAGCCCTAGCATATTTACATTACTTTTCAAAAAGCGCATATCAAAAGAAGCATTATGGGCCACAATAACATTTGTATGTAAAAATGCTAAAAATAAAGGTAATACCTCTTCAATCGTCGGTGCATCTGAAACACGATAATTGGTAATACCGGTTAAACTCGTTATTCGGTCCGGAATTGGTCGCTCTGGATTCACGTATGAAACAAATTGATCTACCAGTTCATGATTACGATATTTCACCGCTGCAACTTGAATAATTTTATCATTATAAGGGTTAAATCCTGTTGTTTCAAAATCAATTACAACATAATCTAACGGTAAGGATACATTCCCCACTCCATACACTCCTTTATCTCTAAACGATTATATTTCTTACATCATATCATGAAGTTATTACTACTTGAAAAAGAAAAGGCAGAAATGGGAACTCTCCACCTCTACCTTTTCACCATTATTTTAATTTAGCAACCCTTTTCTCCATCTCTTTTTGCGTCATCGGCCCAATAAACTTATCTTGAATGACACCTTTTGTATCTATAAAATACGAAGTTGGAATCGTAATTACTTTATACGCTGTTGTCACATCAATGTTCTTGTCCAATAAAATAGGAAAAGTAATTCCTTTTTCTTTAGCAAAATTGCTTACCTTTTCTTCCCCCCCACCTTTTTCTGAAGGCGTATAGTTGATTGCTAAAATTTCTACGTTTTCTTTATGTTCTTTATAGAAAGCCTCCATATCCGGCATTTCTTGTTGGCAAGGTCCACACCACGTTGCCCAAAAGTTTAAAATCACTTTCTTTCCTTTTAAATCTGATAGCTTTACATTCGTTCCATCTAACTTCGTTAATTCGAAGTCTGGCGCACTCTTCCCTATTTCAATACCATTACTTGCAATCATCTCTTTCATAGCAGCTTCACTTTGTTCTTGCTCCCCTTGTACCATCTGCTCTTTTTTACCAAACTGTTCATAAGCTGCATATCCCGCTAAACAAAGTAACACTACAATAATCGTAAGCTTCCGCCACATGTTATATCACCCTAACGTATTTATCTTCTTATAACTTAATTACTCAAATACTATATACCTTATTTTAGCTTATACGGACAAGCTTGGAAATATTCAGAGTCGAAATAATTAGAATATTCTCATTTGAAGTGTAATCTTTTCCTTTTTATCATATAATTAGAAAAACAGATGAAGTGTTGTTTATCTTCTTATGGGCCCATTCACCTTTTTACTTTCGTAGTTATATAAACTTCAACAAAAGGGGGATTTTTTATGAATTCATTCGAAAAAATAACATTATATATTCTTAGTTTTCTTTTATACCCAATCGGTATTATTACATGGATCATTTCACTCTTTAGTAACGATCTTGAAAAAAAGAAAGTAGGGCGTATTTGTCTTTACATCTCTCTAGTCTCATTCGTCCTTTTCTTAATCCTTGGAATTGCAACTTTCCTTATGACTGCTACTTTTAACGTAGATCTAAATCATTCAGAATCTATCCAATATCAAATAAATGATATTGAATAAAGATAAGGGCACTGCTCTTATCTTTATTCACATCTCTTTCAAAATGAATGACTATTTATTAATTTTTCAGGACTTCCACATGCAACAATACTTCCTTCTCTCATTATGACAACATGATCCGCTAGTATCACTTTCTCTACATCATGTGTTGCCACAATTCTCGTTACATCTCTTCCTAGTCCTTCAATCATATTCCAAACAGTTTCTTGATTACTCGGATCTAACCCCGCAGTCGGTTCATCTAAAATAATAAGATTCGGATTTGAACCAATCGCTCGTAATAATGCAAGACGTTTTCTTTCTCCTCCCGAAAGCTCTTCTCCACTTTTATGTAGTACAGTTTGAATCCCCTTAGGTAAATCTCTAATTATCGGCTTCATATTTATAAGGTCAATATTTTTTTCTAATTCGTTTTCTAAATACTCCTCCCGGAAATACATATTCTCTTTTACTGTCGTCCGAAAGAAACGAGGTTCTTGCCACACTGTAGTCATTCGAGCCTTTTGACCATAATAAACAACACTACCGTTAGATGGTTTATACAAACCTGTCATTAATTTTAAAAGTGTTGTTTTTCCTGCACCACTTTCTCCGACAATGATAACGAATTCACCAGGATTAATTTGCAAATCAATATTATTAATTCTACATTTCTCTTCTTCACTCTCCTGAAATGAAACATTTGTTATTATCATCCCCATCGCTCTTTCTACATTACTATCTGCCACTCTTTTATCTAAAAAGGAAAAAACTCTATTTGCCGAAGCGACTGCAACTTGTATCATCATTAATAAATCGCCCACGTAACGGACTGGGAAAAAGAGCATTTCAATTGTAGCTAACACTGCAACAAGTGAACCAACTTCCATTTCCCCTTTCATTATTTTTTGTGCGCCTACAATGAGAACAACGATATATGCTCCTGTTTCAATCACTGTTCCAACTACTCCAATGCAATGTTGCATCATCGTCTTCTTTACTTCCGATTTATAAGATTGTGCCGTTACTCCTTTAAATAAGCGAATGGCCCATTTTTCTTTTTGTACACTACGTAAATCTTGTATACCCTTTACAAACTGTGACACCATCTCTACAACACTCGATTGATTTTTTTGAGCAATGCTTGCAATATCCCTTACCTTTTCTCCCATCAGTATTGGAACAATTGCACTGAAAAATAAAAACGGAGTTACCCACAATATAAACTGTATATCTATATGTTGTAGTGCTATGAAAGCTCCAATAAATTGGGCAATAGCGTGTATATACTCTATTAATATAGAACCATATAATCTGACCCAGTTCGGAATATCAGATACGACCAAAGTTTCTAACTCCCCTTGCTTAATCTTCTCACTCTCTTCAAACGGTAATGAGAAATAGTGACGCAATAATTCTATACGTTTCGTTTGTAATATACGTTGACTGGCTTTTGAGCTTATATAATCAAATAAAAGATTGTTCGTCCACATTAAAAAGCGAATACCCGCAAACAAAGCTATATATAAATACGCACCTTTTAGCTCCCTTTGAATAAGATTGTCTACAATTAATCCCATGAAAATTGGGCGTGATAAATTTAAAATAGCAGCAATTATCCCACTACATACAGCTGCCATTACTAATATTTTCTCTTTTCGTAACGGCCACAATATTCTTTTATATTCTTTCATGACGTTCCCTCCACTTTTCGTAGTAAAAAGAAAGGGATGAAACCATATGGTTTCATCCCTTTCCATAAAATAAGGAAGCTAACTATTGTTAGCTTCCTTATTTTTCATTTCAATTATTTAGTTTGACACTTTTGACTCTTCGATTTTCTCACGAAGAACCATTTGCAGAATACCACCGTGACGGTAGTAGTCAATTTCTACTTCACTATCGAAACGAGCTACTACTTCAAATTGTTTTTCGTTGCCATCTAAATCAGTTGCAACTACTTTTACAAGATCGCGCGGTCTAACTGTTTTGTCAATTTGAATTTCAAATGACTCGTTACCAACAAGACCTAACGTTTCAGCACTTTCGCCATCTTTAAATTGAAGTGGTAATACACCCATTAATACTAAGTTACTGCGGTGAATACGTTCGAAGCTTTCTGCGATTACTGCTTTAATACCTAATAAGTTAGTACCTTTCGCAGCCCAGTCACGAGAACTTCCCATACCGTAATCTTTACCAGCAACAACTAGAAGACCTGTTCCATCTTCTTTATATTTCATAGCAGCATCATAGATTGATGTTACTTCACCAGTTGGCCAATATGTTGTATATCCACCTTCTGTTCCTGGTGCGATTTGGTTTTTAATACGGATGTTTGCAAATGTACCACGCATCATAACTTCATGGTTACCACGACGAGAACCGTAAGAGTTAAAGTCAACTGGTTGTACGCCGTTTTCTAATAAGTAGCGTCCAGCTGGTGTGTGCTTACCAATTGAACCTGCTGGTGAAATGTGATCTGTCGTTACAGAATCACCAAATTTACCAACTATGCGTAAACCTGATAACGTTTCAACTTCACCTGGCTCTTTAGATAAACCTTCAAAGAATGGTGGGTTTTGAATGTATGTTGAATCATTATCCCAAGTATATAAAGCTTCGTTTGAAGTTTGGATTTCATTCCAACGCTCATTGCTGTTAAATACTTGTGCATATTCTTTCTTGAACAGTTCAGATGTAACAACACTTTGAACTACATCTTCAATTTCTTTAGCTGATGGCCAAATATCGTTGAAGTAAACAGCATTGCCATTTGCATCTTTACCGATTTCATCATTTTTCAGGTCAATATCAACAGTACCTGCAAGTGCATATGCCACAACAAGTGGTGGTGATGCTAAGTAGTTTGCTTTTACAAGAGGATGAATACGACCTTCAAAGTTACGGTTACCAGATAAAACAGATGTTACTAGTAAGTCGTTTGCTGCGATTGATTCTTCTAATTCTGGCGCTAATGGACCAGAGTTACCGATACAAGTCGTACAGCCGTAACCAACTGTTTGGAAACCTAATTGGTCTAAATATGTTGTTAAACCTGATTTATCTAAGTACTCAGTAACAACTTTAGATCCTGGTGCTAATGATGTTTTTACGTACTCAGGTACTACAAGTCCTTTTTCAATTGCTTTCTTCGCAACTAGACCTGCCCCGATTAATACGTATGGGTTTGATGTATTTGTACAGCTTGTAATTGCAGCGATTGCAATTGCACCTGTTTTCATCGTTACTTCTTTATCTTCTAATGTAACCTTCACTTCTTTATCGAACTCTTGCTCATTAAATCCAAGTCCTTGTGTTCCAACTGGTGCTAAAACAGCTTTGTGGAACGCATCTTTCATATCTGAAAGTGGAATTAAATCTTGTGGGCGTTTCGGTCCAGAAAGGTTAGATTCGATTGTATTTAAATCAATTTCAACAAGATCAGTGTAGATTGGATCTTTACTGTCTGCTGTATAGAATAAACCGTTCGCTTTACAGTATTCTTCAACAATACGAATTTGCTCTTCATCTCTACCTGTTAAACGTAAGTATTCTAATGAAATATCATCGATTGGGAAGAATCCACAAGTTGCGCCGTATTCTGGTGCCATATTTGAAATTGTTGCACGGTCAGCTAAAGGCATGCTCTTTAGTCCATTACCGAAGAACTCAACAAATTTACCAACTACACCTTTTTGACGTAATACTTGTGTTACTTTTAATGCAACGTCTGTTGCTGTAGTACCACTTGGAAGTGTGCCAGTTAATTTCACACCGATTACTTCAGGTACTGGGAAGTATGAAGGCTGTCCAAGCATTCCTGCTTCTGCTTCAATACCACCAACGCCCCATCCAAGAACGCCGATACCGTTAATCATTGTTGTATGCGAGTCTGTTCCAACTAATGAATCTGGGTATGCAACTAAGTCACCTTCAGCATTTTTCACAGCATGAACAACTGGTGCTAAATATTCAAGGTTTACTTGGTGTACAATGCCTGTAGCTGGTGGAACTGCACGGTAGTTATCAAATGATTTTTGTGCCCAGCTTAAAAATTTATAACGTTCTTCATTACGTTTAAACTCTAAGTCCATGTTGAATGCAAGCGCGTCTGCCGTACCCGCTCTATCAACCTGTACAGAGTGGTCAATTACAAGGTCTACAGTAATTTCAGGATTAATTTTGTCAGGATCCCCACCCATGTCTGCCATTGCTTTACGAAGCGAAGCCAAATCAACAACAGCTGGAACACCAGTGAAATCTTGTAAAATTACACGAGATGGTTTAAATGGAACATCGATATCTTGCACATCTTTCGTTCCCCATTTCGCTAAATTTGTAACATGCTCTTCTGTGATTACACGTCCGTCTACTTGACGAAGTACTGATTCAAGTAAAACTTTCACGGAATATGGTAATTGAGATACGTTGCCAACCCCTGCATTTTCAAGCGCTTTCAAATCATAATAATGATACGTTTTTCCATCTACTTCAAAAGTTGCACGTGATTGAAATGGATTATGTTTGACCATTATGTTTCCCCCCTGTTAAACGTGACTAAGTTGTCTGAATATAAAATGTAGACAAACTTTTCAATACCTTACGATAATATCTTATTACAACTTTCTAAATAAGTAAATAATAAGAAACTTATAGATTATCATAAGTTTTCTTTATGTTTCTAAATTTGAATAGCTTTCATGCTCCTTATGAATACTATTATCATAAAGTAAAGTGCTCTATCAGCGGTTTACTTACAGTTCATACATACTATGAACTGCTCATCATTCAACATACAAAAAATGTTATAGGGGTGAAATAAAATGGGTAAAAGAAAAGCAAATCATACTATTTCAGGAATGAATGCTGCATCTGCACAAGGACAAGGAACTGGTTACAATGAAGAATTTGCAAACGAGCCTTTAACTCCAGCAGAGCGACAAAATAATAAGAAACGTAAAAAGAACCAGTAAAGAAAAATCCCAAAAGGTCTATTTTCCTTTTGGGATTTCTTCTAATGTTTATAACGTAGTAATTCCGAAACCGTTACAAATCGATAGCCCTGTTTTTTCAGCTCAGGTAAAATTTTTGCTAGCGCTGCTACCGTTTGACTACGATCATTCCCTCCATCATGTAACAATACAATATCGCCACTTTTAGCATTTTTCACTACATGATTTACAATGGATTCAACCCCTGGATTTGCCCAATCACGCGGGTCTTGATGCCACGACCATAGAACGGTTTGATAGCCAGCCTCTTTCGCTGTTTTAAATACAGCATCGTTAATATATCCGCCAGGAGGACGGAATAGCAAAGGTTCTTTCACCCATTTTTCAAAAAATTTCTTTCCATCTAAAATATCATTTTCTAATTTTTCATCTGACGAATTACTTGCGTACAAATGATTCATCGTATGATTTCCAATTTCATGTCCCTCTTTTAACACTTGCTTCACTAAATATGGATTACGCTGAACTCGAAATCCAATCATAAAAAATGTCGCTTCCGCCTTATATTGACGTAATAAATCTAAAACTTGTGGTGTATACGTTGAATCTGGCCCATCATCAAATGTAATTGCAATAATTTTTTCATTATTAGGTACTTCCCATGTTACATAACCAGTTGGTTCTAACTCTTTTCTGAGCAACATTTTCGCTTCCACTTTTTCCACTTGAAATATATGTACTGCACATAGCAAAGAAAAAACTAATAGAAAAATTTTCTGTTTTAGCATAACGTTTACTAAAGCAGCAAGGTTGTCGAATAGACAACAACCTCATTTACTTTTCTAATTGATCTACATTTCGCATTATATTTTGGAGATTATTTTCATATTGCTCAAGTTGTGGACGTTGTGTTTCTGAAGCTACCTCTAGTGCATTTTGAATTTGTTCATATGCTTCCTGAACCTCTTGGCGTAACTCTTTTAAATCATGACCGTAGTTAGGGTCATTTTTCACAATATTATTAAATGCATTTTCTGCTTGTGTAACTCCTTGCTGTGCCGCTTGAAAGGCTTGTTGCTTATCTTTATGATATGGCATTATATAATCCCCTTTCTATAATTGTTAGTCCCCTTTATCTTTACCTTTTTTTCTAAAAACATTCTCGTATAAAATCGCCAACTTCTCTCATTCTAAAAAGAAAGAGGAGGTGTCATATACAATGGATAAAAACAACCGTGAATCAAAAGAAAAACAAGGACAACCTGAACCATTAAGCGGATCTCATAAAGTAAAAAACCGTAACCATTCACGCCAAAAAAAACATTCACATCATGATATGTAATAAAAACATTCACATACCGTGCACATTCAACATAAAATGTTTGTATTTCATCATTTATTCTTCACCTCTGTTTCATTCATGCATAACATGATATGAATTGATATTTTACGGAGGGTGTCTTACATGGGCAAGAAAAAGAAGAATTGTCTTTTTCATGTTGATGGTTTCGAAGAATGGATGGATCAATTTTGTTCCGATTCTTATAGTAACTTTAGCTTTCCAAATCAAATTCACATCGATCTTTGCGAAACCGAAGAAGAATATATTTTGGAAACAGATGTACAAAATGTCACGGAACAAAATGTACTCATTAAAAAGTTAGAGACAGGCCTAGCTATATGCATACTTCATAAAAACATTTCCTTACAACGAACAATCCCTTTACCTACTACTATCATTTATAAAAAGATGCTAGCCTGCTTAGAAAACGGATTTTTAGCCATTCATATTTCCAAAAATGAAGTTGCTGATAAGCATGAAAAAAAAGTTCTTTTTTCAAATTAAGAGTTAATATAATTCAAACTAAGCCCCAGTTGGTTACTGGGGCTTATGTTATTTCGCATGCATTTCTATATTAGAATTTCTATCATATCTTTTTTTCGATAAACCTTTTGTAACTAAAAGCACAGGAAATGCCACAGTTGAAAATATAGCTAGTGCTGAAAATACCGCAAACCCATTTTGGTACCCGTAGTAATCGAGAAGTACTCCTCCGAACCACGGACCTATTACTACTCCAATTCCCGAAAAGCCCATCGCACCGAAGTATGTTCCTTTTAGATGCGCAACAGCAATATCATCAATAAATACATCCGTCATCGAAAACATTAAGACTTCTCCAATTGTAAAAATAATTGTACAAACGGCAGCACCTAGCATAGATTCTACTATTCCAAAGCCAAATAATCCCCCGCTCACAAATAAAGTCCCAACCATAATTGATGTTAACGGTGTATACTTTTTGCACATTTGAATAACAGGGTATTGGATAATCACTACAACAATTGCATTTAAAGCGAGCATATATGAGAATAGCTTCACCCCATCCTCAAATATATGTGCATTTGCAAAATATTGAGATACTGTCGTCGTTAAATGGGAAAAACCGCAATTACTCAAAATAATACCGACTAAAGCAACTAAAAATACTATATCTTTTCGCAATATACGTATTGCATTTAGCATTGTAACAGTTTTTTCTGTACTCACTTTCTTTTTTTCCATTGGATACTTCTTAAATTGGAACGCTAATATAGCTGTATATAGAATATATACCCCAGCTGCTACTAAAAAAGGAATTGTTGATTTTGCACTTCCAATCTGTAATCCAACAATTGGTCCAATTGCAACTCCAACATTTATTGCACCGTATCGTAAGTTATAGACGAGTAACCGATACTCAGGCTTTGTTAAATCTGATAATAATGCTCTTGATGTTGGCTCAAAAAACGACCTACATAATCCATTTAAAGCGTTTAATAAAAAGAAACTTAAAACATGATCCGCAAGTGAAAAACCTATAAACACAAAAACCCAAACGATCATGGACCAGAGCATAATCGTTTTCCGGCCAAATCGATCTGATAAATTCCCTCCGATAAAACTAGCAAAAACACCAACAAGTGCACTCGTTCCGATAATAGCACCAGTCATTCCAGCTGATACACCTTTAACAGTCGTTAAATAAATCGCTAAAAAAGGGATACTCATTGAAGTTGCAAACCTAGCAAACAATGTCCCTAAAATAATACTCATTCCAAGCGGATGAATATGCTGTAACTTCCCCTTCATCGTTAAACCTACTCTCTCTATTTTCACAAAAAAAGAAAGCAAAGGATCTGCTTTCTTTTCCTTTTTCTATACTTGAGCTGTTGATACCCGAGTTGTTCTCGTTATGTCCATATCAATTCCATATGTGAACTGTAATTCTTTACACACATCTTTAATTAAGATTGCGACATTATACTTTTCATTAAATTGTAAAACTATGTTTTCTACTTCTTCATATGTATACTTATATTCCCCTGTAATGACACTTTTTAGATCAAAGCATTCGTTAATACAAAGTTGTACAAGTAGCTGGTCATATTTCTCTATTACATCTTCTTTCTTCCAAAGTAACTCTTTTACATATAATCGATCAAACTTCACACTTTCTCGATTACAATCCGTTAAAATCCGGGTCATTTCGTTTAATTCTCGATATAATTCGGAAATATTTCTACTTAAACTAAGCAGTTTATCTACGCCGTTTTCATATAACATATTTATTCCACCCCCGCATTTTCTTTCCCTTATTATAGCAAGAAAATTCTAAAAATAGTTTCTTTCTTCTGAAATATTAGGAAACTAATTTCAATTGCATTACAATGAAACTAGTTAATGCGAGGGGAGAAAGAAAATTGGAGCACAAATTATATTACACTGACGCTTATAAGCAAGACTTTACTACTAAAATTATAAAGCAAGATTATGATAAAGACGGTAACTTATACGTTGTTTTGAATGAAACAGCATTTTATCCGACAGGTGGCGGACAACCATATGATACTGGTACATTAAATGATATCAATGTAATCAATGTAATCAATGTAGAAGAGATAAACGGAGAAATTCGTCACTACATTGCAGAACAATTACATACAGAAGACGTAGAAGGTAAAATCAATTGGGAGCGCCGTTTTGATCATATGCAACAACATGCAGCTCAGCACATTTTATCTGCTGCTTTTTGGGACCATTTTAACATGCCTACAATTGGATTCCATCTTGGTAAAGAAACAGTAACAATTGATTTAGAAACAGAAAATCTTCATGCAGAAACGGTTGAAAAAGCAATACAAATTGCAAACAAAATTGTTTTTGAAAACCATCCAATCCGCATCCAGTGGATGAACTTAGAAGAAGCGAAAACGTTGCCCCTTCGTAAAGAACCGACTATAACAGAAAATATACGGGTTGTTATTATCGAAAACTTTGACTACAACGGTTGTGGTGGAACGCATCCGAAACGAACTGGTGAAGTTGGTCCTATTCAAGTACTAGGATGGGAGCGCAATAAAGGTGGTATACGCTTAACGTTTATCGCTGGTTGGCGTACACTTAAATTAATGGGACAACAGCAACAAATTATGAAAGATGTTTCTAAACAATTAAACAGTAGCGAAACTGATATTCCAGCAAAAGTGGCGCAACTGCTTACTTCTCAAAAAGAAAACGAAAAAGCAATACAAACAATGAATGAAAAATTATTATTTGCAGAGGCAAATGAACTACTTCTACAGCCTATAAAAATTCATGCTGACATACTTATTTCTAAAGTATTTACAAATCGTTCTATGCAAGAAATCGCAAAGCTTTCCGCTATTATTACAGAACAACAAGAGCATGCAATTACGTATTTCGTCATCGAAAATGATGACAAACTACAATGTATTCTCGCTTGCGGAAAATCAGTATCACTCGATATGAATGCTCTTTTAAAAGACGCTCTTCCTACAATCGAAGGAAAAGGTGGCGGAAATAAGAAGAGTGCTCGCGGTGGCGGGAAAGCAATTATGAGCGGAGATGAATTTTTAAATCAGCTTGTTTCTTCTTTACAGTCGGCGGTGTAAAGCATTTTTAGTAAGGATAGCTAATAGCTATCCTTACTCTATAGTTACAGGCCAATATTTTGTTTCAATCCTTGGTAACTCCCTGCATTTGAAAAACCTTCACTTATAAGAGTTATAAAAGTTTCCGAAAAACCATAATGACTTAAATCTTTAATCGGCACCATTTGCACATCATGAATTGGATTATGATCAAATTCATTAGAGGGTAACATAATTTCCCCTGTAAGCTTTTCAAGTAGAAATGTAATATGTAATAAAGATGGACTGGCATCCGGTTTATCACAAACATAGAGTAGCTTCTTAATTTTAACTTCTAATCCCGTTTCTTCTCTCATTTCTCTAATCATCGCCTCTTCTAACATTTTACCATTCTCCACTCTTCCTCCAGGTAAAGACCAATTCCTATTAGCAACTTTTTGCTTTACTAGCAATAATTTTTCACCTTCAATTAAAATTCCCGTAACACGAACTTGCATTACATTTTCCATATGTAATCTCCTCTTCCCATTATATTTACAAATTAACCCTTCCATAAAAAGAACATACGTTTTATAATTGAAGAAAATTATGGAAGAAAGTAGTTGTTACATTCATGCGTCCAACTTTAACAAAGTCTATATCACTTGAAGATTTCCAAAACTATTATTGGTTAAAAGCAGAACTCCAAACATTTTGTCGTGAGAATGGGTTGCCAGCTAGTGGCTCTAAGATCGAAATAACCGAGCGTATCTCACATTATTTAACTACTGGTAAAATATTAAAAAACAGCTCTGTTCAAAAGGTGAGTAAAGCTTCCCTATCCTATAAAGACCTTTCTCTTCAAACGATTATTACTAACAATCACCGCTGTAGCGAAGATGTTCGTGCTTTTTTCAAAGAAAAAATCGGAACAAACTTCCGCTTTACAGTAGCTCTTCAAAAATTTTTCAAAGAGAATGTTGGAAAAACATATGAAGACGCGATAGCTTTTTGGCATGAAGAAAACGAACGAAAAAAAGACCCTACATACAAAACAACTATCGGTACACAATTTGAATACAATCGCTTTACTCGTGACTTTTTCGAAGATCCAAATAATAAAGGGAAAGCAAAAGCTGATGCGATTGCTGCTTGGAACGAAATGAAAGCGAAGCCTGGTAGCAATATTTATGTTCCTCAAAAAGTAGAAAACTAGTTACCTCGCTAGTCTTCTACTTTCTCAAATAATAGCGCAATCCCTATCCCGCCTCCAATTCCTAATGTAGCAATTCCATATTTCATAGACTCTCTTTGTGCCTGATAAAACAAACGTGTTACAAGCATAGCACCAGATGCACCGTACGGATGACCGAGCGCAATTGCTCCACCATTTACATTTACTTTTTCGTACGGAATTTGTAACTCTTTTGCGCAAGCAACAACTTTTGAGGCGAATGCTTCATTTATTTCAAAATAATCGATGTCCTCTACTTTTACATTCATTTCGTTTAATAATTTGTTCACCGCAAATATCGGACCAGTCCCTGGAAGCTTGGGATCCACTCCCACTACAGCACTACGAACGAAACGAAGTACAGGCTTGTATCCTAACTTTCGGGCTTGTCCCTCTTCCATTACAAGAACAGCACATGCCCCATCATTTACACCGCACGAATTACCTGCCGTTACTGTTCCATTTTGTAAAAATGCGGGCTTTGTTCTTTTAATGATTCGTTCATAATTCATTTCTGGCTTTATAGATTCATCTAATAATCCATTAAAAGAAAATATTTCATCATGTATATATCCTTTTTCTAACGCTTGCAGTGTCCGCTTATAACTAAGACAAGCATACTCGTCTTGCATTTCTCTCGTTATATTATAACGCTCCGCAACATATTCAGCCGCTACTCCCATGTCAGGATCACCAATTGTTTCAGGTGAAAATCTTGCTCTTTTTTGAAAAGGTGACGTACTTGTACTCTCTACTCCCCCGGCGATATAACACTTACCTGCCCCGCCTTGAATGAGATGACACGCAGTTCGAATTGCTTCTAAACCAGAACCACATTGCCGATCAATCGTTACACCAGGAATATGATAGCCAAGTCCCACCTCTAAAGCAGATAGTCTCGCAACATTCCCTCCTGGCCCAACAACATTACCTAATATGACATCATCTATTTCCCTCTCAATCCCTTTACTTAAAAACGTAAGAAGCGGCGTTGTTAATTGCTGAACTTCATACTCTTTTAACATCCCATTCTTCTTACCAATAGGTGTTCTTTTCGCCTCTACAATAACTGCTCTATTCATATATTTTCTCCCGGTTTTCAATCATACTTTTTGCTTCCATACGAGCGATTTTCCCACTATTTGTATAAGGTATTCCATCTACAAAATGCCATTCTTTCGGTATTTTAAAAGAGGATAATCTCTGTAAGCAAAAACTCTTTAATTGTTGTTTCGTAGCACTTCCTTTTACGATCGCGACGGGCTTTTCACCCCAGTAACTATCTTTCACACCAATTACAACTATTTCATCAACAGCTGGGTGTTCATGTAATACACTTTCTATTTCTTCTGGATAAATATTGATTCCTCCAAATAAAATCATATTCTTCTCTCTACCAACAATATATATAAAGCCTTCTTCATCTTCATAGCCTACATCTCGCACTGTCATCCAACCTTCTGCATTCAACTCCCGTGTTAAAACCCCATCTATTATGTATCCCATAAAAAACTGATCACTTTTCACATAAACAGTTCCTATTTCACCTTTTTGTACTTCTTCGCCTGCTTCATTACATATTCGAACTTGCACATTATGACAAGGTTTTCCTACTGAATTTGGCCTTCTTTCGCTTTCTGCATCGACTAGTGCTGTTACAAAACTTAACTCTGATGCACCATAAAATTCATATCTTTTCGCATAAGGAAATATATTCTTTATTTTTTCTTTCGCTTCAGCTTCCCATTTCGCTCCTGACGAAATAATTTTCACTTTATTTTCTATTAATCTACTTTCTTTATATAAAGATTCAAGCATTGTCGGAACTGTATACATAACTGATATATTTTCAGTTTCTAACTTATCTAATACTTGATTTGGAAAGAACTTTCTCATAATGTGCACTGTTTGTCCTACATATAATGCACTTATTGCCCCGTATAAGAAAAGAGAATGAACGAGCGTCCCAGCTATTAAAATCGAATCCTCCCTTTTCATATGAAAATCATGTACATTACAATCAAAACTATGAACCCACGATTGTTGTGCACGTAAAAATGCTTTTGCTGTTCCTGTTGATCCTGATGTAAATCCCATATAAAAAGGAGCATGTTGTACACTTTCTACAGTGGAATATGTAGGAAGATATTTCTCTATCATTCTTTTCCACTCATCAATTTCAATTACTCTTCCTTCTTCATCCAATAGATCATTCACCTTATATCGTTCTGTCACAATCATATCCGGATTACTAATTTCAATTCTTTCTCTGAGCTCATCTTGTTTCCACTTTATATCTAACGGAACACAAACCCACCCGGCCATAGCGGCACCAGAAAATAGTTGTAAAAACTCTATACGATTTTCTAATAGGATTGCTATCGTTTTATTCTTCGATTTTTTTTCATTTAACCAGCTTGCTACTTTACAAACTGATTCAAACCACTCTTTATATGTTAAAACTCTATCATTTTCCTTTATCGCTATTTTATTTGGTTGTAAAGAGGTATGCTTTTTATATTCTTTTGTAATCCCCATATGAGACGTCCTTTCTTTACAATAATAATAAAAAGAAACACGCAATTAACGTGTTTCTTCCCTTTATCATCCCGCATTTGTATATTTTCCATTCTTTAAAGCGGGCGTAATAATATGTTTCAATGAACGATGTAATTTTGTTACGAGAACTGCCGCAATAATTGCTTTTATACAATCCCCTGGTAAAAACACAGCACTCACTTTCATTGTCTCCCATACAGAAACTTCCATTAAGAACGCTTGTACAGTAATACCAAATACATAAACTACGAAAATACCACCAATTATATTAATACATAATACTTTTATAATAGAAACTTCACGTAAACGCTCAATTAAATAACCAATAACAAACGCCCCAATGATGTAACCAAGTAAATATCCTGCACTTGGTCCAACAAATACACCAAGGCCACCGCGTCCACCAGCAAGCAATGGTGCTCCAACTCCTACAATAAGTAAGAAAATAAGCTGACTTAACGCACCTAGACGTGATCCTAACAACCCACCCGCAAGCATAACACCGAGTGATTGCAATGTAATTGGAACTGGTGTAATAGAAAGAGCAATCGGAGGTATTAACCCTAACACTCCCATAATAGAACTAAATAAAGCGACGAAAACTAAATTTTTTGTATTCATATTTGCTTCTCCTATTTGTAAACTTAAAATTGTTTTTAGATAACATATCACAAAAATTATATTATCTTTCCACTCCTCTTTTGTCAACCGTTAATGTATTAGAGTTTACAAATAAAAGTTCACTTATTTCTCTCTATGCAAATGCTCCAGTTCTTTCCGAAGCGCCTGTTTTAAAAACTTCCCAACAGATGTTTTCGGTATTTCTTCCATAAAGACAATATCGTCTGGCAACCACCACTTCGCAAACTGTGGTTTTAAAAACTCATATATTTCTTCTTTTGTAACCGTACTATTTTTCTTTTGAACAACGCAGGCAATTGGTCGCTCTTGCCACTGAGGGTGAGGAACTGCAACGACAGCCGCTTCAAATATAGCATCATGTGCCATTAAAGCATTTTCAAGATCGACCGAAGAAATCCATTCTCCCCCGCTTTTAATAACATCCTTCGTACGGTCAACAATTTTCACGCAACCTTCCTCATCCACTGTGACAACATCACCAGTATATAACCATCCATCGCGAAAACCTTCGACAGTACGATCATCGTTATAATAGCTTTCAGCGATCCAAGGTGCTCGTAAACATAATTCTCCCATCTCAGTACCATCCCACTTCACTTCACCATTCGTACCGACTACTTTCATCTCGACACCAGGTACAAGATATCCTTGTTTAGAGCGAATTTCTAGTTGCTCTTCATACGATAATTCCGTTTCATAACTTTTTAAACGTGCAAGTGTTACGAGTGGACTCGTTTCAGTCATACCATATGCATGTATGAACGGAACATTATGTTTCTGTTCAAATGCTTTAATAACACTTTTCGGCGCCGCTGCACCTCCGCATAGTATTCTCGTCATACTAGATAAATCGTAACTATTATTTTCTAACTCTTGTAATACGCCGAGCCAAATTGTCGGCACACCGGCAGCTAACGTCACTTTTTCTGATTGAATCATCTCTAATAAAATTTTTGGAGTAAACATCGGTCCAGGAAGAACTTGTTTTGATCCAAACCAAGTAGCCGCAAAAGGAAGTCCCCAAGCGTTCACATGAAACATCGGGACGATTGCCATTGCTGCATCACTTTCCGATAAAGCAGCTGTATCCGCTAAACCGAGTGCCATACAGTGTAATACAGTACTACGATGCGTATATACAACACCTTTTGGATTTCCTGTAGTCGCTGACGTATAACACATACCAGCAGGTGTATTTTCATCAATATCTTTTACAAATTGGAAATTTGGATCACCTTCTTCTAATAGCTTTTCATAATGATATACAGGCTTCAGCGTCGTATTTGGGAGTTTATCTTTATCAGTCATAACAATGTAAGCTTGTACAGTTGATAATTGTGATTGAATATTTTCAACAAGCGGTACGAGATCTTCATCTATAAGTAGAATTCGGTCTTCTGCGTGCTGAATAATGTATGAAATATGTTGAGGAGATAAACGAATGTTAATTGTGTGCAAAACAGAAGCAATACCTGGAATAGCAAAATACGCTTCCACATGTCGATGATGGTTCCACGCTAACGTTCCTACACGTTCACCTTCTTTAATTCCAAGCTTTTTCAACGCACTGGAAAGTCTTCTCGTCCTTTCCCCTAACTGCTTATACGTTAATGTCGTAATGGTATCATGTGTGCGAGAAACAATTTCTTTCTTTGAGAATAACTTTTCTGCTCTTTCCATCATAGAACTAATTGTTAGCGGTACATTCATCATCATATTGGTTATATCCCCCTTTAAAGCGTTTTCATTTTTTCGTTTATTATAACAGACTTCCGCAAATGATTACGACATTTTTCTGTATTTTCTGAATTATTTCTTTGGAAATAATTCAGAACGATAAAAAACATGTTTTGAATACATTGATTCGAAACATGTTTTTTATTTTTTATAAACTATCTACCATTTTCCTTACTTTCTTTTTCAATTTAAAAATAAAACGATTACTGTATTCCTTATTTTCTACTAAAATCCGATACGTCTCTAACACCCCTAACACACGAACAAAAAGATAAACTCCGATAGCAATAAGTACAACACAATAAGGATAATACTGTACGAGTTCTCCTGAAGTAATTCGTTTTTTCTCAAATAAAAACGGTATCGCTCCTGCTGCAATAAAACAAAATCCAACGATCACTACTGCCATATACTTCTTCTTAATAGTCGCATATCTTTTGGTCAATTCTTTTAGAAAGTTTTGATCAAATAGTAGTTCTTCCTTTTTCAATACATTGTATCGACTCTCTTCTATCGTTACAGGTGCCATCATTGCTCCGATTCCAAGCACTGCAATGATAATGACAAGAAACGTAGACATTGTTGCATTTTCTTTAAATAATAAGTACGGTATTGTAGATAAAATAAGCAAGCTAAATCCTAATGCAATATATTTAGAAATTTTTTGTCCATACACTACATACCCTTCTGCCATTTCCTTACTTACATAATAACTATTTTCCTTTTCGTTACTTTGCTCAGCAGTTTCTTTTAATAAATAGTCAAGTGATACTTCAAATACATTTCCAATCATTATTAACTTTTCAGTTTCAGGAAAACCTTGACCGTTTTCCCATTTACTAACCGCTTGCCTTGTTGTGTTTAATTTTTCAGCTAATGCTTCTTGAGAAAGGCCCTTTTCTTTTCTTAATTTAAAAAGCTTTTCACCAAATCCCATATGTGTGTCCCCCTTTGTTTTCTTACCTAAATTGTATGTAAACATTGCCTTTATCTCTATCTTCCCGCGGTTGCACTTTGTCAACTTACGGTTGCGAATGTGTTATATAGTGGTTTTGTATACGATTTAGCTATTATTCTTCTATGATTATGGCGTTAATAAACCACCCTCTCCTAATAACTATTTATAACAATTAAAGGTAATTATTGTTATAAAAAAACAAAAAACTCCTTTATTTAAAGGAGTTTTAAATATGAAATATTCCAAGAGGAGCTGTTTTTTCTTCCTCCTACTGCCTCACAATTTCTTCTATATATTTTTATGTGTCATATAACGAACTATGTACAGTATATGTTTTCATCTCTTTATCTGAGGCATACTCATATATATATATGTAAAATATTACTCTTATTAACTTTTCTAATAAAGTCACTACTCAATAATCATAACGGCTTCTGCTTAAACTTTTCATAATGTCGTACTTTTAATGAAAGGATATTCCCGCAATCTGTACAAATATAAGCATCCACCGGTGAAGATGTGAACATCGTTTCCTTTTTCCGTATTTGTGCATATCCGACAAACTCACCTTCTCCTATGTTTTGAGAACCACAATTAGAGCATGTCTGCACGGTTTTTTGTTTCATGAGAGCACCACCTTTAATCTGTTTCCACTCCCTTCGACAGCTCACTTCCATTTCCCTTCCAAAAAACCTCTTATTCTCTCACATTTCAACAGGAATCTCAAAACAAAAATCGTATATGTACTATGAAATATATTTATTAACGGAGGAATTTTATGACTACTGTTATTACACTCGGTATAGCAACAGAAATTGAAAATGCAGAAATTGATATGCTCTCTTCTAAATTAGAGAGACTACAAACAATGAGCGGAAACCCAATGCAAGTGCAAATGAAAAAATTCGGTAGTGCCACTGCCTTTTCATCAAAAATAATTGCTGGTCCTGCTTTTAATACGGTAAAAGGTATTACATTTACAAATACAGATGAGTTAGATGAAATTATCTCTTATTATCAATCACTACAAATCACTTGTCGTTTTGAAATTACCCCAGCACAAGGTACAACTGAATTATTTCAATACTTATCTCAAAAAGGGTTTTATCAATCTAGCTTCCATACTGCTTTGTATAGTATACCGAGAGAGGGTTCATCACTTCTTCCTTCTAATATTACAATACGAAAACTAAAAGAAAATGATTTTGATATTTTTGCAAACATTTATGTACGTGGATTTAATATGCCATCCTTTACAACAGATGGTGTGCGCCAAAATAATGAAATTCTTTACAATGAACCAGGATGGCATTTTTTCATAGCTGAAGTTCAAAATATCCCTGCTAGTATTGGTGTCCTGTATATAAATAAGGGTGTCGCATCATTAGCTGCTTCTGCTACTTTGCCAGAATTTCAACGTAACGGCTGTCATACTGCATTAATTCAAAAAAGAATAGAAAAAGCTATAGCGACAAATTGTCATTTAATAGTTGGCCAAGCCCGCTTTGGTAGCCGCAGTCAAAATAACATGGAACGGGCCCATATGAAAATTGCTTATACAAAATCAATATGGACCGCAAAAGACATATTATAATTTACTTTCTTTCTCCTTCCGTTACATTTTTAAACATTTTATGACAATTCCTTTTCTATCCTATTAATCATTTGAATATTCCAACTAGATTTGTTACGCTATTACTAGATACATCATTCAACTTGCAATATGAAAAGAGAATTCTAATCAAACTACAAGGAGGAGAAGTGTATGACTAAACATGATCATGGTTTAAAAGAAAAAGTAGAAGGTGCCATTGATAAGGTAAAAGGTGAAGTAAAAGAAGTTGTTGGGAAAGTAACTGACAATAAGAAATTACAAGCTGAAGGAAAATGGGATAAGGTGAAAGGCACTGCTAAAGATACAGTTGGTAATGTAAAAGAAAAAGTACATGAATATAAAGAACACAAGAAAGAAAAATAAAAAAAGAGCCCATCGGCTCTTTTTTTATTTTCCAGAGTGTTGGGAAACCCTTTAGGGGTTCCCAACACTCTGTAATCATTTTGATTTTAGCGAATAAAAACAACATAAAATAATAGAGTTTCAAAAAAATAGCCCTCCACCAGACCTTTTTTGGTCAGATGGAGGGCTATTTTTTTCATGTTTTGACAAGCTGCGGTGAGATAAGCCTGCATTTGGACAGACTTCAGCCCTCGAAATCGAGCATATCGATAGCCATGTAGTTCTTTGGCGTCTGCAAAGCTTCGCTCTATAGTTGAACAGCGTACTTTGTACAACTTTTTCCCTGTAACTGTTAGTTTGTTTTTTCTAGCGATATCCT
>NZ_FRBJ01000006.1:0-306808 GCF_900142585.1 Bacillus sp. bc15
GGACCTCAAGGCATTCAAGGACCAACGGGTGCTACCGGCGCTACTGGTATAGGAGTTACTGGACCTACTGGACCTTCTGGTGGACCTACCGGACCTACTGGGCCAACTGGACCTAGCTTCCCTATAGCAACAATTGTTGTAACAAACAATATTCAGCAAACAGTACTGCAATTTAATAACTTTATTTTTAGTACTGCAATTAACGTAAACAATATTATCTTCAACGGCACAGATACAGTTACTGTTATTAACGGTGGTATTTATGTAATTAGCGTATCCATTTCTACAACTGCGCCAGGATGCGCTCCACTCGGAGTAGGAATTTCAATTAATGGAGCAGTCGCAACTGATAATTTCTCTTCAAATTTAATAGGCGACTCACTTTCATTTACTACAATCGAAACATTAGCAGCTGGTGCAAGAATTTCTGTTCAATCTACTCTTAATGAGATTACGATCCCTGCGACAGGAAATACTAACATCCGCCTTACTGTATTTAGAATCGCTTAAATTTCATCATAGATTGTTTATGACAAATAAAAAAAGAGCGAGGAAACTCGCTCTTTTTTTTGTTATGTACAATAATTCATTACTATTCTAATTCAATTGAAACATTTTTTTGTGGTACAAATGTAGAAATTGCATGTTTATAAATAAGCTGTTGCTTACCTTCTGTTTCCAGCAGGACTGTAAAATTATCAAATCCTTTAATTAGTCCACGAAGCTGGAAACCATTTAATAAGTACAGTGTAACAAACGTATTTTCTTTACGGAGTTGATTTAAAAACTGATCTTGAATATTGATTGATTGCTTCATGTCGAATCCTCCTCTTTTTCTCTACTTACTATTATTCGACTTTACTTGTAACTTTCCTTCTATGTATCGTAAAATTTCTGACGTTTTTTCACCGTCTGTAACATCAAACCACGTGACATCCATTTTATTACGGAACCACGTTAATTGACGCTTTGCATAACGACGCGAATTCGTCTTTAATTGTGATACCGCATCTTCTAAAGGGGCTCGATTCTCAAAATAATCATAGATTTCTTTATATCCAATCGCTTGAATAGATTGACAATCTCGTATCCCTCTATTATACAGACCTTCTACTTCCTCTAATAGGCCTTGTTCCATCATCAAATCCACTCGTAAGTTAATGCGATCGTATAGCATTTCTCGATCCATTGTCAAGCCAATTAATGAAACATCATAGAGTAACTCTTTTTCTTGTTTTTCAATTTGGTCACTCATTTTTTCACCCGTCGTGTGGAAAATTTCTAACGCCCGAATGACACGTCGTACATTATTTGCATGAATACGCTCCGCACTTTCCGGATCTACTTCTTGCAATTTTTTATGTACATATTCCACACCGCGTTCTAAAGCTAACTTTTCCATTTGCTCTCGGTATATCACATCACCAGCATCATCTGTAAACTGATAATCGAATAAAACAGATTGTATATAAAGACCGGTCCCACCAACTATAATTGGTAATTTACCACGTTCTGTAATTTCTCGAATATGTTTGCGAACACGTTCTTGAAATTCCGCGACAGAAAATGAATCTTCCGGATTTTTTATATCGACCATATAATGTGGAATTCCGTCCATCTCTGCTTGTGTTACCTTTGCAGTTCCAATATCCATCGTTCGATAGATTTGCATGGAATCACCACTAATAATTTCACCGTTCAACGCTTTGGCAAGATCGATACTTAACTTCGTCTTTCCAACAGCTGTTGGTCCAATGATGACAGCAACTTTTTCACGTTGCACTTCTCCCATAGCATTCAACTCTCTTTATGTAATATACTCCATCTATTGATTATACCCAATCTTACCAATTTTAACGGCATGATTGCAAGTTCTTTCATTTCGGTACATGAAATTACATATAAAAAAGAACATAGTTTGTCCAATTCTGCATATACATGATAAAAATAGTTTCGAGAGGATGAGTTAACTATGAAACAATCCACCATCAATTTTTCATCTTTGACAAAAGACCTCATTTTAGCTACTTCTACAAAAGAACAAAATTGTTCACAAGAGGAATTATACTTCGCCCTAAATTGTTTACTACGGGCTTTTCATTCTACTCTCCATGAAACAACATCACATCCAGAAAATAAAAATACAGAATATATACAAACACAATTTTGCAGTGCATATAAAATTATTACAGGTAAAACTATTTATCCCTTTCAATAATCCATAAAAAGCGGCTGCTTACATAATTTCAAGCAACCGCTTTTTATATTAATATCGATAACCTATTGTATAACTTTCACTTTTACAGATTTGCGCCCCCAGCTATTAGCACTACCATCTGAACCGACTAATACATCAATACGATTTCCTTTAATCGCACCACCAGTGTCTCCAGCAATCGCTTCTCCATATCCTTCTACCCATACTTTTGATCCAAGCGGAATTACTTTCGGATCAACAGCAATTACTTTCATATTTGGATTTGCTGTTAAATCATGCCCCATTGCAGTTAATACACGACCACCATACGAACCATTCTCACTCGGATCTGCTGTATATGCCGTCGCTTCTACTGTAATTTCACGACCACCAGTAGGCGCACTTGTTTCAGTAGATTTCGCAACTGGTTTTGCAGCCGGCTTTTCTTTTACCACAGGTTTACTTGATTCTACATTCTTAATAGAATCGTTACTCTTAACATACTCTTTATTCTTAACTGCTGTATTATTTTTAACCGGCGCTTCTTCTTGAACTACAACCTCTTTCTTTTCAATTACAGGTGCCGTTCCTGTTAAAAATGGCACGTGAACATATCCGACTTTTCCATTGTAGTCGAATTGTAACCATTCATTTTGAACTTGATTCGTCGTTTCAATCACATCATTTTTATTAAGTTTACCTAAAATTTCAGAATCAGTATTCGCTCCAGCACGAACATTTAATACGCCCGCCGTTACATAATATGTGCTCTTTGTAAAATCAGCACTTACAAACGCTTCCTTACCGTTTAACTTAATTTTTGTCCATCCATTCTCTGTATTTATAACATCTAGTGTATTCCCACTTAACACTTTACCTACAAGCTTTGACTCTACATTTGGGTTTTCTCTAACATTTAATACGTCTGTTGTTACAATTGTTTCCGCTTTAGCAGAACCCGCAAAAATCCCAAGACCAAAAACTGCTGCTGTTGCTATACTTAATAATTTTTTCATGAATAGCCTCCATTTGCTTTGTTTTCGTATTTTCATTATAGCAACAGATTTTTAGAATTTTTAGAAATCACACAATTACAAAGCATTCGTAATATACAATTAACGAGTTGTAACATAAATTTCCATATTAATAAAATGTATTTCTCATACAATCTCCAGTGGTTTTCATATATTTTTCATATACGAGCACAAGAACTTTTTTCCAGAAAAAATTACAGTGTTACTTTTTTGTTACAAAAAATTCACAATTCGTTACATCTTTTACCAAAAAACATCAATATTCCATTGTTAACTTATTTTTTTGTAATAAAAAGAGAGCAGCTACTAAAAGCTACTCTCTTTTTATTTGTTATTGAACTTTCTTTTTCCAAACACCTAGCATAATAGCCGAGACAATCGTTCCAATTAATATAGAGAAAATATATAGTAACGGTTTATTTACTAACGCTATTACAAATAATCCACCATGCGGTGCCGGTAATGTAATTTGGAATAACATAGATAACGCACCTGCAATACTTGAACCAACAACACAACTTACGATTACTCGAACCGGATCTGCAGCTGCAAACGGAATCGCACCTTCTGTAATGAACGATGCTCCCATAATATAATTTGTTAAACCAGATTTACGTTCCGCTTCTGTAAACTTTGATTTAAAGAATGTAGTTGCGAATGCAATCGCAAGTGGCGGTACCATACCACCAGCCATAACTGCTGAGTGCACTCCAAAATTTTGTGCTTCTATTGCAGCAATACCAAACGTAAATGCCGCTTTATTAATTGGACCACCCATATCAATCGCCATCATACCACCTAAAATAAGACCTAGTAATATAGCATTCGTACCATTTAAACCATTTAACCACCCTGTCAACATTTCATTTAATGCTACTACAGGCGGAATTACTACTTTTTGCATTACAACTCCTGTAATCAATAATCCAAAGACTGGATATAACAATACAGGTTTAATTCCTTCTAATTGTACTGGTAGTCCTGAAAATAATCTTTTCAACCCTAAAACAACATATCCAGCTAAGAAACCAGCAATTAATCCACCTAAAAATCCAGCATTCGCATTCGCCGCTAAAAACCCACCTACAACACCAGGCATAAAACCAGGACGATCAGCAATAGAGCTTGCAATAAATCCAGCTAAAATTGGTACAAGGAATAAAAACGCACCTGTTTTTCCTCCACCAATTGACATGAACAATTCAGCTAAAGGACCTTCCGCCTTTATACCACCAAACGAAAATGCTAGCGCTATTAAAATCCCGCCACCAACAACGAATGGAAGCATATTACTTACACCGCTCATTAAATGCTTATAAATTCCTAATCCTTTTTCTCTCTCAATACTTTCTGATTTCCCGTCCTCTTTTACACCTTTAAAGATTGGTGCATCTTGTTTGACAGCTCGATTTAGCAATTTTTCCGTTTTTCGAATCCCATCAGCAACTGGCACTTGAATGACATGTTTACCAGCAAAACGATTCATTTCTACTTGTTTATCTGCCGCAACAATAATAGCTGTTGCACGTTCAATATCCTCTTTCGTTAAACCGTTTTTAATACCTGTTGATCCGTTTGTTTCAACTTTAATCGCTATCCCTAACTCTGCCGCTTTTGCTTTTAAGCTATCCGCCGCCATATATGTGTGAGCGATTCCAGTTGGGCAAGCTGTAACAGCAAGTACGTACGGTTCATTTCCTTCTGGTTGTGCAACTTCAATCTCTTCTTCTTTTTCATTCTCTTTTTCATCAAATAGTTGAAGAAGCTCACTTTCATCCTTCGCTTCTAATAGTTGCTTGCGAAATCCTTCATCCATTAATAATGTCGATAAACGAGACAACGTTTCTAAATGAGTATTATTCGCTCCTTCACTTGCAGCAATCATAAAGAATAAGTATGCCGGTTGTCCATCAAGCGACTCATAATTGATACCGCTTACACTTCTACCAAAACAAATCGATGGTTGTTTAACAGCCTTTGTCTTCGCATGAGGTATTGCAATACCTTCCCCTATTCCAGTCGTACTTTGGGACTCCCGCTTTAAAATAGCTTCTTTAAATTCCGTTTTACTATTTAAACGATTTGCCCCGTTTAATTTCTCAACTAATTCATCTATGACAGCTTCTTTATTTGAAGCTGTCAAATCCATAATGACTGTATCCCTTTTTAATAGTTCTGTAATTTTCATATGTTGCTTCCCCCTATCGCTTAGCTACAATTACTTGCGACAATAATTCTTCTACTTTTTCCTTCTTACATAAATCAGCTGAAAATGCTGTTGCACTCCCTGTTGCAACGCCGTATTGAAATGCCTTTTCAATATCTTTTGTCTGTTCATATTTGCCTACAAACCCTGCAACAAGAGAATCTCCGGCCCCAACTGAATTAATTACAACACCTTTTGGAACAGTCGCTTCATATATACCTTCTGCCGTAAATAATAAAGCTCCCTCTCCAGCCATCGATACGATAACGTGTTTTACACCTTGTTCAATTAATTTTCTTCCATAAGGTAAAACGTCCTCTACTGTTGAAAGCTCCACTCCAAACAACTCACCAAGTTCATGATGGTTTGGCTTAATTAAAAATGGCTTATTTTTAATTACATGTTGCAGTGCACTTCCACTTGCATCTACTACTACACGAATACCTTTTTCAGCTCCAAACGCAGCAATTGATTCGTAAAAAGTACTTGGAATAGAGATCGGTACACTCCCAGCGAGTACAACACAATCTCCAGGTTGCATACTCTCAATTTTTTTCATTAACTGTTTGAACTGCTTCTTTGTTACAATAGGACCTTGGCCATTTAATTCTGTTTCTTCTTTCCCTTTTATTTTCACATTAATGCGAGTATCTTCATCTACTTGGACGAAGTTTGTTGTTACACCTTCGTCACGTAATACCTCTTTAATAAATTGACCAGTAAATCCACCAATAAATCCAAGTGCTATATTTTTAACACCTAAACGCTGAAGAACACGAGAAACATTAATTCCTTTTCCTCCAGGAAACTTCATATCTTTCTCCGCTCGATTTATTGTTCCTAAATCAAAAGAAGGAACTTGCACTACATAATCAATAGATGGGTTTAAAGTAACTGTATAGATCATTGTTTATCAGCCTCAATTACATTGGTTTGTTTTTTATATTTTTCTAAATCAATTTCTAAATGGTTTGTAATAATATTTGCATCTTCAACATTTGCAATTTTCGCAAACGCAACTTCTGAAAACTTACTTTCATCAATTAAGAAATATCCTTCGTTTGCTAATGTTAGTGCCATTTGTTTTAGGAGCGCTTCTTCTGGATCTGGCGTTGTAAAGCCAAGCTGTTCATGTACACCATTTGCACCTAAAAAACATTTATCAAAGCGATACTTCTGCATACTTTCCTGTGCCATAGCACCGATTAAAGCTTTCGTCCTACTCTTCATCATTCCGCCTAGTAAATACGCACGAATATTATTTTCAACTAAAGCTTCAATATGCATAAGTCCATTCGTAACGACAGTAACATCTTTATTGATTAAAAATGGAATCATTTCAAATGTTGTACTCCCTGCATCTAAATAAATACAATCACCTTGTTCAACAACGCTAGCCGCATAATTAGCAATTTGTTGTTTTATTTGAATGTTTTTGGATGATTTTTCAACCATCGTTGGTTCTTGCCCTTTTCCTGTTAAAACAGCGGCACCACCATGAACTCTTTTTAATAACCTTTGCTTTTCCAATTGTGCTAAATCACGGCGAATTGTCGACTCAGAGCTTTCTGTTCTTTCAACTAATTGCTGTAATTTTACAACTTTCTGTTCTTTTACAAGTTGCAATATCATTTGATGACGTTCAGGAGTTAACATTTTATTCACCTCTTCTTTGATTACAGTATAATGAAAACGGTCACAAAAATCAACCATAAACAATCAAAAATAATCACAAACATTCATAAACGTTTATAAAAAGCAAAAAAAGAAACCTATTCGATCAAACAATCAAATAGGTTTCTTTTCTAAATTCACTTATAAAGAAGCTTTATATATACTTAGAACATCATCTTTATTTAATTTTTTAAAGTTACCAAATTTACCATACGCCATCGCTTTATTAGCCATTATATCAATTTCATTTTCTCCAATACCGTAATCAGCTAATGTTGCTGGCGCTTCAATTGAAGTCCAAAATTGACGCAGTGCCTCAATTCCTTCTAACGCCACTTCTTTATCTGTTTTTCCATCTGTTTCTATTTCAAATACACGAATAGCGAACTGTTTAAAACGACTTACATTTTCATCTACGACATGCTTCATCCAGTTAGGGAATAGAATTGCTAAGCCGCCTCCATGCGGTATATCATGAACAGCAGAAACTGCATGTTCAATATTATGAGTTGCCCAGTCACCTCTTACTCCCATCGCTAAAATACCATTTAACGCCATCGTTCCGCAATATAAAATTGTTTCCCTATGCTCATAATTTTCTAAATCACTTAAAAGCTTGGGAGCTGTCTCAATTACTGTTTTTAAAACAGATTCACAATAACGATCTTGTAGTTCTGTATTCGTTCCATGATGGAAATATTGTTCTAATACATGTGACATAATATCTACCATACCATAAATCGTTTGATCTCTCGGCACAGATGCAGTATGAACTGGATCTAAAATTGAAAACTGCGGGAATGTAACTGGGCTTCCCCATCCATACTTTTCATTCGTTTCCCAATTTGTAATTACCGAGCCTGCATTCATTTCAGAACCTGTCGCAGCAAGAGTAAGTACAGTACCAAATGGTAATGCCTCACTAGCAAATGCTTTTTTCGTTACAATATCCCATACATCTCCATCATATTTACTACCAGCAGCAATCGCTTTCGTACAGTCGATTACACTTCCTCCACCAACTGCTAAAATAAATTCGACTCCATTATCTTTACAAATTTGAATCCCTTTCTTTACAGTTGATACACGAGGATTCGGTTCAACACCCGTCAATTCAAATACTTCTGCATTAATATCCTTTAAAATAGAAATCACATTATCATAAATACCGTTTCTTTTAATACTGCCTCCTCCATATACGAGAAGAACCTTCTTACCAAACTGTGGAATTTCAGTTTTTAACTGTTCTAATTGATCTTTACCGAAAATAAGTTTCGTTGGATTACGAAATACAAAATTTTGCATATTTCTTTACCATCCCTTCTATTTGAAAAGCAACTATACTTTTGTATACCATATTTTTTTCATTTCACAAAAAGATTTGCTTAACAAAAAAGCCCCAGCCTAAAGGCTGAGACTTTTATTGATAATAAGGTGAGATCATTAAGTACACAATAACACCAGATAAACTTACATATAACCAAATTGGCATTGTCCAACGTACAATTTTACGGTGACGTGTTAATTGATTTGTAAAACCAAATACAAGTGCAAACAATGCAAGTGGTACGATAATTGCTGCTAGGATAATATGTGTAATTAAAATGATGAAATACACATATTTAATGAATCCTTCTCCTCCAAAATGTGTTGCCGGTGCTAAGTAATGATACGATAAATACGACACACAAAATAGTAAAGTTGTCGTAAATGCTGCAAGGATGAAACCACGATGCATTTTCACATTCTTTTTAATAATAGAGAATAACGCTGCTAATAAAAATACGAACGTAAAGCTATTAAAAATCGCGTTTAACATTGGTAAAATCGTTACATCAAAATGTACTTCTCCTTCATAGCCAACAGGTCCAAAGAACAAAAATAAAATAATCGCATTTACAATTACAGAAAGCGTTATCACAATAGGAGCATAGCTTTTCTGATTTGTTGATTGATCCACCAAAATGGTCACTCCCTCTTCCTTCAAGTATGTATACGTAACCTCACTATTTTAACATATTATTCACAGTGTAAATGTGACAATAGTTTGACACAGCAAGACAAAACAAAGAAAAAAATCCTTCTTAATAAAACTTCTTAAGAAGGATTTTATCGCTTTATTATTCAAATAGCAACGCGATTAATTTTTGTTAAAAAATGTATCGCTTTATTATTCAAATAGCAACGCGATTAATTTTTGTTAAAAAATGTATCGCTATATGCTTGAAAAATTTCAGACACTTGATATCCCATTAATGAAATTGCTGTTAATGAAAAGAAACCAATCATAAGAAATCGAAACCACATATAAATCTCCTCCTTGTATTTAGCTTAAAAAACGTTAGCTACCTTACAAGTTGCGTGGCACTCTTCATCATCACTTTCCTTCTTCTTTACAATTGCTGTAATAAATCGAATCATAAAGAAAACTACAAAAGGAAATTGTTCGTAATTCACATTGGCATAGTTTAGCAACGGCTCGCGCTGCACATCGAACGGAGATGAGAAGGAATAGAACATACCTTGCTCTTCCATATATACAATTACAATTTTCATGCAAAATACTATTCCTAGAAACGAAACAATATCTTGCCATTCTGTCGTATATAACAGGTTATACAGCTCTAATACGTACTCTTCCATCATCATCCCCCCTTCCTTTTTTACCATTTTGCTCGCCTTCGTATAAAAAGTCAAGAAAAAAGTTTATATCCACTATGACAATAGTAATTACTTGTTTCTATGATTATATATGATTCTTTTATAGCAATGACTGGGTGTAACTCTCTTCGAAAATAAGAAAATTAGAATCGAACAGATTCCTCATTCTTACTTTTAGGATTCAAAACTGTGCTATTTTTATTTCTATTAAAAATAAAATAAGAAAGTATGATAAGAACTGTAACAAACATTGTTAAAAGTGCTTGTGAACGTAAAGTATCAATTGCGAACATCGCAACTAAAACTGCTATAATAGCAGCAATTGTAACATACGTTACATACGGAAAAAGCCACATTTTCACTTTCAAATTTTTTTGTTCTACTTTCCCCATTTTTTTACGCATCTTTAAATGCGAAACTGCAATAACGAGATAAACTAGTAACGCAATCCCGCCAGATGCATTCACTAAAAACAAAAAGACTTTATCTGGAGAAATGTAACTAAAAACAACTCCAATATAAGCGAAGACCGTTCCAAATAAAACCGCTCGAACAGGAACACCACTACTGTTCAATTTTAAAAATGACTTTGGCGCATCTCCTCTTTCTGCCATTGAAAAAAGCATTCTTGAATTTGTATATAAGCCTGAATTTAAGCAAGAAAGTACAGCTGTTAAAACGATAAAATTCATAATTTGTGCTGCCGCTGGTATTCCTATATGTTCAAGTACAGCTACAAATGGACTTTTTAATATGTTAGCTGAATTCCATGGCAGTAGCGTAACAACTACCGCTATAGACCCAATAAAAAATACAAGAATACGCCAAATCACACTGTTTGTTGCTGTTTTTACTGCTTTTACAGGTTCTGCAGATTCACCAGCCGCTACTGCTACAATCTCTGATCCCATAAATGAAAATATAACAACAGTAATTCCAAGCAAGACCGAACTTATACCGTTTGGCATAAACCCACCTTGTCCAATTAAATTCGAAGTGCCGGGTGCTTCTGTTCCTGGAACAAATCCTAAAATAACAGCAAGACCTAGACAAAGGAACAAAACAATACTTATTACTTTAATAAAAGAAAACCAATATTCAAACTCTCCAAATGATTTCACTGAAAAAACGTTCGTCAGCGTTAATAAAATTGTTAATATTAAACTTAATAACCATAGCGGTATTTGTGGAATCCAATATTGGATAATACCAGCACCTGCTGTGGCTTCTATTGCAATAACAATTACCCAGAAAAACCAGTATAACCAGCCTATTGTATAACCCGCCCATGGACCAATTGCTTCTCTTGCATACGTTGCAAATGAACCACTTGTCGGATTTACAGCTGCCATTTCTCCTAGCATTCTCATGACGAAAATGACTAGAAGTCCTGCTAATGTATATGAAACGATAGAACCAGGTCCTGCCGAATGTACAACGGCACCACTTCCAACAAACAAACCAGCCCCTATTACGCCGCCAATTGAGATCATTGTAATGTGGCGTATTTTGAGATCTTTCTTTAGATTTTTATCCAACTCTTGTACATCCCCTTCCAAACTAAATTTTGAAATTTATGTAAGAGTACTGTGCGAAAGATTTTGTTCTATACGTTAAAATATATCAAAATATTCTGAATTTAACAATTGCAATTCAATCTCCTTCAAAAATTATTTCATTAGGTTTAATACTTTCCCACACACAATTGTTGAGAAAATTATAGTCCTCTTACAAAAGAAAGAATTTTCAGATATTATTAAATAAACAAGATTATACATCTAGACAACTTTTTGTATAGGAGTGTTGATATGTTAAACAAGTTCAAATTTTTTTGTTGTATTTTCGTACTGTTCTTACTACTACCGCTATCCCCTTTCCAAACACAAGCAGCAAACAATTTAGGTTCAAAATTACTCGTTGGATACTGGCATAACTTTGATAACGGTACTGGCATTATTAAATTAAAAGACGTTTCACCAAAATGGGATGTAATCAATGTATCTTTTGGTGAAACTGGTGGTGATCGTTCCACTGTTGAATTTTCTCCTGTGTATGGTACAGATGCAGACTTCAAATCAGATATTTCTTATTTAAAAAGTAAAGGAAAGAAAGTAGTTCTTTCAATAGGAGGACAAAATGGAGTCGTTTTACTTCCTGACAATGCCGCTAAGCAACGTTTTATTAATTCCATACAATCTCTAATCGATAAATACGGTTTTGATGGAATAGATATTGACCTTGAATCAGGTATTTACTTAAACGGAAATGACATTAATTTCAAAAATCCAACTACTCCCCAAATCGTAAATCTTATATCAGCTATTCGAACAATCTCAGATCATTATGGTCCAGATTTTCTATTAAGCATGGCTCCTGAAACAGCTTATGTTCAAGGCGGTTATAGCGCATACGGAAGTATCTGGGGTGCATATTTACCAATTATTTACGGAGTGAAAGATAAACTAACATACATTCACGTTCAACACTACAACGCTGGCAGCGGGGTTGGAATGGACGGTAATAACTACAATCAAGGTACTGCAGACTACGAAGTCGCTATGGCAGATATGCTCTTACATGGTTTTCCTGTAGGTGGTAATCCAAATAACATTTTCCCAGCTCTTCGCTCAGATCAAGTTATGATTGGGCTTCCAGCAGCACCAGCGGCAGCTCCAAGTGGTGGATACATTTCGCCAACTGAAATGAAAAAAGCTTTAAATTATATCATTAAAGGAGTTTCGTTCGGAGGAAAGTATAAACTTTCTAACCAGAGTGGCTATCCTGCATTCCGCGGCCTAATGTCTTGGTCTATTAATTGGGATGCAAAAAACAACTTTGAATTCTCTAATAATTATAGAACATATTTTGATACTCTTCCCTTGCAAAAATAATAAAAAACAACAATAGGTCCTATAACCTATTGTTGTTTTTTATTTATGAAAATTACTTTGTCACATCTAAAGTTTTAAGAAACTGTTTTCCATCGACCTACATCGCACGTTCCTTGGAATCATATTGTTAAATATTCTAGTTACTATTTTGCTTCAACACAAAAACTGAAAGTTCAGGTACACTCCAAAATCTAACAGGCATCCTAGTAGTCCCAATGCCACGATTTACATATAAATATAACAGCTTACTCTTCCCCTCTACTTCATACATACCTTCAACATAATTCTCAGCTAGTTTGGTAGTAATTAATGGACCTACAAAAGGAATTTGGACTTGTCCTCCGTGACTATGTCCTGACAGTTGAAGATCCATTGGGTAACGATTTATTTTAGTTACAACATCCGGCTCATGTACTAATAACATGTTGAAATCATTTTGTTTCAAGTTTTTTAAAGTTGAATCTATTTGTGGCTTCCCTAATAGAAAATCATCTAAACCTGATATTGTAATATATTTGCCGTTTTCCACTTTAATTTTCTGCACTTCATTTACTAATACAGAAAAACCAGCTTCCTCCATATATTTTTTGTAAAATAAACTACCGCCCCCGCCCCTATCATGATTCCCAAACACAGCATATTTCCCTAAGGGCGCGTAAATTTTCTGCAAAATAGCCTTTGCTTCTTCTCTTTCCGCACTATAAGACCCAAATTTATCTATTAAATCTCCAGTAAAAACTACGATATCTGGATGTATTTCATTCATCTTCTCCACCAAATGTTCAAGTTGCTTCAATGTAAACTCTGGCCCTAAATGTACATCTGAAAACTGCAATATTTTTTTATTATTAAACTCTTTAGGAATTGTAGAAGCTTCTATTTCATTCCACGTAACTGTTACTAGTTTTCGTTCTATTTCTGTCGCATAATAATACAAACTTACTGGTATCATTAATATACTTATAAAACTAATAATAAATATCTTTATGATTGATTTTTTTCGTTCTTTTTTTACATGATTCGTATTCATGTTTTCACCTCTACAAACACTTTAAATCCTTATTGTTACATTCATGTGACAACATGAACAATGTTATCAATTTTTAATTCCCTCTCTATTCACTTTGACAATTTTATACAGAAGTCATAACATATTTTTATAATACATAGATTTTTGAAATTTTTTCTATTCATTCCATCATTTTATTACGGAGGGATTATTCATGTCTGTATTTACACCAGAAGAAATTACGGAACTTGCTGCGAATTCAGGAAGGAAAAAAGCTCATTTATCATTGCTCCCTATGCTAATTCTTGGTTTTTTTGGTGGTGCTTTTATCGCATTAGGGTATTTACTCGATATTCATGTTATTGGGACAATGCCAAAATATTGGGGATCATTTTCTAGTTTTCTAGGCGCTGCTGTATTCCCTGTTGGTCTTATTCTCGTTATTCTTGCAGGCGGTGAACTAGTAACTGGTAACATGATGACAGTTTCTATGGCCTGGCTCCAAAAGAAAATTACTTTATTTTATTTCATACGAAATTTAGTTATTGTTACATTTAGCAATTTCATAGGAGCTGTATTCGTAGCCTATTTTTTCGGTCATATCGTCGGCTTAACTGAAGGAGCTTTTTTAGCGAAAACTATTTCTATCGCTCAAGCGAAACTACAAGATACACCATTGCAAGCATTTATTTCTGCAATCGGATGTAATTGGCTCGTTTGTTTAGCTGTTTGGCTCAGTATGGGAAGTAAAGAATTTATCGGAAAGATTATCGGTATTTGGTTCCCAGTTATGACTTTTGTTGCAATTGGATTTCAACACGTTGTAGCCAATATGTTTGTCATCCCAGCTGCAATTTTTGCCGGTCATTTAACTTGGATCGAATATTTTCCAAACTTCATTTTTGTTTTCTTCGGAAATTTAGTAGGAGGTATGTTATTTGTAGCACTACCTTACTTCATATCTTATAATAAGAAACTACCTTCTCATCAAGAGAAGACTGAAATGAAGAACAAATCTCTGTCCGCTTAAATGGAATGTCTATAAAATGTCCTAAAAAATATTACAAATTTCATTTTTTTTGCGAATATATGTACGTACACTTGTTCTCGAATGTTTTATACGTTATAATAACAACTTAAATAGCATTATTTACATATGAGGTGAAAAACATGAACAAAACAGAATTAATTAAAAACGTAGCACAAAATGCTGAGATTTCTCAAAAAGAAGCTACTGTAGTTGTACAAACTGTAGTAGAATCAATCACTAACACTTTAGCTGCTGGTGAAAAAGTACAACTTATCGGATTCGGTACATTCGAAGTTCGTGAAAGAGCTGCTCGTACAGGCCGTAACCCACAAACTGGTGAAGAAATGCAAATCGCAGCTTCTAAAGTACCTGCTTTCAAAGCTGGTAAAGAACTAAAAGAAGCTGTAAAATAATGAAAAATATCCTTCTCATTTATGAGAAGGATATTTTTTTCATAACATAATTAATAAAAATCTGACCATTATGCTGTTTCTTTTGTTCCTTTATGCAAATAAAACTTTTACTTTCAAAGAAAGGTTTTGCTGTAATACTCGCTTCTGTATAGATTTCCCTATGCCCTAGGTTCACTGCTTCTTTTTCTAACTTCTGTAATATGGATGAGGCTATCCTTTTCCCTTGATAATATTTATGTGTAAATAAACGATCTACGTAATGATCCTCATTATAATCTCCAAATCCGACTATCACACCATTATGATCCGCTACATAACTAATATTCTTTTCTAAAGACTTTAACCAGCTTTCTCTATCTAGTCGATCTGGTGCCCATGCCTGTAGCTGTAACTCATTATAATCTTTTGCATTAACCGTATGAACTGTTTCATAGAACAATTGTAATACTTGATTTAAATCTTCTTTCTGAAATGTTCTAATTATAATATCTTTTAACATATATAAGTCTCCTTACCAAACTACCTCTTAACTTTTCTACTACATACGATTCAATAATTCTTCTTTATTATATCGTTTTAATTTCTATACGAACAAAAAAACAATACTTATTCAAAGTATTGTTCTTTAATTCTATTCAATTACTTAATGTAACTTTTTAAGATTTTAATTTAACTCTTTGTAATCGTAATGCATTTAATACAACGGATACAGAACTAAATGCCATCGCTGCTCCAGCAACCCAAGGGGCTAAGAAGCCTAATGCCGCAATTGGAATTCCTAACGCGTTATAAGCTAATGCCCAGAATAAATTTTGTTTAATATTTCTTATCGTCATTTTACTCATAAAGATCGCATCAGCAATACTATTTAAATCACCGCGGATTAACGTTATATCCGCTGCTTCCATCGCTACATCCGTTCCCGTTCCAATTGCCATACCAATGTTCGCTGTAGCAAGAGCAGGAGCATCATTTATCCCATCTCCAACCATCGCTACTTTCTTACCATTTGCTTGCAGTTTTTTCACTTCTTCTGCTTTTCCTTCTGGCAATACTTCTGCAATTACGTGATCAATACCAACTTGCTTTGCAATCGCCTGAGCAGTTTGTGTATTATCTCCTGTAATCATCACAACGTCTAGACCCATTTTTTTCAGTCTTGCGATAGCTGCTTTTGAAGTATCTTTCACAGTATCTGCAACGGCAACTATACCAGCATATTCTTTATCGATTGCAATAAGCATTGCTGTTTTTCCTTCTCGTTCTAGCTCTTCCATTGATTTTGAAACTTCTTCAATATCAATATTGAATTTCTTCATTAATCGACGTGTGCCAATTAATAATTGTTTTCCTTCTACGACTGATTCGATACCGAATCCAGGAATCGCTTCAAACGTCTCTGAACTTGGAATATCAATTTTCTTTTCTTTAATTCCTTCCACAATCGCTTCTGCAAGTGGGTGTTCAGAATTTTTTTCTGCCGCACCTACTAAACGTAGTATTTCTTCTTCATGGAATCCATCTGCTACAATTATATCTGTTAACACAGGCTTTCCGTTTGTCACAGTACCTGTTTTATCTAGAATAACTGTATCTAATCGGTGCGTTGCTTCTAAATGCTCTCCACCTTTAAATAAAATACCATACTCAGCCGATCTTCCTGATCCTGCCATAATAGATGTAGGCGTTGCAAGACCTAATGCACATGGACAAGCGATAACAAGTACTGCTATCATTTTCTCAAGTGCTCCGCCAAAATCACCAGGTGTAACAAATATCATCCATACTGCAAATGTGATAATCGCAATCACAACTACAACCGGTACAAAAATACCTGAAATTTGATCCGCTACCCTTTGAATAGGAGCTTTTGAACCTTGTGCCTCTTCTACTACTTTAATGATTTGAGCTAATGCAGTATCTCTGCCTACTTTAGTTGCTTTCACTTTTAAAAAACCATTTTTATTTATTGTCGAACCTATTACTACATCCCCAATTGACTTATCAACAGGAATACTTTCACCCGTTAACATCGATTCATCAATCGCTGATTTTCCTTCTACAATCTCACCATCTACTGGTATTTTTTCACCAGGCTTTACATAGACGATATCACCAGCTACTACTTCTTCAATCAAAATTTTTATTTCTGTTCCATCTCGCACAACTGTAGCTGTCTTCGCTTGTAAACCCATCAATTTTTTAATTGCTTCTGATGAGCGCCCTTTTGCTTTCGCTTCAAATAATTTACCTAAAATAATTAATGTAATAAGTACCGCACTCGTTTCAAAATATAAATCTGTCATATGTTCCGAAGAACCAATAGATTGAATACTTAAATATACACTATAGAAGTACGCGGCCGACGTTCCAAGCGCCACGAGAACATCCATATTAGCACTTTTATTGCGTAACGCTTTATAAGCCCCAACATAAAACTGTCCACCAATGATAAATTGAACAGGAGTTGCAAGTGCTAGTTGCACCCAAGGGTTCATTAACATATCCGGTAAATAAATAAATGACGTAAATGAGAAATGACTAACCATTGCCCACAATAATGGGAAAGATAAAATAAACGAAATAATAAACTTCTTCTTTTGTCTTTCAATTTCTTGTAATCGATGATCAGTTGATGCATCTTGATCATCTGGTTTCACTTCTAATTTATATCCTAGCTTCGTAATCGCGCTCTTCATTTCATTTACATTAACTTCATCAGGATTAAAGTCTACTGTGGCTGATTCTAAAGCAAAATTTACTGTCGCCTTGTTCACACCATCTAACTTATTTAAACGCTTTTCAACTCTATTTGCACATGCTGCACATGTCATTCCTGAAACAGTAAATTCAGCTTTATCACTTACAATTCCATATCCTAATGATTCAACTTTTTCTTTAAATTGTTGCGGATTTGTTTTAGTTGGATCGTACATTATTTTTGTTTTTTCAAGCGCAAAATTTACATTTGCCTCATGAACACCTTCTACTTTTTTTAGACCTTTTTCAATTCTATTTGCACATGCCGCACATGTCATTCCTGATATTTGAAGATTGGCCTCTTTTTTTTCATTCATGTCTCTCACCTCTATATACCCTTATGAGGTATAATTATTAGCAAAATAAATCGTACTTCATTTAAAGTACGATTTATTTCCATATCTAAAAATAATTATTGAACATCGTATCCTTGATCTTCGATTACAGCAACGATATCTTTTAATGTTACAGCAGACGAGTCGATAGTAACTTCAACAGTTCCTTCTGCTAATTGAACCTTCACTTGTTCAACACCGTTTAGCTCTTTCACACTGCTTTCGATAGCATTTACACAATGTCCACAAGACATACCTTCAACTTGTAATGTTAACTGTTCCATTTAAAATCCTCCTCTTGTTTATTCATTGTTTGTTAATCACAATTATATTTTACCATACCCCCCTAAGGTAATCAATGGTTTTGTATCATGATTTTTCAATTATTTTCTAAAAGTTTATTTTACACACACTTTTTCACTACAATACACCCAAATCCAATATGAGGGTAAACAAAAAAACAAGCCAGTTAAATACTAGCTTGTTTTTACGCTTTTGAAAAACGTTCAAATACTGTCATTAATTCTTCAATTGCTTCGTCACCATTTCCATTTTTAATAGCTCCTGAAACACAATGACTCGTATGATTTTTGAGAACGCCCATTCCTACTTTTTTCATCGCTGCATTAATCGCTGAAATTTGCACTAAAATATCTACGCAATAACGATCATTTTCAATCATGTTTTGAATACCGCGGACCTGTCCTTCAATTCTCTTTAATCTATTTATAATCTGTTCTTTTTCTTTTTCTGATCTATGTGTTACTGCTTCATGCTCTTTATGATCCATATTATCACCTTCTTAAAGTTTCTCTTCATCCAATAAAACAATTGTTTTTTATGAGTATACCAATTATAGCATTAAATATCTACGCATGATACCCCATAAGAGTATATTTACACTTTATGATTATTCTTAACAACTCATTAGCTTCTTAATCTCAATTTTCAGTATACCCTTTCCTTTTTGTCAAAAAATCATTATATCTCTCATCAAAATTCAATAAAGTGAAACAAGAATAAGCGGGGATTACCCGCCCCCGCTTATTCTTCGTCTATAATGTTTAAATTAAAATTTTTAGATATTTAATCCGAGAATTTTTCTTTCCATATATAATTATTGCTGATCACATACTTTTGTATCATTCACTACTGAAGTTCCTTCAACGGTTACCGTATGAAAACAGTCATTTACTCGAACTGTCACAACATTATCTTGCCGATCAATGATATGATATTCATTAAAATTTTTATTTAGAGCACTGCGAATTTGTTCTCCTTCATAAATTGGAATGCCATGCGATAAAACCCAAATAAGTCCAGCGATAGCAAGAATAGTTTTCATACGATCTACCTCCTTGGGAATATAGTGAACTTTTAATCCATGCTTTTTCAACTCTACGAATCATGATTGAAATAAACCAAGCCTTTTTGGAAATAAATTCATTTCGTCTATTTTATGTTTATGCTAATTGTGACCGATTTGTGACAACTTTTTGTCTCTTTAGACGAAAAGTTGAAACAAAACTTTCGAAAAGGACAATTCTACATATTAAAAAAGGTTATGGAATGTTTTATCCATAACCTTTTTTCCTATACGTAACTAATAAACCTCAATCCTTTACTTAAAGACGTCGGCACAACAGATGCATGATTCTCCCCTTCAGCTTCATAAAACTTAAATTTAAGTTTATCGTGGTTTACTTGGAGAAGGCGCTCTGATAATTCATTTGCACCTACAACCATATGCTCTCGTTCAAGTGATCCAACTGTAAGGAACACTCCTGTTTCAAACTTAGCATTGTTTAATTCAATTATAAGGTTCTCTTCTTTTTCAAGAACGGATTTATTATTCCACCATATAGATGGACTACTAATAAAATAATTTTGAAAAGCATTCAAGTTTGTAAATAGTATATGCAAAGCGAATAGGCCACCTAAAGAATGCCCAAATAAAGTTTGCTTACCTTTATCAATCTCAAAATTCTTTTCAATTTGTGGTTTCAGTTCTTCTTCAATAAAAGTAAAGAAATTATGTGCCCCTCCTGTTTTAGGCCACGGTTTACCGTCTGGTTTTAAAGGGGCATCTTTTGAAATTACGCTAGGCGTAAAATCATAGCACCTTTCTTCCCCTGAAAATGCGCCTTCAATTGGATAACCCACTCCTACTATAATAGCTGGTGAAACACCGGTTTTTTCCGCTCTTACTGATTGTATTTTAACTGCTTCATGAAATGTTTGAAAAAAGGCATTGCCATCTAATACGTAAATGACAGGATATCCTGAATCCGGTGCTGGTTGCCTCGGCTTTGAAATATGAATTTGATATTCCTTACCTTCTAATTTTGAATACATTTTCCACTGCTCTGTATTAGATGTTATAATCTGCTGTTTTTCAACTGTAGTATTCACCCTATCCCCCCCTTTTTAACTTGTTACATATATTTCGATTTTTTCTTCTTGAGATACAACGCTATCATAACCGAAACAAACAGGAGCCCCGTTATACGGATCAATCATGACACGTGCATCAATATGAAATACTTCTTTTAACACTTCATTTGTAATGATTTCTTCTGGGCTACCAGTTGTAACAATTTCTCCTTCCTTCATTGCAATAATTTCATCTGAAAACCTTGATGCATGGTTAATATCATGTAATACCATAACAACCGTACAATTATGTTCTTTATTTAACTTCTCCACAATTTGTAATACATCTAATTGATGAGACATATCAAGGTATGTAGTTGGCTCATCTAATAGCAACACTTCTGTTTCTTGTGCTAATGCCATCGCTAGCCATACCTTTTGTCTTTGGCCACCTGATAAATTTGCAATTTGTCTCGTTCGAAATTCAGAAGTTTTCGTTATATCTAATGCCCAATCAATCATTTCTTTATCTTTTGTCGTTAACTTATTTACGTTATTTCGATGTGGATAGCGTCCATAAGAAATTAATTCTTCCACTTTAAGTTCACCTGGTGCAATTGGAGTTTGCGGGAGTAAAGCTAACTGCTTCGCAATTTCTTTCGTTGGAATTGTATGTAAATCTTGCCCTTGTAAATATACTTTTCCGCTTTTTTGTTTTAAAATTCTTCCCATTGTTTTTAACAATGTCGATTTACCGCAACCGTTTGGACCTATAATTGTCGTTACTTTTCCTTCTTGTATTTCCACATTTAAATCGCGAAACACTGTAAGCTTTTCATAACTTGTTTCTAAATTTTTTGCACTTAAAATACTCACTTTTATTCCTCCTCTTACGCTTTCGCCTTATAAAGTAAATATAAGAAATATGGTACACCGACAATAGAAATAACGATTCCAACTGGTAGCTCTACAGGTGTGAAAACTGTTTTCGCAATAAAGTCTGAAGCAATTACAAGAAACATTCCGATTACGCCGCACGTAGGAATTATATACTTATGTTGAATACCGACAAGCCTTTTCGCAATATGCGGTGCCATTAAGCCAATAAAACCGATACTCCCTGAAACAGCAACACATGCGCTCACAAGCCCGATACTACTTAATAGTAAAATCGATTTCTCTCTTTCTACTGAAACACCTAAACTTGTAATACTAGTTTCTTCCAATTGAAATAAATCTAATAAATAAGCTTTCTTTTGTATAAGCGGAATTAAGATAATAAGCCATGGTAACATAGCCACAATATACTTCCAGTTCGCACTATATATGCTTCCAGACACCCACACTGCGGCCATTTCAAAATCAGTTGACTTCATTTTGAGTGATAAATACATAGAAAAGGCTCCAAATCCTGATCCAATTGCAATTCCTGTTAATAAAAGTCGCTGCGAATCTAATTTACCGTTTTTCCAAGAAAACAGATAAATGATGATAGCTGCACCTAATCCGCCTACTAAACCAAACATTGGCATCATCATAATAGAAACCCAGTCTGTGCTTTTTAATTGCCCTTGAAAGAAAAACATAAAAATGACGATCGCTGTTCCTGCTCCGGCATTTACTCCTAAAATACCTGGGTCCGCCAATCCATTTCTCGTAATCCCTTGAATAACAGCACCCGCAACACCAAGACCTAATCCTACTAATCCAGCAATTACGATACGCGGAAGACGAAACTCAAAAATAACTAAATCATGTTCTGGTACTGGATCAATTCTAAACAGTGTTTTAAATACATCTGTAATAGTAATGTCGAACGTACCATTTGTTAAACTAATATAAATAGCACATAGTATTAAAAATATAATAATCCCCATCGTCATTCCGAAACGTTGACTTGAACTTTTAAGCATGTCTCTCTCCTCCTCTAGTACGGATTAAATAGAGGAAGAAAGGAATTCCAATTAAGGAGGTAACGACTCCAATAGGTGTTTCAAATGGATAGTTTACAAATCTACTCAAAACGTCACATAACGCTAAGAAAACGCCACCAATAACACCTGCACATGGTAAAATCCACTTATAATCTACCCCAATTATAAAGCGGGTAATGTGCGGAATAATTAAACCTACAAAACCAACTTTCCCCACTAAAGCAACTGCTGTTCCTGTTAAGAAAATTACCGATAAAATTGCCATCGCTTTAACTAGTTTTGTACGTTGCCCTAAATTAATAGAAACCTCTTCGCCTAATGAAAGAATGGTAATAGATTTTGATATTAACAGTGCTAAAATTATTCCAATTATCCCAAACGGTATCGTGATTTTAATGATATTAGGATCTACTTGATCTAACTTTGCATTAAACCAAAAACTAACATTTTGAGAAATTTGGAAATACGAAGCCATTGCAGCCGATACACTACTTAAAAATGTTCCAATAACTGTTCCTATAATCGCTAACCTAACTGGTGATAAGCCATTTTGAAGGAGCGAACCAAAACCAAACACGATACCGGCGCCTAGTGCAGAACCAATCATTGAACATAAAACCATACCAATTGATGACATTCCCGGAAGAAAAATCATGCTAAGTGTAATAACAAAGGCAGCGCCATCCGTCACACCCATAATAGAAGGGGATGCAAGATAGTTTCTTGTCATCCCCTGCATAAGTGCTCCTGATATGGCTAGAAATGCTCCGACTAAAAGAGCTGCAACTACCCTTGGTAAACGTGAAGTAATAATAATATTATGGTTTACATCGCTTGAATCAAAATGAAATAATGCGTTCCACACTGTTTCAGCGTCAATACTTTTTGCCCCATACAAAATCGAAAGTATAATTGTAAATAAGATGAGTATGGGTGCTATACATAATATAGTTACTGGTACTGCATTTGTTTTCTGCATATCATTCAACGCACCTTACTTATTGTATTATTTAGATAAATTTTTCACGGCTTCTTTTAAGAATGCTGTTTTACTCCAAGCTGTACCACCTTGTGCCATTGGGTCTACAACATTTACAAATACTTTCTTTTCTTTCGCAGCGTTCATACTTTGCCAAATTGGATTATTTTCAATGTCTTCTAACACTTTCGGTTTATTATTTTCACTTGCCTCGTATTGTAAGAAGATATAATCAGGATTAACTTCAGCTAATTTTTCTAAAGAAATTTTTTCTTGTGCTTTTACCGTTTTAAGTTGTTCTGGAGCAGTTAGTCCAAGATCTTTATAAATTACAGGGTTAAAGTATACTCCTTCTGGGTATAGGAATAAGTCATTTGCTCTTAGTCTAATGACAAGTACTTTTTTATCTTTTAACTTATCTCCTAGTTTTGCTTTTGCTTTTTCAGCGTCCGAATTGTAGTCTTTAATAATTTTTTCTGCTTTATCTTTTTTACCAGTTAATTCTCCCATTAACTTTAGGTTATCTTCCCAATTTGTTGAAACGTGTGATACCGGGAATGTAGGAGCTACTTTCGTAAACTTTTCAGCTGTTTCTGCTGGGAATTTCGTACTTGATGTAATAACGTCTGGTTTTAATTGAAGTAATGTTTCGAAATTTGGTTCCATTTTCTCACCAACAGATTTCGCACCTTCTAAATCTTTCTCAAGATACTTCGGTAATTTACCACCAACAGTAATGGCACCAACTGGTTTAATTCCAAGTACTGCCGCATCTTCCATTGACTCTAAACTAGCTGTCGCAATTTTATCTACTTTTGCTGGCACTGTATATTCTTTACCTAAATATGTAATTTTTCGTTTTTCATCTTTTTTCGTTTCCGTAGCTTTTGTCTGTTGTTTTTGCTCGCCTGAAGTTTTATCCGCACTATTACATGCCGCTAAACCTACACTTAAAACTGTAACCATCCCTAATGTAAATAACTTTTTATTCATCTTTATATATCTCCTCTCGAATTTTCCAAACTATATTCTCAATAAAATTTAACTATATGAAACTTGTCTTACATATATATTTCATTAGATTAATAATTCTATCCAGAACTCATTCTCGTTCACTTCCCCTAAGCTATAATTCTTTTATACCTCATCCATTGATAATTTTTTCATTGATAATGATTATCGTTACTAAGTATATATTTAATATGCAATTATTTCAAGAAAGATTTGAAAAATTTTAACAAACTGAATTAAAAAAGAAGTATCCGCCTAATGTTAGATGGATACTTCTTTTTTTAGAAATTTATATGTAATTCAACTGGACAATGGTCAGATCCCATTACTTCACTATTAATTTTCGCTTCTGTTATTTGGTCTTTCATTCTTTCCGAAACAACAAAATAATCTAAACGCCATCCGATATTTTTCGCTCTCGCGCCCATACGATACGACCACCACGAGTATGCACCTTCTTGATCAGGATAAAGGTAACGATATGTATCAACAAACCCTTCTTCTAAAATACATGAAAATTTCTCTCGTTCCTCATCAGAGAATCCAGGGTTTTTACGATTACTTTTTGGATTTTTCAAATCGATTTCTTTATGAGCAACATTTAAATCTCCACAAAAAATAACTGGTTTTTTCTCATCTAATCGTTTGATATAGGACCTGAAATCATCTTCCCATTTCATTCTGTAATCTAATCGTTCTAATCCACGTTTTGAATTTGGTGTATATAACGTTATCATGTAAAAATCTTCGAATTCTAAAGTAATAAGTCGTCCTTCTTGATCATGCTCTTCAATGCCTAAACCATATGTAACTGAAAGCGGTTCTTTTTTTGAAAAAATAGCCGTTCCTGAATATCCTTTTTTCACAGCATAATTCCAGTATGTATAATATCCCTCTAGATTTAAATCAATTTGCCCTTCTTGTAATTTAATCTCTTGTAGACAAAATATGTCAGCACTTGATTCCTCAAGATATTCCAAAAATCCACCTTTTGCGATAACAGCTCGCAAACCATTTACATTCCATGAAATTAACTTCATTTATAGTCCTCCTCTTGATGTTTATTTCCAAATTTCATGCTATCACAAAATAGAAAACAATCATATTTTCACCTTTGTAATCTTGCTCTTACATTTATGAATACATACATACGCACTTTATTCAGGTTATACTAATTTCAGAGGTGATGTTCTATGCACAAGGAAGGAGTTACATTAACAAATGAGTTTTGGCAAGCAATTATTCATAATGATTCTTCCTATGATAGCAAATTCTTTTATGCTGTGAAATCAACTGGAATCTTTTGCAGACCATCATGCAAATCAAGAATACCGAATAGAAACAATGTACGAATTTTTCATCATGCAGAGCAAGCATTAAGTGAAAACTTTCGCCCGTGCAAACGTTGTAAGCCAAACGGGATCACTTTACCTAATGAAGAGTGGGTAGAACAAATTAAAGACTATATCGAAAAGCATTATGACGAATCCTTAACTCTCGACATGCTTGCGGAAATGTGTCACGGTAGCCCTTTTCATTTACAGCGTACTTTCAAAAGAATAATAGGGCTAACTCCTATAGAATATATACAACAATTGAGGGTTCTTAAAGCAACCGAATACCTTTTACACACAAATCAATCTATTAAAGAAATTAGTACTGCTGTCGGGATAGAAAACCCAGAGTATTTCGCAACTTTATTTAAAAAGAAAACCGGATTTACTCCTACTGAATATCGAAAAAAGAACGAAATGAAAGAGGGATACGATAATGAATTCCTACAAAAATAATTATATATATTGGACGCTACTTACACATGAAAATTGGCGATTTCATATTGCTGCAACTGAAAATGGACTATGCTTCATTGGATCACAAGAAGAAAACTTTGAAGAATTAAATATATGGGCTAGAAAAAAACTGCCCCAACATATATTGATCCATAGTCCAGATTACTTGCTAATATATGCGAAAGAAGTTATCGAGCATTTAGAAAACAAGCGAGAAACTTTCACATTTCCTATCGATGCTTATGGAACTAATTTTCAATTATCTGTTTGGAATGCGGTACGTGAAATTCCTTATGGAAAGACATATTCTTATACAGAAATTGCTGAAAGAATTCAAAAACCTAAAGCTGTGCGCGCCGTTGCTTCTGCTATTGCTGCTAACCCTCTTCTTATTACAATTCCTTGTCACCGCGTTATTGGGAGGAATGGGAAACTAACCGGATTTAGGGGTGGATTAGAAATGAAGAAAAAATTGCTTACATTAGAAAAGGTGCAGGTGGAATTCATATGACAGCAGAATATAATAGCGCATTATCTGTAGCAGTTCCGAAAGAATTTTGTTTTCAAGAAAATTTACGCTATCTATCACGTTCGAACAATGAATGTATGTTCCATATTGAAGACAACAAAATTTATAAAGTTATCCCTGTTCAAGATGTAAATCCTTTAGTTGAAATTAGTGTAAATACAGATGGAAATATTCAAATACGTTGTTTAGAAGAACCATATACATCTGAAAAATCGATACGTGAAGCTGTAGTTAACTATGTAAAAGAATGGTTTGATTTAACTACTGATTTAGCCCCATTTTATACATTAGCTGAACATGATTTACTCCTTCAAGGACCAATTGAACAATATTATGGCCTTCGTACTTTAGGCATTCCAGACTTATTTGAGGCACTTTCCTGGGGAATTATCGGTCAACAAATTAACCTAACATATGCTTATACGCTAAAAAGGAGATTAGTTGAGCAATTTGGAAGTTATGTAGAATGGGACGGTAGAAAACATTGGATATTCCCATCACCTGAAACAATTGCAAATCTACATGTAGAAAATCTTCAACAATTAAAAATGACGACTAGAAAATGTGAATATTTAATCGGTATTGCGAAGCTTATTACAGAGAGAAAATTATCAAAAGAGGATTTACTGCAAACACAAGATGTAAAGGTTGCTGAGAAACAATTAACTGCTATCCATGGTATAGGACCATGGACTGCCAACTATGTTTTAATGCGTTGTTTAAGATTTCCTTCGGCTTTTCCAATTGATGATGTTGGTCTGCATAATGCAATTAAATTTATAACAGGTTCCGAAAATAAACCGACAAAAAATGAAATAAAAGATTTCGCGGCAAACTGGGCTAATTGGGAGTCTTATGCGACTTTTTATTTGTGGCGAGTACTATATTAAAAGAACCAAGTAGCACATTCGTACTACTTGGTTCTTTTTTAAGCTTGCTCCTCAAAACGTCTTGCAATTTCCACAATAACTTGAACGGCTTTTTCCATAGTATCTACCGAAACATACTCAAATTTACCGTGATAGTTTTCACCACCAGTGAAAATATTCGGCGTCGGTAATCCCATATATGATAATTGTGATCCATCTGTGCCTCCGCGAATCGGATGAATATTTGGTTCAATGTCTAAACTTTTCATTGCTTCATATGCAATATCAACAATTTCTCTTACCGGTTCAATTTTTTCAAGCATGTTATAGTATTGATCATTCATTTCTAAAACGACTGCATCTTCGCCATATTTTTCTTGCATAGTCTTCACAATATTTTTAACGTTATTTTTACGTGCCTCAAAATTTTCACGATCAAAGTCTCGAATAATATAATACGCTTTACTTTGCTCAACATCACCATTTAAAGAAAGTAAATGATAGAATCCTTCATAGCCTTCTGTATATTCTGGCGCCTCTTCTACTGGTAAATACCCATTAAACTCCATAGCAAGTTTAGTAGCATTGCGCATTTTATTTTTCGCTGTTCCAGGATGTGTATTCGTTCCGTTAAACGTTAACTTAGCACCTGCAGCATTAAAACTTTCATACTCTAAACCACCTAATGGACCTCCATCCATCGTATAAGCGAATGATGCACCAAACGCTTCTACATCAAAATGCGCTGGCCCACGACCAATTTCTTCATCCGGTGTAAATGCTACTCTTATTTTCCCGTGCTTAATTTGCGGATTATGTATTAAATGGTTCATTGCAACCATAATTTCGGTAAGACCAGCTTTATCATCTGCTCCTAGCAGTGTTGTACCATCAGTTGTAATAATCGTATGTCCTTTATATGATGGTAATTCTGGGAACTGCTCTGGTGTTAACACAACATTTAGCTCTTCATTTAACGTAATTGCATTACCATCAAAATTTTCATGAATTTGTGGTTTGACGTTTTTCCCTGTAAAGTCTGTTGCCGTATCTAAATGGGCTAAAAATCCGATTACAGGAACATCCTTGTCCGTATTAGCTGGAAGTGTTGCCATTACATAGCCATTATCATCCATCGTTACTTCTGTTAAACCAATTTCTTTTAGCTCTTCCACTAATAACTTACCAAACTCAATTTGTCCTGGTGTTGTTGGTACTGTATGACTTTCTTCATTTGATTGCGTATCAATTTTTACATATCTCGTAAATCTTTCAATAAGTTCTTGTTTCAAGTTCATTCACTCCCTTTTATGTTTCTCCCTCCATTATAATCCTTAAAACGAAATATTTTAACTTTTTTGACTGTGAAGATGTATATTTCATTTACATTGTTAACACTTTTAAACGAATGATAAAAAGACATAATATTTGTACATTAAAACTGTAACAGGTAACATACATAATTATAAAATATGGGAGGTTGTAAAGATGAGGCTAACTCTCTTTCGCTATTTTCTTTTTTTCTTAGGATTAATTTTCTTTGGCCTTGGAAACGCTCTTGCAGTCAAAGTTAAATTTCTCGGCTTGCACCCTTGGGAAGTTTTAAATATGGCTCTCTACCAAAAGTTTGGATGGACCATCGGTACGTGGAGTGTCATATGTGGGTTATGTCTCGTTCTAATATCTTTACTAGTAGATCGAAAATATATAAATGTGGGGACATTTTTGAATGCACTACTTATCGGTCCCATTATGGACTTTTTCTTACAATCAAACATGCTTCCAGACGCTAGTAATTATTTATGGATAAACTTACTCATTTTATTTTCTGGTATTGCCATTACAGGTATCGGGGGAGGTATGTACGTTGCGGCTGGGATTGGCGCTGGACCCCGTGATGGATTCATGCTTACTATTTCAGACAAAACAGGACTTTCTATTAGCCGTGCTAGAATCATAGTAGAATGTATTGTACTAGTTATTGGATTTATGCTAGGAGGTCCTGTTTTCATCGTAACTTTTCTGTACACCTTTATTCAAAGTCCAATCTTTCAGCAATCATTTAAGATGTTTCAAACACTTTTACATACTTTACATGGCAAAAAGAAAATTAGCGAACATATTTAAAGTACAGCTTAATACAAATAAATCCACCCTATTTACGACTCTCATCGCAAATAGGGTGTTTCTGTTTTTATCTCGCAATTTAAGAATATATACTACTCATTTACAATAAAAGTATATACATCATCATAAATACAGCCATTTACTTTAATCACATACTTCCCAGATTTATTAAAACTAATTGTGTATTTATTTAACTGAATTGCTTCTTTATCTCCAGAAAGAATATCAATGCTTCTGCCACTTAATACATACAATTCATTTAGATTCATCGTTACATCAATTGTATTGAAATTTTCCACTTTCACTTGCTGTGCTTCCGCAACGCTTACACTAGGTTCTAAAAACAGTAGTCCACTTAATCCAATCGTCCCCGCTAAAGCAACTCCCGCAAACTTTTTAATCTGTTTCATTACAATGACCTCCTTATAGATTTTGCGTAAAGGTGATGTCCCCCTTACACCACAAAGCCTATATGTAATGAAATGAAAAGTAAACGGGGACTGTAAGACAAAATTCTACATCTTTTTCTCCTATTGAATATAAATCCAACGTTTGCAGTTTTGACACATTTAAAATTGTTTCTCTAAACCAATTCCCCCATAATTTATACAAATACTGAATAATTACTTATTGATTTAACATTCTAAAAATAGTTGATAAAGATGCTTTCTATTCAAAAAAAGACTTTGCTATAAAAGTAACTTTTACAACAAAATCCATGCAACTAATTTTATTCCGCTTTCCATAATCTCTTTACATTCATTAATTGTTCTTCTTTAAACTCCATCTTATATATATCCGGTTTTGACGTATTCATTAAAAATTCAAAACCATATTGTTTATCAAAATAGTTCATCATTAATGTCATGACAAGCCCATGTGTACCAATTACAATTTTGCATCCTCGAAAATCCATTAAGATTTCTTTTAATACTTTCACTACTCTTCTCTGGCAATCTGCATATGACTCTCCTTCCGTTCGTGCAAAGTCCGGATTAGAGAACATCTTCTGTACAAGTGGATACACCTCTTTGTCTGATATAACCTGATCCTCACTTGAAAACATACACTCTTTAAGATTTTCATATACTACTATTTCTTTTTCATGGAAATTAGCTGACTCCTCTATCGTTAGCATAGCCCGATTATAAGGACTGGAAATAAAAGTATCAATCCTCTCCGATTTTAATATGTCAGTTACTCCACGGGCATCCATATGTCCCCTCTCAGTTAATCCACGCATTCTTTCATTTCCTTCTAGTTTTGGTGATTCACCATGTCTAACCATATAAATATATGTGCTCATAATTTCTCCTTAAAATTTTTTATAAAGTGAAACTTTAATCAGCCCTCACTAATCGGGCTGCCCGGCAAATAGCGAGATAAGTTAATAAATCACGTTCATTTATCCCATTTCAACACTTAGGGGTAATACTAAAATACTTTATAAACTGTGCTAATTTGTTCGTCTAATCCATTCTCCTACTAAACTCTCAAATAATTCAGGCTGCTCAATTTGTAAATTATGCCCTGCCATATCTAACACTGCTAATGTTGCCCTTGGATATTCTTCAATAATTTCTATAATATTTTGATAACCTACTGATATATCTTGTCTTCCAGTCAGTAAAAGAACGGGATTTTCATATTTTTCATGCTGAAAATCCATAGTAAGAGAGTAATTCTTTTGCAACCTTTCAATAAATTCATAATTAGCAACATCTAACCCAGGCTTAATTTCTTCTTTAAATCGCTTATATGTATATTCATTTGCTATTACAGCTAACTCACAAAACTCCTCTCTGTCTGCGGAAGTGAGCGTATTTAAAAATTCCTGATCTTGTACAATTACCTGTTTATCTGGAAGAATCCTTTTTTCTGGCTCCGCTACAACAACAGGACATACTAATAATAATCCGCTAACTCTCTCAAACATCTTTGTAAGTATACCTTTGGCTAAATAGCCTCCATATGATTCTCCTACCAATAAAAATTTTTCAGTACAAATGATTTCCTCAATAAATGTGATAAGCACTTCTACTATACAATCTGAACTATTTATCCAATTTGGAGCATTCGATTTTCCCATTCCGGGTAAATCAATATATATTCGCTTATAACCTTCATATTTCTGAAATACTGATTCCATACATTTCATCATTAACCTATGGTCAGGGGCGCAGCCATGTATGATAATGACCGGTTTACCCTCTCCCACAATTTCATAGTATATTTCTGCATCTTTAATTCGATATATCATAAAAAAACCTCCCTATTTAGTGGCAATACTATTCCACTCTGTAAGAATACACGTTCTTATTTTATATCTTTTCCTAACATTTCTACAAATATTAATTTTCAGACTAAAAATAAAAAGCCCCATCATTTTATATGCAATTTTGCATCTCCACTTACAAATCACTAAAAAAACTTTACAATTCAAAGGATGACTAAATATACAATTTCTATTTAAAGTCTTGATACAGTCTATACTATCAACCGCAATATTTTTTCAACTTTAAGAATACTTATACTCTTTAACACTTTCCTTATAAACATGATTTTTATAAGGAAATCTGATACAATTCTTAAATAATATTATTATGTATAGATATAACGAACATAGTTCATAATTAAAGAAGGTGATTTCATTGAAATTAAATAAAAATTTACAATTATGTATATTAATCGGAACATTAATATGCTATTCAATCTATTTTATGTTTTTCTATCTGTTCCCTACTCATTTTTCAAATTCAGATGTACGCTTCGCTTCACTTATCGTCGAAGCCATTACATTTGTATCACTGATTTACTCTATATATTCTAAAAAAGTCAGTTCAAATCCATTTTGGATATGTATTACAATAGCAATTGGTAGTTTTTTATTAGGGAAAATAGTATATACATATCAAGATAGCTTCTTCGAAATTCCAATAGATCGTTTTACTATTTCTGATGTATTTTACATGTTTTTTCTATTTTTCTGTCTTATCGCTTTCTGCTATAAAATTTTAAAGGAATGCAATAAATGGGAAAAAGCGTTCTTTATTTGTGATATATGCATAGTGCTTACTTCCATATTTACATTAGAATGGTATTTATTTAATCAGCCAAATTTAAATATATTCGCTCTTTCACTAGGGGATGTTTTCCTTTCATTTTTATACCCAATTGCAGATTTATTATTTCTACTGCTAGGTGTTAGTCTCTTTTTCCGTCCAACAATTTTTAATTCCAAACGGAAAATTTATATCTTTATTTTTGTATTAATAAGTTCTGCAACTTTTAACTATATTTATTTTTACTTAAATAACCATTTATCAACTGAAACGATAACATTATTACGTCTTTTATATAGAATACCTATATTACTTATTGCAATAGCTGGCTCTATTTCAGAAGATCATAATAGCCATAAAAATTATTTCATTGTAAACCCTATAATAGGAAAAAAAGCTTTAGTTGTATTTCCCTATCTTGCTGTTGCAATACTAATCGGGTTTACATTAAAAGAACAAACATCATCTTCAACTCTCATTACAGGGAATTGTATTACTTTTATTTTCGTACTCATTCGTCATTCTATCGTACGTATGCAAAACAATTCCTTAACAAAACGTTTACAGGCATTTAATGCCCAACTAGAAAAAAAAGTTACTGTACGGACGTCTGATTTAGTTCATAAATCAGAGGCTCTTTCTCAAAAACAACAAAAGTTTAAATCATTATATGAATATCATCCTGACCCTATTTTCACCATTGATTTAAATGGAACATTCTTAAATGTAAATAAGGCTGGGAGTGTACTACTTGGGGCACCAACGGATGAGTTACTAGGCGAAACTTGTTTTTCGATCATTTTAGATGAAGATAAGCATAAGCTAGCATTGGCATTAGAAAAAGTGAAACAACAAGAATCTGCATTCTTACAACTTAGTTCTCAATATAAAGATGGCTTTACTTATTTTTTATACGTTACAATCATTCCTATTATAATAGACGGACAAATTTCAGGAAGCTATATTATGGTGAAAGATATTACTGCACTAAAAAAACAGCAAGAAGAAATAAAATATTTAGCATTCCATGACACTGTAACGAAAATTGGGAACCGTGCCTTTTTCCATAAGAAATTAAAGAGAGTTATAAAAAATGCTAAAATAACAGAAAGCGAGTTTGCATTATTATATTTAGATTTAGATCGCTTTAAAGCAATTAACGATACACTTGGACATTCGTCAGGAGATTACATATTAGAAGAAGTAGCAAAGCGATTCCAATCATGTCTTCCATCACATACTCATCTTTCAAGAATCGGTGGCGATGAATTTACAATCATAATTGAAAACTATACTGACGAAGATTACTTATTCCAATTATGTAACCAATTATTTGAATGCATGAAAAAATCATTTATCATACATGAGCATAAATTAACTTTATCACTGAGTATCGGTATCGCTATTTATCCACATTCCGGAATCGATACCGCTACACTTCTGAAAAACGCTAATGTTGCAATGTATGATGCAAAAGCAAAAGAGCTTAATTCTGTCTCTATTTATGACGATGTAATCGCTAAAAAAATTGAAAGACGATTACGATTAGAAAAAGATTTACCAAACGCACTACAAAATGAAGAATTGTTCCTTTTGTATCAACCTCAAGTTGATAGTGAATCTAATAAAATTATCGGTGCAGAAGCTTTAATTAGGTGGAATCATCCTGAATTAGGTATTATTTCTCCATACGAGTTTATTCCGATTGCAGAAGAAACACTACAAATTATTTCAATAGGAAAATGGACATTAGAGCAGGCTTGTAAGCAAATGAAACGTTGGCACGCACTCGGATATTCACATTTAAAAATAGGTGTAAATTTATCTGCTAAAGAATTTGAACAAGAGGATTTTGTAAAATCTATTTCTTCTACTTTAACAAATACAGGTTTACCAGCAAGCTCTCTTGATCTTGAATTAACAGAGCGAATTGCAATGATGGATGAGCGAGAAACATTGATAAAACTGCGTACACTAAAAAGTTTAGGGATTCACATCTCAATCGACGACTTTGGTACAGGTTATTCTTCGCTAGCCTACTTACCTTTATATCCAATTGATACGTTAAAAATCCCGAGAGAATTTATTACAATGTCTGAAACATGTGATGATGGAATGGAAATTATTAAAACGATCATCACATTAGCAAATACATTAGGAATGTCTGTCATTGCTGAAGGTGTAGAAACAAAAGAGCACGTAAATTTCCTTCAAAAAAATAAATGTCAGTTTATTCAAGGTTATTATTACAGTAAACCTATTCATATTCATGCATTTACTGAGCTATTAGAAAACGGCATTCACCGATAGTACATAACTAATTAGAATAAATAATAATGAATTTGAACAAATATAGTAAAAAGGAAAGAAGATACCTTCTTTCCTTTTGTTTTTCTATTTACATTTCTATTACTTCACCACTTCATTTATTATATCTATTATTTGATGAATTCCCTCATCATTTGTTTTCTTATATCCATTCATGTTTTGAATATATTTCTCCTTATTTGTATACAACTTATTTACTGCATGTATAAATGTATTCGTACTTACTCTGTCTTGGAGTATAACTTCAGCATATCCTTGCCGTGAAAAATATTCAGCATTTAAAACTTGATCTCCCCTACTGGAACTGTTAGTTAACGGGATAAGCAACATCGGTTTCTTCAAAAATAACAATTCAGAAATAGCAGTAGAACCCGCTCTGGAAACTACAACACTTGCCATATTTAGTATATGCGGCAACTCGTCGCCTATATATTCAAATTGTATATACCCCTCCATGCCAATAGATGGGTCTACCTTTCCTTTACCACATATATGAATAATATTAAAGTTTAATAGTATTGTATCTAAACATTCCCTTACCATATCATTTATCCACTTAGCACCTTGACTCCCACCCATAATTAATAATACTGGTTTATCTTGCTGAAATTCACAATATCTTCTTCCTCGTAATACGTTACCCTTCTCAATTTCTTCCCTTACAATTGGTCCTACATAAACCTTCTTCTCATTACTTACATTTTCTCCTGTCTGAGGAAATGTTGTGCATAGCTTTGTAGCAAAAGGTAATGCTATTTTATTGGCAAGTCCTAATGTGCTATCTGGTTCACGTATAATTATAGGCACACGATTTAACCATGCTCCTATAGCTACAGGAACTGAAACAAATCCTCCTGCTGAAAAGATAACGTCAGGCTTTGTTTTCTTAATTAATTTATAACTTTGTAAACAACCTCGTATAATTTTAAAAGGATCTTTAAAATTTTCCCAATCCCAATATCTCCTAAGCTTGCCCGTTGAAACACTATTGTATTTAACATTTTGCACTAATGATTTTTCAATTCCATTTTTTGATCCAATATACTCGACTCTCCAGCCTTTCTCTATAAATTTAGGAATTAATACAATATTAATCATAACGTGTCCGGCTGTACCGCCCCCAGTAAAAAGAATCGTTTTGCTCATAACTTATACCCACCTTTATTATTAAAAATCTAGCTTTCTCTTTACCTTTTAAATGTAAATAAACTTATTATTTTTTATATAAATCTTTAACTCCACCTCTATATCTTGTAAAAGATCGTTAATGAGTTCATAAAAATCATTTCCATACTCACTACACTCGTATTGAGCAAAGATTTGAATCACATATCTAGTTTCCGTCTCTAATGCTGACTTTATTTGATTAACCCTTTTTTCTTCTACATACGCTTGATATTTATGTATTGCCTCATAAAGATGCAATACATGCGCTTCTTCATCTCTCCAATCCAACGTATCAACAATTAAAAGAAATAGCGTATTTTGATTATCTATTATTTCATAATCATTCATATATTTCTTACACCCTTTTTTGTTTTTCATTGCATGCAGATGTCACTACACTTCGCATACTCAAGTACATCTTTTAATGATTGATGAAATTCAATTTCTGGGATCCAACCTAACCTTTTTATTTCCTCTATTGCTAAACTCTCATTTGAGTCGCTCCCATTTTTCTCTGTTTCCTCTATAAAAAAATTTAGCTGTGTTAATTCTTTATATTGTTCTAGTACATTTAATAAAGATCGTTTTACTCCTGATCCGATATTATATTGTTTTCCATTTATTCCATCTCGTAATAACACATGATACGCTTTAATCGCATCACGTACATCTAGAAAATCTCTACTATCTTTCAAACTGTTTACTTCAATAATGGATTTACTTCTACCTGATTCTATATCTAACATTTTCTTTGCGAGAATCGAACAAATGCCATTCGATTTCCCTGGACCAATTAAGTTTGAGGGCTTTGCAATGATAATATTTGAATCCATTAATCCTCCCCAAGCCTCTGCAATAATGACTTGCATCGTTTTACTTAAACTATATGGATTTGAAATTTTTATTTCGTTCATACTATCTGCTTGCAAAGCAGATCCTATAACTAATGTTCTACAATGCGAGGCTTCTTGCTTAATTGCTTCTAATAAATATAACGTTCCTATTACATTAATCTCTATATACTCAAGAGCAGCTGTCCAAGATTCTATGACCGAATTCCTTCCTGCTAAATGCAATACGTAGTCTGGCTTTATTTGTTTCATTACCTTCATTACTTCGCTCTTATTAGTTAAATTACAAGTAATACCATTTCTATTTTTTTCTCTATGTGCACGATTTTGAAACATAGGAATTACATGAAAGCCCTGCTCTAAAAAATAGTGGCAAGCATGGCGTCCTGTGAAACCATTTGCACCAGTTATTAAAAGGCTCGCATTTTTTTTCATCGCAAAAACCCTCCTTTTAATAGCATTTGTTTCACCTCATGTTTTGCAAGTAAATCTTGTTGAGAACTAAAACTCTTCACATCCACTAAAGGATAGCTAGAATAATATTCTTGAAGTCCTTCTATAGGAATAGTCGGTAGTACCACAAAATAATTTTGATCAAAACTTATACTTGTTTTACTCTCTACCTCAGATAGAAGCATTTCACTTAATTTTTCACCCGGTCTTATCCCTACCTCTTTTACCTTAACATTTTCTTTTCCTGAATATTCAATTAACACTTCTGCTAAATCTGTTATTTTACATGCCGGCATTTTCATAACAAAGATTTCCCCGCCTCTACCTTGAGATACGGCTTTAAATAACAACCCAACAGCATCTTCAACTGTTAAGAAAAATCTAGTCATATTCGCATCGGTAATCCCTACTTCTGAAGATTTTTTAATTTGTTGTTTAAAAAGTGGTACTACACTTCCACTCGTTCCTAAAACATTTCCACCACGAACACAAATGAATTTTGTTTTCTTCGTTTGTATATTCGCATGAACCATTAATTTTTCACCAATTGCTTTTGTCATCCCATACGTATTTGATGGATCAGCTGCTTTATCCGTTGAAACATATATAACTTTTTCAACTTGCATCTGTATAGAGGCTTCAATTACATTTTGCGTACCATGTATATTGGTTTTTATAGCTTCATAAGGATAATACTCACATACTGGAACATGTTTTAAAGCTGCAAGATGGAACACATAATGTACACCTTGGCAAGCATAGACTAGTTGATCTTTATCACGAATATCTCCAATAATAAATTTTAACCTATCATCATTTATAAACTGTTGCTGCATTTCAAACTGGACCGTTTCATTTCTTGAAAAAACTCTAATTTCTTTCGGTGATTTTTCTAATAGTTGTTTTATAAGTTCATGCCCCCACGAACCTGTACCACCAGTAATTAAAATTATTTTATTTAACATTCCTTTTCCTCCTACGAAACATCTCAATTTAAATAATATTTATTGAATTATTTTCAATTGATTCAAATCATAATCGTCGTTTGTTACATTTAATTGACAAAATAAAAAAACAGAAACTATTAAACTTAGTTTCTGTTTTTCATTTCACCTCACAACAGTAAGATTTTTTATACTGTTTGCATGATAAATAAATTCCTTGTAAAAAAACACCGCTCATTTATTTCTTATACTCGTAATAAAATAAATAGAATGATTCATAGCCAATAATCATGTTTAAATTTATGAAAAAGGGAGGTAACGGAATGGACCGAAACAATTCATATCATACATATAACGGACCTTCCAAAGCACTGCCTCTCTCCCTATTCGATGTAAAAAATGAATTGAAACAAAAAAGCAAACTTATTCCTTCTGATACCATGTATAAATTAACGAAAGAAGAGCAACTCCTCATCAACAAAATAAAAATACAAACAGAACAGCTAAATAAAAATAATGTTACAAGAACACGCGCATACTACCAATTTTACATTCAATATCCAGAAATACATTGGGCACTGCTTGGGCATATGGTATCACGTAACGGCGGTTGGAATATGACTGATTTAAAGGGCGATTTATATACGAGAATTTTATCAGAGAAAGATCAATTCATATTTTTTTCTTTTTTAGAAAGAGGGAATTGGCTTATTTTCCAAGATGTATACCCTCAATTTTTACTTTACGAACAAAGTGTAAAGAGATCACAAAAGTTATTTCACCTTCTCCCTCACCTAAATGTTTCTACATTTATGGAAACGATGTGGAACGATTTTTGGAAAACAGGCAACAAAAAAACATTAGCGATTGCAACTATTGTTAATGAACAAAACTACTTAGAAAAAAGAGTGATTCAAAATGTACAATTTAAAAAGACTGTACTAAATAGTATTGGATTTAAACTCTTTGATTTCTTTCAGTTTAATCATATCCTTTTCCCATTCTACGAAAATGATAAAAAACAAAAAGTATTACTATTTGGTGATACAATGAAACATTTCACTTCCTTACATGAACGAATATTAATTGGAAAAAGATTGTATTCATTATTATTTCGAGATACACATGTTTTATCTCAAATAATAAGCTGGGCCCAACATCATCCGCATACAGGATCAAGGAAAGATTACTGGCCCCATTTATTTTCAAGTGTAAATGAATCTTTTTCCCGTGAGTTTTATAAGCGCCGAATAAAGAAATGCCAGTTGCGAAGTGGCGCTTATCGTATATACAGTCCTTCACTCATCTATGCATGGCGAGATATGAAGCATGAAGAAGTTGACAGTGAAGATTGGTTTACCGATTGGCAAGTTGTGAATTACTTAGTTGATAAGGAGGAAAATATAAATGGACAAATTACAGAAGACTACTGCAAAACACTCGAAAAAATTGAACTCGCAATTCTCGCAAAGAAAAATGTCCTCCTCCGAGAAGAAGAATGAGTTTCTAGCATTAGTAGTTACAATCTTTCTCTCTTCTATTATTGGAACTTGTTTAGATGCTTTTTTTGTTCATAAACAAATATATTCCTTTCCAGCTAGACCCTTCTCATCCACATTTTCAGTTAATATAGCTTTTACATCGTTCGTACTGCCGATTTTAACAGTTATCTTTATACACATTTCAAAAAAATTATCTAAAGTTTCTAGAATTCTATTTATTATTTCGATCGGTATTTGCGCTAGCCTTTTTGAACAGATTGCTGAAAGTTTAGGTTTATTTGTACATAGTGCGAATTGGAACCATACATATTCTTTATTTGGTTATATGATTTATTATTCTTTTATTTGGAACGTATATAATTGGATAAAAAAATAAAGAGACCATTATAGGTCCCTTCTTAAGCATACTCTTCCATTATTGCTAATGGTGCCAGTGTTTGAAGGCTTTTAGAGCGTAAACGATAGGCAACGACTTTCTTCTTATATTGCTTAATGACATCAACATGTTCCTCATAGCTATATAGAGAAAACCTAATCTCTTTATTCCCTTTCTTCGTATCAATGACTATTGGTGTCCCTTCTCCGTGCGGCGGGAAATAATGTTTATCTAAAAACAAAGCCTCATTAAATTCATGAATAACTTGTAGTTTCATTTCTCCCTCTATATTTTTTCCATCTATCGATATAGAAGTATTTTCCGCCTCAAGCTTTTGATGCAATTCAAATTTACTAATAATTGATTCTACAACAGAAGTGGGCATGCTAGAAACTAATACTTTAATAGCTCCAAAAACAAATAATGTAACTATAAACCATGTTGTCATTGTTATCATCTCCATTACATTTAAAAAATAAATTTCGTTCCATACGGTATTAGTATACTAATGAGTATTCCAGTTACAATCATCGTTACCGAACCGATAGTCGCTTCTTTCTCGCCTTCCTTCACTAAACGGCTCACACCGATAATATGTGATGCACAGCCCATTCCAACTCCTTTTCCAATCGTACTTGTTATACTGAAAAGCTTAAGTACTGTTGGTCCGATAATAGCACCTGTTATTCCTGCAACAACTACAAAACTAGAAGTCATAGATGGAATACCACCAATTTGATCCGCTAATGATAGGGCAATAGGCATCGTTGCTAACTGTGGTAAAGTAGTTAATATAAGTTCCTTATCTATATTTAAAATTCCGCCAATCACTACATTCATACTCGTTACAGCCACTATACCTATCACTACTCCAATAAGTATCGATAAAAAATTTTTCATAAGTATCTTTCGCTCTTTAAATAGAGGTATGGCTAATGCTACAATTGCAGGGCTCAATAAGCTTGAAAGAATGTCTCCTCCATTTTCCCTATACTCATGATGAGAAATACCAAAAATGAAAAATAAACAAATCATAATTGCCGTAACTGTTAACACCGGTAACGTAAATGCAAACGTAAATTTTTTATATAGCTTTGTCGCCAAGAAATAAATTGCTACAGTAATAATAATTAAGACCATTTGAATCGTGCACCTTGTCGATTTTATTTTTTTGTTGTTATTAATAATTGACTTATATACCCTGAAACAATCAAAGTTACTACAGTACTTGCAACTACTAAAAGGAATATAATACTCCCCTTACTTAAAAGAAAAGACCCGTATTCCATCAGCCCTGTTGTCGAAGGGATTAAAAATAACGGTAAAAATACGATTAACTTTTCCGCACCTAACTCAAACCATTTTAACGGTAAAATGCGAGTGGAAAGGAGCAGGAACAGCATTAACATCCCTATTAAACTTCCCGGTATTGATAGATGGAATATTTCCTGAATCCACGTACCCACTAAGCTAAATATATATAGCACGCCTACTTGAAGTAAAAGCATCACGTACTTCATTTCTTTCCCTCATTTCACTATCACACATCCATATTATGAAATTTCATTTAGCGTGTCGGCAAACCGTTTAATTCCAAGTTGAATTTGTTCTATATTCGCTCTACCAAACGTAAATCGTATATATTCATTTTTCGAACCTAAAACACTGCCCGGAACAAATGCGACACCATTCCGTATAGATTCACCTAATAAGTGATATTCATCAAACTTTCCTTTCACTTTACACCATACATGTATTCCACCCTCTGGCACGAAACATTCCACTCGGTCTCCCAATGTTCCTTCAAGCTCTGCAATTAATTCATCTCTTCTTTGCTTCAATTGTCCACGAAGTATCGTAATATGTGTATGAAAATCCTTTGATTCTAAAAATTGATTTGCTACCCACTGCGTAAATACACTATGGCCAAAATCAACTTGTTGCTTTGCATCTGCTAAACGCTCAATTACGCGTGTAGGACCAATTATCCATCCAATACGTAATCCTGATGCAACAATTTTTGATAATGAACTTATATAAAGAACATTTCCATTTTGGTCCATTGATTTTAATGTCGGGTTCACTTCTCCATTAAAAGAAATTAAACTATACGGATCATCTTCTACAATTGGTATACCGAACTCAGAAGACAGTTCTAAAATCTTTTTACGTCTCGCTAATGAAAGCACAGTACCTGTTGGATTTTGATAATCTGGATTCAAAAAGACCATACGAATACGATGCTTTTTGTGCAAATCGATTAAGTCATCTGGATTCATTCCATGCTCATCAACAGGTAAATGAAATATGTTTAAACCGGCCGATTTAAACATTGGAAGTGAAAAACAATATGAAGGATCTTCAATCGCAATCGCATCGCCAGGTTTTAATAAACATTGAACGATAAGATTAAGCGCCTGTTGTGCTCCAGACGTAATAAGAATAGAGCTTGAATCTGCTTCAATTTGTTTATATTGCTGAACATGTGCTGCAATTGTTTTTCTCAACATCTCATTTCCAAGTGGATGGTCATAGCCGAGATTTTCCATAAATGTTTTCTCCGCCAAAATTGTTCGAAATCTATCACTCGGAATTAATTCTGGTGACAGTTCACCACTCGCTAAATTAATTAAATCATCTTTTTGTGTTTCCGTTCGAATTTGTTGAACGAGTGGTACGTTAGGTAAGAACGATCCATCCTCCACGTACCTACCCCAGTTCGGTATTCGTTTATGTGAGACACCCCATATGTCTGTATTAACCCGTGTTCCGCTTCCCTTTTGCCGTTCTACTACTCCAAGTGATTTTAATTCTTCATACGCAGCTACTATTGTACTCCGGTTCACCTGTAATTCCTTTGCCAATATACGCTCAGAAGGTAACTTACTATCAGAAGGAAATTCACCTGAAGAAATGCCTCTTTCAATATAATCAGCAATTTGTTTATATACAGGTGTCTTATCTGCACGATTTGGTTTCCATTCCATCTAGTTTCCTCCTTTCAAAACGAACTATCCTCATTTTTTACTAACAGTATTCACCGTAAAAATAGTATTAATTAGTTACATTTTCTTATCCGTAAATGGATATATCCAAAATGGTTCTCTTTCTGATTACTCAATAGCTTCTGAAATTTCAACTTCATACTCTCATTTCACTTCTTTTACAAACTATTAAATCATTACCGCATACCATGTTACCCCGGCCAGTAGAACAAAAAGAAGAAGAATATAGATTGCAGATAAGTTTTTCACATTTCTTTTTGTAGACTTACCGTAATTCTCCTCCACGTTTCTTGCAACTAGTACAGTCCCAAATAGCGATACAATTACAATAATAACGACTAGTGAAATTGCAAAACTCATTGTCTTTTCACCTCTCTAAGACCCATCTATTTTAATTAAAGAACTTACATAAAAACCTTCCTCTTTAAAACGTTGATAACATACTACCTTTCTTCTCTTATCATAATAGATGTTTGCAAAAAGCGGACCAACCACTTTCGTGTTTTTTTGCTCATCCACTTAAAAAATAAAAAGCAACTGATCACTTAGGACCAGTTGCTTTTTTCACACGATAATTTTTCATTTAAAATTAATTCGATTTAAAAGTTTCGCCTTTTCATAATGAAACATCGACTGAGATAACTCAAAAATTGTTCCATTTACAAGATACACTGTATTTTCAATAAGAAGCGCCGGATCACCTTCATTTAATTCTAAAAGCTGTGCATTTTCTTTATTTACTTTTTCACAACTAATAACTTTATCAGCAAAACCAATATTTAATCGTAAATCTTCAATGAAATAACTGTATACAGAGCTTAATGCTATTTCTTCGTTCAAATATGGAATAATATCCTTTTTGAAATAACTTACTTCAATAGAGAATGGTTTAGCATCTACAATTCTTAAGCGCTTCAAAAAATACAACCTAGTTCCAGCTTCGCATTGCATCCGCTTTGCTATCTCTTCGTCCGCATCTATTACTTCCAGCTCTAACACTTTCGTTTCAATATTTTGTGAAACAAGATTTTTCGTTAATCCACGTAAACTTCCTAAATTAATGTAATCTGTTACAGAAGTTTCGCGTAAAAACATGCCACTACCTTGCACTTGAAAAATATAACCTCTATTCACAAGCTGACTAATTACTTTACGTATCGTATTACGGCTTACTTCAAATCGATTCATCAACGCTTCTTCTGTAGGTAGTTTTTTCGTTTCATTAAAAAGCCCATCTCGAATGTTTTGCTCTAACACATCTGCAATTTGTTTATACTTTGCACTCATACACTTTCTCCTAAAATACTCTTTTATCTGTTATAACTCTTCCCCTCTCGTTTCGATCACACGTTTATACCAATGAAACGAAAGTTTCTTCTTACGTTTTAAGTTATCATTATGATCGACAAAAATAAAGCCATATTGCTTTTTATATCCATTTAACCAACTTAAAAGATCAATCACTGACCATGCATAATAACCTTTTAAGTTAATTCCCTCTTCAATTGCACGCTTCATTACTTTTAAATGCGCTTCAATAAATTTAATTCTCGGAACATCTACAATTTCTCCGTCAATGATTGGATCTTCATCACCAAGTCCATTTTCCGTTACATACATCTTTATGTCACCGTAACGCGCTTTCAACATATGCAATCCCTCTAAGAAACCTTCGGGAGATATTTCCCATCCCCATTTTGTATATGTTTTATCATCCATTTTAACTGTTCGATAAAAACCATCAAAAGAAGGGTTACCTGGAGCAAGCGTTGAGTTTTCTCGAGAATGTTCCTCACTCTTTATATCCATATCGTATCTTTCTACTCGTATTGGTTGATAATAATTCAAGCCAATAAAATCATTTTCTTCTGCATTTTGTTTAATGATTTCTAATTCTTCAACCGTCCAATTAGGAGTCCATCCTTTTTCCTTTAATTGTTGTACAACATAAGACGGATACTCGCCTTTTAAAATTGGATCATAATACCAATACGTTTCATATTCATTCGCATGATTTGCTGCTCGTATATTTTCTTTTTGATTATCCACACTATAAGCGGGTAAGAAAACATGTGTAATCCCAATCTCACCATATTGTTTCAGCTGCTTGTACACCGCAACTGTTTTCGCATGTGCATAAAATACATAATGAGTCACTTGAAAATACTTTGGAACATCATTTTGGATTCCTGGTGGATGTGCACCTTTTAAATAACCTAATCCACAAAACATTACTGTCTCATTAAAAGTAATCCAATGCTTAACTCTGTCACCAAATGCCTTAAAACAAGTTTCTGCATATTTTACGAAAGCCTCTGCTGTTCTTTTATTCGTCCATCCACCATCTTTTTCTAACGGTAATGGTAAATCCCAATGATATAAAGTGACAAACGGCACAATCCCGTATTTTAAACATTCATCAATTAAGTTGTTATAAAATTCAATCCCTTTTTCATTTACCTTTCCATCTCCAGTCGGCAATATTCTCGCCCAAGAAATAGAAAAACGATACGATTCTAATCCCATCTCAGCCATTAAGCGAACATCTTCCTTATATCGATGATAATGATCAACAGCTACATCACCATTTGTTCCATTGTATGTTTTGCCAGGAATTTTTGAAAACTCGTCCCAATTCGTAACACCTTTTCCATCTTCATTCCATGCACCTTCTACTTGATAAGAAGCTGAAGCAGCTCCGAATAAAAAATCATGTGGAAACTTCATAGTATATACCTCCATTTCATTACAACAAATCAAATTCATTCACATATATAAAATTTATAGGTACAATTTTATATTTATGATTATATCTTATGTTTTTATTTTTTTCTATTATAAAAGTACAATTTCTATTGTTGGTTATTGGAAAAGAAAAAGAAGCGATATATTTTATCGCTTCTTACTCTCATCATCTTTATTCTTTTATTAATGACTTATTCGCTCTTATAACTTCTTGATACAATAATGGTGACCACTTTTCATTTATGTAGTCTTGAATTACCCAGCCTACTCTTGTAGGATTCTTTTGTTTTATATCGTTTGCAATTTCAGGATTTATATAAGAAGCGTAGTAATATGGACTATTCCATGCTGTACCACCAGAAGACAAGCTTGTAAAATTAATATATAGATGATTTAAATCCTCGCTATTGTTCATCGTTTCATCCATCGTATCTTTAATAGATTTTACTTTCTCATCATAATTCACTTTATATTTATCTTGTACTGTTACATTTACATTTTGGTTTACAGTTGTGGTAAACGTCTCATTATCTGGCCAATAAAAATTATTATATCCTCCAGATTCATTACTACCACTATATCTTTTTAGTAGTACAATTTTCCCACGAGCATCTCCAAGTTTTATATTTCCTTCTGTTTTTAAAAAGATAGGATCAACAAAATAATTTTTTTCAAACGTACTACTAAATGAACCTTCTGCCCCTTTCATATCCTCATACTCTTTTTTTAAAGACATAATAATTGTTTCACTCGGGTTATCTTTTAAAAATTGTTTCGCTTCATTTATGAATTCATGCAATGTTACGTAAAGATATAATGGCCCATGATGAAGAACTATCGTATTATCATCTGTTAAACGTCCTCTTATATCAAAAATGCGAGCTCCATGGTCCATTTGATAGCGAAAATCATATTCTTGCGTCATTCCCCACACTTGCTTAATCGGATTTTGCAACTTGAACGTCCCACTATCGTGTGTTCCTGGAATTGAAATTCGTGCTAACGGGATATTATCAGGTATAGGTTGCATCCATTTTGACCAATTTTCAAGCTCATTAACAGAGCTAGCTGCAACTACTCTCTTATCATGTAAAGCAAATACAAATGTGATAAATATTGTACTACATATGAATAATTTCAAAATTAACTTCTTATTGCTCATTATTATCCCTCACTTTTTCTGTTTTTACATCAAACTTATTGAATATAATATAAGCTAGTTCATAAAAAATAAATAACATTTCATCAATATGAAATATTGCATAGAAGTAAAGTTAAAAAATCATTCACATATACTAAATTAGAAAAATTTAAAGGAACTTCATCTGAAGTTCCTTTTGCTTATTTTATGTTCAATACATATAAACCATCTTTATTCTCATATTTATAGACGTATAAATAATATTTCCCTGGCTTTGCATTATAAGTTCCTTTAACTACATTTCCTTCATTTTCACCATATGCTACATAGTTATTTAAATCTGATTCATGATGAAGTACCCATGTCATTCCGATATTTTGTTCATTTAGTAGAGAAATATTAATATTTTCCGGTGAGTCAATTTGGAAAGTAAATACATCTACTCTATCACTATTATGTAGCGTTCCTTTCACCGGTGTATGAAAGTTAACTTTATTTGCCTGTCTAGGCTCATTGTTTGGTTCATTTTCTGTTACTTGTAACTCATTCCCACCGTTTGGTTTTCTTTGTTCATAACCTAAGTTTACTAGTATAGACTTCAAATCTGGTAAAACACCAATTTTATCTGCATATGGATCTTTAGATTTTGTTCCTGTGCTCTGGTTGCTTAATATTGCTCTTAGTTCACTTGGTCTATATGGTTGTCCTAAATTTTCTTTAGCAATGCTTTGTACTAAAGTCACTGCCCCAGCAATAATTGGCGAAGCACTAGATGTTCCGCTAAAGCTTGAAGTATAAAGATTTACAGCACTTCTACTTTGCTCGGCTGTAGTTGTATCTACATTTTCTCCCCATCCGTACACATCAATACGGCTTCCATAATTCGAAAACCACATACGTTCATGAGGGAAAGATGAAGAGCCAGCTCCTACCATAATTGCACCCGAATCTTTAAAATCTTTACTATTACGATTTAAGACTTGCTTACCCTTTCTATCTTTGAACTGATCTAAATCATTCCACCCATTTGCTCCAGCCTCTATAATTACAATTCCCTTATCTGTACCAGCACGAATTGCATCAAAAATATCTGGTTGTACTTCAACAGGTAAATATTTATCACCATATCCATCAAAGGATGCTTGCGCCTCTAATAATAAAACATCCCCAGCTTCTAACTGATTTACAGCGCTTAATATTGCATCAGCCGTATTATACTGTCCATTATCTCTTATTTGAGAGATAACCTTTGCTTTCGCTTTTGGCGCAATCCCAATATTCCCGACTTCATTGTCCTCAGAAGATACAATTCCTAGTACAGACGTCCCATGACCGACATGCTGATTTATATTTCTTCCAGACATTAATTCAATATTTTGATGTAATAAATCCTCATGATTTAATAGCCATCCGTATTCCATATCAACAAAAGTAATACCATTTCCATTACCGCCTTGAATTCCCCAGGCGAAAGGCGCATTAATACCGTATGGGGCTGCTTCAAGATAACCTTGTTTTTTAAATCTAGGATTGTTATTAGGATTAAGAGCTACACTTGATGATTGCACTTCAGGTGGCATTATTTTCTCTTGTTTCTTCATATACGAATCTTCTATTAAAGAAGATGCCTTTAACTTATCTACTATTTCTTCTTCATACCCACTATTTTGATTTTGAAGAATATAGTAGTTTAATAGACTTGTAGATACATGATTAGGTGCTTTCACTTCAAGGTTTTGTATTTGTTCCGGGCTTACAGATGTGAATAAACGAGTAAATGTTACATCTGGATATTCTGTCAAAAGATCTTTTATTACTTTATCATTCGTTTGAGATTGTATTTGTTTTTCAATACCATCTTCATATGGCAAATCCAAATCCGCTTTAAATTTTACAATGATTTGCTTATCTGTTTCTTGTTCTATCCCTAATTTACTCTGCTGTTCTATAGAATCAGCATATACACTATTGATAGTGCCTCCTGTTCCTAAAAGTGTTGTAATGATTACAGTTGACGCACACATTTTTTGAAATATTTTCATTACATCAATCCTCCTATTAATAATTATTAATCATTATATTAATCTATAATGATTAATTCTATAACGTATTCCCTTTCTACTAAATAGATTATAGTAATCAGAAATATGAACTTCAATGTATTTTCATATGCAATATTTCATATTCTGACTCTACACTAAACGAATATGAAACTTATAGTGATTATTTATTTTATATGTGCTAATATACTTACATTAATATATTACGCATATACACATTTCAAACTACATTACTTAATCGTTTCACCTTAATTTTTTCTTAGGAGGATTTACAATGAAATTACTAAAAATAAAACATATAATTCCTTTATCTGCGGCCGCAATTACATTCGTATGTAGTCAAAGTACAGCTGAAGCTTCTACCATTCATACAGTAAAAAAGAACGATACACTTTGGGGCATTAGTAAACAATACGGAGTTTCAATACAATCCATTAAACAGGCTAATAATAAAGGAAACGATAAAACCTTTATTGGCGAACAGTTACATATTCCGGGGTCCGTGAAATCAAATGAAATCACTGTTCCTCAAAACGCCAAGCCTGCGAACATTTCTGAACAAATTATTTATCAAGTACAACCGGGAGATTCATTAGAAACGATAGCAAAGCGTTACAATGTCACTGTCCAATCTATAAAACAAATTAACAATACAGTCGGAAACAAGCTTTATACAGGACAACATTTAAAAATCAACTCAAGTATTTCACAAAAAGAAAAAGACTTAATGGCACGCTTAGTTACCGCTGAAGCAGGTGGCGAATCCTATAAAGGAAAAGTAGCAGTAGCCAAAGTTATACTAAATCGTGTAAATGCAAAAGGTTTTCCAAATACAATAACAGGCGTTATTTATGAACCTATTAAATACGGATATGCATTTACTCCTGTTACAGATGGAAGAATTAATCAACCTGCAAGTGCAGAAGCAAAAATGGCTGTAGAAGAGGCTATCTCCACAAATGGAGTAGATTCAGACTGGATTTATTTCTACAATCCAAAAACATCAACGGACAGGTGGATTACAACACGTCAAACAGTAGCAGTAATTGGTAATCATGTGTTTGCTAAATAAGATTTAAAATCATTAACAGACCTCTTCACTTAAAAGGTCTGTTTTTTTCTATGTAAGATGTTATTAATCATATGACATAGTTATTTTTTAAACTGTTTCTTCTTTCAAATAAAAATTTTTGTATTTACTCCACCACTCGTAGAAATTAATAAAGCATCAAGTTCAAAAACTCCCACTTTATTAATAAAAGCTATTTCTTAACTTCATAAAATTGTTATACACTAGAAAAATAAAAAACAAACTATTCGTTAGCAGGTGGAAGAATATGTATGATATTACGATTATCGGCGCTGGAGTAAGTAGCATTTTTATGGCTTATTCACTAGCTAAAAGTAACAAAAAAGTTTTAATTCTTGATAAAGGTAAAGCGCTAGAAGATCGCCATTGTCCTTTAGACGAAGGAAAAGTGTGTAATTGTACTACATGTGATAAATATTTCGGGTTTGGTGGTTTAGGCAAATCTGAAGGGAAATTTAATTATACAAACGGATTTGGCGGAGAACTTGAGAAAAAAGTCGGTAAAGAGGGTTTTATACAACTCATGGCTGAAGTAGATGAAATTCTATGTCAGTTTGGTGGAAGTTCGGTTTCAAAATATTCTACTGAAAATTCAAGTCTCACTAAGAGAGCTGAAGCGTGTGGTTTACAAATGCTAACAACAGAAGTAAGACATCTTGGTACTACACTTTCCAGTAACATTTTTCAGCAGCTCTATGAATTTTTACTGACGAAAATAAAGATCCAATTTCATATAGATGTACAACATATTCTGAAACAGGAAGATCATTTTACAATAGATACAAATCAAGGAACAGTTCAAACTAAGCAACTAGTATTTGCAACTGGGCGCTCTGGGGCCGATTGGTTAAAAGAAATGTGCAGTTCCCTAAATATTTCTCAGGAGCAAACACGTGTAGATTTAGGAATTAGAGTAGAAATGAAAGAACATCAATTACGTTCTATATTAAAAGATACTTTTGAAACAAAACTTTCTTATCAAGGTGAGCATTTCACAGCAACTACTTACTGTATGAATCCAAAAGGACGCATCATTCGAAAGTACGAAGAAGGTTTAGTTATGCCTGACGGTCAAAATTTTCGAGAGCAAGGAACTGGCACTTCTAATTTAAATTTCACTTTATTTATTCCTCGCTATTTTCCAACTCTCAAAGAAGCAAATGTATACGCAAGTTCAATTATTAAAGGCATTAACCAAGGACGAGATCGGGTTGTTATACAGCGCTTAGAGGACTTACTAAAGAAACAACCTACAGCGGAAAACAGCATGGAACATAGCCGTATACAGCCTACACTACAGGGGGATTATGGAGATTTGAATCAAGAAATTCCTCAATTATATATTGAAGGGCTCAAAGAATTTTTATTACGTTTAGAACAATTTATACAAGAACCTATCGATCAACATACTTTACTATATGGAATTGATGGAAAGTTCTATGCTCCTACGATAAAAATTAATAATCATTTTGAAACTAGTATACATGGGCTATTTTTAATTGGAGATTGTTCAGGCGTTACGCACTCATTATCTCAAGCAGCTGCAAGTGGTCTGTATGTTGGAAAGTACTTATCTGACATTTAATTTCTATCATTAAGATTCTAGTCAAATATTCCTAATTTCAAAACACTTTACTTATATAGTAAAAATATATTAATAAGCCCTCCTATCCTTCCCGGCTAATGATTAACCGACAAAAAATCGGAATTTTACAAGATACATATGTAATATAACTACATATTTAAAACTGTTGGTATTCAATTCTAATAAATTGAATGTCAACAGTTTTAAAAGTCTCTATCCATTTTCACTTTCATTTGTTCGATATTTTGTAACATCATCATAGTGTTTAATATGGTAGGATGTCTATAAGTCAATTTCACTACAACTATGACTTGTTCTGTCCGTTTCTCAAAAAGAGTTATATTTATGCTACTACGCTTTAAAAATCCCCATTGTATGTATATGAATACTTCAAATTATTCCCTTTAGAAAACAGAGTCTAAATGGTTCATTACACTCTAATAGTTATAAAAACATAATATATAACTTCAGTTAAATAAATTGTATAAAGAAGGTGTAAAAATGAAGAATAAAATAAATTTACAAATGCAAAATATAAGCTTTGTTATAATAATGGCTTTAGCAGTATGGTTAAAAACATATCTTATTACGCGATTCAGTTTTGATTTAAAAATCGAGTCTTCAACGCAAGAGCTTATTTTGTTTATTAGTCCTCTAGCCGCATCATTAGCATTTGTTGGATTAGCATTATTTTCAACTGGTGAAAAGCGAAATTATATAGCGCTATGTATTAATTTCTTATTAACAATCGTACTCGTTGGAAATGTAATGTTCTATGATTTTTATAGTGATTTCGTTACATTACCAGTACTTGGACAAACCTCAAACTTTGGACAATTAGGCGGCAGTATTATAGAAATATTAAACTACAAAATTATACTCGCATTCGTAGACATTGTTTTCTTCTTTATTTTATTAAAAAAGAAATCATTGGTCTTTAAAACCGAACGTGTAACTCATTCTACACGCTTGTTATACTTTCTTTTAACAATTGGTGTATTCTTTGCGAATCTACATCTTGCAGAAAAAGAGCGCCCTGAATTATTAACGAGATCATTCGACCGAGTAATACTTGTCAAAAATTTAGGCCTATATACTCACCAAGTATATGACTTAACACTGCAAGTAAAAGCCGGTTCACAAAAAGCGCTTGCTGATAGTAGTAAATTACAAGAAACTGAAAACTACGTAAAAGCAAACCAAAGCGAGCCAAACCCTAATATGTTTGGTGCAGCGAAAGGAAAAAATGTAATTGTCGTCACTCTTGAATCCTTGCAAACCTTCTTAATAGGCGCATCAGTCAATGGGCAAGAAGTTACACCATTCCTAAATGAATTCATAAATGAAAGTTATTACTTTGATAACTTTTTCCATCAAACTGGTCAAGGGAAAACATCCGATTCTGAATTTCTAATCGATACGTCGTTGTATCCATTAAATCGAGGAGCTGTATTCTTCACACACGGTAACAATGATTATACTGCAACTCCAGAAATTTTGCGTCAGCAAGGTTATTTCACTTCTGTATTCCATGCGAATAACGCAACATTTTGGAATCGTAATATTATGTACTCTGCTCTTGGTTATGATCGTTACTATAATGAGCTTGATTACAAAATTACACCAGAAACAAATTTAAATTGGGGATTAAAAGATATCGAATACTTTGATCAATCAGTAGATATATTAAAAACTGTTAATCAACCATTCTATGCTCGTTTCCTTACTTTAACAAACCATTATCCATTTACGTATGATGAAGATACAAAATTCATTGAACCATACAACTCTGGTAATGGCGTATTTGATCGTTACATCGTAACAGCACGTTACTTAGACGAATCAATTAAAAAATTTATTGAACGTCTAAAGGCCGAGGGGCTTTACGATGATTCTATTATTGTGTTATACGGTGATCATTATGGTATTTCCGAAAAACATAATCGTGCAATGGCACAGTTTTTAGAAAAAGATCAAATAACAGAATTTGATACTTTAAATTTACAACGTACACCTTTATATATTCATATTCCTGGACAAACAGAAGGTCAAACTATTTCAAAGCCTACTGGACAAATCGATATGAAACCTACTATTCTAAATTTATTAGGTGTTGATTCTACGAATGATATTCGTTTTGGCCATGATATGTTTTCAGATGAATATACTGGCTTTGTTGTTTTACGTGATGGTAGCTTCATTACAGATAAGTATGCATACAAAAACAACACTTTCTACGACCGTATAACAGGTGAAATTGTAGATTTACCAAAAAAAGAAGCTCAAGCCCTCATTAAACGTGCCCAAAATGAATTACGAATGTCTGACAAAATTATTGAAGGCGATTTATTACGCTTCTCAGAAAGCAATAAAATTAAAACTGGCGAAGTACAAACTAAAGTTAAAGAAACAGAAAAATAATCTATATATGAAAAAGGGAGCAACTTATTACAGTTGCTCCCTTTTACTTTTATTCTACGCTTGTTTCTAAAGCTACATCCGTATAGGTATTATCATTACCTATATTTAAAATTACTTCACATTGACGCAATCTCAATTCAAAGAGCATGATAGAATCATGATAGATTTCAGGATTTGATTTCATCTTATGTAATATCTCTTGTTTTTCTTGTATTTCTAAATGCGTGTTTTCTACAGCTTGCTTTAAGGAGTTAAATGGATTCCTAAAGAATATATTAATATCTCGCTCTTGTGTGTTTTCAAACAGCTCAAATTGCAAGAAAAATTTCTTCATAATAGAAGCCGTTACCTCAGTATAATCTTCATTTTCTACATACTGTTTGTATTTGTTATATAGCATAGATTTATTTTTAGGAAGAACTCCAAATAATTTACCGGCACTTTTCAGTAAAAATTGTGCTGGCGTAAATCGACGTAAAATATTTACTTCATCCATTTGTATTCTAGTCGTCATCCTGTCAGTATCTCTGCGCCAGTCATCAAGCACTTTAAAGTCACATTCTAACTGTATTCTATTTTCTCCAAATAGTGAATTAAGCCCTTCACTAAGTTCTTCTAAATACGTTTGGCTTTGAAGAAGCTCATTATTAGAAGTTGCAATCCAATTTTGCATAGAAAGAGCAAGATTAGGTAGTACAGTTTGTTCTAAATATTTATGCACTCTTTCATTCATTGCTTTATTTAGTTCCGTATCCATGTGCCCGAAATCACTTTCTTCACTAATTATATTAGAACAACTCTTTAATATCTTCGGGATATTTTCAGTAAGATCATTCGTAATTTCAGTCTTCATTGAACGATATGATTGTGTAATGAAATGAATTTTTTCCCTCTCAAATGCAGTAAGGTTATTAATGCTACCGTTTAGTTTCACTAGCATATCTTCATTCCAATTAATAGCATCCACTAGATTGTTTTCTTTCTCAACACGTTTATCCAAAAGATATGTAATTGTTTTTCGAATGAAATATAATAACTTTTCAGTACGTTCTGCATCGATATGTTTATGATTAAAGTTAAAATGAATAAACTCAGTTAAATCATTTAATTGTTGACTACTTGTATATAACGAAGAATAAGGGAAAATTCTCGCATGTGGGAAATATGTGTTTATTCTCGCTGCCGTATCATGTAATACCCTTTTTACTTCTGCTTCACTGTAAATGTTATCGATTTTATTTAATAAGAAATGAATTTGTAAATTTGGCGTATGTTCTTGAATACTTAATAGAATGTCACGTTCTTTATCAGTAAAAGGTGAATCCGCATTCAATACGAATAGTAATTCGTCTACAGAATTTAAATATTCGAATATCTCATCTCTAGTGTCGTTATTCCTATTAAAGCCAGGTGTCACTACAAATGTAAGTTTATTTTCATTTAAAAATCTGCATGGTAATTTAAATTCAACACACGCTCTATCTCTATATGTTTGATGGTGCTGAGACATCATATTATGGTAATCAGAGACATCTTCCGTTGTTGTAATTGCTGAGTCTGTTATGGCGTTTATTTCTATATGAGCATCATTTTTTAAAACTACTACATTTGAAATTGATTTTTCTAATATATTTTCTCCTAATATAGAGTTAATAAATGTAGTTTTTCCGTTTCCTGAAGTTCCCGTTACTAAAATACGATTTGTTCTTAAATCTGCGAGCTCGTCAACTAGCCATTTAAATCGGTGACCTATTTCTATATTGTGCTTTTGTGCCCATTGTGTAATAGATTCAAAAAGATGTAAGCTGTACTCTAAGCCATTTACATGATTAATAGAATGTGACAGTAAATTTTCCGCATGTTCTATATTTGCTGAATCTATTTTGGAAGGGAAAATCTCATCCCATGCCAATACAGCTGCAGATGGAAATACAGCATAAGATGGATTGACTACCTTTAACCAATTTGCTAACAGATTTGGTATGATATCGTTTAATTGTCTAAGCGTATATTGACCTTGAATTAATGCAAAGTACGTTTCTTCGTAAAGAGCAGAAACTTTGTTCCATATATCGGACGAATGTATTTCAATATGTAAGAAAAATTCATTTATTGTATTAAGCCATAATAAATAATTTTGTTCATCTTTATAACTGTTCCAAAGTGATGAAACCATTTGTGTAAATTGTACTTGATCTACATTATTTAATGTAGCTAATGCATCATAAAAATAGTCTGGTGAAATATGTTTAGTAAACCCTTTATCGATATATCCTTTTAACACCTCAAACCACGGATACGATTCTATTCGAATTAACTCATTCACAGCAAGCTCTACTGCACTATCAAAATCTTGCTGTTCCTCATAAAAGGAACGGGCAATTTTTGTGACATTCGGATAATCAGGATTTAAAGAAACTGCTTCTTTAATAACACCGAAAGCTGAGTCAAAATTATTTTGCTCAATGTAAAGAGAAAGTAATTGTAATCTAATTTCGGTCATCAATATTTTATTATCAGTAGTAACGGAAGTATAAATATTTTCAGCAAATGATAATTGATTAAGTTCGAAATAAGCATCCGCAATATTTTTTTGTGCCCATGGTGCTAATTCATTACTAACCTTCTCCCATTTAAAAATAGCTGCTTCAAAATCTTGATGACGATAATAAAATTCACCTTGTGCAAAACGAATATAAGACCCATCAGAAATCTGATTTTTTTCTTCGTTTACATAAGCTTGTCCAAGTACGTCAAGAGTTGGTTTTGTTTCATTTTCCATTAGGAATGTTTCATAATACACCTTTTTTATTAATTGTTTTTCTAATCTCATCTTTTCCCCCACTATATCTTGAAAATACATTTTTAAGATATGTCAATACTTTTTGTATGTATGCTTTTTATCTTAACAAAGAATATCTTTTGGAAAATTTCATTTTCCTTTCATTTTTCAAGTTAGATTGAATTTTTATGAGAAAAGTTTCAGTTTTTTTTCAATTTCCTTTCAGTTATGAAACAGCATTAAATGTTCCTAATAACCTAATAACACTATAATATCCCACATTATATTATCAGGAAAACCCCATATAAACCATATTATAAAAACAATCTATATTGAATTTATATGCATAATTCACTGTGCTGTCAAACAAAAAAACAACAATAGGAGCTAACAGCTATCCTTACCATTTCTTCTCAAATTGTTTTCCTTTAAAATGTTTCAGTGGTTATGTAATTAAATTCCATTAACCTATATAAATAACTAGTCCAAAAAAAATCTATATGCATATCATGTTATAGTAAAGAATTTAGGAGATCCTAAAAGGAGGCATTTTCATGTTTGAAGATAAATCTAAAATAAATTACCCATATGAATTTACTGAAACTACAACAGTTCCTCTAAAGAACCCCATTGATAAAAAATTCAAGAACGGGACAGGTACACATAACTTTCCAATTAAGAAGCACTATAAAGAGCAAGTTCTATACACTGAAAAAATCAATAATAATAAAAATAAATAATTGTATAGATCCTTATAACAATTAGCCAAATAAGAAGCAACATTTGGCCATGCATAGTTATTTGGTTAGTAATGTAGAAACCTTTATTATACAATTCATGCACCTTTTAAAAAGTGCTGTATACAGCGCTTTTTTATACATAGATAAATTTAAGCTAACGCAACCAAGAAATAAACTGCAAAATTACTCCACCTTATTTTCGTTTAACAATTAAATCTACATATTAAAAGGGAGCAACAGTAAATGTTGCTCCCTTTTGAAATGTAATTTTATTCACCCTACATAACCCTCTTAAACATCTTCTCCAACTCATAAGTAGAATGATGCACAAGAATTGGTCTTCCGTGCGGGCATGTGTACGGGTTTGTTGTTGTACGTAGTTCTTCCAGTAAAGCAAATATTTGATCGTTCGTTAAATATTGATTCGCTTTAATGGATGCTTTACAGCTCATCATGATGGCTGCTTCTTCACGTAACTTTTTAATATCAACTTTTTTTAGTTTAACGACTTGCTCCATCATTTCATCGATAATTTCTGTTTCTTGTCCTTTCGGGAACCACGTTGGATGTGAGCGGACGATAAAGGATTGATGGCCGAATTGTTCTAAAAATAGCCCGACTTTTTTTAGTTCTTCTAACTGTTCTTCGACACGTAAAAATTCAGTAAGAGATAGATCAATACGGTACGGTACAAGTAACTCTTGTACTTCTTGCGCTACTCTTCCTACTTTATCACGGAAGTATTCATAATTAATACGTTCCTGCGCGGCATGCTGGTCAATCATATATAAGCCTTTATCATTTTGAGCGAAAATATATGTTCCGTGCATTTGTCCAATTGGATAAAGCGGTGGTAAGTCATTCCCATTCATTTCAATCTCTTTTATTTCCCGAACTTCTTCTTCTAATTCCTCTAGTTCAAAGTCCTCTTCATTACTGTCCCACGATTTCTCTTCTCGAATTGGTTCTTCAATTATCGGTCTAGTAGATGGCTGCCAACTTTGTTCTTCTCTTATGAGCGACTGTGGTGGTTGCCATTCTTGTTTCGGCGGTTGCCACAGTTGTGCTGGCTGTTTCACAGGCAGCGGTTCTTCTTGTTTTTCATCCATGCCAGTTGGTAAAACGATGTCCGGCATGGATGGTTCTTTCGGCTTCGCATGCTCAAACTGGAACTGTTCTTGCACACTTTCGTCTTTTTCTTTTTTCTTCGTTGTTACGCCTGCATCTGGAATGAGCTGTATTTTTTTAAATGCAGCTTGCAATGTTTCTTCGATAAGCTTTAGCAATTCTTGTTCTTTACTAAAACGAACCTCTAATTTCGCTGGATGTACGTTAACGTCAACTAGCATTGGATCCATTTCAATCGATAAGAAGCCAATTGGATATCGGCCGACTGGCAGTAATGTATGGTATCCTTGCTGAATTGCTTTCATTAGTACAAAGTTTCGAACGTAACGACCATTTACGATCGTTGACATATAATTACGAGATGCTCTCGTTACTTCTGGTAATGTTACATAGCCTTTAATTGTAAAGTCTAAAGATTCCGCTTCAATTGGAACAAGCTTCTTCGCAACTTGAATACTGTAAATCGATGCAAGTACTTGTCTTACATCACCGTTACCTGATGTATGAAGCAATTTCTTTTCATTATGAAACAGTTTTAACGATACTTCTGGATGTGACATTGCAATACGATACACGATATCTGTAATATTCCCGAGCTCCGTATGAATGGTTTTCATATATTTAAGACGCGCTGGTGTATTAAAGAATAAGTTTTGTACTGTAATATCTGTTCCTTTTCGGCTCGCAGTTTTCTCTTGCTTTATAATGTCTCCACCTTTAATGATGAGGTGTGTACCAGGCGCATCACCTGTGCTAGTAATTAATTCTAATTCACTAACAGAGGCAATACTCGGCAATGCCTCACCGCGGAAACCGAGTGTTCTTATACGAAACAGATCGTTTTCATCTTTAATTTTACTCGTCGCATGGCGTTCAAAAGCGACGATACAATCTTCTTCTGCAATACCATCACCGTTATCAATGATACGAATTTTCGATAACCCAGCTTCTTCTAAGTGGATTTCAATAGATGTACTATTCGCATCGATAGAATTTTCCACAAGTTCTTTTACGACTGAGGCAGGACGCTCTACTACTTCCCCTGCCGCAATTAAATTAGAGAGTTGGTCATCGAGTTTGCGAATTTTCCCCATCTACTTACTCATCCTTTCTTTAACTTCTTCTGTAAGCGATACAATTCGTTCATCGCTTCTAAAGGTGTCATATCAAGTAAATCGATTTTTTTAATTTGCGCAAGTACTGCGCTTTCTTTTTGATCAAGCACAGGCTTGTCTTGTTTTTTTGAAGATTGGTCTCCTCCAAAGAAAGATAGTTGTGACTCTTCTTCAGTCTCTTCTTTCTTTTCTTCTATTTCTGCCGGTTCTTCTTTTACAACTACAGGTTCTGGAACAACTTCTTGTACCTTTACTTCTACACGCTTTGGAATAATAATTTCTTCCTGTCCTTCTAGTTGTGCTAACACTTCTTTCGCGCGGGCAATTAAGCTATCTGGAAGCTCGGCAAGTTGCGCAACGTGAATTCCGTAACTTTTATCAGCTGCTCCATCTTGAATTTTATGAAGGAATACTACTTTTCCATTCTCTTCAATTGCTGAAACGTGTACATTTTTCAGTTGATTTAAACTCTCTTCTAACACAGTCAATTCGTGATAATGCGTAGAGAATAACGTTTTTGCACCAATTTGGTCATGAATATGTTCAATGATTGCTTGTGCAAGTGCCATGCCATCATACGTAGATGTACCGCGTCCAATTTCATCGAATAAAATTAAACTTCTTTCTGATGCATTTGCAATTGCATTTTTCGCTTCTAACATTTCGACCATAAATGTACTTTGACCTGAAATTAAATCATCTGCTGCACCAATTCTCGTAAAGATTTGGTCAAATACAGGTAATACTGCTTCTGTTGCTGGTACGAAACAACCAATTTGTGACATAACCGTTACAAGTGCTAACTGTCTCATATACGTACTTTTACCAGACATGTTCGGTCCTGTAATTAAAAAGACATCCATCTCCTCTGGCATAATACAATCATTCGGTACATACAATTTCCCGTTCAATACTTTTTCAACGACAGGATGACGACCATCTTTAATAAAGATTTCACGCTTCGTTGTTAGTACAGGTTTTACAAACTGTTCTTCTTCACTAACTGTCGCAAAACTTTGCAGTACGTCTAATTCACTAATTACTTTCGCTAAATGTTGTAATTTCGGAATAAATACTTTTACTTCTTCACGAAGCGCTGTAAATAAATCGTATTCTAGTTGTACAATTTTTTCTTCTGCTTCTAAAATTAACGTTTCTTTTTCTTTCAGTTCATCTGTAATGAAACGTTCAGCATTAGCAAGCGTTTGTTTTCGTTCGTAGCGGCCTTCTGGAAGTGCTGCAAGATTCGCCTTCGTCACTTCAATGTAGTAGCCGAAAATACGGTTGTACCCGATTTTTAACGATTTAACTCCTGTAATATCACGCTCTCGTTTTTCAAGCTCAGCGATCCACGTTTTTCCGTTTTTACTAACGTAACGATATTGATCAAGCTTGTCATTATAACCGTCTTTAATAATATCTCCATCTTTAATAGAAAGCGGTGGGTTTTCTTGAATACTTCTTCCTAGTAATTCAGTTAAGCTCTCACATGGATCCGCTCCTTGAATTAACCTTGCTGCATAAGCATTATCTAACAAACTAATCGCTTCTAAAATAGCTGGCACTTGAAGTAAAGATCGTCTTAACTGTAATAAGTCCCTTGCATTGACATTACCAAATGCAACTTTTCCTGCTAAACGTTCTAAATCATATACTTCTTTTAATTTTTCTTTTAAATCTTCACGTAAGAAGTAATCATTTACAAATGTTTCAACCATTTCTAAACGCTCTTCAACTTTTTCTTTCTGAATAAGTGGACGTTCCATCCACTGTTTTAACATACGACCACCCATAGCTGTTTTTGTTTTATCCAATAGCCATAATAATGATCCTGTTTTTTCTTTCGTTCGAAGTGTTTCCGTCAGCTCTAAATTTCGCTTTGAATGCACATCAATTTTCATAAATTGATTCGTATAATAAATTTCTACAGGTTGTAAATGATCTAATGAACGTTTTTGCGTTCTTATCACATAGTTAAATAAGCGTCCAATTGCTTTAATTAACTTTGCTTGCGAAACATTTTTCACAAGATGTTCTAATCCTTCAGGAATTGCCGTTGCATCTTCATATGAAATTGTCATTTTTAACGTTTCAGTTAATTTATTTAATTCATCTTTAGAAAATGAAGAATCTACAACAATTTCTTTCGAACCAGTTGCATACACTTCCAATAAAATATCTTCTACTGAACCAGTCAATAACGTTACTGTATTTTGTCCAGTCGTTAAATCATTACAAGCTAAAGCATATGATCCATCTTCAAAATGTGTTAATGCGGCTAAGAAGTTGTTTTCTTTCTCATCAATTGTACGCCCTTCCATCATCGTTCCTGGCGTAATTAGTTGTACTACTTCACGGCGCACTACACCTTTAGCTGTTTTTGGATCTTCCACTTGCTCACAAACAGCAACTTTATATCCTTTTTCAACAAGTTGTTCAATATAATTTTTAGCTGCATGATGGGGTACACCGCACATCGGTATACGATCACTACTGCCACCATCTCGGCTCGTTAATGTAATCTCAAGCTCATGAGCTGCTTTAACGGCATCTTCAAAGAACATTTCATAAAAATCGCCTAATCGGAAAAATAAAAAGGCATCTTGATAGTCTGCCTTAACCTTTAAATATTGCTGTATCATAGGGGTATATTGCGTCATACTTTTCCTCCATAATTCTTACATAGTAATCAATTTTCATATATGTCACATTTCACGGACATCCATATCTCCTATTTCAGGAGTCTATCTTCATTATAACATATTTCATAAAGAATCATGTTCATTCAGCGCCACTTATGTAAAGTAAAAAGCTAGGAAGAACTTCTCCCTAGCTTTCTATTACTCTTCTTCTGCATCAACGATAAAGTTCGGATCTAATTCTTCAAATTCATCATCAGCAATTTGGAAATCATCATCTGATTCTACGCAGCCTTCAGGATTTACACTTACACAAATTTTCGTTTCTCCAACTACTTCTGTTACAAATTCACGTTCTACAGTTACAACAATTTTATTACCGTTTGGTGATACAAGCGCTTCTAAACAATTTGGTGGCTGAATAACACGAGCAATAATTTCTAAATCGTCACCAGAAAAGTTTTTATCACGATAACCAATGCTGACTTCGTCCGTGTAGTTCACGCGTTCTGTTACAACTTCAGTCTTTGTATTTCCATCAAATGAATACCAAGTGTTCACATCATAGAAACCTTCAATTTCCACATGCTTCCCATTCTTTCTTGCTTCGTACGAGTGGTTAATTACCCAGCACCCTAAAATACTTGTTGGTTCATTATTCGATTCACATGTATGCGTTGACTTTGTATACTTACGTCCTTTTCCAACCACTGCTTTTGTAATAATCTCTCTAAATTCGGACATTCGTAACCCTCCTCAATCACTATTCACTTAATCATATGCGTGACAATAGCGGAATGTGTCATTCTTTTTTTGAGAAGAACTTACGTTTAATCAACTAAAAAAAAGAGATGTCAATATGACATCTCTTTAACAACCACAATTTCCTTTTTTACTTTCTACCGCTGCGCCAGTTTCACCCTTTAGTACATCGCCACCAGTTGAAATTAATATTTCATCTGTTACGTTGTTAGAAATTGTACTAGCAACTAACTGTAATAAGTCATTTACATATGTTTGTGAAGATTTAAATTCTTGTACAACTGGAATACTGTCTAACTTATCTTGCAATGCATCAATTTCAGCTTCTACCTTTTTTAAAGCTTCCCATTTCCCGTAATGTTGCAAGTTTACTGCTTGTTTTTGCAGTGCTTTAATTTCATCGATTGCGCGCTTTACATTTTCATTTTTATGAATTTGCGCCTCTGCTTTCTTAAAAAAATCAACCTCTTCTGTTTCAGAAATCATTTTTGCTAATTCTTTCGCTTGTTCAACAATGTCATCTTTCGAATATACTTTCATCTATTATTTCACCTCAATCGGCTCTTCAACTAATTCCCCGTTAAGAGACCAAGTTTTTGCTTCCGTTACTTTTACTTTCACAAGCTGACCAATTAAAGATTTTGAAGCAACGAAGTTTACAAGTTTATTCGTACGAGTATAACCTGCAAGTACTTCTGGATTATTTTTACTTTCCCCATCAACTAACACTTCTACAATTTGACCTTTGTAACGACTATTCTTTTCAATTGCCAACGTATTTACTAGTGTATTTAAGCGTTGAAGACGTTCTTTCTTTACTTCCATCGGTACATTATCTTTCATTTTTGCAGCTGGTGTACCTTCGCGCGGAGAATAAATGAATGTAAAGGCAGTATCAAACCCTACTTCACGATATAACGACATCGTTTCTTCAAATTGCTCATCTGTTTCATTTGGGAAACCAACGATAATATCTGTTGTTAATACTGCATCTGGAATTGCTTCTTTAATTTTTCTTACAAGTTCTAAATAATGCTCACGCGAATATTTACGTGCCATAATTTTCAGCATATCCGTACTTCCAGATTGAACTGGTAAATGGATATGTTCTACTAGGTTGCCACCTTTGCCAAGCACTTCAATTAAGTGATCATCGAAATCACGTGGATGGCTCGTTGTAAAACGAATACGGGCAATATCAACTTTACGAAGTTCGTCCATTAAATCGCCAAGACCGTATTCTATATCTTCAAAATCTTTACCATATGCATTTACGTTTTGACCAAGTAACGTAATTTCTTTATAACCATTCGCAGCTAAGTGACGAATCTCTTGGATAATATCTTCTGGACGTCTACTTCGCTCTTTTCCGCGTGTATACGGTACAATACAATACGTACAGAATTTATCACAGCCATACATAATATTTACCCAAGCTTTAATATCACCACGGCGTACTTTCGGAAGGTTTTCAATTACGTCGCCTTCCTTTGACCAAACTTCAACTACCGTTTCCTTCGAGAACATCGCATCTTTTAGAATGTACGGTAATCTATGAATATTATGCGTTCCAAACACCATATCTACATGCTGATTTTTTTGCATAATTTTATTTACAACAGATTCTTCTTGAGACATACAACCACATACACCAATTAAAAGGTCCGGATTTCTTCGTTTTAGTGACTTTAAATGGCCTAGTTCACCAAACACTTTATTTTCAGCATTTTCACGAATGGCACAAGTGTTTAATAAAACTACATCTGCATCCTCAGTTGAAAAAGTTGGTTCATATCCAAGTGTTGTGAAAATACCTGCCATTACTTCCGTATCATGCTCATTCATTTGACAACCATATGTACGAATATAGAACTTTCGGCCTGTACCAAAATTGCGAAACTCTTCAGGTAAGCCAAAATCCCGTTCAATTTTAACTTCTTCTTTCCCGCGCTTTTTCGCATCCTTTAAGGAAGGTGGTTGATATACACTTTCAAAGTATTTACTATAATCTTTCTCTTCTTTTTTCGTAGAGGAATTTGCTTGTTGACTTGCTAATCGTTGTTGCTCGTTCATCGGTAATCTCCTTTCACCCTTAACTATACACACTCTATAGTCCATTTTAATGCGCTTAGACTCACCTCAAAAATGGTTAGATAGCTTGGAGATAACTTGTCCTTTGAAACTTGAGTAATCAATCTAATCATTCATAAGAATGAAGTCTTCCCCACGCAAATAGACATTCCCTTTTTATCATTTCTTGTTGTCCTACCCAAAAGCATATTGCTTTATCCCTATAAACATTACCATAGTATGACGTGTTTCGCCAATTTTAACAATTCAGAGGCCCTTTATTATCTTACATTTCATAAGCAATGAACTTGCCATTTTCATACAACGATTTACATATTATTTTACCATTCTGAATTTTCTAAGTAAATAAAACTACCCTATATTTTTTGCACATAAAAAAGGTTGCCAAATCGGCAACCTCCTCTTCTTACATTACATAAATTCAGCAACAAGCTCATCAAACATTTTCTGATCCATATTTAAATCAGATTTCACTAAAGGCTCTTCACTATAGCCTTTAACAAGTTCTTGATATGATGGTTGCTTAGTATTTTGATAAATTAAACCTGTTACTAAACCGTTATTTTCCATTAACGTTTGCATAGCCATCATGCGATTAGATGGATCATATCCCTCTACTGTGCTTAGTTTCGTTAAATTCTCTTTAAACCAATCGTAAGTATTTACTTTATTGTAAGTAACACATGGGCTAAATACGTTAATTAATGAAAATCCTTTATGGTTAATACCAGCTTCAATAATTTGTGTTAATTCTTTTAAATCACTCGAAAAGCTTTGCGCCACAAATGTCGCACCAGCTGTTAAAGCCATTTCCATTATATTTAGTGATGGTTCAATTGAACCTTGTGGTGTGCTTTTCGTTTTAAATCCAGCTTCACTACGTGGTGAAGTTTGCCCTTTTGTTAATCCGTAAATTTGGTTATCCATTACGATGTACGTAATGTCGATATTACGACGAATAGAATGGATTGTATGTCCCATACCAATCGCAAATCCATCACCGTCACCACCTGAAGCGATAACTGTTAAATCACGATTTGCCATTTTCACACCTTGTGCAATCGGAAGGGCACGACCATGAATACTATGCACACCATATGAATTAATATAACCTGAAATACGGCCTGAACAGCCGATACCAGAAATAACAGCAAGTTCATCTGGATTTAAGCCAACGTTAGCTGCTGCACGTTGAATTGCAGCTTGCACTGAGAAGTCTCCGCAACCTGGGCACCAGTTTGGCTTTACACTGTTACGAAAGTCCTTAAATGTTGCCATTTAATACAACCCCTTTTTTGCATTCGTTGTAAATCTCTTTCGGCAAGAATGGGTTTCCATCATATTTTAAAAGACTAGAAATTTTCTCACCATTACCAAGATTCATTTTCATAATGTTAGCAAGTTGACCTGTTGCATTGTTTTCTACTACTACAACACGCTTCGCCTTTTTCACAAGTGGATCGATTTCAGCTGTTGGGAACGGGTGAATTAAACGCACATGAGCATGGTTTACTTTCATACCCTCTTGTTCTAAACGCGTCATTGCCTCTTCGATCGCACCACGAGTTGAGTTAAATCCAACAAGCAATACATCTGCTTCTTCATGCTTAACATTTTTATAAACAGGGGTATTAAACTTCAAGTTCTCCATTTTACGGAAACGTTTGTCCATTTGATCTTTACGGTTTATTGCTGATTCCGATGGCTTTCCAGTTTCATCATGTTCTACACCTGTAACATGGTGAACACCATTTTTCATACCAGGTAAAACACGCGGCGAAACGCCGTCTTCAGTTACTTCATAACGCTTGAAGTATGCTTTATTTTCACGTTCTGGTAATTCTGCTTCTAAATCAAGCTTACCACGACGGATTTCCACTTTATCTAATTTAAGTGGTTCTACTGTTTGTTTTCCTAACGAAAGCTGTAAATCTGTTAAGAAAATAACAGGAACTTGATATTCTTCAGATAAGTTAAATGCTTCTACAATGTCATAGAAAGCTTCTTCAACTGTACTTGGCGCCATTACGATTTTTGGAATTTCACCATGCGTACCGTAAATCATCGCCATTAAGTCAGACTGTTCTTGTTTCGTTGGTAATCCCGTACTTGGACCACCACGTTGTGTATCAACAATTACTAATGGGGTTTCTGTAATACCTGCTAAACCGATTGCTTCCATCATTAATGACAGACCAGGACCAGCAGATGCAGTTAATGTACGAACACCAGCATAGTTTGCGCCGATTGCCATTGTACAAGCTGCAATTTCATCCTCAGTTTGGATTACTGTTCCGCCGACTTTCGGTAATTTTTTAATTAAGTATTCCATAATTTCTGATGCAGGTGTGATTGGGTATGCTGACATAAAACGAGCACCACCAGCTACCGCACCAAATGCGATTGCATCGTTTCCAATCATAAACATGCGTTTTTTACCATCAGCTTTTTCAAGCTGCATCATGTTTACTTTCTCACCTAGTAATTCTTTCATATATTGAGAGCCGCGTTTAATTGCGTCCATATTCTTTTGAACGACTTGCTCTCCTTTACGACCAAAGATTTCTTCAACAACATCTAAATAAGCTGTTTCGTCTAATCCTAATACTGCACTTGATGCTCCAACAGCAACCATGTTTTTCATTAATGATGTGCCTAATTCTGAAGCAATATCTGTAAACGGTATCACATATAGATTTACATCTGTATTGTCGGGTATTGTTGGATTAAATTTCGCATCCGCAACTACAATTCCACCTGGACGTAGTTCGTGGAAGTTAAAATCAATTGTTTCTTGGTCAAAAGCAATTAAAATATCTAAATCATCTGAGATCGCGCGTACTTCTGTTGTACTTACACGAATTTTATTATTTGTATGGCCGCCTTTTATACGTGATGAGAAGTGGCGGTAACCGTATAGGTAATATCCTAATCGGTTTAATGCAATACAGAAGATTTCTCCTGTACTTTCAATTCCTTCACCTTGTTGGCCTCCAACTTTCCATGAAAGTTGACTAATCATCTCCTACACCCCTTTTGGCTGCATTCATTGTAGTGTATTTTTTTACAGTAATAGTTTAGCATTTTTTATGCAAATAAACTACAACGGACGCAAATTATGCCTCTTCTGATTTCCCTGAATCTTTAGTATAAAGCTATTTTGTTTTTCATTCTAGTATTAGGTCTTAAAAAAAGCAATAAAATCAAATGAATTAATTTTAATTTTTCTGAATTTTAAACCGCAAACTTAAAAACTCATATGTTCAACAAAATTATCATATAAAAATCTTTCTACAGTAGATGCAGCATAGTATTTATAAAGCTCATTCATGACATTTTCATAATCTCCATAGGCAGATACATTGACAACCGTATCTACAATCCCATCAAAATCTGAACCAAACCCTATATTGTTTTCTCCACCTAGCGAGCAAATATATTCGATATGTTTTATGATATCAGTTATATTTGCTTGCCTTTCACTTGTTAGAAACTGCGGTACAAAAGTGACACCGATCATGCCATTTTTCTTTATAAGAGCTTTAAGTTGTTCATCGTTTAAATTACGTGGGTGCTCGCAAAGTTTCATACAATTTGAGTGGGAAGCAATAGGATTTTTTGCAATCTCTATAACATCCCAAAAACTTCTTTCATTTAGATGAGACACATCAGTCCATACATGTAGCGCATTCAGTTCTTGTACAACCTGTTTACCAAAATTCGTTAAACCCGCCCCACGTGTCTCTAGCGCACCATCAGCTAAGAGATTGGCATAATTCCATGTTAGTCCAAAAGAACGTACTCCTAGGCGATACAACAACCGTAATTTCATTGCTTCTTTTCCAATTGCTTCGCATCCTTCTAGTGTTAATATCGCTCCAACCTCGTCCTGTTTTAACATGTTAATATCATCTTTTGTCTGAATAAACTTTACACCTGGTAGGGATAAAATTTCATTATAAAAAATATCTACCATTTGTAATGCTGCTTCAAATCGGTTTTCATATGCCACTGTTTCTGGTACATATATAGCAAAACATTGTATACTTCCTTTTCTTCTCTTTAACTGTTCAAATGTAATATGTAATTGTGAATCATCGTTAAAATTCCTTTTCCCTTGTGCACTCCATAACTGAAGAAGCACGTCACAATGAGCATCAAAAATTTTCATTTTCAGTCCTCCATTATAAAAACAACCTGTTTGCATACTGCAAACAGGTTGTTTAAAACTTAACGAGGTTCTACAATTAATTTTATTGCTGTACGCTCTTCGCCATCAATCATAATATCTGTAAACGCTGGGATACAAATCAGGTCCAAACCACTAGGCGCTACAAATCCTCTTGCGATTGCTACTGCCTTTACCGCTTGGTTCAATGCACCTGCACCAATAGCTTGAATTTCTGCTGTTCCGCGTTCGCGAATAACACCTGCAAGTGCACCAGCTACAGAATTAGGGACCGACGTTGCTTTAACTTTTAATATTTCCATTCCGCGTTTCCTCCTCGTTTCTTTAAAAAGTATTAGCAATTATTTCACTTTAACTTATATTCACGAGGAATGGCGCGTATTCCTGCTAAATTTCCGTAATTTTTCTAAAAAATTAAAATATAATAACTTATCTAAAATTTAACGGAAATTTACTCAAAAAATGGTTGATCGTCATTAATTAAAATGCGCTCAATTTTCTTTGCTTTTCCTGTATTTGGATCCACATCAATTAACACTGCACTTAATTGCGTTCTACCACTTGTTACTTCAAATCGTACCGGTAAGTTCGTTAAAAACTTCTTCAATACCGCTTCTCGGTCCATACCTAATATTCCATCATATGGCCCTGTCATCCCAACATCTGTAATATATGCCGTTCCACTTGGTAAAATACGGTTATCCGCTGTAGGGACATGCGTATGCGTACCTACTACTGCTGTAGCACGTCCATCTACATACCAACCTAGCGCTTGTTTTTCACTTGTAGTCTCCGCATGGAAATCAACAAAGATAATATTCGTACGTTTTTTCGCAATATTAATTAATTCATCCACTTTACGGAATGGACAATCAATCGGAGGAAGGAAAGTACGTCCTTGTAAGTTAATAACTGCAACTTCTGTTCCATTACAGTTCACAAAGATAAGTCCTTTTCCTGGAGTTCCTTCTGGGAAGTTAGCTGGTCTTGCAAGATATTTTGCATCATCTATGAATTCAAATACTTCACGATTATCCCAAGCATGGTTTCCAAGTGTAACTGCTTGCGCCCCACACTCTAAAAAGTTTCGATATATTTTTTCTGTAATCCCACGGCCACCTGCTGCGTTTTCTCCATTAATGATTGTTACTGTAGGTGTATATTTTTTCTTTAATGCCGGTACGTATTGTTGAATCATACCTCTACCAGGAGATCCTACTACATCCCCAACAAATAATATTCTCATATGTCTTACCCTTTCTATGTACTGCATTTTTTATTGCTATAGCATTAAGGAAATTCCTTATAATATGTTTATTATAAGTTTGTTTCACTTTTACGCTATATAACTAACTGTCTTTATTTTATCCAATTCCAACACAAAAAAATAAAGTGGTGTTTCACCACTTTATTTTGCGTATTCCACTGCACGTGTTTCACGAATAACAGTTACTTTAATATGTCCTGGGTAATCCAGTTCATTTTCAATACGTTTTCGGATATCACGAGCTAAACGATGAGCTTCTAAATCATCGATTGTATCTGGTTTTACCAAAATACGAACTTCACGTCCTGCTTGAATTGCAAATGATTTTTCAACGCCTTCATAAGACTCTGAAATCTCTTCTAACTTTTCAAGACGACGAATGTAGTTTTCAAGCGTTTCACTACGAGCTCCCGGTCTTGCAGCTGATAAAGCATCTGCTGCTGCAACTAAAACTGCAATGATAGAAGTTGGTTCTGTGTCACCATGGTGAGATGCGATACTGTTTATAACTACAGGATGCTCTTTATATTTCGTTGCGAGTTCAACACCAATTTCAACGTGGCTACCTTCTACTTCATGGTCAATCGCTTTTCCGATATCATGTAATAGACCAGCACGTCTTGCTAGTTTTTCATCCTCGCCAAGCTCTGCTGCCATAAGTCCAGTTAAATATGCAACTTCCATAGAGTGTTTTAAGACGTTTTGTCCATAACTTGTACGGTATTTTAAACGACCTAAAATTTTAATTAAATCTGGGTGTAATCCATGAACACCCACTTCAAACGTTGTTTGCTCTCCGACTTCGCGAATATACTCGTCCACTTCACGTCTTGATTTTTCGACCATCTCTTCAATACGCGCTGGGTGAATACGTCCGTCCTGTACTAGTTTATCAAGAGCGATACGAGCTGTTTCACGACGAATTGGATCGAATCCAGAAAGGATTACCGCCTCTGGTGTATCATCGATAATTAAGTCAATACCCGTTAACGTTTCTAACGTACGAATATTACGACCTTCACGCCCGATAATACGTCCCTTCATTTCGTCATTTGGAAGATTTACAACCGAAACGGTTGTTTCAGCAACATGATCAGCTGCACATCTTTGCATTGCAAGAGATAAAATCTCTTTTGCTTTCTTATCCGCTTCTTCTTTCGCGCGAACTTCACTTTCTTTTACCATAACAGCGATTTCATGAGAAACTTCATTTTCTACTTTACCAAGAATAATTGCTTTCGCTTGTTCGCGTGTCAGATTGGAAATGCGCTCTAATTCTGTTTGTTGCTTTTGAACTAACTCTCCCACTTTGCTTTCCAACTCTTCAATCTGTTGTTGTCTCGCTACAAGAGAATCCTCTTTCTTCTCTAACTGTTGCTCGCGTTTATCGAGCGTTTCGTCTTTACGATCAAGGTTCTCTTCTTTTTGCATTAAACGATTTTCTTGTTTTTGTAATTCGCTTCTACGGTCACGAATTTCTAATTCAGCTTCTGTACGAAGTGTATGAATTTCATCCTTTGCTTCTAAAAGCGCTTCTTTCTTAAGTGCTTCAGCCTCACGATTCGCTTCGTCTAGAATACGTTTCGCTTCATTAGCCGCACCATTAATCTTCGCTTCAGCAATAGACTTTCGAACAAAAAAGCCAACAACTGCACCGACTGTTGTTGCAAGCAAAATGGAGATGAGTATCCAAACTGTACTACTCATGATTTCACCTCCCCTTGCTATGAATGAAAAAAGACTGTCGGCATGTACATTAAATTACAACATACAGCAAAGACCGTCGTCCCGCTTTTTTAAGGGACTTTCTTCATTTCACAATTAAAATGTCATATTATTATTTCGGTAAGTTTTAAACCTTACTCCGAATATTACTTCTCTTCTTGAGAAGAGTATATCGTATATAAGAAAAAATATACATTCTCATTGTATCTATCGTAATTTTCATTGTCAAGCGTTGTCTACTTTTACTTTCTTTACCTTCAGTCCTGAATGTTATCTGAATTTGAAAAATTGATAGCATATTATCCTGGAAAACCTTAGTAAATACCATTTTATTCCCTTAAAACGCATGAATATTCCTCTTTACACATCCCATTTGAGTCAAAAAAATATTTTAACCACTACGATAGATACCCCTTTAATAGAAGGTAAAAAATAAAAGACACGGGACCCGTGTCTTTTATTTTTTAATCTTGAAGAGTTGAATCTTCCGTGTCTTCCACACCAGAATCTTCACCAATTCCGTGATGATCACGAACAAAGAAGGCAATTTCCTCTCTTAAGTCCGTATTCTCTTTTAAGAATTGCTTCGAATTTTCACGACCTTGTCCTAAACGTTCTTCATTATAAGAATACCAAGCACCGCTCTTTTGAACGATATCAAGCTCAGAAGCCATATCCAAGATTTCACCTTCTCTTGAAATACCTTCTCCGTACATAATATCAACTTCAGCAACACGGAATGGTGGCGCTACTTTATTTTTCACTACTTTTACTTTTGTTTTATTACCAACGATGTCGTTACCTTGCTTTAATTGCTCCGCACGACGCACTTCAAGACGGACAGTTGAATAGAATTTCAACGCACGACCACCTGGAGTTGTTTCTGGGTTTCCGAACATAACCCCAACTTTTTCACGAATTTGGTTAATAAAGATTGCAATTGTTTTTGATTTGTTGATTGCCCCTGAAAGCTTACGAAGTGCTTGTGACATTAAACGTGCTTGTAAACCTACGTGTGAGTCACCCATGTCGCCTTCAATCTCTGCTTTCGGTACAAGAGCTGCTACAGAGTCAATTACGATAATATCAACCGCACCACTTCGTACAAGTGCTTCTGCAATTTCTAATCCTTGCTCCCCTGTATCAGGCTGTGATAATAGTAATTCATCTATGTTAACGCCTAATTTTTGTGCATATACAGGATCCATTGCGTGCTCCGCATCGATGAATGCTGCTTGTCCACCTTGACGTTGTACTTCTGCAATTGCATGTAATGAAACTGTCGTTTTACCTGAACTTTCAGGTCCGTAAATTTCGATAATACGGCCACGTGGGTATCCGCCTACCCCTAGCGCCACATCAAGTGCTAAAGAACCACTTGAAATTGTAGAAATTCTACGTTCCGCTTGTTCTCCTAATTTCATAATTGAACCTTTACCGAATTGCTTCTCTATTTGTTTTAACGCCATATCTAATGCCGCTTGACGATCACTCATTCAAAATTCCTCCTTAACTGAATTGCTAATCTTATTATACCTATTTTCAATTCAATTTGCCAACAAAAATCGAACATTTATTCGATTTTTTTATTTTCCATCACACAAATACGGAATTTAACTATAAAAAAAGCTAGAAGAAACTTATATCTCTTCTAGCTTTTTATATAAATGATAAAATCCATATTTTGCTGATCGTTCTCTAATTTGTTGACGACTTCCACTTAAATTAAGAGGAAAGACTGCAGTTTGTTCACCTTTAATCGCTAATCCAACAAATACTGTTCCTGGCTCTTTCTGTTCTGAAGCATCTGGCCCTGCTACCCCAGTGAAACTAATTCCGATATCCGCTTTTAATAAATCCTTAACATTTTCAGCAAGATAACGAGCACATTCCTTACTAACTGCACCATCAGTATGCAACACTTCTTCAGGCACACGTAAAACATGTTGCTTCACATCATTATGATAACAAATGACACCGCCCTTAAATACAGAAGAAACACCAGCATTTTCAGTTACTTGATTTCCAAAAAGACCACCTGTTAAACTTTCTGCACATGCTAAAGTTAACCCTTTTCTCTTCAATAACTCGATTGCCTTATAATGCAAAAATTCTTGGTCATATCCGTAGAAAAATTCTCCTACTCTTTCTAAAATCAAATCTTCCACATGTTGAATTAGTTTCTCCGCTTCGCTAACATTTTGATGCTTAGCGGTTAAACGTAATGTCACTTCTCCATCATTTGCTAGCGGGGCAATTGTTGGGTTTGTTTGTCCATCAATTAAATCTTGAACTTTCACCTCTAATTGGGACTCCCCAATACCGAAGAAACGAAGCACACGTGAATAAATGTTTTCTCCTGTTGTAAAATTACGTAAAAAAGGCTCTACGTAACTTACATACATTGGTTTCATTTCTTTTGGCGGCCCTGGTAATAAAATATAAACTTTTCCGTTCTTATTTACCCCCATACCCGGCGCCATACCGTGGTCATTTGCAAATACTGTTGCTCCATTTAAAACGAGCGCTTGCTTTTTATTATTCTCCGTAAATTCACGGCCTGTACGCTTAAAGTAATTACTTATTAAGTCTAATGCCTTTTCATCATACACAAGCTTTTCATCTAAACTAGTCGCTATCGTTTCTTTCGTTAAATCATCTTTTGTCGGTCCTAATCCACCTGTAAAAATAAGGATATCAGCACGTTCTTCCGCAGCTTCAATCGCCTTTTGCAGTCGCTTATTATTATCACCAACAACAGTATGATAGTACACGTTAATTCCAATTGAAGCCAACTTTTCAGATAAAAACTGGGCATTTGTATTTGCAATTTGTCCAAGTAATAATTCAGTTCCAACCGCAATAATCTCAGCATTCATCCCAATTCCCCCATAAACTTCTATTTTGAGTTTACAAAAGCAGCTCTATTTTTCCAGAAATAATCCCATCCTGAAATAACAGTAAAGATTAATGCAATCCATATGAAGATATCCGCAACTGGAATATGGATTAAATTTAAAGGTACATCGTGTAATAAATATGCTGCAATCGCAATAATTTGTGTCCATGTCTTAATTTTCCCTAGCTGATTTGCCGCAACTACTTCCCCTGTTCCAGCAAGTACAAGACGTAAACCTGTTACAGCAAACTCACGACTGATAATTACAATAACAATCCAAGCCGGTACATATCGCATCTCTACCAATGTAATAAGTGCTGCTGAAACCAGTAATTTATCAGCTAACGGATCAAGAAACTTTCCTAAGTTCGTTACAAGATTATACTTCCTTGCGTAATGTCCATCAATCCAATCTGTAGCTGAAGCAACGATAAAGATAAGTGCCCCCACTAAATGTTGAATTGGTAAATCAACATCACCAATTGTGTATGAACCCCAATTAAAGGGCGCTAACATAATTACCATGAAAATTGGAATTAAGAAGATTCTAGATATTGTAATTTTATTTGGTAAATTCACAGCTATTCCTCCATCATATCAAAAACATTTGTTCATTGAAAAAAGTCATCGAAGCGATGACTGTTATTGTGCAGGTTGCCCTATCCCTTGGTTTTTTATCACCAATCTTTGGTGAAGTTCTTTTTCTGGGTCCAATGGGAAAGCAACCACTTGGCCATTCAGTTTAACTTCAACATTCGTTGCATTTCCAATATTAAGTCGTACTTCTTTTAATGTTGATACATCACGTTTTTCTGTTTGACCACCTTGTACTGTAGTGTTTAAAATTTCGTTACCCGCATCATCTTTAACATCTACATAGCTTGTACCCTTCGCTATGATTTCCAATTCTAACGTTTTATTATTATGAATTTCCAAAGTAGATACCTTACCAGTTGTTCCAACTACTTTCACTTCTTGCTGTCCCGTTGGTGGTGCTGGTTGCTCTTCTTTCTTTGGTTCTTCTTTCTTTGGTTCCTCTTTTTTTGGTTCTTCCGCTTTCGCTTCATCTTTCTTCGTATCTAACGGAGAATCTTTTGCTTTTTGAACTTCAATTTTCTCACTTTGAGCACTCGGAACTTTTTCATCATCTTTTCCAGTTAACGCTTGAAACACAAACCAGATTACCACTCCAACTGCGATTACTAACAACGCAACTAAGATTTTCGGCATGTGATCTGCAATTGGCCATGATGAAGATTTTTGCATTGTTTCTTGTGTTTTTTGTCCCGTTGATACTTGTGGAACTTCACGCTTCTCAGATTGTGGTATCGTACTCTGATGTTCTACAAGCAGTTCCTCTCCATTTAATCCAACCGCATCTGCGTATTGTTTAATGAATGCACGCGCATAAAAAGCTCCTGGCAATACATCATAATTGCCTTCTTCAATTGCCACTAAATGGCGTTTTTGAATTTTTGTAATCTCATGCAGCTGATCAATAGTCAAGCCTTTCGCTTCTCTTGCTTCTTTCAGCTTTTGTCCCAATTCCGTCACTACTAACACCTCAATATTTCTTTAAAAGTCAAACATAGAGAAATTATTTTGCGTACCTTGCTCAATTTCATCTACTAAATTATATTGAATTTCTTCATCATAATCGTTGCGCAACTCGATAATATAATCAAAATCATCCAATGTGTATTCTGACTGACTCACAAATACATCAGGATGTTCTACAACTTTTGTTGCAGGCAATCTCATAATTTCACGAACGAGCTGCCAATGTCTTTCGTTAGCACGCTTCGTTGACACAATTCCATCTAGGATGAAAATATTGTCATCGCTATACTCATCTTCAATTAATTGACTACGAACAGTTTGCTTAATAAGAGTAGATGATACAAATAACCACCTTTTATTTGCACAAACACTTGCAGCAACAATGGATTCTGTTTTTCCGACACGAGGCATTCCGCGTATCCCAATTAGTTTATGGCCTTCTTTTTTCATAATTTCTGCCATAAAGTCTACAAGTAAGCCTAATTCATCACGCACAAATCGAAATGTTTTCTTATCATCTGCATCTCGTTGTATGTACCTACCATGCCTAACCGCTAGCTTATCTCTTAGCTTGGGCGGACGATATTTCGTTACCGTTATGTTATCCATCGTATTTAAAATTGATTCAAGTCTAGAGATTTGCTCTTGATTATCACACATAAGAAGTAACCCACGTCGTGCATTATCTACACCATTAATTGTGACAATATTAATGCCGAGCATACCGATTAACGAAGAAACGTCACCAAGCAAGCCAGGTCGGTTTTTATGTATTTCATATTCAAAATACCATTCAATCATCCAAGATCACTCCCCTTGCTTACTTTACACCTACGTACTATATTATATGATTTCACCTTAATAGGGAAGCTAAATGTATAATCTATCCTGTGTAATTATTATACAAAAAAAGTAGAGAGGAGAATCTCCTCTCTACTTTTACTTATGTTGTACAAACTTAACCATTAAGTTTGCAATGGTATGTTGCTCCTGTTCATCAGCAACTTTCCAAAGCTCAGCTAATAATTTCTCTTGGTCATTGCGTCCTTCTACTTCATTAGCAAGGTAGTCGCCAACACGAAATGCCATATCTGATACCGCACCGCCGTCTAAACCTTTTCCTTGCGCTTGCTCTAAACGATCTCCTAAAAAGCTCTTCCACTGATCAAAATTATCTAATACTGACATAATTAAGCACCTCACTATTGAGTAATAAAATCATGCTTAATTTGTGCAACTATTCATTTTTTATGTAAGAAATTTTTAGCAGTGCCAACCACCATTCACTCCGATGATTTGTCCAGTTATGTAAGATGCTCCTGGTGATACGAGGAATGCAACTGTTTTTGCTACTTCTTCTGGTAACCCTATTCTACCTAATGGTATATCTTCAGCAATTCCCATTTTATCTTCTTCAGAAAAAACACTTAACATTTCCGTTTCAATTGCTCCTGGTGCTACCGCATTCACACGTAATCCACTTAAAGACACTTCTTTCGCCAAAGCTTTCACATATGAATTTTGCGCCCCTTTTACCATTGAATAAAGCACTTCACAAGAAGCCCCTATTTGTCCCCATATAGATGAAACAATTACAATATTACCACTTCTCCTCCCAATCATAGGCGGAAGTGCCATTGAAAGTAATTTATATACGTTCTTCACTTGAAGTTCTACCATATAATCCAATTCATCGTTTGTTACATCTGTTACTAGTCCAAAAATACTCTTCCCAGCTGCATATACAATAACATCAATAGGATGTTCAATTTGTCTCCACAATTGCTCTGCTCCATCACTAGAAGCCAAATTCGCTTGCACAGGGATAACTTCCCCCCATGCTTTCTGCAATTCCAATACCTTTCCTTCACTGTTATTGTAATGAACATAAACTGTATATCCATCTTGAATTAATTGTTTCGAAATAGCAGAGCCAATCCCTCCGCTCCCTCCAGTTACTAACGCATACTTTTTCATAAATTCCCTCTCTTATCTCTACAAGTTCACTTTTCACACAACTAAATAATACCCTCATCTTACAATTTTTCAATGATAAGATGAGGGTATCTTTAAAATGTTATTTTTTCGGTAACACCTGACAAACACTCATTTTTTCTTCTGATAACAATAATTTTGCTACTTCTTGTAAGTCTTGAACGGTTAGCCCTTCTAATACAGTCAATGCATCAAATAGACTAGATTCATTAAACGCATATCGTGTAAATTGATTTGCAATATATTCTGGTGAATTCAACGAGCGTAAAAAACCACCAATTTTCTTTTTCTTCACTCGTTCTAATGCCGCCGCATCTAATTGATCATAATCTGTTTTTAATAAAATATCTTTTAAACGATCTGCCAATTCATCAGGTTGTTTCGTATCACCGCCAACCATTGCAAAACCGAAGTTATTTTCTTCTGTATAGTCATACGAGAATGAATCATCAATAAGCCCTTCATTATATAAAGCTTCGTAATGAACAGAACTTTTTCCAAATAAATAATCTAAAAGTAACGTAAGCGCAATTTCTTGTTTTAAAAGCGCTTGCCCTTTTTCTTTTAAATTAGTCGCTTTAATACCAACTAAACATTTCGGTGTTTGCACAGGCATTGAAATAATTTTTTTCTTTTCATTTACCTCATTTGGTTCCTCTTCAAATGAACGCACAATTTCTGGCTGGTTTTTATAATCTTTTTTTGCTTGATTTTCACGTACTAAATCCATTGTTTTCTCTGGATCAATTGCACCCACAACAAATAATAACATATTGCTCGGATGATAAAATGTTTCATAACATTCATATAATAAATCTTTCGTAATTTTACTAATAGATTCGATTGTCCCTGCAATATCAATTTTAATTGGGTGTTTTACAAACAAGCTATCAATTAACCCAAAGTACAAACGCCAATCTGGGTTATCTTGATACATTTGAATTTCTTGCCCAATAATCCCCTTCTCTTTTTCAACTGTTTTTTCAGAGAAATAAGGCTCTTGCACAAAGTTTAGTAATGTATTTAAATTTTGTTCTACGTTTGAAGTACATGAAAAAAGGTAAGCTGTTCGTGTGAAGGATGTAAAAGCATTTGCCGATGCTCCTTGTTTACTAAACAATTGGAAAGCATCGTGATCTTCTTTTTCAAATAATTTATGCTCAAGAAAATGTGCAATCCCATCAGGTACACGAATCATTTCTTCTTTCCCTAATGGTACAAATGTATTATCTACTGAACCATATTTCGTCGTAAACGTCGCAAATGTTTTATTAAATCCTTGTTTCGGTAAAACATATACATCTAATCCATTAGGAAGTTTTTCATAATAGAGTGTTTCTTTTAATTGCTCATAAATAATTTTCTCCATTTACTCTCCCTCCGTTCCTTGTAAAAAGTAAATTGTATCTAGTTCAATATTTTTAGCAACTTTTACAATTTCTTCTTTTGTCACACTTTCTATACCTGTAAGCCATTCTTCAACTGGACGTGTACGATCTGAAATAATACCATGATATAGCATTTCTACAAATCCACGCGGTGTATCAATCGCCTCTAATATTTGATTTTGGATGACACTTTTTGTTTGATGTATTTCTTCTTCAGAAAACTCTCCGTTTTGCATCGCAAGCATTTGTTCTTTAATAATCTCAACTGCTTTTTCATAATTTTTCGCTTCAATTCCTGACATAACAAATAATAAACCTTTATGACTTTCAAAGCGCGATGCTGCATAGTACGCTAAACTATTTTTTTCACGCACATTTACGAATAACTTCGAATGAGAAAAACCACCAAACAATCCATTGAACAATTGCAATGCAAAATAATCTTCATCTTTATATGTGACAAATGTACGATAACCGATGTGTAATTTACTTTGTTTTAATTCTTGTTTTTCAACAACTTCTTTTTCTTCATTATTTCGTCTATGAAGGAGTACATTTCTTTCTCTCACTGGACGAGCTGAAATAGAAAAATACTTACTTACAAGATCAACGGCGTTTTCTGAAATATCACCAATAATATATAGATCCATCTCATCTTCCGCTAACACCTTTTGATAATATTGATACAGACTTTCATTTGTAATAGAAGCAACACTCTCTTTTTTTCCATTTGCACTTAAACGATACGGTTCTACTTTGCACATTTCTTCAATTAAACGCTCGTTTGCATAACGCATTTTATCGTCATAAGTAGCTTCAATTCTCTGTAACAGTGCTCTTTTTTCACTTTCTACGATAGAAGGTAGGAAACCGTTCCCCTCCGTCGCTGGATGTAACACAATATCCGACAACATAGAAAGCGCTTTTTCAAATAACGGTGGTGCATCATGTAAATATACTTCATTTGCAATGTCTACATAAATGGAGATAATATGGTCTTCCCCTTTTTTACTTACATCTACTGCTAAAGAAGACCCGTATAATTCTTCTAAATATTGACGAAGACGAATTACAGAAGGTAATTTTTCTGTCGCACTTTGCAATACGTATGGCAATAGGGCACGCTCTGTCACCGTCTCCTCATTTAAAGGCGCTTTAAAACGAAATACAAAGGTATTCGTTTTATATTTATCAGTCGGAATAATATGTACGCGCAAACCACCTAACTCATGTAGTTGTTGTTCCATTAGTTTCATTTATAGCCCTCCTTTACGTATATAGGAATATTCCTCTTCAATATACAGTTTTTAGAAATAAAAAATCAACTTTTCTTCCTTATTATGCTTACATATGATTCTTTCTAAAAACTTTAATATGTAAGGAACATAGTAAAATTCCGTATTAAATATATTCTATGTAAAAAAGCCCACACTAATGTGCGAGCTTTTTTATACTTATAAAATACTTATAAAATACTTATAAAATACTTATCGTTTTCCTTTTTCATAAGGAGTTCCTAATGCTTTCGGAGCTTCAGAACGACCTACAAAACCAACAAGCGCTAATATTGTGAATACATATGGTAATATCGTTAATAAAACACTTGGAATTTGATCTAATACAGGAATTGTTCCGCCCGTTACACTAAGAGATTGTGCAAAACCAAAGAATAGAGCTGCACCTAGTGCGCCTAGTGGATTCCACTTTCCAAAAATCATAGCAGCTAAAGCTAAGAAACCTTGTCCTGTAATAGTTGCCCCTGAGAAGTTATTAGAAATTGACATTGCAAAAATCGCTCCACCAATTCCAGCAAACACTCCTGAAATACAGACTCCAATATAGCGCATTTTATATACGTTAATCCCCATCGTATCCGCTGCCATTGGGTGTTCACCAACAGCACGTAGACGAAGACCGAACGGTGTTTTATAAATAACATACCAAACAACGAATGCTAAAATAATGGCAATATACGACGTTATTGGTACGTTCGAGAAAAATATTTTCCCTAAAACCGGAATATCCGAAAGGCCTGGAATATCAATCTTTTCAATACGATACTGAATAAAGTCAGTCTGCCCTTTATCAAAAATCTTCTTAATTGCAAATACCGTTAAACCAAGAGATAAGAAGTTAATTGCTACACCACTTACAACTTGATCTGCTCGGAATGTAATAGAAGCTACCGCATGAAGTAATGCAAATAATCCACTACCAATTGCCGCAAATAATAACGCAATCCACGGAGTCATCGTTCCCCAAGTATCACCCATTAATAAGTTTGTAACAACTCCAATAAATGCACCAAATAGCATTAGTCCTTCTAATCCGATATTTACAACACCCGATCGTTCACTAAATACACCACCTAGTGCTGTGAAAATGATAGGTGCCGATGTATATAACGTACCCGTCACAAGAATGGCTAATATATCTAAAAAGCTCATTTATTTCCCCTCCTTGCTCATGCGTGTAAGCGCCCATCTTAACACATAACTACATGCAACAAAGAAGATGATACATGCAATAATTACATTAATAAGCTCTGATGGTACATCTGCCTCAAAGTTCATTTGAGGGGAAGCACTTTTCAAACCACCAAATAATAAAGCTGAAAGGATTATCCCAAACGGATTATTCCCTCCAAGTAATGCTACAGCAATCCCATCAAATCCTACTCCTGTAAACGAAGACATCGCTGTCATACTCTGGAATGTTCCTAATCCTTCCATCGCTCCACCAATCCCCGCAAATGCACCAGCAATTGTCATGGAGAATACTACATTACGAGAAACTTTCATACCTGCATATTGAGAAGCATGCTGATTAAATCCTACCGACTTTAATTCGTAGCCTAAAGTTGTTCGATCTAATAAGAACCACATTAAAATAGCAATTAATATTGCTACAATAATTCCCCAGTGAAGACGCGAACCATCAGTAATAGAAGCAAGCCAGTCTGAAGATAGTGATGCACTCTCTTTAATGTCATACGTTTTATCATTACCTTCATGTAAAAAGCGCTTAATGATGTCATATGTTACATATAATGCGATATAGTTCATCATAATTGTTACAATAACCTCATTAACTTGAAACTTTCCTTTTAAATATCCAGGAATGAAGCCCCAAATTCCTCCTACCAATGCTGCGAATAAAATAGATAATGGAATATGAAGGAAAGCTGGTAGTGAAACTGCATAACCGAACCAAACCGCTGCAAGCCAACCAACTAGCAATTGACCCTCTACCCCGATATTAAATAAACCTGTACGAAATGCAAACGCCACTGATAAACCAGCAAGAATAAGCGGTATCATTGTACGAAGCGTTTCACCAATCGCACTTGCGCTGCCGAACATCCCTGTCCAAAGTGCACTATAACCCACAATTGGATCATAACCACTAACTAGCATTACAATCGCTCCGACAAGTAAGCCAAAAATAACGGATAGTACTGGGACTAAAATATTTATCGTTCGTTCTGTTAAAAGTTTTTTAGCCATTTGTACCCACCTGCTCCTTCTTTGTTCCTCCAGCCATTAACAATCCAAGCTGTTGTTCATTCGTTTCTTTCGCATCAACTATTGCTACAATTTTCCCTTCATAAATAACAGCAATTCGATCGCTAACATTTAAGATTTCATCTAACTCTAGTGATAAAAGTAATACACCTTTCCCTTTATCCCTTTGCTCTATTAATCTCTTATGAATAAATTCAATTGCTCCTACATCTAAACCACGTGTTGGCTGTGCTGCAATTAATAAATCCGGATCGCGGTCTACTTCACGTGCAATAATTGCTTTTTGTTGATTTCCCCCAGATAGAGCGCGTGCTAACGTTTGCTCACTAGGTGTACGTACATCAAACTGTTCAATAAGAGCCTTTGCTTTTTCTGTAATTTTGCTGAAATTTAAAATCCCTTTCTTTGAAAACGGATTCTTATAGTACGTTTGCAGAACTATATTATCTCTAACAGAAAAATCAAGGACGAGTCCGTGTTTATGACGATCTTCTGGAATATGACCAATTCCTTCTTCTGTTATTCTTCTAACAGGCCAATTTGTTATTTCTTTCCCTTTAATTGCAATAGAACCTGACTCAACTTTTCGTAAACCAGTAATTGCTTCTATTAATTCACTTTGTCCGTTTCCATCAATCCCTGCAATCCCAACAATTTCCCCCGCACGAACAGTTAAGTCAAGGCCTTTTACAGCAGGTAGTTGACGTGCATCGTGAACAACAAGGTTTGCAATTGAAAGTACCTCTTCTTTTGGTTTCGCGTCTATTTTTTCTGTTTTAAAATTCACTTGACGTCCGACCATTAATTCTGCAAGTTTATTTTCATCCGTATTTGCAACGTCAACCGTTCCAATTCCTTTTCCTTTACGAATAATCGTACAACGATCGCAAACTTCCATAATTTCTTTCAACTTATGTGTAATAAGAACAATAGATTTTCCTTCTTGCACAAGCTTTTTCATAATTTGAATTAGCTCATGAATTTCTTGCGGTGTTAACACAGCTGTCGGTTCATCAAATATTAAAATTTCTGCACCGCGGTAAAGAGTTTTTAATATCTCAACACGCTGTTGCATACCAACTGAAATATCCTGTATTTTCGCATATGGATCTACAGCTAAACCGTATTGTTCAGACAGTTTTTGAATTTCTTTAGCAGCTTCCTCAACAGCAATTTTCCCTTTTTTCTTCGGTTCATTTCCGAGAATAATATTTTCTGTAACTGTAAAATTATGAACAAGCATAAAGTGCTGATGAACCATTCCAATACCAAGGTCATTTGCCACATTCGGATTGGTAATGTTTACAGACTTTCCTTTAATTTTAATTTCACCTTGTTCTGGTTGGTACAAACCAAATAGTACATTCATCAATGTGGATTTCCCTGCACCATTTTCTCCAAGTAAAGCATGTATCTCACCCTGCTTTACTTGCAGCGTAATATCATCATTCGCTACAATGCCTGGGAATACTTTCGTAATGTTATTCATCTCAATTACGTATTCCATTGTGTTCCTCCTTTTAACAGGGAACATTCCCTATTACACTATTAACTTATTAAGCAATTCGGAAGTTTTATACATACAAAGGTTAGTTCTATGAACTAACCTTTGCTATTTCTCTATTTATTTTTTTAGAGAAGCTTCATATTCTTTATACTCTTTATCTGTAGCTGGTACTTTAATTTCACCGTCTGTAATTTTCTTTTCAAGCTCTTCTACTTTTGTTAAAATTTCAGGGTTAACTTTTTTCACGTTGTCAGTTGTTTTTGCAATACCAACACCGTCATCTTTTAAACCAAACGCTTCTACTTTACCGCCTTTTAACTTACCGTCTTTCGCTTCTTGTGCTACTTTTTCAACAGCGATATCTACACGTTTTACCATTGAAGTTAATGTTACGTTTTCAGGCATACCTTCTTGGTTTTGGTCACGGTCAACACCGATTACCCAAACATTTTCACCTTTTTTCTTACGGTTTTTCGCTTCAGTGAATACACCGTTACCTGTACCACCAGCAGCATGGTAAATTACGTCTACGCCTTGACCGTACATTGCTGATGCAAGAACTGTACCTTTTTCAGGTTTATCGAATGCTTCTGCATATTCAGATACGATTTCAATGTTTGGATTTACTGCTTTTGCACCCGCTTTAAATCCATTTTCGAATTTACTAATTAAATCACTCTTCATCCCACCAACAAATCCTACTTTATTTGATTTTGTTGACATAGCTGCTACCGCACCTACAAGGAATGATCCTTCATGATCTTTAAATGTAATGCTCGTTACGTTTGGTGCATCTACTACAGTATCAACGATTGCAAATTGTTGTTTTGGAGATTCTTTTGCTACTTCTTTAATTGCACCTTCTAATTTATAACCAATTCCGAAAGATAAATCATACTTATCTTTTGAAAATTTCTTTAAGTTTGGAATATAATCCGCTTCTTTTTCAGACTGTAGGTAACGATAATTTGTCTTTTCCTTTAATCCATTATCTTTACCAAACTTTTTTAGTCCTTCCCAAGAAGATTGGTTGAACGATTTGTCATCAACGCCCCCAACATCCGTTACCATACCAACCTTGAAGTCTTTCGTGTCTTTCTTGTCACTGCTTGCCTTATCCGAGTTACCACATGCACCTAAAACTGTACTTGCTACTAATGTTAATGATAATAAAAGACCTGCTTTTTTCTTCATACTAGAAACCCCTCCAAAAATGATATATATTTATTTATTCTTTCGCTGCTGTCCCTTACTTCTTGCTGTCACCTCCCTAAAAAGGAACTTACCTACATACGCTTTCTTAATACGTGGAAGCTAAACTTATCAGCTCTAAAGTAATTAATAGAATATAAGATTGGCTCATCATTTTGATCATAGTGCATTTGTTTTAATACAAGCAGTGCTGTTTCAGGCTCACATTCTAAAATTGGTGAGATTTTAGGGTGATAGCCAATTGGCTCAATGTGAGCAACCGCATATGTTATGCGCTTATGCGTGTTATTATGTATCACCGTTAATAATGATTCCTCATTGTAACCCGATAAATCTGGCAATATTTCTTTTGCAAGTTTATCGATACAATATACAACAGGTTCCCCATCTGCTGTACGCACGCGTTCAATCATCACTGCATTAAAACCATCTTCACTATTAAACTTCTCTTTTTCCTCTTCTGTTAAAGTTGTAGTAGATGATGATAAAAAAATCGTTCCTGGTGTTTTCCCCACACTAGAAATCATATCTGTAATACTAGAAAGTTGTTCTATTCCAGAAGAAAATAATGGCTTTGCATTTACAAATGTCCCTACACCATGTCTACGAATGACAACATTTTCTTCTTCTAAAATACGTAACGCTTCCCTTAAAGTCGCTCTACTTACGCCAAGTTCTTTCGCTAAATCAAACTCTGATGGTAACTTTTGTCGTTCTTTATAAGCCCCATCTTTAATTTTTTCTTTGATGTGATCAATCACCCGTAAATATAGGTGACGACTATCGGATTTTACTGACATAAGACTCCCCCGCATTTCAATTATTCGACCTCTGATGTAAGACTTCTTTTCTCTTTTTTCAACTTACAACATAGTACAAATGACTAACCACTAAAAATAAGCACAATTGTCGAATAAATAATAATAATTTTTTAAAATGAAATTTTCACTCTTTACTGTATAAAAAAAACTTTGCACCATAAACATTCCTCATTTCGAGAAAAAGTTCGGCACAAAGATCCTTTACATCCTTTGTTACACACTTTTCCCCTCATAGTCTAGCAATTCATGGTTGCCAGGTAGAAACTTATGGACCTTATCTCCAAGATTATATGAGGCAGTGATTCTTTTCGAAGTAATCTTACCACTTGCTCTCATACGTGTCAACAAAATCCAACATTTTTCTGTATTAAATATCGAACATTTACATAAAACACACTCAAAGTATTCGTATTCTATAGGGACCTTATAAATGTAAGCCCTTTCTTTATTGCTGAGTATAGTATATAACAAAAACACTATATAAAAAAGCCTAATTGTAAAAACAATTAGGCTTTTTTTAAGAACTTTTTTCTTGTACATCATTAATGAGTACTTCTCTCGGTTTACTACCTTCATATGGACCTACTACACCATTCATTTCCATTGCATCAATTAGACGAGCAGCTCGCGTATAACCTACTCTAAACCTACGTTGTAGCATAGAAACAGATGCTGTTTGCATTTCCACTACAAGTTGAACCGCTTCATCATATAATTCATCTTCTACTTCCTGCTTCGTATCAGGAACATCTTGCGGAATCATATCTTCTTGATATTGTGCTTTTTGCTGTCCAATAACATATTCTACAACTCTCTCAACTTCATCATCTGATAAAAATGCACCTTGTACACGTACAGGTTTCGATGCACCAATTGGTATAAACAGCATGTCGCCACGACCTAGTAGCTTTTCTGCACCACCACCGTCAAGAATTGTACGAGAATCTGTTTGAGAAGATACAGCGAATGCAATACGTGATGGAATATTTGCTTTAATAACACCCGTAATAACGTCAACTGACGGACGTTGCGTTGCAATAATTAAATGAATACCAGCAGCACGAGCCATTTGCGCTAGACGCATAATCGCATCCTCTACATCAGACGAAGCAACCATCATTAAATCTGCTAACTCGTCCACAATTACTACAATATACGGTAATTCGGGTTGTTTCGCTTCTGATTGACTATTATGTTCTTTTATATAATCATTGTATCCTTCAATGTTACGTGTACCACTATGAGCAAATAATTCATAACGACGTTCCATCTCACTCACAACTTTTTTCAATGCTTGCGATGCTTTTTTCGGATCAGTTACAACTGGCGTTAACAAATGAGGCACACCGTTATATACATTTAACTCTACCATTTTCGGGTCAATCATCATTAATTTTACTTCATGCGGTTTTGCACGCATTAAAATACTAACAATAATACCATTAATACATACACTTTTCCCGCTACCTGTCGCACCAGCTACGAGTAAATGGGGCATTTTATTTAAACGGGCTAATACAGCTTCACCTGTAATATCTCGGCCAAGACCAATTAACAACTTCTCTTCCGGATGATTATTAGCCTTAGAATCAAGAACTTCCCTCAGCGTTACCATCGAAACTTCTGAGTTCGGAACTTCGATCCCTACAGCTGATTTCCCGGGAATTGGCGCCTCAATACGAATGTCCTTTGCAGCTAAAGCAAGGGCTAAATCATCACTTAAACTGACAATTTTGCTTACCTTTACCCCCATATCAGGATACACTTCATATTTTGTAACTGCAGGACCTCTATGCACTTTGGTTACTTTCGCTTTCACTCCGAAACTTTGGAATGTACGTTCTAATTTACGAGCATTCTCATAAATTTCCGCGTTTTCATTTGTAACTTGCTTATTCTTTGGAAATTTTAATATATCAAGTGAAGGAAGCTTGTAATCTTTATTTTCTACATTTGAAAATTGCATAGGAGGTGCTTGCGCTTCACTCTCTAACGATTCAACAATTTTTTCTCCACGCTTTTTCTTTGATTCATCAATTGGTGGAGTCTCTTCAATAAACGGTGAAGTGATCAAATCTTCTTGCTCTACTTCAATTCGTTTACCCTCTTCTTCATTTACAGGATAATTCTCAGTGAAATTTGAAATAATTGGCGGATCAATTTGGATTTCTTCCATCGGCTCAATAACTTCTTCTTGTTCTGCAGCACGTTTGCTTCTTGTACTTCTTGTTGTTTTTTTCTTTTCTGTTTGTTCAGCCGTTCTTTTGGATCTCCAATCTTTATAATCCCCTTGTATCACTTGAAATTGACTTCTAAGAATTCTACCAACTGGAGCTAACACTTCTCCAATATGTTTATTTGTTATACAGAGTACCCCGAGAATAACTAAAATAATTCCAATGATATAGGCTCCTACTTCGTCGAATAGGAAGTAACATGTCGCGAACATAAGCGCACCAAACATACCACCACCTAAATGAACGCTATCTGGCCCTTTTTTCATTTCAAGAAAGAAGTTATCTTTCGTACTCACAATAACAGAAGTATTTTGCACTGCTCCATCTTTTGTAAGAAGGTTAAATAATGTAATATGACTAAACATTAATATTGCCAATACAATTAAATAAAATCCAATTAACCGTTTATTTAAAAGGTTCGGCCATCCGCGTTTTATAACAAAGGAAACCGATAAAGCTATTACACCTAACACACCAATTATGTACCACTCACCAAAGAAGAAGCGAAAAAATAACACAAACGATTTCCCTACAACGCCTAGCTGTAAAATCGTAATGATCGAAAGTGCAAAAAGAGTTAAACCGACGATTTCATAATACAAAGTTGGCTTTATCGTACGTCTTGCCTTTGCCTTCGTCCCTCTTTGCTTTTGTTTTGCCATTTCTTCACCTCGTGTTCTACATATAAGTAAAGCTCTCCTAAAAACGCTCTATTTATATGTCTGTTTTCTCTATTTTTCAGGTCTTTATATCTTCTATTTTTACACTTCTTGTAAAATGCTAAATAAACAGAAGAAAGCAGCCTACTCATGGCTGCTCAACCGTCTTGTTTTTTATATTATACCATAGCTTCTAAACAAAATCCTTCTTTTTGCTAAAAGGTTATTTTCTGACCTGGCTCAAACTCTAAATAGTGAAGTGGGTCCGTACTTAGCACACGTACAATAGAATAACACCCATGTTCCTCTTCAGAAACCATTAATTCCACACCATTTATATTTACAACTTTTTGACTTTCACATTGTGAATAATCGGCCGGATACACAAGTTGCTCTGGCATAATTGTATATAAAATCATTGTAACATTGTCCCTTCTGCACTACCTTCCGCGCGAACATCGATTAATTCGTTTAATTTTCGAATTGCATTTCCAATACCACCAACATCATCTATAAGACCGTACTTTACTGCATCCCCACCAATTACATTCGTCCCAATATCTCGCGTTAAATTTCCTTTCGCAAACATAAGCTCTTTAAAACGATCTTCTGTTACTTTCGAGTGCTTCGTCACAAAACGAATGACTCTTTCTTGCATCTTATCCAAATACTCAAATGTTTGTGGCACACCTATGACAAGACCTGTTAAACGAATCGGATGAATTGTCATCGTCGCAGTTTCCGCAATAAACGAATAGTCAGTAGAAACAGCAATCGGTACACCAATGGAATGTCCCCCACCTAAAACTAAAGATACTGTTGGCTTTGAAAGTGAAGCTACCATTTCAGAAATTGCTAGTCCAGCTTCAACGTCACCTCCAACCGTATTTAATATTAACAGCAAACCTTCAATTTTTGGATTTTGTTCAATCGCAACAATTTGCGGAATGATATGCTCGTATTTTGTTGTTTTATTTTGCGGCGGTAATTGAACATGACCTTCCACTTGTCCGATAATCGTTAAACAATGAATACGTGATTCATTCATCTGTGGTACATTTGTCTGTCCAAGCTGTTGAATTTTTTCTACTATTGAAGCCTCTTTTCCAACTTCTTTTGGCTCAGCTTCTTTTTCTTCATTTGTATATCGATCACGTTCTGTCATTTCGCATCCCCTTTCACTCGTATATAACTATTATTTCTTAAGTTATAAATTTCATTCGATAGGGTTAAAAAGAAAAAAAGATCACCCATAAGGGTGATCTTTTTTATACTTCCATAATAATCGGTAAAATCATAGGTTTTCTCTTTGTCTCTTCGTACAAGAACTGTCCTAATAATTCACGAATATTTTGTTTTAACATTGACCATTCAATCGAATATTCTTTAATTGACTGCTCAACAATCATACGTACAATCTCTGTAGATCGTTCAATTAACGCTTCTGATTCACGAACATATACGAAACCACGTGAAATGATTTCTGGACCAGAGATAATTTTCTTTTCATCTTTACCAAGTGTTACAACAACTACTAATATTCCATCTTGAGATAACATCTTTCTATCTCGAAGAACGATATTACCAACGTCACCTACACCTAATCCATCAATTAAAACATTACCAGCTTGTACTTTACCGACTAAGTTCGCTTCATCGTCACCAAAAGCAATTACATCACCTTTTTCTACGATAAAGATATTTTCTCTTGTAATACCTACATCTTCAGCTAAATACGCATGTGCTTTTTGCATACGAAACTCACCATGTACGGGTACAAAGTACTTCGGTTTCATTAAATTTAACATTAATTTTAATTCTTCTTGGCTACCGTGACCTGAAACGTGAACTTTTCTTTCGCCGTAATAAACAACTTCAGCTCCAGCTCTAAATAACAAATCAATAATTTTTGATACAGATATTTCATTACCCGGAATTGGCGAAGCAGCAATGATAACAGTATCACCTTTACGAATTGAAATTTGTTTATGTGCTTGTTTTGCCATTCTAGATAGAGCAGCCATCGGTTCACCTTGACTACCTGTCGTTAAAATAGCTACCTTTTTCTCTGGGAAGTTGTCTACTTCTTGTAATGAAATAACCATACCTTCTGGAACATCTAAATAACCAAGACGTCTTGCAATGTCTACTACTTTCACCATACTACGTCCTACTACCGCTACTTTTCGCCCTGTTTCGGCAGCTGCATCAAATACTTGTTGAATACGATGTACATTCGATGCAAATGAAGCAACGATAATACGACCTTCTGCACCGTAGAACACTTTAGAAATTTCTACACCAACTTCTTTTTCTGAACCTGTATACCCTGGACGCTCTGCATTTGTACTATCAGATAATAGGCAAAGTACACCTTCATTTCCGATTTGCGCCATTTTCCCAAGATCTGCTCCACTATTTCCAATTGGAGTTTGATCGAATTTAAAGTCTCCCGTATATACGATTGCACCTTTTGATGTATGGAAACAAACGCCAACAGAATCCGGAATACTATGTGTCGTTCCGAAGAATGACACTGTTGTAGTGTTAAACTCTACTGTTGAATTTGAATCGATTGTTTTTAGGTCTACACGGCCTAACATGCCCGCTTCACCAAGTTTTTCTTGTATAAGTCCTACTGTTAATTTCGTTGCATAGACTGGAATAGATAATTTACGAAGCACATACACAATTCCACCAATATGATCTTCATGACCGTGAGTAATAAATAAACCTTTTACTCGCTCTTGATTTTCCACTAAATATGTAATATCAGGAATAACGATATCAATTCCAAACATTTCATCTCCCGGGAACATTAACCCCGCATCTACGATAAAGATTTCAGAATCAATTTCAACACAGTACATGTTTTTCCCGATTTCACCTACTCCACCAAGAGCAAATACTTTAACAGACTCATTCTCTTTTCTCTTCATGTTGTTGCCTGGTTTAAAAATCTTGCAAACACTGATTTCACTAAAATTGCAGAGACACCAGGGGAAACTCTACAACCACCATATTTTCACCGTCCAAGACGAATGTCCTTACCGTTATGCGATATCATGTCCTTGTTTATTTTTTAAACCAGGTTTCACCTCTCTTTCATTATATAAATCAAATATCTTATTCGATATGATATGAAAATTTAATTAAATTATAATTTTTCCCAATTTTGCTAAGCATACCCGTACTAAGCTACTTAGCCATATTATACCTGATACAAGAAATAGAACACAAGTTAAATCGTGCGAAAGAAAAAGTAAAAGAAAGGAACAGCACTAAAAGTATATGGCTTATTTCCGCTGCTTTTATACTCCATGTTATTTGAAAAAATAACTTAAATACTTTAAATTACTTTCATTTGATGGATTTCCTAGATTTTTTTCTTGAATTGCACAAAAACACTTATAAAATGAAGCTTTTTTATAGATTACGTCATATTTGAGGCAATTCCTATAAAAACATAATCGAAAGTATTTTCTGTACTAGCAACTACTTTTCAACAAAATTAAAGATGTAAGATCCTTTTCTTATAAACATTGCATTACATGACAAAAGGCTATGAATTACAAAATCTAATAGAAATTTAATAAGGTTAAATTTTTAGCAGGATTTGACAGCCATTATCGAGAAAAAGATGTTGGAACCAAATTAATGAAAGAACAATATCATACTTTAACAAGTAGAGAACGCGTAGCGTAATATACTCGTTTTCAACATAAAATGTTTTCTATATTATAGGGTCATATACAGACGAGAAAGGCGATCCTAAAATCATTTTACAAAAGATTCACTTTAAAACAGATTCAAACATTTTCATATCAATAAAAAAATGACCTAGTTTCACACTAGGTCATTTTTATTAACGAGGAATAGATTGCATTACAGATTGTAACGTTACTCTTTCTTCTTCTGTTAATGGAAGAAGTGGTAAACGTACAGAACCTACATCTAATCCAACCATTTGTAACGCTGTTTTTACTGGAGTTGGACTTGGCGCCATAAATAACGAATCAGTTACTCTTACAAGTAATTGATGTAATTTTTGTGCCTTTTTAAACTCTCCTGCTTGAAATGCTGTAATCATTTCTTGCATTTCATTTCCGATAACATGAGATGCTACCGAAACGATACCTTTAGCCCCAACTGCCATAGCCGGTAACGTTAAACCGTCATCACCGCTGTATACCGCAAAGTCGTCCGCTGTTTTTTCAATGATTTCTGTCATTGTCAACACATCGCCGCCGGCATCTTTAATAGCAACAATGTTTTCTATTTCTGATAAACGAACAACTGTATCAACGGAGATTTGTACAATAGATCGTCCTGGAACGTTATATAGCATAACCGGAAGCGGCGTACTTTCAGCAATTGCTTTAAAATGCTGATACATTCCTTCTTGACTCGGCTTATTATAATACGGTGCTACTAGCATTACTGCATCCACACCAACTTCTGTTGCCTTTTTAGTTAAGTCAATAGAAGCATGCGTATTATTGCTACCTGTTCCAGCGATTACGGGCACTCTTTTATCGACAACAGATACGACATGGCGATATAACGCTACCTTCTCTTCTGAAGTTAATGTAGGAGATTCTCCTGTCGTTCCTCCTACCACGATTGCTGTTGTACCGTTATCAATTAAATAATTTACCAATTTCGTTGTCTTTGCAAAATCGATATTCCCGTTTATATCAAACGGTGTTACCATCGCGGTTGCAATTGTCCCAAAATCTATCATGGTCTCACTCCTTATTGTTCCAGTTGCTTTTCTTTTGAAAGCTCAAACGCACTATGTAATGCATTTACAGCCTCCACTAAATCAGTTTCTTTTACAAGAACCCAAATTGTTGTATGACTATCTGCCGATTGCAGGATTTGAATACCTTTTTCCGCTAAAGCTGTAACGATTTTCGCAGTAACCCCTGGGTATCCTGCCATTCCAGCTCCAACGATAGATACTTTCGCACAATGCTCTGTCACAATTGGCTCATATCCAAGGTTCTTTAATAATTTAACTGCATGACTTGATACATTATCACTCACCGTATATGCTACACCAGTAGGTGAAATATTAATTAAATCGACACTTATTCCTTCGTTCGCCATCTCTTTAAACACATGTTGTTGCAAATCATATGCCGTTTCTTTTGCAAGCACTTTAATTTGCGTTACGTTTGATACGTGGGCGATACCTGTAACAGGACGTTCTTCTACATCACGACCTCTTGTAGCACCGTTATATGCTGAAATAAGCGTACCTTCACTATCAGAATACGTAGAACGTACACGAAGTGGCACTTTTGCATGCATCGCAATTTCAACTGCACGTGGATGAACGACTTTCGCACCTTGATAAGCCATGTTACAAATTTCGTTATACGTTACAGTTTGAAGATGACGTGCATCTTTTACAATACGAGGATCCGCAGTCATAACACCTTCTACATCAGTGAATATATCGATGTATTCAGCATGAAGTGCAACACCTAATGCTGAAGCTGAAGTATCACTACCTCCGCGTCCAAGTGTTGTCGTATCACCTTTTTTCGTTTGCCCTTGGAATCCTGTAACGACGATTACATCTACATTTTCTAACTCTTCATGTATACGATCGCAATTCATTTCAATAATCTTTGCATTCGTAAAGTCATCATTCGTTACAAAACCAGCTTGTGCACCATTTAATGCTGCTGCTTTTATACCGTTCTCATTCAACATATTAGAGAAAACAATTGCAGAGATTAACTCTCCGCACGATAATAATAAATCTTGCTCACGTTTAGAAATAGTAGATTCCTCTTGATTTACAAGACTTAATAACGTATCCGTTGCATATGGTTCACCTTTACGACCCATAGCAGATACGACAGTAACTACTTTATAACCAGCAGCTAATGATTTCTTTATATGATGAAGCGCATGCTTACGTCCATTGTCATCACGTACTGATGTGCCACCAAATTTTTGAACAATTATTTTCATATTTTGCACCTTCTCTTAGCCGTTTACACTAATTGTAATTTTACTAAGCGCTCTGCAATTTGAACAGAATTCCATGCAGCGCCTTTTAATAAGTTATCAGATACGACCCAAAGATGGAATCCTTTATCGTTATTTAAATCTTTACGGATTCTTCCAACGAATACTTCGTTTTTACCTACTGCAGTAGCTGGCATTGGATATAACTGCTCTTCTGGATTATCTTGCAGAACAATACCTTCCGCATTTGCAAGTAAGCTCTTTAATTCTGCTACTGTTACGCCTTCTTTTTCTACTTCGATGTAAACAGACTCAGAGTGTCCTGATACAACTGGTAAACGTACACATGTTGCCGCTACTTCTAATTCAGGCATATGCATAATTTTTTTTGTTTCGTTAATCATTTTCATTTCTTCAAATGTAAATCCATTATCTTGGAACTTATCAATCTGTGGAATCGCATTAAAAGCAATTGGGAAATGCTTCTTATCACCTGATACAGGAAGAACATTTGCCTTAACTTCTTCGCCATTTAAGATTGCTTGTGATTGTTCATGAAGTTCTTCAATAGCTGCCGCACCAGCACCTGATACAGCTTGATATGTGGAAACGATTACTCGTTTTAAACCATATTGCTGACGAACTGGCTCAAGAGCTACTACCATTTGAATTGTAGAACAGTTTGGATTTGCAATAATACCATTATGTTCTTTTAAGTCGTTTTCATTTACTTCAGGTACAACAAGTGGCACGTTTTCTGTCATACGGAATGCACTTGTATTATCAACAACAATCGCACCGCGTTTTGCTGCTTCTGGCGCTAATTGTTTCGATACAGATCCACCAGCACTAAATAGTGCGATATCTACTCCTTCAAAGCTTTCAGGAGTTGCCTCTTGAACTGTAAATTCTTCGCCTTTAAATACAAGTTTCTTACCTGCAGATCGTTTAGATGAAAGTAACGTTAATTTCCCGATTGGAAATTCTCGTTTCTCTAAAGTATTTAACATTTGTTCACCAACTGCGCCGGTTGCTCCAACTACAGCGACATGAAAAGTTTTTTGCTTTTCCATCACTATGCCCCTTTCTAGATACCAATCCTTCTATAACTTAGAATCAGAAGGAGTATACAATACCCCTTCTAATCTTAATAACGTTAATTTTATCATATTCTACAGTAAGAATGATGGTTTCATCAAAAATTGTCCGTTTTTTTTCGTTTTTTAATTCATATATCTGAATTTTTCTACGACCACCGGTTGCAATTGCTTTCCTTGCAGCGCTTCTAATACTGTATCTTCCAGTAACTCCATACGAGCTACCATTGAGTTCGGTTTTTTCTCTGGCGCATCTTGACCGAATGGGACGAAATAGATATTTTTTGTGGCCATTAGGCGCATGAGATTTACCCCATTTAATCCTAAAGCATCATTCGTCGAAACTGCCAATACGACAGGCTTGCCATTTCTTAGCGTCGCTTTTGCTGCCATTAGTACTGGAGAATCTGTCATTGCATTTGCAAATTTACTCATAGAATTTCCTGTTAAAGGAGCGATTACCATGCAGTCTAATGGAATTTTAGGTCCAAGTGGCTCTGCTCCAACAATTGAATTAATTGCTTTAAAACCTGTTATTTCTTCAATCTTCTTAATCCACTCTGCTCCTTCTCCAAATCTAGTATTTGTTGATTGAACAGTGTATGAAACAACGGGACGTACTTCTGCCCCTTCAGCAATTAATTTTTCTAAGTGCGGCATAACTTCCTCATACGTACAATGTGAACCCGTAAATCCGAAACCAATTCGTTTCCCCTTCAAACTCATTTCTTTTCCTCCTCCTTTGCAATTGCATCTGCTGCTAATAACTGAGAAAGAACATTTGCTAAAATTTGCCCAGCCGTTTTGGGAGCAACAATACCTGGTAATCCAGGTGCTAGCAACGCTTTGACTCCTCTTTTTTCCGCATATCTAAAGTCAGTACCACCTGGTTTAGAAGCTAAATCAATCACTAACGTATGAGCTGGCATTTTTGCAATAACATTCGCTGTTACAACGAGGTGCGGAATTGTATTGATTACAATATCGATATTCCCTACTTCTTTCTCTATGTCTTGCATATGAAAAGGAGAAAACATCATTTCTGTAATACGTGCAATATGTTCAGATCGTCTTGCTCCAACTTTGACATGGGCTCCTAATGATTGAAATGCTCTCGCAACACTCATTCCTGTTCTACCAAATCCTAGAACCATTACATTGGACCCATGAATTGTATAGTCGGTATGTTGAATTACCATCATTAATGTACCTTCTACAGTTGGAATAGAATTGTATATTGCCACATCATCACGATCAAATAATTTAACAAGTTTTCGGTTCGTAGTAGATACGAGATTTTCCAAGTAAGGTGTACCAATACCCGAATATATAGTAAAGTGTTCTGGTGTATTTTCAATTTGTTCTTTCGTTATTGAAACTTTTTCATTTGAAAAAATAGTATCTACTTCTCCTTTAGCATTTGTACCTGCAACCGGCAAAATGATTGCGTCTACAGAAGTGAAATCTAAATTTTGTATACTTTCTTTTGCTGCCCCTGTGAAACCATGATCTAACTGATCAAACCCTATCAAAGAAAGTTTCGCATCCAATTCAACTAGCTTACGAATTACTTCTAGCTGCCTTGCATCTCCTCCTATGACAGCAATATGCATCTCAGTCAACATTCCCTAATTCACCTTCTTTTTCTGTCATTTATAAGAAAAGTGCCTACTTTTTCTTTTTCCTCCACATCATATGTAATGTACGAGTTTATGGTGATTGAAAATCCAAATGCACATATGATTTATCAGGTTTCTATGTAGATACAAAAAAAGATGACCAAAATGGCCATCCTTCACTCCGAATTTGAACGATCTACACTATCACAAAGAAGCATATCATGTCCGACTTTCTTTATTTGATTCCATGCCACCCTTACTTCTTGTGGCTCCTTTTTAAAACCTCCCCACTTCCCTACAGGTATTATAAGTGTTTGTATTTGTCCGTCTTTCTCATTAATCTCTAAATCCATATAACCTAAGACTCCCATTTTTTCCGCTTTTTCTATATCTACAACCTCTTTACCACTTAATTCACTTAATCGCATACATACTCCACTCCCCTACTGAATTTTTCATTTGCATTGTCTATAATTAGTACCTATTCTATATGTATAAAAAAAATAACCTTCTCTCATTTAAAAAGAGAGAAGGTTATTTTCAGATACATCATAAAAATCGATTATAGTTTTATTCCTTTTGGAAGTTTTCCGTCTGGACTAATAAGTGCCGCAGAGAATTCATCAGTAAACATGTTGCGAATTAATCCGTCCACATTTTCTTTTGTTACAGTGTTTACACTTTCAATAATCTCATCAAGTGAACGATGTTTACGAAGAAGCAATTCATTTTTACCGTTACGACTCATACGGCTATTTGTACTTTCTAAACTTAACATTAAGTTTCCTTTTAATTGCTCTTTACTATTCATAAGCTCTTTTTCTGTAATACCTGTATTTTTCAATGTCTCTAATGTTTCTTGCATTGTTTCATACAGTGTATCTAATTGTTGGCTACCTGTTCCACCGTAAAGTGTTAACATACCTGTATCTTCATAAGAAGAGTGGTAAGAAAATACCGAGTAAGCTAATCCACGTTGCTCACGTACTTCTTGGAATAAACGGCTACTCATGCTACCGCCTAAAACATTATTTAATACAATTAAGTTATAAATATCTTCGTGTCCCATTTGTAAGCCTTTATATCCTAGACATAAATGAGCTTGTTCCGTTTCCTTTTTACGGGCTACCTTATTGAAATGGAAAATTGGGCTATGTACTTGTTCACGGTTTGTTGTTCCTTCATAACTACCGAAATATTGCTCCACTGTTTGTAAAAATGCTTCATCAATATTTCCTGCAACTGATACAACTACATTTCCAGGTGTGTAATGATCTTTTATATATTGACGTAACGTATCACCTGTAAACGTATTAAGCGTTTCTTCTGTTCCTAAAATAGGATATCCAAGTGGATGCGTTTCATATGTTGCTTTCGTTAACATATCATGCACAATATCATCTGGCGCATCTTCGTACATTTTAATTTCTTCACATACGACATTCTTCTCTTTTTTCAGTTCTTCCTCATCAAATGTTGAATTAAAGAACATATCTGCTAAAACATCTAAAGCATATTTAGCATGCTCATCTAATACTTTTGCATAGTAACAAGTATATTCTTTTGAAGTAAATGCATTCACTTGACCACCAATGCTATCAAATGATTCTGCAATCTCTCGTGCACTACGTGTTTCTGTCCCTTTAAAGAACATATGCTCTAAAAAGTGAGAAATCCCATTATTTTTTTCATTTTCATTTCTTGATCCCGCATGGATCCAAATACCAATTGCAACCGATCTTACAGTTGGTATATTCTCCATAACTATTCTTACACCATTTTTACAAGTATATTTTTTAATCAAAAACTTTCCTCCTACTGCCAGTTTCTCTAAATAAAACGCTATTATTTAATGATAACAAGTTTAAGGATGAATGTCATGCAAATGTATTTAATCCACACGTTTTTCATCCAGTAATTCAGTTATATTCCCCACTTTATATCTTTGTTCCTTCAATTTTATAATCATTGTTTCTAAAGCCTCTGCTGTAGACGAAGTAGGATGCATTAATATGATAGCACCTGGATGTATTTTTCTCATTACTCTCTGCAATAGTACATCCGGCTCAGGTCGCTTCCAATCGATCGTATCTACAGTCCACATAATCGTTCCCATTTGAAAATCATCTGCAATCTTTACGACTTCATCTCGAAAGCTTCCACTCGGCGGAGCAAACCATCTTACTTTTTGATTCGTTGCTACTTCTATCATTCGATTTGTTTTTTGTAACTGATCTCGTATTTCATCTGACGATAACGTTTTCATATTAGGGTGTGTGTATGAGTGATTTCCAACTTCTTGTTTTGCATCGACAATCATTTTTGCAAACCGCAAATTTTCTTTCACCCAACGTCCTTCTAAAAAGAAAGTGGCCTTCACATCATGCTTTTTCAAGATTTCTAATATGCGAGGCAAATACTCATTTCCCCATGCCACATTTATTGTTAATCCTACCATCTTTTTATTTGGATGCCCTCTATAAATTGGAGCTGGTGATAAATCTTCCAAATGAACACTCGGTGAGACTTCTTTGAATTCAAGATATTTTTGATCAAATTCCTTTAGCTTCTTCATATTATTATACGATGCTTCAATATCCACTTGTCTTCCATTATATCCAGGTGTTGCCTTCCATATTTTATCAATCATCGCATTTTGAGGTGCAATCTCATACTGTTTTGCATGCTTTTGAATTTCTTCATGCAAGTTATCTTGTGCAAAAACAGAATAAGAGCCTAAACTGACATATAAAGAAAATATACATATGTATGCCAATATACGAACTTTCATATAAACCCTCCCAAATTAACTATATAAAAACATTTTCTTCTTATCTTTGTTAATTTGAGCGTTATAATGAAAACTATACCTATACCGACATAAAAATATATGAACATCATGTTTTTTACATAACAAAAAAAGCCAGTTTAACTGGCTTTTACTTATTGCTGCTCTTGTTTGTTTTCTTCTTTAGCAGCTTCTTTTTCTTGCTCTTCTTTTAGCAATACTTTTCTAGATAGATTTACGCGACCTTGCTTGTCAATCTCGATAACTTTAACTGTAATTACATCACCGATTTTCACAACGTCTTCTACTTTACCTACACGCTCAAGTGCAAGTTCAGAAATATGAACTAATCCATCTTTACCGCTGAATAATTCAACGAAAGCACCAAATTTCTCAACACGTTTCACTTTTCCTTCGTAGATCTCACCTACTTGTACTTCGCGAACGATATCTTCGATAATCTTCTTAGCTTTGTCGTTCATTTCTTGATTTATTGATGAAATGAATACTGTACCATCTTGCTCGATGTCAATTTTAACGCCAGTTTCTTCAATAATTTTATTGATTTGTTTACCGCTTGGTCCAATAACGTCACGGATTTTATCTGGGTTAATTGTCATTGTAATAATCTTTGGAGCGTAAGCTGATAATTCAGTACGTGGCTCTGCAATAACAGATAACATATGATTTAGAATGTGCACACGACCAATTTTCGCTTGTTGTAATGCCTCTTCTAAAATCTCACGTGATAAACCATCGATTTTAATGTCCATTTGCAGCGCAGTTACACCTTGTGCTGTACCTGCTACTTTAAAGTCCATATCACCTAAATGATCTTCCATACCTTGAATATCAGATAAAATTGTGTAATGCTCACCAGATTTAACCAGACCCATTGCAATACCTGCAACTGGAGCTTTAAGTGGAACACCCGCATCCATCATTGCTAAAGTACTACCACAAATACTTGCTTGTGAAGTAGAACCATTTGATTCTAATACTTCAGATACAAGGCGTACTGTGTATGGGAAATCTTTTTCAGATGGAATTACAGGCTCAAGTGCGCGCTCTCCTAGTGCACCGTGACCAATTTCACGACGACCTGGTCCACGCATCGGTCTTGTTTCACCAACACTAAATGATGGGAAATTGTAATGGTGCATAAAGCGTTTTGATTCTTCTACACCAAGACCATCTAAAATTTGCACATCGCCTAATGCACCTAATGTACAAATACTTAATGCTTGTGTTTGTCCACGTGTGAATAAACCAGAACCGTGTGTACGAGATAAAATACCAACCTCTGATGCTAAAGGACGGATTTCGTCACCTTTACGGCCATCTGGGCGAATTTTTTCAACTGTAATAAGACGACGTACTTCTTCTTTTACAATTTTATATAAAATCTCATTTACTTGTCCTAATGTATCAGCGTCAGCTTCCTCAGCTTCGTAATGCTCAATTACACGCTTTTTCACTTCGTTAATTGCATCTTCACGTGCATGTTTCTCATGTACTTGAATTGCAGAATGCATATCCTTCTCAGCCATTTCACGTACAGCTTGATTAAGATCAGCGTCAACTTCATAAAGTTTCACTTCTGATTTCTCTTTACCTACAGCTTGTACAATCTCTTCTTGGAATGCAATTAAACGTTTAATTTCGTCATGACCAAACATAATTGCTTCTAACATTGTTTCTTCAGGTACTTGATCTGCTCCTGCTTCAACCATGTTAATCGCATCTTTCGTACCAGCTACAACTAAGTGGATATCACTTTGTTCTTGCTGTTCTACTGTTGGATTAATAACGAATTCGCCATTAATACGACCAACTGTCGCACCAGCGATTGGACCTTCAAATGGAATATCTGAAATCGATAACGCTAATGAAGAACCAAGCATAGCTGCCATTTCAGAAGAACAATCTTGATCAACACTCATTACAATGCTGACAACTTGTACTTCGTTACGGAAACCATCTGCGAATAGTGGACGAATTGGACGGTCGATTAAACGACTTGCCAAAATTGCTTTTTCACTTGGACGACCTTCACGCTTAATAAAACCGCCAGGAATTTTTCCGACTGCATATAAACGCTCTTCATAGTTTACTGTAAGTGGGAAAAAATCTACATTTTTAGCTTCTTTTGATGCAGTTGCTGTAGATAGAACCGCTGTATCGCCATATCTTACTAATACTGCTCCGTTCGCTTGTTTGGCAAGCTGACCAGTTTCAACTGTTAGCTGGCGACCAGCTAAATCTATCGAGAAGACTTGCTTTTCTTGACTCATTTAAGTACCCCTCTCAATTTAAAGTATTCAATTCTTCTATGTAAATGGATAGTATATCACAATATTCTACCTCTAGTATTGCCTAAAATTAAGTAAGCTATAAAGCGTAGAAGATATATTTTTACCTAACAAAAAAGCGGGAATATTCCCGCTTCTTTGACTATCGACGTAAGCCAAGCTTTGTGATTAATTCACGGTAACGTGTGATATCGCTATTACGAAGGTAAGTTAGTAAATTACGACGTTTACCAACCATCTTTAATAGACCACGACGTGAATGATGATCTTTCTTGTGAGTACGTAAGTGCTCGTTTAGAGTGTTAATTTGCTCCGTTAGGACAGCAATTTGAACCTCTGGAGAACCAGTATCAGTCTCATGAGTTCTAAATTGTGCAATGATTTCATTTTTACGCTCTTGTGTTAAAGCCATCCTATTTCACCTCCTATTAATTAAACCCCCAATTACCTAGCAAGCGTCGGTGAGTCGCAATGCCAAGCAATGGTTGTCATAAAGTACATAACATAGAATACTACTTTTCATTTGAAAAAGCAAGTATATTCTTTTCGCTCGCAAAATATTCTTGTGCTGTTTTCTTATCTTTTGCGATTTGTTCAACTAACTCATCAATGCCATTGAATTTCTTCTCTTCTCTTATACGCATATGCCACTCTACTGTAACATTTTGATCGTATATATCTTTGTTAAATTCAAATAAGTGCACTTCAATTGATAATTGGCGCCCATCTTCTTTAAAAGTCGGTTTATATCCAATATTACATACACCATCGTACCATTCATCGTGAACTTTTAATCTCACTGCATAAACACCTACAGGTGGCAATAAATACTCATCACTTAAACCTACATTAGCTGTTGGAAAACCAATTTGACGCCCACGTTTGTCGCCGTGTATAACTGTTCCCGTTACAGTATAGGCTCTACCTAAAATAGATGGAATTTGTTCCATTTCGCCATTTCGAATTAACTTTCGTAATGCTGTAGAACTTACTTTCTCTTCTTGAAATTCAACTTTTTCAATCACAGTCTGTGTAAACTCCCCTCTTGCATGAAATGGTAAAGTCTCCATCTTTCCTTTTCCTAAACGTCCATATGAATAATCAAACCCTGCTACTACATGCTTTACATTTAAACCAATAATATAATCATCTACAAATTGTTGTGGTAATAACCCTGCAAATGATTCATCAAATTTAATCACATATAATATATCGATTCCTAAGCTTTCGACTATTTTTTCTTTATCACGCATTGGTGTAATATACTCCACATGCGCATCCTTTTTCCCTAAAACAACAGATGGATGAGGATGAAATGTCATAACTGCACTTTTATATCCTCGGTCGTCCGCTATTTTTTTCGCAGTTCGAATTACACATTGATGTCCTAAATGAATGCCATCAAAAAATCCTAATGCCATTACAGTAGGTGGTAATTCTAATTTATTTTGTTCATGTGGATGAGTTAAATGAATAAGTTTCACGCTTGAATTCACCTTTTTCTGTAATAATCCTTCCAATAATTCATTATAGCTTTAGTTCTTGATTATTCACAAGTACTTTCATCGGCTTTAACATGCCAGGATGTTTCGGATGATGTTCATAAATTGCTAAGCAACGATCATTTTTATCAAACACTGTAATAAATGGTGCTGTTATTTCTAATTCATTCTTTAAGAACATACCATTCTTGATTTTCTCTGCTTGCTTTTCATCTACAACCATTTTTGGAAACTTACTTAATGCTTCATCAATTGAAATGAAGATAGACTCTACTGTTCCATTTTGCACGTTTTCTTCAATTTCTTCAAATGATATGCAATCTTCTAATAAAAATTCACCAGATGCCGTTCTTACAAGGTGAGACATATGTGATGGGAAACCAAGTTTCTCCCCGATCATTACCGCTAACGTTCTTACATATGTTCCTTTACTACACGTTACACGGAAACGGAATGAAATATTTTCTCCTTCAAAAACTTCACGGTCATCAAGTAATACGAATTCATGAATCGTAATTGTACGAACTGGACGTTCTACCTCTTGTCCTGCTCTTGCATATTCATATAATTTTTTCCCGTTTACTTTTACAGCTGAGAACATTGGTGGCATTTGTTCAATCGTGCCTGTTAATTCCGCTAGTACCTCTTCTACTTCTTTACGTGTAATAACACGGTTTACATCTTGTTTCTCCACAACTTCACCAGAAGCATCTTCTGTTGTTGTTGAAAACCCTAATGTTACTTCACCTTCATATGTTTTCGTTTCACTTGTTAAAAATTGTGCAATCTTCGTTGCTCTCCCCACACAAAGTGGCAATACTCCCGTTACATCTGGGTCTAATGTTCCCGTATGACCAATTCTCTTTTCTCGCAATATCTTTCTTAATTTAAATACACAATCATGTGATGTCATGCCTTTTGGCTTATGTAATAATACTACACCTTCCATATATGTTCACCTCATCATAATTCTTTCGTAGTAAATATCCAAAACTTATTTTGCATTGAAAAAATGGATAGACAAATGTCTATCCATTATTCTTCACGTTTACCGTCTTTATTAATTTCATGTAAAAGTGTATCAATTCGATGACCATATCCGATAGACTCATCAAACTCAAAGGTAATTTCCGGTGTTTTACGAAGACGAATACGTTGGCCAATTTCTGAACGAATAAAGCCTTTTGCCTTCGCTAAACCTTTTAACGTATTTTCTTTCTGTTCTTCGTCACCTAAAACAGAAATATATACTTTGGCAATTTGCAAATCACCACTCACTTGTACATCTGTTACTGTAACAAATCCGATACGTGGGTCTTTAATTTTACGACTAATGATGTCGCCTAATTCTTTTTTCATTTGCTCGCCTACACGGTTTGCACGTAATTTCATAACTCTTCACCTCATTCAATACCATTCCAATTGTGTTATCGTACGTTCAATTTCAGGAAATGAATCGATGTACTCCAGTACACGATTCATTTCTTTTTCACAGATAACACGATTTGAGGATACGGAAACAACCGCAATTTCTGTACGTTGCCATACATCTTGATGCCCAACTTCAGAAACAGCTACATTATAGCGCTGTTTCACACGAGTTAGCACTCGTTGCAAAATTGCCCGTTTCTCTTTTAAAGAATGCACATCGTAAATCATACACTCGAATGAGAGTGAAGCGACAATCATCGCTTCACTTCTTCCATAACGTATGCTTCAATGATGTCCCCTTCTTTAAGGTCATTATATCTTTCAATTGTAATACCACACTCATAGTTTTGTGCAACTTCTTTTACGTCGTCTTTGAAACGTTTTAACGTATCAAGTTGTCCTTCGAAAATTACGATACCATCGCGGATAATACGAACGCCACTATCGCGTGTAATTTTACCGTCAATTACGTAACAACCTGCGATTGTTCCAACTTTTGTTACCTTGAATGTTTGACGAACTTCCGCTTGACCGATTACTTTTTCTTCGAATTCTGGATCCAGCATACCTTGCATTGCTAATTCAATTTCTTCGATTACTTTGTAGATAATGCGGTGTAAGCGAACATCAACGTTCTCTAATTCAGCTGTACGCTTCGCGTTCACATCCGGACGTACGTTAAATCCAATTACAATTGCATTAGATGCAGAAGCTAAAATGATATCAGATTCTGTAATCGCACCTACACCAGTGTGAATGATTTTAACTTTTACGCCTTCAACATCAATTTTACGAAGTGACGCTGCCATCGCTTCAACAGAACCTTGTACGTCTGCTTTTACGATTAAGTTGATTTCTTTTACATCGCTCTCTTGGATTTGTTGGAATAAATCTTCAAGGCTTAATTTAGATTTCTCACCACGTTGTGCAACTAACGCTTCTTGTGCACGTGATTCACCGATTTGACGAGCTTTCTTCTCATCAGCGAATGCCATGAAACGATCTCCAGCTTGTGGTACTTCATTTAAACCTGTAATTTCAACAGGAGTTGATGGACCAGCAACTTTTACACGACGACCAATATCACTTACCATTGCACGAACACGCCCGAATGAAGTTCCAACAACGATTGGATCTCCAACTCGAAGTGTACCGTTTTGAACTAATAATGTCGCGATAGTTCCTTTACCTTTATCAAGCTGTGCTTCAATTACAGTACCCGTTGCATAACGATTTGGGTTTGCTTTATATTCTTCTACTTCACTTACAAGAAGAATCATCTCTAGCAAGTTGTCAATTCCCTCGCCTTGGATTGCAGAAATTGGTACGAAAATTGTATCTCCGCCCCAAGCTTCTGGAACTAATTCATATTCTGTTAATTCTTGCATTACACGATCAGGATTCGCCGCTGGTTTATCCATTTTATTCACAGCAACAATAATTGGTACTCCAGCTGCTTTTGCATGGCTAATCGCTTCAACTGTTTGAGGCATAACACCGTCATCAGCTGCAACAACAAGGATTGTAATATCAGTTACTTGCGCACCACGAGCACGCATCGTTGTAAATGCCGCGTGACCAGGCGTATCTAAGAATGTAATTTTCTTATCATTTACTTCAACTTGGTATGCACCAATATGCTGAGTAATTCCACCCGCTTCGCCAGCAGTTACTTTTGAATTACGAATTGAGTCAAGTAATGTTGTTTTACCATGGTCAACGTGCCCCATAATCGTAACAACAGCTGGACGCTCTTTTAAGTTTTCTTCATCATCTTGCTCATCAATGAATGTTTCAAACTCAGTTTCACTTACAACTACTTCTTCTTCTACTTCAATACCGTAATCAGTAGCAATTAACTCAATTGTATCTTTATCCAAGTCTTGGTTAATTGTTGCCATAATTCCAAGCATGAAGAGCTTTTTAATAATTTCAGATGGCTCTTTACTTAACTTTTTAGCAAGTTCACCTACTGTAAGGCTTCCAGAGAAAGTAATTTTATCTGGTGTTTCTACTATTTGCGTTTGTTGTCTTCCAGCAAAGTTATCTTGACGTTTGTCTTCATTTCCTTTGCCTTTTTTCTTTTTCTTATTGCTGTTCTTTTTACTGCGAACAACTTTCTCTTCTACTTCAAACTCATCTGCAACAGAAGGTTTTTCCGCTCCAGTGTTATATTCATTATCTAATTTATTTACTACTTCATCTTCTAACATTGTCATATGATTCGAAACCTCGATATTCATCTCTTTAAGTTTTGTCATAAGATCTTTACTTGAGATATTATTTTTTTTTGCATATTCATGTACTCGAATTTTACTCATACCTTCACCCCCGGTAATTTGTATCGAGCATGCTACGTAGCTTTTTCGCAAAGCCTTCATCTAACACAGCTACAACGACTCGCTCGTCTCTCCCAATCGCATGCCCTAATTGTTGTCGATTTTCGACTTTTTTCATTGGTACGTTGTAGTACGTCGTTTTATCAGTGATACGTTTAGTAGTGTTCGCTGACGCATCTTCAGAAAGCAATACGAGCTTTGCTTTACCACTTCGTACTTCTTTTAAAACGAGTTCTTCACCCGAAATGATTTTTCGAGCGCGATTTGCTAGTCCTAAAAACGATTTCCAATCGGACACTTATTTCGACTCCTTCTCAACAAGCTCAAGAAGCTCTTCGTACAGAGAACTGTCGATTTTCGCTTTTAGATGATGTTCCAAAATGTTTTTCTTTTGGGCTTGCATAATGCATTCTTTATCTTTTGACAAATATGCACCTCGTCCTGATTTTTTTCCAGATAAATCAATAGACACTTCGCCCTCTTTGGAACGAACAATGCGAACGAGCTCTCGTTTTGATTTCATCTCTTGCGTCGCGATACATTTTCGTAACGGAACTTTTCGATTGCTCATACTCATCACCTCTATTCGATTTCGTCTTCAACTGAATCGAATCCGAATGCGATTACGCTATCTTCTTCTGTTACAATTCCAAGTTGTTTCGCATCAGACTCACTTTTAATATCAATTTTCCAGCCTGTTAATTTAGCTGCAAGACGCGCATTTTGTCCACGCTTACCGATAGCCAATGATAGCTGGTGGTCTGGAACAACAACAGTTGTTGCTTTTTCATCTTCATCTACAAGTACTTTAACAACTTGTGATGGGCTTAAAGCATTTGCAACATATTCAACTGGATCATTTGACCAGCGAACGATGTCAATCTTTTCACCTTTTAGTTCATCTACAACACGTTGTACACGTTGTCCTTTCGGTCCTACGCAAGAACCAACTGGATCAACATCAATGTTTTCTGCATGCACAGAGATTTTAGAACGATCTCCTGCTTCGCGCGCTACAGAGCGAATTTCTACAGTTCCATCATAAATTTCTGGAACTTCCATTTCGAATAAACGTTTTAAAAGACCAGGATGTGTACGTGATACGTAAATTTGTGGTCCTTTTGTTGTCTTTTCTACTTTTGTAATAAATACGCGAATACGATCATGTGGCTTATATTGCTCATTTGGCATTTGCTCACTTACAGGTAATAAAGCTTCTACTTTACCTAAGCTTACGTAGATGAAACGAGCATCTTGGCGTTGTACAATACCAACCATAATGTCTTCTTCACGATCACTAAATTCTGAGTAAATAACACCACGTTCTGCTTCACGAACTCGTTGTGTTACAACTTGTTTTGCAGTTTGCGCTGCAATACGACCAAAATCTTTTGGCGTTACTTCAATTTCTAGTACGTCGCCATCTTGGTAGTTTGGATTAATTTGTCTTGCCTCTTCTACAGAGATTTCAAGACGTGGATCAAACACATTATCAACAACGTCCTTACGTGCTAAAACTTGAATTGTTCCCACTTCTGGGTTAAAGCTCACACGAACGTTTTGTGCTTGGTTAAAATTGCGTTTATAAGCAGAGATTAACGCTGCTTCAATCGCATCAATAATAATATCTTTACTAATACCTTTTTCTGACTCTAATACGAGCAAAGCATCTAACAACTCAGTGCTCATGAAGATCCCCCTTCTTACTAAAACGTAACAGCAAGTCGCGCATTTGCAACTTTATCCATTGGAATTTGGATTTCTTTTTTACGTGTTTTAATTGTTAATAGTAGTGTAATTGTAGTACCGTCGTAGGAAAGTAACTTTCCTTCAAACATCTTTTCGCCATCAATCGGCTCATATGTTTTAATTGCCACTTGTTTTCCTACCGCTTGCTGGAAGTCTTTCTCTTTCTTTAATGGGCGTTCTGCTCCAGGAGATGATACATCCAAAAAGTAAAGGTGAGGAATTGGATCCTCTTTATCTAAAGCTTCGCTTAAACGTTCACTTACCGCACCGCATTCTTCAATGTCGACTCCCTTTTCAGAATCGATGAATACGCGTAAGAACCAGTCTTGTCCTTCTTTCACATACTCTACATCTACAAGTTCAAGATTTAACTCTTCAACGATTGGCTGCGCAAATGCTTCTACAACTTCTGTGACTTTCTTATCCATAAACAGCCTCCTTCCTGCCGCCATGTACCATTTACAAGAAAAGATCCCGTTCATAAAGACGGTCTATCTTATTCTTTCTCGTTAGCTAACAAAAGCCCCTGCCGTTAAGCAGGGAATATCTGTCTTAGTATTACCAAATTTAAGAAGTAAAACTTGTAACAAAATATGTATATACGACAGAAATGTCTTTACTATCTACATGAATAAAATGTAGATAGTAACACGAAAGAGTGGGTTTCCCCACTCTCTTTTTCACAAAATATACATGACATGGTTATCTCGGTTTATAGTATACCATAGCAAATATTGATTTGCAAAGACTTTTCCTACCTATTAGAACAGTGATAATTGGTTTTGATCCGGCAAATCTCCTAAACAACCTTGGCTATCTAAATACTCAATAATTGTTTTCGAAACCTTACTTCGTTGCTGTAAGTCTTCTTTTGATAAGAAGTCTCCATTTTTGCGCGCTTCCACAATACTTAAGGCTGCGTTCGTACCAAGACCAGGCACTGCATTAAACGGAGGGATTAATGAGTCTCCATCAATAATAAATTCCGTTGCATGCGAACGGTATAAATCAACCTTTTGGAATGAGTATCCACGCTCGCACATTTCAAGCGTCATTTCTAGTACCGTTAATAAACTTTTCTCTTTCGGCGCTGCATCCAATCCTTTTTGAGCTATTTCATCAATTTTCACACGTATGGATGCTGAACCTTTCGCCATCGCCTCTACATCAAAATCATCTGCACGGACTGTAAAATATGCCGCATAGAATAAAAGTGCAAAATGTACTTTAAAGTATGCGATACGCACAGCCATAAGTACGTAAGCAGCCGCATGGGCTTTAGGGAACATATATTTAATCTTCTTACATGAATCAATATACCAACCTGGTACATTATTACCTTTCATGTCATCTTCCCATTCTTCCGGTACACCTTTACCTTTACGAACCGACTCCATGATTTTGAAGGCTAATGATGGATCTAAACCTTGATAGATTAAATATACCATGATGTCATCACGACAACCGATAACTTCACTCAGCGTACATGTACCGTTATAAATTAACTCATTTGCATTACCCAGCCATACGTCAGTACCATGTGACAGCCCAGAAATTTGGACCAATTCTGAGAATGTCGTTGGTTTTGTCTCTTCTAACATCTGTCTTACGAATTTCGTACCGAATTCTGGGATACCAAGTGTACCTGTTTTACAGTTAATTTGTTCTTCCGTTACCCCTAACGTTTCTGGACCAGAGAAAATTTTCATTACCTCTGGATCATCCGTCGGGATTGTTTTCGGATCAATACCACTTAAATCTTGTAACATACGAATAACGGTCGGATCATCGTGTCCTAGTATATCAAGTTTCAATAAATTATCATGAATCGAGTGGAAGTCAAAATGCGTTGTTCTCCACTCAGCACCAATTGAATCAGCAGGAAACTGTATTGGGGAGAAATCAAAGATATCCATGTAATCTGGCACAACGATAATACCACCTGGATGCTGTCCAGTTGTACGTTTTACCCCTGTACATCCCGCTACTAAGCGGTCAATCTCTGCATTCCGAATTGTTAAATTGTGATCATTTGCATAACCTTTTACATATCCATAAGCTGTTTTTTCCGCAACTGTACCAATCGTTCCAGCACGGTATACATAATCTTCACCGAACAGTACTTTCGTATAGTTATGGGCACGTGGTTGGTATTCCCCGGAGAAGTTCAAATCGATATCGGGTACCTTATCTCCTTTGAATCCAAGGAACGTTTCGAATGGGATATCATGTCCATCTTTTACATATGCCACATTACATGTCGGACAATCTTTATCTGGTAAGTCGAAACCAGAGCCTACCGAACCATCATTAAAGAATTCAGATTGCTTGCATTTTGGACAGACATAGTGTGGTGGTAATGGGTTTACTTCTGTAATTTCCATCATCGTTGCAACGAACGATGAACCTACTGAACCACGCGAACCTACTAGATATCCGTCGACTAACGATTTTTTCACAAGCTTATGTGAGATTAAATAAATAACGGCAAATCCATGTCCAATAATACTTTTCAATTCTTTTTCTAAGCGAGCCTCTACAATTTCTGGTAGTTCTTCACCATATATACTGCGTGCCATTTTATAACTCATATCACGTGTTTCATCATCGGCACCCTCAATTTTCGGTGTATATAGATCATCTTTTACCGGACGAACATCACCAATTAATGACGCAACTTTTTGTGTATTCGTTACAACAACTTCTTTCGCTTTGTCCTCACCTAAAAATGAAAAACACTCTAGCATTTCATCAGTTGTACGGAAATGTACTGGCGGTAATGAATGTCGATTTAACGGATTTGCCCCGCCCTGTGAACTAACTAAAATTTTACGATACATTGCATCTTCTGGATCTAAGTAATGCACGTTCCCTGTAGCGACAACTGGTTTATCTAACGTCTCACCTAGTTTTACTAAGTTAGAGATAATTGTTTTTAATTGTCCTTCATCTCGAACGAGTTCACGCTCTACTAAATGACGCAACACCTCTGGAGGCATTACTTCAATGTAATCATAGAACTGTGCAATTTCTTCTACCTCTTCAGGAGCTTTTTGCATCATTGCCTCAAATACTTCACCTTTATCACAAGCCGTTCCTACTAAAATTCCTTCACGGTATTTTTTTAATAGTGACCTCGGTACTCGTGGTACACGGTAAAAGTAATTAAGGTGAGAATATGAAACAAGTTTATATAAATTTTTCAACCCAACATCTGATGTGGCAAGTAACGTCATATGACTTGGACGGCCACGCTTATACGCATCCCCTTGTCCCATGCTATCATTTAATTGATCGTGATATTCAAATCCCTTTTCAATTACATCTTTCAACATTTTCACAAGTAAATATCCCGTCGCTTCTGTATCATAAATCGCACGGTGATGTTGCGTTAATTCAATATCAAGTTTTTTGCACATCGTATTTAATCGATGATTTTTCATTTCTGGGAATAAGAATCGTGCAAGTTCTAACGTATCAATAACGGGGTTATTCGTTTTTTCTAACCCAGCCTTTTTAAAACCTACGTTAATAAAGCCCATATCAAAGCTTGCATTATGGGCAACAAGTGTATGGTCCCCCATCCATTTCTCAAACTTTTTAAACACTTCGTCCACTTCTGGTGCATCAGTTAACATATCATCTGTAATACCTGTTAATTCAATAATCGTCGCTGATAATGGTTGATGTGGATTTGCGAAAGATTCAAAGCGATCAATGATTTCGCCACCCTTTACTTTTACGGCAGCCAACTCAATGACTGTGTCGTATACAGCTGATAAACCTGTCGTCTCAACGTCGAAAACAACATACGTTTCCTCTGCAAGTAAACGATGCGCCTCGTTATACGCTATCGGTACACCATCATTAACTAAATTCGCTTCTACACCGTATATAACTTTAACTCCAGCTTTTTTCCCCGCAGAATATGCCTCCGGGAACGACTGAGCCACAGCATGGTCTGTAACCGCAATAGCTTCATGTCCCCATTTACCAGCTTGGGCAACAAGCCTAGAAACAGGAGTAACAGCATCCATTTGGCTCATCGGAGTGTGAAGATGAAGTTCTACACGCTTTTCGCCTTCTGGCGCTTTATCTTTACGAGACGGCCCTGTTATTTCATTAATATCATTTGCAATCATTACTAAATCTCGAACGAATGTATCGTTTTGAACAGAACCACGCGCTTTCACCCACATTCCTTTTTTCAAGGATTGCAGCATTGGAATATCTTCTTTGTCACGCGAGAACATTTTGATCATAATAGAATCCGTATAATCCGTTATTTTTAAAGTTAATAACGTACGCCCACTACGAAGCTCTTTTGTTTCTACATGGAAGACATATCCTTGAACCGTTTTTCTTCTTTCTTCATCTTGAATTTCTCGCATCGGTGTAATCTCTTCATCCGGCTTAATAAGATACCCGAGTGTAATCGGTCCTTCATGCACAACGCTGCTTTCTTCAGCTTGCTTCTTCGCCATTTCTTCCATAGCTTGTATAACACGCTCGCGGTCTTCTTGCTGCGTTTGCTCACGAAACTTTTGCATTTCTTCTGCATTTTGCTGTATATGTGTGTCTAACTGGAAACGCGGGAATCCAAAAGCTTCGTATTGATCCCCCACTGGTTTCGCAACGTTTTTCTTTAAAGCAGTAGACTCCAGCTCATTATTTACATTTATTAACAACTTCACTCCATTCACCTGCGGAAGTTGCTTCTTTAAGTACGCGAACATGGGTGAAAATGTAATTCGTTCCGTACAAAGTGGCCAATACGCCCTTACTTCTTCTTCTGTAAATTGTTTATTCTCTGTTTCTAATGCAAATGTTGTTCTTGCAATATGAGAAAATGATTGCTTAAGCTTTGTTTCTAGCAATTCATATAATTCTGTAGGCAAAATACGTGGCACTTGTAAATCAAAATGCCAACTTTTATTCGCTTTATCAATAACGAGCCTTTCAATACCACCGCCTTGTAAATATTGATTTATAAGGTCGTCTGGTATTTGCAACTGCTGGAGCAAAATTTGAAATCGCTCTTGTTGTTCATTTGTTAAAGACATAAGCACTCTCCTTCCATTTGCTATTATAAATTGAAACGTACTACAAAGAAAGATTTCTTCCTTCTTCTTTTACAAAATACGTTTACAAAGAAAGAGAAGGTACCCCATTACGAGGTACCTCTTCTTATTTTAAAATATTTGCAATATATGTTTGAAGTTCTTCTACTTTTACTTCTTCAGACTCACCTGTAGCACGTACTTTCACTTCTACAATACCTTCGTCTGCTTTTTTACCAACTGTAACGCGAACTGGAAGACCGAATAAATCTGCATCTGCAAACTTAACACCTGCACGTTCTGCACGATCGTCTAATAACACTTCATAGCCTTGTTCTTGTAATGAGTTGTAGATATTTTCACCCATTTCACGTTGTGCATCAGATTTCATATTTACTGGAATTACATGCACATGGAATGGTGCTACAGCTTTTGGCCAAACTAAGCCGTTCTCATCGTTAAACTGCTCTGCAATTGCTGCCACTGTACGAGATACACCGATACCGTAACAACCCATAATAAGTGGTTGTGTTTTTCCGTTTTCATCTAGGAATGTCGCGTTCATTGCTTCACTATAACGAGTTCCTAATTTGAATACATGACCAACTTCAATTCCGCGTGCGAAAAGAATTGTTCCGTTTCCATCTGGAGATTGGTCTCCTTCTTGAATGAAGCGTAAATCTGTATATTGACTTACTTTAAAGTCACGTTCTGGATTTACATTTACATAATGGAATCCTTCTTCGTTCGCTCCTGAACATCCGTTAACAATTGATGCTACAGCGTGATCAGCAATAATTTCAATATCACCTGTTACACCAATCGGCCCTAATGAACCAATTCCACAATTTAATAATTCTTTTACTTCTTCATGAGAAGCAAGCTCAACAACTGAAGCGCCGTATACATTTTTCACTTTCACATCGTTTACTTCGTGATCACCACGAACAAGTACAACTACTAATTTCTCATCTACTTTAAATACCATAGACTTAATGCACTTATCAGCTGCAATGTTTAAGAATGCAGATACTTCTTCAATTGCTTTTTGGTCTGGTGTTGCTACTTTTTCAAGAGCTTTTTCTACTTCGTCACTCTTCGTATACGTATCTACAACAGGAGCCATTTCGATGTTTGCTGCATAATCAGATGTGTCAGAGTATGCAATTGTATCTTCACCAACATCAGATAATACCATAAATTCATGTGTATCTTTTCCGCCCATTGCTCCAGAATCAGCAATAACTGCACGGAAATTCAAGCCACAACGAGCAAAAATGTTAGAGTATGCTTTATATAAGCGATCGTATACTTCATCTAAGCTCTCTTGTGTAGCATGGAAAGAGTATGCATCTTTCATTAGAAACTCTCTTCCACGTAATAAACCGAAACGAGGTCTTTGCTCATCACGGAATTTTGTTTGAATTTGGTATAATGTTAACGGTAATTTTTTATATGATTTCACTTCATCACGCACAAGATCCGTAATTACTTCCTCATGTGTCGCTCCTAATGCGAATTCACGAGCGTTACGATCTTTCATACGCATTAATTCAGATCCGTATGAATACCAACGACCTGATTCTTGCCATAATTCTGCAGCTTGCATAGCTGGCATTAATAATTCTACAGCTCCTGCACGCTCCATTTCTTCTCGAACGATACGTTCTACTTTGTGTAATACTTTTAATCCAAATGGTAGAAAACTATAAATACCAGAAGCATTTTGACGCATAAAACCTGCGCGAAGTAATAATTGATGACTCTTAATTTCAGCATCAGCTGGAACTTCACGTAATGTAGGACTGAATACCATACTTTGTTTCATTTATTTGCACCTCTTCATTTTACTCTTACACGCAGTAAAACCCCTCACCTCGAATTAGGTGAGGGATTTTATTCTACGAGCTCTATTTCATTATTAGTTTCATTCTATTTTACAAGAAAAACTTACGAATGTCATTCCATGTTACAACTAACATTAATAACATTAATAATGCAAAACCAATAAAATGAACCATTCCTTCTTTTTGACGGTCAATTGGTTTCCCTCGTAACGCTTCAATTAAGAAGAATAATAAACGGCCACCATCTAAAGCAGGAACTGGTAATAAATTAAATAAACCAAGATTAATGCTTAGAACTGCCGCTAAACTTAGTACACGCGTAAATCCATAATCTACAACTTGATCTGTTAGATTATAAATTCCTACTGGACCTGACAACTCATTAATAGAAAATTGACCAGTTACTAATTTCACAAGAGATTCAAAAATTAGTTTCGTCCATTGGTACGTTTGTTCAAATCCTGATTTAATAGAACCCATTACTGTTTTCTCTACAGGAGAATAAACACCAATTCTACCAACTTCGTCTTTTCCTTCTTTATCAAGTGTTGGCGTTACTTTCACATTAAACTGTTCATTATCACGCTTTACTTGTAACGTAATTTCTTTATTCGGGTTTTCACGTACAATAGTAACAACATCTTTCCATGTACTTGTGTTTTTCCCATCAATCGCTTGAATTGTATCATTCTCTTTCAGGCCAGCTTGCTGTGCTGCACTATTATCCATCACTTTTCCGACCATTGGTTTGTCAATAGGAACCCCTTGTACAAATCCAAGAATCACAAAAATAACAAATGCTAAAATGAAGTTCATTGCAGGACCCGCAAAGATTGTTAAAGCGCGTTGACCCAATTTTTTAGAGCCAAATTGCCTGTTATATGGAGCAATTTGAATTTCTTCTCCAGCAGTAATGATGCGAGCCTTTTTATTCACTCGGAATGTTTGAAGCTCTTCCTCATACTCTTCATAGCCTGAAATCGTTAGATTATGCTCTAAATCAGCTTGTTCGACTTCAATAACACGAACATTTGGATATTTTTCATATCCATCAAAAACTAATTTCACAGCTTCGTCTTTTTCATTTAGCACAAGGCCAACCTTTTTCCCTGGCTTTAACTCAACTGTGTCTGCATCCTCGCCAGCCATTCTTACATAGCCACCCAGAGGCAGTAATCGAATCGTATACACCGTTTCATTCTTTTCAAATGAGAATATTTTCGGACCAAAACCAATCGCAAACTCGCGGCATAAAATGCCTGCTCTTTTCGCGAAGTATAGATGCCCTAGCTCATGGAAAAATACGAGTGCACCGAAAATTAATATAAAGGCAATCGCTGTATTCAATTCCATAACCACCTTTGCTAAATTTGTTCCATCACAAACCGTCTTGTGGCTGCATCAATTTCCAGAATTTCCTCTAAGCTCGGACGTGCAATGACATTGTGATGGTTCATTGCTTTTTCAATGAGGTCTTCCACTGTTAAGAAACCAATTCTCTTTTGTAAAAAAGCTTCAACAGCTACTTCATTCGCTGCGTTCATTACAGCTGGCATACTTCCACCAGCTTTTCCAGCTTCATACGCAAAACGTAAACAACGGAATCGTTCTTGGTCCATTTTCTCAAAATGCAACGTCCCTATTTCCCATAAGTTTAACTGTTTTGTTTCTGAAAGAGGCAATCTATCAGGATATGTAAGTGCGTATTGAATTGGTACTCGCATATCAGGTGAACCAAGCTGCGCCATTACACTACGATCTTCAAATTCAACCATAGAATGGATAATACTTTCTTTATGTAAAACAACATCGATTTGCTCATAAGGGATACCAAAAAGCCAATGTGCTTCAATTACTTCTAGTCCCTTATTCATCATTGTAGCAGAATCAATTGTAATTTTCGAACCCATTGACCAGTTTGGATGTCGAAGCGCATCTTCTACGGTCACATGATGCAATTCATCTCTCGTTTTATCACGGAAACTTCCACCAGAAGCCGTTATAATAAGACGAGAAATTCTTTTTTCATTTTCACCATTCAAGCATTGAAAAATAGCCGAATGTTCACTATCTACTGGAAGTAACGAAACATTATGTTTTCGCGCTGCTTCCATTACAAGATGTCCTGCAGTTACTAACGTTTCTTTATTTGCAATTCCAATTGTTTTTTTCGCCTCAATCGCACGAAGTGTCGGTAACAACCCTACGCTACCTACAACAGCATTTACTACAATCTCCGCATCTGGATGTAATGCTACTTCTAAAAGTCCTTCACTACCATATACAATTTTTGTATTACCAGAAACAGTTTGTAATTTTAAAACATCTTCCTCTCTTTGCACAGAGACGATTTGCGGAGAAAATTCTTGAATTACCTTTACTGCGTAGTCAATATTTTTCCCTACAGAAAAAGCAACGAGACGGAATTGGTCTGGGTGCGAGCGTAATACATCTAAAGTTTGTGTACCAATTGATCCGCTTGCACCTAATAAACTAATGTTTTTCATGACTCCAACCCCTCGTTCATTTATTAATTGTATTGTAATAAGAAGTAGAGAATTGGTAAAACGAATAACCAACTATCTGTTCGATCTAATATACCACCATGCCCAGGTAAAATTGTACCTGAATCCTTTACGCCATAATGACGTTTAAAAGCAGATTGTACTAAATCACCAATTTGTCCAAAAATAGAAATGATAATTGTCAGCACAATTAAAATTACTACATTCGATTCGACTGGGAAGAACACGTTGTAAACAAGTGCCACAATAATTCCACAAACGATGCCGCCTAATGAACCTTCAATCGTTTTATTTGGACTAATTTCTGGCCACAATTTTCTCTTGCCTAATGCTTTTCCTACGAAATATGCGCCTGAATCAGTAGCCCATATAACAAATAATGCACAAAACACATATTTAATTCCTAATATTCTCGTTTCATTTAAATATAAGAATCCCATTGCCACATATGTCGTTGCCATTAGTAAAAATGAAGCATTATCAAAAGTAAATGTATTCTTAGAAAGGACTGTATATGATAAAAGTAATAAAACAATCACAAATGTGATTTCCAATTTACCTAATCCAATCCATGTAAACAGTTCTGATGCACTACTTGGAATTAAAAGAATCCACAATAATACTGCAGCTAAAACTGTCGGTACTGAAATAAGCGTAAGCTTATTCATACGAATTAATTCATATAAACCTATAGAAGCAAGTGCATACACTAAAACCGTAAAAGGCACGCCACCGTATATTACGATGGGAATGAATAGCGCGGCAGCAACCACTCCAGTAATAATTCTCTGTTTCACTACCAAACCCTCTCTTTCTACACGCCTCCGAATCTGCGCCCTCTATGTTGAAAGTCAGTAATCGCATTTAGCAAATGTTCTTCTTTGAAGTCTGGCCAATACACATCTGTAAACCAAAACTCCGAATATGCAATTTGCCATAACATGAAATTACTAATACGTAGCTCTCCGCTTGTTCGGATTAACAACTCTGGATCGGGTAAAGAACTCGTCATTAAGTAGGAGGAAAGCATTTCTTCACTTACCTCTTCAGAACGAATTTTTCCTTCCTCATTATCTTTCATCATATGTTGCACAGCAGAAACGATTTCATCTCGACTTCCATAGTTTAACGCGAAATTAAGAATTAATCCCGTATTCTCTTTCGTATCTTCCATGGCTTTCTCCATCGCTCTGCGTGTATGCGTAGGAAGACGATCTTTTTGCCCTATTACTCGGACTTGTACGTTTTCTTCAATCAATTCTGGTAAAAATGTACCTAGAAATTCTTCTGGAAGCTTCATTAAATAATCAACTTCCTTTTTCGGTCTTTTCCAGTTCTCAGTTGAAAAAGCATAAAGAGTTAACACTTTCACATTAAGTTTACTTGCAAATTTTGTAATTTTCTTTACAACTTGCATACCTTCATGATGTCCCGCAATACGAGGCATTGCTCTCCTCTTTGCCCATCTTCCATTCCCATCCATAATGATGGCAATATGTTCTGGGATATATCCTTTTTTCACTTCTTCAACGAGATGATCAAACGATGTGTCCTTTTTACCTTTAAAAAAAGGAAAGTTTTTAAACATCATTCATACCCTCCAACAAGCAGACGTATGCCTAAAAGTGTAAAAAGACCCCCTTAAGAAGAGGGTCATATTTGCGAAGTTATCGCTATTACACTTCCATGATTTCTTTTTCTTTGTTTTTTGCGATTTCGTCAACTTTTGCAATATATTTATCTGTTTCTTTTTGGATATCTTCAGTATATCCTCTTAAATCATCTTCTGTAATCTCGCCAGCTTTTTCAAGCTTCTTAAGATCATCATTTCCGTCACGACGTACGTTACGAACAGCTACTTTTGCTTCTTCAGCATATTTTTTCACAACTTTAACAAGATCACGACGACGCTCTTCTGTTAATGCAGGGAATGCAATACGAATTACAGTTCCATCATTAGAAGGGTTTAAGCCTAAATCTGCTTTTAAAATTGCTTTTTCGATATCACCGATAGAAGTTTTATCATAAGGTTGAATTACAAGTAAACGTGCTTCTGGAACTGTAATGTTCGCTAATTGCACAACTGGTGTTGGTGCACCATAGTAATCAACTTGTACCTTATCTAATACAGACGAGCTTGCACGACCAGCGCGAACTGTTGCTAATTCACGAGAATAAGCAGCAACTGCTTTTTCCATTTTTTCATTTGAAGACTTCAATACTTGTTGTCCCATATTTATTTCCCCCTTACAACTGTTCCAATATTTTCGCCTAAAACGGCACGTTTAATATTACCTTTTTCCATAACTGAGAATACAATTAATGGAATATCATTATCCATACATAGAGAAGAAGCTGTAGAATCCATTACACCTAAACCTTCTTTTAATACATCTAAGTAAGTAAGCGTTTCGTATTTCGTAGCTGTTGGGTCAATAGATGGATCTGCGCTATATACACCATCCACATTATTTTTTGCCATTAAAATAACGTCTGCTTCGATTTCCGCTGCACGTAATGCTGCTGTTGTATCTGTAGAGAAGTATGGATTACCTGTACCTGCTGCAAAGATAACAACACGTTTTTTCTCTAAGTGACGAACTGCTTTACGGCGAATGTAAGGCTCTGCCACTTGACGCATCTCAATTGAAGTTTGTACACGAGTTTGGATTCCAATATTCTCCAAGCTATCTTGAAGAGCTAATGAATTCATAACTGTAGCTAACATGCCCATGTAATCTGCTCCTGCACGATCCATGCCCATTTCACTTCCAATTTTCCCACGCCAAATGTTACCGCCACCAACAACAACAGCAACCTCTACATCAAGTTCTGCAATTTCTTTTACTTGTTCTGCAACTGACTTAATAACAGTTGGATTAATTCCAAATCCTTGCTCTCCAGCTAAAGCTTCTCCACTTAGCTTTAAAACGACACGATTATATTTCGGTTTACTCATAATGAACCTCCAATTGCTTACATCTTTATTTTAAAAAAGGGAACACAATGTGTTCCCTAATCTGTATTAGTTACTACCTTTTACTTGGTTCATTACTTCTTCAGCAAAGTTGTCTTCGCGTTTTTCGATACCTTCACCAACAGCGTAGCGAACGAATCCTTTTAATGTTCCGCCTTTAGACTCAACGAACTGACGAACTTTCATATCAGGGTTTTTAACGAATGCTTGGTCAAGTAAGCAAATCTCTTCGAAGAATTTGCCTAGACGGCCTTCAACCATTTTTGCAACGATTTTTTCAGGCTTGCCTTCGTTTAATGCTTGTTGTGTTAATACTTGACGCTCATGCTCAACTTCTTCAGCTGTTACAGCATCGCGGTCGATGTATTTAGGGTTAACTGCAGCGATGTGCATTGCAACATCTTTAGCAGCAGCTTCATCAGTAGAACCTTCAAGAACTGTTAATACACCAATGCGTCCACCCATGTGTAGGTAAGCGCCGAATGCATCTGCATCAGTTTTTGATACGATTTCGAAACGACGAAGTGTAAGTTTTTCACCAATTTTAGCGATTGCTTCGTTGATGTGCTCTTCAACGTTTTTACCGTTTTCCATTGTTTGAGCCATAGCTTCTTCAACGTTAGCTGGTTTGTTAGTTAATAAGTGAGCAGCTAATTCTTTAATTAGTGCTTGGAAACCTTCGTTTTTCGCAACGAAATCAGTTTCAGAGTTTAATTCTAAGATTAAAGCGTCGTTACCGTTTGTTTCGATGAAAGTTAAACCTTCAGCAGCAATGCGGTCTGCTTTTTTAGCAGCTTTCGCAATACCTTTTTCGCGTAAGAAGTCAATTGCCTTCTCCATGTCGCCGTTAGTTTCTGTTAAAGCTTTTTTGCAGTCCATCATACCTGCGCCAGTTTTTTCACGTAATTCTTTTACCATTTGAGCAGTGATTGCCATATTTTTCATCCTCCTAAAATATGTATTTATACCTTTTATAAAGGTGTTTATACCTTAAAAAAGGTGATAAAAGGCCGAACCCCTTATCACCTTTCCAACTTTGTTACGCAGTAACAGTTTCTTCACCTTGTTTTGCTTCAAGGATCGCGTCTGCCATTTTAGATGTAAGAAGTTTTACAGCACGAATTGCATCATCGTTTGCTGGGATAACGTGATCGATTTCGTCTGGATCACAGTTTGTATCAACGATACCGATGATTGGAATGTGTAATTTGCGTGCTTCAGCAACTGCAATACGCTCTTTACGAGGGTCTACTACGAATAATGCACTTGGAAGACCTTTCATATCTTTAATACCGCCTAAGAATTTCTCAAGACGCTCTAACTCTTTTTTAAGTTGAACAACTTCTTTCTTAGGAAGTACTTCGAAAGTACCATCTTCTTGCATTCTTTCGATGTCTTTAAGACGCTTGATACGCTTTTGGATTGTTTGGAAGTTTGTTAAAGTTCCGCCTAACCAACGTTGGTTAACGAAGTACATACCAGCACGAGTTGCTTCTTCTTTAATAGCTTCTTGTGCTTGTTTTTTAGTACCTACGAATAAGATGTCTCCACCTTCAGCAGCGATGTCGCGCATCGTTCTGTAAGCTTCCTCAACTTTTTTCACAGTTTTTTGTAAGTCGATGATGTAGATACCGTTACGCTCTGTGAAAATGTAACGCTTCATTTTTGGGTTCCAACGACGAGTTTGATGTCCGAAATGAACACCAGCTTCAAGCAATTGCTTCATAGAAATTACTGACATAATATAGTTCCTCCTAAATGGTTTTTGATATCCTCCGTTTACTTCATCTCTAAGCGAAACTACAAACGTAGCACCAACACTTAAATCAGTAAACGTGTGTACTTTGTACTGACACCACTGCTTACTATATCATACTGAAATATTACAATCAAGTCGAAAATGCGAACAATGTAAAACTTTCTTTGTTCATACTCGAATTCTAGTATTACCAACCTTCATTTCTTTTAAGCAAAAAAGTAAAACACAATTAATAGTTTTCCCAGAAAACACGCTTATGGCACTTTTCACAAGCGCCATCAATCCATTGCACAAAAAAACTCTCCTCGATCGAGGAGAGTTTTTTATAAATTAGTTTGTTTTTAATTTAGCAAGTTCCTGTAGAAACTTATCGTTTAGCACTTTAATGTATGTTCCTTTCATACCTAAAGAGCGAGACTCAATTACACCAGCACTTTCTAATTTACGTAGTGCATTTACGATTACAGAACGAGTAATTCCTACACGATCAGCAATTTTACTTGCAACAAGTAAACCTTCTGTTCCATTTAATTCTTCGAAGATATGCTCAATTGCTTCTAACTCACTGTAAGATAATGAGCTGATCGCCATTTGAACAACAGCTTTACTACGTGCTTCCTCTTCGATTTCTTCTGCTTTTTCACGTAAGATTTCCATGCCTACAACAGTTGAGCTGTACTCAGCAAGGATTAAATCGTCATCTAAGAACTCTTGACCAAGACGAGCTAATACTAATGTACCTAGACGCTCACCACCACCAACGATTGGTACGATTGTAGTTAAACCTTGACCAAATAATTCTCTGTTTTCTACCGGGAATGCTGTGTAAGCACTGTTCACATCTAAGTTTGAAGATGTTTCTGTAATGTTGAATAAGCTTTGTGTATATTCTTCTGGGAATTGACGTTCTGCAAGCATTTGCTTCATGCGTTCGTTTTCGATTTGTTGGTGAATTGCATAACCTAGTAATTTACCACGACGACTAACTACGAATACGTTTGCTTCGATTACTTCACACATTGTGTCAGACATTTCTCTAAAGTTTACAGGCTTCCCTGCTGCGCTCTGTAATAACGCATTTAATTTTCTTGTTTTTGCTAATAATTCCATTTCAAAAGTTCCTCCTACATGTTACTCACATATTTTTTCATCACTTGGAAACTAGGGCGAGTCACCTGATGACACTATTACAAAATAAACTGGCTCACATCTTTATTTTTAGCAATTGTTGCTAATTTCTCCTCAACGTATTGAGGGGTTATCGTTATTTTCTCTAACGTAATTTCAGATGCTTCAAACGATAAATCTTCAAGGAGCTTCTCCATAATCGTATGAAGTCTTCTTGCTCCAATATTATCTGTATCCTGATTAACTTGATAAGCAATCTCAGCAATCTTACGAATAGCTTCGTCTGAAAATTCAATTTCTATACCTTCGGTCGCTAATAATGCCATATATTGTTTAATTAACGCATTGTCAGGCTCGATTAATATTTTAACAAAATCGTCTGTCGATAATTTTGTTAATTCTACTCGAATCGGAAATCTCCCTTGCAATTCCGGAATTAAATCCGACGGTTTAGACATATGGAACGCTCCAGCTGCAACGAATAAAATATAATCCGTTTTTACTGATCCGTATTTTGTCGCAACATTCGACCCTTCTACAATAGGCAAAATGTCACGTTGCACACCTTCACGTGATACATCTACGCTATTCGACTGCTTACCAGCAATTTTGTCAATTTCATCAATAAAAATAATCCCGAGCTGTTCAGCACGATAAACAGCCTCTTGTGTAACTTCATCCATATCAATTAAGCGCTGTGCCTCTTCATTTGTCAAGAGTTTTCTTGCTTCTTTTACAGAAAGTTTACGTTTTTTTGTTTTTTTCGGCATAAAACTCCCTAACGCATCTTGGAAATTCATCCCCATTTGCTCCATGCCAGTTCCTTGTAACATATCAAACATTGACGACTGTTGCTCAGTCACTTCAATCGATACAATCTCTTCTTCAAGAAGCCCTGCAGCAAGCTTTCTCTCCACATCTTGACGTTTCTTTTCGATTTCACCATCTTCTTGTGTATCAGACGTTTGACTCGAATTTTGAGCGCCCCCAAAAAGCATCTCTAATGGATTTTTAAATCCAGATTGCTTCTCCGGACTCGGTACTAAAATTTCAACAAGACGTTGATTCGCTTGCTCTTCTGCTTTATCTTGAACTTTCACTACCATTTCTTCTTTTACGATACGAACCGATGTTTCCACAAGGTCACGTACCATCGACTCTACATCTCTACCCACATATCCAACTTCTGTGAATTTTGTAGCCTCAACCTTAATAAAAGGTGCTCCAACGAGTTTCGCCATTCGTCGTGCTACCTCTGTTTTCCCAACACCTGTCGGTCCAATCATCAAAATGTTTTTAGGTGCTATTTCATCACGTAAATTTTCAGCTAATTTACTGCGACGGTATCGATTTCTCAACGCTACAGCAACCGCTTTCTTTGCGTCTTTTTGACCGATGATATATTGATCTAATTTTTCCACAATTTGGCGCGGAGTAAAATGTAAATGCATATAAAATGCCTCCCTTACGATTCTACAATTCTTCAACAATTATGTTGTGATTCGTATAAACACAAATATCACCAGCAATCTCTAAACTCGCTTTCGCAATTTGTTTCGCTGTTAAGTGTTCACTTGCATATTGCTTTAAAGCACGACCTGCAGAAAGCGCATAATTTCCACCAGATCCAATTGCTAAAATACCATCATCCGGTTCAATCACTTCTCCTGTACCTGAAACAAGAAGCATAGTTGTTTTATCCATGACAATGAGCATCGCTTCTAGTTGACGTAACATTTTATCGCCACGCCATTGTTTTGCCATTTCAACAGCAGCACGCTGCAAGTTGCCATTATACTCTTCTAATTTTCCTTCAAACATTTCAAAAAGAGTAAATGCATCAGCAACTGAACCTGCAAAACCAGCTAAAACTTTACCTTGGAAAAGTCTGCGAACTTTACGAGCTGTATGTTTCATTACAACAGCATTTCCCATTGTCACCTGACCATCTCCAGCCATTGCACATTCTCCATTATGATGAACTGCAAATATCGTTGTAGCGTGGAAATTCCCCATAGAAAAAACTCCTTTATTTGTTTTTATAGCTTTTAAAGCAATTTATGCCCGCGGGTGATGCTTCATGTAAACAGAACGCAATCTTTCTTTAGAGACATGCGTATAAATTTGTGTAGTCGACAAATTCTCATGACCTAATAGCTCCTGTACAGTACGTAAATCCGCCCCTTCATCTAACATGTGTGTAGCAAATGTATGCCTTAACATATGGGGACTTATCCGCATTGTCAGTGACGCCTTTTTAATGAGTTCATTTAAAACATAACGTACTCCACGACTTGTTAGCGGTGTACCTTTCGCATTTAAAAATACCATACGAGAGTCTTCGTCAGTCTTATTAACTAACTGTTTTCTCCCATTCTCTATATAAGTAATTAAAGAATCTTGCGCATAGCTTCCGAACGGAATATACCTTTGTTTTTTTCCTTTTCCCATTACTAAAATTGTTCCCACCGCAAAGTCAATATCGGTAAGTTGTAAATTGACACATTCACTCACACGGATTCCAGTCGCATACATCAACTCTAATAAAGCTTGATTCCTTTGACCTAATGGTGTTCCCGTGTCAGAAACTTCAAATAATTCCTCTAACTCTTCAGCATATAAAAACTTTGGGATTGACAATTCTTTTTTGGGGAGTGACGCAAGTGCAAACGGATTATCTTTTCGATAACCTTCACGCATCAAAAAACGATATAAACTTCGTAAGCTTGATACTTTTCTTGCGACAGATTTACGGGCTAACTTTTCATCGTGCAACGTCGTTAAGTACAAACGAACATCCGCGTATGTAACGTCTAAAAAAGAGGATATGCCTTCTCGCTCCATAAATTGCACAAAATGTTCTAAATCATTTTGATAACTTGCAATTGTATATTTTGAATAATTTCTTTCAATTTGTAAATATCCAACGAATAATTGTAACAATTTCTTCACATTCACACAACTCACCTCAATAAAGGCTACTAAATCGTATCACAACTTAGTAGCCTTTGCAAGAAATTTAACTAAATATTTACAAAATTTTGAATTGTTTCTAAAGCGCGTGTTGCGTATGCTTCATTTCGTTCCGCTTTCTTTTTGATCTTTTTCTCTAACGGTGCAAATAGACCGAAGTTCGCATTCATCGGTTGGAAGTTTTTAGCATTCGTTGCCGTAATGTAATTTGCCATGCTACCCATTGCAGTTACTGACGGTAATACAACTGGCTCTTCACCTTGCACAAGACGTGCAGCATTAATTCCCGCTAATAATCCTGATGCTGCTGATTCAACATATCCCTCTACTCCAGTCATTTGACCAGCGAAGAATAAATCATCACGTTGTTTATATTGATATGTTGGACGAAGCAAATTAGGTGAATTAATAAACGTATTACGATGCATTACACCATAACGTACGATCTCTGCATTTTCCAGTCCCGGAATTAACTGTAGCACTTCTTTTTGTGGTCCCCATTTTAAATGCGTTTGGAAACCTACGATATTGTATAAAGTTCCCGCTGCATCATCTTGACGCAACTGAACAACAGCATATGGCGTTTTTCCTGTTTTTGGATCTTCCAATCCAACAGGTTTCATAGGTCCAAATACTAGCGTCTGTCTCCCTCTACTTGCCATAACTTCTACTGGCATACAACCTTCAAAGAAAATTTCTTTTTCAAACTCTTTTAAAGGCACTGTCTCAGCAGCAATTAAAGCCTCATAAAAACGGTCAAACTCTTCTTCTGTCATTGGGCAATTTAAATATGCAGCTTCACCTTTGTCATAACGCGATTTTAAATATACTTTATTCATGTCAATGCTGTCTTTTTCTACGATTGGTGCTGCCGCATCGTAGAAATAGAAATAATCTTCACCTGTTAGTTCTTTTAATTGTGCAGCAAGATCAGGAGATGTAAGTGGACCTGTTGCAATAATTGTTGGTCCTTCTGGAATTTCAGTAAGCTCTTCGTTCACTACAGTTACATTCGGATGGTTTTTTACGTATTCTGTTACTTTAGCTGCGAACTCATGACGGTCTACAGCTAAAGCACCTCCAGCTGGTACAGAGCACTCGTCTGCCGCACGAATAATTACAGAATCCATTAAACGCATTTCCTCTTTAATAACTCCAACTGCATTTGTTAAAGTGTTTGCACGAAGTGAGTTACTACATACTAATTCAGCAAATTTATCTGTGTGATGAGCTGGTGTTTGCCTTACCGGCCTCATTTCATATAATCTAACTTGGACACCACGTTTTGCAATTTGGTAAGCTGCTTCACTTCCTGCAAGACCTGCGCCAATGACGTTTACTACTTGTGTTGTCATTTATATCACCTTTCCTTTTCTTCCCGAAAAAAATGTGAGCAATTACGCTCACATTTGTTGTTCTTCTTCATAATCGCACGAAATACATTGTACTTGCACGCCTTTTTTTAACTTTTTCTCTACAAGCATGCCTTCACACTTCGGACATTTACGACCAATTGGCTTATCCCAAGATACAAAGTCACACTCTGGATACGTACCGCATCCATAGAAAAGACGTTTCTTTTTGTTACTGCGACGCTCAATAATTTGTCCTTCTTCACATTTCGGACAAGTTACACCGATTTCTTTCACAATCGCTTTTGTATTACGACAATCAGGGAAATTCGAACAAGCCATAAACTTCCCGTATTTACCCATTTTAAAGACCATTGGATGTCCGCATAATTCACAGTCTTCCCCAGCTGGCTCATCTTTAATTTCCACTTCACGCATTTCTTTTTCCGCTTTTTCTAAGCGCGGTTCAAATCCTACGTAGAAATCATCAACAATTTTCACCCAATTGGCATTTCCTTCTTCTACTTCATCAAGGCTTTGCTCCATATTGGCAGTAAATTCAATGTTAATAATTTCTGGGAAAAACTCTAAAATAAGTTCAATTACTATTTCACCAAGTTCAGTCGGAACGAAGCGTTTATTATCCAAACCTACATATCCACGTTTTTGAATCGTTTCAAGTGTAGGTACATAAGTCGACGGTCTTCCAATTCCAAGTTCTTCAAGTGTTCTTACTAGACGGGCCTCTGTATAGCGCGGAGGAGGTTGTGTAAAATGTTGCTTCGGTTCTAAATCCTTTGAAAATACAGTTTCCCCTACTTCTAAAGGCGGCAACATCTTATCCTTTTCTTCCGCACCATCATCTTTCGACTCTACATACACTTTCATAAATCCTGGGAACTTTACAACCGATCCACTTGCACGGAACTGAACATTGTTATTAATGAGTCTCGCTGTCACAGTATCCATTATAGCAGACGCCATTTGACTTGCAACAAATCGCTCCCAAATCAATTTATATAATCGAAGTTGATCACGACTTAAGAAACTTTTCAGTTCCTCTGGCTTTCTCATTACCGAAGTAGGACGAATTGCCTCATGTGCATCTTGTGCATTTGACTTTTTCGATTCTTTCTTCTTTTCTGTTCCTATGTATTCCGTACCATACGCTTCAGTGATGTAAGTACGTGCCTCTGTTTGAGCTGTTTCTGAGATACGTGTTGAATCAGTTCTCATATACGTAATAAGACCTACAGTTCCTTGTTTTCCAAGATCTATCCCTTCATACAATTGCTGTGCAAGCATCATCGTTTTCTTTGCTCGCATATTTAACTTACGTGCTGCTTCTTGTTGCAAGGAAGATGTTGTAAACGGTAATGCAGGATTACGTTTTCGCTCTTTGCGCGTTACATTTTCAACTGAAAACGCATTGTCTTTCATCTGTTCAATTATTTCATTCACTTGCGTTTCATTCGTTAATTGAACTTTTTCACCATCTACACCGTAAAAACTTGCTTCAAATGTGTCTTTTCCTTTTACAAATTCTGTTTTAATTGTCCAGAATTCTTCAGGTTCAAAGCTTTGAATTTCCTTTTCACGTTCGATGATTAAACGAACTGCTACAGATTGTACACGCCCTGCACTTAATCCTTTTTTTACTTTCTTCCATAATAAAGGACTAATATTGTAACCAACAAGACGATCAAGTATGCGTCTTGCTTGTTGTGCATCTACTAAATCCATATTAATTGCGCGAGGATGTTTAAATGATTCTTTGATTGCATCTTTCGTAATCTCATTAAACACAACCCGACAATCTGATTCAACGTCCACATTTAACGTATTCGCTAAATGCCAAGCAATCGCTTCCCCTTCGCGGTCTGGATCGGCCGCGAGATAAACTTTCTTTGCTTTTTTCGCCGCTGATTTTAAATCCTTTAAGACGGGACCTTTACCACGAATGGTAATATACTTCGGGGTGAAGTTGTTCTTTACTTCTATCCCCATTTGACTTTTTGGCAAATCGCGAACATGTCCCATAGACGCGACAACTTTGTATTTTTTCCCTAAATATTTCTCAATGGTCTTCGCCTTAGAAGGCGACTCCACGATTACGAGGTAATCTGACATGCTAGTGCCTCCTTAAGAGGTGGATTCAAGTCTTCATTAATCTTATTGATTTCTCTTGTTTTTGTCAATCAAGAATGAATATACCATACAGTGCCAATCTACCATTTGTCAATAATTGTTTAATAAAAATTTAAAAATATAAGGTTAATTTAAAATCTCCTCCAAGATATCTTCTGCATTTCTTACTAATTTTGCTCCTTGTTGAATAAGATGATTCGTTCCCGATGCCCCCTCTATAAATATAGGTCCAGGAAGCGCAAACACCTCTCTATTTTGCTCTAACGCAAGGTCTGCAGTAATAAGTGTTCCACTTCTCGATTTGGCTTCTACAACTAAAACACCTTTACTTATACCACTAACAATCCGGTTCCTTTTTGGAAAATACCATTTTTTCGGTGCATAGTGCGGAGGATACTCTGTCAATAACAATATATATTCCTTCCACATTTCATATAAATGTCTATTTTCTTTCGGATACATAAACGACAATCCGTGCCCTAATATCGCAATAGTCGGGCAATGATGCCTTACTGTAATCTCATGAGACATTGTATCTATCCCTTTTGCAAACCCACTGACAATAAGCCACTCTCTTTCTAATAAAGGGTGTAAAATAAACTTCAAACTCTCATGACCATATAATGATGGTTCTCTCGTTCCAACAACTGCTAATTTATTTACTTTATTGAGAAAATCTTTCTCTCCTTTTCCATATAAAACGAAGGGAGGATCTTGTATTTCACGTAATAATTGCGGATAATTTTCATCCCATATCGTTATATAAAAAATACGATTTTTCTCTAAATAAGATATATATTGCGGAAGATTTGAACTTTGAAGAAATTTCACTAGTTCTGAAGATTTTTTCGAGGATATTCCAGTGTAGTATTCCATTTGTTTTTCGTTAAAAGTATATATGTTCTTTAATTCTGGATCGACATATAGTAGCCTCTCCATCGCTTTCCAATAATCTGCTAGCAAGTAATGAAGATGTAATAATCGCTCTCTTTTCATCTCAATTCTCCTTACCCATAATTTTTATTATGTAAACAGAAAAAGTGTAAAAAGACACCCTCAAGTAAGAGGGTGTTTTTCAACAGATTAATAGTTTTTGCAAGTCTCAAATAAACCTTTTTCTTTTAAAACAGAGATTAGCGTTTCTCCCATAACTGCTGGAGTTTCAGCTACTTTAATGCCACAAGCTTCCATTGTTTTAATCTTTTCAGCAGCAGTTCCTTTACCGCCAGAAATGATTGCACCAGCATGGCCCATACGTTTGCCAGCAGGCGCTGTTTGACCACCAATGAAGCCTACAACAGGTTTTGTCATATTAGCTTTTACCCATTCAGCTGCCTCTTCTTCTGCTGTACCGCCGATTTCACCAATCATAATTACAGCATGTGTTTCTTCATCTTCATTAAATGCTTTTAACGCATCAATAAAGTCTGTACCGTTAACAGGGTCCCCGCCGATACCTACAGCAGTAGATTGTCCAATACCTTCTTGTGTTAACTGATGTACAGCTTCATACGTTAAAGTACCAGAGCGCGATACGATACCTACATGACCTTTTTTATGAATGTATCCTGGCATAATACCGATTTTACATTCATCAGGCGTGATAACACCTGGGCAGTTTGGTCCAAGTAAACGTGTATGTTTACCAGCCATATATCTCTTTACGTTTACCATATCTAATACAGGAATTCCTTCAGTAATACATACTACTAAATCAATTTCTGCATCAACTGCTTCCATAATTGCATCAGCCGCAAAAGCGGGTGGAACGTATACAACTGAAGCGTTTGCGCCTGTTGCTTTCACTGCATCTTCTACAGTATCAAATACTGGTACACCTTCAATATCAGTGCCACCTTTACCTGGCGTTACACCACCGACAATTTTCGTACCGTATTCAATCATTTGTTTTGTATGGAATAAACCTTGAGAACCTGTAATACCTTGAACAATAACTTTTGTATCTTTATTAACTAATACGCTCATTTTTCTCCCCCGCTTTCTATTAGCCCACTAGTGAAACAATTTTTTGTGCACCGTCTGCCATAGATTCTGCTGCAACAATATTTAAGCCAGACTCATTTAAAATTTTCTTACCTAGTTCTACGTTTGTACCTTCAAGACGTACAACTAAAGGTAACTCAAGACCTACCTGTTTCGTTGCTTCAATAACACCTTCTGCAATAACATCACACTTCATAATGCCACCAAAAATGTTAACGAAGATACCTTTTACATTTTTGTCAGAAAGGATAATTTTGAATGCTTCTGTAACTTTTTCAGCAGTTGCACCGCCACCAACATCTAAGAAGTTAGCTGGGTCACCGTGGTAATGTTTAATGATATCCATTGTAGCCATCGCTAAACCTGCACCATTAACCATACAACCGATATTTCCATCTAAAGGAATGTAGTTTAAGTCGTATTTTGAAGCTTCAATTTCTTTTGCATCTTCTTCGTCAAGATCACGAAGCTCTAAAATGTCTTTATGGCGATATAACGCATTGGAATCAAAGTTTAATTTTGCATCTAGTGCCATAACTTTACCTTCACCTGTTGTAACAAGTGGGTTAATCTCAGCGATAGAGCAATCTTTTTCAATAAACGCACGGTATAAGCCCATCATAAACTTCACAGCTTGTCCTACAAGCTCTTTTGGAATATTGATGTTAAATGCAATTCGGCGCGCTTGGAAACCTTGTAAGCCTACTGCCGGATCAATATATTCTTTAAAGATTTTTTCAGGTGTTTTTTCTGCTACTTCTTCAATTTCTGTTCCGCCTTCTTCAGAAGCCATTAAAACAACTTGAGAAGTTGCACGATCTAAAACTAGACCTACATAATATTCTTTTTTAATATCGCAACCTTCTTCGATAAGTAAGCGTTTTACTTCCTTACCTTCAGGACCTGTTTGATGTGTCACAAGTGTAGTTCCTAAAATGCTTTCTGCATATGTACGAACTTCATCTAAATTTTTTGCAACTTTTACTCCGCCAGCTTTGCCGCGTCCACCAGCGTGAATTTGTGCTTTCACTACACATACATCTGTTCCTAATTCTTTCGCTGCTTCTACAGCTTCTTCTACTGTAAATGCAACCTTCCCGTTCGGAACGCTAACCCCATAGCTTCTAAGGACTGCCTTACCTTGATACTCATGGATATTCATGGTCCCATCCTCCCCTGTTTTCCTGTTTTACTCGAAAAGTTTTTTAATGTTTAAAAAACATTACATTGCCATTGTATAAGATGATTGGCACGCTGTCTACAATAAAGTGTCAGAAAACTGAAATCGCTTTATTCTTTTTCGGAAATAGTAATGTTTATATGCCAAAATAAAAAATAAGCTGTATATTTACAGCTTATTTTTGAATCATATCTTTAATTGGCGCGAATGACTTTCGGTGTTCCTCTAATACTCCATGCACTTCAATTGCCTCTAAATGTTGCTTTGTGCCATATCCCATATGTTGCTCAAATCCGTATTCAGGATACTTCTCTCCCAGTTCTTTCATCATACGATCTCTCGTTACTTTTGCGATAATGGATGCAGCTGAAATCGAAACACTTTTCGCATCACCTTTAATAATTGAAGTTTGCGGAATTGGTGTGGGAAGCTTCATCGCATCAATTAATAAATGTTGGGGTGTATAAGATAAATTTGCAACAGCATCTAACATCGCTTGTTTCGTTGCTTGGTAAATATTAATTTCATCAATAACTTGCGGTGATACAATTCCAACTCCAATTGCAATCGCTTGTACTTTTATTTCATCATAAAAACGCTCACGTTTCGCTTCACTCAGCTTTTTTGAGTCATTTAACCCTGGAATATAAAAATCCTCAGGAAGAACGACAGCTGCCGTCACAACAGGCCCAGCCAATGGCCCGCGCCCTACTTCATCAATACCCGCGATATACGTGACCCCTTTTTCACGCAAAGCATTTTCATACTTGGACATTTCAAAAAACTTCTCTTTTTCTTTCTGTTCTAACTCTTTTTGTTTATACCACTTCAAAACGAGCTTTTGAACGCCTTTTCGCTCATCTTTCATTAACAGTTGAAAGCGATCATCTTCTTCATTCATAATTTCTTCCAATACATTTTCCGCTTCTTTTATCGTCATTGTTTGCATTTATACAAGCTCCTTTTTAAACGTATCCAAAAAGAAAAGACGCACAAACGCACGTCTTATACTTCTTCTATTTTTTCCACATCTTCTACTTGCTCTGCAAACTCTTCCGGTGTTTCAAACGTCATTTTTCCAAGTTTGCCACCACGAAGCTCACGAAGTACAAGCTCAGATGTCTTATCATAATCAATCATTCCGCCGCCCATTAAGCAGCCTCTATTTTTTCCAATTGCATCGAATAATTCCACAATATCTTCTGGAATCTCATTTAAATTGTAGCGTTCTTTCAAGCGTTCTGGATAATGTTTCTCCATAAAACGTAATGCGTAAACAGCTACATCTTGTAAATTTAAAATTGAATCTTTAATTGCACCCGTCGTCGCTAAGCGAAGACCCACTAATTGATCTTCAAATTTAGGCCACAGAATACCTGGCGTATCTAACAATTCCATTTCCTTCCCAACTTTAATCCATTGTTGAGCTGTTGTCACACCTGGACGATCTCCTGTTTTAGCAATATTTTTCTTTGCCAATTTATTAATTAATGTAGATTTACCAACATTTGGTATGCCTACAATTAATGCGCGAATCGCTCTCGGTCTAATACCTTTTGCAACCATTTTATCAAATTTTTCTTTAACAAGCACTTTACAAGCTGCTGCAATTTCTTTCATACCTTGTCCAGCTTGCGCATTAATCGAAATTGCCATATGGCCTTTTTCTTTAAAATATGCGATCCATTGTTTTGTTAAACGATCATCTGCCATATCCGCTTTATTTAAAACAACAAGCCTCGGCTTATGTGTAATGATTTCATCAATCATTGGGTTTCGAGATGATAATGGTAATCGAGCATCTACAAGCTCAATTACAACATCAATTAATTTTAATTTCTCCGTTACTTGGCGTCTAGCCTTCGCCATATGCCCTGGAAACCATTGAATTACCATGTTGCCACCTTCTTTTTCATTTATTTCACAATACGTGCGTCTTCTAACGGCCAATATAACATATTGGCTTTACCAATTACTTGATCCTTTGAAATCGTACCGATTGAACGGCTATCTTTACTAAAACGACGATTATCACCTAAAACAAATAATTGATCTTTTGGAACAGTTTTCTTGCCTGTCATTTCTTCAAGATTAAAATCATATGTAAGCGGTCCGTCAGCAATTTGCTTTTTCTGCTTGTCTAAATACGGCTCCTCATAAGCCTTTCCGTTAACATACAGTTTATCATTACGATACTCTATTTCATCGCCTGGCAGGCCTATAATGCGCTTAATGTAATCTTTATCTTCTGTTGCTCGAAATACGATAATATCAAAGCGTTTTGGATCTCCAATGTGATAACCAATTTTATTCACAATCATTCGATCACGATCATGTAAAGTAGGTGCCATCGATACCCCGTCTACGAGAATTGGAGCAAAGAAAAACTGTCTAATAACACCAGCTAATACAACAGCAATCAAAATTGCTTTAATCCATTCCCAAAGTGAACTCTTCTCTTTTTTCATGCATTTCCCCTCCACGGTTATGTAAGCTGTTCGTATTATACCAAAATTTCATATAGATTGGAAAAAGGGAGCTTGTGCATTTACAAGCTCCCATACATGTCTTATCGAATTTCTTTAATACGTGCTTTTTTACCGCGAAGGTTACGTAAGTAATATAACTTAGCACGACGTACTTTACCACGGCGAAGTACTTCGATTTTCGCGATTCTTGGCGTGTGAACTGGGAATGTACGCTCAACACCTACACCGTAAGAAATCTTACGAACTGTGAATGTTTCACTAATTCCGCCACCACGACGTTTAATTACAACACCTTCGAAAAGCTGAATTCTTTCACGAGTTCCCTCAACAACTTTTACGTGTACACGTAAAGTGTCACCAGGACGGAATGAAGGAAGGTCAGTTTTTAATTGGCCTTTTGTAATTTCTGCGATTAATTGTTGCATATTAAATTCTCTCCTTTAAACAGATGCTCTTATAAAGTCTTAATAAATTACAGCGGAACATCGTTAATACGGCTACTGATTTCAGTAGCACAAATGTTATAATAGCATATTACTAGGCCTGTTGCAATAGCAAATATATGAAGTTATTACTGCTCTCGCTTTATTTCCTCAAGCCATTTTTTCTCTTGTTTAGATAGATCTCTATCATCTAACAAATCAGGTCTACGCGTATACGTACGGCGCAAAGATTCCTTATGTCGCCATTCGTCAATATTTTTATGATTCCCTGACATTAATACATCCGGTACCTTCATACCACGAAAATCAGCCGGACGTGTATAATGAGGATGCTCTAATAAACCTGTACTAAACGAATCCTCCACTTGTGAAGCATGATTTCCTAGCACGCCTGGCAAGAGACGTACAACACTATCAGTAATAACCATAGAAGCTAATTCTCCGCCCGTTAATACATAGTCACCAATAGAAATCTCATCCGTTACGAGATGCTCACGAATTCGTTCGTCATACCCTTCATAATGCCCACATACAAAGATCAAATGTTCTTCCTCTGCAAGCTCTTCCGCTTTCTTCTGCGTAAATCTTTCGCCCTGCGGACACATTAAGACAACTCTCGGCTTACGCTCTGTCTCTTTCGTCAAATCTTCTACAGCATCAAAAATAGGCTGAGGAGTAAGCACCATACCAGCTCCTCCGCCGTAAGGATAATCGTCTACGCTATTATGCTTACTTGTTGTATAATCACGAAAGTTAACAACACGAAGGTTTACCGCTTCTTTTTCTTGCGCCTTCTTTAATATAGAAGATCCAAATACACCGGTAAACATGTCTGGGAACAACGTTAAAATATCAATTTTCATTATAGCAACCCTTCCATTACATGAATGGTTACTAATTTATTTTCAATATTAACTTGAAGTACAACGTCATCAATATAAGGAATTAAAAGATCTTGACCCTTCGGACGTTTAATCACCCAAACATCATTTGCACCAGGAGAGAGAATTTCTTTGATTGTCCCTAGCGCTTCTCCTTCTTCCGTTACAACGCTGCAACCAATAATTTCGTGATAGTAGTATTCACCTTCAGCAAGTTCGCCTAACTGCTCTTCTGGTACTTTTATTAAAGAACCTTTAAACTTCTCTACTTCATCTACATTGTTATATCCTTCAAATGTTAATAAATCGAATGTCTTATGTTGGCGATGAGAAGTTACCTTCACCGGAAGGTAGTCTGTGTCTTTCTCATTCGATATGTATAGTGTGTTTCCTACTTTATATCGCTCTTCTGGAAAATCAGTACGAGAAATAACACGGATTTCTCCTCTTACGCCATGAGTATTTACAATTTTCCCTACGTTAAACCACTTTGTCATAAATAGTATGTCACCCCTGGTTTCTATATAAATTAAGCATCTCCATTTCATAGATGGAACATGCAATCTCTATTTAAATGTTAAAAAAGGGAGAGGAATAACTCCTCGCCCTTTTTACGTTTATTGAATTTCCAGTGTTACTTTTTCATCATTATGATGTCCCACTGAATACAAGAGCATCCGAATCGCTTTCGCAACTCTCCCTTGCTTTCCAATGACTTTTCCAACATCCTCAGGATGTACAGTTAATCGATACTTTATCTCTCCGTTGTAAAGTTCCTGTGTAACTTTTACATCTTCAGGATGATCGACAAGAGGCTTGACAATCGTCTCGACTAACTTCTTCATAGTCATTGCCTCAATTACTTACCTTGTTTAGATAAGTGGAATTTCTCCATGATACCTTGGTTAGAGAATAAGTTACGAACTGTATCAGATGGTTTAGCACCATTTCCTAACCATTTTAATGCTGCTTCTTCGTTGATCTTAACTTCAGCTGGTTGAGCAACTGGATTGTAAGTTCCGATTTCCTCAATGAAACGTCCGTCACGAGGAGAACGAGAATCTGCAACAACTACACGATAGAAAGGAGTTTTTTTAGCTCCCATACGTTTTAAACGAATTTTAACTGCCATTTATAAAGCACCTCCGAATTTATTTCACACAGATAATTATATTAGCAAAAAGACTATTGCTTTGTAAAGTATTTTTTCTTAACAGAGCCATCTTTTTTTCCTTACATGAATGGAAACTTCAATCCACCTAGTCCTTTTTTCTTGCCTTTTTGCATTCCAGTCATCGTCTTCATCATTTTTTTCATGTCATCGAATTGTTTGATTAGACGATTGATTTCTTGTACAGTTGTACCGCTACCTTTGGCAATGCGCTTTTTGCGACTAGCATTGATTATTTCCGGTTGTTCTCGTTCTAATTTAGTCATAGAACGAATAATTGCCTCAATATGCCCAATTTGTTTTTCATCAACTTGCGCATTTTTCAGCCCTTTAATTTTATTTGCACCAGGAAGCATTCCTAACAATTCATCAAGCGGCCCAAGTTGACGCACTTGTCCAAGTTGTTCTAGGAAATCGTCAAGCGTAAACGAAAGCGTACGCATTTTTTGCTCAAGTTCTTTTGCTTTCTCTTCATCAACTGTAGCTTGCGCTTTTTCAATCAATGTTAAGACGTCGCCCATCCCTAAAATACGGGATGCCATACGCTCTGGATGGAACGCTTCAATTGCATCTAGTTTTTCACCCATACCAGCAAATTTAATTGGTGTGTTTGTTACAGCCTTAATAGATAATGCAGCACCACCGCGCGTATCACCATCTAATTTCGTTAATACAACACCTGTTAAACCTAACTGTTCATGGAAACTTTGTGCAACATTTACCGCGTCTTGTCCCGTCATCGCATCGACAACAAGGAAAATTTCATCCGGTTTCGCAACTTCTTTAACTTTCGCTAATTCATCCATTAGTTCTTCATCAATATGCAGGCGACCCGCTGTATCAATTAAAACATAATCATGATGATCTTCTTTTGCTTTTGCAATCGCTTGTTTCGCAATTTCAACAGGACTTACTTGATCTCCTAAAGAAAATACAGGCATGTCCAATTGCTTCCCTAATGTTTCAAGCTGTTTAATTGCTGCTGGACGGTAAATATCAGCTGCAACAAGCATCGGTTTACGATTATGCTTTTTACGAAGCAAATTCGCAAGCTTACCTGTCGTCGTTGTTTTACCCGCACCTTGCAGACCAACCATCATAATAACAGTCGGTGGCTTATTAGCAACAGCAATTTTGCTTTGCTCTCCGCCCATAAGTTCTGTAAGTTCTTCCTGTACAACTTTAATTACTTGTTGTCCAGGTGTCAAACTTTTCATTACATCTTGTCCGACAGCACGTTCAGACACACGCTTCACAAAATCTTTTACTACTTTAAAGTTAACATCTGCTTCTAAAAGAGCTAGACGAACTTCTCTCATCATTTCTTTCACATCGGCTTCAGAAACTTTTCCTTTGCCGCGGATTTTTTGCATTGTCTGTTGAAGTCGGTCGGCTAATCCTTCAAATGCCATATTGCCGCCCTCCTAATCTAATTTTTCGATAGCTTCAACAACTTGTTTCATTTCTTCATTCACATGCTCTTCTTCGCTGATTAGCTGTTTTAGCTTTGCAACAAGTCGCTGTCGCTCTTGAAACTTTTGAAGTAATACTAATTTTTCTTCATATTCTTCAAGCATCGCTTCAGTCCGTTTAATGTTATCATACACGGCTTGGCGACTTACATCAAATTCTTCCGCAATTTCACCAAGAGATAAATCATCTAGATAATAAAGCGACATATAACTTCTTTGTTTTTGCGTTAACAACGATTGATAAAAATCAAATAAATAGTTCATTCTCGTTGTTTTTTCGAGCATGTTGGATCATCCTTTGTTAAGTGATTTCCCTTTACATGAATTAGTTTACATGGAGTCCAAAAGAGTGTCAAGTTTTTTTCTTAACATCATATATTTTTATAGAAAAAGAAGCGGAAATACCGCTTCTTTCGCTTATACTTCTTCTGTTTCTACTAAGTTCGCAAATAAACCATACACATATTGTTCTGGATCAAACTGCTGCAAATCATCCATTTGCTCTCCTAATCCAACAAACTTCACCGGTACATCCATTTCGTTACGAATCGCTAATACAATACCACCTTTAGCAGTTCCATCTAACTTCGTTAAAACAATACCAGTTACATTCGTTGCCTCCCGGAATGTTTTCGCTTGGCTTAAACCGTTTTGTCCTGTTGTTGCATCAATAACAAGCAATACTTCATGAGGAGCACCTGGTACTTCACGCTCAATTACACGCTTCACCTTCTCTAACTCTTTCATTAAGTTTACTTTATTTTGCAAGCGTCCTGCTGTGTCACATAGTAATACATCTACCTTACGTGCTTTCGCAGCTTGTACAGCGTCATACATAACCGCCGCTGGATCAGATCCAGATCCTTGTTTAATCACTTCTACACCAACGCGATCGCCCCATACTTCTAATTGTTCAATCGCCCCAGCACGGAATGTGTCTCCTGCTGCTAATAGGACTGACTTACCTTCTGATTTAAACTTATGCGCCAGTTTACCAATTGTTGTCGTTTTTCCTACACCGTTAACACCAACAAATAAAACAACCGTTAATTGGTCCTCTTGCATATTAATTTCGTTACTGAAATCGCTGTCACCTTTGTAAATTCCCACTAGTTTTTCTGAAATAACAGCTTGTACTTCTTTTGGATCTTGAATGTTACGACGTTGTACTTCTTCTTTCAATTGATCAATTAATTCCATTACCGTCGCAACGCCAACGTCTGCACCAATTAAGATTTCTTCTAACTCTTCGAAGAAATCTTCGTCCACTTTACGGTAACGATAGACTAAATCATTCACTTTATCCGCAAATGAATTTCTAGTTTTTTCTAATCCGTGTTTAAATTTCTCTGTAACTGTATCCGTTTGTTTTGAAATTTTTTCTTTTAGTTTTTTAAAAAAACTCATACTTTCCCATCCTTCCTATTCACTTGCAATAAGTTCTTCTCCGGCATCTAAACGAACCGATACAAGTTTAGATACCCCTGATTCTTGCATTGTTACACCGTACAACACATCAGACTCTTCCATTGTACCTTTTCTATGTGTAATTACAATAAACTGCGTCTCATCACTAAATTTCTTTAAATACTGTGCAAAACGAGCTACATTCGCTTCATCAAGGGCAGCCTCTACCTCATCTAGTACACAGAACGGTACTGGGCGCACTTTTAAAATACCAAATAAAAGCGCAATTGCCGTTAAAGCACGCTCGCCACCTGAAAGTAAACCTAAGTTCTGCAATTTCTTCCCTGGCGGTTGTGCTACAATATCAATACCCGTATTTAGTAAATCCTCTGGATTAGTCATTACTAAATCCGCTCTACCGCCTCCAAATAATTCAGAGAATACCGATTGAAACTCCATTCTAATGCCTTCAAACGTAGTAGAAAAGCGTTTTTTCATTTCTTCATCCATTTCGGTAATAAGCTGGTGCAATGTCGTTTTCGCTTCTTCTAGATCGTCTCTCTGCTCTAGTAAGAATGTATGCCGCTCCGCTACACGTTCATATTCATCAATTGCCCCTAGGTTCACTGTACCTAACTCTTCTATGGATAATTTGATTAATTTTACTTTCTTACGCGCATCTTCTGCAGGCATTGTCATTGTATATTTTAGTTTCGCCGCTTCAAATGAAATCGTATATGTTTCACGTAAATGTTGTAATCTATTTTCCAACTCTACATCAAGTCGGTTTATTCTCACTTCTTGATCTTTCAACATTTCAAGAATATATTTATGTTTACCTGTCGTTTCTTTCAAATTGCGTTCTAAATGTTCTACTCTCTCTTGCAACGATACACGTTGTTCACGACGAGAGCGAATTAATTCTGAAGTTTGATTACGATCATACGCTTTCTTCTCAATCATATTCGTAATTTGCTCTTCACCACTTGAATTAGATGTCATTTCTTGTTTTAAGAATGCTAAATCCTCTTTCGTTTTTACAAGTGTCGCATCCGTTTCTTCTTTTTCCTTCGTCAATCGTTCAACTTTTTCTTTTTGATTAGATAAGCGTTGTTGCTTTTCAGCTGCCAGCACTTTTAATTCAGTCATTTCTTTTTGAACTTTTTCTTTCGAAGAATGTTGCTCACTTTTTTGTTTTGTTAAAGCTACAATTTTACTATCTAACTCAGTGATATCAGCTTGAAGATTCGCTAAAATCCCTTCTAACTCCTCTTTACGCCCTTGCATTTTTACTCGATCTTGTAAAAACCCTTCAATCTCTAAATCATAAATAGACAAGCGGTCATTAATACGATGTTCGTCTAATTCTAAACGATTAATCTCTTCTCTTAATTTCTGCTCTTCTACACGATCCACTTCTACAGTTTGCCTTAGTTCGCGTATTTTCACTTCTTTTTCTTGAATCTCTTGTTTTACTGCTTTAACAAAGTTTTCTAACTTCGTTGTTTTTTCTTCCATATCAGTTAACTTGCGAGTCCACTCTTCCAGTTCACGTTGGCGTCCTAATAAAGAAGATTTCGCTTGTTTTACCGCCCCACCAGTCATAGAACCGCCAGGATTCACTACGTCACCTTCAATTGTTACAATGCGATAACGGTATTGCAGTTGTTTCGCCAACTCATTTGCTCCGCGTAAATCTTTCGCAACAATAACAGTACCTAATAAATTTGAAACTACATTTTCATATTTATTGTTGTACTGCACAAGTTCTGCCGCCACACCTACAAACGATGGGTGTTGATTTGCAATGCGTAATTGCTCAAATGATAACGATCTGCTTTTAATAACAGCTTGCGGTAAAAACGTTGCACGTCCGTGTTTATTTTGCTTTAAAAATGCAATCGCATTACGAGCATGCTCCTCTGTTTGTACAACAATATGCTGCATCGCTGCACCTAGAGCGATTTCCATTGCAACTTCGTATTCTTTCGGAACCGTTAACAGTTCCGCAACAGCACCCTCGATACCTTGCAACCTATTTTCTCTAGCTTTCAATACTTCACGTACACCTTGATAGAAGCCAGAATAATCTTCTTGCATCTCTTCAAGCATTTCTTTTCGAGAACGTGCCTGTTGCACAAATTGGTATGCTTGGTATAGTTTTGTTTCATTTTCACTATACTGCGTCTTACATTTCCCAAGTGCCGCCTCTGTCTTCTGTATGTTTGAGAGAATGCCCGCTACTTTTTCTTTCGCTTGTTCGTAACTTTCTACAAGTTTCGTCTTTTTCGCTGTAATTTCCATACGCATTTCTACATATTTCGCATTCTCTTCATCTAGACGCTCGTTTTTAGACGTTTGCTGTTTAGATTGTTCTTCAATCATAGATAATTCATTGCGATGACTAGCTTGTTGATTTAAAAGTTCAATATAGTCACCTTTTAAATTCTCAATCTGTTCCTCTAAATTGTCAGCAAAAGTAGCAAGCAATTGCTCATTATCATGCAATTTTTGCTCCAACTCTTTTACTTCATTCACAAATTGCATTAAAGCTTCTGTACTTGACTCAATCTCACCATCGTAAATTTTAGCTTTCTCTGTTAATTCAACAATTAACTGCTCAAGTTGCGCACAATGCGTCGTAGCATTTTGCTTTCTCTCTTTTAACAACTCGCGCTGCCCTTCTAGTTTTTCTAGCTCTTTACTAGAAAGAAGAAGTACCTCTTGCAACGAGTCTACAGACTCATCTACCGCTTGTAATTGTCCTCGTAATTCCTCAAGTTCTTCTTCACTTTTTTGTAAATTCGTTGACATTTTAGCCTCTTCATTTTTATTATGCCCAAACTGATTTCGAAGTGCTTCCCATTTCTCATGCAATTCTTCAATTTCATGGACAATAAGCGCAGCTTCTACTTTCTCTAATTCTTCTTTATTCTCAAGATAATCTTTCGCAATAGAAGCTTGTCTTTCTAAAGGTTCTACTTGACTACTTAATTCATGAATTATATCTTGTACACGATTTAAGTTTTCTTGTGTTTCTTCTAATTTTCCTTCAGCTTTCTTTTTGCGAAGTTTGTATTTTAGTACGCCTGCCGCTTCTTCAAATACACCTCGACGCTCTTCTGACTTACTACTTAAAATCTCTTCCACTTTCCCCTGGCTAATAATTGAAAAAGCTTCTCTTCCCATACCAGAGTCCATAAATAAATCAATAATATCTTTCAATCTACATGATTGTTTATTAATATAAAAATCACTTTCACCTGAACGAGATACACGACGTGTTACACACACCTCATTGTATTCAATTGGTAAACGTTGATCTTCATTATTTAAAGTTATTGTTACTTCAGCAACATTAACCGCTCTCCTCGTATCACTGCCTGCAAAAATAATATCCTCCATCTTTGCACCACGTAATGATTTTGCAGATTGTTCACCAAGTACCCAGCGAATTGCATCAGTAATATTACTTTTCCCGCTTCCATTAGGTCCTACTACAGAAGTTACACCCGGGACAAAATCAACAGATACACGCTCAGCAAAAGACTTAAACCCTGCTATTTCTAATCTTTTTAAAAACACGAAAGGCCTTCCTCCTATTCTCCGTCGTTATAAATGTTCTCTATACAAAAACAAGCTATTATACGGATTTACCTTCTTTTTATTTACAAACAAAAAGAAAGTTTCATTCTATGCACAAGGAATCCCCCTCATTCAAAGGGGGATTCCTTATAGTTGTTCTTTTAATTTTTTCAATGCTTCTGCAGCAGCTTGTTGCTCTGCTTCTTTTTTCGACTTACCACTACCAAGACCTAAAGCTACGTTATTTAACGTAACACGTGACACAAATTCTCGATTGTGAGCTGGTCCTTTTTCTTGCAAAATTTGATACTCAACATTGCCACTACCATCACGCTGAATCAATTCTTGTAACTGACTCTTATAATCCATCACATGAGAAAAAGCACCCTCATTAATTTTCGGATATACAATTTCTTTTAAGAATTCCCAAACTGTTTCTAACCCTTGATCAAGATAAAGGGCACCAATAAACGCTTCAAAGACATCCGCTAATAAAGCTGGTCGTTCACGTCCACCTGTCATTTCTTCACCTTTTCCTAATAAAACAAGGCTACCAAATGACAATTCGTTCGCAAAACGAACAAGAGATGGCTCACATACAATAGCTGCACGTAGTTTTGTTAACTCTCCTTCGCTCATTGTCGGATATTTTTGAAACAGATACTGCGATACAGTAAGTTCCAATACTGCATCTCCAAGAAATTCAAGACGCTCATTATCTTCATGCGGTTTTTTTCGATGCTCATTCACATACGATGAATGCGTAAATGCTTGAATCAATAATTTTTCATCTGTAAACGTAATACCTATCTTTTCTTGAAACACTTTAAATGCTTCACGATATTTTGTTTCGTATTTTTTTTCTCTATATTTTCGGTACGGCATAGGTCCCTCCAGATATAAGCCAGAAAGCCCCGCTAAAAAACGGGACTTCACTTAAGCATTATAGATGACTCTCTATGTAAGTCACAGCATCGCCAACAGTAGCAATCTTTTCAGCATCTTCATCAGAAATTTCCATTTCGAATTCATCTTCTAATTGCATTACAAGTTCTACTACATCTAGGGAGTCTGCTCCTAAATCTTCCTTGAAGCTTGCAGCTGGTACTACCTCAGTCTCTTCTACTCCTAAACGATCAACGATGATTTTTGTTACGCGTTCTAAAACATCTGCCATTCCATTCACCTCCCCTCAAATATTATATTAAATATTGAACAAAAAAACTAGGTGAAATCGATTCTTTTATTACATTACCATACCGCCATCAACATTTAACGTTTGACCTGTAACATATTTGCTTTGATCAGAAGCAAAAAACGTTACAGCATTCGCGATATCTTGCGCTTCACCAAATTGAGCAGCTGGAATAACTTTTAACATTTCGGCTTTAATATTCTCATCTAGTACATCAGTCATATCAGTCGCAATAAAGCCTGGCGCAATTGCATTCACAGTAATATTTCGACTTGCTAACTCTTTTGCAGATGTTTTTGTTAATCCAATAACACCCGCTTTAGCAGCAACATAATTAGCTTGCCCTGGGTTTCCTATAACACCCACAACAGAAGCGATATTTATAATTCTACCGTGACGTTGACGCATCATATAACGAGATACTGCTTTTGTACATAAGAATACACCTTTTAAGTTTGTATTAATAACTGTATCCCATTCTTCTTCTTTCATACGCATTAATAAATTATCTTTTGTTACACCAGCATTATTTACAAGAATATCAACTTGTCCAAATGTGTCTACTGTTTGTTTCACCATATTTGTAACATCATCAGCATTTGCAACATCTGCTTTTACCGCAATTGCATCAGAACCTAATTTCTTAATTTCATCTACTACTTCATTTGCTTTTTGTTCATTACCTGCATAATTTACTACTACATTTGCCCCTTGTTTCGCTAAATCGATCGCAATCGCGCGACCAATTCCACGTGAAGCGCCAGTTACTAATGCTACCTTCCCTTTTAACATCAGTTTTCTCCTCTCAAATTTGAAATGGTATCTTTTAATGTCTCTTCATCATATATCGCATATGCTTTCACTGATGAATCAATTGACTTCATAAGTCCAGCAAGTACTTTTCCAGGCCCAATTTCAATAAATGTATCTACTCCCTGCTTCACCATACATTCAATAGACGGGTACCATAATACAGGCGAATAAAGCTGTTCGATTAACTTTTCTTGAATGTCGGCACCACGTGTAATAACATCCGCCGTAACATTTGCAATAACAGGAATATTCGTATCATGAATTGTAATTTCATTCAAAACACTTTGGAACTTCTCAGCTGCCGGCTTCATAAGTGAAGAATGGAATGGCCCACTTACTTTTAGTGGAATTGCTCTCTTTGCACCATTTTCTTTCGCTCTTTGAGAAGCAAGCTCTACGCCTTGCTTCGTTCCAGAAATTACAATTTGCTTCGTACTATTCATATTAGCGATTTGCACTGCATATCCTTCACTTGTTACTTCTTCTGTAACTTGTTTCAGCATATGTGGGTCAGCACCTAATATAGCTGCCATTGCACCTTCCCCGCCCGGAACAGCTTCTTCCATATATTCCCCGCGTTTCCTTACAGCATATACCGCATCTTCAAAAGTTAATGCACCAGCTGCTACAAGAGCGCTATATTCACCTAAACTATGACCAGCGACAAAGTCAGGTGTAATGTCATACTCTTTCAAAGCTGTCAAAATAGCAAAACTCGTTGTTAATAATGCAGGCTGAGCATTTGTTGTTAATGTAAGCTTTTCCTGCGGTCCTTCAAAAATCACTTCTGAAAGTGAATCTTGTAACACCTCATCTGCTTTTGCAAACACTTTTGCAACCTCTTTATTATTCTCTGCTAATTGTTTACCCATTCCAACTGCCTGTGAACCTTGGCCCGGAAAAAGAAATGCTATTTTTCCCATTTCAAATCCTCCTCTTATTGGAGTGACTCTTTCTCCATTACGCTTGAAATTGTAGGAATTACTTCTTTCGCTACCATTTCTCTCGTTTGACGAATCGCACTAAATATCGACTGGTCATTAGAAGAACCGTGAGCCTTAATGACAGGTGCTTTCAATCCAAATAATGCAGCTCCCCCATACTCCGAATAATCCATTTTATCTTTTAATACCATAAGTTTTGGCTTTAATACCGCCGCTGCTAATTTGCTCGTAAACGAACTCATTAGTTGTTCTTTCAACATAGAGAATAGCGCAAGTGCTGTTCCTTCTAATGATTTCAACGCTACATTCCCTGTAAAACCATCACATACAACAACATCTGCTACACCTTGCAATAAATCTCTCGATTCAACGTTCCCAACGAAATTAATTGGCGCATCCTTAAGCATTGCAAATACTTGCTTTGAAAGCTCGTTTCCTTTTCCATCCTCTGTTCCAACGTTTAATAGTCCAACACGAGGATTTTCAATTCCTCTTACCTTCTCAGCATAAACAGATCCCATTACTGCATATTGATATAAATGAATTGGTTTTGCATCAACATTTGCTCCAACATCTAACATAACAAAACCTTTTCCATCTACAGTTGGCATTGTAGGCGATAAAGCTGGTCGCTCAATTCCTTCCATACGACCGACAACAAATAATCCAGCTGCCATTAAAGCTCCTGTACTACCTGCGGATATACAAGCGTCTGCTTCTCCATCCTTTACTTGCTGTGCCGCAAGTACCATTGAAGCTTGTTTTTTTCGACGAACCGCTCTTACTGGTTCCTCCGTCGATTCTATTTTTTCGTCTGTATGAAGAATAGTAATTCGTTCATCACTCGTTAAATATTGACGAATTTCCTCTTCTTTCCCTACTAACGTAATATGTAAATCAGAATATTCCTTAATAGCTTTCATTGCCCCTAATACTACAGCCTTTGGAGCGTGATCTCCGCCCATTGCATCTATTGCGATTTTCATAAGTTGTTACCTTCCTCACTATAATTACTAGATCGATACATTTCAAAAGTGCCTGTAAAAACAAGTTCTTCTCCAACGAAGCTACGCACTTTGACAACCGTCCGTCCCTTATCATTCTCTACGTCTTCAACACGCGCTTTTGCAACAACACGCTCTCCTAATTTTACAGGGCGAATGTATCGAATGGTAGACTTTGCAGTTAAAGCTAATTCTTCATCAATAACCGCAACAGCTAGTGAGTTTGCTTGCGCAAACAGATGATGCCCACGGGCAATTTGATTTCTTTTAAATACATGTTCTACCTTTACTTCAAAGATAGAGATTGCATGTCTATCTAATTCAATATCAATAATTTCTCCGACAACCTCTTCTAACGGTAAAGATTTCACATCTTCTTCATGTTGCTTTGTAGCTACATGTTTAATTCTCTCTCTTAATTCAGGAATAGACAATTCCATACGATCCAATCGTACTGTTTGTATACTCACTTGAAATTTTTCCGCTAAATCTTCATCCGTAATAAAAGGATTTGATTCAATTGTTTGTTGTAATAATTCTTGTCTTTCTTTTTTACTTCTTCTTTTCTTCATACCGCACCATCCATTTTTATGACTAGGTACTAACAGTAGTATATAATCATTAAAAGTAGAATGCAACAAAAATTTTTGTTGACTCCCTTTAATCGAGCTTCTCTCCTTGGAACACACCTGTCCCATCAAGATACGTACGCAAGGCAGCGTACTGATCATTGTGCCAAAATGCTTCTGAATCTACTAGTATCGCCGCATCTTGCCTTGCTGTTTCTAACGCTCGATAATCGTGTACCATGTCAGCAACCTTAAATTCTGGTAAGCCACTTTGCTTACTCCCAAAGAAATCTCCAGGACCTCGTAATTCTAAATCTTTTTCTGACAATACAAATCCATCATTTGTTTCAGTCATTATGCGCATTCTTTCTTTTCCTGTTTCTGATTTAGGGTCTGCTATTAATAAACAATATGATTGTTCACTACCACGCCCGACACGCCCTCTAAGCTGATGAAGCTGCGATAAACCGAAACGTTCTGCATCATAAATAACCATCACAGTCGCATTCGGTACGTTCACACCCACCTCAACAACTGTTGTCGATACAAGAATTTGCACTTTATTTTCACTAAACTGGCCCATTATCTCTTCTTTTTCCTGAGACGATAATCTCCCATGCATCAATCCAACTTGGCATTTCCCTTGGTAATGATGCGTCAGCATACTATGTAAGTCGATAGCATTTTGCACATCAAGTTTCTCAGATTCTTCAATTAGAGGACAAATAACGTATGCCTGTCTTCCTTTTTTTATTTCCTTCTCAACAAAACCGAGGACGCGATCTAACATATCATGTTTTGCCCAGTATGTTTCAATCACCTTTCTACCTGCTGGCATCTCATCGATTATCGAAACATCCATCTCTCCAAATGCAGTAATTGCAAGCGTACGCGGAATTGGTGTCGCTGTCATAAATAATACATCTGGACTTTCACCTTTCTCCCGTAAAACTCGGCGCTGCGCTACACCAAATCGATGCTGTTCATCTGTAATAACGAGACCCAACCTATGAAATATAACTTCATCTTGAATTAAAGCGTGCGTTCCAACAAGAATATCTATTTCTCCTTGTTCTAACTTCGCTAAAATTTCTCGGCGTCTTGCACCTTTAACAGAACTTGTTAGCAGTTCCACCTTCATACCAAAATGCGAAAACGTTTCAGCAAGCGACTGATAATGTTGCTCAGCTAAAATTTCTGTAGGAACCATTAAAGCACCTTGATAATGAGCTAATTTCGATGCATAAAGGCCAATCGCAGCAACAACTGTTTTCCCAGAACCAACGTCACCTTGTAATAGTCGGTTCATCCGATAAGGAGATGTCATATCTTTTAAAATTTCATCTACAACTCGGCGCTGCGCACCAGTTAACGGGAACGGCAATGCATCGATAAATTCTTGTAATTCTACTGACGGAATCTCTTTCTTCGTCCCTTTTGAATTTTCCCTCTCCATTTTCCTCAGTGTTTGCATTTTCAGCTGAAATAAGAAAAATTCCTCATATACAAAACGGCGACGCGCTTGCTTTAAATCCTCCTGTCCTACCGGAAAATGCAAAGCCTTAAGTGCTTCATATCTTGGTAATAATTTATACCGGCCTAACAAACCATCCGGTAACACTTCGACTATAGAATCTCCATATTCCTTTAACGCTTGAGCAATAAAACGACGCATCTGTTTTACTGTAAGTTTCCCCTTTACTGAGTAAACAGGCTCCACTTCTTGTTGACGTACAACTGGCCCAAAATGAAGTTCTGATACAGCAATTGTTTGACGATGTTGATCCCATTTACCAGTAATCGTTACCGTTTCATCTAACGTTAATTTTTGCTTATAGTAAGGCCTATTAAAACATACCGCCGTAATTAAATAACGACCGACGAGAACACGAACTGTTAGACGCGATTTCTTCTTACCATAATATTGCAGCAAAGGAGCACTATGAACCTTCCCTTCAACCGTTACACGTTCATCATGCTTTACTTCAGCAAGATCTTTCATCGCATAATCTTCATAACGGTACGGAAAATGTTCTAATAGATGAGAAACTGTATAAATCCCCATCTCATGTAGTAACTCAGATGTTTCTCCTCCGATCCCCTTTACATCCGTAACAGGAACTTGTACAACATCATTCAAGATTCTCACACCCCGTCACATTATTTTCTTTATTGCATTTTATTTGAGTACCAATTAGCATCTGTAATCGCTCTCTTTCACCTTATATATTCTATCATAGGCATTCTAAGAGAAACTACTCAAATCCCTTATATAAAACAAGTAAAAAAGAGCCTCACTATTAGCAGCAAGGCTCTTTCTCTCTTCAATATGCTAGCCTTTTGAATAAAAACTAGTAATAAACTTCATATTACTACTTCTTATCCATTAGCAAGTAAGTAATCCATTTATTTTCAAAACGAATCTTATCTTATTCTACAGAGAAGATGAAAGAATACACTGGTTGGTTTCCAGCATGCACTTCTACTTCTGCATCTTCAAATTTCTCTTCTACAAATTCAACTAACTCCGCTACTTCTTCGTCAGTTGCATCTTCACCTTGTAGAATCGTTACGATTTCAGAATCTTCATCAATAAGCGCTTCTAGTAATTGCTTCGCAGCTCCTACTTTTTCAGCATTTGTAGATACAATTTTTCCATCTGCAATACACATGAAGTCATCTTTTTGAATTGCTACACCATCAATTTCCGTATCACGTACAGCATACGTAATTTGACCTGTTTTCACATGAGATAAAGCTTCTTGCATGTTTTCTTCATTCTCTTCTAACGTTCCAACTGGGTTAAATGCTAACATTGCTGCCATACCTTGAGGAACTGTTTTCGAACGAACAACAATAACTTCTTGATCTACAACTGATGCCGCTTGTTCTGCTGCCATTACAATATTTCCGTTATTCGGTAAAATAATGATTTTTTCAGCATTCGCTTCTTCAATTGCCTTCACGATATCCTCCGTACTTGGATTCATCGTTTGACCACCTTCGATAACTTTCGTTGCGCCGATGCTCTCAAATAAAGTTTTAATACCAGACCCCATTGCCACAGTTACGATACCATATGGTTGTTTTTCTTTCGATTGAGCTGGTTGTTCAGGAACCATAGCAGGTTCATCTAATAAAGCAGTATGCTGTTCACGCATATTTTCTACTTTAATCTTAATTAAACTACCGTATTTTTGCCCGTAGTTCATAGCGTCTCCAGGATGTTCTGCGTGGATATGAACTTTTACAATTTCATCATCAGACACAACTAGTAGAGAATCACCATATACACTAATATCTTCACGGAATTTTTGTTCAGAGAAATTATGCTCTTTCACCTTTTCAGCCTCTAATTTCACCATGAACTCCGTACAATATCCATACTTAATATCTTCTGTACTCAATTGGCTTTGTACACTACGGTGATGTTCTGCGCGTACCATCTCATTCATAGATGTTTGCGTCGGTGCATCAGAAGAAATCGTTTCTCCTTTTAAGTCAGCTAAAAATCCTTCGTATACTACTACAAGACCTTTACCACCGCTATCTACAACGCCAACTTGTTTTAATACAGGTAATAAATCTGGCGTACGATTTAACGATGCGTTTGCTTCTTTCACAACGTCTTCCATAAACAAAACAAAGTCGCGCTGTTTTTTCGCAACTGTTACTGCATATTTACCCGTTTCTCTTGCAACCGTTAAAATCGTTCCTTCAATCGGTTTCATAACCGCTTTATAAGCCGCCTCTACTCCAGCTTCTAGTGCTGCAGCAAAATCAACTGTTGTTAATTCTTCTTTTTGTTCAATGGATTTAGAGAAACCACGGAACAACTGAGATAGAATAACTCCAGAGTTACCACGAGCTCCCATTAATAATCCTTTGGCTAAACTTACGCCGACTTTACCAGCATGCTGTGAAGGATTTGCTTTCACTTCACGCGCACCTGAAGTCATAGATAAGTTCATGTTTGTACCGGTATCGCCATCTGGAACTGGAAATACGTTTAATGCATCAACAAGCTGAACATTATTTGTTAAATTATTCGCTCCTTGCATGATCATTTGTGATAAACGTTTTCCATCAATTTTTTGAATTGACACAGATTTTCCTCCTTAATGCACATTACAAGTTTATTACTTTAACTCCTTGTACGTAGATGTTTACAGAATCTACTGCTAGTCCTACAGTTTGATCTAATGTATATTTCACTTTCGTCTGCACATTATGTGCCACTTCTGAAATTTTCGTACCATAGCTCACAATAATATACATATCAATATGTACTTCATCTTCATCTTTACGAACAATAACACCTCTAGTGAAGTTTTCTTTTCGTAAAATGTCTGTTAATCCATCTTTTAACTGATTTTTTGATGCCATACCTACGATACCGTAGCAATCTACCGCGGCACCTCCAGCAATTGTTGCAATTACATCTGTACTAATATCAATTTGACCGTACTTCGTTTTAATTTCAATTGACATCTCGTTTCCCCCTTCATAAATGGTGAAAGTGAGCTAGACTACTTTAGTTACTATCATATAATCTTTTTAAAGAAAATTCCATCGTTCTTTCTTTTCACTCTCATATTTTATGTTTTAAATTACACTTTTTTATGATGAGCAAAATAGTCCATTGTTATTATACAACATGTACCACTATAATATGTCAAGCAATTTTTATGGATTTTAACTTTTCTTCATTGACATATAGTGTCAAGTAAATTTTCTTGATTTCTTTTTTCTACGGTGTTGCATTCTCTTTTTAGTTGTGTTAAATTATAGTAGTGTTTTTAGCATCGCATAAAAGACTAACATTGAAAAATTACGTATGGTAAGGTATCAAGGGAGGGAAATATAAATGGCTCGTGTTTGTGCTATTACTGGAAGAAAAGCTCGTTCTGGTAACTCTCGTTCTCACGCAATGAACGCTACAAAACGTAAGTGGGGCGCTAACCTTCAAAAAGTTCGCGTACGCATCGACGGAAAAGTTCAACGTGTTTACGTTTCTGCTAGAGCATTAAAATCTGGCAAAATCGAACGTGTTTAATAATAAAAAAAAGAGCCGATAGGCTCTTTTTTTACTATAACAATGGAAAAAGCACCGGTGATAGGTGCTTTTTTTAATCTTTTTTGAAGGTATTTAACATTGCACGAACAATTCCACCAAGAAATTTAGGTAACTTAATTGTATAAAATCTCATGGTTTCCCTCCTAATCCCCATTACTCCACTTGGTCACTATATGATGTAAGGAGCAAAATTGTTTCTTCAATCAGTGCTTCTTATCAACATTAATATGCCAGAAGTAAATGAAAAAGTACCTTTTTCCTCAACGAGTTCGTTACTAATACAAAGTGTTGATCCCCACTCTATTGTTTTATTAGTAAGAGGGTACTTAAAACCAAACAATGTAATCCCTTCCACTATTTCAGTAACTGGTACAAAAGATACATAAGGAAAATTTTTATTTTCTTCAATTATATGTGTACCCACTTTTTTAACTGTTATTTCATTTTTATTGTCCACAATACACATTTCTATCTCTACTTCTAACCCTTTTAAAAGCATTTGTATATTTGCCAAACCGTGATCAAGTCTTCCACCGGTAGCACCAAAAATACGAATTAGTGCCGGCTTCTGTCCTAATGCCCAGTTGATTGCAATTTCTAAATCCGTTTGATCTTTTTCCCGCGGAACAATATGTAATTCGTTCGTTTGCTGTCCCATCCATACTAATTCTTCTTCAGTAACTGAATCGTAATCTCCAAACGCAACAGCCGGGGTAATCCCTTTCTTTAATAGACGGTATACTCCCCTATCAACCGCAGCCCACACTACTTCCTCATTCTCATATCGAGCAAAATCTGCGCAATATTCCGAAGGTCCTCCTGCTAAAATATGAATAATCATTTTTTCTTCCCCTTCCATTGTAAAAAGGCAATCTGCCATTCGGTAGATTGCCTTTTTACATATTTTTACCCTATCCTATGAATACCTTACTAGGATAAAAGTTCATCACTACCCACGAATTACGCGAATTGCTTCACCGCGGTCTTTTTGATTGTATACTGCTGATCCAGCTACAAGTACATTTGCTCCTGCTTCCACACAAAGTCTTGCTGTTTCAGCATTTACACCACCATCAACTTCAATTTCTACTTCTAGATTGCGCTCTTTCACCATGTCTGCAACTTGTTTAATTTTCGGTAATACAGAATGGATAAACTTCTGTCCACCAAATCCAGGGTTTACTGTCATAAGTAGTACCATATCTATATCTTCTAATACATGCTCAATCACTGAAACTGGCGTATGTGGATTTAATACAACGCCCGCTTTAATACCGTGAGATTTAATTAACTGAATTGTACGATGCAGATGTGGACACGCCTCTACGTGAACAGTAATAATATCCGCTCCCGCTTGTGCGAAAGTCGGGATATAGTTATCAGGATTTTCAATCATTAAATGTACATCTAATGGTAATGATGTAATTGGACGGATAGCTTCTACAATTAATGGTCCAATCGTAATATTTGGTACGAAGTGTCCATCCATTACGTCAACGTGAATGTAATCCGCTCCGCCCTTTTCTACATCTTTAATCTCTTCCCCTAATTTTGAAAAATCTGCTGATAAAATCGATGGTGCAATTTTAATCATAACTAATACCTCGGCTTTCTCTCTCTAATTTCTTCTACGAATTGTTTATAGTTCTTATAGCGATATTCTGTAATCTTCCCTTCTTCAACCGCAGCTTTCACAGCACATTTCGGTTCAGAAAGATGTGTACACCCTCTAAATTTACAGTATTGGCTCGCTTCTTTCAACTCTGGAAAACAATATGTAAGATCTTCTACTTCTATATCAATGAAATCTAGTGAACTAAAACCCGGTGTATCTGCTACTAGTCCACTCCCAATTGCAATTAATTCTACGTGTCTTGTCGTATGCTTCCCGCGTCCTAAATGGGAGGATATATCATTTGTTTTCAGCTCTAATTCTGGACGTAGCACATTAAGCATTGAAGATTTCCCAACACCAGATTGACCCGCAACGACAGAAACACAATTTTCTAAGTATGGTTTTAATATATCAATACTTTCTGACGTATTAATAGAAGTAAATAAAACATCATAACCCATCTCACGATAATCATTCGCATATGCTTCAACAGTTGCTTTCATCTTTTCATCTACTAAATCCATCTTGCTAATACAAATAATTGGCTTAATGTTATGATATTCAATCAGCACTAAAAATCGATCTAACAGTCCAGGATTAAAATCTGGTTCTACTGCAGAGAACACAAGGATCGCTTGATCGACATTAGCAATAGGAGGTCTAACAAGTTCATTTTTTCGATCAAACACTTCAAGCACATAACCTTCAGTTGGATTATCTGCCTGAAAAACAACTTGGTCTCCTACAAGTGGTGTAATTTTATTTTTTCTAAATACACCTCGCCCACGACATTGCGTAACCCCTTCTTCATGCTGCACGTAATAAAACCCACTTAAAGCTTTTATAATTTTTCCTTCTGGCATAGAATTCTCCTTTTTTTGTATAAGGTGATGCTGAATTTAAAAATGAATGGATTTAAATTTTCCAAATAACGATTTCAAAACCTACCATATATACTTTCGCTAATATACATTAAATTTCCCATTAAATGCAAAAAAATAATTACAGCTGCATCACTTTACTAGCTTTTTGAATCATATATTTTTGCCTGCTATACCGTCCACTTTGTAGACAGCATAACAGGCAATAATAATAAGTAGACTTTCACTATTATTGAGTTGGATATGGTACTTCTTTATCAATAATCGTTACTCCATCTCGTACAATTTTATAGTGTCCCTTTGAACCTTCTTGAATTACAAATTCTAAAGAAATAGTCGCTGATTCAGTAATTGTTCTCGTTTCAACCGGTCTATCCATTTTTTGCTGCATGTCTTCTTTATAAATTTCTATTGTTTGCGGCTTTTTTTCACCTGTTACAGCAGGCTCATATGGGATAGAGATATTGTCCACTTTTACCGTTTTAGTCACTTTAGGCTTTTGACCATCAGAGATAATAATAGTTACTTTATCTCCCTCTTTTAATGGTGTACCTGGTTTTGGAAATTGCGAAATTACAAGTCCTTTTTCGACTGAATCTGAATACTCTCGTTTTATATCTGACGTTAGTTTTCTCTCATTCAAATAACCAGTTACACTATTTTCAGTCCACCCCGAAAAGTCACCTGGTCTAATTTGATAAGGACCTTTACTTACCCAGATTTTCAGTTCTTGCTCCGCTTCTATAACCATTTGATCAGGCGTCGGAATTTGCTCTACAATTTCACCTTTCGGCTTATCATTTTCAATATAATTTACTGTAACTTGTTTATATTTTTCTTCTAACTCAGCTTTTACACTCTCAAAGTTTTTCCCTGTGAAATTCGCCATCTTACTTTTCTTTTTTCCACCTGATTGATAGATAGTAATTTTAGCGTTTTCTTTTACGACTCTTCCTGCTACAGGTTCCGTTTTTATTACATCCCCAACTTCAATATCATCTGTATATACAATATTAGGCTCCGTCACCTCAAAGCCCTTTTCTACTAACGTATTTACAGCTGTCGTGTATTTCATACCAGCCACATCAGGAACTTTCACATCTTTCGGAATAAATAATCCTGGAATAACCGTAAGCGCTAATGTTATTCCTATTGCTAAAAATAAAAATGTTGAAATTAAAACTTTAAGCCACTTGTTACTCCGTTTTTTCTTCTTATCTAACTCAGCTGCTTCTGCTCTTATCGGTTCTTCCACCTTACTCCCTTTTAAAACAATCGTTTCATCACTTACATTTTCAAATAATTGTTCTTGTTGAATAATCGGAATCGCTTTCGTCGCTTCCATATCTTCTGGTATGTAAAATGGTTGCTCATTTATCCTCTCTGGATATAGCGCAGTTTCAATATCTCGCTTCATCGCATTGGCAGATTGATATCGATGGAAAGGATCTTTTGCAGTTGCCTTTAATATAATATTTTCAACACTTTGCGGAATATTTTCATTCCATCTTTTTGGTGATGGGATTTCACTTTGTAAATGTTTTAAAGCTATAGCAACAGCAGATTCGCCAGAAAACGGTTGTCTTCCTGTTAACAATTCAAACATAACTATTCCAAGAGAATAAATATCCGATTGTTTATTTGCTATCCCGCCACGTGCCTGTTCTGGTGATAAATAATGGACTGAGCCCAGTACTGAATTTGTATGTGTAATTGTTGTTGCACTTGTAGCTGTCGCAATTCCAAAATCTGTTACTTTTATTATTCCATCAGCTCGAATTAAAATATTGTGCGGCTTTATATCACGATGCACAATTTCAAAATGATGGGCGTGTGCCATGGCGGATGTTAACTGCTCCATAATATCAAGAGCTTCTCCTATAGGTAACATACCTCGCTCAATTATGTATTGCTTCAATGTTTGCCCGGGTACATATTCCATGACAAGATAATATATACCATCTTCTTCTCCGACATCATACATATTCACAATATTTGGATGCGACAACGTTGTAACAGACTGCGCTTCTCGATGGAAACGTTTAATAAACTCTTCGTTATTTGAGTAGTCGAGTCTTAATATTTTTACCGCTACATCTCGGCCAAGTATATCATCATGAGCTAAATATACATTGGCCATTCCGCCACCACCAATCATTTTCAGCAGCTTATAACGGTCATTTAAGCGTTTTCCAATCAGCACGTTGCACTTCACCTACTTTCGTTTGTCGAACCCGCATAATCAATAAGAACAAGTGTGATATTATCTTCTCCACCGCGATCATTCGCCAATTGAATGAGACGCTGCCCTTTACCTTCAAGCTGTTCATTTAACTGTAAAATTTGTTGCATATCATCAATAGAAACTTTGTTTGATAACCCATCAGAGCAAAGAAGTAATTGATCATCTTCCTCAAGCACCAACGTTTTAACATCTAATCCAACTTTTTCTTCTGTTCCTAGCGCTCTTAATAACACATTCTTTTTCGGATGATACTCTGCATCTTCCTTTGAAATTTCACCATGTCTCACAAGCTCATTTACAAGCGAATGATCTTCCGTTACAAGCGTCATTTCTCCTTCTGATACCATATAGCAACGACTATCTCCTATATGCCCTATCGTCACAAAACTTGGTGTACAAACAGCTATTATAAGCGTTGTTCCCATACCATTACATTCTACATTTTGCTGAGCGTATTCATATATGCGCTCATTAATAATCCCAACACTAGTATGTAACCATTGTTCTACTTTTTTCGGTTCATTCATATTATGCGTTTGCTTCCAATAATCATGGAATAATTGAATGGCCATCGAGCTAGCTACATCACCAGCTCGATGACCTCCCATTCCATCTGCTACTACCGCTAAAACATTTCCATCTAAATTGTGAAAAACTCCTGCACTATCTTCATTATGTTGACGAACTTTTCCTTTATCCGATAGAAATACGGCTTTCATCTCGTCACCTCGTCTCTTCTTTGCGCTCCTTCGCACGCAACTGACCGCAGGCTGCGTCAATATCATGACCTTGTTCACGGCGAATCGTTACATTCACTCCACGATCTTTTAACGTTTTCTCGAACAAGAAAATTTGCTCACGTGGTGTACGTACATAATCACGTTCAGGTACGTAGTTTACCGGGATTAAGTTTACATGACATTTTACACCTTTTAAGAGCGCAGCAAGCTCTTCAGCGTGCTCAACTTGGTCATTTTCTCCTCCAAATAATCCATATTCAAAAGTAATACGGCGCCCTGTTCTATTTACATAGTATTTAATAGCTTCCATTAAATCCGGTAATTTATAAGCACGGTTAATCGGCATTAACTTTGAACGTAATTCTGAGTTTGGAGCATGCAATGAAATCGCAAAATTAATTTGTAGTTCTTCTTCAGCAAACTTATAAATTTTCGGGATAATTCCACTCGTCGAAACAGTCATATGTCTAGCACCAATATGAAGTCCTTTTTCATGGTTAGTGATGCGTAAGAATCCCATTAAATTATCGTAGTTATCAAATGGTTCTCCAATTCCCATAACAACAAGAGAACTTACACGTTCTTCTGTTTCATCAAGCGCACGCTGAACTTCTACTACTTGCGCTACGATTTCTCCAGCTTCTAGGTTTCGTTTTAGTCCACCAAGTGTCGAAGCACAGAACGTACATCCAATACGACAACCAACTTGCGTTGTTACACAAATGGAATTTCCATATTCATGTCGCATTAATACCGTTTCAATAGAATATCCGTCATATAATTGGAATAAGAATTTAATCGTTCCATCTGAAGACGTTTGTTTTACTAACGTGTTTAAAGTAGTAATATCAAAGGAATTCGACAATTTATCACGCAATCCTTTAGAAAGGTTTGACATATCCTCATAATTTTTTACACGTTTTTTATATAGCCAGTCAAAAATTTGTCCAGCGCGGAACTTCGGTTCTCCTTGTTCCTTTAACCAATCTTGCATTTCATGAAGTTGTAAAGAGTAAATTGATGGTTTCTTCGTTTCTACATTTTTCTTTTGTTTTCTTACAGTTGTTTCCATGATGCTACACCTTCTTCCTTAAACAAGCAATATAAAAGCCATCCGTTGCAAAATAATGCGGTAAAATTTGTAATTGACCTTCATTAATATACGGACTTAATTTTTCTGGCATACGTTCTTTTATCGTAGTATCCCATTCAAATTCAGGATGTTCTTTTAAAAATTTATCTATTACTTGTTCATTTTCTATTTTCTCAATTGTGCACGTACTATAAACAAGACGACCGCCTTGTTTTAATAATGGTGCTATTTTTTCTAGTATCGCAAGTTGAATCGTCGATAATCTTTCACTATCGCCTTTATCTTTTCCTAACTTAATATCAGGCTTACGTCTAATTACACCAAATCCAGAACACGGTGCATCTACCAATATTTTATCAAACGTTTCATTTGCAAAGTGCTCTTGCACTTTTCTAGCATCTAGCGCTTTTGTTTCGACATTTTCTAGACCAAGTCGCTCTGCTTGCTGTTTAATTAAACGTACTTTGTGTGCATGTAAATCAAGGGACATGACCTTACCAGTTCCCTTTAATCGTTCCGCGATATGCGTTGTTTTTCCGCCTGGAGCAGCACAACTATCAAGAACTGCATCTCCCGTATTCGGTTCTAAAGCGCGTGCTACAAGCATAGAACTTTCATCTTGAATAGAAAGAAATCCTTTTTTAAACGCTTCTGTATGCGCTACATTTCCTCTTTCAATCTGAATTGCATCATCTGACAAGTCACCACGTTTTGCTTCTATACCTTCACTTGCCAACAACTCAATCGCTTCTTCTACCGTTACCTTATCAACATTCACACGTGCTGTTGGTACAGGTGGTAACATGTTTACTTCGCACATTTTCTCTGCAGTTTCTAAGCCATATGCAGAAGTCCACTCTTGTACAAGCCAAACTGGATGACTCGTCGCAATTGCAAGACGTTCTACTGGATCCTTGATTTCATCTACAGAAGGTACACCTTCTCTCTGAATCGAACGTAATACACCGTTCACCATACCAGCAATTCCTTTATGCCCGCGACGCTTTGCAATCTCAACCGCTTCATGAATAGCCGCTCTTTCTGGCACTCGGTCTAAATAAATCATTTGATATAAAGATAAGCGAAGCAATACTCTTACCCACGCCTCAACCTTCTTTTTTAAAAAAGGCTGTAAATAATAATCTAATGTGTCACGACGTTGAATCGTTCCATATACAATTTCAGTTAATAAACCAATATCTTTTCTATCAATTGCACTTTTTTCAATTAGATTATTTAAAAGTAAGTTGCTATATGCACCACTTTTTTCCACTTGAATTAAACCATCAAGAGCTAATTCACGAACATTTTGTCTCATGCATTTTCTCCTAACTTCGTTCCAATTTCAGGTTTTGTTCCACGTAAAAATTGTGAACAACTCATACGCTTTTTACCAGAAGGTTGCAATTCAGTAATTTTAACACCTGTTTCATTACTAGTTGCTACAACAAAACCATCTTCTTCGATTGCAACAATCGTACCTGCTTCAGCCGGTTCAGTTACAGGCACTTTTTCTCCCCACCATACTTTAACAACTTGTCCTGCTAAAGTTGTATAAGCAACTGGCCATGGATTCAATCCGCGAATGTGATTGTATACTTCTTCACCTGTTTTTGTCCAATCAATTTTCTCTTGTTCACGTTTTATATTGTAAGCAAACGTTACTTCTTCTTCATTTTGTTTAATCGGTTCTAACTTACCTTGAATTAATAAAGGTACTGTTTTAGATAGAAGGTGTGCTCCAGCTTCACTTAATTTATCAAATAATGAGCCTGTCGTTTCACGCTCTTCAATTTCCACTTCCACTTGCGTTAAGATATCACCAGCATCCAATTTTTCTACCATATACATAATTGTAATACCAGTTTTTTCTTTACCTTCCATAATTGCATAATGAATTGGTGCACCACCACGAAGTTCAGGAAGTAAAGAAGCGTGGACATTAATACATCCATAGTTCGGTGCTTCTAAAATTTCATTTGGTACAATCTGACCAAATGCAGCTGTTACAATTAAATCTGGCTCTAATGCCAATACTTTTTCATATTCATCTTTTTCACGAATTTTTAACGGCTGTAACACAGGGATACCATGTTTTTCCGCTTCAACTTTAACAGGTGTAGGTGTTAATACTTTTTTTCTACCTACTGGACGATCAGGTTGCGTCACAACACCTACTACCTCATAGCCATCTTCAATAAGACGACGAAGCACCGGCACTGAAAAGTCCGGTGTTCCCATAAACACTACTTTTATCATTTAAAAACCGCTCCTTTTAACACCTATTCTAGTTCGTTTTCTTCATAATATCTTGTCACTTTCGATGTAAATAAAACACCGTGTAAATGATCGATTTCATGTTGAATTGCACGCGCTAAAAATCCTTCCGCTTCTAATAAAAATACTTTCCCACGGCGATTTTGCGCTCTTACTTTAATATAATCGGCACGTTCTACTTCACCATAAAGTCCCGGGAAGCTTAAACAGCCTTCGGGACCTACTTGTTCACCACGTTTTTCTAATATTGATGGATTGATTAACTCGATTTTCCCAGTATCATCATCGACATCAACAACCGCTACTTGCAAGCTTACACCTACTTGAGGCGCAGCTAAACCGACTCCGTCCGCAATTAACATTGTTTCATGCATATCTTTCAACAATTTCACTAACTTTTTATCAAAGTTAATTACTCTTTCACATGGTGTTTCTAACACTTCATTTGGATGCTTTATTATTTCTAAAACTGCCATATTTCCCTCCGCTACATTAACATTGTTGGATTAAAATCAATTGAGATTTGTAGCTCTTTTTGCATTTCTGCTTGATAATGTTCATTTACCATTTTGAGCACGTTCTTTAAGTTTGGTTCCCGTTTGTATTTTATCATGCATTGATAACGATATCTATCTTTTATCCTTGGAATTGCTGAAGCAACTGGTCCTAACACCATTGTTTGCTGTGAGCAATGCGTTCGTAAATACGAGGCAATTTTTTCCGTCACTTGCACCGCTTTTAATAATTCTGGATGAGATACGGTTATGAGTACAACATAGTAATATGGGGGATATTGTCTTGTTCGCCTCATTTGCATTTCTTGGTCAAAAAACACATCATATTGTTGGTTCTTTGCTAACTCTATACTGTAATGTTCTGGCGTATACGTTTGAATCACAACTTCCCCTGGCAATTCATGTCTACCCGCTCGTCCACTTACTTGCGTCAATAACTGATATGTCTTTTCACTTGCCCGAAAATCAGGTAAGTGAAGCATCGTATCTGCAGTTAAAACCCCAACAAGAGTTACTTTCGGAAAATCTAATCCTTTAGCAATCATTTGTGTTCCAAGTAATATATCTGCTTTTTCTTCCCCAAATGCCTTTAATAATTTTTCATGCATTCCTTTTCGACTTGTCGTATCTACATCCATTCGAATGACTCGCGCCTCTGGAAATAGTTTTGTAATTTCTTCTTCTACCTTTTGTGTACCTGTACCAAAGAAACGAATGTATGTACTTTGACAAGCAGGACACTCAGTTGGCATATTTTCTTCATAACTACAATAATGACATTTTAAACGATGATTCATTTTATGATATGTCAATGAAATATCACAATGCGGACATTGTACAACATACCCACAATCACGGCACATAACAAATGTAGAATGACCTCTTCTATTTAAAAATAGTACCATCTGTTCTTTCTTTTCTAATCGATCTGCTATTTTTTCATGCAGCGCCTTAGAAAACATTGATCTATTCCCGTCACGAAGTTCTTCTCGCATGTCAACAATCTCTACCGTTGGTAAAGCTTGTTCATTCATACGTTTTTCCATTGTTAGTAGTTCATAAACACCTTTTTTCGCCCTTGCAAACGATTCAAGTGTTGGTGTCGCACTACCAAGAACGATAGGACATTTATGATATTGCCCTCTCCAGATAGCTACATCTCTTGCATGATACCTCGGATTATCTTCTTGTTTGTAACTTGATTCATGCTCTTCATCAATAATAATAATCCCTAAATTCTCAAAAGGCGCAAAAACGGCTGAACGCGCACCAACTACAACTTTCACTTCTTTTCTTAAAATCTTACGCCACTCGTCATACTTTTCTCCAACAGACAACGCACTATGAAGAACTGCAACTTGTGAGCCAAACCTACCTTTAAAACGATCCACCATTTGGGGCGTTAGTGCAATTTCAGGAACAAGAACGATAGCTTCTTTTCCTTTCTCGAGCACTGCTGCTATAGATTGTAAATATACTTCTGTCTTTCCACTTCCTGTAACACCATATAGTAAAAATGGATTATAAGTTTCATTTGTAATTGATGATAAAATCGGTGTAATAACTTGTTTTTGTTCCTCCGTAAGTGGAAATGGTTTCGTTTGTTCAAAATCATCATCGTCATACGGATTTCGGTATACTTCCACATAATTTTCTGAAATGAAGCCCTTTTTAACAAGTGCTTTTATTGGAGCATCTGTTATTTGTAACTCTTCTGTAATTATTTTCAACGGTACACTTTTATAATTTTCCACAAAATAATAAAGTACATCTTGTTGTTTTTTACTTTTCAGTTCAAATGCCGCTAATTCCAATTTATCTTCTGGCAACTCCGGCTGAACAACTCTTTGCTTCTTCTTTTGTACTTTATCTTTCACTTGATAAACGACTTCAACCGTACCATTTTTAATTTCTTGTTGAATAGTCCGGTATAAATGTGGCTGCTGCTCGATTACTTCAAAATCAATTGCTTCTTTATCCTGAAATAAATATAGTATTTCAGATGCTATTTCTTCCTGCTTACAAATTTGTAGACGTTTTTTATACGTTGCTTTTATCGCAGTTGGAAGCATCACTTGAAAAGCTGAAATCATGTAGCATAACGTTTCACTTGTAAGCCAATATCCAAGCTTTAATAATTCATCATTTAAAACCGGTGTTACATCTAATATTTCATGGATTGTCTTTAACTTCTTACTTTCTACATCCACCGAATCTTTAATCCCAATAATAAAACCTTGTAATTTCCTTGGCCCAAACGGAACTACTACACGCATTCCTGTCTGTACAATATCTTCCCATTTTTCAGGGATAATGTAATCAAATGGTCGATCTGTCTGACGGGCAGGTACATCAACAATTACACTTGCAAATTTCATAAACGATCATCTTCTAACATCATTTCAATTTGCTTTAATATTTCACGAGCTACCTCTTTTTTCAGTAAAAGTGGTAACTCAATAACTTTTCCATCTTTTCTATACATTGTTACAATATTCGTATCCGTGCCAAATCCAGCTCCTTGCGCTTTTACATCATTCGCGACAATCATATCTGCATTTTTCTCACGTAGTTTTTTCGTTGCATATTCCTCTACATTTGTCGTTTCAGCAGCAAAACCGATAAGTAACTGTTTATCCTTTTTCTGACCTAACGTTTTTAAAATATCCACCGTTCTTTCGAGTTCAATGACAGCATCACCATTTTGCTTTTTCATTTTATTATCATGAACATATTTCGGACGATAATCTGCAACTGCTGCTGTTTTAATGACAACGTCTACGTTTTGATAATGTTGAAGAACTGCTTCTAACATATCTTGTGCAGATTCCACTTGCACTGTCGTTACATGTAACGGTGGATTTAATGCTGTCGGTCCTGAAACGAGTATAACATCAGCGCCTAAATTCGCCGCCACTTCTGCAATCGCATACCCCATTTTTCCAGAAGAAAAATTCGTCATAAAACGAACTGGATCAACTTTTTCACGTGTTGGGCCAGCAGTTATTAATATTCTTTTTCCCTGCAATGGTTTGTGTTCTGAGAAAGCTTCCTCTAACCGTGCAATAATCGCTTCAGGTTCTTCTAGTCGTCCCTTCGCTACATATCCACATGCTAAAAAGCCTTCCCCAGGCTCAATAAATGTATATCCTAGCGTTTTCAATGTCATCATATTTTTTTGAACAATTTTATTTTCATACATATGCACATTCATAGCAGGCGCAATCCATACCGGGGCTGTAGTAGCTAACAGAGTAGTTGTAATCATATCATCTGCAATACCACCAGCTAACTTTCCAATACAATTGGCAGTAGCAGGTGCGACAAGTACAACATCCGCCCAATCTGCTAAATCAATATGAGCAATAACAGCCGAGTCTTTCTCATCAAACGTATCCGTATATACATCATGGCGAGAAAGCGCTTGGAATGTAAGAGGCGTAACAAACTTCATTGCCGACTCACTCATCATTACTTTTACAATCGCGCCAGATTGTGTCAATTTACTCGTTAACGCAGCTGCTTTAAAAACCGCAATGCCTCCTGTTACACATAGAAGTATCTTTTTCCCTTTTAGCATATGACTCGTCCTCTTTCTTTTTCAAACTTATAATACTGAAATAGAATTCCCAGCTCGTCAGTACCAATATTTCATTCCTTTCGTAAAAAAATAACAACCTACTTGTAAATAGGTTGTTACCGTTACATAGAAAATTATAAAGTCTATGTTTTATTTTGTCGAAGGCAAAGGCTTATTCAGCTACTTTATCTTCACTTGGTACGTAGCTTAATGCTTCTGCATCGATTTCTTCTAATGCTTTACCTACACATTTATGAGAAACAGGTTGCTCTACAACACAGTTATTAGCAAGTTGCATTTCACGTGCGCGTTTTGCAGCCACTGTTACTAATGTGTACTTAGAATCGATTTTTTGTAGTAATGAGTCAATTGATGGATTTAACATAATTATAGACCCTCCGTCATTTCTTTATAATATTTTGCTACCCTTTCGCGGCGGCAATGTTCGCCAACCACAATTGCTTTAATTCTATCACAAGCTAATTCAACTTGATCGTTTTCTACTACATAGTCGTAAGCGTCCATCATCTCGATTTCTTCTTTCGCTACAGTTAAACGATTTTCAATAACATCTTCAGTCTCTGTACCACGTCCGACAATACGGCTCTTTAGTTCAGATAAACTTGGAGGTGCTAAGAAAATAAATACACCTTCTGGGAAAGCTTTCTTAACTTGAATTGCTCCTTGCACTTCAATTTCTAAGAATACATCTTTTCCTTCTTGTAATGTTTTTTCAACATAGTCAATTGGTGTTCCGTAATAATTACCTACGAACTCAGCCCACTCAAGTAATCTTTCATTACGAATCATTTCCTCAAATTCTTCTCTTTCTTTAAAAAAATAATCCACACCATCTACTTCACCTTCACGCGGCTTACGTGTCGTTACTGAAATAGAGTACTGAAAACGTGTATCCTCATGGCTAAACAGCTCTTTACGAACCGTTCCTTTTCCAACCCCAGAAGGCCCTGAAAGAACGATGAGCAATCCTCTTCTACTTCTCATAAATATGTAAAACCTACCCTTCCTCACTTAAATCTTCTTTATTATTCAAACGATGTGCAATCGTCTCTGGTTGAATTGGACTTAATACAACATGCCCATCATCCATAACAATAACCGCCCTTGTTTTTCTCCCATACGTAGCATCAAGCAAAGCATTATGTTCGCGTGCTTCTTGTACTGTTCGTTTAATAGGAGCTGACTCCGGACTTACAATAGCAATAATTCGATGAGCAGATACAATATTTCCGTATCCAATATTTAAAAACCGCATGGCCATAGTTTGCGCCTCCTAGTAAGTCTATCCGATTTCTCCACCACGTATAACTTTATATATTTTTTGAAAGCTACTCAATATTTTGTACTTGTTCACGAATTTTTTCAAGGTTATTTTTCATTTCTACAACATATTTTGAAATTGTTAAGTCATTTGCCTTAGAACCAATCGTATTAATTTCTCTATGCATCTCTTGCACGATGAAATCCATTTTCCTTCCAACAGGCTCTTCAATCTGCAATGTTTCACGAAATTGCTCTAAATGACTTTGCAAACGAACTAACTCTTCATGAATATCACAACGCTCTGCAAAGATTGCGACTTCTGTTAGCAATCTTTGTTCATCTAACTCTTGATTATGTAATTCTTTTAAGCGATTTTCTAATCGTTCACGATATTTTTGTGTAACAATTGGTGCATGTGGAATAATTGCATTTACACAATTGCTAATCTCTTGTAAACGATACGCTATATCTTTATGTAATCGTTCTCCTTCGTCATCTCTCATCGTTTTCAACATATGAGCAGCTTGACGAACAGCCTCATATAAACTGTTCTCAAAATGTTCATTTACATTTTCTATTTCTTCAATTGCTGTTACTTCTGGCATTGCCATTAATTGCTCGAGTGTAATAGAATCTTGTAATTGAAACTTTCCTTTTATATCTTCCATCATCGATTGGTACTGCTCAAGAAGTGACCAATTCACACTTAATTTTCTTTCAACAAGTCCTTCACCTGCTATACTAATAGACACTTCAATGCGTCCACGTCGAACTTGCTGTGCAATTATTTTACGAATTTTGTCCTCAAATACCATCATTTGCTTAGGAAGTCGAATACTCATCTCTAAAAAACGGTGGTTCACCGATTTCATTTCTACTGTAATTTGAAAAGTATCACTTTCTACTTTCGATCTTCCAAACCCTGTCATACTAGAAATCATTTTTATCACATCCAAGCCATAAAATAACTCAATGAAAAAGGTAATAGAGACAAGGCTCTACTACCTTCTGTAAATTATATCACATTTTCATAACATTGACTATTTCAAGTTTAATCCCTTCTTATATAACATTGGCTTTTTCTTTTTCGCCTTTTTCCCTGTTAATAAAGAACCTACTAGTAAGAAAGTCGGAATTGATGACAAACCTCCAATTAATAACCAATCTCTTGCTTGTATCGGCATTGTGCTAAAAATCGGTTGTAACGGTGGATAATATATCACTACTAGCATGAGTAGTAATGAAATGATAACCGCCCCTACTAAATACACGTTCCCAAATGGATTACGATGAAAAACAGAATGCTCACTACGACAATCAAATACATGAATAAGCTGAGCAAGTACCAACGTCGCGAACGCTACAGTTTGTGCATATTTGAGTTCATTTGGATGTTGGTTATACGCAATAATAAACGCTACTAACGTCACTGCCCCAATTAAAAAACCTCGACTTATTATTTTCCACGCAAGCCCTCTAGCGAATACCCCTTCTTTCGGGTGGCGCGGCGTTCTCTTCATCACATCTCCTTCAGCCTTATCCAAACCTAATGCCATCGCTGGTAAACCATCAGTAACTAAGTTCACCCATAAAATTTGAATAGGAACCATCGGCAGGGGTAATGCAAGTAACATCGCAAATAACATAACTAAAATTTCTCCAACATTTGATGCTAATAAATATCGGATGAACTTACGTATATTCTCGTATATATTTCTTCCTTCTTTAATCGCTGACTTAATTGTAGCAAAATTATCGTCTAGTAAAACAAGTGAAGAGGCTTCTTTTGCAACATCTGTTCCTGTAATCCCCATCGCTATCCCAATATCCGCTGTTTTTATAGCTGGAGCATCGTTCACTCCATCACCTGTCATCGCTACTATATGCCCTTGATTTTGCAGTGCCTTAACAATTTTTAATTTATGTTCAGGTGATACACGAGCGAATACATACGTATCTTCTACAACATTTTCTAATTCCTCCACATCCATATTCGCGAGTTCTACTCCTTCAACAACGCGTCCATCTGGTGGCAAAACTCCTAATTGTTCAGCAATCGCCATTGCTGTCACTTTATGATCACCTGTAATCATTACTGTTCGAATACCAGCTTCTTTACACTCTTTTACCGCCTGCGCCACTTCTGGTCTTGGTGGGTCAATCATACCTTGTATCCCAACCAACATAAAATCTTTTTCAACGTCTCTTTCATGTTCAATAGAATCCGTTATTTTTAAAGGTTTAAACGCAACTGCAATTGTTCGAAGCGCTTGACTACCTAAGCTATGAATAGCCGCCTGTACTTCTTTTCTATATAGCTCACTTAACGGCTGTTGCTTATCCCCCCATAAAATCGTTTGACTCATTTGTAAAAGAACATCCGGTGCTCCCTTCGTAACAATAAACTTTTTCCCCTCTCGATCTCGTACAATAACACTCATCATTTTTCGAGTTGAATCAAATGGAAATTCACGAATAACTTCAAATTTCCCTTTCAATGCCTCACGTGTTATCCCAGCTTTCATTGCTGCAGCTACAAGCGCTCCCTCTGTTGGATCTCCATCTAATACGTACGCCTTTTTCTTTTGAATAATATTTGCATTGTTACATAGTGAACCAAATGTAAGTAGCTGATAAAGTGCTTTTGTCTTAGCTGGATTCACTTCTTTTTCACCTTTCATAAAAGAGCCATTAGGTTCATATCCTTGCCCTGTCACTTTCCACAATTCTCCGCCTGACCACATATGTGTTACCATCATTTTGTTTTGCGTCATTGTTCCCGTTTTATCAGAACATATAACGGAAGCACAACCTAACGTTTCTACGGCTGGTAACTTTCGTACAATTGCTCTCTTTTTTATCATACGCTGTACACCAAGTGATAAAGCTACTGTAACAATTGCTGGCAACCCTTCTGGAATAGCCGCAACAGCCAGAGACACACCAGCTAAAAACATATGATATACTTCATTCCCTTGATACACACCAGCTAATACAACGAGTGCTGTCAAAATAAGAGCCACAATAATTAATATTTTTCCGAGCTGTTCTAACCTTCTTTGCAGTGGTGTTTCCATTTGCTCTGCATTTTGTAACATATTTGCAATTTGCCCCATCGCTGTATTCATACCAGTTGCTACAACGACTCCTGTACCAGATCCTCGCGTAATCATTGTCCCCATAAAAGCCATATTTTTTTGATCACCAATTGCAACATCTTGCCCTTGCAATGCTTCTACCTTCTTTTGTACAGGTACGGACTCCCCTGTCAAAGCAGACTCTTCAATATATAAACTTGATGCTTCAACAAGACGCACATCAGCCCCAATACGATCACCACTGGAAAACTTAATAATATCACCTAAAACAAGTGCTTTAGATGGTGCTTTTACCCACTTTCCATTCCGCATTACAGTAACTTGTGGAGCGGCTAGTTCCTTTAAAGCTTCCAATGATTTTTCAGCTTTTCTTTCTTGAAAAAATCCGAGAATACCATTGATAATAACAATGGCAACAATAGCAATAGAATCAATGTATTCACCTAAAAACGCAGAAACAATTGTTGCTCCAAACAAAACGAGTACCATGAAATCTTTAAACTGTGCTAAAAATACCATTAGTGCAGAAGGCCTTTTTGCTTCTTCTAATTCATTAGTACCAAATTTCTTTACGCGCCCTTCTGCTTCTTTCTCTGTAAGTCCAACCTTTACATTCGTATTCGTTCTTTCTTCCACTTCATGTGCCCGCATTCCATACCAGTTCATCCTGCCATCGACCTCCTGATTCCAGACATACTCTATTGAAAGCTTATTCAGCCTCGTCCAAAAAAATGCTATAATTAACTTTTAGTTAGAAAGGAGTGTTCATTTATGGCATTCGATGGATTATTTACAAGAGCAATTACACATGAAATTGCAAATTCTCTTTACACAGGAAGAATTTCCAAAATATATCAACCTTCAAAGTATGAGATTTTATTACATATTCGAGCAAACGGAAAGAACCAAAAACTAATTCTTTCGTCTCACCCTACATATGCGCGTCTGCACTTAACGAATCAAAACTACGATTCACCAGCAATACCGCCAATGTTTTGTATGCTTCTTCGTAAACATTTAGAAGGTGGGTTTATTGAAAAAATTGAACAAATTGACTTAGAACGTATTATTCAAATTACAGTTCGCAGTCGGAATGAAATTGGAGACGAATCATTAAAAACATTAGTAATCGAAATAATGGGCCGACATAGTAACATTATCTTAGTAGATACGAAAACAAACGTTATTTTAGATAGCTTAAAACACATATCTTTAGCGGTAAACCGCCATCGTACTGTATACGCTGGAGCTGAATATATTGCACCACCAGCACAACATAAAATTAACCCACTTCAGATTGAAACAAATGATGAATTTATTAGACCACTAGACTTTCTATCTGGAAACATGGATAAACAGCTTGTCGGCACCTTTACGGGAATATCCCCGTTATTCGCAAAAGAAGTAGTGAAAAAAGCTGGTATGGTAAATGAAAAAGCATTAGCGGATGCATTTTTCTCCATACAAAAACCATTATTAACTCATACATATTCACCAGCGATGACTACTTCAAATGGGAAAGAATTCTTTTATCTTTTCCCTCTTGCACACTTGCAAGGAGAAGATAAGACGTTCTCATCTGTTAGTGAATTGCTTGATCGTTTCTTTTTCGGAAAAGCAGAGCGCGATCGTGTAAAACAACAAGCTCATGATTTAGAACGCTTTATGCAAAATGAAAAAAATAAAAACGAGAAAAAACTCATTAAACTCGAAAAAACACTGCAAGATGCTGGAAAAGCAGATAAATATCAACTATTTGGAGAGCTACTTACAGCTAATATGTACGCTTTGAAAAAAGGCGATAAAGATATTGAGGTCGTTAATTATTACGATGAAAATGGCGGAACTGTAAAAATCACATTAGATCCTTTAAAAACACCGTCTGAAAATGCACAACGCTATTTCCAAAAGTATCAAAAAGCAAAAAATTCAGTTGTTGTTGTAGAAGAACAAATCGAAAAAACCAATGAAGAAATTCTTTATTTTGATAGCTTACTTCAACAAATGGAAGCTGCTTCTTCAAAAGATATTGAAGAAATTCGTGAGGAATTAGCTGAAGAAGGTTATGTGCGCAATCGCAAAACGAAAAACGCAAAGAAAAAGCCTACTAAGCCAGTATTAGATAAATATTTAGCAAGTGATGGCACAGAGATTTTCGTTGGTAAAAACAATAAACAAAATGATTATTTAACAACGAAGTTTGCCCGCCGTGATGAAATTTGGTTACATACGAAAGACATACCTGGCTCTCACGTTGTCATTCGTTCTTTAGAGCCTGCTGAAGAAACTTTACTAGAAGCTGCCAAAATTGCCGCTTATTACAGTAAAGCGAAAGAGTCTAGCTCTGTACCTGTTGATTTCACTAAAATACGCCATGTGAAAAAACCGAGTGGTGCAAAACTTGGTTTTGTTACGTACGACAATCAGCAAACCGTATATGTAACACCAGATGCTGATATTGTAATGAAATTAAAAGCGTAAATACAAAAATGCGTTGCTTATAAGCAACGCATTTTTTATATTCGTTCACACTAGTTCATATACCCATTTACTAATTCATAACATCTTGCTTTTGTCATCTTATATTTCTCTTCTGAAGCTTCTATACGCCTCATCGTTCCATTATTTGTATCAGTACCAATTGCTTTAACTTTACTTTCTTTTTCTTTAACCCACGCAATTTGTTTCGTTTTTAACGACTGAAACGCATCAGGTGACATCGTACTTTTTAATGTACTGTAAATTTCATTTAGTTTATTATCCCACAGTTCATAATTTCCTTCTATTTCATTTACTATATCATTGGTTGACATAGCATTCGTATGTTTTTCTTGTTTATCTATAGCAGCTAATTCACTTAAAACATTTGCTCTATCTATCTTTGAAGAAGATTCTTTTTGCGATTGTTTCTCTTCTTTTGAGCCTGTATACGCACTCGAATCCTTTCTCTGTACTTGTTCTGTTTCTTGAATATTTCTTTCTTTCGTTACCTTTTCATACCTATTTTTATCTACATTGTATGAAATAAGAGATGTTTTCGCATTTACAGTAATTAATCCGTTACTATCTTTGAATATGTATTTCTTATCGCCACTATTTTCTTCACTTACAAATGACACATTCTTATCGTCTGGCATTTTTAAAATTCTATTTGCTTCTTCTTTTGTAAGTTTTAAATCTTCAGGAAAAACGAATGACCATTTATCCATTAACCATTCCCCTTCTTTATACACCAAATGAAATTCCCAATCTTGGGCCGCATGACCTATTTCATCTTCTAAACTTAATGTATGTACCGTTAAATTTTCTTTATCTTGTGAAGAAGAAAATCTTATTTCAGTTTGAAAATAATTTGGGAATGGTAACATATCAGTCTCTCTCGATCTATTAAAGTTAGCAAGCAATTCAGGAAGCTGATTCTCTACAAACTTTTCTGAAACCAATCCTTTAACTCCTTTTTTAGCTGTCTCTAAATCCCCAGGATTATTTCGGCTCCATCCATTTTCTTTTTCCATCTCACTAAACGCATTTGCTATTCCATCTACACTCTTTCTTACAATCTTTTTTGCTTCTTTTTCTGTCACTTCTGGCGCTTCATCAAGCTGGTCAATCATTTTATTCACTTGAACTTTGTTTTCACTTGTTTCACACCCCGTTATAACAAGCATACTAGCGGCCAAACAAAATGACATTACTTTACTTAATTTCTTCATACACTCACATTCCTTAACCCAATTTTTTCGTTACATCTCTTTACCTACAAAAAAACGTAACAATCCCTTATTATACCAATTTTTTAATTTATTTATACAAAAAATATAATACTTAAATTAAAAAGATTTTGTTTGCAAGTTTACATTATTGTTCATTCACATAAAAACTTACTGTAAAAATTTTATATATATTTATTTTACATCCGTCTAGTTTTTTTGACACACAGCTACCCTCTTCTCTTTTATTCTAAATAAATATATTGGCACAATTCTTGCTTTATTAATGTAAAAAGGAGGAATTAAAATGAATATAAGAATAACTAACATCCAAAAACAACTACATAATTACGGAATCGACGGGTTACTTATTACAAAGAAAGAAAACCGTCAATATGCAACAGGCTTTACAGGTAGCGCTGGCGTCGTCTTAATCTCTGCCGATCAAGCTGTTTTTATCACTGATTTCCGCTATGTAGATCAAGCGAAATCACAAATAAAAGATGCTGAAATTATTATGCATAAAGGAAATTTAGAAAAAGAAATTGCACATCAAGTATCGAAATTAAACATTCAAAAACTTGGAATTGAAGAAAACAACATGACATTGCAACAATATAAAAACTTGCAAAAATACGTACAGGCGGAAATGATTCAAGTGTGCGAAATTATCGAAAATATTCGTATCATTAAAGACACGCCTGAAATAGAAACAATGAAAATTGCAGCTAATATCGCGGACGAAGCATTTCACCACATTCTTACGTTTCTAAAACCAGGAATAAGTGAAAATGCTGTACGAGATGAATTAGAATTTTTCATGCGAAAAAAAGGGGCTACATCTTCTTCATTCCAAATCATTGTAGCCTCAGGCGTTCGTTCTTCACTTCCCCATGGAGTTGCATCAAATAAAATAATCGAACGAGGGGATATCGTTACATTAGACTTCGGTGCACTTTACGACGGATATTGTTCCGATATAACACGTACTGTAGCAATAGGGGAACCATCGGAAGAATTCAAAAAAATATACAATGTTGTACGAGAAGCGTTAAAACGTGGGACTGAAGCGATTAAGCCTGGAGAAACTGCGAAAAGTATCGATGATATAACGAGGGATTACATTACAGAACATGGATACGGTCAATACTTTGGCCACTCTACTGGGCACGGTCTTGGGTTAGAAATACATGAACCTCTTCGCTTATCTCAAGAAAGTACGGCTACTTTAGAAGAAGGTATGGTTGTTACAGTTGAACCTGGTATTTACATTCCGAACTGGGGCGGTTGTAGAATTGAAGATGATATCGTCATTACAAAAGATGGATATGAAGTTATTACAAAATCAAATCGAGAACTAATTGTTATTCCTTGTTGAAATCACGACCTTTTTTAAAGGAGTTTTTCGTTGCACATAGAATTCTTTCTCTGGAGTCATCGTTTAAGAGGGGGAATTTAAATTGAATTTTGTAATTGATAAGATAGATGGGTTACAGCCTGAATTTTCAAATCTTGTTTCCATGATGAATTACGCTCGCTATACAACAATGCAAGGGGTGGAAGGTTTAACAATTGAGGAACTTGATTATTTATATGATAAGGACACAAATTCAATTGGCATGTTATTGTACCATATGGCCGCTATTGAATTTTACTACCAGATTCATACTTTTGAAGACCGTGAACCAACGGAGGCTGAATTAGAACGCTGGTTACCTGGCATTGAATTAGGCGATCTTGGACGTGAGAAAATAAAAGGAAACGCTATAGAATTTTACATAAATACATTACAAGAAGTACGTTCCAAAACAATCGAGACTTTTCAATCGTTACCTGATGAATGGTTATTTAAAACGACAGACTTTTGGTATGACAAACCAGCAAATAACTATTTTAAGTGGTTTCACGTTTTTGAAGATGAAATCAATCATCGTGGACAAATTCGTTTAATTAAAAAGATGCAAAAAGCTCAAGCAGTAAAATGAGGAAATGCCACCGAATAAGGTGGCATTTTCTTTTATTCATTAACGAATAGCTTTTCGTTTACTATTTTAGTGACTACCACTACCAACATTAAAATGCATATTAAATATAGCATTTTCGCAATAAACAACCACCCTTGAAACATTACAATTCCATCTATTATCTCATTTCCTTTCCATAACAAAAACGGAATTGTACTGATTATAATGACAAATTCGATGCTGAAAACCATTTTCTTTTTTCGACTATATGCTTTCCATTCATTCCAGCGATACATAGGAGCAAAAATCAATACTCCTATACATAATATAACTGGTACCCATTCACTGTTAAGAAATTGTCCTGAAATAACTGATAATAGTAAACAAACTAGCACACCATAATATCCTATTTTTTCTCTCATTCGTACTCCCCCATTCTACTTCTCCTTTAATATGTAACTTGCTATACTTATAACAATTCTTAGAAAAATAACAACTATAATTACAAGATAAAGACCGTTTGCAGAAGACATCCATTCTTGAAAAATAGACATTTTCTCCATTTGTTTCTGACCCTCTATTAAAATAACCCCTGCGAACAATGAGCAAACAACAATGATACCTATCATAATTCCAATACTTTTCTTACTATATTGTTTCATACCATCCCAGTTATATAAAAGTATAAATACAAACCCGAAAACAAGTATAATACTTATCCATTCATTGTTTGTAAATAGCTTTAAAATGATTAATAGACTACAAGATATGATAAACCCCCAAAATCCAATTTTTTTGTGCATAAGCCCTCCTCGAATTCCATTTTTAGGATTAATTGTATTGTAACATCCATTTTCTATCCTTACCATTGCAGTACATGAAATTTTACCTTTTTTTCTGTTTCTTATACTCACATACTTTCCCTACTTTCATACAATAAACTACACGATTGCCTAAGGATGTGAATGTTATGGGAGTTGAATTAACGCTATTACACGCTCTCTATGTTATTTGTTTACTCACTATTATTACCTTTTTTATTCTCCGGAAAGATACTACAATTATTTGTATCGTTTTTATCTTTTTATTAGCATTAACTGCTACAAGTTCTATCCCTCTTGCCGTTAGCGGCATTTTTCAAAGTTTTATTTACGCCATTACTGAGCTATTACCAACTATATTAATCATTTCTATTATCGTATCGATGAGTAACCTACTCGTTCATACCGGCATAAATGATACGATGATTTCACCATTTACAAAGATGATCCGTACCCCTACCCTCGCCTACTGGATTATTGGCCTTTTGATGATGACAATTTCTTTCTTCTTTTGGCCTTCTCCCGCTGTCGCCTTAATGGGAGCTATTTTATTACCGGTTGCTGTACGTGTCGGTCTTCCTCCAATTGGAGTAGCAATTGCTATGAACTTATTCGGTCATGGGATTGCTTTATCCGGCGACTTCGTTATACAAGGCGCACCAAAATTAACCGCAGACGCTGCTGGTCTCCCTGTTTCCAGCGTCGTATCTGCAAGTGTTCCACTCGTTATCGTTATGGGCGTTGTGACAACTTCCGTCGCTTTTTTCTTCTTACGAAAAGAGTTTCATACAGGCTTAGCTATACAAGAATCTATTCTATCAACTGAGTCTTCTAAAACGCTCACTTCATTATCTCCTCGCACAAAGAAATGGCTCGCTATTTGTATCCCTATCGTATATATCATTGATATCCTTTGCATGATTCAATTTCAACTACAAGGAAGCGACGCAACTGCACTTATCGGCGGAACAACTGTTATTATGATTATCATCATTTCTCTCATCGCCTACAAAGGTAATGGACTGAATAAAACGACCGATTATTTCATAGAAGGGCTCCAATTTGGCTTTAAAATTTTCGGACCAGTTATTCCTATCGCTGCACTCTTTTATTTAGGAGATAGTGGCTTTGTGAAAATTATCGGGGACTATTTACCGAAAGATTCACATGGAATCATTAACGACTTAGGCATCGCTTTATCTCAAACTGTTCCTTTAAATCAATATGTATCGGCAGGGACATTAACCATCGTTGGTGTCATTACCGGCTTAGATGGATCAGGTTTTTCAGGTATATCACTTGCTGGTTCCATTGCCAATCTTTTTGGAACAGCACTTGGCCATGGAACAGCTACATTAACAGCACTCGGGCAAATTGCAGCTATATGGACCGGGGGCGGGACGTTAATTCCTTGGGCACTTATTCCTGCTGCTGCGATTTGTAAAGTCGATCCATTTGAACTTGCACGCCGAAACTTTTTACCGGTTGTTATCGGTTTAATTGTCACCACGATCGTTGCGATGTTTATCCTATAACGTAAGCAAGTGTTCTCTTGCTTACGTTTTTTGCTTGTAAAATTCATCATGAATTATCAGTTTTCAAGAGGGATTCGTTATTACTTAGCGAAATTATATTAGGAGAGTAATTATTTCAAAACGTTTACGAGAAACAGATTACTGCAATTAGAAAAGGGGACATACCTATGAATGAATTGATTTTCGTCTTATTAATTTGTCCATTACTTATCTTTATCGTTTCTGTTATTGGAACGCGCAAGACGAAAACGTATTACGTAATGCCGATTGTAACGTTTGCTAGTTTTTTAATAATAGGTGTTATCGCCTTTACTCCAAAATTTTTCTTTTGGGTTGGCATGTACAGCATCTTCTCATTTATTGTTTCTTATATGACTTTATTGTTTGTAAGAGGATATGAGCTTGCAGAAAGCGCTAAGTAGTTAAGGAGATTGTAATATGATTTTCTTTGATATTGATGGAACTTTACTTGAAGTTTTAACAATGATATAAAAAACGACCGCGTTCCCCCGCGGTCGTCTTTTTTCGTGTTACGCTGTGATCCAAGCTTCGTTAGCTGGATTTTTACGCCACTCTTGTAATTTCTTCGTTTCAGCTTGTCCAATCATACCTTTTTCTGCTGCAACTTCAGTTAATGCACTGTAATCACTTAAAGAATATGATGCTACGTTCGCTGCTTCTAACTTTTCTTTTCCTGCTTCTAGCTCGTATGTGAAGATTGATACGATCCCTAATACTTCACAGCCAGCTTCGCGAAGTGCTTCTACACATGTAATTGCACTACCGCCAGTTGAAATTAGGTCCTCTACTACTACTACTTTTTGACCTTTTTCAGCTTTTCCTTCGATTTGGTTCCCTTTACCGTGACCTTTTGCTTTACTACGTACGTAGCACATTGGTAAATCCATACGATCGCTTACCCATGCAGCGTGCGCAATACCCGCAGTTGCTGTTCCTGCAATAACTTCTACAGTTGGGAAGTGCTCTTTAATCAACTCTTCTAATCCAGCTGCAATCGCTTGACGTACTTTTGGATAAGATAAAGTTAAACGGTTATCACAATAAATTGGTGATTTCATACCTGAAGACCATGTGAATGGATCGTTCGGTTGTAAAAATACTGCTCCAATTTCTAATAAATGCGATGCGATTTCTTTTTTCATACTGTTACACCTTCCCACTGTTGTTTTACTGTTTTATACGCTTCAAGCGGATTTTCTGCTTTTGTAATACTACGTCCAACTACGATGTAGCTTGAGCCAAGTTCCCTCGCACGTTTCGGTGTTGCTACGCGCACCTGGTCATTTACATCATCGCTTGCAAGACGAATCCCCGGTGTTACTGTTACAAATTCATTTCCGCATACTTCACGTAATTTTGGAACTTCAAGTGTTGAACAAACAACGCCATCAAGTCCACTTTCTTTCGTTAGTTTTGCATAATGAGCAACCGCTTCTTCTAACGTTTTCTCAATGCCAATCTCTTTTTTCATCATAGCTTCCGAAGTGCTTGTTAGTTGTGTAACTGCAATACAAATCGGTCTCTCTTTTCCTTCTTGCTTACCTTCCTCTAATCCCTCAATCGCAGCTTTCATCATACTGCTTCCCCCTGCAGCATGAACATTTACCATATCAACATCTAGACTAGCTAGGCTACGCATAGCGCTTTTTACTGTATTCGGAATATCATGAAGTTTTAAATCTAGAAAAATCTTATGTCCTTTTTCTTTTAAGTACGTAATAATCGCAGGGCCTTCTTTGTAAAATAACTCCATACCAACTTTGACAAATAACTCTTCCCCTTCAAAGTGGCGCAAGAATTGTTCTACATCTTGTTTCCCTGGAAAATCTAATGCAACGATTAACGACTGTGACATGTTTGCTTCCAGCTCCTTCCTTGACATTCCGAAATGTGATCAAATCCTAATTCATCTAGTAATGCTGGTAACTCTTCAATAATTGTCGGACATACGAACGGATCGATAAAGTTCGCTGTACCTACTGCAACTGCGCTTGCGCCAGCATAGAAGAATTCAATTACATCTTCCGCTGTCTCAATACCACCCATTCCGATAATCGGAATGTTTACCGCTTGGCTTACTTCATGTACCATACGAATTGCTACTGGCTTAATCGCAGGACCTGATAATCCACCTGTACGATTTGCTAAAATTGGTTTAGCTGTTTTTAAATCTAGACGCATACCAAGCAATGTATTAATCATCGTTAAACCATCTGCACCTGCATTTTCAATCGCTTTTGCAATTTCCACAATGTTTGCCACGTTCGGTGACAACTTCACGTATACAGGTACTTCAGAAACCTCTTTTACTCGCTTCGTTAAATCAGCAGCAATTTCAGGATTTGTACCAAAGGCGATACCACCTGTTTTTACGTTCGGACAAGAAATATTTAATTCTAGTGCATGGACATTAGGCGCTTTAGAAATTTCCTTCGCAACCGCTACGTAATCCTCAGCTTGTGAGCCTGCAACGTTTGCAATAATTGGAAGGTCAAATTGTTCTAACCATGGTAATTCCGAATTCATTACTTTGTCTAATCCCGGGTTTTGAAGTCCGATTGCATTTAGCATGCCGCCTGGTGTTTCAGCAACACGAGGCGTCGGATTTCCATAACGTGGTTGTTCTGTCGTCGCTTTAATCATGATTGATCCTAATACACTTAAATCGTAAAACTGTGCATATTCACGACCAAACCCAAAGCATCCAGATGCCGGTATAATTGGATTTTTTAATGATAATCCTGGTAATTCAACTTGCAATCTGTTCATAGTACAACCTCCCCGATTGGAAATACTGGTCCGTCGCTACACACCTTCTTGTAAGAATGTCCACTTGGATCTTCTTGTAAGTGGCATACACACGCGAAACAAGCTCCAATACCACAGCCCATACGTTCTTCTAATGAAATATAGGCTTTTTTCTCTTTGTAACGTCCTTCTAATGCACGAAGCATCGCTAACGGACCACATGAATAAAGAATATCAAAGTCAATTCCGTAATTATCAATTACATCTGTGACAAATCCTTTTGTACCGTGTGTACCGTCTACTGTTGCAACGTACGTATCACCAAGTTCTGCAAATTTTTCTTCATAGAAAACTACATCTTTCGTTTGAAAGCCTAAGATGTGAATAACACGTACACCTTTTGCAACGAGGCGCTGTGATAATTCATAAAGTGGTGGTACACCAATTCCCCCGCCTACTAGTAAAGCTGTTTGACCAGCTTCTGCTTCTTCTACAGGAAAACCGTGTCCTAATGGTCCTAGTACATCTACCATTTCACCTTGTTTTCTAGTTGCTAATGTTTTTGTCCCTTGTCCTTCGGCACGATATAGCATTGTAAATTCGTTCTTCTCTTGATCTACATTACAAATACTAATTGGGCGGCGCAGAAGGGGCGCAATGCCCTCTGCTACCTTAATGTGTACAAACTGCCCTGGTTCGTTCATTTGCTGTACTAAAGTTCCTTGAAGCACTAACTCGTAAATGTTTTTTGCGATTTCTTTTTGATTAACGACGATCATATTTTGCTTTTGCATCATGCATGTACCACCTCGTGACGCTTTGTTTGCGTAATTTCTTTCATTGAATGAGCTGAGAATGTCATAGATTCTAATACTCGTAAGATTGCTCTTGTTGTATCAAGTGATGTTAAGCAAGCCACACCATTTTCTACTGATTCACGGCGAATGCGGAAACCATCACGCGCTGGTTGTTTACCTTTTGTTAATGTGTTAATTACAAACTGTGCTTTTCCTTGACGGATAATATCTAGTAAGTTGTAGTCTTCAGAATCAATTTTGTTTACAACTTGTACTGGGATATTTTGCTCTTCTAATGATTGTGCTGTTCCAGCTGTTGCTAATAAGTTATAGCCGATTTCGTGGAAACGTTTTGCAATTTCCATCGCCTCTTCTTTATCTTTATCCGCTACAGTAATGATTACTGATCCGTGCGTTGGGATGTTAATTCCTGAAGCAACTAATCCTTTATATAATGCTTTTTCCAGCGTTAAGTCTTTACCCATTACTTCCCCTGTTGATTTCATTTCAGGTCCTAATGTTGTATCAACTGAACGTAGTTTCGCGAATGAGAATACCGGAGCTTTTACATATACTTCTTTCTCTTCTGGGTGATAGCCCGTTCCGTATCCTTGCTCTACTAGGTCTTGCCCTAAAATAACTTTCGTTGCAACATTCGCCATCGGTACGCCTGTAATTTTACTTAAGAACGGTACTGTACGGCTTGCACGTGGGTTTACTTCAATTACGTACACTTGATCTTTGAATACTACAAACTGGATATTTAGTAATCCAACAATGTTTAATCCTTTTCCAAGTGCAATTGTATGTTCAATGATTTGTTCTTTTAGTTTTTCAGATAAACTTTGTGGTGGATATACTCCAATTGAGTCACCAGAGTGAACTCCAGCGCGTTCAATATGTTCCATAATACCTGGAATGAATACATTCTCACCATCTGAAATTGCATCTACTTCAATTTCTTTACCAACCATGTAACGGTCGATTAATACTGGGTGATCTGCATGAACTTTAACTGCATTTTTCATGTAGTGCAGCAGTTCTTCTTGACGATATACGATTTCCATCGCACGTCCACCTAGTACGTAAGATGGTCTTACTAATACTGGATAACCAATTTCTTCTGCGATTGCTACCGCTTGTTCTACAGTCGTTGCTGTTTTACCAACTGGTTGCGGGATACCAAGTTTTGTTAAAGCAGCTTCAAATTTATCACGATCTTCTGCACGGTCTAAGTCTTCAAGTGATGTTCCTAAGATTTTCACACCGTGAGCCTCTAATTTCGCCGCTAAGTTAATTGCCGTTTGTCCACCGAACTGAACAATAACGCCTTCTGGTTTTTCTAAATCAATGATGTGCATTACATCTTCGATTGTTAATGGTTCAAAGTATAATTTGTCAGAAATACTGAAGTCTGTTGAAACTGTTTCTGGATTGTTATTAACAATGATTGCCTCATATCCAGCTTCTTTAATTGCCCATACAGAGTGAACTGTTGCATAGTCAAACTCAACCCCTTGACCGATACGGATTGGACCAGACCCTAGTACAACAACACTCTTACGATCTGTTATCACCGATTCATTCTCATCACCATATGTGCTGTAGTAGTATGGTGTTGCAGATTCAAACTCTGCCGCACAAGTATCTACCATTTTATAAACAGGAGTTATATTGCTTTCTTTACGCATATCGTAAATTTCACGCTCCGTTTTGTTCCAAGCAGCTGCAATGTAGTGATCACTGAAGCCCATTTCTTTCGCAGCTTGTAGTACTTCCATATTTCCTACATTCGCTTTTACTTCGCGTTCCATATTTACGATGTTTTCAATTTTTTGTAAGAAGAAGAAGTCCATTTCACACCATTCGTTGATTTCTTCTTTCGTTACACCTTGACGAATTGCTTCTGCTACAATAAACAGTCGCTCATCGTCTGCTTTAATAATGCGTTTTTTCATTGTTTCTTTATCAAGTTCTTTTAAGTGGTCTAATTCTAAGTGATAAATGCCAAGCTCTAAAGAACGAACCGCTTTTAATAATGATTGCTCTAAGTTACGTCCGATTGACATAACTTCACCAGTTGCCTTCATTTGTGTACCAAGTGTTCTGTTTGCTGATTCAAACTTATCAAATGGCCAGCGTGGAATTTTTGAAACAACATAGTCTAATGCTGGCTCGAAGCAAGCGTAAGTTTTTTGTGTTACTGGGTTTATGATTTCATCTAATGTTAAGCCGACTGCAATTTTCGCTGCTAATTTTGCAATTGGATATCCAGTCGCTTTAGATGCTAGTGCAGATGAACGACTTACACGTGGGTTTACTTCGATTACATAGTATTGGAAGCTATGTGGATCTAGTGCAAGCTGAACGTTACATCCACCTTCAATTCCTAATGCACGAATAATTCGTAATGAAGTGTTTCGTAACATTTGATATTCACGGTCGCTTAATGTTTGGCTTGGTGCTACTACGATAGAATCACCTGTGTGAACCCCAACTGGATCGATGTTTTCCATGTTACATACTACAATCGCGTTATCATTCGAATCACGCATTACTTCATATTCAATTTCCTTACAACCAGCAATGCTCTTTTCTAATAAACATTGTGTTACTGGACTATGTTTTAATCCACCGGATACGATTTCAATTAGTTCTTCTTCATTACTACAAATTCCGCCACCTGTTCCTCCCATTGTAAATGCTGGGCGAACAATAACTGGATAACCAATTTCTTTTACAAATTCATGTGCTTCTTCCAGCGTATGAATGATCGTACTAGATGGAATTGGTTCATTTAAATCCTGCATTAATGTACGGAATAAATCGCGATCCTCCGCTTGCTCGATAGCTGATAATTTCGTTCCTAAAATTTCAACTCCGCATTCTTCAAGTATGCCTGATTTCGCAAGTTCAACAGCCATATTTAACCCTGTTTGACCACCTAATGTTGGTAAGATTGCATCTGGACGTTCTTTACGAATAATACGGCTTACGAATTCTAATGTTAATGGTTCGATATATACTTTATCTGCTGTTGCAGTATCTGTCATAATTGTTGCTGGGTTAGAGTTAACAAGGATTACTTTGTAACCTTCTTCTCTTAGAGATTGACAAGCTTGTGTACCAGAGTAGTCAAACTCCGCTGCTTGCCCAATTACAATTGGTCCTGATCCGATTACTAAAATTGTGTTAATGTCTAGGCGTTTTGGCATAACTCTTCCCCTTCTTTCTTGAAGTTTTCAATCATTGCTAAGAAATCTTCGAATAAATCATTTGCATCTTCAGGTCCTGCTGAAGCTTCTGGATGGTATTGTACTGTAAATGCTGGGAACTTCTTATGACGAAGACCTTCTACTGTTCCATCATTTAAAGCAACATGTGTAATTTCAAGCTCTGTATTTTCAACTGATTCTTCTTCTACTGCGTAACCATGGTTTTGAGATGTAATTGCTACTTTTCCAGTTGCAAGATTTTTTACTGGATGGTTTAAACCACGGTGACCGAATTTCAACTTACTTGTATTTGCACCAGATGCTAGAGCGAACAATTGATGTCCTAGGCAAATTCCGAATAAAGGAACTTTACCGATAATGTCTTTTAACATTTCAATTGCTTCTGGTACATCTTTTGGATCCCCAGGTCCGTTACTTAACATAATTCCATCTGGGCTAAGGCGTAAAATTTCTTCTGCTGTTGTGTTGTAAGGAACTACAATTACATCACAGTCACGCTTATTTAATTCTCGTAAAATACCATGTTTCATTCCGAAGTCTACAAGTACAACTCGGTGTCCGCGTCCTGGACTTGGGTATGGATCTTTCGTCGATACGCGTTTCACGTGATCTGTAAATACTGTCGCTTTTAATTGGCTCACGATGTATTCTACATCTGCATCCATGTTACAAAGGCGTCCGCGTAATGTACCGTATTGACGAATTTTTCTCGTTAATTTTCTCGTATCAATTCCTGCTAATCCCGGGATGTTTCTTTCTTTTAAGTAATCATTTAACGAAATTTCATTACGGAAGTTTGATGGATGATCACAAATTTCGTTTACGATTAAACCATTTACAGATGGGTGAATCGATTCGAAATCGTCACGGTTAATGCCGTAGTTTCCGATTAATGGGTACGTGAATGTTACGATTTGACCGCAATATGATGGATCAGATAATGTTTCTTGATATCCAGTCATTCCTGTTGTAAATACAACCTCACCTGACTTTTCGATTTCTCCTCCGAAACCTTTTCCAATTAATACTGTTCCATCTTCTAAGATAAGTTGTCTTTTCATACTAATGCACTCTCCTTTTGCCATGCGATCTTACCACCAACGATTGTCATTACCGGCCATCCTTGGCATTTCCAACCTGCGAATGGTGTATTTTTTCCTTTTGATAAGAATGTTGTTGGATCAATCTCTTCTTCTTGTTCTAAATCAATGATTGTAATATCAGCTGTTCTACCTTCTTTCAGGCGACCTGCTTCTAAGCCAAATGTATCAGCTGGCTTTTCTGTTAAATATTGAATTAACTGTTCTAGCGTAATAACTCCTTTTTTCACAAGGTTTGTGTATAGAAGCGGGAATGCTGTTTCAAAACCAGTAATTCCGAATGGTGCTCTTTCAATTCCTTGTGCTTTCTCTTCCGCTGTATGCGGTGCATGGTCAGTTGCGATCATATCGATCGTTCCATCTAATAAACCTTCAATTAATGCTGCATGGTCTTCTTTTCCACGAAGCGGTGGGTTCATTTTAAAATTAGGATCAGCTGATGGGATATCATCTTCACATAACACTAGGTGATGTGGTGTTACTTCTGCTGTTACTTTAATTCCAGCGCGTTTCGCATCACGGATTACACGTACTGAACCTTTCGTACTTACGTGACATACGTGATAGTGACAATCTGCTGCTTCCGCAAGCAATATATCCCTTGCAATATGTACAGATTCACATACTGATGGGATACCGTTTAATCCGTGTTTCTCAGAAAACTTCCCTTCATGTACACAACCTTTATTAATAAGCGTATTCTCTTCACAGTGCGCAACTACTACCATATCTAATTTTGCTGCACGTTTCATAGCCGCTAACATCATGCTCGCATCTTGTACGCCTACGCCGTCATCTGTGAAAGCAAATGCTCCAAGTTCTTTTAATGTTTCGAAATCTGTCATTTCAGAACCAGCTTGACGTACTGTAATTGCTCCGTATGGTAGTACGTTGACATGTGCTTTTTCTTTAATACGATTTTGCAAGTCTTCCATATGTTCTCTGCAATCTGGTACCGGACGTGTATTTGGCATTGCACAAATTGTAGTGAATCCACCTTTTGCCGCTGCTAGTGTACCTGTTTCAATTGTTTCTTTATGTTCACCACCTGGTTCACGAAGATGTACGTGTACATCTACTAATCCAGGTGCGATTAACTTTCCGTTCACATCGATTACTTCAGCATTATCTGCCGTAATATTTTCTGCTACCTTAGCGATTTTACCGTCTTGTACGAGAAGATCTGTTGCTACAATTTTTCCTTCTTCATTCATATAACGACCATTTTTAAACAAGTAATTCATGTTTCATTCCTCCTAATACATTTGGTAAGGCGCGTTTTAGTACAGCCATTCTTACGTAAACTCCATTTTCCATTTGTTTAAATATGCGTGAACGCTCACACTCAACAAGTTCACTTGCAATTTCAACATCACGGTTTACGGGAGCTGGATGCATAATAATGCTTCCTTCTTTCATACGCTTTTCTCTTTCTACTGTTAATCCGTGTTTCTCATGATATTCTTTCATAATGTCTGTTTCATAATGATCATGACGCTCATGTTGTACACGGAGTAACATCATTACATCCACTTCTGGAACAAGTTCATCTAATGGTTTGTATGTTCCAAATGTGTTGTCTTCACCTTTCCACTCTTCTGGACTTGCAAAGTAAATTGTTGCACCAAGCTTCGTTAATGCTTCTGCATTAGAACGTGCTACTCGGCTATGACGAACATCTCCTACTATTGCAATCTTCAAACCTTCAAATCTTCCAAACTCTTGTTTAATTGTAAGAAGGTCGAGTAGGCACTGCGTTGGGTGGTTTCCACATCCATCTCCAGCGTTTAAGATCGGGATATTCACCTGATCTTTTAGTTCATCGAAGTAGCGATCTTGCTCATGGCGGATGACCACTGCTTTTGTTCCGATTGATTCTAGTGTTCTTATCGTATCGTATAAAGTTTCTCCTTTTTGTACGCTAGATGCATCAGCTGAAAAGTTTAAAACATCTAGTCCTAATCTCTTCTCAGCAACTTCAAAGCTAAATCTCGTTCTCGTACTATTCTCAAAGAACAAGTTTGCAACAAAAGTTTGCTCTGTCGTTTTGCTCTCTTTTCCATTCGCAAAATCTTCTGCGTCTTTTAGGATTTCTGAAATTTCTACTTCCGATAATTCACTCATCGTTAACAAATGGCTCATCGTCATCCCTCATCTTTCTGATTTTTATGTTACCACTTTTGTATTTTTATAACAACCTTTGCATAAAAATACCCTAGTCATGTAAGACTAGGGTGCAAGGAAGAAGCCACCCTTTTCCGTCTCACAGGACTGAATTAAAAGGTTATTTTTATGAAGCAATCTGCTTAGATTGTTTTGTATGTTTTTCTTGTTTTGATTCTGGTAGTAGTAGATTTAACAGTACACCTACAATTGCTGCAAGCGCCATTCCTTCGACTTGGAATGAATCCCCTACGTGAAGTACCGCTCCACCAATACCGATTACTAGTATTATTGATGCAATCATTAAGTTTCGTTTGTCACTTAAATCTGTTTTATCATCTACCATCATGCGTAATCCGCTTGATGCGATTACACCGAATAGTAAGATTGATACCCCGCCCATAACTGGTGTTGGGATCGAATGAATCAGTGCAGAAATCTTACCGATAAATCCGAACATGATTGCGAATACTGCTGAACCGATGAATAAGTATACACTGTATGCTCTCGTAATTGCTAGCACACCGATGTTTTCACCATACGTTGTATTCGGTGGCCCACCGATTAGTGATGCAATTAATGTTGCTACTCCGTCACCGAAGATCGAACGGTGTAAACCTGGTTTTTCAATTAAATCTCTTTTAATAACATTTCCAAGTACAATTTGATGTCCGATATGTTCTGATATTGTTACTAGTGCAACTGGTACCATCAAGAGTACAATCTTCCATGAAAACTCTGGTGTATATGTTACAAATGGTACTGTGAAATCTGGTACAACAAACCATTTTGCCTCAGCTACCGGCTTTAAGTCTACTAGCCCTTGGAAGTAAGCGAAGATATATCCGCCGATAATGCCAAGTAACACTGGTATGATACTGAAAAATCCTCTTCCGAATATCGAGCAAATGATTGTAATTGCTAATGTTACTAATGCTACTGAAAAATGTGTAAAGCTGTATTTGCCATCCGCACCGTTCATCGCCATGTTAACTGCTGTATGTGCTAAAGCTAGACCGATTACCATTACTACTGGACCAACTACGATTGGTGGTAGTAGTTTCATAATCCACTCTGATCCTGATTTCTTAATTCCGAGTGAGATTAAGATGTACACAAGCCCTGCTAGCAAACCACCAAGCATTGCTGCTCCCGGCCCACCTGCCGTTTTCGCTGTTATAATCGGTGCGATAAAGGCGAATGATGATCCTAAATATGCTGGTACTTGACCTTTCGTTATAAGAAGAAACGCTAGCGTTCCTAATCCACTTGATATTAATGCTACTGATGGATTCAATCCTGTTAAAAACGGAACAAGCACTGTTGATCCAAACATCGCGAACAAATGTTGTATACTTAAAAATAACCATTTTCCCGGTTTCGGTACTTCATTAACGTCTAACACTGGCTTTTGTTCCATTGTTACATCCTCCTTCAGTTTAAATCTTTGCAATAAAAAAACTCTTTGTGCCTGTGCACAAAGAGTCCTATACTTTCGTATGCCAAATTTGACATATGAAAGCCAAGACCCTTTGGCAGCCTCACAGGACTACATTTAAAAGGGCTTTACTTATCGTATATGCTTACTCGATCTTGTTGATCTGTCTCTTGCAAATCAACTTCGATACGCTCTTCACTTGATGTTGGAATGTTCTTTCCTACATAATCAGCGCGAATTGGTAATTCACGATGACCTCTATCAACAAGAACCGCCAATTGAATTTGAGATGGTCTACCTAAATCCATAAGAGCATCCATTGCTGCTCGAACTGTTCTTCCTGTATATAATACGTCATCAACGAGGATAACTTTTTTCTTCGTAATATCTACAGGGATATCAGAACCTTTTACAAGTGGTTCTTTATTTTTGGATTGTAGTGTTAAATCATCACGATATAACGTAATGTCTAACTCTCCAACTTCCATTTCTTTTCCTTCAATTTGACCAATTCGTTCTGCCAAACGTTGTGCAATAAAAATTCCACGAGTTTTAATTCCGACAAGAACACAATTATCGACACCTTTATTTCGTTCCACGATTTCATGACTAATTCGTGTTAAAGCGCGGCGAATCATTTGGTCATCTAAAACGACAGCTTTCTCTTGCATGCTCTACACCTCCAAGCTTTTTTTCTTGCGTGAGAGTAATGGTATAAAAAAAGTCCTCTCAGCGTGTGCGAGAGGACTTTTGAAAAAAGGGTACAACATACCCTAAGTATTTCAAACCGTTACCTTCTCAACCTCACGGGGCTGTGTTAAAGGATCATTATTTAACTGTTGTCAGTATCTCAGTTTTCTTATGATTTGTCAATACTATTTTCGTAAAATATTTAATGCGTCTTCAAACACTTCTGGAATCGGTGCCTCAAACTGAATATATTCACCAGTACGAGGATGATCAAAGCCTAAAATACCCGCATGAAGTGCTTGTCCATTCATATCTAATGTTTTCTTCGGACCATACTTCGGATCTCCTGCAAGTGGATAGCCAATATATTTCATATGAACACGAATTTGGTGCGTACGTCCCGTTTCTAAGCGACATTCTACAAGTGTAAAGTCTTTAAAACGTTCTAACACTTGGAAGTGCGTAACAGCGTTCTTACCATTTTCATCAACTGTCATACTTTGACGCTCTTTCTTATCACGACCAATTGGTGCATCGATAGTTCCCTTATCATGCGGAATCACACCGTGTACAATCGCTTTGTAACGTCTCGTTACTGTTTTGGCTACAAGCTGATTTACAAGCGATTCATGTGCCATATCATTTTTAGCAACCATTAATAGTCCAGATGTATCTTTATCAATACGATGCACGATACCTGGACGCATTACACCGTTAATGCCTGATAAGTCTGTACAATGGTGCATAAGGCCGTTTACAAGTGTACCACTTGTATGCCCTGGTGCTGGATGTACAACCATGCCACGTGGCTTATTTACAACAAGCACATCTGCATCTTCATAATAAATTTCTAAATTTAAATCCTCTGGTTGAATATCTAGCGCTTCTGGCTCAGGAATCGTTACTGTAATTTCATCTTCTTCTTTTACTTTATAATTCACTTTTACTGCTTTCCCGTTCACTGTCACAACATCATCTTTAATCCATTGCTGTACTTGTGAACGTGACCATTCGTTATTTATCCCTGTAACGAATTTATCAATTCGCTCGTTTTTTTGCTCTGCTGCAACTGTTACTTGTACTACTTCACTCATTCAATTACTCCTTCGCTTTCTTGCCTTCTAATAATGTTTGAATAATAATTAATACAACACCAATACATAATGCTGAATCAGCTATATTGAATACTGGATAGTTGTACGAGAAAATATACACGTGAATGAAATCCACTACTTCTTGTCTAAATACACGATCAATAAAGTTACCAATTGCCCCGCCCAAAATTAGACCTAACGAAATACCTAGAAGCTTGTCTGTTTTCGCATACTTTTTCATATAAAATACGATAAACACTACAAAAACAACTGTAATAATGTAGAAGAACCACATTTTATTTTCTAAAATACCCCAAGCAGCGCCTCTATTTCGATGTGATGTTATGTATAATACATTGTCGATAATCGGAATACTCGTACCCAATTCCATGTTCTTTACAATTAACCACTTCGATATTTGATCGATAGCAATGACAAATAACGCTATTACATAATATATCATTTTCATTTCCCCCACAAAGACAGTGTACCTCAAAATTTTAGCATAGCTGCTACCTTTTCACAATGAACCTTTATAGAAGAATAAAATAAATTAAAAAAAGGTAATATAATATCGTTGTGCGTATTCATACATTTACCTTTTCATAGAAGAATTCATGAATCGTACGAGCAGTCGGCATTGTCTTCATTTGCTTTGTCGAAATTAATCTCCCCGTCTCTTCACAAATACCGTACATGTCTATTTCCATTTTAAATAATGCGCGTTCTACATCCTTTAAATCCTCTTTTATATCATGTAATAGCAATTTTTTCTTTATCTCTTCCTTAATTTCATATCCAAGCTCTTGGCTGAACTCGACATCATATTTGTGCATTACTTCTTTAGCTAGTCTCTCTTGCAACTCTTTTCTCATCAATTGCAATTCTTCTTTTATTTCCATGTAAATTTCATTCACGTGTACATTCCTCCTAGCTGTAATGTACAGTTAGTGTGTCCGAAATTTATTTGCTTACCTCACACACATTTTTCCTTCACAGGAAAGAGTCTGAAAAGTTTTTTTGATATGCCATCAACAAAAAAAACTGACTGCATGAATAGCAGTCAGTTTTTTATTATTTTATATAGTTTTCTTTAACAACTGTTGCACAACGCTCACATAATGTTTCATGTTCAGCATCTTTACCAATTGTTTCTGAAACTACCCAACAACGTTCACATGTTTCACCAGTTGCTTGCGCAACAACAACCGCTGTATGTTCATACTTCGGTGCATCTGCTGGCGCTTCATCCATCATACCACCAAGTTTATACTCAGAAACGATGAATAATTGCTTTAAGTCTTCGCTAATAGACTCTAACATAGCTTTCATTTCTGCAGTTGGATATAGCGTAATGCTTGCATTTAATGACTTACCGATTACTTTTTCATTACGAGCTACTTCTAGTGCTTTTAACACGTCATCACGTAATGTCATAAATGCATCCCATTTTGTTTTTAACGCTTCCGCGTCATCTAATTGTACAGCTTCTGGCATATCAGTTAATTGTACACTTTCTTCTGTTACGCCTGGAATGTATGGCCATACTTCATCAGCTGTATGCGGTAAGATTGGTGTTACAAGTTTTGTTAACGCAACAAGAACATCATATAATACAGTTTGAATTGCACGACGATCTTCGTGATTTGCACCTTCAATGTATAAAATGTCTTTTGCAAAGTCTAAGTAGAATGAACTTAAATCAATTGTACAGAAGTTATGAATTGCATGATACACAGCAGCGAAGTCGTATGTCTCATATGCTTCTTTAACTTTTGTAATTAAGTCATTTAATTTCACTAACATGTAACGATCTACTTCACGAAGTTCAGCTACAGCTACTGCATTTTCACTTGGCTTAAAGTCGTCTAAGTTTCCTAATAAGAAACGGAATGTGTTACGGATTTTACGATACACTTCTGCTACTTGTTTTAAAATATCATCTGAAATACGTACGTCAGATTGATAGTCAACAGAAGATACCCATAAGCGTAAAATGTCTCCGCCTAATTGATCCATAATTTTCTTCGGTACGACGATGTTTCCAATCGACTTACTCATTTTACGTCCTTCACCATCTAATACGAAACCGTGACTTAATACGCCTTTATATGGAGCTTTACCTGTTACAGCAACTGCTGTTGATAATGAAGAGTTAAACCAACCACGATACTGGTCAGATCCTTCTAAATATAAATCAGCTGGACGCTGTAAATCTTCGCGCTCTTCTAATACCGCTTGGTGAGAAGAACCTGAATCGAACCATACATCCATGATGTCTGTTTCTTTACGGAATTCGCCATTTGGGCTACCCGGATGTGTAAATCCTTCTGGTAATAGATCTTTCGCTTCACGCTCGAACCATACGTTAGAACCGTGTTCACGGAATAAATCTGCTACATGGTTAATTGTTTCATCCGTAATAATTGGATCACCATTCTCAGCATAGAATACCGGAATTGGCACACCCCATGCACGCTGACGAGAAATACACCAGTCACCACGGTCACGAACCATATTATGAAGACGAGTTTCTCCCCATGCTGGTACCCATTTCGTTTCCGCTACAGCTTCTATTAATTCTTTACGGAATGCTTCAATAGATGCAAACCACTGTGCTGTCGCACGGAAAATAATTGGTTTTTTCGTTCTCCAATCATGTGGGTATGAATGTGTAATGAATGTTAGTTTCAGTAACGCGCCTACTTCTTCTAATTTTTCTGTAATTGGCTTGTTAGCTTTATCATAGAATAAGCCTTCAAATCCAAGTGCTTCATTTGTTAATACACCTTTATCATCGACTGGGCAAAGTACTTCTAATCCATACTTTTTACCAACAACGAAGTCATCTTCCCCGTGTCCTGGTGCTGTATGAACACAACCTGTACCTGCATCTGTTGTTACGTGATCTCCTAGCATAACTAATGAATCACGATCGTAGAATGGATGTTTTGCAACTGTGTACTCAAGTTCGCTACCTTTTACTGTTTTCACAACTTCAGCATTTTCCCACTCTAACGTTTTTGCAACTGTCTCAAACAGCTCAGAAGCAATGATAAATTTCTCATCATTTACTTTTACAATACTATATTCAAGCTCTGGGTGAACAGAAATACCTAAGTTTGCAGGTAATGTCCAAGGTGTTGTTGTCCAAATGATGTACTTTTCATCACCTTCTAATACATTCTTTCCATCTTTTACAGGGAATGCTACGTAAATAGATGCTGATTTTTTATCTTGATATTCAATTTCAGCTTCTGCTAAAGCAGATTCACTCGTTGGAGACCAGTAAACTGGTTTTTGACCTTTATAGATATAACCTTTTTTCGCCATGTCACCAAACACTTTAATTTGTTGTGCTTCATAAGCTGGCTCTAAAGTAATATATGGATTATCCCAATCTGCACGTACACCTAAACGCTTAAATTGTTCACGTTGACGTTCTACTTGTTCATATGCATACTCTGCACATAACTTACGGAACTCAGCAACTGTCATTTCTTTACGTTTTACGCCTTTATTTGTTAAAGCTTGTTCAATTGGTAAACCGTGCGTATCCCATCCTGGAACATATGGCGCACTAAAACCAGTCATTGATTTATAACGAACAATAAAGTCTTTTAATACTTTATTTAATGCATGTCCCATATGAATGTCACCATTCGCATATGGAGGTCCATCATGCAATACAAATAAAGGACGACCTTTTGTATGTTCTTGTACTTTTTCGTAAATATTCATTTCAGCCCATTTTTCTTGCATTGCAGGCTCACGTTTTGGTAAGTTCCCACGCATTGGGAACTCTGTTTTCGGCATCAGTAATGTATTTTTGTACTCCATGCTCAATTCCTCCTTACATGTATAAAAGAAATACTTAAAAAACGGAATAAAAAAGAGACTTTCTCATCCCAAAAAGGGACGAGAAAGTCTCCCGCGGTACCACCCTAGTAGATCATATACATATGTATAGAATCCTCTTTATATTCTTAACGCGAATACACGCCTACGCTTACTCTATTTATTCAGCGCGGAACTCCAGGGTGATATTCCCACTATCTCCTTATCCTGAGCTTACACCATCCTCAGTTCGCTATATAAGGTTTGAAAAGGTACTTATCCCTATCTTCGTTTTTCTTAATAAATATGTTGTTTAAAATTATATGTAATAATGAGAAAAACGTCAAGCTTACACTGTTTCTTCTTTTTTCAACAGTTCATCTACTTCGTCTTCTAACTCAATTAGTTTATCCCAATCATCGTTGTTTAACATTTCAAGCTGTGTTTCTAATAACATACGGAAACGAGTTCGGAATACTTTCGCTTGTTTCTTTAGCTCTTCAATATCAAAAGCAACTTTTCTTGATTTTACTAATGCTTCGTTAATAATACGATCAGCATTCTTTTCAGCTTCACGCACAATTAATTTCGCTTCTTTTTGCGCATTACGTTTTACTTCTTCCGCTGCTTCTTGCGCAACAACGATAGATTTGTTTAACGTATCTTCAATATTAGAGAAATGATCTAACTTCCCTTCTAACTGCGCAACTTTTTCTTCTAAAGCTTTTTTCTCACGAATGACCAATTCATAATCTTTGATAATTTGATCAAGAAACTCATTTACTTGATCTTCATCATAGCCACGGAATCCGCGACCAAATTCTTTGTTATGAATATCTAATGGTGTTAACGGCACAACGCCACCTCCAAGTAGTTATCTAAATTTCCTCTTTCAATTATATCTTTTCTTCGACAAAATAGGAGGATTTCCTTCTAAAAAACCAATCATTTTAGTATACCATACAAAATTCTCCATTTGTCGCGTTTTGTTCTACCTTCTACAGAAAATAATTTACTTCGGCCATATCCTCTAACAGAAAAAACATCTCCTGGATAACATTCATAAGAAGTTTGCTCCACTGTTTTCCAATTGACTTTTACTAAACCATTTTTTATGAAAGGTTGTACTTTCTGTCTAGATAAATGTAACATTTCAGCTAACATAACATCTAAACGAAGTGAAGAAACCGTTCCAGATTTCTCCCCCCACGTTTCATGTATTTGTAGAATTTGTTCTCCTTGTACTGCTGATAAGGAGACTTTTACTTTTCCTATTGCTTGTAAGTTCATCTCAATGTACGATACGATTTCTTTCGCAACTACAATTTGGGCACGATTTTCTTGCAGCAAAATATCACCACATTTTTCTCTCGTTAAACCAAGAGACATAAATGTACCTAATATTTGCCTATGTTCTAGCGTATAAAACTTGGAAGGATAGTCAATTTCTAATACTTCTACTTGAAATTCTTCTTCATTTAATTCTAGATAGTCTGGATAAATGAGTGCTCTTTTACGCTCTGCATTAGGCGTTGCACCACCAAATTGCACAGCGACATCTCCTTGTCCAATTACCATAGAAACAATTTGTTGCTGTCTTGGATCAAGGAAATCTGTTAATTTCACTTGATGGTACTCCGCTGTTCGCTTCCACTCCAGCACTTTATCTACAAAGACCTCTTCATCAGGCCTAAAATGTTCGTAAATGCTCATGTATTTAACCTCTTACTATAAGAAATAGCTGAACAAACTGAACAAACCACTTTTAGCAAGTTTTAACGCAAAAATCGCAACGAGTGGAGAAATATCAATCATACCAAGCGGCGGAATAAATCTGCGGAATGGTTCTAAATACGGTTCACAAATTCGCGCCAAGAACTCTCCAAAAGATGATTCCTTTGCACCAGGAAACCATGATAGGAGAATGTAAATAATCAGTGCCCACGAGTAAATCTCGATAGCAGAACTTAACACCATTAAAACTGTTGTCATGGCGTATTACCACCTCTTTATATTTGTTTCTTCTTCTTCACCGAATAACTCTGAAATTGCACCAACAATATCAACATTTTCAGGTGTACACATAAATGTTTTCGGTCCTATTTTTTGAATGTCCCCGCCTATAGCGTATACAGTACCACTTAAAAAGTCAACGATACGTACCGCTTGATCAGTAGACATTCTCTGCAAATTAATTACAACAGCTCGTCTACCTTTTAAGTGGTCCGCAATCCCTTGTGCTTCCGAATATGTGCGTGGTTCTAATAAAACAACTTTTGAAGATTGTTTTGCTGTTTCAATACTCACAACATTTTGCTTCGGTTGCGCTTTTGGAAACGTAACATCTTGTTGTTCTGGTGGATCTTGCTGCTTTTTCATGTCTGTTTGCTCCTTTTCATAACCATATTGAGCTGCTTCTTTTTCTTCCGGTGTATCAAAAAAGAAGTATTTTACTTTTGACCAACTCATAATAAGATTCTCCTTCCTTTTACGCTTTTCCTACTAAAATCGTTCCCAAACGAATATATGTAGCCCCTTCTTCAATTGCAATCGTGTAATCGTTGGACATTCCCATTGATAATTCTTTACATGGCGCATGTAATAACTCTAGCTCCTGCACCTTTGTTTGCAACATACGTAATTCCTTAAAACAGCGTCTGATTTCTTCCTCTTCTTCTGTAAATGGAGCCATCGTCATTAGTCCAACCACTTCAATTTTATCGAATTCTTGCAAACTTTGAATAAAAGAAACAACCTCTTCTATTGCTAATCCTTGCTTCGATTCTTCAGATGAGGTTTTCACTTGAATAAAGCATTTCACTTTCTTATCAGCACGTTTCTGAATTTCTTTCGCCAGGGAAAGACGATCTAACGAATGTAAATAATCAATTTCATTAATGATTTCTTTTACTTTTCTCGTTTGTAATGAGCCAATAAAGTGCCAATTAACTTTTGAACCGAAATGCTCATATTTCTGTAAGAAACCTTCATTTCTATTTTCACCTAAATCGATAATTCCAGTTTCAATTACTTCGTTTGTTTTTTCAATCCCTACAGTTTTTGTCACTGCAACAAGTTTAATATCTTGCAACGAACGTCCAGCTCGAACGCAAGATTCTTTAATAGCTTCGTTTACAATTACTAAATTTTCTTGTACTGTCACTTGCTTCCTTCCTCCTTAAAACCTATGAAACTCAACATTCTTCCTGTCTTACCTTGATCACGACGATGAGAGAAAAATAGTTGCTCTTCACAGCTTGTACAAAGAGATGACATTACAATATGCTCTTCTTTTATGCCTGCTTGTACACATAATATACGATTAATTTCTTTTAAATTAATTGCGTACTGCCCGTCAGAAATTTTTTGATGAGGAACAGCACCGTTAATTACTTTCTGTGCTGCTGTTAATACACGATCATCCACAACATAACAACAAGATCCAATCGACGGTCCAATTGCAACATGAATTTCATCACTTGAAATACCTTCTGCATTCCACTTTTGAATCATTTCCTTTGCAATCTCTTGTACAGTGCCTTTCCATCCAGCATGCGCAAGTCCTATCATACCATGTGATGGTGCATAAAAATAGAGCGGAACACAATCCGCGTAACAAGACGTTAACAGAACATCTTCATTACTCGTATAAATGCCATCTGTTTTTGAAATGCCGTCCTCATATGAATAAACGCCACTTCCTTTTTCCTGTTGCCCTACTTTTTCAACATGATGATCATGAACTTGTTCAGAGCAAATCCAGTTTTCTAATGGTTTTTGTAACTTATTTGCTAAAATGCGTCTGTTTTCATGAACGTTCTCCACGATATCATTCACATGTAATCCTAAATTCATCGCATGAAAGGAGCCCGTACTTATCCCACCATCTTTTGTCGTAAATCCAGCAGTAATGTTTCCAAGTTCTTTCCACGCTTGTAAATACAGTATACCGTCCACATATTTAAATGGTTCTCTCATAATAAAGCGGCTCCTTTTAATTAAAATAACAGAAAAAAGCATGGTACTTCCTGTCTATTTTACCATACTTTTATTTTTTCATAATCCTAACAGAAAAAAAAGAGGAATTTGTAATATTCTTTATGAAATTGTCGGTGTTTGTATTGATTCTGTTACAGTATTAACAGGATCTACTCTTACAAGTATGACATCCTCCCCAATTTTCACAATTTCCTTCCAAGGAATTACAATCTCAACATCTTTTCCAAAAATACCTAGCATACGTGTCTGTTTGGAAATAATAACAGAACAAACTTGCCCTGTGTTCATATCAATTTCAATATCTCCAATATTCCCAATCCTTTTTCCATCTGAAATATTTATAACATCCTTCATCTGTAACTCTGAAATTCGTATCACCATTTTTACCCTCTCCCCCTTATATGACGAATTGGAAGCTGTTTCTCATATTTACAGGAAGCCACCTATACGAAACACCATGCTAGTTTCATTATATGAACACTAATCCCCTACTATGAGCACAAACCATATTACATATAAAAAGGTCTCACCATAATTGGTGAGACCTTATCCTTGAATCGTTTTATTCATTTGTTTAATGGCTGACTTCTCTAAACGTGATACTTGCGCTTGGGAAATCCCAATTTCTTCTGCAACTTCCATCTGTGTCTTTCCTTGGAAGAAACGTTTTCTAATAATCATTTTCTCTCGATCATTTAAACGCTTCATTCCTTCTTTCAATGCTAGTTCTTCAACCCACTGCTCGTCCTTTTGTTTTTCATCACTTAACTGATCCATAACAAAGATAGGATCTCCTCCATCATTATAAATCGGTTCAAATAATGAAACTGGATCTTGAATCGCATCTAAAGCAAATACTATCTCTTCATGAGTTACTTCTAGCACTTTTGCAATATCCATTGCTGTTGGTTCTTTTGAATTTTCTGCAATTAACTTCTCTCTTACTTGCAAAGCTTTATACGCAATATCTCGCAATGAGCGCGATACGCGAATCGGATTATTATCACGCAAATATCTGCGTATTTCCCCAATAATCATCGGCACAGCATACGTTGAAAATTTTACATTTTGGCCTAAATCAAAATTATCAATTGATTTCATAAGTCCGATGCAACCAACTTGGAATAAATCGTCAACATATTCTCCTCTGTTATTAAATCTTTGGATGACGCTCAGTACAAGACGTAAGTTTCCATTCACTAATTTTTCTCTTGCGCTTATCTCTCCACTTTGCATTTCACGAAATAATTTACGCATCTCTTCATTTTTTAATACTGGAAGTTTAGCTGTATCAACACCGCAAATTTCTACTTTGTTTCTCGTCAAAGTGTTCCCTCCTATCGGGAGTTGCTGTACAGTGTAAAGTATTTCCTTTGAAGGGGATTTTATGCATATGGTTTTTTCACTATTTTTCATTTAAATTATCTTTCCTAATACAACTAAATAGAATAAGACCAGCCTACATAACGGCTGGTCTTATTCTTCACACCATTTTATTAAATTCTTTTCGTAATCTTTTTATAATTCTTTTTTCTAAACGCGAAATATATGACTGTGAAATCCCAAGCATATCCGCCACATCTTTTTGCGTCTTTTCCTCTCCTCCAGCAAGCCCAAACCGAAGTTCCATAATTTGTTTTTCACGATCATTTAATTGGTGTAATGCTTTCATTAAAAGGTGACGATCTACAGTAGCTTCTAAATCTTTTGTAATAATATCATCATCTGTACCTAACACGTCAGACAACAATAGTTCATTCCCATCCCAATCAATGTTTAGCGGTTCATCAAAAGAAACTTCCGAACGATTTTTGTTATTCCGACGTAAATGCATTAAAATTTCATTTTCTATACAACGCGATGCATATGTTGCTAATTTTATTTTCTTTTCTGGATTAAATGTATTTACCGCTTTAATAAGGCCGATTGTTCCTATACTAATTAAATCTTCAATATTTATCCCTGTATTTTCAAACTTTCTTGCTATATATACAACGAGCCTTAAGTTGCGTTCAATAAGTAATGACCTTGCTGCCTGATCTCCTTTTGGCAATTTATTCAAAAGAACTTCCTCTTCTTCTTTCGTTAACGGTGGTGGCAACGCTTCACTTCCACCAATATAATAAATTTCATCGGTCTTAATTCCTAATTTCAGCAATACTTTATACCAAAGGTATACTAAATAAAATTTTAATTTCATCATATTATCCCGCCTCTCATTATTAAGCGATCACCATTTTTTGTGAAATCAACATTTTTGGATGCACAATACATTGATACTCCCCATTAGTAGACAGTTGTTGTGTATTTAATCCAATTAATACTTTGTTTACAACAATAGAACTACCTTCATGATCAACTTGCACACTGTCAGGCTTAATTGCCCACAAAAATTGACTTTCTACTCCTACTGCACGGAAAGGAATTAAACGTAATTTTGTCGCCCAACCAGAATCATTTTCTGGTATTTGAGGAATTTCTGTTTTGGAATAAATTTGTTCTGTTAACCAAGATGGTAAGCAATGTTCTAATGATGAAACATGCATAATCATAACGGGTGTTTTTGTTAATGGGTCGTAAAGTTGGTTCCCACTGTCAATAAGACCTGCCAGTTCTAGTTCTTCTTCGGCTAATTGAATTTTTACTTTTACAATTTGGTCATAGTGTATTTTCGTGACCTCTACGCTTTCAATACGCTTTTTAGAAAAATAATAAATTACCGGAAAACCAAAAATAACAAATAACCAACTAATTGGATCGCCGTAAGAAATTGACTGAGATTGAACCAATCCATTTACCATTTCATTCGTTTGCAAAAAGAAATGAGTTCCAATTAATCCTCCGCCAACCATAAAGGTTACAAAGTAAAAAGTAAAAACAGTTTGTGCATAATTTCTAAATGTTGTAAATCCAAATGCTGTATACACAATAAGTAACGAGTACAGTAGTTTCATAATTGGATGTGTCATCATAGAAGCAAAAGGAGTAAAGGCAAAAATAACAATAGTTGAACCTATAAATGCCCCTAACACAAGCCTCCATCTTTTGATCTTCTTTTTTAACACGGTAGCTGTTAATAAAAGCAAAAGAAAATCAATGCAGGCGTTTAACAACCAAACAACGTCGGCGTAAACAACCAAACAATTCACCTCTTTTTTCAAGTTGAGACTAGTATAATGCATATCCAATAGGAAAGTGTGTCAATTTGCGGAGGTGTTTTTTTGTTATTTTGTGATTTCTAGACATAATCTGTCGGTAAAAAATAAAAGTACAAATTCATAGAATGATATACTCTTATTTTCACCAACAAAATATATTGAAATATACGAAATAAAAAAAGACCTGCTTAGCAGGTCTTTTCCATTTAAAAAACAAAAAAGGAGCATGAAAGCTCCTTTTTTTATCGTCTACGACGGTTACGTAAAAATGCTGGAATATCGATATCATCTGAATCTGAATGACGCTCATGTACAACTGGCTCTTCACGCTTCATTTCACGCTTTACTTCACGTTGTTTTGAAGGTTGAGCTACTGGTTGTTGCTGTTGTTGCGTGTGGTTCGCATTCGGACGAATAATTGGTTTTGGTGGTTGAGTTGCAATGCTATCATCAAAACCAGTTGCAATTACAGTTACAACGATATCATCTTTTAATCCTTCGTTAATAACAGAACCGAAGATCATATTTACTTCTGGATCTGAAGCTGAAGCTACGATATCTGCCGCTTCTTGTACTTCATATAAGCTTAAGTTAGCGCCACCCGTAATGTTCATGATAACACCTTGAGCTCCATCAATAGATGTTTCTAGTAATGGACTAGAAATCGCTTTTTTCGCAGCTTCTGCAGCACGATTTTCCCCGTTACCAGAACCAATACCCATTAAAGCAGAACCTCTATTAGACATAATTGTCTTTACGTCTGCAAAGTCTAAGTTAATTAAACCTGGTGTTGCAATTAAATCCGAAATACCTTGAACACCTTGACGTAATACGTTATCAGCTTCACGGAATGCTTCTAACATTGGCGTATTTTTATCAACAATCTCTAATAAGCGATCATTTGGAATTACAATAAGAGTATCTACATTTTCTTTAAATGCTGCAATACCAGATGCTGCTTGCGTCGCACGCTTACGTCCTTCAAAAGTAAATGGACGTGTTACAACACCAACTGTTAAAGCACCTAATTCTTTTGCAACTTGAGCAACAACTGGAGCTGCACCAGTTCCAGTTCCACCGCCCATACCGGCAGTTACGAAGACCATATCCGCACCACGAAGTGCTTCTTGGATCTGTTCTTTACTTTCTTCTGCAGCTTTTTTCCCTACTTCAGGGTTTGCGCCTGCACCAAGTCCACGCGTTAATTTTCCACCAATTTGCATTTTCGTTTCAGCTTTTGATAGATTTAATGCTTGTGCATCAGTGTTCACAGCGATAAAGTCTACACCTTGTACACCGTGTTCAATCATACGGTTTACAGCATTGTTTCCGCCACCGCCGACACCGATAACTTTTATATTCGCTAATTGATCTTGAGTAGTATCAAACTCTAACATGTCGAAATCCCCCTAGAACCTCATTTTTCGTGTCCAATTTTAATCCCATAAATAACGGAATACACGTTTTACTTTTGACATCATGCGGTCATCATTTTGATTATTATTGTTTTGATTACGAGTTTTTTGTTTTGCAGGTTGCTGTTGTACCGGCGTTGGTGCTGGTGCTGGTACTGGTTCAAAATGCTCTTGCTTTTCCTGCACATTTTTCCCACGTAATTTAGCTTTTTGATAAGAATGTTTAATTAATCCAACTCCACTTGTATATTGGGGCTCACGCACACCAATATAATCAGGAGTTGCTACACGAACATTTTCATGTAAAATATCATATGCAAGGTCAAGAACACCTGGCATAGAAGCAATTCCACCAGTTAGTACATAACCAGAAGCCACTTGCTTTACTCCTAACTTACGCACTTCATCTTGAACAAACATTAAAATTTCCTCTACACGAGCCTCTATTATATCCGATAATTCCAACTGAGAATATTGTTCTGTTTGATCACTTCCCATAATAGGAACCGTAAACATCTCTTCTTCAGATGCTGTATCATAAAAAGCATGTCCATATTTCAACTTAATTTGATCTGCATTTTCTGTTGAAGTTTTCAACCCAATCGCAATATCCTTCGTTATATGGTCTCCACCTAATGGTAATACGCTCGTCGCTTGTAACTCTCCATCTTTAAAAATAGATAAAGTTGTAGATCCTCCCCCCATATCAACAAGGGCTACTCCTCTATTTTTTTCATCTGAAGATATAGCAACTGTTGCAGCCGCTAAAGGTTGAAGACAAATATCAACAATTTCAAGACCTGCTTTTTCTACACAACGAAGTAGGTTATGTAGTAAAGTTCTCGAGCCTGTAATAAGTGTACCTTCCATTTCTAATCTTACACCGATCATCCCGCGTGGATCGTTAATCTCGTCAAGACCGTCTACGATGAACTGTCGAGGTACCACATCAATAAACTCACGTTCTGGAGCAATTGACACAACTTGTGCTGCATCTAGAACGCGTAAGACATCTTCATTCCCGATTTCACGATCTTCATTTGAAACAGCGACTACTCCGTGACAAGGAAGTAGCTGTACCTGGTTTGCATTGACACCTACTACAACTTGCTCAATGTGGATTCCCACCATGCGCTCAGCTTGTTCAATTGCTTTTTTAATTGATCGAACAGTCTCGTCTATATCAACTATCGATCCCTTCTTTAAACCATTTGATTTTACATTTCCAACACCAATAATGTTTAAGCTGTCATTAACCATTTCACCAATGATGACTTTAACATTGGATGTACCGATGTCAAGACTAACATATATTTCATTGCTGTTCATTCTTTGGCACCTCCTTCTTTATTTATACCATACAACTCAATATATGGAACAACAATCGCAACTTTACTATTTATAAGAAAAATATTCAACGTCTTTATACGTTTCCCTTTTTTAACCCTATATTTTTCTTATTTTTATTTAGCATTCAATTAAGAATATCGCAGTAAACTATGAATAACTGCTTATCTTGAAATAATTCTATTTCGAGTGTAAAGTTTACCGCCAAGTATAAGTCTACACTAAGATGTACTCATAGAAAAGTGAAACTTGTACCAATACTAGTATGAATCTAAGAATTTTTACATATTTTTCATCAAATGAACCATTCTTCTAAATTCGTATACATATAATAGAACATTCGTTTCGTTTTTTCTGCTATAATCAACGAAAACTACCATTCTATTCTTTTTTTTCTTCCGCACCTAATTCTTTCGTATATGCACCTACTTCTAAGTCAATTAATACCTTCTTACCTGGCTCAATTGTTTTTAAAATAAGCGGATAGGCTTCCATACGTTTTGCAAAATTTTGAATCGTAGTGCTCACTTCATAACCTTCATTCATATATAAAGTAAGATGATCTTCATTCGCATTCGTTGGTGAATAGCGAATCTCCGAAATAGATTTTAAAATAGCTGGTGTTAATTTTTCTAGTTCAGCGATTAACTCCTTCATTTTCTCTTCTTTAAAAGGTTCGAAAATCGGTGCTGCAACAGGAAGTTTTCCATTAGGTAGTACATCAAGCGTTTTTCCATTTTCTAATAACGGTTGTAATTTTCCCTCTTTATTTATATAACCAATCGTTAAATATTCTTCGATATGAATATCAATCTTGTTTGGAAAACGTTTTTTTACATTTACTGCTTTAATTTCTTTTCGCTTCGTTAAGTTTTCTTCAGCTTTATGTGCTGTCACTCGGAAATAACTTGTATCATATGTCACGCCTGAATCCTTCATTACTTGCTCATCCGTCATATAGTGATTTCCAAACACACTAATCTTTTTTATATTACTAAGCGGAGACCGAAAATAAATTAAAAAGAGCACTAATAAAAATAAAATTGATATGTATAAAATCAATCGATGATTAACATTTTTTTTGTTTTTTTTCTTTTGATTTTTCAATTTTGGTACACGATCTTGTAGTTTAATCACTTTACTATTATTCATGTACGATCCCCCTATGTAACATAAAGAACGGCATGTTCCTCATGCCGTTCTTATCTTCTTATTATAACATAAATGATAATGAGCGGAACGAATAACCGTTATCTTCCAATGATTTCTACTTCTGTATGCATATCTACATCAAATTTATCCTTAATTGTATGTTTTATTAATTCAATTAAGGACAATACATCTTGCGCTGAAGCTCCCCCGGTATTAACAATAAAATTGCCATGCATTTCAGAAATTTGAGCTCCACCAATCCTATAACCACGAAGCCCTGCTTTTTCTACTAAATCTCCTGCAAAATGTGGGATTGGATTCCGAAATACACTTCCTGCACACGGGTGATTCCATGGTTGCGTTTCACGGCGGTAATCTTTATTATTTTGCATGCTACGTACAATTTCTTCACGTTTTCCCGCCTGTAATTGAAACTCCGCCTCTAAAACAATACCAGGACGTTTCGTTTGCAATACAGATGCCCGATAAGAAAACTCCAGTTCTTTATTCATTAACCAGTCAATTGTACCGTCTTCAAACAGAATGAGAGCCTTCGATAATACACTCGATATATCCGATTTATGTGCACCTGCATTCATATATACTGCACCACCGACACTTCCTGGAATACCGCTTGCAAACTCCAATCCAGCTAACCCTTGACGACTAAGTAAAGTTGACAATTTAATAAGAGGATATCCACTACCAACTCTTACCTTATGTTTTTCGACCTCTAAGTGATCTAATCCTTCTCCTAAACGAATAACAACACCTTCTATGCCTTGATCAGATACAAGAAGGTTTGAACCGCGCCCAATTACAGTCCACTTCGTTTTGTATTGCTTTACTAACTGTAATGTTTTTTCAATACCGGCTACATGCTTTGGCACAATTAAAATATCCGCTGGTCCACCTATTTTCATAGTTGTATAACGTGCTAACGACTCATTAACTAAAACACGACCAACGTCTGCTTCTATAAGCTCATTTACTAATTGTTCCATAGACAATCTCCCCCATATTAAGTCTCCTTATGACAATAATATGCAGGGCGTTCACCTAACGTTATCCCTCTATTTACGGGCAGTACAGCTCCTAAATCAAAATTCGGCGGTAACAAAGAAGTTAGGCGAGAATCGGGATGCCAGTAAACATCCGATTAGTGAAAGGTAATAATCAACGAGAAAGAATCACTCCCCACTGATAAAAGCCTCACTTTATTTTTTTACAAGCTTATTCATTACTTCATACAGCTTATTTGCTGCATCTGGAATACCTAGTTGCTTAGCAGCTAGCTTCATATTTTGTAATGTTTGTGCATCCAATAAAATCTCATCAATATCACGAATAAGCGTTTCAGCTGTTAAATCTTTTTCAAGTAACATTTTTGCCGCTCCTTTATCAACAACTGAACGTGCATTCTTTTCCTGATGATTATTTGTTACGTACGGACTCGGTATTAACACACTTGGTTTTCCTAACGCTGTTAATTCTGCAAGTGTTGTTGCCCCAGCCCTTGAAACAACAAGGTCTACACCAGTTAGTACCTCTGGCATATTATGAATGAACGGCTTAATAATAACATTGTTCGGGTTCCCTTTTTGCTTCACGGCTTCCATCACTTTGTCATAATGTACTTCACCTGTTACATATAGTATTTCGTAGCTTTTGTTCCCAAACTGTTCAATTGCTTCTACGAAGGCATCGTTAATCGGTCTAGCTCCACGACTTCCACCAAATATAAGTACAGACTTTTTAGGAAGAGAAAGCCCAACTGAACGTTTCCCTTTCATTCCATTTTGATCCATTACCTCTGATGCTCGCGGATTACCTGTCATTACCACTTTTGACTCTGGAAAATGCTCTGTAGCTGCTTCAAAACAAACAGCAACTTTATCAACATAACGACTTAAAAATTTGTTCGTTACACCTGGTACACTATTTTGTTCATGTACAATAGTTGGAATACCTAATTTGGCTGCAGCGTATACAACTGGTCCACATACATATCCACCCGTTCCAATTACGATATCCGGATTAAAACGACGAATATATCGTTTACTATCCTGTACACCTTTTAGAAAACGCATTACTGTTTTCACATTATCTAATGATATTTTTCGTTTAAATCCACTTATAACAATAGATTGAAATGGTATACCTGCTTTTGGAACGATTGTACTCTCTAGTCCATTTTCCGTACCAATATATAAAAATCTTGCTTCTGGATTTAACTTTTTTATTTCTCTAATTAAAGCAAGAGCTGGATAAATATGACCACCAGTACCCCCACCACTCACTAATACACGCACTACTAACTCCTCCGCTTCTCTTTTCTTATTTCCATTATATTTATTTCTATATACATATTGCATTTTTACACACATACGAAAAACCCTGTCTTATAAACAGGGTTTAGTAGCGAGAATGGCGACTTATATTTAATAATACACCTACTGCCATTAACATTAATGTCAAACTTGATCCACCATAACTTAAAAACGGCAAGGTAATACCCGTAACAGGCATCAGTCCTGTTACAACACCAACATTAATCATTACTTGAATCGCAATCATCGCCACAATACCTACTGCTAAAAACGTACCATATAAATCTGGCGCTCCTAATGCGATACGAATCCCGCGCCATAATAATAGACTAAATAATAATAACACAAATGAACCACCAATAAAACCTAATTCCTCGGATAAGATCGCAAATATAAAGTCAGTTTGTGGTTCAGGTAAATAAAGAAATTTTTGTCTACTTTGTCCAAGTCCAAGCCCAAATAATCCACCAGGTCCAATTGCGAGTAATGATTGGATAATTTGAAATCCACTTCCAAGCGGATCTGACCACGGATCTAAATATGATGTAATGCGTTTCATTCGATACGGTGCTGATGCAATTAACCCTACAAATCCTGCTACACCAATCAAACCAAACATTGCAAAGTGAAAGACCCTCGCTCCCGAAATAAATATCATAATGATACATGTCCCAACCATTACCGTTCCTGTCCCAAGGTCTGGCTGTAACATAATCATCCCAAAAGCAAGAAACACAAAACTAAGAGCCGGTAATAAACCACGTTTAAAAGATGTAATCAATTTTTGCCGTTCCGCTAAAAACTTTGCCAAGAAAATAATCATCGCAAACTTCATAAATTCTGACGGTTGAATCGAAAATGCTCCGATCCCAATCCAACTTCGTGCTCCTCCTCGAACAAGACCTACTCCAGGAATAAGAACGAGAATAAGAAGAATGAAGCAAACTAGCAAAATTACTTTTGAATACGTACGCCACACCCAATAATCAATTTTCATAATAAAAAACATAGCTACTACACCAAGACCCGCAAACAGTAATTGTCTTTTTGCAAAAAAGAATGAGTCCCCCATTTTATAAGAGGCCCAAACTGCACTCGCACTATAAACCATAATCATTCCGATTGTCAACAATGAAAGTGTTACGATGATGAGCATAAAATCAGGCGTTTTCTTCATTACCCACAAACACCACCTCTTTAGGCAGAACCTTTTGCCCTATGTAACAAAACATCAGTAGGTGTTAGCCTACTGATGTTTTGATTTACTTTATATAAGTTTATGCACAGCTTGTATAAAAATGTCTCCTCTTTCTTCAAATGTTTTAAATTGATCCCAGCTTGCACACGCTGGAGAAAGAAGAACAACATCACCTTCTTTAGAATGAGCATAAGCTTTCACCACTGCTTCATCTAAAGTATCGACACTTTCAATTATATCTAATCCCGCTTTTTCTGCCGCTCTTACTAGTTTGGGAGCTGTTTGTCCAAATGTTACAATCGCTTTTACATTTTTGAAATACGGAATTAAATCATCGAATTCATTTCCGCGGTCAAGCCCACCTGCTAGTAACACAATCGGTTGTGTAAACGCAGATAGTGCTTTCTCAGTCGCTAACATATTCGTTGCTTTTGAGTCATTATAAAACTTACGGTTGTTAATCGTTGTTACATATTCTAAACGATGTTTTACACCCGTAAAACGTTTTAACACGACCGTAATTGCTTCATTAGAAGTACCTAATAATTTCGCAATACTCATCGCAGCTAAAATATTTTCTAGATTATGTTGACCAGGTAAAACGATATCGCTTACTTCAACAACTTTTTCACCTTTGAAATAAAGAGCGTTATCTTTTATACACGCGCCATCTTCAATTTCTTTCGTTGTCGAAAACAAGATTTTTTGACCTTTAGTATCCGCAGATAAAGCCATCACATCTGCATCATCCGCGTTTATTACACTATAATCGTTTTCTGTTTGGTTTTTAAAAACATTTGCTTTTGCTAAACCATATTCCTTCTTCGTCCCATGATAATCTAAGTGGGCTTCAAATAAGTTTAAGAACGCTGCAATTTTAGGTTGGAACGATTCTACTCCCATCAATTGGAACGATGAAAGTTCTGTAACTACAACTTCATTTTCTTTTGCATCCTGTGCTACTTCACAAGCTACAGTTCCTATATTCCCTGCAATAACAGGATGCTTTTGTCCTTCTTTTAACATTTCAAATGTCAGCATTGTTGTCGTCGTTTTACCATTAGATCCTGTAATTCCAACAAATGGCGCTTTTGAAATACGATATGCTAATTCAACTTCCGTAACAATTGGAATTTGCTTTTCTTTCGCAGCAACTAATATTGGATTAGAATACGGGATTCCTGGATTTTTAACGACAAGAGAAATATTTCTCTCTAATAATTCTAAAGGATGGCCACCGCATACAACGTCCATTCCTTTTGCTTGTAATTCTGCAGCAAGTACATTGTCTGCTAAAGGCTTTCCGTCATTTACAATGACATTCGCCCCTAACTTTTGTAACAATGTAGCTGCTGCATAACCACTTTTTGCAATGCCTAATACAAGAATATTCTTATTTTGAAATTCAGTTACAGTTTTCAATTACATCCACACCCCGATATAAATTCCTAACACAGCTAATAAAAATCCTGCAGACCAAAACGTCACAACAACACGCCACTCTGACCAACCACATAATTCATAATGATGGTGTAATGGACTCATTTTAAAGACACGTTTTCCTGTTGTTTTAAATGAAATGACCTGAATAATAACCGATAAAGTTTCCATGACGAATACTCCGCCAATAATTACAAGTAGCAATTCTTGTTTTAATAAAATCGCTACAGCTGCAATGGCTCCACCTAAAGCTAATGAACCTGTATCTCCCATAAACACTTTTGCTGGATTCGCATTGAATACTAAAAATCCAAGTACAGCTCCTACCACTGCCATACAGAATATCGCTACTCCAAATTGCTCTTGTGCCACAGCAATAATACTAAATGCTCCAAATGCAATAGCAGCTGTTCCTGATAATAAACCATCTAAACCGTCAGTTAAGTTAACTGCATTTGATCCACCAATAAGCATAAATAGTACAAGTACAAAATACGCCCAACCTAATTCAAACTTAACATCCGTTCCCGGAATCATGATGTATGTGTGGAACGCTTGCCCTTTTCCAATTAAAAAGAATGCAATAGCAATAACAAGCTGCCCTACTAATTTTTGTTTTGATGTTAAACCAAGATTTCTCTTCTTAACTACCTTTATGTAGTCATCTAAAAATCCGATTAATCCGTAACCAAACGTCACTAATAGTAATAACGAAACCTCTGCACCTAAATAATTAAACTTAATCGCCATAATAAGTGAAGTTACCATCATAGATACGTATATGACGATACCACCCATTGTCGGTGTCCCTGATTTTTTTTGATGTGACTTTGGTCCCTCATCACGAATACTCTGTCCGAACTTTAATTTTCTTAAAAATGGAATAAACAATGGCGAAAGGGCAACAGAAATTAAGAATGCTACCCCAGCCGTTACTAATAAACCTTGCTCAAGCACATGTAGTCCTCCTCTCACGTTGTTACTCTTCGTTGTTTAAACGCCCTGTAATTGCTTCTTTCGCAACTTCTCGATCATCAAAATGATGAACTTCTTTACCAATAATTTGATACGTTTCATGACCCTTACCAGCAATAATAATGATATCATCTGCTTTCACTTTAGTGATTGCATGGTGTATCGCTTCTTTTCTATCAATAATCACTTCATAATTATTTCCACTTGCACCATGTACCATATCATCTAAAATAGCCGCTGGATCTTCACTTCTTGGATTATCTGATGTGTAAATTGCATGAGTTGCATATTTTGTTGCAACACTTGCCATTATCGGTCTCTTCGTTCGGTCCCTATCGCCACCACAACCAACGATACAATACACATCACCTTTTGCAAATTGTTTTGCAGTTTTTAATACATTTTCTAAACTATCCGGCGTATGTGCGTAATCAACAATAACTGTATAATTTTGTCCTCCATCAACAACTTCAAAACGCCCTGGAACCCCAGCTAGTTCCTTTATAACAGCAATGATTGTTTCTAATTTCACACCCGAAACAAGCCCTGCTGCTGTTGCTGCAAGTACGTTATATACATTAAATTTACCTATTAATTTCATCGTAACATTTACACTTTCATACGGTGTGACAAGGGTAAATGTAGTTCCGCCACTCGTCATAACGATATTTTTTGCCATAATGTCACTTGTTGTATCAATACCATATGTTACAACAGTTGCTGCAGTACTTCTCATATACTCTTCTGTTACATTATCATCGCTATTCAGCACAGCGTACTTTTCACGATTATGATTATAACTATTGCCAAGCTGTGCAAATAGTAACCCTTTTGCATGTTTATATTCTTCCATCGTTTTATGATAGTCTAAATGATCTTGTGTTAAGTTCGTAAACACCGCTACATCGTAATCACATCCGTGTACACGACCAAGATCTAACGCATGTGACGAAACTTCCATTACCGTGCTGTCCACACCTTGTTCAACCATTTTTGAAAACGTCTGTTGAAGTGTTAGTGCATCTGGTGTTGTATTTTTCACCTCAAATGTTTCATCACCGATTTTCATATTAATCGTTCCAATTAGCCCTGTTTTATGACCATGTGCTCGCATAATCTCATCCATAATATGCGATGTTGTTGTCTTTCCATTTGTACCTGTAATTCCGATTAAATGTAACTTGTGTGTCGGTTGACCATAAAAATAATCAGCTAAAACCGCTAACGAACGAAAAGTATTTTTCACAAGTACAACTGGAACGTCAACATCAATTGGTCTTTCCGCAACAATAGCAGCCGCTCCTTGTGCCGCTGCTTGCTTAGCAAAATCATGGCTATCAACCGTATATCCTTTCATACATACAAATAAGCTTCCTTCTTTCACTTTACGTGAATCAGCTTCTATAGATGTGATTTCTGGATTTTCTTTTGGAACAACTGGAAAATCATGCAAACATGATAAAAGTGTATGCAACTTCATTTCACTAAACCCTCTCTACATTGTTTATTTATCTTTTTTTCAGTAAGCAACACATTACCTCCTATATAAGGAGGTAAGTGCTACTGGCCTATTTATGACTGAGACACTTATTGTCTCAAGTTAAGTAACTGTTCTATAAAGAACTCACTTCCACCAATTGTACCATAAAACGTACTATGTTACCTTTAATTCCCGAAGTAAATTCTAATTTTTGAGCCTTCTTTTACTTTAGCTCCCGCTTCTGGTGATTGCTTAATTACTTTCTCTCCATCTCCACTTATATCAAGCTGCAAATCGACGAGTTGTGTTTGTAAATCTTTCTTTTTCATTCCAATTAAATTCGGAACTTCCACAGTTGGTGTATCGCCCCATTTATATTCTTTTTCAACTTGTTCTTTTCTCGGTTTCACTCCCATAACAGGAAGCGCATCTCGAAGGATATTCCCGACAATTGGAGCTGCTACCACTCCACCAAACTGTGTAACCCCTTTTGGATTATCAACAGCAACATACACAACAATCTCTGGATCATCCGCTGGAGCAAATCCGATAAAAGATACAATATAATTATTCTCTAAATATTTACCATCTTTCACCTTTTGAGCAGTACCCGTTTTTCCACCTACACGATATCCATCAATATAAGCACCTTTACCAGAACCTTTCGCTACAACATTCTCTAATGCATAACGAACTTTTTCTGAAGTTTCCTTGGAAATAACTTTTCTTTTCTCAACAGGTGTCTTTTTACTAACAACTTGATTATTTTTCGGATCAATAAACTCCTTAGCTATATACGGCTGATACAATGTTCCACCATTTACAGCCGCCGCTACAGCTGCTACTTGTTGAATTGGTGTAACAGAAACCCCTTGGCCGAATGAAGTTGTCGCTTGCTCTACTGGACCAACTTTATCTAAATTAAATAAAATCCCACTGCCTTCACCTTGCAAGTCAATCCCAGTCTTCTGCCCAAAACCAAAATTACGAATGTATTTAAATAATCGGTCTTTACCAAGGCGATCACCAAGTTCAATAAATCCCGGGTTACATGAGTTTTGAACGACTTCTAAAAACGTTTGACTGCCATGACCTCCTGCTTTCCAGCATTTCAATCTAGCTCCACCGACTTCAGCTGCTCCATCATCATAAAACGTATCCTTCTCTAAGTCTACTAAATTTTCATTCAATGCTGCAGCTAGTGTAATGATCTTAAATGTTGAACCAGGCTCATACGTACTCCACACTGGTAGATTTCTGTTATACACTTCTGGAGAGACACTTTGAAAATCCGCTGGATCAAAACTCGGCCGACTAGACATACCTAAAATTTCACCATTTTTAGGATTCATTGCAATTGCAATCATACCGTCTGGATTATAAGTTGACTCCGCAATATTCATTTCTCTTTCCATAATCCTTGTAATACGCGCATCGATTGTTAATCCTAAATTCAAACCGGCTTCTGGCTTTTTGAAATCATCACCAACATTAGGCATCCTTTGTCCTTTCGCATCTGCAAAAAAACGAACATGACCTTTGTCCCCATTTAGCTCTTTATCATAATATTTTTCTAGCCCCATAAGACCTTGGTTATCGCTACCTGCAAAACCTAATACATGTGATAAAAAGTTTCCAAATGGATAGTACCGGATAGAATCCTCTGCGATATACACGCCCTTCAAACTTAATCCTCGTACTTCTTTCGCTTTGTCATGTGATATTTTCCTTCCGCCTTTATCTAACCTTACAATCGATTCTTTTTTTGTAATTCTTTTATAAATCTCATCTTTTTCCACACCTAATACTGCAGCTAACTTCTCTGCAGTCTCTGCTGGTTTTTCAATTTGCCTCGGTACAACAAAGACAGTTGGAGCACTTTTATTCGTGGCAAGTTCCACACCATTTCGGTCTAAAATTTTCCCACGTTCGGGTTCAAAAGTAATATTACGACTCCATGAATCTTTCGCACGATCCGTTAACATATTCCCAAGAAAAAATTGCACATATCCAAGACGAATATCGATAATAGTGAAAATAAGTATACCTGATATAAGTATAAAAATAAGTCGTTTTCTAACTGTTACATTTGATACACGCATATCGGAACAAGCCTCCCTTACGCCTAGCTTGTTCCAATATATGCTTGTACTTATTTAATTAGAACTTCTTCTCTTTTACCATTACGGCTTTTCTGCTTCTTGTTGTGGTTCGAGTGGCGGTACGAGTGTGACACCTAATTCTGTACCAGGTTGTAATAATGTTCCTTCCGCCACACTTTGCTCTGTTACGTATCCTGTACCAGAAGGCTTCAAGTTAAGCTGTAATGTCTTCGCTAAATTCATAACATCACGCAGTGCCCATCCTTGTATATTTGGCATTGTAGGCTTATCTCCTACCAAGAAGACTCGGTCGCCTTTCAATGTTTGTTCAGTTGCTTTTGGTACTTGTTGCTGTACTTTCCCTTCACCTAGTACGATTGGACGAAGTTTTGCTTTATCAATTGCTTTCCCCGCTTCAGCCATCGTTTTACCAGTTACATCTGGAACAGTAGTTTGTTGTTCTTTCAGATGTTTTTTCGGATCTTTCACTTCATTTGGCTTAATCTTTAAATACTCTAAACTATTTTTTGTTACATATTTAAAAATATCAGCTAAAGGCTGTGCACCGTTCTCATCATCTTTTAATTTCGGCTGTTTAACAGCTACATACACAACAAGTTGTGGGTCGTCCATTGGTGCCATACCTAAGAATGAGAATATATAATTCTGTCTTCCTGTCATATAGCCGCCTTTTCCATCCGGAATTTGCGCTGTCCCTGTTTTACCACCAACTGAATATCCATCAATTTTATAAGCTGTCCCTGTACCTTTCGGAGATGTAACAACACGTTCTAATAACTGTCTTACTTGCGCTGCTGTTTCCTTTGTAACAGGTTTTCCTACTTCTTCTGGCTTATGTTCTAATTTTACTTTGTCTGTTATTGGATCTACAATTTTATCAATTGCATAAGGTTTCATCATTTTCCCATCATTTGCAATGGCCGTTGCAGCTTGTACAAGCTGAATTGGTGTTACAGTGGAACCTTGTCCAAAAGCTGTTGTCACTTGTTGTATTTGCTGATCAAATAAAATTGTATTCGATCCTTCACCTGATAAATCAATGTTCGTTTTTTCATCTAATCCAAAACTATGAATATATTTTCGGAAACGTTCTGGACCAAGTTTTTGATCTCCTAAAATTGCAAACGCTACGTTTGAAGAACGCTCTACCCCTTCATCAAACGTGATAGAGCCCCAACCAGCACCACCGTTATGATCTTTTATTTTCCTATTTCCGACTTGATATGTCCCGGACTGATAATAATCTTGCCCTTTGTACACACCTTCATTAATAGCTGCCGCTAACGTGAAAATTTTCATTGTTGATCCAGGTTCAAATGCATTGGCAATTGCGTCATTGAAGAAATATTTAATTTGACGATCATTAGGGTCATAACTAGGTTTAGTAGACATCGCTAATATTTTTCCGGTTTTTGGATCTGCAACAATCCCTATTAAACTTTCTGGCTCATATTGCTTACTTGCTGCTTTCATCGCGTCTTCTAAATAACTTTGGACACGTTGATCAATTGTTAAATAAGCGTTATCTCCATTTTTAGGTGCCTTTACATTAACTTTTCCACCATCAAGGGATACACCTTTACGATCACCTGTATACGCTACTTCTCCATTAGAAGCACTTAAGTATTTATCCAAGCTTTTTTCTATGCCAAATTGACCTACCGAGGTTCCATTCTCATTTGGTTTTGCATGACCTATAACGTAAGATGCAAAATCACCGTTTGGATACACCCTTGCATTTTCTGTAATAAAAGATATTCCCGGCAATTTCAACGCTTCTATTTGTTCCTTCTTTTCTTTCGTCAAATCCTTGCCTAACGTTCCAAATTCGACTTGACTTCTACCTTCCTTATTTAAAGAAGCTAAAATATCCTCTTCGCCTTTTCCAAGTACTCCTGCAATTTTCTTTGCAGTATCTTCTTTATTCTCAACAGAGTTAGCACCTTTTAGCGCAGCTACTATTTTATAAGAGTTTGCGTCTTGTGCTAACACATGACCGTTTTGATCATAGATGGTTCCTCGGTTCGCTTCAAGAACTCCTTTTTTACTATGCTTTTGTTTAGCAAGTGCATCTAAATCCTGATTATGAACTGTTCCTGTTGATTGTATGTAAAAAAATCGGGCTAATAACAGCAAAAAGAGCAGGAGGAAAAATATCATAAAATAACCTGCTCCCTTATTGGTATGAAATTTAGTCATATTCTTCTTCATCGTTCCTTCACACCTATTGCCTTATTTGAGGCCTTTCACATTATTCGCATTAATTTCTAGCCCATGTTTTTTTGCAACTTCAGCGATTCGTTCATAGCGACTTAACTTCTCTACTTCAGCTTGTAATTCTTGATTTTCTTTTTGCTGCTGTACAATTTTTTCTTCTATCGTCGCTGCTTCTACATTAACTTGATAAAGGCCTGCTTTATTTCCAATAAACGCGACACAGGCATACAATAAAAAGCCAATAAACGCTACATACAACAGTTTTTCGATTCTTGTAATTTTCGCTTTAACCTTCGGCTTAGCCATCTGCTGTGGGGGCGTTTGAATTTGCACCTCTTCTTGCGCTTGTTGTTTGTACTTTACAGCTAAATTAGTCATACCTCTCTCTCCCTTTTATCGTTTTTCAGCGATTCTCAACTTCGCAGAACGCGCACGATTATTTTCTTCTAGCTCTATATCAGAAGGTAAAATCGGTTTTCTTGTAATAAGCTTTAATTTCGGCTTAAATTCATCAGGAATAATCGGTAATCCTGGTGGCAATTGTGGCGTTGTACTATTTCGCTTAAACGTTGTTTTACAAATACGATCTTCCAATGAATGGAATGTTATAACACTAACCCTTCCACCTGGCTTAACCATCTCAATAGCAGATTCCAATGCTTCTTCAAATACTTTTAATTCATCATTTACAGCTATACGAATTGCCTGAAACACCCGCTTAGCAGGATGCCCACCAGTTCTACGAGCAGGAGCCGGAATACCTTCTTTAATTAGCTCTACTAATTCTCCTGTCGTTTCAATAGCTTTATTCTCACGATAAGCTTCAATTTTTCTTGCAATTTGTTTTGAAAATTTCTCTTCACCGTATTGGAAGAAAATCCTTACAAGTTGTTCATATGACCAGCTATTTACAACATCATATGCCGTTAATGGGGCATCTTGATCCATCCGCATATCTAACGGTGCATCATGATGATAACTAAAGCCTCGCTCTGGTGTATCTAATTGTGGGGATGAAACACCTAAATCAAATAAAATACCGTCTACTTCTGTTATACCTATTTCTTGCAGTTTTTCAGCTAAATAACGGAAGTTACTCTTTACTGTTATAAACTGTTCACCGTATGAAGAGAACTTTTCTTTCGCGTTTTGAATCGCTATCTCATCTTGATCAAACGCTATTAATTTTCCACCTTCAGTTAATTGGGATAATAAATAAGAACTATGTCCTCCTCCCCCCAGTGTACAATCTACATATGTACCATCTGGCTTTATATCTAAGCCGTCTACTGTTTCCTTTAAAAGCACTGTTACGTGTTTAAACATTGTTGCACCTACTCTTTTTCCAATTAATTATGTTGAATGTATCCCTTCCTCTAAGCACATATTTCACGCTTAGAGAATGAAATAATACGAAAGAACGACTCATTTAACTTACCAACAAAGGCAACATACTATACAAATCGCTATTTTCTTTTATTATATACTAAATTTTATCATCTTTTGCGGGAATTTAAATAAAAAACTGTCGAAAAAGCGAATAATACGTTTACATTTTGTGCTATTTTGTCATATATTTAAGTATCCAACACAATTACCATATCCAACACTTTTTTGATTGATAATTCAGAAAAAAATCACTTCACAGTAAATTCAACGGAATAAAAATAAAATCCTGCTCCAAAGAGCAAGATTTTATAGTTTTATAACATGATGTTTTCCGTCCCAAGAAAAAGGGTTTTCCATTACACGATCAACGAAATCCAAACCAAACTGATTTAAATAATAACATACATTCCACACACGTTCTTGCGGCGCACCTAATGGACGAAGTGCGAATTGTATACGGCGGAATTTATTTAGCTCAACCTCATACTTTTTCTCAACATTTCTTTTCAACATTCTTTCCAGCAGTTCAATTTGTTCATTAATTTTCAATTCGTTTTTCCCTGCAAACGCACCTAATCCTGGCTCTATTTTCTTTACAAATTGCTGTAAAGATATATGAATATCGGCAATTTCTTTTTTCGCCTTTTCAAAATGATCATCAATCGGTTCCTCTACTCGATTAGACAACCAGTTTTCACGCAGTTTATCGACATCATTTAAAAACGGATCACTTTCTCTCAATTGCAGATCGAATAAATCTGTCGCTATATCTCTCTCCACATAAGTAATTGTAAGACGAGGAACGACAGGTGGCATTTGAAAACCGACAGTATGGAATACTTGTTGTAATTCACTCCAATAAGCTAATTCCCCTGGACCTCCAATAAATGCGAGCGTAGGAAATACATACTCTTGCATAAGAGGACGCGTTACAACATTATTACTAAAACGTGCCGGATTTCTCTCCATTTCTTCAATCAACTCTTCATATGAAAAGGAATGCGCCCCATCCTTTCCAACAAACTTACCTTGATGCTCTTCAAGCAATACTCGTTCATTATCTATTTCCATGAATATATGCACTGCATGAGACTTCGTTTCAATAATCGGTTTGTATCCTAGTTCTTTAATTACTTCCTGCTGATTACGAAGCCCCTCTTGCACCTCTTTATACTTACTTATAATTCGCTTAAAAAATGGAATTTCTAACTTTCTTAATTCAGGATGATGTGAATCAACAAGGATTAAACCAGAATTAGCAAAGATTTTCGTAATAAGATGAGCAAAGAAATCTACATACGTATTCGATTTTTTCAAAGCATCATCAACAAATTTTAATACATCCTTTGTAAAATTTGTTTCTGGGTATGTTTTAAAAATCTCTTCAATCCAACTTCTACAATCTTCAACAGAAAGTTCAGACTCAGAAGCACTCGCCTTTTTCGGATTACGATCATAAAAAATAGTTTTTTTCATCTTTTTATTTTTCGCTACAAAAGTATGGTTAATCTCATCCATATCATGATCTTCACCCGCAATCCAGAAGACAGGGACAACTTTAACTCCTAAACTTTCTTCCTTTTCCTTTGCAAGCTGTAAAATTGAAATAACTTTATGAATTGTATAAAGCGGTCCAGTTAATAACCCCGCTTGTTGTCCAGCTATAACAACATATGTATTTTCATCTCCAAGCGCTTTTACATTTTGAAGTGTAGATTCTCCCGCTTGTAATTTTGTATTATATTCTAATAAATGCGCTACTAAATCTTGGCGGAAAAACTCCCTTTCACGCAAATCATGTAAACGTTGTTTAAAAGCATCTTCTGTTAACATATAATCAAAACATGACTGTATCTCTTTTTTACCGTTCATATAGTCCGCTACAACACCTTGTTGCGGAACAGAGATTTCTTTTATCTCCATATAATTCTTCCTTTCGTATCCAGTTCTCTCACCAATCCACATTGTAGTCAATGTTTCACTTAAAAGCAAAGAATAACACTTATACTCTTGTTTCTAACCCCTTTATTGCATCGAACAAAAATTGAAGTATCGGAACTGGTCGTTGCTGTTTCTTAGCCTCTTCTAATACATACCCAACAATCGCATTAATTTCCGTCTGTCTATTCGCTCTTACATCCGCTAACATAGAGGATGTATTACGAGACGTTCCTTCACACACATTTCGTACCATTTGCCATACCATTTCTTTTTCTCCTCTAATAAGAAATGCGACCTCCTGAAACACTTGCTCCATCATTTGATAAAAAAAACGATTCGTGATTAATTCACCATTCTTAACTCCCAATAACGCTGTCAACGGATTGATACATACATTTACTACTAATTTTTTGCGCATAATCTCTTCCCAATCTGTTTCTATTTGAACTGGAAAATAAGCAACCGGAAAAGAATGAAATATTTTTTTAAAATGTATAGATTGGCCACAAACCACTCCAAATCTCGTTACACCTACTCCAGTATGATGAACGATGTGCCCTCCCTCTTTTTTCGCACCATGTTCTACAATACCAACAGCTATATTTTCACTCCCTATTTGCAGCATCTTTGGAAGATGCGACATTCCGTTTTGCAAAAAGATTAATGATGATGCACCTTCCACAAACGGTAGTATGTCATCTATATGATATTGCTTCACAGCAATAAATATATAATCTAAATTTTGCGCTACCATACTTTCTATCGGTAAAACAGCTGGATATACTGTTTCACATCTTCCATCTCTAATACAAGTTACACCTGTTTCATTTAACTCTTCAGCTTGCTTAGCTGTTCTTGTAAACAACGTAACATCTTGGTTACTTTTTTGTAAATAAAATGTATACAATAGACCAATAGCACCTGGTCCGACAATTCCAATTTTCATTTTCACACAAGGGATTCACATTAAGCGCCCTTGCCTCCCCCCCTTTTTTATATCTTTTTAAAGTACATAAGCACACCCTATAATTTCGTTGTCCTCTGCCAAACAAATACACTCTCACTTTTCACTATGTATATACTGCCTATTAATACGCTTATACTCTTAGTTTAGCAAATCCTCAAAAAAATAATAAAAGAAATATACTATCTTCTTCATAAAAATAAAAAAATGAGTTATACTATTATTATAAATATTTTTACTTTTCTGCATTCAACGAGATAAGAAAAGGATGTGATGTAATGGGATTCCCAAAAGTTGAGCGCTTGCTCATCAATTATAAAACGTTAGATGAATTCAAAAAATTTAAAGGGTGCGGAGCCCAGGAACTATCTATGCTGGAAGAATTGCAAGCAAACATTATTGAAAACGACAGTGAATCTCCATTTTACGGTATTTATTATGGCGGATCACTAATCGCACGTATGAGTCTATATATGAAAAGAAACGGCGGAGAACCATTCGAAATTACAGGTCCTTACCTAGAACTTTATAAACTTGAAGTATTACCAACTTTTCAAAAACAAGGATTCGGACAAATGCTTGTAAATCATGCGAAACAACTCCAATTTCCTATTAAAACGATAGCGCGTATTCATTCAGCTGGTTTTTGGGATAAATTAAATTTCAGCCCCGTATCAGTAACTGATGGAGATTTTTATATTTGGCATCCAGAAACAAATTTGAATGCGGTTACAAATGAAGAATCGGCTTAAGAAATAAAAAAAACAGCTGTATAACAGCTGTTTTTTTATTTCTTAAGCTTCTCTAACTTCTCAGTCGAGCGAGCATTGTTTCTTTCCGCTACCATTACACTTCTTTTTTGATCGATATAATCAAGCAATGTTCTATACTCTTCCTCATATACTGATAATCGCTCCAGAAGACGCTCTCTTTCTGTTTGTAATGATTCAACTTGTTGTTGCAACACCGTTAAAGAGTTTTCATCTTTATAATTTTGCAAGAAATCAATAACATCATTCAACGTAATTGACGTAGGTTCTAACACTTTTGTCTCTTTCACTTCATAATTTTCTACTTTACGAAGTTGCTTCGCTTCCTCAATACGTTCTTTATATTGCTTTCTTACGTAAGAATTCCATCTAAATCCACATGCTGCTGGTGTACGAGATAAATTTTTCCCCACTTCCTTAAAGGCAGAAAGTTGTGTTCCACCTTCTCGAATATGCCGGAGTACTACTTCTGCCAGAAGCAAATCTTCATCATCAGTCCAAGCATCTTGTCTTGTTGTCGCCATTTCTCTAGTCCTCCCTATGCATTTTTTATTAAGCATATGCAGTTACTAGAAAAGATAGAATACAACAACTAAAGATTAAGACAAAAAAAATAAACGCAGAAGATATCTTCTGCGTTTATTTTCCCGCAATTACTTGCTGATTACTTCTTTACCTTTGTAAGTACCGCATGCTTTACATACACGGTGAGCTAATTTCGCTTCACCACAGCTTGGGCACTCTACCATACCAGGTACTGATAATTTGAAATGCGTACGACGCTTTCTTTTTACTGTTTTAGAAGTTCTTCTAAAAGGTACAGCCATTCTTCCCACCTCCTTAAAAGAAATAGTTATTTTCATATGAAGGCCTGAACCAGTCTTCCGATTATTTGTCAAAAAACTTTGCAAGTCCTGCCAATCTTGGATCAACAGTCTTTTCTTTGTCTTCTTCCGAAATCACTTGCCAGTCTTGACCTTGCGTCGGTGCTCCACCAGAAACATCATCACTGAAAATTTGCATTGGAATCTCCAAAAGTATATTTTCCTTGATTACGGGCAGTAAGTCAAGTACTTCTCCTTCTAAACAATGAATTTCAGCTTCAGTTTCAAATTCTTCTTGTGAAGTTTGGAACACCTCAGTTGTTTTAATGTCAAATGGTAATGTCACATCTACTAAAGAGCGAGAACATGGTAAAACCATGCTTCCAGTTATATGTAGATGAAACGTAAACTTACCGGAGCCAAAATCAACTCTTCCCGTTACATGAACAGGATTAATTTCACGAATATCTTTCTCGACCTCTTTTAGCTCACTTACATCTACCATCTCATCCAATGTCAATCCTTTATTTCTCAATTTATTCAATTGATGGATGGACCATTTCATATCATATCACCTCAAGGCAACAAACAAAATTATAGCTAGCCATTTTATATTTGTCAATGTTTTTTCTTTACACTATAATGAAGTCATCATAGTAAATAATATATAGAGTATCACGTTTTTCAAAAAGATGCTACATCGAAAGGAGAGATTACCATAAAAGCTGGTGGTATTGTTGTTGAATATAACCCTTTTCATAACGGTCACCTTTATCATGTGCAACAGACAAAAAAGTTAACACAATCCGATATAATAATTGCCGTTATGAGTGGTCCTTTTTTACAGCGTGGTGAGCCCGCACTCATTTCCAAATGGTATCGCACTAAAATGGCCTTAGCAAACGGCGTAGACCTTGTTGTAGAGCTTCCATACGTCTTTGCAACACAAAAGGCTGAAACCTTCGCAAATGGTGCTATTTCCATTTTAAATGCCCTACATGTTTCTGAAATTTGTTTCGGTAGTGAGGATGGACAAATCGAAAATTTTTATAATACCATCTCCGTACAAAAAAACGAAGAAGAGACTTTTAACTGCCTTGTAAAACAATTCATGGACGCTGGAAATAGTTATGCAAAAGCAACATCGGATGCTTTTTCACACATTTTAACATCCGAAAAAAACATAGATATGTCACAACCAAATAATATTTTAGGCTTCCAATACATTAAAGCAATTCTGTCACAAAATAGCTCTATACAAGCTCAAACTATAAAAAGATTCGCCTCTCATTATCATGATGAAACATTTAATGACCAACATATTGCAAGCGCGACAAGCATTCGGAAACAACTCTTTAGCGAAGAAGGATCATTTACAACAATTGAACCTTTTCTCCCACAGGCAACCACTTCGCTTTTAGCAAATTACAAACAAAACTACGGGATATTACATAATTGGGAACAATACTTTTCATTTTTTAAATATAAACTCATGACAATGTCTTCAGGAGACTTACGACATATATATGAAATAGAAGAAGGTTTAGAGCATCGTATTTTATCAAAAATACAAAACAGTTCCTCCTTCTATTCATTCATGGAAGCATTAAAAACAAAACGTTATACATGGACTAGACTACAAAGAGCTTGTACACACATTTTAACAAACACAACAAAAGAGGAAATACGTAGCGCAAATATAGAACAACATGCACCATATATCCGCCTGCTAGGCATGTCACAAAAAGGACAAACTTATCTTTCAAAAAACAAGAAAAAAATCGAACTTCCAATCCTTACTCATACAAAAACATTTGACCATGCTGCTTTAGATATAGAGAAAAAAGCAAACTCTGTATATTTCTCCATCATGCACGAACCGTTACGCACGCAACTATTAAAACAGGATATAACACACCATCCTATTCGCTATGATGAAACAACTACAAAATTCCTATAAAAAAACCGCTCTATTTCAGAGAGGTTTTTTCCTTATCCATCTTTTCTAAATATGTTAACGCATCATCCAGCGTATCCACTGGTACAATTTTCATTTTTGTTTTAATGTCCTTTGCAGTCTCAAGTGCATTTTTATAGTTCGATTTCTCCGCTCCTTTTTCATTTGGCGCAAAGAACACCTCAGCCCCAGCATCGCTAGCAGCCACCACTTTTTGATTTATACCACCAATCGGGCCAACTTCTCCTTTTTCATTAATTGTACCTGTTCCAGCTATTTCATGTCCTTTTGTTAAGTCTTCTTCCACAAGTTGATTATATATTTCTAATGTGAACATTAAACCTGCGGATGGTCCACCAATTTCATGAGAATTAATTTTCACTTTCGGATCGACCACTAATTCTCTTTCCGTAACGATAGAAACACCTATACCGACACGTCCATTCCCATTAGGAATCGTCTTTACATTTAAATTTTCTTTCAATTGTTTTCCATTTCTCATGTACTCAATACTTACAGCATCGCTTTCTTTTTTCCCAGTCATATATTCAATAAATTGCTCCGTCTTTTCAAATGTTTTTCCATCAACAGCTATAATAACATCACCAAGCTTAAGCTTTCCTTCTGACGGCATTCCTTTTGCCACACCAGCAACTAATACACCTTTATTTTCAAAAGAAACGGAGCGATTTGCACGTTTATATGCATTATAAATTGCTGCATTTTGTGAATCTTTCATCGCATAATTTTGGCGAAATTGATATTCTTCATCACTCTCACCTTTTTGCAATATTTCTTCCGCTTTTGAAATATGTGTATATTTATTAAACTGTGCCGCTATTAAATTCACCACATTTGCTGGTCCCATTGAAACCGTAACAAGCATAAAATCACCAGATTCTTTCGTTCCACCCTCAACTTGAACGTAAGGCTCTAATTTGGCAGCCATTCCTGGTTTTGTTACATAATACGGTAAACGCACGTAAACAAGTAACATCGCCAATATAACCCCTATTAAGATTGCATATATAAACCGAAAACGCTTAAACATTATGTTTCTCCTTCCACTGCTCAATTAATAAATAAATATTTGAAACATGTTTTTCCGCTTCTACTTCTCCAACTCGAATAATGTCTTCAATGTTTGTAAAAGCACGTGAACTAAATTGCTCTACAGCTGGTCGCATCATTAAATCCGATGCAATTTGCCGATTCATTACAAGCTCATGCTGCATAATTTCTATACTTTGCATGATTACGTCATAAATGGACGTAACATCGCCATTCACCTTAATTGGAGACACATCCACAGCGATAACAATATCAGCCCCTAATTCTTTCACAACCGATACTGGGATACGATCAATAACCCCACCATCCACTAATAATCGTCCATCTATTTTTTCTGGTACAAACACTCCAGGAACAGATATGCTAGCCCTCACCGCATCTGCAACTGGTCCACTTGTAAAAACCACTTTTTCCCCCTTCAATATGTCAGTAGCCACAACAGCCGTCGGGATATCTAACTCTTCTAAATTTTTATTATATGTAAACATTTTAATCATATCTTTGACACGTTTTCCAGCAATAAATCCCATTTTCGGTACCGTGAAATCTAAATAATACTTCCGCTTGAAAACAGATGCCAATTTATACAATCTTTCAACGTTACTACTTGCCGCATAAAACGTACCTATTAGCGCCCCCATACTACTTCCTGCAATCATATGAATAGGGATACCAGCTTCCCTTAAAACCTTTATTACACCAATATGAGCAAACCCTTTCGCTCCTCCAGACCCAAGTGCTAAACCAATCTTTGGTTCTTTCATTTTTCTCACCCTTTAATTTTTTTCATTCCTTTTTCATACTTATGGTCTAAATTCACTACGTATCCACGTATACTGAAATGAACGTTTTTTGGGACAAAGGGGGATTTACTTACATGTATGAAAAATGGAAAACCGCTTTCCTTACCATATCAACGCTTTTTTTAACCTTTTCTCTTGTACTCCACCCCCAAGCCGCTTTACAAGCTTCTATTCGCGGGTTAAATATATGGTGGGAAGTTGTATTCCCTTCACTACTACCGTTTTTCATCATTGCGGAACTTCTAATTAGTATCGGTGTTGTAAAATTTATTGGCGTTATATTAGAACCACTCATGCGCCCACTTTTTCGCGTTCCAGGGATAGGTGGATTCGTTTGGGCAATGGGAATGGCTTCAGGTTTCCCTGCAGGCGCCAAACTAAGCGCTAGACTACGAAAAAGCAACCTTTTAACTCAGATTGAAGCGGAGCGCCTCGTTTCTTTCACAAATTCTTCTAATCCACTTTTTATTTTCGGTGCTGTGTCTATCGGTTTTTTTAATAATCCAAAATTAGGGATTATATTAGCGGCTGCCCATTATTTAAGTAACTTTGCTGTCGGATTAATTATGCGTTTTTACGGCCATAATACCGCTTACAAAAATAATACACACACTACAAAAAAACGCCGCTTTCAAAACCCTTTTTTAATTCTTCACGAGACACGCTTACAAGAAAAAAGACCAATCGGTAAATTACTTGGGGATGCTATCGTTTCTTCTATTCAAACATTACTTATGATTGGCGGATTTATTATTTTATTCTCTGTGTTAAATAAAATGATTACTGTATTCCACATTACAGCAGCTCTTTCTTTTATTATGCAACATATTTTATCATTCTTCCAACTAAGTACAGATTTTAGTATACCTATATTATCAGGTGTTTTCGAAATGACACTCGGAAGCCAAATGATTAGTCAAATAAATGAAACCCCCCTCTTACAACAAGCTATGGTAACAAGCTTCATTTTAGCATTTAGCGGTCTTTCTATTCAGGCACAAGTTGCTAGCATATTAGCTGAAACAGACATCCGATTTAAACCCTATTTTTTCGCACGAATTATTCAAAGTATTCTTGCCCCTATTTTTACATTTATATTTTGGACACCATTTTATGAGAAAGTAAGTTCTTTCTCACCTATGCAAAAAGATATTCCTGTATTTTTATCCAAGCATCCTTCTATACTACATGAAATTTGGACATCTTTTATACATTACGGACCAATTTTCACATTATTTTGTCTATATTTATATGTTATTTTATTATTTTTTCGCACGTATAAAGAAAAACCCCGTTCACTTTAACGGGGTTTGAAACTTTTCTTTTAAAGCACGCTCTACAATAGGAGGCACAAGATCTACTACACTCCCTCCATACCTCGCAACTTCTTTCACAATACTCGAGCTTAAAAATGAATATTGGTTGTTTGTCATAATAAAAAATGTTTCAATATTTTCATCTAATTTTCGATTCATAGAAGTAATTTGCATCTCATATTCAAAATCAGAAACTGCTCGTAAACCACGTAATATTGCATTTGCATTACGCATTTTTGCATACTCTACTAACAGCCCACTATGCGAATCTACTTTTACATTCGGGATATCCTTTGTCGCTTCTCGAATTAGTTCTAATCGCTCTTCAACTGAAAAGAATGGTTTTTTAGATGAATTGTTTAAAACGACTACGTACACCTCATCAAATACTTTTGCTCCCCTTTTAATAATATCCAGATGCCCAAGGGTAATTGGATCAAAACTTCCTGAAGAAATAGCTATACTTGTCATTCTGTCCCCTCACCTTCATACTTATAAATCGATATTGCAGTAATCCCATAATTCTCAGCTCGTACTTTTACAAGCTTTCCTATTGAATCAGGTAAAACTACATCATTACCATGCTCTGCCATAATTAATCCATCACTATGTAGCAATCCATGTTGATCCATTACACTAATTAAAGATACAATTTTTTGCTCTTTATATGGTGGGTCTATTAATATAAGATCGAATGACATTTCACGTTTTATAAGCGCCTTTACTGCACGTTCCGCATCATTTCGATATACTTCAGCTTGTTCCTGTATTCTACAACTTTCTAAATTTTGATGAATTACTTTTATCGCTTTACTATCCCTATCAACAAAAATCGCTTTATCGATCCCTCTGCTCAAAGCCTCAATTCCAAGGCCACCACTACCACCAAATAAATCAAGGGCGATACCACCATCAAAATAAGGACCTATCATATTAAAAATAGATTCTTTTACTTTATCTGTCGTTGGACGTGTTGTATTACCAGGAACCGCTTTAAGTGGGTGTCCTTTACATTTTCCTGAAACTACTCTCATCTGTTGTCACTACCTTTATTTCAATCTATCGAGCGATTATAGAAAGCCATTCCCACTTTGGTAACCGTTAACAAATTACATTCACCAAAATATTAGAAAACTCAGCATCAAATAACCACTCATTATTTTTATGTATTCATCTCATCATTCACTAATATGAATCCAATATGTATATTAGTTCCACTTTATCTTTTTTATCCTATCACAAAATAAAAAAAAGAAAAATAAAAAGCCTGACATAAAATTTAATTTCATTATGTATATCTTCATTTAGATTGGACATAAATAATTATAACAACATCACCTTCGATGTTGTTGCCAACCGCGGAGAAGACTTACGTTTCCCCATAAGTTCTTCCTCCGGTTTCTCCTCTCCCTTTGCCTTCTTACTAGTACATGCTAGTATAAGAAGGGCCCTGCTATGCAGGGTTTTTTTTCTTTGTGTGCTTTTCATTTAAAAAGTGAAATGGTACAGTAAAAGAAAGAGGAGGAAAAAATATGATTCAACGCTTTATAGAACTCGGAGAAGGCTACTCTGATTTATATGAATTACTTGAAATTGCCAAAACAAATCAAGAACGTATAGCACATATGTTACAATTTGAAACGATAAAAAACGATAAAAAAGTGTGTTCGCTTGTTGTAATATTAAAACCAACTACTACTGGTGATTTCCAACCATTATACATATGTCGTGAAGGCATTCCTGTATTTGAAAATAAAAAAAGTAAACGTGTCATTTTATTTGAAGAAACGGCAGAGCAACTCGGAAAAAAAGTGGCTACTTTTACTGTAAAGCCATCTACAACTTTCCCAGAAAAAGAACTATTTTTTAATCATTTAATTGGTATTTTACGAATGAACAATTTCATTCCTCCGATGAAATAACACTTTATTTCAATTAAAAAATCCCCCGCTAAATTTAGCAGGGGATTTTTTCTATTAGCTATAATCGTATTCTTTTGCTCGATCAGGACGGGAATTTTCAAATTCCGTTTTTAAATACGGGCGATACGACTGTTCTATCTTTTTCACAAAAGGAAGTTTGTTCAACTTATGCATCATATGCTCAATTTGTTCCATGTCACAATATACTACAGCATATTTTAATCGTTTTGATATGTAATGTATATTACCATATTTCCTTAAAATCTTGGCATGTTTCAATGAATGTAAATAAACAATCATACTTTGTCGTTGCCCGAACATAATCTTCTCCATCTTCTCCTTTTAAAAACATATATTTTATATTCTATGAAAACCAATCAGAAATTTATAACATTACAGGACAAACTCTGTATACGTTTTCTTCCAACTTCTAAAAAACGGGGTACATCACCCCGTTTTTTTACAACCACAACCTCCGCCAGTACCACAACCTCCACCACAGCCACCAGCATCAAAGAATGGATTTCCTGTTGGTACTTTAATGGAAGAAGACACTTCCGAACCGATTGCTACACTAACTTCATCTAATAACTTCTGCAAAGCAGTTTCTGCTCTTTTAAAAGCTGCAACCTTATCATGTAAGTCCACAGAACGCTTTAATTCTCTCATTTTCATCGATACGGTAGTGTAGTCAGGATGGTATTTTCCAAAGCGCTGTACTTCCTCATACCGTTCTTTCATCGCTGTAAATTGCTGAATTAACGTCTGAAGTTCTATATCTTCATGTAATTCTCTATAATACTTACGATAATCTTCTGCTATATCTGAACAGATAATCGCTTTTGCAAGCTGCTCTGCCTTATCTAATATTAATACGCTTTCTAGCGTCGCTACAATCATGAGAGACACCTCCGAGTATCCATCATACCACATTTAGATTAGAACTACTAATTGAAGTGACTTACTCAAAAGAAAGATATAATGAAACTATTTTCACACTATATCCGTACACACTTATACATTAATATGTTCCGCTATATTATATTTAAGAACATCCCATTTCCCACTATTTTGTTTCACATAACTAATACACGCATTTTTTAATGGTGTCTTAAATGTAATTTCATCTGGTTCAATGGCATGTAAAATTGCTTTTATCGCGTGTGAGTGAGCAACAATAATAATACGTTTGCCAAAATGAGTTGTTGCAACATCTTCTAAAGCAGCAAAGCAACGAGCTACAATCTCTTCATCTTGCTCCATACCTTCTACTTTACCCTCAGCAATCAACTCTCTAACAGTCGCAACTGGCTTCCCTGAAGCTTCTCCAAAATTCCGTTCAACAAATCGATTATCTAATAAAATCGATTGTAATCCAGCCGCCTTTGCGATTTCATTAGCCGTTTCTTGCGCTCTAATTAACGGGCTACTTATAATGATATCCCACGTTTCTTCTTGTAAAGCAGCTGCACTTTGACTCGCTTGCTTCTTACCAACTTCATTAAGCGGAATATCTTCTCGTCCCTGAATAATTTCTTGAAAATTCCAATCAGTTTGTCCATGTCGTACTAAACAAATTTCCGTCATGCTGCAACTCCTTTTTAAATAATCAATCTCTATTGTAACAAAAGTTCTGCATGACGGACATATTTTTCACTTGTAATTAGGTTGCATTTTGTTGCTTCATATACTGAAACATATCAATCATGATGGAAGCAACAGCCAATTGATTTTGAAATTTTTCCACTTTATCTGGTATTGTTTTTTTGAAATGTTGCATCGCCGCTAACTCAAAAGCCTCTTTTTCTTCAGGATTTCGTGTTAATTTTCTATACCAGTACGGTTGCTCTCTAATATAGCGAGATAAATCCTCATCAGCCTTTATAAACTCCATAATTTCTGCTCTCATCATCTTTCCCCCTAATCCTTTTGAAAGAAAAACGGGTTATTTTCTGAAGTACTTTGTTCTTGCTGCGTACGGTTACCTTGAAATTGCTGAATAACTTGTTGCACGCTCCCAATAGCACTCGTCACATTAGCTAAATGGTTCTGCATTTGTTCCACGTCCAACTTTTTAAAAAAAGAAAGCATTTGCCCCATCACATCAGCAGTTTTTTCCTCTTCAGTTCGATTATCTTCTTCTTTTTTATTTTCTTTTACCGAAGAAAACGCAGGCGCTCCATCCGGTCTATAAGTTGCCCATATTGGATCTTCTTCACCCAGTAAGTACCATTCTTCATAAAATTGTTGCCAAGTTTTGTGACCACTTCTAACCTCATGAACCATTTTAGGGTGATGGTTTACAAATTCTTTAAACTGTTGAACCGATGGATGTAACGGCCCTTTTGTTGTTGGCATAATCCTCACCTCTCCATGTATATCTACTATATAGTAAGAAAAAAAAGGCACATGGTTCGCCTATTTTTAGACGATTCATGCACCTTTTTTTCTGCTATTTGCATACGGTCAGATTCCCACCTACAATTCAGTGAATACGAAGTAACTAATTAGGTGATGTAACACCCCACCGCTTACAGTTTCGCTTTATTTTCGAATAAAGTTTTGTGTATAAAATTTATCGTATACACCAACACCTAATCCTGTAAATTGTTCATTTAATAAATTCTTTCTATGCCCCTCACTATTTAACCAACCTTGCACTGCCGCAATTCCATCACTATGTTGCGCCGCTATGTTCTCACCAGCAAGTTGAAATCCTACTTTCCCGCGCTGCAAACGATCTCCTAGCGTACCTAATGTAGGTGAGTCATGAGAAAAATAATTATTGTCTTTCATATCTTTACTGTGACCAACAGCAACATCTGCCGTTTCCTGATCCCATGTTAATAATGGTAATTTATGACGACTTCGAATGATATTTGTTAAATCAAAAATTTGTTGCATATTCCCATTTTCTACTTGTTTTATCTTTTCTGGAGTCAATGGTTGTTCTGCTATTAATTCACCTGAATAAACGAGCTGATATGGTCTTTGGCGTAATAAAGTTTCATCATCCATATAACGAACACCCACAAGCTCATGTGTAAATTGATCAAAATACAATTGCGCCCATCCATCTTCTACAGGTATTAACGGTTGTTCCATGACTTCGGTATCAGATAGTTCAAATTGATAACTATTTTTCCCTCTTTTTAATGAAATTTCATGCGAAAGCGGACTTTTTTTATATACTTCTTCATATTTTTCATTTATATAATAAGGTGGAACCTTAACTTGTTCACCAGCAGCGTACGCCGTTATAACTTTACGTTCAGAAACTCCGAATTGAACATACTGAGTTAAATCCTGATTGTATACCCACCATTCATATCCGTATGCAGATGGCTCTATTCGAGAGGGTTCTCCCCACTTCGCTAATAAATTTTCAGAGTCTTCACCAATCATATTTAAAACAGTGTCTGAGGAGTCTTCCTTAATTTGCTTTTTCTTTTTCACAATTTTATTTTCTTGCTTTGATTGAGATGGGGTTAATATATATTGTGAAACGAGTAATTTCCCGTATAAATCAACAGCTAAAATTAAAATTGTAATCATTACGATACGCAATAATTTCTTCAAACGATATACCTCCTGAACAAAACATAAAATTGAGATATACACAAATCCTTTTCTTTCTTTTTGTGTGTACCGTACTCTTTTCACTATATCATATTTTTGTGAAAAAAGTCTGGATTATCCCTTTTCTCTCAATATGAATTGCACTTTCTTATTATTCATACTATTATAAAAATAATGGTGTAACATTAAAAAAGGAGGTATTATATGCAATTTACAAATACGAAATTTAATGGAGCCGTCGTTGAATTAACTCTTTTAACTGAAATCATGGAAAACAACCACTTCGTACTTGCTGGACAGTGGGATTATGAACGGGTTACATACGATTATAAATTTGAAATATTAAAGGATGTTTATTATTTGCGAGTGCAAGGCGTTGCTGTTGAAGGTGACATTGGCAGTAGACACGCTGAAGTAAAACTACTCCCTCCCTTATTAGGAAAACATTATTATCCTCACGGCGTTGAATATGGCGATGATGAGACTTTCCCAACGAATGTACTTCAAAAAAGTGAACAACTCCTACAAAATGTCGAAAAAGAGTTAAAGGAACTTCAAATTATTGATTAACAAAAACAAGCGCATCAATATGATGCGCTTGTTTTTTCCCTCCCCTAAGAATGAATCGTTTTTTTTACTGGATATCCATAAATAGATCCATCTTTTACTTTAATCTCATCTTCCCAAGGAACCTTATATTTACCTTCAGCTAAATCTTTTACAAACGTATATGGATTTTCTTTCACCCCACCAGGAGTTGCTACATATCCTCTTGAACCTAGATTATATATATTATTTTCTAATCCCCATCCTAATCTAGCCTGATCTGCTAGTTCTGGATATACTTCAGCAGTAACAATCTCCCAAGGATTTCGATGCCCCTGTACTAAAGTAGTCCCATCAAAATTACATACTTGTCCTTCACCAAAGTAATAAAATACACCATCATAACCCGCTAAGTTTACCGACAATGTATACATTAAATTCTGCCATGCATTTGAACGATTGGTTAGCATCCATTGTTCACTAACTTGTGTGCTATACCCAGAAATACGAATCAAGACATTTGCACCTTTATAGGCCGCTTCACGAGCTACTTCAGGGAACATGCCATCATGACAAATACAAACAGCTAATTTACTTCCTCCAGGTCCATCACAAACAGGTAAACCTAAATCTCCAGCTTTCCAAGGCTCGACTGGCACCCAAGGATTTAGCTTACGATACTTCAAAATCATTTCACCTTGTGGATCAATAATAACTGCTGTATTATATGGCTCTCCACCATCAGGGTTTTTTTCCATTATTGAAAAAACACCATATACTTTAGATTCCTTACATGCCTCAGCAAATAAGTCTGTTTCTGGCCCAGGCACTGTACATAAAAATTCTTCTGTAGTCCATTTTTTTGTATTGAGCCCTTGTGTACTATATTCAGGAAATACTATCAATTCTAATCCAGGGTAACCTGATTTGGTCGAATGAATTGTTTTTATGATTTGTTGAATTTGTTTATCAATGTCTGCACGTGACTCTACTACTGGTACTGGATATTGAATTAGCGCTGTCAAAAAACCACTAATCGGCTTTACCATACTTCCACTACTACCCATTTAAATTCCCCCTTAAAATAGTTCGTGTTTATTAAAGATAACAATATATTTTTGTAACTCTCTAAAAAACTTGCACCACATATGGAATTATTACGCATGAAAGCTAGTAGTAAATTTTATATCCACTTTTAGTACACGCCTACACTAACTTAACATAAATAATTAGAAAATTCAATCTTTCATAAAAAACTAAAACTAAGTAAAAAAAGCGTATGGAATCCCATACACTTTTTTTACTTAGTTTGTAAATACGGCGGCAATTGTTGCAACTGCTCCTTATCCTTTTCACGTTCTCTACGTGCCCATCTAAAGAATACATAGCCTATAATTGTACCGTACACTATTTCCTGGACAATTTTCATTATGATACCACCAGTTTGCTGGTCTTGTACTACTGGCATCCAGTGCAAAAATTCCGGTCCCGTTATATTTAAATCTGATAAAGTGCCCGCTGGTACACATAGTTCCATCGCTTTCATCCAAGCAGCCGGATCCGTATACGTTGCAAATAACGGGGCTGTCGCAAAAATTATTAACGCACAAGCTGGCGTTAATAATATACCATTAGCAAACATGTAACCAAGTTTCTTTATATCACTTAACGTTTGATATTCTGGTAATGGATTTAACATCGGCCACCACATCATGATTGCTGTAAAAAACAATATAGCGAGACAAATAGGATGAGCAATTTGACTTTGTTTTACCGTATCAAAAACAACTGGTAAATGATAAAAAGAAAACAGGCCGTTAAATACAAACAACGCAATAAGTGGTTTAGCAAATACCTTTAATATAATTTGAACGAACTTAAAAGAAGTAATGTAACGATATAACCAAGTTGGTATACCAAGCAACAGTAACGGTGGAACTGCAATATACATGACTGCCATTTCAAACATATGAGCACTAAATATAATATGGCCAATTAAATCAATAGGCCCTCCCTTTACAAAATACAAAAGAACAATACCAGTCGTAAAATAAAAAATTTGCTTCTTACTTACCTTCGTCGCATTTTCAAATCGCATTCTATAAGGTCCAATAATTAAGAAGTACCCAATAAGAATCGAAAGCATAAATAATAAAAAAATTGGACTCCATAAAGCCTGAAAACCAAATATCCACAAGTTACTCATTTTCACACCTACCTTCGTAAGGTTATCCCATAATATGAAGAGGGAGCTGTGACAACACAAGCTCCCTTATATTTCACTTTTCAAATCCACACAATTGTCATAAAAGCTAAAATTGTAATTAACCCTATTAGCAGGCCAGAGTAAAGAAAGAAACTTGCTGCTTCATGTCCTTTATGGCTCATATGCATAAAATAATACAATTGAAAAATTACTTGTACCACTGCTAATAGTAAAATAAATGGCACAGAGAAAGTCGGACTAAAAGTTTTTGGATACGCCACTGCTACAAATGCAACTAATGTTAAAAAAATCATTAATGCAAACGTAATAACTTGATGCTTCATTTCCTCCGCACTTTTTCTCTTCCGATAAACAAGATCAACTTTAGGATTATTTGTTTGCTTTATCGCCATTGTTTATCCCACCATTCCCATTAAATATACTACAGTGAAAATAAACACCCAAACTACGTCAATAAAGTGCCAATAAATTGATGCAACATAAAACTTCGGTGCATTGTATAAATTTAGACCTCTCTTCGCATTTCTAAAGATTAATGTTAAAATCCAACACAACCCAAACAATACGTGGAGTCCATGTGTACCAACAAGAGCATAAAACGCAGAGCCAAACGCACTACTTCTCATAGTATGCTTAAATTCATGTGTATAATGATAAAACTCATATATCTCAAACCCTAAAAATCCTAAACCTAGCAATACAGTTACTAGTAACCAAAGTTGCATTTTCTTAAAGTTAAAGTTTTTCATGTGATACATCGCATATACACTTGTTAAGCTACTCGTTAATAAAAGCATCGTCATAATGAAAACGAGTGGCATTTGGAACATTTCTTGAGATGTTGGTCCACCATTTGTAGAATTCTTTAATGCTAAATATGTTCCGAATAAGGAAGCGAACAACACTGTTTCGCCTCCAAGAAATAACCAAAAACCGACAAACTTATTTTTCCCTTCAAGGGTTGCTTTTTCAGGCTCTGCTGGAAATGTTTCATTCGTTAATTTTTCATCTACATGCATTATGCCTTGCCCCCCTTATCATCTAAATCTTCCTTATGAATATGGTATCCATGATCATCGATTACTGAACGTAGGAACATTGCGCCAAATGTAATGATTAAACCAACAATTGCTACTAATAACCAGAACTTATCTTTTCCGCCCTGCATATACATTGCACCAAATGCCGCTATAAACAATCCGAAAGAAATGACAAATGGTGAAAACGAAGGATTTGGCATATGAATATCACCAACTGGTTCCGCTGCTGTCATCTCTTTATTACCTTCACGTTTTTCAATCCAAAACGGATCTAATCCGCGAACAAATGGTAGTTGTTTAAAGTTATATTCTGGTGTCGGTGCTGGCATCGTCCATTCTAATGTACGTGCATCCCACGGATCACGACCAGCTTTTTCTTTTGATACTGTCGTTTTAATTACATTGAATAGAAGAACAATCGTCCCAAGAGCCATAAACACCGCTCCGATAGAACTAATCATATTCCCCATTTCCAACCCTTGCCCTTCAAGATATGTGTAGTAACGGCGCGGCATACCAATCAAGCCAAGGAAATGCTGAATAAAGAACGTTAAATGGAAACCGATAAAGAATAGCCAAAACGTTATCTTTCCTAATGTTTCATTTAATACTTTATTAAACATCAGTGGCCAATAATAATGAGCTCCTGCAAGTAAACCAAATACAACACCGCCAACGATTACATAATGAAAATGTGCTACTACGAAATAATTATCATGAAATTGATAATCAGCTGGTGCAGATGCTAGCATAACCCCTGTAACTCCACCCATGACGAATGATGGAATGAAAGCTACTGCCCACATCATCGGTGTCGTAAAACGAATATTTCCGCCCCACATTGTAAAGAGCCAGTTGAATATTTTGATACCAGTCGGAACCGCAATCGCCATTGTTGCAACTGAGAAAATAGCATTAGCAACTGGACCAAGTCCAACAGTAAACATATGATGCGCCCATACCATAAATCCTAAAAATCCAATTAATACAGTCGCAAACACCATCGATGAATAACCAAACAATCGTTTTTTCGAAAATGTCGCGAAGATTTCTGAGAATATTCCGAAAGCTGGGAGTATAAGAATGTATACTTCTGGATGACCGAAAATCCAGAATAAATGCTCCCATATAATTGTATTCCCACCCAATGCTGGATTAAAGAAGCTTGTTCCAAATAAACGATCTAACATTAAAAGTCCTAATCCTACAGTTAACGGTGGAAAAGCGAATAATATAAGCGAAGATGTTACAAATGTCGTCCATGTAAACATCGGCATACGCATATACGTCATTCCTGGCGCACGCATATTAATAATGGTGACAAGGAAGTTAATCCCTCCAATTAATGTACCAATACCTGAGATTTGCAAACCGAGTACATAGAAATCAACACCATGACCTTTAGAGGCTAAAGCTAAAGATGCATAAGATGTCCATCCTGCATCAGGTGCTCCACCTAAAAACCAACTTAAATTTAAAAATACTCCACCAAAGAAAAATAACCAAAATCCGAGTGAATTCAAAAACGGGAACGCTACATCACGTGCACCAATTTGAAGTGGTACAGCGGCGTTCATAAATGCAAACACGAGTGGCATAGCTGCGAGGAAAATCATTGTTGTACCGTGCATCGTCAATACTTGATTATAAGCATCCCCAACAAGAAAAGCGTTGTTAGGAATCGCTAATTGAAGGCGAATAAATAGAGCTTCTATTCCGCCTATTACAAAAAACAATCCACCTGCAATTAAATAGAGAATGGCAATCTTTTTATGGTCTACTGTCGTTAAATAATCCCATATGACAGCACCCATCCCCTGTTTTTTTGCTACAGAACTCACGTTTTCAACCTCCCCTTCGCGAATAATCCCTCTTTACTTTTCAACTTTTAACGTTTGTAAGTATGCATTTAATGCATCAATTTGATCATCCGTTAAGTTGCCATATTTGCCAGTCATTTTGTTTCCTGGCTTCATATTTTCAGGATCTTTCAGCCATTTTTTTAAGTTTTCTTCATTGTTTTCGGCAATACCGGCAACCATATCGCGATCCGCAAAGTTTGCTAAGTTTGGTGCGATACGAGCGGAAGGTGGTCTACTATCATTAGATCCAACTGCGTGACAACCAATACAGCTTTTATTAAATATTTCTTGGCCCTCTTGCGCCTTTGTTGAAGCTACTTCTTTCTTCCCATCAATCTTCTTCATATCAGCAAGCCAATTTTTGTACTCGCTTTCATCTAAAGCTTTCACTTTAAATTGCATTAAAGAATGTGATGGGCCGCAAAATTCTGTACAAAAACCATTATAAGTGCCCGATTTATCTGCCTTTAACCACATTTTGTTCACATTGTCTGTATTTGTATCCATTTTCCCAGCTAAAGATGGAACCCAAAATGAGTGTTTAATATCGGCACCCTTCAAATTTAAATACACTTTCTTACCTGTGGGGATGACTAAATCTTGCGAAGTTACTATCTTTTCTGATTTATAAGAAAATTCCCACCAATAAAGATTCGCTGTTACATCAACAACGATAGTATCTTTATCAATATTCTTTTTCTCCATCGCACTTACATCAGCAAGTTTGAATGTATATGTAACCGTTGGAACAGCTAAGATTAGTAAAAGAATAATCGGAATAACTGTCCATATAATTTCTAGCTTGTGATTTCCTTCAACTTGCTCTGGAATATAATCTTCCTGACCTTTCTTTTGTCGGAAACGCACAATTACATACAAGAAAATAATAGTAACTACTAGTACTACTCCTACCATGATTGCACTCGCCAGTAGAAGTAAATCATATTGCATTTTTGCTACTTCTCCTTGCGGAATTAAAGTAGATTGAAAGGCTTTACCGCATCCCCCTAACAGTAAAGCCAGCAGTGAAACGAACGAAAGCAGTCGCCACTGTTTCTTCATACAAACAACCCCCACTTTCCTTGTGAATTAGATTGTACTTTATAGTTAAGTAAAGTAAATCTCAACGTAAAGAAATCCAATTATGTCGTTGTCTTAGAAGAATGTAACTACAATCATTGATACAAATAAGATTGTTAAATAATTTAGGGAATAAACAAACATTTGCACGGACCATTTTATGTCATCTTTCTTACGGAATCCATAAAATCCTAAAGCGATCCATCCGATGTTAAGCAGTGTTGCAATTACCATAAATGTTATCCCTAGTCCACTCATATAAAATGGTAGTGGTAATAAACATACTGTCCAAATCATAATTTGGCGTTTCGTAATTTCAAATCCATGAACTACAGGAAGCATTGGAATTCCTGCATTTCGATATTCATCAACACGTTTCATCGCTAATGCAAGGAAATGTGGGATTTGCCAAATAAACATAATTAAAAATAACATCCAAGCAATTGGATGACCTAAAGATGGATCGATTGCTGCCCATCCAATTAAAGGTGGAACTGCACCAGATATACTACCTACAACAGTATTTAGTGTATACTTTCTCTTTGTCCATAAACTATATAGAACAACATATGTGAAAGCACCAATAAATCCCATTAAGACTGCCATTGGTGTTGTTAATAATAAAAATACAAAACCAAGAAGTAATATGACTAGTCCAAATGTAAGTGCAAATCCTGGTTTATACTTTCCAGTAACCGTTGGACGGGTCTTTGTTCTTTCCATTAATGGATCGATGTCTCGATCAATGTAGTTGTTTAAACAACATACCCCTGCCATAACTAATCCAGAACCAACGATTGTAAAGAATAACTTATCCAGATTGTCCATTACACTTAATCCATTAAAGTGTAGTGCCAACCAAAATCCTGTAAATACAGTAAGTGTATTTGAGTTTACAATCCCCATTTTAACGAGTGCTTTTAAATCTTGTATCCGAGTTGTTTCCGGTACACTTGTAACAGCGGACTCATCATGCAGCTCACTTGTTGCATGGTTCATCACTCTAACCCCCTCTTAAAACTTTCATCTTTCTTTTTGCGCCTATTTCAAATGAAATAATTCGCTTCTATATAGCAATATTATTACAGTAGAAACATTGTTAACCCATTCTACTACTAATCTACGCCCATACTCCAATATATTAAATCATATTTCCCGAACATTTTGTGAAGAAAACATGAACTTTTTGTGTCGAATATAAAAAACTTCATTCTGACTTGTCCTTATCATAACATGATGTTACCTTCTATAATAAACTATTTTATCCTATTTAACACGTATTCTCCCCATTTCTTTTCAAAATAGCCTATTTTTCACCTAAATTTTTCCTTAGGAACCCTGTTTTTACACCTATTTTCTCCCCCTTTCCTTTCCCCTCCATTTCTTTGCTATTTTATTATTTTTTATATATCATAGGAACTAGCGCGTTTTATTCTATACATAATGGAATGAAAATATTTCGCAATAACTTCATAGCAGAAAGATGGTGAAAGAGATTGCAACGCTTTATTAAATGGTTAGCAGTCATTACAAGCCTTGATTTATTAATAGTTTTATTAGGAGGCGCTTTAGTTACAAAAACAGGTTCTGGTCAAGGTTGTGGTAAATCATGGCCACTTTGTAACGGTGAATTTGTTCCATCTAATTTATCAATGGAAACTATTATTGAACTTAGCCACCGATTAACATCAGGATCAGCTGGAATTCTTGTCACTCTCCTTTGTATTTTGTCCTGGAAATATTATAAACATGTGCGTGAAACAAAAACGTTAGCAATTTTATCCTTCGTATTTTTAGTTGCACAAGCATTAATGGGAGCAGCAGCAGTTGTTTGGGGACAAATGCCAGCTGTACTTGCTATCCATTTCGGTATTTCCTTAATTTCATTTGCTTCTGTCATTTTATTAACGTGTCTTATCTTTGAAATTGACCAAAAATTTGATGCACGTTCTCTTATTATGGACAAAAAAATGAAATTTCATATTTATGGTGTAACAATTTACAGTTATATCGTTGTCTACACAGGTGCTTTAGTACGTCACGAACGAGCTAGCTTAGCCTGTCCAGACTTTCCTTTATGTAGCAAAAACAGACCTATGCCAACTCAACTACATGAATGGGTTCAAATGGGCCATAGAGTTGCAGCAATGTTAATTTTCGCTTGGATACTTTACGCGATGATTCTCGCTATTCGTCATTACAAACAGCAACCTGTAGTATATTGGGGATGGATCATTTCATTTATCCTTGTTACACTTCAAGCTGTAGTAGGGATTTTAGTTGTATTTACAAACGCTAGTTTAGCAATGGCATTGTTACATTCTCTATTCATTTCTTGCTTGTTTGCCGTACTATGCTATTTAGTTATGTTAGGAACAAGAAGTAAAGTGAATGCAAAAGAAGCCGGATCAACTTCTAAACAAACAAAATAATTTAAAACTAAAATCCCTTGCCAATTCGGCAAGGGATTTTTTGCAATAAAGAAAAGAGCTGTATATTTACACAGCTCTTTTTTTATTTTAGTGATCTAATTCAATAAGTAAATCACCCGTTTGAATTGCATCACCATCGTTAACATATACTTTTTTCACTTTACCATTGAACGGCGCTTGAACTGTCGTTTCCATTTTCATCGCTTCTGTAATTGCCATAGAATCGCCTTTTTTCACTTCATCGCCTTCTTTTACAACTACTTTAATTACCGTTCCTGGCATTGTTGCACTAATGTGATTTGGATTTTCACGGTTTCCTTTCACACGTTGTGCAACTGTTGCTTTCACACTCTCGTCTTTCACGACAATTTCACGTGGTTGACCATTAAATTCCAAGTAAAGGACACGATTTCCATCCGGCTGTGGTTCTCCAATTGATACAAGTTTAACCATCAATGTCTTACCTTGTTCAATTTCCACATCAATTTCTTCACCTAGTCTCATACCATAGAAGAATGTCGGTGTATCAAGTACAGATACATTTCCATAAAGCTCAGCAACTTTTTCATAGTCCATAAATACTTTTGGATATAATGCATATGCAACTACATCAAAAATTGTTACTTCGCGTCCAAGTTTATGGAATAATTCTTCTTTTAACGCATCGAAATCTACTGGCTCTAGTAGTTCACCTGGTCTTACTGTTAACGGCTCTTTCCCTTTTAAAATAATCTTTTGCAATTCTTTCGGGAAACCACCGTACGGTTGACCTAAATCACCAGAGAACATTTCAACAACAGATCCAGGGAAGTCCAAAGCATGTCCACGCTCTAAAACATCTTGTTCTGTCAGGTGGTTTTGAACCATAAATAACGCCATATCGCCAACAACTTTTGATGATGGTGTTACTTTTACAATATCTCCAAACATGTCATTCACACGACGGTACATTACTTTCACTTCATCAAAGCGATCTCCTAAACCAACCGCCTTCGCTTGTTGCTGAAGATTACTATACTGTCCACCTGGCATTTCATGCATATATACCTCTGTGTGAGGTGCATTCATACCACTTTCAAACGGTGCATAGTATTTGCGTACATCTTCCCAATAATGAGATAGCTTTTCTAAAGAATCGATATTAACATCTGGTTGTCTTTCATTTCCACCTAGTGCATAGAATAATGTGTTCGCACTCGGTTGTGACGTTTGACCAGCCATAGAACTCACTGCTACATCGACAATATCAACACCTGCTTCAATTGCCTTCGTATACGTTAATATACCATTTCCACTCGTATCGTGCGTATGCAGGTGAATCGGAATCGATACCGTCTCTTTTAATGCTGAAACTAAATCATATGCTGCGTTTGGTTTTAGTAAGCCAGCCATATCTTTAATACCTAAAATGTGAGCTCCCGATGCTTCCAACTCTTTTGCTAAGTTTTTATAATAATTCAAATCATATTTACTACGTAATGGATCATGAATATCTCCTGTGTAGCACATTGTTGCTTCTGCAATTTTACCAGTATCTCGTACAGCATCAATTGCAACTCTCATACCTTCTACCCAGTTTAAACTATCAAAAATACGGAACACATCAATGCCTGCTTGAGCAGAACACTCCACAAATTTTTGAATTAAATTATCTGGATAGTTTTTGTAGCCAACTGCGTTTGACGAACGTAGTAACATTTGAAATAAAACGTTCGGCATTTTTTCACGAAGATCTAGTAATCGTTCCCATGGATCTTCTTTTAAGAAACGATACGCGACATCAAACGTTGCACCGCCCCACATTTCAGCTGAGAATAGGTTTGGTAACATTCTCGCTGTTGGCTCTGCAATTTGATGTAAATCTTTTGTACGAATACGAGTTGCAAGTAATGACTGATGTGCATCACGGAATGTTGTATCCGTTAAAAGTACACGGTTTTGATCCTGTACCCATTTTACTAATCCATCTGCTCCACGCTCGTCCAAAATTTGTTTCGTTCCATTTTGGATTGGCTCTGAATGTTTTAAACATGGAATACGAGCATCTGGGAATATTGGCTTTTCTTTTTTCCCTACTCCTGGGAAGCCATTTACTGTTACTGAACCAATATAATTTAACATTTTCGTTCCGCGGTCTTTACGTTTCGGGAATAAGAATAGTTCAGGTGACACATCAATAAACGAAGTATCATATTCTCCTGATAAGAAGTTTTTATGTTTTACTACATTCTCTAGGAATGGAATATTTGTTTTAATACCACGAATACGGAATTCTTTTAAGTTACGTTCCATTTTTGCAGCAGCTTGCTCAAAAGTAAGTGCCCAAGTTGTAACTTTTACAAGTAAAGAATCGTAGTATGGTGTAATAACTGCACCTTGGAAGCTATTTCCTGTATCAAGACGCACACCAAAACCACCGCCTGATCGATACGCCATAATTTTTCCTGTATCCGGCATAAAATTATTTAGTGGGTCTTCAGTTGTTACACGAGATTGGATTGCAAATCCGTGTACAACCACTTCCTCTTGCTTCGGAACACCTACTATTTTACTATGTAATGCATGTCCATCAGCTATTAAAATTTGCGATTGAACGATATCGACTCCTGTGATCATCTCTGTAATCGTATGTTCTACTTGAACACGTGGATTTACTTCAATAAAGTAAAACTCATCATCTTTTACAAGGAATTCTACTGTTCCTGCATTTAAATAGTTTACATTTTTCGTTAACTTCACAGCAGCATCACAAATACGCTGACGCAGATCATCTGAAAGTGATACACTCGGTGCTATTTCTACAACTTTTTGATGACGACGTTGTACAGAACAGTCACGCTCGTATAAATGAACAACATTGCCTTCTTCATCTGCTAAAATTTGTACTTCTATATGTTTAGGTTTTTCAACGAATTTTTCGACGTAAACTTCATCATTACCAAAGGCTGCTTTCGCTTCTGATTTTGCTCGATTATATGATTCTCCTAATTCCTCACTAGTACGCACAATACGCATACCACGACCGCCACCACCAAGGGACGCTTTAATAATAATCGGGTAATCATACTTTTCAGCAAATTTTTCGACTTCTTCTAATGAATCTACTGGACCATCACTACCAGGTATAACTGGAATTTGTGCTAGCTGCGCTTGTGTTCTTGCTTTCACTTTATCTCCAAACATATCTAAATGCTTACTTTTCGGACCGATAAAGATAATTCCTTCTTCTTCGCAACGTTTCGCGAATTGAATATTTTCTGACAAGAAACCATATCCAGGGTGGATTGCATCTACATGATTACTTTTTGCAATCTCAATAATGCCTTCAATATCTAGATAAGCATCAATTGGTTTTTTTCCTTCCCCAACTAAATAGGACTCATCGGCTTTATAGCGATGATAAGAACCACTATCCTCTTTCGAATAGATTGCAACTGTTTTTAATCCAAGTTCCGAACAAGCTCGAAACACACGAATTGCAATCTCTCCACGGTTAGCTACCAATACTTTTTGAATACGTTGCAGCTTTGTCATGATTTTCCCCCTCTACTTTCCTACCACTCTAGAGATAAAATATATACACACCTTAAAAAGCGTGAAGTTCTTCACTTTCCACATTATATTATACTTAGAAAGCTTCACTTTATTTTTATCCATCATACCTTATTTTTTAACAAATGATAAGTTTTCTGTGCAATTTGTTTCACAAAAATAGTATAGCATACCTCTTCCTTTTCTAACAACTCAATTGTATATCACATTTAAACAAATGTGATATATCTTTTAACTGAAAGAGAAATTAATACATCATATTTAAAACTACTTGAAAATAAAAAACACATCCTGCTCTAAAGCACGATGTGTTTTTTATTTTACAACTACAAGATGTGGTCCATTTTGTTCTCTTTCTTTTATTACACTATTCTGTTGTTTTTCTTCTCGTTTTACATGACTAGCAATATTAAGTAGTATTCCCATCGCAAGTAGATTAGCTATTAAGGAACTCCCGCCATAACTAATAAACGGTAAAGGTACTCCCGTAAGCGGTATTAATCCAGACATACCACCAACATTAACAAAAGTTTGCACTCCCATTAAACTTGCAATTCCGATTGCAATTAAACTTCCAAACGGATCTTTACATTTTTGAGCAATCCTGAATGAACGAATAATAATAAGTAGCAAGCAAATTAAAATAATAGCTACACCAATAAAACCTAACTCTTCAGATATAATAGCCATAATAAAATCTGTTTGCGGTTCTGGTAAATATCCATATTTTTGCACACTATTTCCTAATCCCCGACCATTTAGCCCTCCTGAAGCAATTCCAATAAAAGAATTTACCAATTGGAATCCATCATTCTGAGGATCATTGAATGGATCAAGGAAAACTGAAAAACGTGCCTTTTGGTAACCACTTAATTTATAATTAGCCAGAAAATATAGCGCCGGAATCCATACTATAGAAGTTAAAACAATTCGTTTAATCCATAAGTTAATCCGTACCCCTGAACAAAGAAACATAATCCCGACTGTTCCTGCAATTAACAAATCGGTACCTAAATCATTTTGCTTTAAAATTAAAAACATTGCCATTCCAACAAAACCAAGTGTAAGTCCCGATCCTTTAAAAACAGGTGTATTTGTCTCTTGTCTTCTTGCAAAAAAGCGAGCTAATATAATAATAATTGATAATTTAACAAATTCAGCCGGCTGTATACCTAATATCCAACCTTTTGCACCATTTATTTCCTTACCAAAAATCAAGGCTGCTGCTAGTAAAGCAATACTTCCTAGCCCCATTGCCGATAAAATTATTCGTTTCCTCCAAAACTTATAAGGTAATGAAGCCACAATTGCTAACAATACCGTTCCAATAGCTAAAGTTATTAATTGTTTTTTAAAAAAGTAATTTGCTGGCCAGTTATGCCTCGAAATCGCAACAATGGAACTCGAACTATATACCATTATAACTCCCAGCACACATAAGATAACAAGAGGAAGTAACAATGAATAATCCATTGATTTCCATACTTTTTTCATTTCATTTCCTCTTTCTGTTTCAATTTAATTATTGTTGTATTCCATATGTACATTGATTCTTCCTGCTTTATTATACAAATAAAAAGCTCAAACTAATTTAGTTTGAGCCCCCTTATTTGAACCCGTTATTGTTGTTTGTTTGTAAACGCTTCATGAAGTGCAGATAACTCACGTTCGAGCTCACCTAACATTGCTTTCCCTTGTTCTTCTGCAATAAGACCAAGGCGAACTGCAAAATCGACCTCGCGGGATAGTCCAAACATTTGTGTGTCTAACACTTCTTCATATAATGGACATTGCGGCATTGTAAGATGGTCCATTTGCACCTTAATAAGTCTTAAAATCTTCTCTGCATCCGCTTGTAGAAGGGCTAGTGCCTTTTCCTGATGATTTGCTACTGTCTCAGACGCCAAATTGATTCCCTCCGTTTCCGTCCTACTCTCCTCTATCCTATCTATTAATATTAGCGATAGTTTTAATAAATTGCAATAGAAACATTTTTTGTGACAACAGTGTCTAATGCTATTATACTGAAAAGTGGGAGTATAACACAAATGGGGGAACAACAATGAGCGAAATTTTATTTATTAACGGAAAAGTACGTTTTCCAATCACTATTGATCCAACTGTTTGGATCTTTGATGATCGAAAAGTAGATTTGACAACTTACTTTGATGAAACTAGAGAAAACACGTCTGAACTAGAAACTTATTTAAAAAACACTTCAGAACATTGGGATCGTGAAATTCGTGATGGTGCTGCCTTCCCGCCGATACAACAAAGTGTAAAGAAATATAAAAAAGAACAACTAATTACTGGAACATTTGGTATTCCGTTCCATCCATTCCTTGCTAACGCTGAAATTTTAGAGGACGCTACGCAAGTTGAAATTGAAACGGTAGATCATACAATGACACTTCCATTAGAAACTGTCAAAAATGCTATACTAGGCTTTTCAAAAGAAGGAAAGCCATTAAAAGAAGACGGACCTGTTCATCTCTATTTCAATGATGGATCTAATCGACAAAATCCAATCCGGAACATCCGTAAATTTACAATTATTTAAAGAAAAGGAGTGAGCTTAAGCTCACTCCTTTTTACAATAAATCTGCTGCTAGTTGAGCTAAATTAGATCGCTCCCCTTTAACAAACTTCACATGACCACTAATGCGCTGTTCTTTAAACTTCTCTACAACATACGTTAGGCCATTATTATATTCATCTAAATATGGGTGATCAATTTGCTGAGGATCTCCCATCAATACAATCTTACTCTTTTCCCCTACCCTAGTTAGTATCGTTTTCACTTCATGCTTTGTTAAATTTTGTGCTTCGTCAATGATAATGAACTGATCTGGAATACTTCTCCCGCGTATATAAGTAAGGGCTTCTACTTCAATCGAACCCATTCCAGCTAAAATAGCATCTAACTCTCCTGGCTTTTTCGTATTAAATAAATACTCTAGGTTATCAAAAATTGGTTGCATCCATGGTCTTAACTTTTCTTCTTTTTCTCCTGGTAAATAACCGATATCTTTTCCGACTGGGACAATTGGTCTTGCAACGAGTAATTTTTTATATAACCCTAAATCTTCTGTTTGCATAAGTCCCGAAGCTAACGCAAGTAACGTTTTTCCTGTGCCGGCTTTCCCCGTTAATGTTACAAGCGGAATATCTTCACGAAGCAACAATTCTAATCCCATAATTTGCTGCACGTTTCGTGGTCGTATCCCCCATACTTGTTCATTGTGAAAAATAAGTTTCTTTACCTTCTTACCTAAGTGATCCACAATGCCAAGCGCCGAACTAGAGCCCCCTAATGCATCTTTCATTACTACAAATTGATTTGGGTAAAAAGGATGATTCGCAATTTCAGATAGAGGCAATTCACCTTTCTCATAAAAATAATCCAATTGTTCTTTTGATATATATCCTTCTAAAAAGCCAGAATATATATTTTCTACTTCAATTACGCGATCACTTAAATAATCTTCAGCCTTCAAACCAATTGCATCAGCTTTTACCCTTACGAGTACATCTTTACTTACTAAAATAACAGACTTCCCGTCCTCTTTTTCCTGTTCTTCTAAAGATAGATTTTTTGCTACAGCTAAAATTCGATTATCATTTGTTTTTTCTACAAAAATATCTTGTAGTTGCACAAATGAACGATGGTTTAATTCAATACGAAATGTTCCGCCATTTTCTAGCGGGATACTTTCATGCAGCTTTCCTATTTCACGAAATTTATCTATTAACTTAGATACATAACGAGCATTTCGTCCTACTTCATCCATATAACGTTTTTTCGAATCAACCTCTTCTAATACAACTGCTGGAATCACTACTTCATTGGTTTCAAATGAAAAAATAGATAAAGGATCCTGCAAAAGTACATTCGTATCTAACACATAAATTTTATCCAACCTGTTACCCCCTGACTCCACTTTTAAATTTGTAGAACAAGGGTTTCATCCATAAAATATGGACGAACCATTGTTATAATTATATGTACCGTGTAAACGAGGTAGAATCGAAAATCATAGTCATTAAACCTTTTATTTATTCTTTATTCATTTCTATTCAATATATTACTTTTTATTATAATTATTAACGTTAAATCACAATAACCGATTACAAAAGTGAATAAACGAATTTCTTATTTAGCACATTTATAATTCTCTTATTCCTACTAGTACTTCGTTATCCAGCTTTTTGGCCGCCCGAAGATCGTATGTTTTTTCATATGTTGGTTCAATTGCAAGTTTCGCTCCATAAAACATAACATCACGTACTTCTTGCACATTAACTTCTATTACAGTTAATTTCAAAGAAATACCTTCCATTCTATCTGTCAAAATTTCACCTGCACCACTTATGGAAAATACGGATTCATTCGCCATTATAGTCAATACTACACCTGTATTATGCCTTATATTTTCCACAATACGTGAACGTTGATCTACTGCAAATCGAATACTAGTTTTGCTCACTGCATACACCCAAGAAATAGCACTTACGTTAGGAACTTGTTTTTCGAAATCTGTCGTTGCTATCATCACAATACACTCTTTACGCAACGTTTGTACTAAACCCTCTGTTAAAGTAGGCTCTACTACATTCGCCATATTTTCACCTCCAAACATACTTGGTATATCCTTATCATAACTTATTTTTCGAATTGCGAAAATATTATTTTTTCCCACTATTATTCAAAAACATTATACTTCCATGATATACTTATACTGATAGAATTCGTATTGAGGTGACGAAATGAGAGTCAAATGTATGATTTGTGATAAAAAAGATATGTTAGATGATGAAAATCCTACGGCAAAAAAACTGCGTAATCGCCCTATTCATACATATATGTGCATGGAATGTTCGGAACGAATTGCAGAGCGTACAATGGAACGTCATGCAAGTGGTAATTTCCGATTATATCGTGATAAAAAAGTCGAAGACGATTGGTAAAATGTAAATAAGTCCTTACTCATATAGATAAGGACTTATTTATATTTTTCTGGCTCGCGGTTCATCTGATCCAAGAAACAATCAATGGCTTCTAGCGGAAACCTTGCAGATTTCCTTTCCCCATTCATTTCATATGTAATTAAATACATTTCCTCGTTCTTTTTAACTTCCACATCTTTTAATTTATGTTCTTCATATATCATATTTTGAAATAACAAATACGTTTCTTTTGCAGCACTATCATCCGGACGTGCTTCCGCAACTGTTTTAATTGTTAACCAATTATATAGTGCATCTTGTACTGAACGCATAAAACTTCGCCCCCTCACCCTGCTTTTTGTTGTTTCGCTTGACGCAAACGCAATCTATAAATTCCAAGTACAATTGCCGCTACAACAAGCCCTTCTCCAACAGGTAAAAATACAGCAAAAAAGGTTAATACTGTACATCCAATTGCTAATGATATGTATATTACTATATTTTTTAGTACAGACAACTTTCTAGCAAATCCTAAATTATAGACGAGAGCACTTAATATAATAATCGTCCCATAAAGTAACCACATTCCTAACTCTGGATTTTCATCAACTTTACATAATTTCGCAAAAAAAGACATTCTTTCTAACACTATTTATCCCCCCCTTCTCATAAAAAACAAAATTTCTTTATGTACTTAATACAAGAGTAACCTGCGAAAAAAATACTGTCCACTAAAAAGAGTAAATATTCTAAAAAAAATAAACATAATAAAACAGCTACCTTAAAGGTAGCTGTTTTATTTTTTATGCTTCTACAGATTTCTTTTTCTTAGCAGCTCTTTCACGTTCGCTCTTATCAAGAATCTTTTTACGTAAACGAATTGATTCTGGAGTTACTTCACAGAACTCGTCATCGTTTAAGTACTCTAATGACTCTTCTAGAGTCATTAAGCGTGGTTTTTTCATTGTTGAAGTTTGATCTTTCGTTGCAGAACGAATGTTAGTTTGTTGTTTCATTTTCACAACGTTAACTGTTAAGTCGTTCTCACGAGTATGTTCTCCTACGATCATACCAGCATATACTTCTGTACCTGGTTCAACGAAGATTACACCACGGTCTTCAACTTGCATAATGCCGTATTGTGATGCTTTTCCTGTTTCAAGTGAAACTAGAACACCTTGGCGACGTCCACCCACTTGTCCAGCATGTACTGGTTGGTAGCAATCGAATGTATGGTTTAAAATACCGTAACCACGAGTTAATGTTAGGAATTCTGTTGTGTAACCAATTAAACCACGTGCCGGAACCATGAAAGTAAGGCGAACTTGACCGTTTCCGTTATTCACCATATCTAACATTTCACCTTTACGTGCACCCATTGATTCCATAATAGAACCAGTGTATTCTTCAGGAACATCGATTTGTACGCGCTCTACAGGTTCACATCTTACGCCATCGATATCTTTAATAATTACTTCAGGCTTAGATACTTGTAGTTCATAACCTTCACGACGCATGTTTTCAATTAAGATAGATAAATGCAATTCCCCGCGTCCAGATACGATCCATGCATCAGGAGAATCTGTATTATCTACACGTAAACTTACATCTGTTTCTAATTGTGAACGAAGACGCTCTTCAATTTTACGAGATGTAATAAATTTACCTTCACGACCTGCAAATGGGCTGTTATTTACAAGGAATGTCATTTGTAGCGTTGGCTCATCAATACGTAATAATGGTAAAGCCTCTTCATGCTCAACCGGACATACCGTTTCACCTACGTTGATGTCTTCCATACCTGAAACAGCTACTAAATCTCCAGCTTTTGCTTCTTCAATTTCTTGACGTTTTAATCCAATGTAACCGAATAATTTCGTTACGCGGAATTGTTTTACACTTCCGTCAACTTTCATTAAAGCAACTTGTTGTCCAACCTTCATTGTACCGCGGAATACGCGTCCAACTCCAATACGTCCAACGTAGTCGTTGTAATCAAGAAGTGCTACTTGGAATTGAAGTGGCTCTTCGCTGTTATCAACTGGTGCTGGAATATGTTCGATAATTGTATCGAATAATGATTTCATATTCTCTTCTTGATTTGCCGGATTTGAATCCAAGCTTGCTGTTCCGTTCATTGCTGATGCAAATACAACTGGGAACTCTAATTGATCTTCGTTTGCACCAAGTTCGATGAATAAGTCAACTACTTCATCAACTACTTCATCAGGACGAGCGAAGTCACGGTCAATTTTGTTTACAACAACGATTGGAGTTAAGTTTTGCTCAAGAGCTTTCTTTAAAACAAATCGTGTTTGTGGCATACAACCTTCATATGCATCAACAACAAGTAGAACACCATCAACCATTTTCATGATACGTTCTACTTCTCCACCGAAGTCAGCGTGACCTGGTGTATCTAAAATGTTAATTCTTTTATCTTCATAGTGAATCGCTGTATTCTTCGCTAAAATTGTAATACCGCGTTCTCTTTCTAGATCATTTGAATCCATTGCGCGTTCTTCAATATGTTCATTCGCACGGAATGTCCCCGCTTGACGTAATAACTGGTCAACAAGTGTTGTTTTACCATGGTCAACGTGGGCAATAATTGCTATATTACGTAAATCTTGTCGTTTTTTCAACATGTCCAACTCCTAATGTCTTTTTAATCCTTCTCTATTATAAGAGCGAAGGGGATACAATAGCAATTAAAATAAAAGCAAGAATGAAAATATAGTTGTATTCTTACTTTTGTGAAAGTAAAATGAGATTGGAGGGTGAAGAAATGGAACACATTCAATATCGCTTTTTATTAACCGCAATTATCGGTGTTATTTTCTTAATCGGTATCGGCATTATGATTGCTGAAAATAGTCCAATCGGTATTATTATTTGCATTATCGGTACATTTGTTGCAGTTGGATACGGTTTTGTAACAAAAAGAAAAATGCGCAAATCACAATAACGCTAAAAAGTAAGAAGCTTATACATAGCCTCTTACTTTTTTTGTGGCTCTGATATAAAAGATAACACTTCTTCATACACTCCTGGTTTTGCAACTAGCACACTGTTCTTCTCTATGATAGAAAGTGACGCTCCAGAGAATGTCGTTACCTTCCCTCCAACTTCTTCTACAATTATCTGTCCTCCGCCAAAATCCCATGGTGATAATCTCGGCGTTACATATGCATCTATTCTTCCTGTTGCAACGTACACCATCTCTAACGCTGCACAACCATACGATCTCGTGCCCCTTGCTTTCTTAACAAGTGCCATCATACTTTCCATATTAAGCAATGGATTATCTGTAAGCCATATCGCATTTAAAGCTACAATACCTTGCTCTACAGTTCCTTTTTCCAATTGAGGAATTGATATATCATTACAAAAAGCTCCAGATCCCTTGACTGCATGATATAGTTCATCATGTACTGGATCATAAATAAGTCCAATCTTTCCGATACCGTTCTCATAAATCCCAATTGAAATTGCAAAATTTCTTTTTTGATGAACAAAGTTCATCGTGCCGTCAATTGGATCAATTAACCAAACAACCCCGTCAGAAGACGTTATCTCGTCTCCATAACCTTCTTCTCCTAAAATATTATGATTCGGGAATGTTTCTTTAATTTTCCCAATTAAAAACTGTTCTATCTCTCGGTCCATATTTGTAACTAAGTCAGCTGCATTGGATTTTGTTTCTATAATAAGTGCTTTTTTCATGGATGCTATTAAATGCTCTCCTGCATCCCGAATCCACCGTTTGGCGTGTGCATCGATGTCTTTCCATACTTCTTGCATGTTTAAACACTCCGATCTTTACTGTTCACAGAAAAAACGAACCCTTTATAAGGTTCGCACCAACTAATTTTTTATACATATACTATTATTACGCTTCTAAACGAATCATTTCAAGTCTTAACACTTCTAACTTTTGTACACACTCTTCTTTTTTCTGTTTATCATCTTCCATCATCGCATCATATAAAGTTGCTAATTCATAATCTAGCTCCAAACGTAGCACCGGTATTCTCTTTTCGGCATCTGTTCTCTTTAACGCATTAATCACCTGTCTCATATTATTTGCCTCCTCCCAATATTCGTCTGCCCTCGGACTAGAATTAATTAAATTTTCTGATTTTTTGTTTTATACTATACTATGTTGGATAAATCATCTATGCAACAAAATTATATTTTTTTATTTAAATTTTTTTGTGCTGTTTTTTTTATGAATAGTACAAGCTATGCTAAAATAAAAGCAAAATAGGAGTTGGAGGAACAATCATGACAATACAAACATTCAAGTCAACTGATTTTGATGTCTTTACAGTTGATGGTCTCGAAGAACGAATGAGTGCAATTAAAACGAACATTCATCCTAAGCTAGAAGCTTTAGGGGAACAATTTGCAGAATACTTATCCCAACACACTGATGAGAACTTTTTTTATCATGTTGCAAAACACGCACGTCGCAAAGTCAATCCACCAAACGATACTTGGGTTGCTTTTTCAACAAATAAACGAGGATATAAAATGCTACCGCATTTCCAAATCGGCTTATGGGGTACTCATGCCTTCATATACTTTGGTTTAATCTATGAGTGTCCACAAAAAGTTGAGACGGCTCATGCCTTCTTAGAACATTTAAATGATTTAAAAACAAATATTCCAAATGACTTCGTTTGGTCCATTGACCATACTAAACCAAGTGTGAAATTACATAAAACACTTGAAACCGAAGACTTACAAAAGATGATTGAACGACTAGCTACTGTAAAAAAAGCAGAATTATTAGTTGGTATTCATATATCACCAGAGGAGTTTTCAGCAATGACCAACGAACAATTCCTTGCTAAGATTGAATCTACGATGCAATCACTCCTTCCTTTATATGCACTTTGTAATCGATAGTAGAAAACGGACAATTTATATTGTCCGTTTTTAGTTGTTATCACATTATATCACTTCAGTTTTTATTTTTCAAAATATTTTTTACATTTTTACAAACTTTTGTTCTTCGACTTCCTTTGCTCTTTGAATAGCACGATATATAGAGTATCCACTTACTTCTTGAAACTCTTTATCAATTTTCTTTTCTTCTGCTTTCGATGGAACAATCTCTTTAAAACGACGATATAAACCCATTAATTCTTCTCTTATAATTCCTTTTTCATAAGCTTTCTCAATTGCTTCATAAAACTTCACAATAATAACCATTTCCTCATTTGACCAATCATAATCTAACGGATATTGATATTCCATTTCGCACCTCATTTATCATTTCTTCTTGTTTCATTATGCTATCTTAAAGAGAATATTTTATTCTTCATTATAGCCACTCTGCATTATACACTATTTATTCATTTTAATGGAATTGTCTTCCTCTATTCATTAGTTGAGGCTAACTATTAAACATACTCACCTTAAAAATATTTTTTTCTATACATCTATAATTATTGGTGATATAATGCTTTTGTTTTATAGAAAATAAAGTGAAGCTACCATCTCAAAACCGATTTTTTGAATGGCAGAAAAACAAGCCTCATTCTAAAAAAAGAACTTACCTTTTTTAGAGCAGGATTATATAAAACAAATTATACTAAATATTATGAAGAAGAAGGGGTGTATAGATTGTCCCAATACGAAACACCATTGTTTACCGCTTTAGTTGAGCACAGTAAGCGAAATCCAATTCAATTCCATATTCCTGGTCATAAAAAAGGACAGGGCATGGATCCTACATTTCGCGAATTTATTGGGCATAATGCATTAGCAATTGATTTAATTAATATTGCGCCACTCGATGATTTACATCATCCAAAAGGTATGATTAAAGAAGCACAGGATTTAGCAGCCGCTGCATTCGGTGCAGATCATACTTTCTTTTCTATTCAAGGTACAAGTGGCGCTATTATGACAATGGTGATGAGCGTTTGCGGTCCTGGTGACAAAATCCTAGTACCACGAAACGTGCATAAATCAGTAATGTCAGCTATTATTTTCTCAGGTGCAAAACCGATTTTCATGCATCCTGAAATCGATCCGAAACTCGGTATTTCTCATGGAATCACAATTCAATCTGTCAAAAAAGCACTTGAAGAGCACTCAGATGCAAAGGGCTTACTTGTTATTAACCCAACGTACTTTGGATTTGCTGCAGACTTAGAACAGATTGTACAATTAGCACATTCTTATGACATCCCTGTACTAGTCGACGAGGCTCATGGTGTTCATATTCATTTTCACGATGAATTGCCGATGTCAGCGATGCAAGCTGGTGCAGACATGGCAGCAACAAGTGTTCACAAATTAGGAGGCTCTTTAACTCAAAGTTCTATTCTTAATGTGAAAGAAGGCTTGGTGAATGTAAAACATGTCCAATCTATTATTAGCATGCTTACAACTACATCAACTTCTTACATCTTGTTAGCATCACTTGATGTTGCGAGAAAACGTCTTGCTACAGAAGGAACAGCACTCATAGAACAAACAATACAATTAGCTGAACATGTTCGTGATGCTATAAATTCTATTGAGCATCTTTACTGTCCTGGAAAAGAAATGTTAGGTACAGATGCTACCTTTAACTATGATCCTACAAAGATAATTGTATCTGTAAAAGATTTAGGTATTACCGGCCACCAAGCTGAAGTATGGCTTAGAGAGCAATATAACATTGAAGTAGAACTCTCAGATCTATACAACATACTATGTCTTATCACTTTAGGAGACACAGAAAGTGATACAAATACACTTATTGCAGCATTACAAGATTTAGCAGCAACATTTAGAAATAGGGCAGATAAAGGTGTTCAAGTACAAGTAGAGATTCCAGAAATTCCAGTGCTAGCACTTTCTCCTCGAGATGCTTTTTATTCGGAAACAGAAGTCATTCCATTTGAAAATGCAGCGGGTCGTATTATAGCTGATTTTGTTATGGTTTATCCGCCAGGGATTCCAATCTTTACTCCGGGGGAAATTATTACACAAGAAAACTTAGAGTATATTCGTAAAAACTTAGAAGCAGGTTTACCTGTACAAGGTCCTGAAGATATGACATTACAAACATTACGTGTTATTAAAGAGTACAAGCCTATCAGTTGATAGGCTTTTTTTTCACCTTTTTTCCTTTTCTTCATACGATACTAAAGAATGTAACGTATAGGTGGGGATACTATTATGATTGTAATAGGCCGTTCTATTGTACATCCTTATATTACAAATGAATATGAGCCATTTGCAGCAGAGAAACAACAAATTTTATCAATAATGGCAGGAAATCAAGAAGTTTATTCCTTCCGAACAGCTGATGAACTCAGCTTTGATCTCAATTTACGAGTTAATATTATTATCTCTGCACTAGAACTTTTTCAAAGTGGATTTCAGTTTCGCACATTTCAACAATCCTTTTGCAACCCCCAGTATTGGAAAAGAACATCCCTTGGAGGATTCGAGCTTCTTCCAAACATACCACCTTCTATTGCCATACAAGATATTTTCAAAAACGGAAAACTATATGGAACTGAATGCGCAACCGCTATGATCATTATTTTTTATAAAGCTTTATTATCATTGTATGAGGAAGAAACTTTCAATCGTCTATTTGCAAACCTTTTACTTTATACATGGGACTACGATCAAGATCTAAGACTCATAACAAAAAACGGTGGCGATCTTGTTCCAGGTGACCTCGTTTACTTTAAAAACCCACAAGTGAATCCAGCTACGATTGAGTGGCAAGGAGAAAACACAATCTATTTAGGAAATTTCTTTTTTTACGGACATGGCGTAGGTGTAAAAACAAAAGAAGAAATTATTTATTCATTAAATGAACGACGAGTCCCTTACGCTTTTATTTCAGCTTTTTTGACCGATACTATTACCCGTATAGATAGCCGTATAATGAGCCAATACGCTTCTTCTAGTACACCACAGACATCCATAAGCTTTATTCCAATTAGAGATGATGCAATCGTTGCAACAGTTGGCCATACAACTACAATTTATTAAAAAAGCGCCTACACATGTAGGCGCTTTTTCTTATTATTAAGCTTTTGTATGTTCTTTATGGTCACATTCGCAATGAGATCCACATTTCCCGTATAGTACTGTTGATTTTTCATCTTCAAAATGTCCAATTGTTCCTTCACATACTTGGCATACGATTGTTCCCATTTTCATTTCCCCCTGAGTTTTAATAGTAATCTATTTATCTATCATTAAGCTTTCGCATTATCTTTTCTAGCACAGTCACAATTTGTTCCACATTTTCCGTAAAGTACTGTCGTTTTCTCATCTTCAAAATGTCCGATTGTTCCTTCACATACTTGGCATACGATTGTTCCCATTTTTCATTTCCCCCTAAGTTTATGGTCCTAAAAACTTTTAGCTGTCCATTTCCTATCAATTATTGGGCTTTTGTATGCTCTGTGTGATCACATCCGCAAGATCCACATTTCCCGTAAAGTACCGTTACTTTCTCATCTTCGAAGTGTGCAATTGTACCTTCACAATCTTGACATACGATTGTTCCCATTTTTCATTTCCCCCTAAGTTTATAATCCCAAAAACTTTTTTGTAACCGCTTAACTTTCTGTCTTTATTTTAATATGTTATACTTTTTACGTCAATAGGTTTTTAGTATAACACATTAAATATTTTAAATTTTAATTAGTATGCGATATTCAAATAAAAAACAGCCATATTTATAAGTACGACTGTTTCACATTAATTATTCTTCATATTCCGCATGTAAAGAAGTTGACGGAACTAGAAATTTGAAAAACTGAGCTAACTCCTTCGCTTCCTCTTCTGATCCTAATTTAAAAATCTCCTGTATATATTGAACATTCTCTACATCATCTCTTCCGAGTAAAGTAGACCTTCCTGTTTGCATACAAACAATGAGCGGTTTTCCAAAAAACATATTTGTATAAATAACACCAAAATCATAACGTGTATCATGTGTCATAAACCCTAAAAATCGTACCTTCACACTTTCATGCTCATCATACAATTTTTCAAACATTGGTTTCCACCTTTCTACATCACGTTTCATTAATAGTATATTAAACAAAACATGTAATACTCCTTTTAATTGTCAAAAAATTCAGTAGGATGTAGAATGATAGTATTCTACTAAGTTAGGGGGAACTTATATGCAACACGCCTTTATTACGCTTGTACCAAAATCCAACCAACAATCTGTTTCAATAGATGATATAAAACAACTTTTTCATTATTATAAAACAGTTACTTCTAAAACTGGTGCCCAAATTAATTACACGTATACAAATACCGCTTTTCCTTATGAAATTTTAGATACATCTACAACAACATTAAAACTTCAATCTAATCACGACCGGTATGACTCAATTTATATTGGTGTTGGTATAGAAAATGAACAATTTTTCATCCAAGTTTCTTTACCACCTAATGCAACATATGGTGACAAAGGGAAAGCAAATGAATTTTGCCGTTTTTTAGCGAAGAAATTAGAAGGAGAGTTACAATTATTTAATGGAAGAACAATGTATTTTTATAAACGTTAATTTAAAAAATAAATAATACGATTAAAAATAGTATACAATTCGAACATGTAAGAAATAACGCTTGCTTTCTTACGTGTAATACAAAATACGCTATTACATAGGCTAAATACAGGAATACGAAAAAAAGAATAACTTTATAATGAAACTTATCACCATTCGATAATGTTAATACAGTGGAAAAGCCACTCCATAGTAGTAAATGATAAAATATAACATGTAATATTTTCATGGAACCTTCTCCTTTGACATGCTCTATTTTATTAATATATGGGGTTAAGTTTGAATCAATTACATATTATAGGATGATATATATTACCTTTGAAGTAAGTTACGCCTAAATCATTTGTTAAAGTATTATATATTCATTCGACAAGTACGTTTAAAGACCTTGCAAGTCATTTGATGAAAATAAAAATAGCCCCTCTCTTACAATAAGAGAGGGGCTATTTACATTACTTAAATTATTTTACAATGTGAATTGGCATTCCAAGAGCAACTTCAGCTGCTTCCATTGTGATTTCACCTAATGTTGGGTGAGCATGGATTGTTTGAGCGATATCTTCAGCTGTCATTCCAGCTTCGATAGCTAAACCAATCTCAGAGATAATATCAGAAGCACCTGCACCTGCAACTTGAGCACCTACAAGAAGACCATCTTCTTTACGTGTTACAAGTTGTAGGAAACCGTCAGTGCTGTTTAATGATAATGCACGACCGTTAGCAGCGAATGGGAACTTAGATACAGTTACAGTCATTCCAGCTTCTTCAGCTTGTTTTTTAGTGTAACCAACAGATGCTAATTCTGGATCAGTGAAGCATACTGCAGGAATTCCGATGTAATCGATAGCTGATGCATGGCCACTAATTGCTTCTACAGCTACTTTACCTTCGTAAGAAGCTTTGTGAGCTAATGGTGGTCCAGGAACGATATCACCGATTGCATAGATGTTTGGTACATTTGTACGACATTGCTCATCGATTTCGATGATGCCGCGGTCAGTCATTTTAACTCCAACTTGCTCAAGACCGATTTCTTGAGTGTTTGGACGACGACCTACAGTTACTAATACGTAATCTGCTTCTACAGTTTGGATTTCACCTTTAACTTCAAAGCTAACTTTTACGCCAGTTTCTGTTTCTTCAACGCCTTTAGCCATAGCTTTTGTATGGATATTTACGTTACCTTTTTTCTGTAGAGCACGTTTAACAACAGAGCTCATAGCTTTTTCGAAACCAGCTAAGATTTCGTCGCCAGCTTCTACTACAGTAACTTCTGTACCGAAGTTAGCATATGCAGTACCTAATTCCATACCGATGTAACCGCCGCCGATTACAACAAGTTTTTTAGGAATTTCAGGTAAGCTTAAAGCACCTGTAGAGTTGATAACACGTTTAGAGTATTTGAATCCTGGAATTTCGATTGGTGTAGAACCAGTTGCAAGAACAGCATTTTTAAACGTATAAGTTTGAGCTGCATCTTCAGTCATAACGCGTAATGTATTAGCATCTACGAAGTAAGCTTCACCGCGAATGATTTCAACTTTGTTACCTTTAAGAAGGCCTTCAACACCGCCAGTTAATTTCTTAACTACGCCGTTTTTCCATTCTTGAACTTTTGTAAAGTCAACTTTTACGTTCTCTGCAGTGATACCCATGTCATCAGAATGCATTGCATTCTCATAACGATGACCTGCATTGATTAACGCTTTTGAAGGAATACATCCAACGTTTAAGCATACGCCACCAAGGTTAGCTTTTTCAATGATTGCTACCTTTTGACCTAATTGTGCTGCACGAATTGCCGCAACGTATCCACCAGGACCTGCACCAACAACGACTGTATCTAATTCAATTGGGAAATCTCCTACTACCATTGTTATTACGCCTCCATTACTAATAATTGTGGGTCATTCAATAGACGTTTAATTTGGTTTAACGCTTTTTGAGCAGTTGCGCCGTCAATTAAACGATGGTCAAAGCTTAGAGATAATGCTAATACTGGAGCTGCAACGATCTCACCATTTTTCACAACTGGTTTTTCAGCGATACGGCCGATACCAAGGATTGCTACTTCTGGGTGATTGATAACTGGAGTGAACCATTGTCCACCTGCAGAACCAATGTTTGTAATTGTGCAAGAAGCACCTTTCATTTCAGTTGGAGCTAGACGACCTTCACGTGCTTTACCAGCAAGATCATTGATCTCGTTAGAAATAGTGAAGATAGACTTACGATCTGTATCTTTAACAACTGGTACTAATAGACCTTTGTCTGTATCAGCTGCGATACCGATGTTGAAGTAATGTTTATGAACTACTTCTTGAGATGCATCGTCTAAAGAAGTGTTTAACATTGGGTATTCACGTAATGCAGATGTTAAAGCTTTAACAACGTATGGAAGGTAAGTTAATTTAATACCTTTGTCAGCTGCTACTGCTTTGAACTTCTTACGGTGAGCAACAAGCTCAGTTACATCAACTTCATCCATTAATGTTACGTGAGGAGCTGTGTGTTTAGAGTTAACCATTGCTTTCGCAATCGCTTTACGGATACCACTCATTTTCTCACGAGTTTCTGGATATTCACCAGCTGGAATTGGTTGTGCTTTTGGTGCTTCTTCTTTCGCTGCTGCTGGAGTAGCTTCTACTGCTGCTGGAGCCTCAGTTGCTGCTACAGTTTGTCCACCATTTGCAAATGCATCGATGTCAGCTTTTACGATACGGCCGTTCTTACCAGTACCAGCTACTTTATGAATGTCTACACCTTTTTCACGAGCGTATTTACGAACAGATGGCATAGCGATTACGCGCTCATTTACTACTTCTGCAGTTGCTGCTGGAGTAGCTTCCGCTGCTGGAGCTTCTACTGCTGCTTCTTCAGCTTTTGGAGCTTCATCATGATCGTCACCTTTAAATTTAAGGTTTTCGTATCCAGGAGCATCAAATTTAATTAATGTATCTCCTACGATTGCAACTGTTCCTTCTTCTACAAGTACTTCAAGTACTTTACCTTTAACAGGAGAAGGGATTTCTACTACTGCTTTATCATTTTGTACTTCAAGAAGTACATCGTCTTCATTTACTTCATCGCCTGGTTTAATAAACCATTTTACGATTTCACCTTCGTGGATACCTTCACCGATATCTGGTAGTTTAAATTCAAATGCCACGGAATTCAGCCCCCTGATTCATTTCATTATTATGGAATATGTACAAAAGAAACCAGCATGTGCTGATTTCTTTTGCACATGAAAAACTAAAAATTAGAAGTTCATTACTTTGTTTACAGCTTCAACAATATCCTTGTGGTTTGGTAACCATACGCTCTCTGCTTGAGAGAATGGGAATACTGTATCAGCAGCTGCAACACGTACAACTGGAGCTTCTAAGTTTAAGATTGCACGGTCGTTAATTTCCGCTACAACGTTAGCTGCAATACCAGCTTGTTTTTGAGCTTCTTGAACTACAACTACGCGACCTGTTTTTTCAACAGAAGCGATGATTGTTTCGATATCTAATGGTTGAACTGTACGTAAGTCAACAACCTCTAAAGAGATACCTTCTTTTTCAAGTTCTTCAGCAGCTTTTAATGCAGCGTGAACCATAGCACCGTAAGCGATAACAGATACATCTGTACCTTCACGTTTGATATCAGCTTTACCTAAATCAATTGTGTATTCGCCTTCTGGTACATCTTGACGGAATGAACGGTACAATTTCATATGCTCTAAGTAGATAACTGGATCGTTGTCACGAATCGCAGAGATTAAAAGACCTTTAGCATCGTATGGAGTAGATGGAATAACAACTTTTAGACCAGGTTGTTGAGCCACTAATCCTTCTAAGCTATCAGCATGTAGTTCAGGAGTATGAACACCACCACCGAATGGAGAACGAACTGTTACTGGAGCAGTCCAACGTCCACCAGAACGGTAACGCATACGAGCCAATTGACCAGAAATTGAATCCATTACTTCAAAAACGAAACCGAAGAATTGGATTTCTGGAACTGGACGGAATCCTTCAAGTGCAAGACCAACTGCAAGTCCACCAATACCAGACTCTGCAAGTGGAGTATCCATTACACGATCTTCACCAAATTCAGCTTGTAAACCTTCAGTAGCACGGAATACACCACCGTTTACACCAACGTCTTCACCAAATACAAGTACGTTAGGATCATTTTTCATTTCAACGCGTAAAGCATCAGTGATTGCTTGAATCATTGTCATTTGAGCCATGGCTTACTTCGACTCCTTTTCTTTGTAAATTTCATATTGTTCAGCTAAGTTGTAAGGCATTTTTTCGTACATGATTTCCATTAAATCAGTTACTTTTTGTTTTGGAGCTTGGTCAGCCTTAGCAATTGCTTGTTTGATATCTTCTTTTGCTTCTTCGATTACTGTCTCTTCAACTTCTTGAGACCATAGGCCTTTAGCTTCTAAGAACTTACGGAAGCGTACGATTGGGTCTTTTTGTTCCCATTCGTTTTCGATATCTTTTGTACGGTAACGAGTTGGGTCATCACCAGCCATTGTATGTGGACCGTAACGGAATGTTAAAGTCTCGATTAAAGTAGGGCCTTCGCCATTTACTGCGCGCTCACGAGCGAAAGCAGTTGCTGCGTATACAGCTAATGGATCCATACCGTCTACTTGAATTCCGTAAATACCTGCTGCTACTGCTTTTTGTGCTACAGTTTTAGCTGCAGATTGCTTTTCTACTGGAGTAGAAATTGCATAACGGTTGTTTTGAACAACGAAGATTGCTGGAGCTTTGAATGCACCTGCAAAGTTCATACCTTCGTAGAAGTCACCTTGTGAAGCACCACCGTCACCAGTGTAAGTAATTGCAACAGATTTTTTACCACGTAGTTTCATACCTAACGCAACACCAGCAGTTTGGATGATTTGCGCACCGATAATGATTTGTGGAGCTAATGCATTTACATTCTCAGGCATTTGGTTACCCATAAAGTGTCCACGAGAGAATAAGAATGCTTGGTATAATGGTAATCCGTGCCATACTAATTGTGGTACATCACGGTACCCTGGTAAGATGAAGTCTTCTGCTTCAAGTGCGAAATGACTCGCTAATTGAGAAGCTTCTTGTCCAGCTGTAGGTGCGTAGAAACCTAAACGTCCTTGACGGTTTAAAGAAATAGAACGTTGATCTAATACGCGTGTATACACCATACGACGCATTAATTCTTTTAATTGATCATCAGATAATTCAGGCATAGCTGCTTCATTCACAACTTCACCGTTTTCATTTAAAATTTGTAATGTTTCAAATTGAGCTGCGATAGCTTTCATTTGCTCATCAACATTAAATAGGGTCTTTTTTGTTTTAGTACCCATTCCGTTCACCTCTTCCTCTCTTGAACCATATTCTGAAACGCTTTCACTGGCTATTTTCCAGTTTAAAAAGCGCAACGATGTAAACCAACATGTTTGTCTGTCGGTTGAGAATAATTTTGTGTACCTAACAATCTGTACTAATGTTTTTTCAGAAACATATTAATACAATCTTGATCACGTTTTTTAGTTTACAACTATTCTAATTACGATGTCAATTACTTTGAATACGTTTTTTTATAAATAATATGCAGGTTTCTACTACACAAACGTGTTTTTATTTTTTACATCTGTATTAGTAAGCATTGACCTACTGTTATATTATTCCCTTTTTCACTTATTTTTTCTCTTAGAATAATATGTAAACGATTTAATTCTCTTTAGTTTTTCTCTCTTCGTAACAAAAATATACAAACTACTCTTCCTTTTTTAGGTAAATACCTATACATTTCCACCCCCTCTTCCATACATTATAGTAACCGCAGTATTAGCGGGAAATGATAAAGGAGGTCATCTCATGTACGGATACTCATATTGCTATCCAACTTGTTCATATCCTTCCTACGGTTATGGCGGTTCTTGTGGCGGGTCTGGACGCGGCTTCGCCTTAATCGTTGTGTTGTTTATTCTTTTAATTATCGTTGGTGCTGCTTGCATTCGCTAATGTAAAACGAAACAACTATGGAAAGAAAAAGACGGCTTTGCCGTCTTTTTCTGTTTATCACATACATAACTACTCTATAATAGAACGATTTCCAAAATGCCTACCCTTTCTTGCCGATGACTTTTTCCCTCTCCTTTGGTAGACTAAAGAGGAAAGGAGAGATTACATATGCTTACAATGAAAGATGTTATTCGCGAAGGAGATCCTATTTTGCGCGACGTTGCAGAAGAGGTGTCATTACCGGCAAGCGAAGAAGATACAACTACCTTAAAAGAAATGATTGAATTCGTAATAAATAGCCAAGATCCTGAAATGGCTGAAAAATATAGTTTACGCCCTGGAATCGGATTAGCGGCTCCGCAAATCGGTGTTTCCAAAAAAATGATTGCAGTTCATGTAACCGATGCGGATGGTACATTATATAGCCATGCATTATTCAATCCAAAAATCATTAGCCATTCTGTTGAACGTACATATTTACAGGGTGGTGAAGGCTGTCTATCTGTAGACCGCGAAGTACCTGGTTATGTTCCTCGTTATACAAGAATTACAGTAAAAGCAACTTCTATTAACGGCGAAGAAGTAAAATTGCGTTTAAAAGGTTTACCAGCAATCGTATTCCAACACGAGATTGACCATTTAAATGGCGTTATGTTCTATGACCATATCAATAAAGAAAATCCTTTTGCCGCTCCTGATGATTCCAAACCTCTAGAGCGATAATAATAAAGAGGCGGAAGATTAACTTCCGCCTCTTTATTATGAAATGGGTTCCATATTCACTTATAGCAATCCAGCCCACTTTAGTCCATGATATATACCGTCTTCACTAACATCCTTTGTCACATGATTTGCAAGTTTTTTCAAGTCTTCATGGCCATTTCCCATCACAATACCTGTGCCAACGGCTTCAATCATTTCTAAATCATTTAAACCATCTCCAAATGCATACACTTGATCACGATTAAAACCTAACTTTTCAATGTATTTCTCAATTCCTTTTGCCTTAGAACCACCATTCGGAATGATATCCATTGAATATGCATGCCAACGAATAAAATGAAAATCTGGATAATGATTAATAAACTTTTCCTCTTCATTTACTTCACAAAAAAGTAGTGTTTGATAAATATTACGTTCCTCATAAAAATTAGGCTCATATGCTGGATGCTCAAAGTTTAAGCTTCCAAAGCCTTCTTTCACATAATCATGATATTCCACTGATGCTCTCATATCTTGATGGTCAAGATATACAAGTGGATATCCTTCTTGTTTTGCAAACTGAGTAAACTTATGTAAAGCATCTGGATGTAACGGATTATTAAATATTACCTCATCTTCAAAGACAACGTATTGTCCATTAAAACTAACATAATTATGTATATCAAGTTCCTTACGAATATCTTCGAACATAAATGGCGCGCGCCCTGTCGCAATTGCTACATGTACACCTTTTTCTTGTAACTGTTTTACTGCATCTCGTGTAGATTGTGGAATTTTTTTATCATGATCTAATAATGTTCCATCAATATCAAAAAAGACAATTTTATCATTCATTTGTCAAAATCCTTTCTGGCACTCTATATTCCTATTTTGAATATCACTTTTCAAATTCTAAAAAAAAGTATAACATATTAAACATCTGTGAAGAAAGCGTTCCCTTTCTGACCTTATTTGTAAACTTTGCATATATATATTAGTAAAACATGTGGATACTTGTTCGGATGAATTTTCTTTTCCATTCTTCCTCATACTATACCTATAACTAACGGCTACTAATCGTTACTATAGAATAACTTTCACTGTATGGGAAAGGACAAGACTCACCATTCACTTTTGTCCTATCTCTTATATCAGAGATAGAATTCTCACTAGTAATATGCATGTTTAAAATAAGGAAAGGAAGGAGTAATCATGCTGAAGAAGCTGAAGAAAAAGCTCAAGCGTTATTTAAACGGTCTAGTCCGTAAAAAGACAATCGCTTAAATTGTGCCCATTTCGGGCTTTTTCTTCATTCTCATTCGAAAAAACATGAAAATCGTGACTGTTTGCTTTATAATAAGTAACAGATAATGCAAAACATAGACAAGGAGAGGTTTTCCAAATGATTTTTAAAGTATTTTATCAAGAAAAATTAACTGAGGTTCCAGTACGTGAAAATACAAAAGTTTTATATTTAGAGGCTACGTCTGAAAAGGATGTTCGTACAAAATTAAATAAGTTCGCATATAATATCGAGTTTGTTCAGTCTGTTACTGGCGCTCATCTTGAATATGAAAAAGAAAACGCTGATTTAACATTAGCGGAAATCGTATAGCGATATGAAATTTCTAAAAAACGACCAAGTTGCTGTATTTGCTCTCGGTGGGCTTGGTGAAATCGGTAAAAATACATACGCTGTTCAATTTCAAGATGAAATTATTATAATTGATGCTGGAATTAAATTTCCAGAGGACGAACTTCTCGGAATCGATTATGTAATACCAGACTACACTTATTTTGTGCGAAACGAAGATAAAATTAAAGGGTTATTCATTACACATGGTCACGAAGATCATATCGGCGGAATCCCTTACCTATTACGTCAAGTGAACATCCCGATTTACGGCGGAAAATTAGCAATTGCACTCATCAAAAACAAATTGGAAGAACACGGCTTACTTCGTAAAGCAAAACTTTACGAAATTCAAGAAGATGACGTTATTAAATTCAAAAAAACGTCTGTATCCTTCTTCCGTACAACTCACAGTATTCCAGATTCGTACGGCGTTGTTGTGAAAACACCTCAAGGTCAAGTTGTTCATACAGGTGATTTCAAATTTGATTTCACACCAGTTGGTGAACCAGCTGATTTAACAAAAATGGCTGAAATCGGTAAAGATGGCGTGCTATGTCTATTATCTGATAGTACGAACAGTGAAGTTCCAAACTTTACTATGTCTGAGCGTCGCGTTGGTGATAGCATTCAAGACATTTTCCGTAAAGTAGACGGACGGATTATATTCGCAACCTTTGCATCAAATATTCACCGCTTACAACAAGTTATTGAAGCTGCTGTTGAAAACAACCGTAAAGTAGCTGTGTTTGGTCGAAGTATGGAAGCAGCGATTGAAATCGGACAAAACCTTGGTTATATTCGTTGCCCGAAAGATACATTCATAGATGCATCTCAACTAAACCGCTTACCAGCTAATAAAGTTGTTATTTTATGTACAGGTAGTCAAGGTGAACCGATGGCAGCACTTTCACGTATTGCAAACGGTACACACCGCCAAATTCAAATTATTCCTGGAGATACAGTTGTTTTCTCTTCTTCACCAATTCCAGGAAATACAATTAGCGTAAGTCGTACAATTAACATGTTGTACCGCGCTGGCGCTGATGTAATTCACGGGAAACTTTCAAATATCCATACAAGTGGACACGGTGGACAAGAAGAACAAAAGTTAATGTTACGTCTAATTAAACCGAAGTACTTCATGCCAATTCATGGTGAATATCGTATGCAGCGTATGCACATGAACATAGCAAATGATTGTGGTATCCCTGAAGAAAATTGCTTCATTATGGATAATGGCGATGTTCTTGCTTTACGTTCTGATGAAGCTAGCGTAGCTGGAAAAATCCCATCTGGTTCGGTCTACATTGATGGAAACGGTATTGGGGATATCGGCAATATCGTATTACGAGATCGTCGTATCCTTTCTGAAGAAGGACTTGTAATTGTAGTTGTAAGCATTGATATGAAAGAATTTAAAGTTGCAGCAGGACCTGATATCATCTCACGCGGTTTCGTTTACATGCGTGAAAGCAGCGATTTAATCAATGATGCACAAACATTAATTACAACTCATTTAGAAAAAGTAATGGAGCGTAAAACAACACAATGGTCTGAAATTAAAAATGAAATTACAGACACATTAGCTCCATTCCTATATGAGAAAACGAAACGCCGTCCAATGATTTTACCAATCATTATGGAAATATAAGAAAAAGGACAATGCTATGAAGGCATTGTCCTTTTCTCTTATCTTAAAAAGTGTTTAAATCGATCCACTTCATCGTCATGACCAATGACAATTAATATATCTCCTGCTTGAATATTCTCCGTAGCCCGAGGGGATACGATAACTTCTTTACCTCGTTTAATTGCTACAATATTCAATCCAAACTTCGCACGAATATCTAATTCAATTAAAGAGTGCCCATCAATTTTTTTATTCGCAATAATCTCTACAATACTATGCTCATCTGAAAGCTCAAGGTAGTCTAACACATTGCTTGATGCAATATTATTAGCAATCCTTTTTCCCATATCACGTTCTGGATGCACAATATGATCTGCACCTATTTTACTTAACACTTTTTCATGATAATCATTTTGAGCTTTTACAGTAATATTTTTTACACCCAATTCTTTCAAAATCAAAGTAGTTAGAATACTTGAATTTAAATTATCTCCAATAGCAACGACTACGTGATCAAAATTTCGAATACCAAGGCTTTTTAATACCATCTCATCTGTTGAATCTGCAATTACAGCATGCGAAGCTATATTTGCAAATTCATTAATTTTATCCTCATCTGAGTCGATTGCCATTACTTCCATACCTAATTGAGCTAGTTCTCGGCAAATACTTCCACCAAAGCGACCAAGTCCAATGACAGCAAATTCTTTTTCTTTCTCACCCACAGGAATTCCTCCAATAACTTCAAGTACTATTTATTTTCAGTGTAACACACTTTATATGCGTCACAAAAACTGTAATTAGCTCTTATTTTTGTTTTTGTATATAAAAATATTGTTGCAAGTAAAAAGCGATACCAACAAGTAACATAGCAAATACAAATATATTTCCAAACGAACTAAATGTTTCAAAAACGAATAATAATGTTTCTTGACCAAAAAAGGCAAATAGAAGCTGTATGAATGCAAATAACAACGCCCATATGTAATGATGTTGATGGAATAAATAATGCGTTGCACCTAAAAAAGCAATAAACGAAAAGATAAAGATCCACCAATTTTCTAAAAATAGTTGCCAACTAGAAAATTGATATCCATTTACTAATATCGCAATAAGCGCGATAACTGCCATCGTCGGCACACTCCAAAATAATGCCCGTCCTCTAAAGAAACGAGTGCCTTTAACATCACCTTTTTCATGTGCAATATATGTTAGTACTACTGTGCTTATATACAAAACAGAAAGAATTGTTAAAACGATAATAAGCCAAAAATGTAATTGATAATATTCATGTTCTATATTTGTCACGATTGCAGCTAACATGCATGGAATTAACATTCCCGTCCAACCATCTACTTTTCTTTCATTCCAAAAGACCGTATTACCAATCCTTATTCCTAACAACATAAAAATAATGATACCTAATACAAATAACGTAGTTTTATTCCCTACTAAACTCGTTGAGAAAGCAATTAATCCAATAAATAAAAAGAGCACAAACCCATTCATAATTTCTAGTACAGGTGATAAATATCTCTTCACCCATTTGTATGTTTCGTCATATTCATTATTATCGACTAAACGATAGGCATAAAAACTTATCCCAAAATAAACCGCCGCAATAATAACATACGCATATAAGACGAAACATAAAATCGCACTGCTAATTTGCACGTAATTCCCCACCCTTTTTTCTATGTTTCACATTGATTTTACACACTTTTCATACTAAAAGTAAACATATATAAGTTAGTCAAATAATTAATAATGAGCAGTGGCTAAAAACCCCCTGCTCATTATTAAAACAGTCCAATTAACTTTATTCTTTCATTTGTATGTAAATGTCTAAAATCACTCTATACGAGCGTTACTTACACCTCATAACAAAAAGTTTTTTGGAACCTTCAATAAAGCGGAAGTTTTATTTTCTATTCCCTTTCCACTTTACATATTGGCTTAAAAATGTAATTGCCTTTTCAATCACTTCTTCGTCTGGTTTTAATTTTGCATGATGTAAACCATATTCTGAATTTACTCCAAGCCAAAACATAAATCCAGGGATTTCTCGAAGCATATAACCAAAATCTTCACCTGTCATTGCCTCAGTACATGTAATAACATTCATATCTGTTTGTTTATGTACAAATTGCATAAACTCTCTTGTTAACTCTTCATGATTATATACTTGATGATACATTGCTCCGTAATCTATAATCGCCTCACACTGGAAAGAAGCTTCGATACCTGCAACAATTGCCTCAATTCTGCTTTTCACACGCTTCATTGATTCCACTGATAATGTTCGAATCGTTCCTTCTAAACGAGATTTTTCTGCAATAATATTTTGAACCGTACCACCTGTAATTTTCCCGATTGTAATTACTGCACTATCAAGAGGATTTACATTGCGACTAATAACGGATTGAAGCTGTGTAACAAGATGACTCGCTGCAACAATCATATCATTTGCAGTATGCGGATAGGCAGCATGGCCACCTTTCCCTTTTAAATCAATATATAATTCTGAAGTATTAGCAAATAACAGTCCTTCTTTCGTTGCAATTGTCCCTACAGCGTATTCTGGTGCAATATGAAGACCAAGAATTATATTTGGTTTCCATTCTTTTAACTCTTCACTTTCTAACATAGGAAGAGCACCGCCTGGTCCTTCTTCTGCTGGCTGGAATAGAAATACAAGGTCATCATCTATTCTTTCGCTCACAGCTTTCGTTAGAAGGCCTAAACCGATTGTTGTATGTACATCGTGGCCACATGCATGCATCATTCCTTCATGAATAGAAGCAAACTCATATCCAGTTTCCTCTGTAATTGGCAGACCATCTATATCTGCACGATAACCTATTATTTTTTCTGGATTTTTTCCATTTACTTTAACGATTACACCCGTTTTCCATGTCTTCACTTCCACAAATTCAAGAGAAAGTGTTCCTATATAATCTAAAATATACTGTTGTGTTTTCCATTCCTTAAATCCAATTTCCGGAATTCTATGTAGATCTCTACGAATTTGGACAAATTTGCTTACTGTCATTTTTGCACCTCTATCTATAAAAAGCGTAAGAGCCCATTTACGCTCTTACGCTTTTTTTACTTTTTATTTCTCTGGGTTTAATTGACGAAGCTCTTGTTTAATTTCTGTTTTTGCTTTTGTCTTCTCATCAATTTCTTTAATTACACGTGCTGGAGTACCTGCAACAACTGTGTATGGAGGCACATCTTCTGTTACAACAGCTCCTGCTGCTACAACTGCACCTTTACCTACTGTAACACCCTCTAAAACAACTACGTTTGCACCGATTACTACATCATCTTCAACGATAACTGGTTTTGCAGAAGGTGGCTCAATAACACCTGCAAGTACAGCACCTGCACCTACGTGACAGTTTTTACCGACTGTTGCACGTCCACCAAGTACTGCGTTCATGTCGATCATAGAACCTTCACCAATTACAGCACCAATGTTAATTGTTGCATTCATCATAATTACAGCGTTGTCACCAATTTCAACATGGTCACGAATAATAGCACCTGGCTCGATGCGAGCTTTAATACCTTTTAAATCAAGCATTGGAATTGCAGAATTACGACGATCGTTTTCTACAACGTAGTCAACGATGTGCTTATTATTCTCATCAAGAATTGTCTTAATTTCAGACCATTCTCCGAATAATACACCTGATTTTTTATTCACAAATGCTTGTACTGTTTCAGGGAATGTTACTTCTTTTAAATCCCCTTTTATGTATACCTTTACAGGAGTTTTCTTTTCACTTTTTTGAATAAACGAAATAATTTCGTTAGCGTCCATCATTTTCATTCTTGTTGCCTCCTAAATCCATTTATAATGTTACTCTACCAAACGAAAGAGCGAGTAGCAAGATAATAATCTTATTTTTCCCTTTGAATTTCTTCTATAATTTCTAAAAATGCTTGTACTTGCTTCAACTGCCTTGCCGAGTCACTTGTTAACAACCATGTTTCTCTCGTCAGTTGAACAGGTGTTTTATACATATTTTCCTGTACTTCCTTTAAAACAGTAGAAGGTAAAAGGGCGTAACCTATACCATTTAAAACAAGTTGTTTGCATGTTTCAATTTGGTCAACTACAATCGTTCGCTTAGGCGGATTAGAAAATAAACCATACCACCAATTTTGTATTTGTCCATAATAAGTTGAGTCACTTTTAAATTGAATGAACGGTCTATTTGTTTCTTTTAGCATCGAAATATCTTTTATTTCTTTATCAACTAAATACAGTTCATCTTCAAATAATTGTTGCTTTTGACCTTTATATTCTTGTGTTCCCCTCAGTATAGCAACATGAACGTCTCCTTCATAAAACTGCTTTTGCACTTCACTACTCCATCCAGTAAACAGCGATATCTTTACAGAAGGATATTTATGCACAAACTTTTTCAAAACAGGAGGGAGCCAATATTGACCAATAACTGATGCAACAGCTATTTTTAAAGTTCCATGAGTTTCCGTTCTAAAAACAGCTAGCTCACTTTTTATATCCTCTTCCTTTTGCAACATTTCTTTGGCATAATTTGCAACTTTTTCCCCTTCAGGTGTAATTGTCAATCCTTTTTGTGAGCGAATAAAAAACTTCATTCCCCATTGTTTCTCCATAGATTGTAATCGTTGACTCAGCGCAGGTTGTGAAACAAATAAACGTTCCGCCGCTTTTCTCATATTTGATTCCTGAGCTAACACAACCATCATTTGAAAATCATCAATTTGCAACTTTCTCCCTCTTTCCTTAGCTTCCATACACCTTATTCCATTAAGCTTTCATTCAGAAAATACAATTTTTCAGCGCAAACTTCCCTTATGTTTTATGTCTTTTTTAATATAATACATACACAAGTGATATGCACGAAAAAAAAGTGACTTCTTCGTTTCTATGAAGTCACTTTTCTCACGTTATCGATTATGTTGCCTTACTTTCTTATTCAACAATTTTAAAATAGCCCGACGTGTTAAAATCCCCTCAAAATAGCCTTCTTCATTAACAGCGCAAATAAAAGGATGATCAATTGTCATTTCTAAAGCTTTTGCAAATGAATCTTCTAATTTAAGAAAAGGTATATCTTCCTTCATCACCTGCTCTACTTTCATATCATCAAGTCTTTCAAACTCAATACGCTCTAATCCTAATATACCATCTAATATCATGGCCGTACTAATCAAACCATGTAATTTATACATTGGATCTAAGACAGGTATCGCCGAATATCCAGATTTCACAAGAACGAGTAAAGCATGTTCTAAACCATTTCCAATTTGGACATGAGCTACTTTTTCCGATGAAATCATTAAATCCTTCACAAGAATTTGTTGAAATTCGTCTTTCGGAATACTAATCATATTACATCCCCCATTTTCCCTTTTTCCTGCTTATGTTCATAACTCTATTCACATTTTATGACAGCGTTTTCATATTATTATTTTGTCCTAAATTTATTTCAATAAAAATACAATCACACAGCTATTTTAGCATACAGCACAAAAAAAAGACTACCATTCCGGTAGCACTTAATACCCTTTATTTTTTAATCTGTAAAATAACCTTGTGATTTTTTTATATTGCATCACATCTGTCTGTTTCAAACCATTCTCAATGTCCGTAAGTTCCACAGCTAAAATTTCACTTGCATAATTTTGCTGAAATAAAATATCTAGTAGTAAACTTTCTTCTTCCTTCGTTAAAACAACTTCCCTTTGCATATACCCCTCTCCTTACACTCGCATCGTTACTCACTCTTATTATATAAAAAATTTAACCTATTTAATAGATGTAATATTCAGTTTTTACCAAAAGATATGTAGCAATTATAAACATACAAAAAATCATTTCGTATATCGATTTGCATAACTAAACGCCGCATAAGCATCCGGCTTAATTTTTGCAGTTAATCCCATCGCTCGAATTTTTTCTGTCATATCTAAAATAAATTCTCTTGTTAAACCATCATTCCCAATGTCTAAATGAATTTCCATTATGAATCCAGCCCCATCTTGAGCATAAGGATGCAATAACTCCCATATTGTTTGTATATGAGTAGGCGTAAATAGACATGCGATTTCTTGACTAAACTGCGTTTCTAAATATATTTTCTCACGTAAGGTCGCTGGCTTATCTTTTACTGATCTATGGTGTAAACAACCCCAGGCACCTTTTCCAACACGATGAATATGGATTGCTGTAATAAACCTCGTATCCTTTTGATGCGCTTGCGAGTCTGTCCCAATGGATAATCGATACAAATTTCGCGGATCCTTTTCAATGAAACTACAAATACGGTTAAAGACCATATCAAAATTTAAATGTCTCTCTGAAACATTGTAAAATTTATGTGCACCGTCCACAGAGTCACGTCCTTTCAATTAGACAGACTTTTCGTATTCTCATTGTATGGGACAAAAACTAAAATTATAACTTCCTATCCTTTATTCGTTTCAATATTTCGAATTACAAAGTGACAAACTTGACACGTATAAATTACATTTTGATTAGATTGAGCCGTTAATACATGAATAATCTCAGCAGAACTTTGACAATTAGGACAAATCACAACTGGTAAACGTTCCATACGATAACCTCCTAGTTATATTTCTCCCGCTATTTGCAGAACCCAGCAATTGTGAGAAGTTTAGCTTCACATATTCACCCGGTTGACGGGACTACTTATCCACATGGATAAGCAAACTTGCACGGATTAAATTTTCATTTTAATACCATTGTAGGAAAAATCAAAAACTTCTATACATTACGCTGGAAAGTAATAGAACTAAAAAAGGTACTGCCATATGGCAGTACCTTTTTTATATGTATCAAGAAATGATATCGTAAATCTCAATTGCAACCATGTCGATATTATCGAATTGGTACACTTGAGGTTTTTCACCTTGTTGATACACTTCTAACTCATACATTTCACTTTTATCGAAAAATTTCACGCTACATTTGCGCTCACCGTTCACTTCAAAATAGCGTTGTGCTACTTCACCGCTTTCAGCTTGTTCTTGTAGACTAACAAGTCGAGTTAAAATTCCTTGGAGTAGAGACATGAAATCTCTCCTTTCTCTGATCTTCCTACCAATAGGTTTTACAGCTATACTCATTCTATCCGTCATAACAGAAAAAATGTTCCACACTCTAGGATAAAGGTTATTAGCCAGAAACTCAACTAAAATTTGTCGAAATGCGAAGGAAAAAACAGAAAGAACATATTTCCTCTTCTTTATTGCGGTTTTCATACTGGAAGAATATAATAAAAAACAGAAAAAGGGAGGAATTACAATGAAAAAAATTGAGGTTTATACACAACCTGATTGTCCGCCATGTGTTATTGTGAAAGAATTTTTGAAGCATAATAACGTTGCATATGAAGAATTTGACGTAAAAAAAGACCCTGCTGCTCGCAACCGTCTTTTAAACGACTATGATTCCTATTCAACTCCAACAGTCGTAATTGATGGCGAAGTAGTTGCAGGTTTTCAAATTGAAAAGTTACAACAACTACTCAATATAGAATAGGAATAGGTAAATACCTATTCCTATTCTTATCCCGCTGTTTGTAGGTAGTAAAACTCCCACTAATTAAAAGTTTCACTTTATAATTGTTGCAACCTTTTTATTTCAGTTAAAAGTTCCTGACTTTCATGATATCCTGCTAACTTCCATTTATCTTGATCCCTTTTCAATGTTACAATTTGATATTGTCCACTTTTTGTCCGCTCATATACATATAAATTTTTATGCTCTTGATCATACGACATTTTCGTTTCTGAATTAAAAGAAAACGGTGCTTCTTTTGCCGGAAGTAAATATTCACCACTTTGTTTATCACTTCTGCTATTTTCATCTGTAAATACTTGAAGGAAATTATCTGTAAAATACGGTGATAACGTCTCTATCATCTTATTCATCGGCAAATGCTTCCCACGAATTGAAAACTGGGTTTCATAGCCTTTTTGTATCGTTGTAAATACTTCTTTCCGATCCACTTCCACTTCCTCTTTCCCTAAAACAGTCGTAACACTATAACCAACTAGAAAGGCAACACATACAAATAGAACAAGCCATATTCCATATTTCCTCATTTTTTCACCTTCCTTTTAAAAGAACTTGTCTTTGTAGTATTCATTGTAACAATGATTATGCAAAGAAAGGACAGATTTCGTTCGTAAAATCTTTACAACGATAGACAGCATTTTCATCACCATTTTCACTATTACCAATTTATGATAAAAACAAACAAAAAATGCACGAATCTCTTCGTGCATTAAAATAAAACATCTTCTTCATATAAATATTCATATGATAAATCTATAAATAAAAAGTTGTCATCATCTATTGGGAAAGAAAATGTTCGTACCATTTCGCCCGTTTCGATATCTGCATATAAATCTGAAAGCCTTGCCTTATTCTCAAAACGCATTTTCATGATATTCTCGAGAAAATACGGGCGCCAACTCCAGTTCTTCATATAATAATCCGGCATCACAATCCATTCTCCATCTTTTTTCATAACATTTCCTGATTGTTGGAAACCATCTTCATTACAAATAAATATGCGAAAACTATACTGTGATACACTTTGACTAAATTGTAATAACCAATCATTGATATCTTCATTCTTTTTTTGTTTTGATAAAACATCGCCAATGCGATCGCGTAACATCTCTGTTAAATTATAAATTTTTTGTAACTTCTTCTTTTCATGTTGAATAAACTGATGACATTCATTACCAAGTCGCTCTTTCAAAACATTCGTTTCAATAAAATCAGGTAAACATTCTTTCAAATAATTACCTTGATAATATCTTCCGCCGTTCTTCCAAGCATATTGCAGTTGATAAAAAGCATCTATTTCTTCATATAACAAAGTTGCACCAATTCTTCTAGCAAGTAATGATAAAGAATATAAAATATCTTGATAAGATTGTAAAAGTGCTGTTTGCCTTAAGTTCGTTAAATCTACTTTTAAAATATCAGGTGCTAACACGCTAATACGCTCTAAATTACTTGTGCCCGTTCCGACTTTATTAATCGAAATTTGAATACCATATGTACGATAATACATAAGCAAATGATTAAATTGCTCTATATCTTCTTTACATTCATGCTCTGTAATCTCTAAAACAATTTGTTTTAAATTTAAACCTTGTTCTTCATACCTCAATAAAAGTTGAAGCAAGCTTTCATCATCATCATTCATTAATACATTAGCATTCCGATGTATAAATAATAATAATTTTTGATCGCTTTCTAAATAACGATTTAAAGCTTTTTCTACTATAATATTATCCGCTTCCAGTTGAAATTCACTTGGAATCGAATCATCGTGAAAGAAAGAAGCTAAACTTTGTATGCCCTCTTCTGTTTGAATACGTCCTACTACTTCGTATCCAATTACAGTATGCTCATCAGCACTAAAAATAGCTTGATAATAAGGAAGGACTTTATCCAAGTTACTCATTACATCTAATGCATCTATCAACGTGCTTCCCTCCCTTTACTTTTCAAAAATTATAACATGATATTTACGGAAAAATAATAAAAAATCCCTTCAGTTTTCCTGAAGGGATTAGAGGGGTAAAATGCTAAGGGGAATTAGCAATTCTACTATGAAGAAAAAAGAGGTCTTAAATATAACGTATATATGACCTCTTGTAAACACTTTTCTTTCATATGTCACAATTCCGTCACATTTAACCATAAAAAATGAATCAAACATTCATTTTTTTATCCCTTTTAAAATGGATATTGATGTAAATGTTGTCCTCCATCCATTGTCATGCAAGTTCCATTTATGTACGCAGCTTCATCTGAACATAAATAATAAGCTAGACCAGCGATTTCTTCTGGCGTACCCAGCCTTCCAAGCGGAACACTTTGTATCGTACGTTTAGCCATTTCTTCTGAAATCCATAATTTATCAGCACCGCCCGTACGTTCAATTGGTCCTGGCGCGATAGCGTTAACTCGTATTCCATATTTACGTCCCCACTCAACAGCGAGCGTCTTCGTCATCGCTAATACTCCTGCCTTCGCTGCAGCCGAATGAATAACTCCTGGACCAGCATCCCATGCATATGTTGCTACCATGTTAATGATATTCCCTTTTATACCTTTTTCAATCCAATATTTTCCGACAGCATGACTACAGTAAAACGTACCATTTAACACAATATTAATGACTGAATTCCAGCCATTCACAGATAAATCTTCTGCTGGACAAATAAAGTTTCCAGCTGCATTATTTATTAAAACATCAATTCTCCCAAACTTCTCATCAATCTGTTCAATCATTTTCTGAATGTCATCCGTATTTCTTACATCCATTTGTACAGGTAATACTTGCCCTGGAAATTGTTCAATTTCCAACTTTGTTTCCTCTAGTTTTTCCTTTGTACGTCCTGTAATAACAACTCGTGCCCCTTCTTTTGCAAAACGAGTCGCCATTCCTTTTCCCATTCCACTCGATCCACCTGTTATAATAACTACCTTTTCTTTCACATACATCCCCTCCAAAAAATGAATACATATTCATTTTATCACTTTATTTAATAGAAATCTTTATATTTTTAAACTTTTCTGATATTTTAACGTAAAGAACTTTCTTTTTATTCATTTTTTTTCGTAATCTATACTACTTTTTTATTATGTAAAGTATATTTTAAATAAACTGAAAGGAGATTTGAGTAGCCTATAAATGGAATAAAAACATTGAGGTATACTCATATTTTTATGAAGCACATTACAAGAAGAAATTTTTTAAAAATTGGTATGCGTACTTGTCTCTATTCATTTATAACCAGCAGCATCGGATACTACTATGCTAAATATATAGAGCCCCATTTCATTTCTTTTACACAGCACACATTAAAATCACAACTCATCCCAAAAAGTTTTCATGGTATGAAAATTCTTCAATTCAGCGATTTACATCTCGGATACTATTTCTCGCTTCAACATTTATCTAAAGTTGTTTCTAAAATTAATGCTGTAAATCCAGATATTGTCCTTTTTACCGGAGATCTCATTGATAATTATCAAACGTATACTGACACTCCTTTCGTTGCATCCATTTTAAAAAATATACAAGCCCCCTTCGGTAAATTCGCTATTTATGGTAACCATGATCACGGTGGATATGGAACTGAATACTATGAGCACATCATGCGTGAATCAGGATTTGAGCTATTGCTAAATAGTGAAAAAAGAATTCGTCTAATGGATAATAGTGAAATTTCTATTTTCGGTCTCGATGATATACTACTAGGCAAACCAAAAATAGAGAAAACATTAGCGCATGCACGGCAAAGTACTTATAACATTGTTCTTGTTCACGAACCAGATATCGCGCCCCAAGTTTCTAGATATCCAATCAACTTGCAACTTTCTGGTCATAGTCACGGCGGACAAGTACAAATTCCTTTTTTAGGAACTATTATTACACCTTCACTCGCCAAAGACTATATTGAAGGCTTCTATACAATTCAGGATTTAACTCTCTATGTCAATCGAGGCCTGGGAAGAACACGTGTCCCATTTCGTTTTATGTCAAAACCTGAAATCACAATTTTTACACTCCAACATTCGTAATAATTCGCCTATTTTCTTACATATCCTTTCTTGTACGCGCTCATCCATGTTTCGTTTACCATATGATAAAAATGAGTCCAATAAAGGAGGTATGTTCATGTATCCATATTATCAACCAATTCCAGTCCGTTCAGCACCTATTGGTCCAGTAGGCGACTCACGCTTCTTCCCGTTTTTTGGCGTTCCCTTTCTAGCTGGAATTGCTGGTGGATTGCTCGGCGGAGCATTAGCTTTCGGCCCTCGACCATTTTATCCACCTTATCCACCACCTTTTCCGCCGCCAGCACCTTATCCTTGTTACGGTGGACCATGTCAGCAACCATACTATTACTAAGTTAAAATAAAGATTCTTTCAAATATTATTCTCTCAACGAGCCATCTCATTACACGCTTATAATAAAACTATTGTTTCTACTCATCCTTCCATTTTTGGAGCATATGAGTAGAAAAAAGTAAAAACCTCTTATTGACATAAGAGGTTTTTACTTTTTTTATTATTCAGCGTCTGTATTTTGATACGCCATCTTAAACAACTTCACTTGGCTATCAATTTCTTCTGTACTACCATTAATAACATAATAGTAATCACCATCTTTATTTTGTTCACGTGTTTTCACATTATCAGCTAATGTAAGCTGTAAAATCGCCTTAATTCGTGCCTTCATTTCAATATCTAATATCGGGAAAGATATTTCCACTCGCTTCTCCATATTTCGCGTCATCAAATCAGCTGAAGATAAATATATTTTCTCCTCCCCATTATGATGGAAATAATAAATACGGCTATGTTCTAAATATCTTCCAACAACACTAACTACACGAATATTTTCACTTACATTTGAAATGCCAGGTCGTAGGCAACATGTCCCTCGAACAATGAGCTCTACCTTTACTCCAGCTTGTGATGCTTCGTACATTTTTTTTATTAATGGTTTATCTGTTAATGAATTCATCTTAGCGATAATATATCCATTGCCATATTGCCTATGATAACGGATTTCTTCATCTATTAAATCTATAAATTGCTCTCTTATATCAAATGGTGCAACCGATAAATGATGAAACTGTGGCTTTGTTGTATAACCACTTAAATAATTAAAGAAATTGGTTGCATCAACCCCAAAGTCTTTTCTTGATGTAATATATCCAAAATCAGTATATAACTTCGCTGTTGCATCATTATAGTTTCCAGTTCCAAGATGTACGAACCTTTCAATTTTTCCGTTTTTTCTTCTTACAACTAACGTAATTTTACTATGTGTTTTCAAGTGACTTACACCGTAAATAACATGACAGCCTGCCTGTTCCAATTCTTTAGCCCAATGAACGTTGTTTTCTTCATCAAACCTTGCCTTTAATTCAACTAATACCGTCACTTGTTTTCCCTTTTCAGCCGCTATCTTTAACGCCTGAATAATTGGTGAATCACCACTTACACGATATAACGTTTGTTTAATCGCAAGTACATTCGGATCGTCTGCCGCATCACGAACAAAATCAACTACCGGCTGAAAGGATTCAAAAGGATGATGTAATAAAATATCATGCTCAATTGCTTTTTCAAATACATCTTCTTCATCACCTAAATCTTGAGGCGGTTGCGGAATAAGAGCTGGATATACAAGATGTTCATATAAAGGAGCTAGTTTTTTATATAAAGAAAACAAACATGTTAAATCTAATGGACCATCCATTATATATACATCTTCATCTTTTACTTCCAGAACCTCATATAATAATGCTAATACTCTTTCATCAATGTGTTCTTTCCCAACCTCTAAACGAACAGCAGCCCCCCACTTACGCTTTTTTAATTCTTTTTCAATTACCTTTAATAAATCTCTCGCACCTTCTTCATGAATCGTTAAATCTGCATTGCGTGTAATACGGAAACGAGTAACAGATGATACTGTATATCCCGTAAATAATTTATGAGTAAAGCTACTAATTACGTCTTCTAATAAAATAAATTTATGCTTTTGCCCTTCGCTCGGTAAAATTATGAAGCGCTCAAGTAATGAAGGAACTTGCACAATTCCTAATTTCGTCCTGTTTTCTTCTTCCGCTTGCTTCTCATCATATAAAAGAGTAGCCAAATTCAAACTTTTGTTTAATAACATTGGAAATGGGCGATATGCATCAATAGCTACAGGAGTTAACACCGGAAAAATTTGCTCATCAAAATACTCTTCTATAAATTCTCGCTGCTCTTTCGTCAAATCATTGAATGTTAAACGTTCAATTCCCTCTAACTCAAGCGCTGGTAATACATAATTTTTAAATGTATCATATTGTACTGTCATTAGTGCATGGGCTTTTATCGCAATTTTATTTAATTGCTTTTTTGGTGTTAAGCCAGCTTTATTTTCTGGTTGATTAAATCCAGCACTCACTTGATCCTTTAATCCCGCTACACGTACCATAAAAAATTCATCTAAATTCGAACTAAAAATACTAATAAATTTCAATCTTTCCAAAAGTGGATTATTTGCATCTTGCGCTTCTTGTAAGACACGTTCATTAAATGCTAACCAACTTAACTCTCGATTATTGTAATAAGCTGTATCATTTAAATTTACTGCATTCCCCTTCAATAATTCCATTCTCTTCACACTTCCCCTTGAAACTTTTTTACTATAATTTAGTTACTTTTATTTTAGCAAATTACAATATTATAAAGTGTAAATTTTTTGTAAAGACATCCGTACAACCTAATGTTTTAGTTCAAATAACAAGTTAATATTCGTTTTTAATACTCTTTCTAACTGTTTTTTTTGTTTTTCAGCTTGCACTTTTTCCGCTAATGCTGATTGTTCGCATAAAACTTTAAACGTTAACCCTTCTTCGTTTTCTGTTATAGATATGGTATCAACAAGCGATCGTTGCCTTACATTTAAAGTAGCTGAAAATTGTAAAACAGCTCCTAACAGGCGGATTTTTTTTTGTTCGCTTTTATCAAACCAACCTTCAAATGGTGATAAATGTTGTTTAAATAACATTTTTGATTTATACGATGCAATAAGTGCTAGCCTTACTCGATCTTTATGCATCATGCCATCAATTGTCTTATTCGCTAATAAATAAAACGTATGTAAACGGCTCGCTTCTTCGTCTATATATTTGCCTATATTAAATACTTTCGCTGCTTGATGGAACACTTCCCAGTCTTTTATTGACATAGAAATAAGCCCTATTTCCTCAAGTTGTTTGCAAATTAGTCTTCCATGTTTAATAAGTTGAATTACAAATTCCATATCCATTTCGTATTCATGTGATAGTAAATGCAAACTTTCTTCAACTACGTTCGGATAATATGAAATCCCCAAATCTTTTGTCAACTCTTCATAGAAAACACCTTCTCTTAACCCTTTTCTACTTAATACAAATGCCGGTGCCTCTATAACATGAACAAGTGTATGAAATACTTCAACCGCTGGAATAATCGTATCCGCTCGATCTTTTGCCAATCCTTCCAATTTCTGAAGTTCTATGAACGACAATTTTCCTAATTCATCTTTTACATTTTCAATATCTTCTTCTTTCATCTTGTATAAATGTAATCCTGCTATAGGATAACATATTAAATTTTGATGGATTTTTACTAAGTTCCTCGCACTACCACCAATTGCAATAAGAGGCAATTTCTTATTGCTTAACCATGGTAACGTTCGAAATTGAAACTCTAAATACCGTTGCATTCCTTCTAACTCATCTTTAGTAGGAATATCACCTTTAATAAATTGTTGCTTTAAAGAAAGTGCCCCAAAAGGAAAACTATGGTACTCTAAAATCTCTCTATTTCTAAAGTATGTAACTTCCGTACTTCCCCCACCAATATCTACCGTTATTCCTTCTGAAAACGATGTAGAATTCATAACCGCCAAGTATCCGTAACGCGCTTCCTCATACTCTGATAATACTCTAAGAGTAAAGTCCGTTTGTCCTTCAATAAGCTTTTTAATTTCCTCTTGATTCTCAGACTGTCTAATTGTTGCTGTTGCAACACAAAGTACATGATGCAACTGATGGAACCTTGTACTTTCTTGAAATTGAAATAATGTCTGTAATAATACTTCTATTCCCTCTTCATTCAACACACCATCAATTAAGTAATTCCTTAACCTAGCAACCACTTTTGTATTTTCAATCTCTTTATAAAAACCTCCATTTTTCTTTTCATAAATAACTAAACGCATTGTATTAGATCCAATATCTATAATGGCATACTGTTGTTTTAATATTTCTTTCAAACTTCTCACTCTTTCATTATCAAATTTCAAAAACATATTCTATTACTATTATACAAAATAGTTGTTTTTTGTAACAATATTGCTTTAATATTGAAAATATATACAATCACTTTTTGCATATAATAAAAACCTCTTTTATTTATGGTATAATAATGAAAAATTGAAAGGAGATTCAATATGAAACCTTCACAACCACAATCTCAATTACAAAACCAACATTCTATTAATCGACTAGCTCAATCTATTTTCGTTGTGAATCGTCATGCTAAAGCAGCTACTAATCCTAAATATTTATACTGGTTAAAAAAGACAGCTTTAGAACGTTTGATTGCTGAAAAAAAAGCAATTAAAGAAGGATTACATTTTTCTAGAAACCCACGTTTTAGCCAACAACAATCTGATGTCCTTATACGTTTAGGCGATTATTTTTTCCACATCCCTCCTACGAAAGAAGATTTTCGAATTCTACCGCATCTTGGTCATCTTGAATCCTCCTATCGAAATCCGAAAACAACCTTATCTTTAACAGTAGCAAAAAAAACACTTCAAGATTATATTGGTCCTGAAGCATTGAAACAAGAAAAAAAATTAAGTGAACCTGTTCCATGGTATAGTCGTACTTATACAAAAAAATAAAACAATTTGGCCAAGTGTAGGCCAAACTGTTTTATTTTTTCTCTTCTTTAATTTTAATATTTGCTTGTTTATAAAAAGCTACTTTTTCTGTATTATAAGACTTTGTGAATTCATTAAATTTATCTTTTTCTGACTCAATATCCTTATAAGATTGATTTACTACTTTTACTTTTTCACTAATATCTTTTAATTTAGTACCTTTATCTTGTAACATTGTGTATAACTCTTTTTCTTGTTTTAAAGATTTATTATAGCTGTCATACATTTTATTAAATGAATCGTGTCGTTTCTCATAGGTGCTTTTCACTTTATCAGCTTGATCTTTCAACTTATTATCTTCAATTTTCTTCACATACTTATCAGCTGACTTCACTTCTTCTTGCGCTTTATTTAAAGCCTCTTTTTCTTTTGTAAGTACTTTTTCTCGTTCAGTTGTATTCTTTGCTGCTTGATTCAATTTTTCTTTAACAGTTTGATTATTATCTTTTCCTTCTTGCACAATCTGGTTATATAATTCTTGTCCTTCTTTCTCTAAAGCCTCAAGTTTTTTTGCATCTTCAAACATTGTTTTTTCTTGTTTAGCAGCGTTTTCAAACGCTACATATAATTCTTCTTCTGGTTTCGGTCCAAAACAACCGGCTAATAAAGTCATTGATAATGCAGTTATAATTGCTAATTTACTATATTTCAACATCTCTTCCTCCTATTTATAAACGACCATCGTGTAATATAAAAAAGTTATAAAATATGTAATTGTTCTATACACTCGCATCTTTTTTACGAAGATCATTAATATTGTTTGTACGAATTATTACTTAATATTACATTATTCTTTTTGAAGTATTTAGCAGTTCCATATCCATTTTTAAGTATAGTTCTTCGTGTTTTTTAAAACCTGTTCACACTATGTATTACCTTAATGGCCACAGAATTTCACCTCAGTCTTAATAAGACTATAATAGTTCACCTGATAAAAGGTGATCGTTCCGCTCTCACGTCTATCATTCCCTTTCCAGCTTTCTATCAAATAATCTCTTTGTTCATTTTACACAGTACAATCAATATCTCGCAACAACTTACAAATATTCTTTTCATTTCCTAAAAAGGAAAAGTGTAGAGCTTGCTTTCCTCTACACTTTTAAAATAAAACACATTGTGCAAATTGTATTGGCACTACCATCATAATTATATGCTTATTTCATATATTTTTAAAGACTTTTATTACAAACGCAACGTTTTTTGTAATAAAAGTCAAAAAAATGTTACAAATAAAACTTCTTCCTATCATATATCTTCAAATCAAAGCTTCACTCATTTTCTTGCAAATTTCTATACTGATACAATTGATTTTGCGACTTTCTCAACAGTTCTTCAAACGTTTTTCCTTCTACTGGATAGCTAGCTGCTCCAAATAAAAGAGTGACACTGAGTAAATCACCTTCTATTTCACTTTCAATATTTTTCATTAATCTGTTTGTTATTGTTGATGTTTCATGACCATTATCAATTGCTACAATAACATACTTATTTTCATCCCACTTTGTAACAACATCTCCCTTCCGAATTGTCTTTACAATGGTACTCTCTAATTTTTGTACTAACACTCCCAATTTTTTTTCTTGCAACGTGTCTTTTAATCCTTCCCATTCTTTTACAGAAAGAATGTAAACCGTAATATTACGGGAATCTCTTTCAGATAAAGCGGCTACTTTCCCAAAAAAATCAACAACAAAATCGTTGCTTGCCATTCCTCCTCCTTCCACATTCATACGCTTGTTCGCTCTTTTATCGTACCAATGTCCAAAATAATAACTTAGTATCATTTGCAATATATAAATAATAAAGACGGTATAAAATGATCGTGAATCCAGTTTTGCAATTACATCCTGAAGTGCAATCCATTCTGTAACTGCCACTGTATTTCCAAGTAATAATCCACTAATTTTCCCTTTATGTTTCATACTTCTCCCCCTTTTATACCAATATATGTTTCTATATCAATAATGTTTTTCTACAAAATAAAAAATGTACATATGCAATGTACATTTCTGCTTAAGCTTGTATACCTTTCCTACTCTATTTCATATATATAATATATAACTTTTATAGAAAGGAGTAATCTATATGCTACAAAAAGAGAATCTATCAGATGCTATGCGTTTACTAGCTGGTTTTCTATTATCATTAAAATTATTATTTACCTCTTTCGGCATACACTTTATTACAAACGATCAAATCGACGCTATTGTTAATGTTGTTTCATTTTTATTTATTCTATACTTTGGCTACAAAAATAACTATGTAGGAAAAAAAGGAATAGAGCAAAAGAAAATACTCAAAAAACACAACCTTCACTAAAAAAGGAACCTTTTGTACAGGTTCCTTTTTATCATTGCCGCACAACAACTTCATTTGTTTGCAGTGGACCATATGATATCTCTTTATCTTGAAATGTATATGTAGCCTGAAAGAATGCTTGTTTAAGAGCTTTATCTTTATTAGCTTTTATTTTGCAACGTAGTTCCACCTTTTCATTCGGTAACAAATCATCAATTCGCCACCTTACAAGCTGGAATAAAAACTCACTTATCCCCTTATCAACTTTTAAAGAATTAGGAATATAAGCAAAGTAATCTCGAATCATATGACTTACAACAACTCTCGAAATCATTTCTACCCCTTTATTTTCCACTTCAATTCGCATAATAAGTATGTCGTTTACATCGTAGGTCAATTCATACGAAAATTGTTCTGTATACATACTACCAATTTGCAATGTAACGGCTACTTGAGGAAATTCATTTTCCTTTTTCGATCCGTCAATCCACAATACTGGTTGTAGCGGTATTGAATACTTTCCTGTATCCGAAATTCGTCCCCATATTTTCATAATATATATTCACCTCATTTCAGATGTACCATACACACAATGAATTCCCCAACTTACTAAAGCTTGCTACAAGTAATGTTTAATATTTCTCTTCCTTTTATCCTATTCGACAATATGAAGAAAAAACCATTTTTCATCTATTAACAGAAGGTGTTCTTTATGAAATTTTTTTACAATTTACTTCATTTCCTTTATAGCAATATTCGTATCGCTCACTCGTTCTCTACTCATATGAAAGAATATTTTGACGGAAGAAAAAATTTGCCTTATAGTCAAATTTGACTATAATATTCTTTATGGCATATTAGTGCACTTATGGAAAAGAAATTAAAATCAACTATACATTTAAATTTTTTATCCACTGCACTCAAAACTTAATATAGTTTACTTATTTCTAAAGGAGGGTTATATTTGGAAATTCAACCATTAAAAAAAGACACCAACAAGACAAAATTTGTTGTTGCTGGTTTGCTGCTTGGTATATTAATGGCCGCAATGGATAATACAATCGTTGCAACCGCAATGGCAACAATCGTTGGAGACCTAGGAGGCTTTGATAAGTTTGTTTGGGTCACATCAGCTTATATGGTAGCAACAATGGCAGGGATGCCTATCTTTGGGAAACTTTCTGATATGTACGGGCGGAAACGTTTTTATATTGGGGGCCTCATTCTTTTCTTATTCGGTTCTGCGCTTTGCGGAACAGCTTCAAGTATTGAGCAATTAAGTATTTATAGAGCTATTCAAGGTATCGGTGGTGGTGCCCTTATGCCTATCGCCTTTACAATTATGTATGATATCTTCCCACCAGAAAAACGCGGGAAGATGACAGGGCTATTCGGTGCTGTTTTCGGGACATCTAGTGTATTCGGTCCTTTATTAGGTGCTTATATTACAGACTATATAAGTTGGCATTGGGTCTTCTATATCAATATTCCATTAGGACTTATCTCCTTTTTCTTCATTACTAAATACTACAGTGAGTCTCTAGAATTTAGAAAACAAAAAATTGATTGGGCTGGTGCTATTACACTTGTCATAAGTATCGTTTGCTTAATGTTCGCATTAGAACTTGGTGGTAAGGAATATGCCTGGAATTCCACTGTAATTATTGGCTTATTTACAACAGTAGTTATTGCGCTTATTATTTTCTTCTTTGTAGAAAGAAAAGCAACCGAGCCTATTATTTCGTTCCATCTATTTAAAAAACCTTTATTCGCAGCTAGTCAAGGAGTTGCCTTTTTCTATGGTGCTGCTTTTATTATCTGTACAGTTTATATTCCAATCTTCATTCAAGGCGTTCTTGGAGGTTCGGCCTCTAATGCTGGATTAATTTTAACACCAATGATGGTTGGTTCTGTAATTGGAAGTCAAACAGGAGGACAATTAGCTTCTCGAACAAGCTATCGTAACATTATGATGGTATCTGGTGTCTTCTTCGTTCTTGGTATTTATTCATTAAGTACTTTAACAATGGACACACCTCGTTTACTCGTAACACTATTTATGATTCTCGCTGGGCTTGGTGTTGGCTTCTCATTCTCAGTATTAAGTATGTCTTCTATTCACAAGTTAGAAATGCGAGACCGCGGTTCGGCGACATCAACAAACTCATTCTTCCGATCACTCGGTATGACTCTTGGTGTAACGATTTTCGGTACAATTCAAAATCATATTTTTACAGATAAACTAAACTCTGTGTTCCCCCCTGAACTAGCAAAATTAGCTCCAAAAGGCGGAGACACAAGTTTCTTATTATCACCAGGCGCTACCGCAAAAATTCCTGCTGAAATATTAGCGGGTATTAAAGAAGCTCTCGCTACATCTATTGCGAACACATTCTTCTGGGCACTCATCCCGGCTGTACTAAGTGTTATTTGTATTTTACTAATGGGAAATGAACGCCTCTTTACAGGCCCTAAAAAGAACGAAAAACAAAAGCAAGTCAGTTAATATAAAAAAGAAGCGGCATATCCCTTTATGAAAAAGGATATGCCGTTTATAATATGTATAAAGTTTTTATATACAGGAGTTGAGACAGCATGAGCATGAAATTAGTCATTCTCGGCTTGCTACTCGAAGGAGATAAACATCCATATGAAGTGCAGCATATTATGAAAGAACGACAAATGGATTGTTATATTAAATATGCTAAAGGATCACTTTATTACGCTTTCGAGCAATTAGAAAAGCAAGGCGCAATTCACATTACAAATGTAATTAGAGACACAAACCGACCTGACAAAACGATTTTTCATATAACAGAAGAAGGCAAAAAACTATTCCACACTTTACTATTAAAACAATTCGAAGCAAAAAACCAAATATATAAACCTATTTATTCAGCCCTATCTTTCGCTCACTTTAGCAATGATCATGAATTAGTTCCTATTTTAGAAAAAAAGAAAAATGATACTCTTCAATATTTACATACTATGCAAACGATATATGATTGTAATAAAGGAAAGGTTCCACGTGCACAACTATATATCTTGCAAAGTGTAATTGAGCATATTACAGTTGAATTACAATGGCTAAACACCCTCCTTAAAGATGCTATAGCAGGCCGACTTTCAGAAGTTGCTATAGATGAAAATTGAGCTATGAAAGAAGACATCCCTACTTCTTTCATAGCTCAATTTCTCTTTTTATACTGTAATATTATTAGTTACTTCAGAATAAAAAGTCAGAATAATAAGAAATAAAAACTTTGGAATTTTCTTATTTTAAAACAGTAGACAAAATTCCAAAAATTGTGTTAGAATTTGTTTCAATATCATATCGCTTGTTAAATTCCTTTCAAAAGGAAAATAGGTACACGAACATTTCGTTTCGTGTTTAAAAGGGAAGCTTGGTGAAACTCCAACACGGTCCCGCCACTGTAAATGCTGAGATTTCTTTTTGGTGCCACTGTGAAAACGGGAAGGTGAAAGAAATTATATGAAGCATAAGTCAGGAGACCTGCCTGTTTTAACAACACTGATAGATTCACGGATGATGATGAGGTGTTAAAACAAAAAGGAAGGCTTATTTTCTATGTCTTTGCACTTTTTGTTATAAGTATTTCCTAGTAAACGGAAATGCTTACTTTCAATTAGGGAGGAATTTAAAATGGCAATTCAAACAAGTAACTTAGGTTATCCACGTATCGGACTACAACGAGAGTGGAAAAAAACATTGGAAGCTTTTTGGTCCAATAAAATTGATGAAGAACAATTTTTAACAACAATGAAAGAAATTCGCCTTCAACACGTAAAAGTACAGCAAGAAAAAGGGATTGAACTCATTCCAATTGGCGACTTTACATATTATGATCACGTTTTGGATACTGCCTATATGCTAGGATTTATCCCATCACGTTTTTCTGAGTTTACATCTTACCTTGATGTATATTTCGCAATGGCGCGTGGCTCTAAAAATCACGTAGCTTCCGAAATGACAAAATGGTTTAACACAAACTATCACTATATCGTTCCTGAATATGAAGAGGGATTACAAATCTCTTTAAAAGATAATCGTCCACTTCGCTTATACGAAGAGGCAAAACAAGAATTAGGAGTAGATGGAAAGCCTGTTATTTTAGGTCCATATACTTTCTTAAAATTAGCTAAAGGCTATACACAAGAACAATTTCCTTCCATTTTAAAACAGTTAGTTGCACCTTACGTACAACTGCTTTCAGAACTACATGCAGCTGGTGCACAAGCCATTCAAGTTGATGAACCAATTTTCGCTTCTTTAACGAAAAAAGAAGTTCAACAAGCAAAAGAAATTTATGAAGCTATTCGTAAAGAAGTTCCAAATGCGACTCTTCTTTTACAAACGTATTTTGATAGCGTGGAAGAAAACTATGAAGAAATTATTACATTCCCGGTATCCGGTATTGGATTAGATTTCATTCATGGTAAAGAAGGTAATTTAAATGCTATTTCAAAATATGGATTCCCAGCTGATAAAACTTTAGCTGTCGGTTGTATAGATGGCCGTAACATTTGGAGAGCTGACCTTGATGAAGTTCTTGAGTTATTTACAACGTTACAAAAACAAGTCCAAACGAAAGATTTCATCGTTCAGCCTTCTTGTAGCTTATTGCATACACCGATTGATAAAACAGAAGAAACTCACTTATCGACTGAGCTATTTGATGCATTAGCATTTGCAAATCAAAAATTAGAAGAGTTAGTTCTTATTCATTCCGCTCTCACTCAAGGTACAGAAAGCATTAGTAATGAGCTGGAAACATATCGAAACGTACATCATACAATTCGCTCATCTGCTGCACGTAACCGAGAAGATGTTAAAGCAGCACGAACAGCACTAAAAGAAGAAGATTTTTCACGCCCTCTTCCATTTGAAAAACGATACGAATTACAACAAGTTGCCCTGGAGTTACCGCTATTACCAACAACGACCATTGGTAGCTTCCCGCAAACAACTGAAGTTCGTCAAACGCGAAAAGAATGGCGTAACGGTGTTATTTCAAATGAACAATATGAACAATTTATTGAAAAAGAGACAGAAAAATGGATTCGTTACCAAGAAGAAATTGGGCTTGATGTCCTTGTACATGGTGAATTTGAAAGAACTGACATGGTCGAATATTTTGGTGAGCGCCTTGCTGGTTTCTCATTCACTAAAAACGGTTGGGTACAATCATACGGTTCCCGCTGCGTAAAACCACCTGTTATTTATGGTGATGTAGCCTTTATTAACGGCATGACTATTAAGGAAACAGTTTATGCACAAAGCTTAACGGAGAAAGTTGTAAAAGGAATGTTAACTGGACCTGTTACGATTTTAAATTGGTCCTTCGTTCGAAATGACATTCCAAGAAAAGAAGTTTCGTATCAAATTGCACTAGCTCTTCGTCACGAAATTGAACTACTTGAATCTTCCGGAATTAGAGTAATCCAAGTCGATGAGCCAGCACTTCGTGAAGGAATGCCACTAAAAGAAAAAGATTGGGATGCTTATATTACATGGGCAGTACAATCCTTCCTTTTAGCAACTTCTTCTGTAGCAAATGAAACACAAATTCATACTCATATGTGTTACAGTAACTTCGAAGATATTGTTGACGCGATTCGCGCATTAGATGCAGATGTAATTTCTATCGAAACATCAAGAAGTCACGGAGAATTTATTGATACGTTAAAACATACAACATATGAAAAAGGCATCGGTCTAGGTGTATATGATATTCATAGCCCACGTGTACCGAGTAAAGATGAAATGTATAAAATCGTAGAACAATCTTTAGAAGTATGCGATCCTAAATATTTCTGGATTAATCCTGATTGTGGTTTAAAAACGAGAAGAACAGAAGAAGTTATTCCAGCTTTAGAACATATGGTTCAAGCAGCGAAAGATGCTCGTTCCCTTTTAAAAACAAACGCATAACAAAAATGGGTTATCCTTTTCTCAGGATAACCCATTTTTTATTCTTTACTTTCAAAGAAGAATTCGTATTGTATTTTATATAATTCATCATCCGTTGGCTCTTCAAGAGGAATTGCTTGTAAGACAACTGTATACTCACCATTTGGAATAGATATTTGAAATTTGTTTGAAAGAATACTCGTTATAACGATACTTTCATTTTCAACCGTAAAAGGAACCGTAATCGTTCTAACCACTTCTTCTTTTTCAATATGTTTCCCTGGGGTCACTTTCACTTCACAAGTATAATCAGAAAGTGCTTCAAAAATAACAGTTCCCTCTGCCTCAGCATAACCTCTTTCAAAATCTTCATCCGTCCAGTCTACATAAGGCTGCTCACCGTCATAGTTCATCAACATTAATTGCGAATAAGAAATTGTTAACTCCATAGTTCCCCTTCTCCTTCATTATGAAATGTACAAATACTACTTCACTTCAAATTTCACACGCGTACCATCTGGATATTTATCTAACTTATTCCCTACCCAAGAGCCTGCTCCCCGGTTATCCGCCGGACTTATATATTCAATATGTGCTCCTTTTCCGCCTTCCTTGCACATCGCCATTGGCCATTCATCACGATCATACCCTTTTTTTGATGGATACGGTGCTAACGACAATTTCCTTCTATCTGCAGCACCACCACGATCGATTGTACAAACTTCTGAATGCCCTTCTTTTATAGCATCCGTAATATGTTTTCCTGTCTCTGGATAACGTTCTTTCGGAAATTCTAACACTTGATCATACGTATTCGTTTTCTTTACACTTGTTTCCTCTGGCACAAGTACTTCATAAACTGCTACTAAAATAGACAGAATTGCAATAATTGAAATGATAATACCTTTTAATTGCTTCATGTATACCTCCATGTTTCTACCAGTTTCTTTTCCTCAGTTATTATAACAAACTTCTCCTGTATATGTTTTCAGACATTATTTTAGTTATTCCTTGCCATTCCGCCAAAAAATTTCATTTTTTCACTAATGCTGTAGAAAACTAATAGCCTTCCGACATTCTTTTTCAAAGGAAGTCCTCATAAAAGATTGAAATGATATATACGATACTTTTTGGGGAGGAAATATCATGGAAGCTACCTATAAAACGAAAGATGTCACGAATAAAACAGGCATCCCAAAACATATAGTCCGCAAATATAGTCAACTGTTAGAGGAACATGGTTATATGATTTCTAAAACAGCTGATGCTCGTATTTATAAACTTGATGATTTAAAACTATTGAAATCTATACATGAAAGAGCTGCCACATTACAAGAAGATATTTCAGAAACGATACCGATTATTTTAAAAGAAAAAGAGGCCCCACCTGTACCAGTTATACAAGATAAGCAAGAGATACAACCGAAAGAAAAAGAAGATGGGCGTAACTTTGAGGAGTTCATGTTGAAACTTGAAATGCTAGCTCAATTAAATGAAGCAATTATTCATCAAAATTCTACTCTAATTACACAAAATCGTTTAAAGGATGAAAAACTAGATGAATTGATGCAACAAGTGTATGTAAAAGAAGGCTCTCAAGAAAAAATGCTTCAAGAATTAGTCGAGCACGCCGCTCAAACAGATGCATTGCAAAAAGAAAAAATGGACTTATTAATGAATCATATGTATAAACGAGAATCCAAACAAGAAGAAAAAATGAATAAACTTGTTAGTCAAATTTATAACAAGGACAGTAATCGTGATGCACAGCTTATGCAAGTTATTCGAGAAATTCAAGAAACAAAAAGAATGGTCGCTGCCTCAAAAGAGCAAAGCTTCTTTCAATCATTTAAAAGTTTATTTAGCCGAGCAAAACAAGAAAAAACAAATGAATAAACAATATAAAATAAAAAGTTACCTTCCATCGGTAACTTTTATTCCTTATTTTGTACAGCTGGTAATATAATAATTGCTTCAGTGCCTTTTCCACTTTCACTCTTATATTCCAATGTACCATTATGCGCTTGTAAAATACTAAATGTTACCATAAGCCCTAATCCTGTCCCTTTTTCTTTTAAAGAATAATATGGTTGCCCCAGCCTTGCTAACTGTTCTTTCGTCATACCAACACCACTATCTTTAACTCTTATTATGATTGTTTCGTCTTTTTGAATAGCTGTTACTTTTAAATATCCTTTATTTCCTTGAATTGCTTCAATACCATTTTTAACAACATTCATAATAGCTTGCTTCAATTTTGTCTTATCACCAATCGTATAAAGACTTTCTGAAATTTCAACTTGTAAATATACACCTTGCATCGCTGCAAATGACGACATAAGAGTGGTCATTTCTATTAATTGGGCTGATAAACAAATGTGTTCTTTTTTCTCAATTTGCGGCCTTGCTAAATTCAAGTAATCTGAAATAATTTGTTCCGCCCGATCCAATTCAGCTAATACGAGACGCATATAATCCTTATTCTTCACATCTTCCGTACTTTCTAGCAATTGGATAAATCCACGAACAACAGTAAGTGGATTTCGAACTTCATGTGCCACACTTGCTGCTAACTCACTTACAATATTAAGCTTTTCTGATTTTTGCATCTCTGTACGTAGCAATGCATTTTCGTTTAAATATTCAGTTAAATACACCTGAAATACCATTGTCATGACCATGATAAGCGAGGCAAATATAAATCCGCTATATATTTGCGAAATATACGGTGTAAATCCTGTTTCCAAAAGAACATTAATCATGCCTAATACTAAAGAAACAAGCACATAAAATGATGAAATCATAAATGCTAAAATTAATTTCTTATCTCTTGAAAAAAGAGACCATTTCTTTGATAAAAATAGCGGAACTATCAATAGAAATGTTACTTCTAAAACTGGAAGAAAGCTCATTCCCTTTAGTAACCATTCATATGCAACAAAAATAACCGCTGGGATTAAACCAACAATCCCACCATATAAAAAACCACTGACAATTGGAATTGGGTGAAAGTTATACCCACACACATTGCCAAAACAAATAGAGTATGTCATGGAGAGAACGAGCGTAACGCTAGATAAAAACATAATAAAGTAACGATTTGGCTTCGGAGGCATTTCTTGATAGCGATTTAAACGAATCGCTTCATATAAAAATAGTGGTAAAATTATGATGGCAATTTGAATCAACAAATCACGGATAAGCTCCATAACCTCTCATCCCCTATATGTATTTTGATATGATTATATCATTTTATAGGTTTATTTGTTTTAAAATTTTGATTTTTCTTAACGTATTTGTTAATTCTTTGTTAACAACTCATAATAATTGTTACAGATTTTCGAAATGATTGTAAACCCTGTACCAAATTTCCTTCGTGCAGTATACAATGAATACGGATTACAAAGAAAATGTAAAAATACTTTTTTAGACGGACAACTATAGCAAAATACAGCATATAATCCATACTATCTATGTTTACAAATAAGTGATCATTACTTTAGTAGGAGGAAGATAAATATGGCGGGTACTACGCTTGTTTTAAAAGAAGAAAATTTGGTTGTTCTAGAAAATGTTGAAAAATCAGTATATGAAGAGTTACAGCATAAAGCAGGAGATGAAGATTGCACATGTGCTGTGAACGAATCAGTTGTTCACCTTGGCAAGGTATCCTCTGTACTCTGGAATGAAGATGAAATAGATTGGGAATACGGATATTAAAAAGTCGCTTATAGCGGCTTTTTTTCTCTTTTCTCTCTCTTTCTAAATTACATATACAAAGCGCAATGATAGAAAATATGATAAAATGAACTTAATTTTCAAACGGAAGAAAGGGAGATACAATGGAACAATTCATTAACCCTAGAGTGAAGGATATCCAAATTTCTGGAATCCGTCAATTCTCTAACATGATTCAACACTATGATAATTTGATTTCTTTAACAATCGGACAACCCGATTTCCCTACACCTTCTCTCGTAAAAGAAGCGGCAAAACGGGCTATTACAGAAAACTATACAAGCTATACACATAACGCTGGTTTACTAGAATTACGTAAGGCAGCTTGTAACTTCGTAAAAGATAACTACGATTTACATTACTCACCTGAAAACGAAACCATCGTTACAATTGGTGCTAGCGAAGCAATTGATGTTGCATTCCGAACGATTTTAGAGCCAGGAACAGAAGTAATTTTACCTGCTCCTATTTATCCAGGTTACGAACCTATTATTCGATTATGCGGTGCAACGCCCATTTTTGTAGATGTTCGTGAAACTGGATTCCGTTTAACAGCTGACGCGCTAAAAAATGCTATTACAGAAAAAACAAGATGTATCGTACTACCATATCCTTCTAACCCAACTGGTGTAACTTTATCCACAGAAGAATTAAAAGATATTGTAGATGTTTTAAAAGATAAAAATATTTTCGTCCTTTCAGATGAAATTTATAGCGAGCTTGTGTATGAACAAAAGCATACATCTATCGCTCATTTCCCAGAAATGCGTGAAAAGACAATTGTCATTAACGGTTTATCTAAATCACATTCTATGACTGGCTGGCGTGTTGGACTTTTATTCGCACCAAGCTATTTAGCAGAACACATATTAAAAGTTCATCAATACAATGTAACGTGTGCTACTTCAATCGCTCAATACGCTGCGATTGAAGCATTAACAGCTGCTAAAGACGCACCCAAAATGATGCGCCACCAATATAAAAAACGCCGTGATTACGTATATAATAGACTCACTCAAATGGGATTAGCAGTTGAAAAGCCAACAGGTGCATTTTACTTATTCCCATATGTTGGTCATTTGACATCTTCATCATTTGATTTTGCACTTGATCTTGTCAAAGAAGCTGGACTAGCTGTAGTTCCTGGAACAGCATTCTCTGAATACGGTGAAGGCTACCTTCGCTTGTCCTATGCGTATAGTATCGAAACTTTAAAAGAAGGCTGCGACCGATTAGAAGCCTTTCTAAAGAAAAAAGCTAAGAGTTAAACTCTTAGCTTTTTTCTCAGAGTGTTGGGAAACCCTTTAGGGGTTCCCAACACTCTGTAATCATTTTGATTTTAGCGAATAAAAACAACATAAAATAATAGAGTTTCAAAAAAATAGCCCTCCACCAGACCTTTTTTGGTCAGATGGAGGGCTATTTTTTTCATGTTTTGACAAGCTGCGGTGAGATAAGCCTGCATTTGGACAGACTTCAGCCCTCGAAATCGAGCATATCGATAGCCATGTAGTTCTTTGGCGTCTGCAAAGCTTCGCTCTATAGTTGAACAGCGTACTTTGTACAACTTTTTCCCTGTA
>NZ_FRBJ01000005.1:0-889 GCF_900142585.1 Bacillus sp. bc15
GGTGTGCAAGGGATAACGGGAGCAACTGGAGCACAAGGAGCAACTGGAATTCAAGGGATACAAGGGGAAATAGGAGCAACGGGTCCAGAGGGTCCCCAAGGAGTGCAAGGTATACAAGGGGCGATTGGTCCAACAGGTCCGATGGGCGCACAAGGAGTGCAAGGAATACAAGGGATTCAAGGAGCAACAGGTGCACAAGGAGTGCAAGGCCCACAAGGGATTCAAGGGATACAAGGTCCGACGGGAGCAACAGGAGATACGGGGGCAACCGGAGCGACGGGAGAAGGAACTACCGGTCCAACAGGAGTAACCGGTCCAACAGGGGTGACTGGCCCGTCAGGAGGACCAGCAGGACCGACCGGCCCAACGGGGCCATCAGGTCCGGCAGGAGTGACAGGTCCATCAGGTGGACCACCTGGCCCGACAGGAGCAACAGGTACGACAGGAGTAACAGGAGATACCGGGGCGACAGGCTCAACTGGAGTGACAGGAGCGACAGGAGCAACGGGAGCAACCGGAGTGACGGGTTTACAGGGTCCGCAAGGAATCCAAGGTGTTCAAGGAGAGATAGGTCCAACCGGTCCACAGGGTATTCAAGGTCCCCAAGGAATCCAAGGAGTAACGGGGGCAACTGGAGCACAAGGTCCCCAAGGAATTCAAGGCCCACAAGGCGACATAGGTCCAACCGGCCCACAAGGAATTCAAGGTCCACAAGGTCCTCAAGGAATCCAAGGAGCGACGGGGGCAACTGGGGCACAAGGCCCACAGGGAATCCAAGGTCCGCAAGGTGACATAGGCCCGACCGGCCCACAAGGCCCCCAAGGAATTCAAGGCCCGCAAGGAATTCAAGGTCCAACGGGAGCTACAGGAGCAACCGGAGCGACAGGTC
>NZ_FRBJ01000005.1:1154-33063 GCF_900142585.1 Bacillus sp. bc15
CCAACGGGAGCTACAGGAGCAACCGGAGCGACAGGTCCACAAGGAATCCAAGGTCCAGCGGGGGCAACTGGAGCAACGGGTTCACAAGGTCCAACTGGGGATACAGGTCCAACAGGTTCACAAGGGATTCAAGGTCCAACTGGTCCAACAGGAGCTGGAGCAACCGGAGCCACAGGAGCGACTGGAGTTAGTACAACTGCAACGTATGCGTTTGCGAATAATACATCAGGAACCGCTATTTCCGTTTTATTAGGTGGTACGAACGTACCATTACCGAACAATCAAAATATTGGCCCAGGAATAACCGTTAGTGGTGGAAATACTGTATTTACAGTTGCGAATGCAGGAAACTATTATATAGCCTATACAATTAATTTAACGGCAGGTTTACTTGTAAGTTCTCGTATAACTGTAAATGGCAGTCCGCTTGCGGGAACGATAAATGCCCCGACAGTCGCTACTGGTTCATTTAGTGCAACAATAATCACTAACTTGCCTGCTGGAGCTGCTGTTAGCTTACAGTTATTTGGAGTAGTTGCAGTAGCTACATTATCTACGGCAACGCCAGGGGCTACTCTAACTATTATTAGATTAAGTTAATAAGCAGAAAACCTTGAAACTTTTATGTTTCAAGGTTTTTTATCCTTGTATTTGTAAGTAAACCTCGTTAACCAGGGGGAGTGGATACCCTCTAATTATTTAAAGTTTCACTTTATTCACTTGAGCAAAAACATCGCAGTTCGAAAATATATTATAATAGAATGAAAAGAAAGAAATTTGGCAGAAAGGGAGGGTGGCGATGCAGGAGATGGTTAAAGATTTTTTTGGACGCCCACTTCAAGATTTACGTATATCTGTCATTGATCGTTGCAATTTTAGATGTACATATTGTATGCCAGCGGAAATATTTGGGCCAGAATATGCTTTTTTGAAAGACGAGTTTTTACTAACTTTTGATGAAATTGAGCGTTTGGCAAAATTATTTGTTAGCATCGGTGTACGGAAAATTAGACTTACTGGCGGTGAGCCACTGCTTCGTAAAGATTTAACAAAACTTATTGCACGTCTTGTGAAAATTGATGGGCTAATAGATATAGGGTTAACGACAAATGCTATTCATTTAACGAAACAAGCGAAGGCATTAAAAGAAGCTGGATTACATAGAGTGAATGTTAGTTTAGATGCGATAGATGATGACATATTTAAGAATATTAATGGTCGAAATATTAATACGAAACCGGTAATTAAGGGAATTATAGCAGCTAAAGAGGCGGGACTGGAAGTAAAGGTAAATATGGTTGTGAAAAAAGGGATGAACGATCATCAAGTACTTCCGATGGCTGCGTATTTTAAAGAGCAAGGAATCACGCTTCGGTTTATTGAGTTTATGGATGTTGGTAGTACAAATGGGTGGAATTTTGATCAAGTCGTTACAAAACGAGAATTAATTGAGATGATTCATAAGGTGTATCCGCTTGAGCCGGCTGAAGCGCATTACTTTGGTGAAGTTGCGAAGCGATATCGGTATGTTGGAACAAATGTTGAAGTTGGTTTTATTACATCTGTCTCTGAGTCATTTTGTGCCTCTTGTACGAGGGCGAGAATTTCGGCAGATGGAAAGTTTTATACGTGCTTATTTGCGACAGAGGGTTTGGATGTAAGAGAACTTCTTAGAGGAAATCTTTCGGATGAGGAGTTATTAAGTGTTATACAAGATGTATGGATGAATAGAAAAGATAGGTATTCGGATGAACGAACAGAAGAAAGTGCAAAAAATCGTCCGAAAATCGAAATGTCTTATATAGGAGGATAAGAAAGGGGGCTATCGCATGCAGGAGCGATATTCAAGACAAATATTATTTTCTGGTGTTGGAGAAGAAGGACAGAGAAAAATAAGAGAGAAGCATGTGCTTATTATTGGTGCTGGTGCTCTCGGTGCGGCAAATGCAGAAGCGATTGTTAGAGCAGGGGTTGGAAAAGTAACGATTGCTGATCGGGATTATGTAGAATGGAGTAATTTACAAAGACAACAACTATATACGGAAGAAGATGCAAAGCAGTATAAACCGAAGGCGATAGCGGCTGCAGAACATTTACAAGCAATTAATTCTGAGGTGGAAATAAATCCGGTTGTGACGGATGTAACGGTGCAAGAAATGGAAGAATTAGTGCGTGATGTAGATTTAATATTAGATGCGACAGATAATTTTGAAACGCGTCTTCTCATTAATGATATTTCACAAAAGTATAATATTCCATGGATATATGGTGGTTGCGTCGGGAGTTACGGAGTAACGTATACAATTTTACCAGGGAAAACGCCGTGTTTTCGCTGTTTAATGGAGCATCCGGCGAGCGGAGCAACATGTGACACAGCTGGTATTATACAACCAGCAGTACAATTAGTAGTTGCGCATCAAATTACGGAAGCGCTGAAAATATTAGTAGAAGACTACGGAGCGCTTCGTGAAACGATGTTATCGTTTGATCTTTGGAATAATCAACAGATGGCATTTAAAGTGAATAGGCAGAAAAAAGATACTTGTTTATCTTGCGGAAGGTTACGTACATATCCGAGTTTAACATTTGAAGCACAAACAAAAACAGAAGTGTTATGTGGGCGAAATACAGTACAAATTCGCCCGGGGGTGCGGAAGAATTTTAATTTAGAAGAAATTAAAAAGCGCTTACAAAGAAGCGTAGAGATAAAGGCGACACCTTATTTATTATCATTTCCGGTAGAAGAATATCGTTTTGTTTTATTTACAGATGGCAGGGCGTTTATTCATGGGACGAATGATATGAATGTAGCGAAAAGTTTATATGCAAGATATATAGGTTGAACCTAAAGGAAATCCTTTAGGTTCAACGGAGAGAGGATTATGAATTTCTCGTATAATCTCCACTTTTTCCACCTGTTTTTTCAAGTAAGTACGTTTCGCCGATAATCATACCTTTATCGATAGCTTTACACATATCATACACAGTAAGAGCGGTAGCGGAAGCAGCTGTTAAAGCTTCCATTTCAACACCGGTGCTACCTTCTGTTTTAACTTTTACTTCAATGAGTAAACGATATTGTTCTTCTGATTGTTTCCAATCGAAAGAAACGTCAACACCTTTTAATAATAAAGGATGGCACATTGGGATAATATCAGAAGTACGTTTCGCAGCCATAATGCCTGCGATTTGCGCAACTGCTAATACGTCACCTTTCCCAATTTCATTGTGAGAGATTTTATCGTAAATTTCTTTCGTAACGACAATGCTAGAGCACGCAATTGCTGTTCGAACGGTTGTTTTTTTGTCGCTTATATCAACCATTTTTGCGCGTCCTTGGTCATTAAAATGTGTAAATGAAGACATGGAATTCCTCCTTGAAGTAATTTCTATTGAATACATAAAGTTTAATCGAGATAAAAAAAATTGCAAATATGAGGTGAGAAATGATGGTAGAAAAACGAATTCCAATTCAAGTTGCTGAGGCAGTAGAACGGGTAATGAAATATGCGAAGCATGGTGAAGTAGAAGAAATTTCTATTACGGAAAGTTACGGGAGAGTTCTCGGGGAAGATGTTGTCTCAGATCATGACGTTCCTCATTTTGATCGTTCCCCTTACGACGGTTTCGCCATTCGAGCAGAAGATACGAAAGGAGCAACCCAAGAGAATCCAATTGAATTTGAAGTAATAGGAGAAATCGGGGCGGGGTCTGTTTTTTTAGAAGAAGTAGGAGCTTTTAAAGCGATTCGTATTATGACAGGAGCAGCTATTCCAGAAGAATGTAATGCAGTCGTAATGCTCGAGCTGACAGAAGGGTTTGAGAAGAACGGGAAAACATATATGAAGTTAAAACGCCCTTTTAATAACGGTGACAATGTGTCGTTTAAAGGAGAAGATATAAAACAAAATCAAGTTCTCGTTAAGAAAGGTGTTGCAATTAATCCAGGTGTTGCGGCCTTACTAGCAACGTTTGGATATAGTACTGTGAAAGTTGTAAAACAGCCTGTTGTCGGTATTGTAACGACAGGAAGTGAATTATTAGAAGTACATGAGCCGTTACAGCCGGGGAAAATTAGGAATAGTAATTCGTATATGATAGCAGCTCAAATTATGAAAGCTGGCGGGAAAGTTCGTTATTATGGTCAACTCGCCGATGAGCTAGATGCATGTTTTACAGCTGTTCAATCAGCGATAGATGAGGTCGACATTTTAATTACAACAGGCGGTGTATCAGTAGGAGATTATGACTACTTACCAGCTATTTATGAAAGGTTACAGGCGAATGTACTCTTTAATAAGATAGCCATGAGGCCCGGAAGTGTAACGACAGTAGCTGAAGTTGATGGAAAGTTACTCTTCGGTTTATCAGGAAATCCGTCTGCTTGTTATGTAGGCTTTGAATTATTTGTGCATCCAATTATAAAAACATATTTGTATGCGAAGGAACCTCACGTATATAGAGCGGATGCTATTTTACAAAAAGATTTTCCGAAGCCAAATCCATTTACTCGTTTCGTAAGAGCGAACGTAACAATTGTGGACGGAGCGTTACAAGCGATGCCGGTTGGTTTAGATAAATCGAGTGCGGTATCTTCACTTGCAGATGCGAATGCTTTTATCGTGTTACCTGGAGGAACGAGAGGATTTGAGACCGGAATGAAAGTATCCGTATTATTGTTAGAGCACTCTGAGGGATGTGATTGGCCATGGGCAAAGCCCCTTCAATCTTACAAATAGTAGGATATCAAAATAGCGGAAAAACGACACTTGTAGAGAAAATTGTGCATGTGTTAGCTGAAAGTGAAATGAAAGTTGCTACAATTAAACATCACGGGCACGGAGGTTTTCCAGAAGTAGCGCAAAAAGATAGCGAAAGACACCGTAAAGCTGGTGCTGTCGTAAGTAGTGTAGAAGGTGCTGGATTGCTTTCACTTTCTTCACTAAGAAAGAAATGGTCCTTGCAAGAAATTATTCGCTTATATGAGTTTTTTGGAGTGGATACAATTTTAATAGAGGGCTATAAAAAAGAGAACTACCCGAAAGTAGTGTTACTTCGTTCTGCGGAAGACGTTGAACTTTTACATGAAGTAGAAAATATAGTGGCAATTATTACGTGGTATGATGTCCCGGTAAATATACGAGAAGAATATAAAGTATTTCATATAACAGAAGAAGAGTTGTACATAGACTGGTTTTTACAAATGGTTAGGAGTGCGAAATGATAAATACATATTATGAAGTAATTGATACAGAAATCTCGATTGAAGAGGTAACGAAGAAAGTAATTCGACGTGAATGCGGTGCTGTTACAACATTTATTGGAACGGTTAGAGAGTTTACGAAAGGCCGTCGTACATTATACTTAGAGTATGTTGCTTATAAGACGATGGCAGAAAAGATGCTAGAGAAAATTGGTCTGGAAGTGAAAGAGAAATGGCCAGGTACATATGTTGCGATTACACATCGCATCGGTACGTTGCAAATTTCTGATATAGCGGTTGTTGTTGCTGTTTCAACACCACACCGTAAAGCGGCTTATGAAGCGAACGAATATATTATGGAACGCATAAAACAAATTGTTCCGATTTGGAAAAAGGAGTTTTGGGAAGATGGTGACTCATGGATTGGTGATCAATTAGAAAAAACACCATATCCGGCGGGAGAGCCTGGGAAGGAGCTATAAGTATGATTAGAGTATTGTTATTTGCGCACTTGCAAGAAGAAGCAGGGACAAGTGAATTACAAATAGAGAAAGAAAATATTACAGTTACACAGTTAAAAGATGTTGTTGCGAAAGAATATAATGTACCAGTTTCAGAGCCAATTATGGTTGCGATTAATGAAGAATACGCAAATGAAGATGACAGGGTACAAGATGGTGATGTGGTTGCACTTATACCACCAGTGAGCGGTGGTTAATATTGGATTCCTTAAAACGACTTTCCTAAGTAGGGGAAGTCGTTTTTTTATGGCGTTTTTGAGAACACTAACTTATAGGATAAGGAGGACGTTATGAAAAAAATATGTGTAATTATTACAGCGATATGTTCTATCTTTTTCTCTTCTCCAAGCGATTCTTTCGCGAAAGAATCAAGAGAACAGCTTTTAGAGAGTGCGTTATTGAATAGGTACTATTCGGTTATTAGACAAGTGACAGAAGATCAATATGAATGTGATGCAGTTATAAATATAAAGCGTCTCGGCAGGAAAGATGAATTTGTACCTAGATTTGAAGTGACGCTACAATTTCTTACATTTCAAGGGGCGCATAATCCTCCAAATGACAAAGTTACACTTACTTTAGAGGATTATTTAGATCATATAAAGGTAAAAAATGTGGAGCGAGAAAAAAATGTTTCTAATGATGTTGTAGAAAAGATTTGTGCTCGCAAAAAAGAAAAAATGAAAGCTCATTCTAATGATTGAGAGCGGTAACTTATTCCGCTATTTGCGGGATGATTAAAGTTTCAATTTATAACATTTTACAGAGAAAGGTAATGGGCGATGGATATATTTTTAGCAATTTTACCAGCTATATTTTGGGGGAGTATTGTGTTATTTAACGTAAAACTGGGCGGGGGACCGTATAGTCAAACGCTTGGAACAACGTTTGGAGCACTTATTTTCTCAATTGTTGTTTATATTTTTATGAAGCCAGTATTAACACCTACTGTGATTGGGGTTGGAGTTGTGTCAGGTTTATTTTGGGCGCTTGGTCAGGCGAATCAATTGAAAAGTATTGATTTAATGGGCGTTTCGAGGACGATGCCAATTTCAACAGGACTTCAATTAGTTGCGACGACTTTATTTGGCGTTATCGTATTTCATGAATGGTCCACGACAATATCGGTCGTCCTTGGGATTTTAGCGCTTGTTTGTATTATTGTCGGTGTTATTTTAACATCACTTCAAAGTGAAGAAGAAAAGAATGCAGAGCAAGCAGCAAATTTTAAAAGAGGTATCATAATTTTATTAATTTCAACAGTCGGTTATTTAGTTTACGTAGTAGTGATTAGACTATTTAACGTAGATGGTTGGTCAGCTTTATTACCACAAGCAGTTGGTATGGTATTAGGAGGGATTTTGCTTACCTTTAAACATCATCCATTCAATAAATATGCAATCCGAAATATTATTCCAGGATTAATTTGGGCAGCTGGAAATATGTTTTTATTCATTTCGCAGCCGCGTGTTGGAGTCGCAACAAGTTTCTCGCTATCGCAAATGGGGATTATTATTTCCACGCTTGGTGGGATCCTTATATTAGGTGAAAAGAAAACGAAACGCCAATTAACGGGTATCGTTGTCGGTATCGTTTTTATTATTGCAGCCGGAATTATGTTAGGTATAGCAAAAAGTTAAAGGAGGTATTGAAATGTATAGTGATTTAGAAGGAAAAGTGGTCGTTATTACAGGATCAGCAACTGGTCTTGGTAGGGCGATGGGAGTAAGGTTTGCTAAGGAAAAAGCGAAAGTGGTTATTAATTATCGCTCACGAGAATCAGAAGCAAATGATGTGTTAGAAGAAATTAAAAAGGTAGGCGGAGAAGCGATTGCTGTAAAAGGTGATGTAACCGTCGAATCAGATGTTGTGAATCTCATTCAATCTGCTGTGAAAGAATTTGGTACGCTCGACGTTATGATTAATAATGCAGGGATAGAAAATGCAGTACCATCGCATGAAATGCCACTTGAAGATTGGAATAAAGTAATCAATACAAATTTAACAGGTGCTTTCTTAGGAAGTAGAGAAGCGATTAAATATTTTGTAGAACATGACATTAAAGGGTCTGTCATTAATATGTCTAGTGTTCATGAGAAAATTCCGTGGCCACTATTTGTGCACTATGCAGCGAGTAAGGGTGGCATTAAACTGATGACAGAAACGTTAGCGCTAGAATATGCGCCAAAAGGTATTCGAGTAAATAATATAGGACCAGGTGCAATTAATACGCCGATCAATGCAGAAAAATTTGCTGATCCTAAAAAACGTGCTGACGTAGAAAGTATGATACCGATGGGCTACATTGGAAAACCAGAAGAAATTGCAGCAGTAGCAACTTGGCTCGCTTCTTCAGAGGCGAGTTATGTAACGGGCATTACGCTATTTGCAGATGGTGGAATGACGTTATATCCATCGTTTCAAGCTGGGCGTGGGTAATATAAAAGGACGAAGAGATAAAACTCTTCGTCCTTTTTTTACAAAAAAAATAGCGGCCAGCTATTTTAAATTTAGTGATTAATTGTATCTTGAAGAAATTCTGTTGCTTGATGTTCAGTAACATTTTGTACGAGCGCGACTTCGCTGATCATCATTTTTCGTGCATTATCTAGCATTTGTTTTTCGCTCGCATTTAATGTTCTCTCTTTATTACGGCGAAGTAAATCACGAACCACTTCTGCGCTATCTTGTAAATTGCCATTTTTCATTTTTTCCATATTCATTGTATATCTTTGTTTCCATGAGAGTGATGGGTCTGACTCCCCGTTTTGAAATTCAAGAAGTATATCATCTAACGTACCTCGATCAACGATATAACGAATACCCGATTTTTTTAATTGTTCCATCGGAAGCATTACTTGCATATCTTTACTAATGATGCGTATCACACAATATTGACGTGAAGTACCTAATATTTCTTTCTCTTCAATTGCTTCGATAATTCCTGCACCGTGCATTGGATAAACGATTTTATCACCAATTTGAAACAAATCATCCACCTCCATATGTGGTAACCACTTTTAATGATAGCATACGTATGTAAAAATGTCAAATTTTATATAATAACATAATATTTATATTCGAGTCAATAAGATAAAGTGCTTTTTTATGTTTTTTTTGGGACCTTATTTATAGTGATTTTTTTAGAAAAATAGTACAGGTGAAGAAAGAAGGCATATCCACTTATTTTTAAGCATAAAATGTAAAAGCGCTAATACAATATACCTAAATCCGTTCTTTGCAAAGGAGGGAGAGAAGGTGGGGCGCACAATAAAAATTGATATTACAAATAAAGTTGTAGCTAAATTTAGACCAAATTATTTGGAATTATATACGAGTAAATTTATGATAGGTAAGTTTTATGTCTATACTGAAGATAAAGAATATGTGTTAGAAGACGGATATATATATGAGAATGGAAAGTTTTATCGCATCATAGATACGCACCGTGGCAATAATCAAGCGGCGGAGGGCTGCGATCTAGGACGGTGTTAACATGATTCGTGTGAAAGTGTTTGATGAAAGTCACGAAAAAGACTTAGAAGATGCTGTAAATGTTTTTTTGAAAAAGATTGATGATAGCAACTTTGTAGATATTAAATATCAAGTTGGTGTTTCCATTAACGACGATGAAAACCAAATTTATTGTTTTTCAGCAATGATCGTTTATAAAGCATAAAAAAGAGCTGGCTCACCCAGCTCTTTTTTATGTTTTATGTTGGGACAACATGTGTCGGTAATACGTTCATAATAGATTGGGGTGTGCCTAATTTCTTTGTCGTTAAAAGAGGCTCCCCTGTTTCATGATTTTGGGCATCTTTACACATACCAAGGTGATAACGATCACCTAAAAATGGATCAATATAAAAACCATTTTTGAATACTTTATCATTTGGATGTTTTTCATGGTGAATATCAGAGCAGTTAATGCAATAGAACATAGCGTTCAACCCCTTTTTATTTTGTTTGAAAAAAGTGAGTCGGTAGTCATTTCGCTCCTAAGGAAATGTTGAGGAGAAGAGAAATAACTACCTACTCAAATGGTGGGCATATTCCTTCTGATTTGTCATATCTCGCGTATTGTCCCTGAGGGAAGGAGGAGAGACGAAGTACGCATGATATAAGTAAGGCGCTTCTTTCAATATGAATGATGGAGTTTCATGTTGAGAGAAGTTTTTATTTTGTATTGCCTTTGTGAGTATATTATGAGGAAATGCTAAGAGGGTGTTTGTCCTGTTGAAAAAATGTTGAGAATTTCTCAACAGTAAAAGAATTAGCGTTGACATGAAACCAAAAGGTGTTATATTATCGAAGTAAAACCAAAAGGTGTTATGTTATAACGCCGAGTAAAGGAGAATGAACATGGAACAACAAAATACATTAAATGATATTAAACAAACAATCGTTTTTAACGCGTCTATTCAAAAGGTATGGAGTGTAGTATCAACTGCAGAAGGGATTGCGTCATGGTTTATGCCAAATGATTTTGTATTAGAGGTAGGACATGAATTTCATGTGCAATCGCCATTTGGGCCATCACCATGTAAAGTGTTAGAAATTGATGAGCCAAACCATTTATCTTTCTCATGGGATACAGATGGCTGGGTTGTTTCATTTAATTTGAAAGACTTAGGAGATAACAAAACAGAATTTACGTTAATTCACGGCGGCTGGAAACATCCTGATGAAATTCTTCCGAAAGCGAAAGCGAAGAGCTCTATTATTCGCGATAGAATGAGCGGTGGTTGGGTAGCGATTGTAAATGAAAAACTGAAAAAGGTTGTCGAAGGCTAAGTGTCCTCGTCAGCAGCGAAATATGATGTATTTCAAGCAATTGCTGATCCAACCCGCCGAGAAGTAATACGGTTATTAAGTGACAAAGAGTTACCGATTTCCAAAATAACGGATCATTTTCCGATGAGTCGTACTGCGGTTGTAAAGCACCTTCATATTCTTTCGGAAGCGAATTTAGTAAGTGGAAGAAAAAGCGGAAGAGAGAAGATATATCGTTTGCATCCAGAACCATTAGAAGAATTACAACAGTGGCTCTCGTATTATGAACGTTTTTGGGATAATAAATTATCCATGCTGAAACATATTGTGGAGAATGAAGAATAAAAAGGGTGACCAAAATGGTCATCCTTTTTATTGTTGCTCACTTGTTTGTGTAGCTGGCTTTAATAAAAGCCAAGCAATAATTAATGTAAATACTGCTAATACGAAAGTGCTCATATAAATGACGTGTACGCTTGATGCTAATGCGGATTGTGATTCGGTTACTACGTTTGCTGTAGTACCGCCATGTCCACCAGATACAAGATCAAGATTTTTAATACCACGTGCGTGAATCATCGTATTGAAGATTGTACCGAATATTGCAGCACCTAACGTTTGACTAAATGTATTAATAAATGTATTTAAACCAACAGCTGTCCCGCGTGTATGAGCTGGCACGGCTGCTTGAATTGTTACCATGTAAATCGGTGTCACAAGCCCCATTCCTAAGCCGAATAATCCGACTGCTACATAAATAAGGAACGATGGTGAATTTGTTGATAGTGTAAATAATAAGAACGTAGCAACTGATAAGATGCTAGCTCCAAGTAAAATAATTTGTTTCGTTTTTAACTTGCCAACTAAGTTACCCGAGAACATAGCACCAAATGTCCACATAACAGGAATTGGCATTAAAATGAGTCCAGCTTCTGTTGCATTTTTTCCTAAAACACCCTGGCTCCAAATTGGAAGATACACAGTAATACTAATAATCATTGCGCCAGCAATAAGAGTTAATATATTTATCGTAGATAATGTACGGTTAGAGAAAAGTGCTAGCGGAATTAATGGTTCCGGAGATTTTTTCTCGATGAATAAGAAAATAATAAATGAAACGACGGCGAAAATTAATAGGCCGATAATTGTTATGTCTCCCCAGTTTTGCTTACTGCTACCTGTTAATAATGCATATAGTAGAGCGATTGTACTTAATGAGAAGACTGTTGCACCAAGATAATCGATATGATGTTTAGCAGGTTTAATAGATTCTTTGTAGTAAATTACAATCATTAAGCAAGCGATAATTCCGAATGGGACGTTTAAGAAGAAAATATAACGCCAAGAAAGAGAATCAACTAAAAATCCACCTACTAACGGTCCGATAACACCGGATACACCCCAAACGGCACTCATCCAACCTTGTGCTTTCGCGCGGTCTTTCGCTTCGCTATATAAGTCTCCAATAATCGTCATTGTGATTGGCATAACAGCACCAGCACCGATACCTTGAAGCGCGCGGAAGAAAATTAATTGTTCCATCGATGTAACGACTCCGCAAAGTGCAGAACCGACTAAAAAGATTGTAGCCCCGATCAGTAAAACCTTTTTACGACCGAATAAATCAGCGAGCTTTCCGTATATTGGAGTCGAAACAGCTGTTGCAAGCATATAAATTGCATATACCCAACTAACAAGTTCGACGCCTGACAAATCACTCGTTATACGAGGGATTGCTGTACTAACAATCGTTCCTTCTACCGCAGAAAGAAACGTCATTAACATTAAAGACATCATGACTTTTTTTCTCATTTGTTTTCCCCTTACCCTTTTTTAAATATTCAACAATATAAAATACAAAGGTACTAAGGTATATAAAGCAACAAAAAAGCAATGGAAAGTTACATGGAGCAGATGTTTGTCGCTTCTTGTCGGTAAGTCGATATATTTGAGAAATCGCCGATATAAGTTGTAGAATCGCTGATAAATTTGGAAAATCGCCGATATAATTACAGAATCGCTGATATATCTGTGGAATCGCCGATAATGATTTCATGGCAATATTAAAAAAGAAACAGGAATCCCTGTTTCTTTTTTTAATATTGCATTTTCGCGTTTTCTCCAGCTGTCGTTCCAGCAATTCTACCAGTAACAAGGGCTGATGTAATATTATAGCCACCAGTATAACCGTGGATATCAAGAACTTCTCCGCAGAAATATAAGCCGTTCGTAAATTTAGAAGACATTTCTTTCGGATTAATTTCTTTCACGGATACACCTCCGCCAGTAACGAATGCTTTTTCAATTGACTGCGTACCATTTACATTCACAGTAAACTCTTTAAAGTCTTTCACAAGTGCACGAATCTTTTCATGAGAAACTTGTCCAGCTTGTTCACTACCGTCAATTTCGTTTTTTTCTAATAAGAATAGGAAGTAACGTTCAGGGACATAACCTTTTAAAACGTTTTTAATTCCTTTTTTCGGATCTTCTTTCATTTGTTTCAGCATACGCTGAAATAGTTGTTCACTATTTTCATCTGGCAATGCATCAATACTCATTTGTATTGTATTCGTTTTAAACTTTTTCAGTGCTTTCACGACGAATTGACTACAGCGAAGAGCAGCAGGACCAGATAGGCCAAAATGAGTGAAGAGCATGTCCATTTTGTGAGAAATGATAGCTTTTCCTTTCGGGTTTAATACGCTTAAGTTTATATCACGTAAAGCAAGACCTTGTAATGAGCGATCACGTATAAACGGCTCGTTTGATAGGATAGGTACTTCTGTTGGGAATAATTCTGTAATTGTATGACCTGCTTTTTCAGCCCAAGCGTATCCGTCTCCAGTGGAACCAGTTTGAGGAACAGATTTTCCGCCAACAGCGATAACGACGTGATTTGTTTCTAACACTTCGCCTGTTTGCAGTACAACTGCTTTCGTTTGACCGTTTTCATATTCAATCGTTTCAACAGGTGTATTTGTACGGATTTTTACACCTAAGTTTTTTAATCGTGTTAAAAGTGCGTCTACAACAGATTGCGCCTTGTTTGACACAGGGAACATGCGACCGTGGTCTTCTTCTTTCAATTTAACACCAAGATTTTCGAAGAATGTAATAATATCTTCATTATTAAAAATAGAAAAAGCGCTGTATAAGAAGCGACCGTTTCCTGGTATATGTTTAACAATTTCATCAAGTGGTAGACGGTTCGTTACGTTACAGCGCCCGCCACCAGAAATCGCAAGTTTACGCCCAAGTTTATTTCCTTTATCAAGAAGCAAGACATTTGCGCCTTCTTCTGCAGCACCAATTGCAGCCATTAGCCCAGAAGGACCGCCGCCGATGACAATAACATCATAATGCATAATATATCGACCTCATTTTCTACATTTCCTGCCTAAAAGAATAGCATGTTTTCCCTTAAAAGAAAAATAGAGTGAAGTACTGCTTAATGAGAGAATTGTGGTACAATACAAAAGTTAGAGTTCAGCACTATCCTGCTATTTGTAGGCGATAAGACTAAAACCTCAAGATTTAGGAGAAGTAAATAGGGAGTCTGTTAGCCTGTAAATGCTCGAATGGTTCAACTAATAAGGAGTAGGAGAGAAGTCTCCAACTAATTATAGTTTCACTTTATGTAGATGTAGGAGGATTTTTGTATGTCCGATTCGAAATTTCTGCGCGGAACGCTTATTGTTACGCTAGGGACATTTTTAGTAAAGTTCTTAGGCATGATTTACGTCTTTCCGTTTCATGCATTAGTAGGCACAGAAGGCGGAACGCTCTATACATATGGATACATTCCATATACGATCTTTTTAAGTATCGCAACGGCAGGTGTGCCGCTTGCTGTTTCAAAATTTGTTTCCAAATATAATGCGCTTGGCGATTATAAAACGAGCCGGAGAATGTTCCGCTCGGGAATGGTTATGATGATAGTAACAGGAGTTCTTTCGTTCCTAGTACTGTACATGACGGCGCCATTGTTTGCAGAAGCGATGCTTGGTAAACAAAGTATACACAATAATGTAGGAGAAGTTACGACGATCATTCGTCTTGTAAGTTTCGCACTTATTGTTGTACCAGCAGCGAGTTTAATTCGTGGTTATTTCCAAGGTCACCAGTCTATGGGACCAACTACCGTTTCACAAATTATTGAACAAATTATTCGTATCGTCTTTTTATTAGCTGGTAGTTTTATCGTTATTAAAGTACTTGGCGGTACAGTTGCAACAGCAGTTGGAGTAGCGACGTTTGCTGCGTTCGTTTCAGCGGTTGGAGCACTCGGTGTGTTAATTTGGTACTGGTTAAAACGTAAAAAATATTTGGATCAATATTTAATTGAACAAACTGTACCAGAATCAACAGTAAGTACCGTTCAGTTGTTTAAAGAGTTATTCGCATATGCGATTCCTTACGTTGTAATTGGGTTAACAATTCCTTTATATCAACAAATTGATACATTGACATTTAACTCAATTATGCAGGCGATTGGTCAAGGTGATATCGCAGAGCGAGCGCTTGGTATTTTCACAATGTGGACGCATAAGTTAATTATGATTCCTGTATCACTTGCAACAGCGTTTAGTTTAACGCTTGTACCAGCAATTACAAAATCATTTACTGAAAAACAATACCGCTATTTGAAATTACAAATTACACAAACATTCCAAGCAAATATGTTTTTAACATTGCCAGCAGTTATCGGTATTTCAACACTTGCATATCCAATTTACACTGCTTTCTATGACTCAGATCCATTAGGTGGACAAGTATTAATGTGGTATGCACCAGTTGCATTGTTATTTGCTTTATTTACAGTAACAGCGGCAATTCTTCAAGGGATTAATCAGCAAAAGCATGCGATTGTCGCGCTTATTATGGGTGTTATTTTGAAATTTGTATGTAACGTAATCTTTATTCGTTATTTCGGTACAGTAGGAGCAATTCTAGCGACCGCAGTTGGTTTCTTAGCTTCTGTTTGGTATACAAATCGACAAATTAAAAAATACGCACACTATTCATTCGGTGTTGTATATAAAAGAACATTCCAAATTGCAGTACTGACACTTATAATGGTCGTTGCTGTAAAACTATCACAATGGCTTCTATCCTTCATGATTTCGCCTGATGGCCGTATTGGTGCTCTTATAACAGTTGCGATTTGTGCAGGTATTGGCGGTCTTGTTTACGGATTGTTAGCAATTCGCACAGGAGTACTTGAAAGAGTATTTGGCGGAGAAGCATTAGATAAAATTCAACGTAAACTTGGTAGTAGATTTAAAATAAAGTTGAAATCAAGAGGGGCGTAATTACGTCCCCTTTTCTATGATAAATAAAGAAGGTGAAAAACGTGAGATTAGATAAATTATTAGCGAATATGGGATATGGAAGTAGAAAAGAAGTAAAGAAATTATTGAAAGATGGCGTTGTGAAAATTGATGGAACGCCAGTAAAAGATGCGAAAGTTCATGTAAATGTAGAAGAGCAAGAAGTTATGATTCACGGTGAAGTTGTGGAATACAAAGAGTTTGTTTACTTAATGATGCATAAACCACAAGGTGTTATTTCAGCGACGGAAGATGATAATCATGAAACAGTAATAGATTTATTAGAATTAGAAGATGCAATCTTTGATCCGTTCCCAGTTGGACGACTTGATATCGATACGGAAGGTTTCTTATTGATAACAAATGATGGGAAGTTATCACATCAATTATTATCTCCGAAAAAGCATGTGCCGAAAAAATATTATGCACACGTTGCAGGAGTAGTAACAGAAGAGGATGTAAAAGAGTTTGCTAAAGGTGTTATTTTAGACGATGGCTATGAAACAAAGCCAGGTGCGCTTACAATATTGAAAAGCGATGATATTTCTGAAATTGAGCTTGTGATTACGGAAGGAAAATTCCATCAAGTGAAGCGTATGTTTGAAGCGGTAGGGAAAAAAGTAGTCTACCTAAAAAGAACGGAGATGGGTCCGTTAGTATTAGATGAAGAACTAGAACTTGGACAATACCGAGAGCTAACAGATGAAGAAGTAGAAATGTTAAGAACATATCAAGTAGATACTGAAAAGTAGTACCTTTATAGGTGCAGAAAAAACCCCTTTCTAATAGTTAGAAAGGGGTATGTATTTATTTACATACAATTATTTTTCGTTATGAGGTCATTCTCACTTTCTTTCCTGTTGTTGTCCACTTACCGCGGCAAGGGCTATACACGAGTTCATTAAACTGCAACACATTTAGATCACGTTGTATCGTTCGCGGTGTGATCCCGAACTCATCTACAAGGTCTTTCGTCGTTACCGTTCCGTTTTCATTGATGTACATATAAATTGATTTAATGCGTGTTAGCATACGAGTAGTTGTAGGTTTCAAGAGAAAACCACTCCTCTACTAGTTTTTTTGACCCCATTCAGGAAAGAAGGTCGTTACTACCATTGTACTCTACATGATAAAATTCATGCTTTAATCTACTTAAATTTTACAAAAGTTTAACAAATATTTATATAGAAAAATATTGGTAGTTGACATTGTATATATGGTCAGTCAACTAACACATAAAATTCTACGTAAAACGCCAAATTCCTGCAAATTTTTTTGAAAAAATAAAAGAAAAACTAATAAGAAATGTCTGAAATATTACAATTGTTCGGTATTTAGTTTTCGTGTATGGCATAAGGGATTTCGGTTTGCTATGATGAAAGAGATAATATAGTGAAGGATGGATGCGTGATGTCAGCGATTAATTGGACTGAAGAAGTTGCAAAACGAAAAGATGATTTAATTCGTGATACACAACAATTTTTACAAATTAAAAGTGTATGGGAAGAAGAATCCGCGAAAGAAGGCGCACCATTCGGTGAAGGTGTAGAAAAAGCGCTATCTTTCATGTTACATAAAGGAGAAGCTGAAGGTTTTGCTTCTAAAAATTTAGAAGGATATGCAGGTCATCTTGAAATGGGACAAGGAGAAGAGTTAGTAGGTATTCTTTGTCACGTTGATGTTGTACCAGAAGGAGATGGCTGGACGACTCCTGCGTATAGTGCGGATATTCGCGACGGAAAGATTTTTGCACGTGGTGCAATTGACGATAAAGGCCCAACGATGGCAGCATATTATGCGATGAAAATTGTGAAAGAATTAGGCTTACCTCTTTCAAAACGTGTTCGTATGATTATAGGAACAGATGAGGAAAGCAATTGGAAATGTGTAGATCACTACTTTAAAAACGAAGAAATGCCAACAATCGGTTTTGCACCAGATGCAGACTTTCCAATTATTAATGCAGAAAAAGGAATTTCTGATATACAAGTTGTGCAAAATGATAGTGAAGAGAAAAAAGGTACATATGAACTTGTTTCATTTGATTCAGGGCGCCGTTTAAATATGGTTCCTGATTTTGCAGAAGCGGTTATTACAGGAGAAGATGTAAATGCACTTACAGTAGCATATGAAGAGTATTTACAAACTGCTAAAAAAATAGGGAAATCGACTATAGAAGGCAATACAGTGACGTTGCAAATAGAAGGAATTTCAGCGCACGGATCTACTCCTGAAAAAGGAGAAAATGCAGGTTTATTATTAGCAAACTTCTTAACTACAGTTTCACTTGATGGAAAAGCAACTGCATTTGCGACATTTGCAACAGAAACATTTACTGGTGATATTTTTGGTGAAAAAGCTACTATTGCTTATAAAGATGAAATTAGCGGTCCATTAACAGTGAATGTTGGTCGCCTTTCTTATACGAAAGAGAATGGTGGTAATTTAGGATTAAACGTACGTTACCCAGTTACGACTAACTTTGAAGAAATGATTGCAAAGTTAAAAGAATATGTAGGTACGTATGGATTTGCAGTAGTAGACTATTCTAACTCTCGTCCGCATCACGTTGATAAAGATCACGAGTTAATTCGTACGTTGCAACGTGTATATGAGGAACAAACAGGTGAAAAAGCTGAATTGTTAGCAATCGGCGGAGGTACTTATGCTCGCTCATTAAAAGCTGGTGTGGCATTTGGACCGCTATTCCCTGGAAAAGAAGAACTTGCGCATCAAAAAGATGAGTACATTGAAATTGAAGACTTATTAAAAGCAACAGCAATTTATGCGCAAGCAATTCATGAACTAGCGAAGTAAAGTGAAACTTTAATCGCCGATATATGAATAATGACCGCTCTCTACTTTAGAGGGCGGCTTCTTTTTAATTGAATGAGATAAGAAAGAAAAGAAACAATAGAAAGAAGGAGACGGTGTACATGGATAGGCATTATTTTGTCGCAATTACTTTACCAAATCATATAAAAGAAGTGCTGTCTAACTATAAAGAGGATACGAATGAGGAATTACCATTTCGCTCGTGGGTACATAAGGAAGATTATCATATTACCCTTTCCTTTTTAGGAGGTGCGACAGAAGAACAGTTAAAAGGGATAAAGAATGGATTACAAACACTTACAAAAACAAAAGAACTATCGTTCACGTTACAAGGTTTTTCAACGTTTGGTAGAGAAGATCAGCCCCGTATTTTTTGGGCGAAGGTAAGTGAGAATCACGATTTGTTTCAGTTGCAAAAGCAAGTACATGCCATTTGTGAAGAAAATGGATTTTCTCTAGAAACACGCCCATATCATCCGCATATTACTGTTGCTCGTAAATGGATAGGAGAAGAAAAGTTTCATTTAGAAAGTATAAAAGAAGTCCCTGAAATATCATTTCAAGCAGATACAATTACTTTATACGAATCCCACGTGAAAGAAACCCCGAAGTATAAATCGATTGCTGAAATAAAATTACAAAAATAGAATGGTGAAAACGTTTTTTATGCAGGTGAATATACTATAGAGAAGAATGGAGTTACTGTATAGAGTCTTGTTGATAAGAAAAGCCTTATCATTTGCAGCTCATTTTATCTCGCTCATTAAAGTTTCACTTTATTTTAACTTTGAGAATGATGGTGATTTTTTTATGTTGAAAGTAAAACGTCCATTTGATGCCTATTTAGATGAAATGAATAAAATTACAATTTTGCTCCCACATGCGTATGGAACAAGTCGGACATTTCGTTTGCAAGAAGGAAGTAATGTGAAAGATTTACCGATTGCTCATACGATTGCGCTTCCAGATGCAACGAAGTATGAGTGCTTTATAGAAGAGCCGCTAGATGTGGGAAAGTATTATACAGTACGAGATGAACGGAATGAAGAAACGGATTTACAAATAGGTGCTGTTATTCGAACAACAATTTTCGATGAAAAGTATTATTACGAAGGTACAGATTTAGGTGCTGTGTATCAAAAAGAAGAAACGACATTTAAAGTATGGGCCCCAACTGCAAGGCTTGCGAAAGTAAGAATTTATAAGAGCGATAAAGAATATGCCGATCATGAAATGTACAGGGGAGAAAACGGAGTTTGGATTCAAACATTACAAGGTGATTTAGACGGAGCGCGCTATACATTTCTTGTTTGTATTAATTTAATATGGAACGAAGCTGTAGATCCTTATGCAAAGTCGGTGACGGTAAACGGAAAACACGGTGTTGTTATCGATTTAGAAAAAACGAATGTAACAAGAAGAGAAGGATTACCACCATTACAATCAATGACAGATGCCATATTGTATGAACTGCATATTCGTGATGCGACTATACATCAAAATAGTGGAGTGATTCAAAAGGGAACATATAAAGGATTGATGGAAGAGGGAACAACAGGACGGAACGGGACTTTAACAGGGTTGTCTCATATAAAAGATTTAGGTGTTACACATGTTGAACTATTACCGTTATATTGTTTCGGTGGTGTAGATGAGGCGAATCCTTCATCTGCCTATAATTGGGGGTATAATCCATTATATTACAATGCACCAACAGGATTTTATGCTACAAATCCCTCTGATCCGTATAACAGGATAGTAGAGTGTAAACAGTTGATCGAGACATTTCATGAGCATGGCATTAGGGTAATTATAGATGTTGTATATAATCATGTTTATGAAAGAGAGCTATCATCATTTGAAAAGCTTGTTCCAGGATACTATTTTCGTCATGGTGAAGATGGTATGCCTTCTAATGGGACGGGAGTCGGAAATGATATAGCATCTGAACGGAAAATGATGAGGAAATTCATTGTAGAGTCTATTTTATATTGGCTTACTGAATACAATGTCGATGGATTCCGATTCGACTTAATGGGAATTTTAGATGTTGATACAATGAATATGATAGAAAAAGAAGTGCGAAACATAAAACGAGATGCTTTGTTATTAGGAGAAGGATGGGATTTACAAACACCGCTTCCTCGTGAGGAAAAAGCAACGTTAAATAATGCGAAGAAAATGCCACATATGGCGCAGTTTAATGATCAATTTCGTGATGGGATAAAAGGGAGTACATTTCATATAAATAAGCGTGGTTTTGCATTTGGTGGGCATGTAGACTGTAATCATTTGCAGTATATTGCAGCAGGAAGTCTTTTAAGTATGAAAGAAACAGGGCTGTTTCTAGAGCCGGCGCAAAGCATTAACTATGTAGAATGTCATGATAATATGACGATGTGGGATAAACTAGTGCGCAGTAATGAAGAATCAGAAGCGATTTTGAAAAAACGTCACCTGCTAGCGAGCGCAATGGTTATTCTTTCACAAGGTATTCCTTTCTTACATGCAGGACAAGAGTTTTATCGTACGAAGAAAGGAAATGAAAATAGCTATAATGCAAATGATGAGATCAATCAATTAGATTGGGATCAAAAAGAGAAAGAAATAGAGACCGTTAACTATATAAAAGGTTTAATTGCGATTCGTAAAGAGCATGGGGCATTCCGATTACAAAACGCAGACCTTATAAAAAAACATATGACTTTTTTACAAACATCTACAGAAGTACTTGCATATCACCTAGAGCATGCAGAATCGTTTGGGCCGTGGAAAGAGATTGTCGTTTTATTTAATAGCGGTTTAGAAGCTAAAACTGTGCAACTTCCGAAAGAAGAAACGTGGCATGTGATAGTAGACGAAAAGCAAGCGAAAATAGAGCCAATTTCTTCATTTAGAGGAAAGGAACTTAGGCTCGCTCCAATTAGCACGTATATATTGACGATAATGTGACAAATCGCTACTTGACGATGAGAATGTAATAAATGTAGAATTGACAAAGGTGACGATTTTGATAAGTTGTCATTCTATGACAGGTTTTGTAAAATAAAATAGAGAATTTTTGGCTGAGGCTAATTTTTCTTTTCATTTACAGTAAAATATATGAATCCACAACATGTGTAGAAATGTTGCGGTTTTTCTTTTCATAACTATAAAAGATAAGGATTTGTTAACGGGTAATGAATATGGAATGGTTGGAACAATTATTAGGAAAAGAGTGGAGTCTTGTACCGGCTGGTGGAGTAACGGGCGATGCATATATTGCGCAAAACGGACAACAGAAGTTATTTTTAAAGCGGAATACATCGCCCTTTTTAGCGGTATTGTCAGCAGAAGGAATTGTTCCAAAATTACTTTGGACAAGAAGGGTAACGAACGGTGATGTAATTTCTGCTCAAAAATGGCTTCCGGGACAGAAGTTAGAGCCAGAGGATATGAAACTAGAACGTGTTGCGAAACTTTTGAAGAAAATTCACTCCTCTAAAGCGCTTGTACAGATGATTCAAAGACTTGGGAAGCAACCGCTTCACGCACAAGAGTTATTACAACAACTGCAACTCGTTTTAAGAGGAGATATAAGGGATGATGAAACAATTCAGCAAGGCCTTCAATATTTAATGGATTCATTAAAAGCTATTGAATACAATGAATTCGTTGTATGCCATTGTGATGTAAACCATAACAACTGGATATTGTCGGATGAAGATGAGTTGTTTTTAATTGATTGGGATGGAGCTGTAATTGCTGACCCAGCTCTAGACCTTGGTATGTTATTATATTGGTACATTCCGCGCCAGGAGTGGAGTGAGTGGCTCGGTTTTTATGATATTGAAATGGATGAATCGCTGCTTAGGCGCATGAGATGGTATGTGATAGCACAAACGATTTTGTCTATTCAATGGCATACAACAAAAAAACAGCAAGCAGAAGCTGAATATTGGCATCAATATTTACAGCAACTACTTGCTTCAGAATAATACTTAAGAAAAATTGTCCATTCCAGCAATCCACTGAGTAAGTTGTTCTTGATTATTGGAAATATGGTTGTCCAAATTAGAGGAAGATTTACCCGATTGACTATAAGAATATACATCGTTTAGCATTGTTTTAGCGTCACTACTTATATTATCGTTTGCGAGTAACGATTGAATGAGGCGCTCTAATTGCTCGCATTCTGAAACTGTCCCGCAGCAATCACTTTGGTGGTTGACTAAAATATCTTTCAGCACTTCTAATTGATGTTGTTGATTAATTGGCATGAACGGATCATCCTTTCGATTGTTTTTCTCTTCAAATGTAAGAGAAAAAGCTGTTTCGTCATGGAATGTTTAATGCTGTATGTAGTTTTTATCAAAATGGTACATCTTATACTTGAAAGAAACGGACCGAGTGCTCGTACGTACTTGGTTTTTTGTTTGGTAGATTGATTAAAAAAAGAAAGAAGGAATTATTCCTTTAAAATAGTTTTGTAAAGAGAGGGAGACATCTATGCGTTTAAGACATAAACCATATGCAATGGATCGAATTAACGAGTATTCACATATCGTAATCGGAAACCCAGAGGAGCGCGCTGGTAACTGGAAAGAAGTATTTGGAAATGAACAACCAATTCATATTGAAGTAGGTACAGGTCGTGGCCGCTTTATGTATGATATGGCAAAAGCTAATCCACATATTAATTATATTGGAATTGAAAAATTCACAAGTGTTGTTGTAGATGCACTTGATAAATTAATTGAAGAAGAAGTGCCGAACTTAAAGTTAATTAATAAAGATGCTGAAGATTTAACAGTTTTCTTTGCAAAAGGTGAGATTGATCGCGTTTATTTAAACTTCTCAGATCCATGGCCAAAGAAGCGTCATACGAAGCGTCGTTTAACGTATAAAACGTTTTTACGCAATTATGAAGAAGTGTTAGTAGAAGGCGGAGAAATTCATTTCAAAACAGATAACCAAGGTTTATTTGAATATTCTCTTATGAGTATGGCTGAGTATGGTATGTTACTAACTTACTTAAGCTTAGATCTTCATAACAGCGACTTTGAAGGTAACATCATGACTGAATACGAAGAGAAATTCTCTAGTAAAGGTCATCGTATTTACCGAGTTGAAGCAAAATATCGTACAGAGCCTATGCAGTAATGCATAGGTTTTTTTACATCTAAAATAATCAGAATTTTATGTTAAGATTAATTGAAAGGGGGATGTGTAATGGAACAGTTACAAATTGGAGATATAAAAGTAACGTGGTTAAAAGGCGGAAATACACATTTAGATGGAGGGGCAATGTTTGGTGTTGTGCCGAAAGTACTTTGGTCACGTAAATATAAACATAATGACACAAATCATATTTACTTACGAACAGATCCGTTACTTTTACAAACGAAAGATGGAAATATGCTCATTGATTCAGGAATAGGAAACGGTAAGTTGGATGAGAAGATGAAACGAAATCAAGGTGTAACAGAAGAATCATCGGTTTATGAATCGTTAGAAAAACAGGGATTAAAGCCTGAAGATATTCAATATGTTTTAATGACACACCTTCATTTTGATCATGCATCTGGCCTAACAAAATGGGATGGGGATCAACTTGTACCAGCGTTTCCAAATGCGAAAGTTTACGTAAGTGAAACAGAGTGGAATGAAATGAGGAACCCAAATATTAGATCCCGTAATACATATTGGAAGGAAAATTGGGAACCGATTGTAGATCAAGTTGTTACGTTTCAGCAAGAAATAGAAATTACAGATGAAATCAAGATGGCACATACGGGTGGGCATAGTGATGGACATGCAGTCATCATTTTGGAGAGTCAAGGGGAAACGATGCTACATTTAGCAGATCTCTTGCCGACGCACGCGCATCAAAATGTATTATGGGTAATGGCATACGATGATTATCCGATGACCTCGATTGAAAATAAACAAAAATGGATGAAGTATGGTGCTGAAAAAGAGGCATGGTTTACGTTTTATCATGACGCATATTACCGTGCAGTAAAGTGGAATGAGGAAGGTCATATCGTAGAAAAAATAGAACGGAAAACGAGTATAGAAGCATAAAAATAGGAGGTTGTTCCATCATATTTATTGGAGCAGCTTCTTTTTTATTGTCGGGTTTTGTTGGTAAGTCGATATATTTAAAAAATCGCCGATATAATTTGAGTTACGCTGATATAATTTTAATCAATACCCGCAATTTCAAAAAAATAAGAGGTTCACCTAATGGGAACCCTCCGTTTTATGCTGCTATAACCTCTAAAACAGTACCTGTTTTAGCATCAACTAAAAATTCAAATCGTTCTTGTATATCATCTAACATTGTTGTAAGACCGCCGCGATAAACTTCATATGCGACATCATATTTTTCAAATGTCTCTGGAACCATATGTACCCAAGAGCCAGTAATTTCACCTTTATGACTTAATGCTTGTTTCACCATTTTCAATGCTTTTTCTGAAGAAATATGGGATTGTTCTTGTACTTTGTTTGCAACGAGATAACCAGCTGCGAACCCAACGCCAAGACCTGCTACTAAACCTTTCCAGCTCATATATTCACCTCAATTCTATAAAATAAAAATAGTGTACCAATAATAATTATAAAGCAAATACAGCTAAAAAAGAAGAAACTAGAAACATTTCGAAAATTTCGTTACAATAAAAGAGGTATTCTACTAAGGTTTGAAAGAAGGGGACTTCGTGAATAAAGAGACATTGCAATTATTTCGTACGTTAACAGAATTACAAGGTGCATCAGGTTTTGAACATGATGTACGCCGTTTTATGAAACAAGAATTAAGCAAATATGCGGATGAAATTGTACAAGACGGTTTAGGTAGCGTATTTGGTCTGAAAAAAGGGGACGAAACTGGCCCGCGTGTTCTTGTAGCAGGTCATATGGATGAAGTAGGTTTCATGGTTACGCAAATTACGAAAAACGGAATGCTTCGTTTTCAAACGTTAGGCGGCTGGTGGAGCCAAGTTTTATTAGCGCAGCGTGTACAAGTTATGACGAAGAATGGTCCTGTTATTGGGGTTGTTGGTTCTATTCCTCCTCATTTATTAAGTGACGCGCAACGTGCAAAACCGATGGATATAAAAAATATGTTAATTGATATAGGTGCAGATAGTTATGAAGATGCGATTGAAATTGGTGTAAAACCAGGACAACAAATCGTGCCGATTTGCCCATTCACACCGATGGCAAATGAGAAGAAAATTATGGCGAAAGCTTGGGACAACCGTTACGGATGTGGTCTTGCAATCGAATTGTTAAAAGAATTAAAAGATGAAACATTACCAAATACATTATATTCTGGTGCTACTGTACAAGAAGAAGTAGGTCTTCGCGGAGCGCAAACCGCTGCAAATATGATTCAACCAGACATTTTCTATGCGCTTGATGCAAGTCCAGCAAACGATGCATCTGGTGACAAAACGCAGTTCGGTCAATTAGGAAAAGGTGCCCTTCTTCGTATTTACGATCGCACGATGGTAACACATAGAGGAATGCGCGAATTCATTTTAGATACAGCAGAAACAAACAACATTCCGTACCAATACTTTATTTCACAAGGTGGTACAGATGCGGGCCGTGTACATACAAGTAACTCTGGTATCCCATCAGCAGTAATTGGTGTTTGCGCACGCTACATTCATACACATGCTTCAATTTTACATGTTGATGATTATGCAGCGGCGAAAGAATTAATTACGAAGCTTGTAAGAACAACAGATAAAACGACGTTAGAGACAATTAAGAATAACGCGTAGAGAAGAAGGGCGAAAAACCCTTCTTTTTTTAGATTGAATAGATGGCCCATCCATGAGTGGGAGCGGTCAGTGCTTATTTGGTGTTCGAATGATGTATGAAGACTCCAAGTAGGAAGTGAGAGGAAGGCTGTTTTTGTTTTCGAAGACGGTAATGTTGCTAGAAAAACCCTTCTTTTTTAGGCTGAATAGATGACTTGGTGATATGTGGTAGTGGTTGATGCTTAGTTCGTATCTGATGCGGATATTAGAATAGAATGATGAATTTTTATAGAGGTGAACGAAATGAAGGTAGTAGTTGGATCGAAGAATAAAACGAAGGTTGGCGCTGTGGAGAAGGTTTGGAAAGATGCTGAAATTACATCTCTTTCTGTTCCTTCAGGAGTAGCAAATCAGCCGTTTTCAGATGAAGAGACGATGCAAGGAGCGATTAATAGAGCGAAGCGAGCGCTAGAGGAAGGAGGAGCTCAAATTGGTATTGGGCTAGAAGGCGGCGTAATGAAAACGGAGTACGGTTTATTTATGTGTAATTGGGGCGCGCTAGCAACAAGTGATGGTAAAATATTTGTTGCCGGCGGGGCACGTATTACGTTACCGGATGATTTTTTAGCACCTCTTGAAGAGGGCAAGGAGTTAAGTGAAGTGATGGAAGAGTTTGTACATAGAAAAGATATTCGTAGTCACGAAGGTGCAATCGGTATTTTTACAGATGATTATGTTGATCGCACGGAATTATTTGTACACGTTGTTAAGTTACTTGTTGGGCAATATAAGTATGACGAAAAGCAAGCATAAACCTTGCACCATGCGTGATGTATGGTAGTATAAAAGAAAGATTATAACATGAAAACATGCACTCGTTAGAGGAGGAAATATAGATGAAGTCATTAGAAAGCATGGAGCAATTCCAACAATTAAAAAATGAAGAGAATGTAGTCTTTATGTTCTCAGCAGAATGGTGCCCAGACTGCCGTTTTGTAGACCCATTTATGCCAGAAGTAGAAGAGAAATATAGTGATTTCTCATTTTACTATGTAGATCGTGATGAGTTTATTGATCTATGTGTAAAATTAGACGTATTTGGCATTCCGAGCTTTGTAGCGTACAATAAGGGTGAAGAAACTGGTCGCTATGTAAACAAAGATCGTAAAACACAAGAACAAATCGAAGAGTTTATTGAAGGTTTAAAATAAGGCAATTTGCCAATTGAATTGTAAAACAACCTCTACCTTCGCGGGGGAGGTTATTTTTTTGGAAGGGAGGAAAAAGAGATGAAGATGACAAGTAAAAAGATGAAAGACGAGTTAATGAAGAAATTATCTCGCCCAGAATGGGACTTTCAGTATGATAGCGAGAAAGAAGTTCTACGTATTGAACAGAAAGACTCTAAAAAAGGTATTAACGTATCGCTTCCAGGAGTTGTGGCAAAATGGGAAGTGAATAAAGAAAAAGCAATTGAAGAGGTTGCTTATTATGTACAAGAAGCGCTAATTGCGATGCATAAAGAAGAAAATAGCGGAGCGAAAATTTTACCTGTTATTCGCTCTACTTCTTTCCCGAAACAAGCAGAAGAAGGAAATCCGTTTATTATGACGGATCATACGGCGGAAACACGTATTTACTATGCGTTAGATTCGAATAAAACGTATCGACTAATCGATGAGCGTCTGTTACAAAAATTAGAACTTACAGAACAGCAAGTACGTGAAATGGCATTATTCAATGCTCGTTCATTAGGTTATGAATTTAAACAAGACACAGTAGCGGGTAATACATTCTACTTTTTAAACACAAATGATGGATATGACGCGACGCGTATTTTAAACGAATCGTTACTACAATCGATGCGTGAAAAGATTTCTGGTGACATGGTTGTTGCTGTTCCTCACCAAGATGTATTAATTATTGCTGATATCGTCAACGAAATCGGTTATGATATTATTGCACAAATGACAATGAAATTTTTTGCCGAAGGGCATGTTCCGATTACATCACTTTCATTCGTATATGAAGATGGAGACTTTGAACCAATCTTTATTTTAGCGAAGAATCGGAAGAAGACAGATGGAAAAGAGAAAGGATGAACGAAGTGAACGTTTTTTACAACCTTGAAGGAATTGGTGACACTTTAATTGTTGCCTTACAAGATATTACTTTAGAGAACCGTACTTTTGATCGCAAAGGAGATGTTGCTCGCGTTTATGATCGTGAAAGCAACGTAACGGGAGGATTCAACATCTTTAATGCATCTTCTTATTTAGAAGTAACAGAAACAGGTAACCTTACATTAACGAAAGAGCTTGTTGAGAAAATCAACGAAATTTTAGCGAAGAACGGCTTTGAAGAAACAGTAGAAGCAGATCTTTCTCCGAAATTTGTTGTAGGTTATGTAGCTGAAAAAGAAAAGCATCCAAATGCTGATAAGTTAAACATCTGTAAAGTAGAAATCGGTACAGAAACATTACAAATCGTATGTGGCGCACCAAACGTTGATGCAGGACAAAAAGTTGTCGTTGCAAAAATCGGTGCTGTAATGCCAAGCGGTATGTTAATCAAGCCAGCTGAGCTTCGCGGTGTTCCTTCTTCTGGAATGATCTGCTCTGCACGTGAATTAGAGCTTCCAGACGCTCCACAAGAAAAAGGTATTCTTGTATTAGAAGATAGTTTTGAAGTTGGACAAGAATTTAAATTTTAATTGATATAAGAAAAGAGAGGTTGTCCTTTTGGGCAGCCTCTCTTTTTTGTCATTTTTGTTGGTAAATCGAAATTTCGTGTTGAATCGTTGATATATTGAGAGTTGTGATAGATATACTCAAAAAATCGTAAATATGATCAGGATGTCACCTTTTGTCTTAAAATCTATATTGTATTTTATAAACAAACTAGTTAAAATTCAGAAAAATAGAAGGGGATAGACGTATGAAACAGCAACTAAAAATTGCAGAACTTCTAAAACGAATTGAAACTTCAAAACAGCAAGATGTTGAGCTAGGTACTTATGAAATATATGTGTTTAGTGAAAGGGAATTAGAAAAAGGACAAATCGGTTACCGATACGATAAACATAAAAATTCATTAATAAGTGAAGAAAACGGAAAGTGGCAAGAAGGATGGATTGCAATTGGATATGAAACGGATATGGGCGATCCAGTTTTCGTAAATATAGATGATGACGCTTATCCAGTTTATACTGCAGAACGTGGTACAGAAAAATGGCAGCCAGTTTATATTGGAAATATGGATGAGATTATAGGGCAATTATAAGAAAAACTTTGAATCCGGTGTAAAGTGATGGGAGAGAAGTATGAAGTATATAAAAATAATGAGCATGATTGTATTCATTGGAATATATATGGCCGGTTGTTCACAAGAGCAGCCGAAAAAAGAAACTACATCTTCTATACAAGAGAAAAACAAAGATACCAAAGAAGACGCACCGGTAGAAAAGCAGCAAGAACAAGAAAAGAATGAAGAATCGCAAGCAATTCAAACGAATGAGCAAGTAGAACATAAGCAAGAGGAAGTATCATCTGAGGAAAAGAAAGAAGAAACTACGCCAGTGCAGCCAATTGAGCAACCAGTGCAAAATAATGAACAAAAAGTAGAGAGTAATGAAAAGCAAGGAAAGTTTCTCGTCGTTATTGATCCAGGGCATCAACAAAAAGCGAATTTAAATTTAGAGCCGATTGGACCAGGGGCAACAACGCAAAAATATAAAGTGACAGACGGTACAACAGGTGTTGTGACAAAAAAGAGAGAGGCTGTACTTGTATTAGAAATGGCTTTTTTATTAAAAGAAAAGCTTGAAGAAAAAGGGATACAAGTGTTAATGACAAGAACGTCACAAGACGTTGATATAAGTAATAAAGAACGGGCGACATTCGCAAATAATCATAAGGCCAATTTATTTTTACGTCTTCATGCAGATGGTTCTGAAAATCCAAACCAAAGTGGATTTGCTGTATTGACGCCGGCAGAAGGAAGTCCGTATACGAAAGAGATTTATGCGGAAAGTCTTCAAATCTCTCAAACGATCGTAAATAAAATGAGAGAAAATCAGCAAGTGAAAGTAAATGGAATTAAATTTAGGAATGACCTTTCTGGATTCAATTGGTCCAAAGTACCTGGCGTACTATTAGAACTTGGGTTTATGTCAAACTATGAAGAAGATAAAAAATTATCTGACCCGCAGTATGTAAATTCTTTATTGCAAAGTGTAACGGATAGTGTAGATGCATATCGGAAGAGTAAAGCTTAAGCGCAGTCTTACATGAAAGGCTGCGTTTTTCCATATGAAAACACTCGTAAATTAGAATATTGTGGATAAATATGACATGCTTAATTTTACCTGCACTTTTTGCCGAATGCTGATACAATAAAGGATGTTACTATTTAGTAGAAAGAGTGGTAAGCATGTTAGATTGGATGAAAAAGCTGTTTAACAAAGAGGAAGAACAAACAGCGATGAATAAAGAAGTACCAAAGCAAATTGAAAGTCAGCCGAAAATTCCTCGTGTAAACCACTACACTGAAGCAAGAGAAGCACAAATGGCAAGTAGGAATGCAGGTAAATGCCGTTTTCCTTTAGTACCGGATAATGGGTTCGATGAAGAGGATGAAAGCGAAGTAAATCGCTTTGAAGAACAACCTGTTCAAGGAGTAGCATATGAAGAACCGACTGCCCAAAGAGGAATAAAGGTGGAAAGAAGCAGACGACCGTATGTGGAAAAGGTAGTTTCTACATATGAAGAGCCGGAAGTGCAATATGAACCGGTGCGAGAGTCTGTCGTTAAAAAGGCATCTGCACCTTCGCAAGAGAGTAACCGTAGACCATTTCGTCCAACAGAAATGATTTCGCCAATTTATGGATATAATCGTCCTTCAGTAGAGAAAAAGGTTGAAAAGCAGGAGGAAGTAAAAGAAAGAGAAGATCTTGAAATATCTGTAGAGGGAAAAGCAGTTGTTGATGCATGGTTAGAGAAAAAAGGATATAAATTATCTGATTTCTCAGAAGGGCAAGCAACGTCTTCTGCTCCAGGTGAAGTAGTTGAACAGAAAGACCAACAGAGTAAAAAAGAAGAAAAATCAGTTGTTGATCAATGGCTAGAGAAAAACGGTTATGAAATTGAACGCCAAGTGCCTTTAGTAGAAGAAAAAGAAGTGATTAAAGAAATGAGTACACCGCAGGAAGTTTCAGCGGATGAATTACTTCATAAAACAGTAGCTGAGCAGATGGAAAGTGCTAAGCTAGAAAAAGATGTAGTGGTGTTAAACGAAAACAATCTACAAGAAGAATTAGTAGCTTCTAAAGTAGAGCACGAGGATACAATATTATCAGAAGAAATTAAACGTAATACAGAAATAAAACAACCTACTATTGAAGTAGAAAAGCAAGCTCCAGAAGAATCAGTGATTGTCAAAGCAGAAGAAAAACTTGAAGAAACAATCATTGTGGAAATACCAGAAGAG
>NZ_FRBJ01000005.1:33791-34321 GCF_900142585.1 Bacillus sp. bc15
ATCGCAGAAACAAAAGCGCCTGTAGTAGAGACATTTGTAGCACTTGAGGAAATTCAGCAAGAAGATGAAGTAATTGAACAAAACAGTGAATTCATACATGTAGCTGAGGCTGATGAACAGACAAAGAACGATGTTCAAAGCTTTGCGAATGTTTTAATTGCAGAAACAGAAGAAAATAAACGAGTTGAAGAAGAAGCACCGGTCGTAGAAGAGCAATCAGTTGAAGAAGAAGTGCCGGTCGTAGAAGAACAACCCGTTGTAAAAAAAGAAGAACCAAAACGTGAGAAAAAGCGTCATGTACCATTTAATGTTGTTATGTTGAAACAAGATAGAACACGATTAATGGAAAGACATGCAGCTAGAGCAAATGCAATGCAGCCTTCTGCTAATGTACGAGTAGAGAATAAGCCAGTACAACAAGAGGTAGCAGAACCACAAGTGGAAGAACAGCCAATGCAGCAGGTGGTAGTAGAATCACAAGTGGAAGAAAGCCCAGTGCAGCAAGTAGTAGCAGAACCACAAGTGGAAGA
>NZ_FRBJ01000005.1:34576-189251 GCF_900142585.1 Bacillus sp. bc15
TGCAGCAAGTAGTAGCAGAACCACAAGTGGAAGAACAACCAATGCAACAAGTAGTGGTAGAGCAAGTACAAAAGTCAATTTCAAGTACAGAACCAAAAGAGAAAGCATATGTTGTAAATCAAAGAGAGAACGATATGCGAAATGTATTGCACACACCACCGACATATACTGTTCCGCCATTAGCGTTGTTGTCAATTCCACAGCAATCAACGCTAGATAATACAGAATGGTTAGATGAGCAAAAAGAATTATTAGATACAACGTTTAATAATTTTCATGTTGGAGCACATGTTATTAATGTATCGCAAGGGCCAGCAGTAACTCGTTTTGAAGTGCAACCAGACCCAGGCGTGAAAGTAAATAAAATTACAAATTTAAGTGATGATATTAAGTTAAGTTTAGCTGCGAAAGATATTCGTATTGAAGCGCCGATTCCAGGGAAGAGTGCAATTGGAATTGAAGTTCCAAATAAAGAAAGTAAGCCAGTATTTCTTCGCGAGATTTTAAGAAGTCCTGTATTCACAAAGAGTGAATCACCGCTTACTGTTGCGCTTGGACTTGATATTTCAGGGGATCCAATTGTAACGGATATTCGAAAAATGCCGCACGGACTCATTGCGGGTGCAACGGGTTCAGGTAAAAGTGTGTGTATTAACGCGATTTTAACGAGTATTTTATATAAAGCGAAACCACATGAAGTGAAGTTAATGTTAATTGATCCGAAGATGGTTGAGCTTGCACCATACAATTCTGTTCCGCATCTTGTAGCACCTGTTATTACGGATGTAAAAGCAGCGACAGCTGCGTTAAAGTGGGCAGTTGATGAGATGGAGCGTCGTTATGAATTGTTTGCGCATGCTGGTGCTCGTGATTTAACTCGCTATAATACAATTGTAAGTGAGCGAGATATTCCAGGTGAGACATTACCATATATCGTTATCGTTATTGATGAGTTAGCCGATTTAATGATGGTAGCACCAGGTGATGTTGAGGAAGCAATTTGTCGTATTGCGCAAAAAGCACGTGCTTGTGGTATTCATTTATTAGTTGCGACGCAGCGTCCATCTGTAGATGTTATTACAGGTTTAATTAAATCAAATATTCCAACGCGTATTGCGTTTACTGTATCATCTCAAGTTGATTCACGTACGATTATCGATATTGGGGGCGCGGAAAAATTACTTGGCCGTGGTGATATGTTATTTTTAGGGAACGGTACATCTAAGCCAGTTCGTGTACAAGGTGTATATGTATCGGATGATGAGATTGAAAAAACAGTTGATCATGTGAGAAAGCAAATGAAGCCGAATTACTTATTTAAGCAAGAGGATTTATTAGCGAAAACAGAACAGGCTGAGTCGGAAGATGAGCTGTTCTTTGATGCATGTCAATTTGTTGTAGAACAAGGGGGAGCGTCCACATCTTCTGTACAGCGAAAATTCCGTATTGGTTATAATCGCGCAGCACGTCTCATTGAAGAGATGGAATCGCAAGGGATTATTTCTGAAGCGAGAGGAACTAAGCCGAGAGATGTCCTTATTTCTGAGGATGAATTTGCTGCTATGCAGGAAACGAATGTATAGTCCACGGTTTTGCTGTATACTAATAGAAAATGTTGGATAGTAAAGTAGGGAGTAAAGCGACATGAAAGAAATTGAATTAAAATTAAAAGGTGAAATAAATCGACTAACAAATAAAACATTTAAATTTGACGAACGCGTTGGGGAAGGTTGGTTCTCCGCCGTTTACTTTTTAAAAACTAGAGAAATTATTGAAGAATTTCGCCCAAAAAGTGTTGTAACGATGCAATTTTTCCAAAAAGAAAATGCAGTTCTTTGCGGAACAGATGAAGTGATTGCATTGCTGCAAACATTCGCTAAAAATCCTGAGGAACTTGAAATTAACTCTTTAAAAGATGGCGATAAAATTAGTCCATTTGAAACAGTGTTAACAATTCATGGTCCTTATGAGAATTTCGGATTTTTAGAAGGTGTTATTGATGGGATTTTAGCTCGTCGTACATCGGTTGCAACAAACGTATATAATGTTGTCCAAGCTGCACGTAGTGTAGATAAAGAAAAACCAGTTATTTTCATGGGAGATCGTGACGATCATTATACACAACAAGCTGGTGACGGTTATGCAGCATACATCGGAGGTATGAGCGCACAAGCGACGCATGCGATGAATGAATGGTGGGGCAGAAGTGGTATGGGAACAATGCCTCACGCATTAATTCAAATGTTTAATGGTGATGTTGTAGAAGCGGCAAAAGCATATCATAAGAAATTCCCAGAAGATGAATTAGTTGTACTAATTGATTACAATAATGATGTTATTACAGATGCACTTCGTGTAGCGCGTGAGTTTGGATCAACATTAAAAGGTGTGCGTGTAGATACGTCTCGAACAATGATTGATCAATACTTTATTCGCCACCCAGAAGTACTTGGAACATTCGATCCACGTGGTGTAAACCCATCGCTCGTATTTGCACTTCGCAAGGCGCTTGATGAAGAAGGATTCCAGCATGTAGACATCGTTGTAACTGGTGGATTTGATGAAAAACGTATTCGTGAATTTGAAGCTCAAAAGGTACCTGTTGACATATACGGGGTAGGAAGTAGCTTGTTAAAAATGAATATTGGCTTTACTGGTGATAATGTAGAATTAAATGGGAAACCAGAAGCAAAAGCTGGTCGTAAATATCGTCCAAATCCACGCTTAGAGCGTGTTCAATTAGAAAAAAGAGAAGATATGTAAAAGAGAGAAAAACTGATAGGTGATTGACCCTATCAGTTTTTCTGTTATCATAGTATAGCGGCTTCTTTTTTGCTATAATGGACTTGTTATGGACATATAAAGAAGTACGTACGAGTTTATCCTGATAAGTGAAGGGAAAGAATAACTTCACTACATCAAAAATGTATGATGATTACCAAAATAAGAAAAGATTCATATACTGTCTTATAGATAGGCCGTTGTATTAGTTCGAAATGTTGGAGGTTCTTTAAGATGACAGTTTACCATTTTGTAGGAATTAAAGGAACAGGAATGAGTTCATTAGCGCAAATTCTTCATGATATGAAGCATACTGTTCAAGGGTCTGATTATGAAAAGCGTTTCTTTACACAAACAGCGTTGGAAAAGCGTAGTATCTCGATCCTTCCTTTTGATAAGAATAATGTAGAAGAAGGACAAGTGATTATTGCAGGAAATGCATTTCCTGATACGCATGAAGAAATCGTAGCAGCAAAAGAATTAAACATCCCAGTCCATCGTTACCATCACTTCTTAGGTGACCTGATGAGCCAATACACAAGTGTTGCTGTAACTGGTGCACACGGAAAAACATCAACAACAGGTTTGTTAGCCCATGTAATGCAAGGTGCACACCCGACATCTTACCTTATTGGAGATGGAACAGGGCATGGGGTAGAAAATAGTAAGTATTTTGTATTTGAAGCTTGTGAGTATCGTCGTCATTTCTTGTCTTACAATCCAGACTATGCAATTATGACGAATATTGATTTTGATCATCCAGATTATTTTGCAGACATCAATGATGTATTCAGTGCATTCCAAGAGATGGCATTGCAAGTGAAAAAAGGCATTATTGCATGTGGAGATGATGAAGAACTTCAAAAAATTCAAGCGAAAGTACCTGTTATTTTCTATGGATTTGGAGAAGATAATGATTTCCAAGCACGTAACATTCAAAAGAGAACAGATGGCACGATATTCGATGTATTCGTTCGTAATACGTACTATGACACGTTCAAAATTACAGGATACGGCAACCATAGCGTATTAAATGCATTAGCAGTAATCGCGCTTTGTCATTATGAAAACGTTGATGTAGAAGCAGTAAAACATCAATTAACAACTTTTGAAGGCGTAAAACGTCGCTTTAATGAAAAGCCGATGGGAGAGCAAGTAATCATCGATGACTACGCACACCATCCGACAGAAATTAATGCAACGATTGAAGCTGCTCGTCAAAAACATCCAGAGCGTGAAGTTGTCGCTGTATTCCAGCCACATACATTCTCACGTACAGAAAAGTTCTTAGATGAGTTCGCAGAAAGCTTAAGCAAAGCTGACCAAGTATACTTATGTGATATTTTCGGATCAGCACGTGAAAACAAAGGTGAATTAACAATCGAAGATCTGCAAAAGCGTATTGACGGTGCAGAATTAATTACAGATACAACAACGGATGTATTAAAGAAACATAAAAACGGCGTTCTAATTTTCATGGGCGCAGGTGACATCCAAAAATTCGAAGCAGCTTACGTAAAAGAAGTTCAAGTTGCAGAGAAATAATAGAAAAGACGCATAGCGGTGGCTGTGCGTCTTTTTTGTTGTGTTCAACTTTTATTTATGTATTGACCTAGAGCTAACTCTAGGTTGTAAGATGAAAATGTAAAAACAAGGGGGAGAGAACATGTATAAAATCGGTGAAGTAGCAGAATTAACAGGGATGGGCATTCACACTTTGCGCTACTATGAGAAATTAGGTTTATTACCACCACCAACGCGATATAGCGGTATTCGTCAATATACAGAAGGCGATGTACGTTTATTAAAATTTTTATATTCATTAAAACAAACTGGGATGTCATTAGAAGAGATGGCTGAGTTTGCAAGTGATGGGTGCATTATAGAGGAAATTAGGCAGAAGAAAGAGGAAGTACCAGCGAAAGTAAAAAAGAGAATTTCCATTTTAACAACGCACTTGGAGCGATTAAAAGAACAGCAGGAACAATTGCAAAAAGTTGTTCAGCTAACGGAGGAGAAGTTAGAAATTTATTACGGTTTTCTAGAAGATAAGGACTTGGAGGCCGGCAATGAAAAATAAAGTATATACGCAGTTATTAGGTTTTGCGATATTTACTGGTGGGACATTTAATGCGTCGAAATATGCGGTGCAGTATTTCGACGTAATTCATATAGCAGCATGGCGTTTTGGGATTGCTGCATTTGTGATGTTATGTTTGTTAAAAATACGAAAAGATTTTGATTTGAAAGTATGGATGCAGAATAGGACCTATTATCTTTTGCTAGGTATTGTTGGTGTATTCGGCTTTAACTTCTTTTTCTTTTTAGGAATGAAATATACAGAAGCTGTTAATGGTGCACTTATTATGGCGACAAATCCTCTCGTTACGACGCTGTTAGCAAGTGTCATTTTACGAGAGAAAATTGTGAAGCGCCAAGCTATTGGAATGTTACTTGCACTAATTGGCGTTGTTTTTGTACTTACACAAGGTTCGTTTACAATACTACAACATTTATCATTTTCAAAAGGGGATTTTTATATTTTATTAGGGAATATTTGCTGGGCGTTATACGGCGTGCTAGGCAGACGGTTTATTAAAACTGGTAATCCAATACAAACGACGACATATACGATGACTATTGGTGCACTTGCCTTTATTATCATATCTTCTACACAAAAAAGTATAGTACCAGTTTTAGAAATTCCTTTGTTGGCATGGGGAGCAATTCTCTTTATGGCAATTGGAATGAGTGTGCTTGGTTACTTATGGTGGAATAATGGAATTGCTCAAATTGGTGCAGCAAGGACATCATTATTTTTTAATCTAGTGCCTGTTGTTACAATACTTATTTCTTTTATTGAAGGAGTCAATATAACATCTGCACAATCTGTAGGAATGATATTAGTTATTACGGGAGTATCGTATTCTTCTGGTTTTATACAAAGAAAATCAAAAGAAAGTGTTAATATTTAACTTTTTACACCTAAAAATGTTAGAATAATAAGAAAACTAAAAAGGGGACTAAAAAGCATGTTCACACTCCGAGTAGATGACGAAATCGAACTACAATTACTAGAAAAACATCATAAAGAGGAATTATATCAATTATTAGATCAAAACCGTAATCATTTACGAAAATGGCTCCCTTGGATAGATGGGACAAAATCTGCTGATGCTTATGATGAGATTTTTCCGATGTGGTTAAAGAAATTTGCAGAGGGAGACGGTTTTGAAAGTGGTATACGTTACAAAGGAAAGCTCGTTGGGATGGTAGGTATTCATCCAGTGAGCTGGGGGAAGAAAGCCGCGAGTCTTGGGTATTACCTTGCAGAAGATACTGGAGGAAAAGGCGTTATGACGCGTAGCGTGAAGGCTGTGCTTCAATATGCATTTGAGAATTTAAAATTAAATAAAATGGAAATCCGATGCGGTGTTGAAAATGTGAAAAGTCGCGCTATTCCAGAGCGTTTAGGGTTTAAGTTAGATGGTATTTTACGAGATGAAGAATGGTTATATGATCATTTCCATGATGTCGCTGTATATAGTTTATTAGCTTCAGAGTGGAAAGAAATTCGATGAACGAGAAAATTCGTATTGTTCCGTATGAAAGTACGTTTCAAGAGGAAGTAGTAGATCTTATCGTTCATATTCAGCAAAAAGAGTATAATGTTCCCATTACGAAAGAAGAGCAACCTGATTTACTTGAAATAGAAACATTCTATCAAAAGGATCACGGAAACTTTTGGGTAGCAATTTATGATGGTAAAGTAGTTGGAACAGTAGCTTTATTAGATATTGAGAATCATCAAGTAGCGCTAAGAAAAATGTTCGTACAAAAAGAGTTTCGCGGAAAAGAATGGGGCGCATCACATATGTTGCTTCAAACAGCAATTTCATGGGCTGAGGATAAAAAATTGAAAGATATTTACTTAGGAACAACAATAAAATTTTTAGCGGCACATCGTTTTTATGAAAAGAATGGTTTTCAAAGTGTGAGTATAGATCAGTTGCCGAAAAATTTTCCAGTGTTACAGGTAGATAAGAAATTTTATAGGTACATTGTGAAAAAGGTCATTTAGAAATGGCCTTTTTCTATGAACTAAAATGGAAATAGTGGTATAATTTGGATTAGGGGGTGTAGGTATGAACTTTCCAATTCAAAGAAGTAAGTCAGTAGTCATTTTTGTTTGTCTTACGTTAGCTTTTATGTGTATATATCCAATTGTCATGCTTTTCACTAATAAAGCGCATTGGATATCGGCGTTGATTGGGATGGGTTTATGCTTCATTGTAAATGTACCACTTGTTTGGGAAGTATTTATTAAAAAACATAAAGTAGAAAATGGCGTATTAAAGTACGGTGTTTTAAATGACGATATTGTATTGAAAGAGATAAGAATAATTCGTCAAGTTGGGAAATCGCTTGAAATTACGACGAATGCATATAAAGTACATATAATTGCGATGCCGCAAAATATGAATGAATTTTTGGCGCTTATCGAGAAAGAAAATCCACATGTGAAAATAGAAATGGTAGGTAAGAAATGAAATATGTAAAACCTTTGTTTTGTTTGGAAATTTTGCTTGTGTTTGCTATTTGCACTAGAGTATATATGAAATGGGATCTGCCCTTATATGAACCGATATTAATAGGTACTATCGCAGTGGCGCTTTTATATTATTTTCATTTTCAGCAAACAAAAAGTAAGAACAGTAGATCAATATAGGGTGAGGATAATAAAAAAACGCTCGGATATAATTCCGAGCGTTTTTTATTATTTTAAGTTCTCTGGGTTTAAAGCTTCTAATTCAGGTACAACGAAGCGTCCGTCTTTACGGATTAGTACGTCGTCGAAGTAAATTTCACCGCCACCGTATTCAGGGCGTTGGATGCATACTAAGTCCCAATGGATGTTTGAGTTGTTACCATTCCATGCATCGTCGTAAGCTTGTCCAGGAGTGAAGTGGAAGCTGCCATCGATTTTTTCATCGAATAGGATGTCTCCCATTGGATGTAAGATGTATGGGTTTACGCCGATTGCGAATTCACCAACGTAGCGTGCGCCTTCGTCTGTATCGAAGATTTTATTAATGCGTTCTGAATCGTTTGCAGTTGCTTCAACGATTTGGCCGTTCTCGAACTTAAGTTGTACATTTTCAAATGTATAACCGTTGTAAGGAGATGGTGTGTTGTAAGAAACTGTACCGTTAACAGAGTCACGAACTGGTGCAGAGTATACTTCACCATCTGGAATGTTTAAATGACCTGAGCATTTAATTGCTGGAATGTCTTTAATAGAGAATGTTAAGTCAGTTCCAGGACCAGTTAAACGAACTTTATCTGTTTTATTCATTAATGTAACAAGGCTATCCATCGCCTTATCCATTTTACCGTAGTCTAAGTTACATACTTCAAAGTAGAAGTCTTCGAAAGCTTCTGTACTCATTTTAGCAAGCTGTGCCATAGAAGCATTTGGGTAGCGAAGAACAACCCAGCGTGTTTTTGGAACGCGAATGTCTCTATGAACTTTTTTGCCAACTGTTTGGCCATGAACTTTCATACGCTCACTTGGAACGTCAGCTTGTTCATTAATATTATCGCCAGAGCGAAGACCGATATAAGCGTCCATGTCTTTCATTACGCTTGCTTCATATGCAGCGATTTGTTCGAAATGTTCTTCAGTAGCACCCATTAATAAAGAGCGATCTACTTGATGATCTTTTAAAGAGACGAATGGGAAACCACCAGCTGCATATGCTTCTTTTACAAGTGCAGTTACAAGTTCTTTTTGTAAGCCAAAGTTTTCAATTAATACTTTTTCACCTTTTTGTAAGCGGATAGAGTAGTTAATTAAATTGTATGCTAACTTTTCAATACGTGGATCTTTCATATGTAAAGCCTCCCTACTAATTATGTATCCTCTCCTATTGTAACCTACTTAGTGGAATTTGTTGAATGATTTATGTTACAGTTAACGAATAAGTATGAAAATTCTAATGATGAGATAGGGATTAGAATGAAACGGAAAATGATTGTATAATAGGGGAAAGTATGAAAAAGATAAAGGAAGTGATGAAATGCAAGTTCTTTTATATGTAAGTGCGGCTATTATCGCGGTTGCTTTCGCAGTATTAGTAGTGTATGTATGCAGAACGTTGTTATCGGTTCAGAAGACGTTAGAAAACGTTGCAAGCACGTTAGAAGGTTTAGAAAAACAAATGCAAGGAATTAGCGTAGAGACAGAGCAATTATTACATAAAACGAATGCGTTAGCTGATGATATTCAACAGAAGTCACAGTCATTAAATAAAGTGGTAGCGGGTGTAGATGGGATTGGAACGACAATCCAATCCTTAAATACGAAGCTTCGTAATGTATCAGACTCTGTAACGGACGAAATTGAAAATAACGCTGATAAAGTAGCGCAAGTTGTACAGTGGAGCAGTGCGGCGATTGAAGTATACAATCATTACCGTGCGTCGAGACAAGAGAAGAAGGTTGAAAAAGAAGAGCGTAAATTAGAAAGAATTGAGAAAAACGCTGAAAAGAAAGAGAAGCGCTCTAGATTTCGTATGAGAGGTGAATCGTGATGAATATGACAAAGCTTGAAACAATTGAAGAGCTTGAAGTCTTAATAGAAAAGAATGAGCCGTATGTTCTTTTTAAACATAGTACGACATGCCCGATTAGTCACGGTGCATACACAGAATTTCAAGCGTATTGCAGTGAAGAAAGAGAAGTGCCAGCGTATTACTTATACGTACAAGATGCAAGAGATGTGTCAAATCGTGTTGCAGAACAATACAGTATTAGACATGAATCCCCGCAAGTATTATACATAAAAGATGGTATGGTAGTATGGAATACATCTCATTGGAATATTAAAAAAGATGCTTTAGAAGAGAATATAAAGTAAAAAGAAGCAAGCTAAAGGTGCTTGCTTCTTTTTTTTGTTTTTGTTGAAATATATTTAATGGTACACTATTAATAGTTCAAACTAAATAACTAGATTGTTGAAAGTAGGTTTTAAGTAATGAAGAAAATGGCATTATCCTTCGCAGTCGTAAGTTTATTACTGGGAGCTTGTAGTAACAATAGTAATACGATTAGTAAGAAGGATGAAGTTATACAAAAAGATACAAAAGAAAAAAGTATGATTCCGAGAACTGCTGTTTCTAAAGATTATTATAGAACTGTTATTCCTTTAAAAGAACAAAAGGTTATTAATACAGCTAATATAAAAACAAATTCTAAATTAGATTTAGCAGAGTATGAAAATGGTTTAATAAATATTGCAACGCAGCAATTTGATACAGAGAGCCACGTACTGCAATTAAATCAGTATATTCCAGAGAAACTAGTTGATGAACTAGTTGCGAAAGTAGAAGCGCCAGTTTTGACGAATATTATAGAACAAGACTATTTCGGAAAACAGAATTCAAATGAATTAAGTTTATCTGGTGTTATGATTGGCTTAGCTATGTCTTCAAGTGTATCGAATGAAGAAGCTATGTCTAAAGGGTCTGAAGTTGCTAAACAACTTATTGAAGCTATTAACAAAAATGATAAATATAACAAATCTCCAATTACGTTTGCTATCTTTAAGCAAGAAAGTACAAGTTCTTTAAAAAATGGTACGTATATTGCTAATGCTACTGTTCAAAAGAATGATACGAACCTTGGAAATTGGAGTACAATTGATGAAAAGTCGTATTCATATCCTTCTGATGAATTTACACAAGCACATGGAGAAGATAATACAAAAATAACTAACTTTGCTAAGGAAATAAAAGGTTTTTCTACTGGAGATTTTATTCCAGTCAACGCAAAAGTTTCTTATAAGAAAGATCAAATGGATACATTAAATATGAATATTGTTATTAAATATAACGGTAAAACAGAATTAATGGCTCTTACCCAATTAGCTGCGCAAGGTATGTTAGACAAATTGCCTAAAGATGCGAAAGTACAATTACAGATCAAGTCCGAGAGTAAAATTGAGGCCGTTATTATAAAAGAGAAAAACAGTGATAAACCGTTTGTTTCCTTCTTGTAAAAGAGACAGTATGTAAACTGTCTTTTTTTTATTTTAAATGAAAATATACAACGTTTTTTGATGGTAATTCATTGCTGTATATCGTGTGACAATCGTATATGTATCAACTATAATAAGTTATCTTAAAAAAGTAATATATAGGAATTTGAAAGAGGTGGCTTTCTTATGGCATCACAACAATTAGGTCGTTTACGTTCTAAAATTGATCAACTTTATTTACAAATATTAGAGTTATTAAACGAAAGAGGTCGTCTCGTACAAGAAGTTGGTACTTTAAAAGAAGTATAAGGTGTGAAACGTTTTGATCCTGTACGTGAAAGAAATATGCTGGATTTAATTGTAGAGAATAATAATGGTCCATTTGAAACTTCGACTTTACAACATATTTTCAAACAAATTTTTCAAGTTGGCTTAGAGTTACAAGAAGAGGATCATCGTAAAACACTACTTGTGTCTTGTAAGAAAAAATAGAAGATACGATTGTTGAAATTAATGCGTGGTGGTGCTTTCAAGCCACATACTTCACCGTATGATTTTCAAGGTCTTGGATTAGCAGGATTACAAATTTTACGCCAAGTAGCAGATAAATATGATTTGGCTGTTATTAGTGAAATTTTAAATCCAAATGATATTGAGATGTCATTAGATTACGTTGATGTTATTCAAATTGGCACTCACAATATGCAAAACTTTGATTTGCTAAGGGCAGCTGGTGCTGTAAATAAACCAGTATTATTAAAACGTGGTCTATCAGCAACGATTGAAGAATTCATTAATGCGGCAGAATATATTATGGCAAAGAGAAATGGGAACATTATTTTATGTGAACGAGGTATTCGCACGTATGAAAGAGTGACGCGTAAGACGCTTGATATTTCCGCTGTACCGATTTTAAAGAAAGAAACACATTACCTGTTGTTGTCGATGTAACGCATTCTACAGGGCGACGTGACCTTCTCTTATCAACTGCAAAAGCAGCGATGGCAATTGGTGCAGACGCAATTATGGCTGAAGTACATCCAAATCCCGCTGTAGCTTTATCAGATGAGGCGCAGCAAATGAATATTCCGCAGTTCAATGATTTTATGAATGAATTAAAATCATTTGGAAGTAAATTATAAAAACTTTTAATGAGCTGTTCCAATAAGGCGTTTTGGGGCATCTGTATAGAGACTGTCATTGTCGATTTTTGTTGGTAAGTTGATATATTTAAAAAATCGCTGATATAATTAGAGTTGTGGTAGATATATTTGGAAAATCGCTGATATATTTCGAGTTACGGTTCATATATTCGAAAAATCGTCGATATAAATTTCATTTACTATCGTACCGCTTAAAATAAGATTTCTACTTAGGAAACATCTATTTTTTTACAAAAAATGCTCTTTTTTCATAAAAAATACGAAAATACGAGAAAAGAAGCGAATTTTTTCGAAACTTTTGCGGGAAAATATTGTATGAGCCTGCGTTTTTATCGTATCATTAGTAAAAGGAAGAACTCGGGACGATTGGTGGCATCTGCAAATAGAGTTGATGTCTTTTTTTCATTCAAGTAACCGATACATAAAAATAGATAACAAAAATAGAAGGAGTGTGCGATGAGATGAACGTAACAATCTATGATGTAGCGCGCGAAGCGAACGTTTCAATGGCTACCGTATCACGCGTTGTGAACGGTAACCCAAATGTAAAGCCTACAACAAGAAAGAAAGTATTAGAAGCAATTGATCGTTTAGGGTACCGCCCAAATGCGGTAGCACGTGGACTAGCAAGTAAGAAGACAACTACAGTAGGTGTTATTATTCCTGATATCTCAAATACGTTTTATGCAGAACTTGCACGTGGAATTGAAGATATCGCAACAATGTACAAATATAACATCATTTTAAGTAACTCTGACCAAAACAAAGAGAAAGAGTTCCATTTATTAAATACGATGCTTGGAAAGCAAGTGGACGGAATTGTTTTCATGGGTGAAGATATTACAGACATTCACATTGAAGAATTTAAAAAATCTCCAGTACCAATTGTATTAGCAGCGTCATTCGATGAGCAAAATGAAACGCCATCAGTAAATATTGATTATACACAAGCAGCTTACGATGCAATGAAGCACTTTATTGAGCAAGGACATAAGCGTATCGGTTTCGTCTCTGGTCCATTCATTGATAAAGCGGGAAGCGCGAAGAAGTTACAAGGTTATAAAAAAGCTTTAGAAGAAGAAGGTATTTCATATGATGAAAATCTTGTAATCGATGGAGATTACACATATGACTCAGGTATCGAAGCATTTGAAAAGCTTTGGAGCAATGATGAAAAGCCAACAGCAATCTTCGTATCGTCTGATGAAATGGCACTAGGTGTAATCCACGCAGCACAAGACGCTGGATTAAACGTACCAACTGACGTAGAAGTACTTGGTTTCGATAATACACGCCTTGCATTAATGGTTCGTCCGCAACTTTCAACAGTTGTACAACCGATGTATGATATCGGTGCAGTAGCAATGCGTCTATTAACAAAGTATATGAACAAAGAAAAAGTGGAAGATCACACTGTCATCTTACCTCACCGTATCCAATTTAGAGATTCAACGAAGTAAGTATAAAAAAGCTCACAGCGATTGCTGTGAGCTTTTATTCATATTCAGGATAATATTTTTCAATTACTGTATCTACGGTTTCATTTTTCTTAACGTGTAAAAATCTTGCGTACAATTCTTTTCCAGTTTCAAATGGGGTATCGTCTAATTCAAACACATGTAACACTTTTCGGAACGTCCATGTGATTTGCTCATCATACATATTATCGTATGTGTGCTCCGATTGTATAGCTATATTTTCACCTAGTTCATGAGCTTCTTCTAAACTGTTTGCTTTAACAAGAATAATACTTTCTTCAAAAAGTGTATCGTGATTCTCTTCATAATGCTCATCAATTTTCGTAGGATCAGGCTCACCAGCATGAACAGACTCAAACAATAATTTTACAGCGTACACATTATGCTGCATGTTTCACTTTATAAATAATACTTGCGACAAGCGAAGCAGGTATTGTAAATAAGTTACTTTGATAATGGTAATGCACTTGGGATTCTTCATAAGACATGTTGTCATATAGTTCGTTTTGTGAGACATTCATTTTTTTCTGTTTTTCTTTGAGCATTTTAATGTAGTTGTACTGTATTGGGACGAGAATGATGAAATAAGCTAATACGATTAGTGAAATCCAAATCATTATGAACACTCCCTTACAAAGAATATTTGTATATGGTAATTATATCAATTTATATGAAAAATATCCATATTTTCCTAGTGGTCAATTTCTTTTCAAAAATGCAAAAAGTTCTTCAGCGCTTCGTAAATTATGTTCAAGGCATGTTTGGGCAGTGCGTTTTAAAACTTTGTATTAACTGTTCTAATCTAGAAGGATCATATTGTTTCACATGGCCAGTAATAATGGTTTCATCTTTGTCTAAGTCAATTGTAATTTAATCGAATCGCTCTACTTGTTTAAAATATCCTACAATATCATCTTCCAATTGAAATTCTCCCTAGTTTATAGCTTATTTAGAAGATTTCTCTATAAATTGTATGATTCCTTGTTATATGTCACATAAGTGCAAATTTACCTATTATAGGGCAATGTCATGTATAATAGAAAGAAAAGGCTTGTGAGGGGGGAGAAGAGATGATCGTTCTTTGGATAATTACGCTTTGTATGACTGCTATTTTTGCATATATGACGTTAAAACAAAATGGCTTAAAGCGATTTGCTCCAGGAAGTATTCTTGCAGGAATTGCCCTTATCACGTATGTAATTTCTATTTTTATTGAAAGTGTATCAGTAGATATGAGCACAAGTTTAATGTTTATTGGTATTACACTATTTGCAGGTAGCATTATGGTACTTATGGTTGCTGGTATTATTTTATTTATTCATATGAATTCGGAAACGTTATAGCATATAGAAAAGGCATGTCCCGAGGGACATGCCTTTTTATCCGTTCAATTATGCTCTATCTTTAGAAGAGTTTTGCTGTTTTAGTAAGTCGCGAATTTCGCCAAGAAGTTCTTCTTCTTTTGTTGGTTCTGGAAGTTCTTCCTCTTTTTCTTCTTCTCTTTTAGATGTTAGTTTGTTGAAAACTTTAACAAACATAAAGATAGCAGCTGCAATAATTAAGAAATCAAAAATAGTTTGGATGAAGTTACCATACATAATAGATGATTTACCGAATGTAATTTTTAAATCTGTAAAGTCAACGCCACCTAATACCATACCAAGTAATGGTGTGATGATATCTTTTACTAAAGAACTAACGATTTTACCGAATGCAGCACCGATTACAACCCCGACAGCTAAATCGATTACATTACCTTTGAATGCGAATTTTTTAAACTCGTTCCACATGTGTTAATCCCATCCTTTCCACGATTCAATATGAAATTTATAATTCCTATCAACATATTCTATAGAAATTTACGAGAGAAATAAAGAGGAAATGGGAATGAAAGTAAATTCTGAAAAATGTATCCGTTTTACATTTTGTTTACATCATCTAGTAAAGATTGTAGCATTTGCTGCGTTTTTAATCCTTCTAATCCATCTACAACAGGCTTTGTATCGCCTTGTACACACTCAATAAAATGATGAACAGCATCTTCAAAACCACGTTGTTTTAACGTCGTATCCCATGATGGGGAACCACTTTGTGAAACTGAGTTTTCCTGTTCAATTTCAAATGTATTCATATTTTTTACGCGAATGATTTTCCCTGGCGTTACAAGTTCAATTTGTTCTAAATTTGTACCGGCATGGCGATGCATTGCAGTAGAAAGTAACAGTCCACTTGGAGTTGTATATGTATGATGTCCGTAAAGAAGTTCATTCTTTTCATTGATTTGCATCATATTGTGAACGACGTTAAGGTCATTATTAGCTAACCAGCGAGCTGTATCTACAATGTGTAAATAATCATCTAACATAGTGAAATCGTACGTATATGGCCCGACTTTATTTGTGCGATGCTTTTCAATTCGAATCCATGAAATATCATTAGCCTGTTCTTTGGCAGCGACATACATAGGAACGAATCTGCGATTAAATCCGACCATTAATTTTCGGTTGTATTTCTCGCTCAACTCGACTAGTTGCTCAGCTTGTTCCACTGTAGCTGCTAGCGGCTTATCAACATAAACGTCGATCCCTTTTTTCAGAAGTTCAGAAACGATTTCATAATGTGATGCAGTTGAACTATGCACGAAGATTGCATCGCATTCCGAAGCTAACATTTCAATAGAATGAAAGTCTTGAATCCGGTATTGCTGGCAAACTTGTTTTCTTTTCTCCTCGTTAGGTGTAAACGCCCCTACAAAGTTCCAATCTGTTTCTTTTGTAAGTGTTGGAAGATAGGCCTTTTGCGCAATACTTCCAAGTCCAATCATCCCAATTTTAGGTTTGTTCATTTTTAATCCCACCCTATTAATATTAATGTAACGGCTTAAATGTAGCATAGGGTGGGGGAGGAAGGCAAAAATTAGCTTTTTACTTACGGCCTTCTAACAAAATCTTCTCTATCTCTTCAAAGTGATAAGTGCGAGCATGCTCTAGCGGGGTAACACCATCATTGTCTGGAATATTTACATCTGCACCGTGCTCAATAAGAAGGCGAATGACTTGTTGCTGTGTTTCGTTTCCGTTACTTAGTACGATGGCTTCCATTAAAGCTGTCCATCCCAGGTTATTTACATGATTTACATCAATATTTGTTCGAGTGAGGAGTTCTTTTATAACGTCAATATAGCCCTGTTCTGAGGCTGGGATAAGAGCTGTTCCGCCGTAACGATTTGTAATCGTAGGATCTGCACCAGCATCAATTGTTAATTTTAAAATGTCTAAGTAACCTTCCGCACCGGCGTATAGAAAGGGATTATTTTTCATGTCATCTTGGATATTTACGTCAGCACCAGCTTCGATAAGTGCCTTTGTGGTTTTTACATCATTTTTGTATGTAGCAATCATAAGCGGAGTGCGTCCTTGACTATCCGTCGCATTTATATTTGCGCCTTGTTTTAGTAAAGATATAACAGTATTCGTTTCATTTTTTTCAGTAGCTGCTAGTAGTGCAGTCTCCATGTTTATCATCTCCTTTTTTACTTCTTGTTCTTGCGAGCATCCTTGTAAAAAAATTACGCAACATATCATACTGAATGTTTTTTTGAACATGGAATTTCAACCTCCTAATTTCAACTGTAAAATAGGAACATTAAATTTTTATAAACTGACGCTAAAATTACTATAAAATCGCTTGAGTATTTGAACATATATTTTTATGCTTATGAATATGAAGGATGGGTAAAGTGAGGATGTAAATGATGTCTATTAAAACAAGGTTTTTATTTTCTTATATTGCTGTAATTCTCGTTTCTATTACGCTCATATTAGTCGCGGGATTTTTAATTGTTTTTTCGATAACAGGTGACTTGGAAGCAGTGAAAAATTTCTATAAAAGTTCTTACATTCAAAAGCCGCTTACACCAGAAGAAGAGAATGCCTATCTTGAATTAAAATTAGCGGCAAAGCAACATCAATCTCAATTATTAGATGAATCGTTCGTTTCATCAATTGAAAAAGAAGGCGTGAAAATAATTGTAAGAAAGGGAGAAAACATTTCTTATGCTACAAAGGGTTTTGAAAGTTCGACTTTAACAGAAGCCCTTCCGAAATTTGAAGCAGCAAATATTAATAGTCGTGGTACAACGGAACTAGGTGATACATTTTATCGATATGTAAAATTTGATTTTTATTTTGCAGAGAAAGAAGAAGGGAGTATATTTGTACTAAAAAAGCAAAGTTCATTTGTAGACCTTACACAAAAATTATTTCCAATCTTATTCGTATCGCTTTTACTATTAGCTATTTTACTTATTGGGTTATTAAGTTATCTCGTTTCAAGAAGTGTAATAAAACCAATTTTTGTATTGAAAGGCGCAACAGAGAAAATTAAAGAAGGAAATTTAGATTTTCAAATGCCAGTTACATCGCACGATGAAATAGGTCAATTAAATCAAGGATTTGAGGAAATGAGGAAGAAGTTAAAAGAATCGATTGAAGTACAAACGCAGTATGAAGAAAATCGAAAAGAACTTATTTCAAACATATCGCATGATTTAAAAACACCGATTACATCTATTATCGGATATGTAGAGGGAATAAAGGACGGGGTAGCAAATACGCCAGAAAAAATGGATAAGTATTTAACAACTATCCATACGAAAGCAAGACATATGGATACACTTATTGATGAATTATTTTTATTCTCAAAGCTCGATTTGAATCGAGTTCCCTTTCAGTTTGAAACGGTTGAATTGAATACGTTTATGCAAGAATTAATAGAAGAGATGCAGATGGATTTAAGTAAAGAAGGTATAGAAGTTAACTTACAATTACATGCATCAACACTATATGTAACGGCTGATTGTGAAAAAATAAATAGAGTGATATCAAATTTAATTCATAATAGTGTGAAATACATGGATAAAGAAGAGAAGAAAATTACTGTAACAGTATCGAGTGATAATAATAAAGTTATTGTGAAAGTGATGGACAACGGATCAGGGATAGAATCTGATACGCTACCTTATATCTTTGAACGTTTTTATCGTGCAGAGCAATCGCGGAATTCTAGCACAGGTGGAAGTGGACTTGGTTTAGCAATAGCGAAGCAAATTGTTGAAGAACATGGCGGGGAAATTTGGGCGGAAAGCGAGCTTGGTAAAGGCACAAGCATTTTCTTCTCATTGGAAAAAGTAGAGGAATGTGGTGAGTAAATTGAAAAGAATTTTATTAATAGAAGATGAAGTAAGTATTGCAGAATTACAGCGAGATTATTTAGAAATTAATGATTTCCAAGTTGATGTAGAGCATTCAGGAGAAATAGGTTTACAAACAGCCTTGCAAGAAGACTATGATTTAATTATTTTAGATATTATGCTTCCGAAAATGAACGGATTCGAAATTTGTAAACAAATACGTGCTGTAAAAGATATTCCGATTCTACTTGTTTCAGCAAAAAAAGAAGATATAGATAAAATTCGCGGACTCGGATTAGGAGCGGATGATTATATAACGAAACCGTTTAGCCCAAGTGAATTAGTCGCAAGAGTAAAAGCACATATTGCCCGTTATGAAAGATTATTAGGAAATGTAAGTAAGCAACGTGATACGTTATATATTCACGGAATTTCTATCGATCAACGAGCGAGAAAAGTTTTTATAAACAATGAAGAAGTGGCGTTTACAACGAAGGAATTTGATTTATTAACATTCTTTGTCACACATCCAAACCAAGTATTAAATAAAGAACAGTTATTTGAACGCATTTGGGGATTAGATTCCGCTGGTGATTTAGCCACGGTTGTCGTCCACATTAGAAAGCTACGTGAAAAAATTGAAAGAGACCCTGCCCACCCGCAATATATTGAAACCGTGTGGGGAGCTGGTTATCGCTTTAACGTGTAATGTACCTGCCGAGTAATTGGCAGGTTTTTTATATATTATCCAAATGAAAGGAAAAAATAGGTAATTCGTGTTAGGATATAAAGAGATACACATAGGAGAGCATGAGAGGGCGTGCTACATTTTGGGGGATACATTAAAAGATAATAAATCAAACAAGACTTTAAGAATCGGGATTAATATTATACTTGTTTTATTATTAATAGGTGCAATACAAATGTTTTATGATGAAGATTCTACGAATGATCATTTTGGTGGGTTATTTATGATGGCCTTTTTTGGAATTAAAATAGTTTCTAGTTTTATGATGAGTATAAAAGAAGGAGATAAAAAGTCAGTATTTATTGATTTAGGTTTAGTGATTTTTTCTGTTCTTCTTTTGGTTGTTACTAGTGTGAAATATTTCTTTTGAAAAAGCTCATAGTCTTATAGAGGCTGTGAGCTTTTTGTTGGAAAATTAGCTTGCGACCTTAACATACTATTTTAGAGTTCCTTGTTGCAATGATTTATAAAATGTTTGAGTAGTAGAAGTAAACTGAGTAGCCTCTTCTAAAAAAGGATAATGGTTGCTGTTTTCAAATGGAATGAAGATAGAATTACGTATCCCATCATGCATCTTGATAGAATACTGAATTGGGCACTGTACATCATATCTTCCGCATATAATAAGTGTCTTTGTTTGGATGGAAGGTAAATACTCTCTTAAATCAAATGAAGGATATTCATTGACGAAAGTATTCATCCGGCTAACGGACATTGTTTTTTTGATTGGTTTACAAAAATAAGAGTTGTAGTTTTCTGGTTTATACAATGATAATTTTGTTCTCTTAGTAGATAGTTCTTTCCGTTCTTCACTTGTAAGGTGAGGGCTTTTTAAGTTTTCGATGAGCTCTTGCATATAATGAAATTGTGAATGTTCGGGATGATAAATGCAAAATGGTGTTTCGGTATAGTTACTTGCTGCAGCTCCTGCTACGACTAATGATTGTAAGGAATTTGTATATGTAATCGCATATAAAAGTCCAAGCATACCACCTGTTGAATGACCAGCGAAATGCCATGTTGGAAGTTGTAATGCTTCTCGTATTGCTTCTAAGTCGTGGATTGTTTCAATCATGCTTAATTCGTTTTCTGAATGGGCGGTTACAGAGCGACCAGTATCTCGTAAATTAATGAGAAATACACGATGCGTAGCAGTAAAAACATCTGCAAAGTAATCACCAGTTTCATTAAATTGTGAATAGTGATGTGTAATACAAAGCGATTCGCCATCTCCTTTTGTAAAGAATTCAAATGTACCACGTTTCGTGTGGATTATTTGTCGTTTCCACATAATATCACTACCTTTTCTCATAAAAGTTGGGCCAGGCTGTTATGAAATTAAAATATATCGGCGCATCTCGAAATATATCAGCGATTATTAAAATATATCGACTTACCGACAGAAACCGACAATAATAGCCAAGCTATAAATAAAAGGAGGCTATTCAAAAACGAGCCTCCTTTTCGTTTAGTATAAAGATTTTGTCATATTATTCCGAATAATTTCAAGGGATTTCGCTACAGTTAATGCGTTTTTTTCTTCTATTTCTGGTTTACGGGGGATAGGTTTATACATGTTGTCTGGATCTTCCCATGTGAGGGGAAGTTCTGTTTCTGCTTGTCCTTTCCAAGCTTCAATCCATTCTGGAGGGAGATAACCTGAGATGTTTTGGATGTTGTTCATTTCGAGCCAAATGAGCGCCCATGCTCTTGGTACGACGCGCCAGTGGTCATAGCCGCCACCGCCGACAGCGATCCAGCGACCGTCGCAATATTCATTAGCAATTTCACGAGCAAGCTTCGGTATTTCGCGGTAAATATTCATTGTCGCACAAAGATGTGTAAGTGGGTCGTAGTAATGTGCGTCAGCACCATTTTGCGTTAAAATAATATCCGGTTTAAAGTACGCTGCAACTTCTTTTACAACAGTTCGATATGATTCTAAGAACGATTCATCTTCTGTAAAAGCATCGAGAGGAACATTAAAAGAATAACTATAACCATTACCTTGTCCGCGTTCGTTTACAGCGCCAGTTCCAGGGAATAAATAGCGACCAGTTTCATGTAATGAAATGGTGCATACGTTAGGGTCATCGTAAAAGGACCACTGTACACCATCACCGTGATGAGCGTCTGTATCAATATATAAGACGCGTAAACCGTATTTCTTTTGAATATATTTCATTGCGATAGAACTGTCGTTATAAATACAAAAGCCAGATGCTTTGCCGCGAAAGCCGTGATGTAGGCCGCCACCTAAATTGAGAGCGTGTTTTACTTTCCCAGAAAGAACAGCATCGACAGCTGTTAATGTACCGCCAACGAGCAATGCGCTTGCTTCGTGCATATTTGGGAACATCGGTGTATCTTCTGTTCCGAGTCCGTAGGTCATTGCAATTGATTTTTCTAACTTTCCTTCTCCAGCACGTTTTACCGCATTTATGTACTCCTCTGTATGAACGTAGGCAATCTCTTCATCTGTAGCCATCCGTGGTGTGATGATTTGGGAAGGAGAGATGAAACCGCCCTTTTGTAATAAATCATACGTAAGTGTGACGCGCAGTTGGTTAAAAGGATGATCAGGGCTAAATGAATAGCCCCGAAAGTCATCCGAATAAATAAACGCGCTACTCATGCTTGCATCCCCATGATGTTTGGCCATAATACGCGGTAGCCTTCTGCTTCAAGTGCATCAATCACTTTTAGAGGATTCATCGTTTGAATGCGGAAAACGAGTACTTTATCATTCTCATCTTTTGCTGGATAGACGAGAACGCTCACGATATTTATTTGTAAATCACTAAAAATAGCAACGACTTTTCCAAGAATACCAGGTTCATTTTTTACTTGAATTTCAATTTGTGAACTTGGTTGATGTGCTCCTGTTAATTTCACTAACGTGTGCAGTACTGTAGATTCTGAGATGATACCAACTAACTTACCAGCCTTTGTAACAGGAAGGCAACCAATTTTATTTTCAAAAAATAAAGTAGCAATTTCCTCAACGAAATCGAGAGGATGACAAGTCATAACAGGATGTTTCATAATAAGTTCAAGCGGTTGCTGTAGCATATCGAGTGAAACTTGTTCATCTAGAATAGACGGACTTGCATCTCTTACATCCCGATCAGAAATAATGCCTACGACGTGATTATTTTGATCGACAATTGGAATGTGCCGAATGCCTTTCGTGCGTATCGTTCGGATTGCTGTTTCGATTGTATCGTTTGGATGTAGTGTAACTACATTTTGATTCATAATTTCTTCTACAATCATTCCAGTTGCCCCCTTTATTAATACATAAAACGATTGTGAAAACGTAGACGATCAAAAGCTTGAATAGAATCCGTATCAACACGTTTACCGATGCGGACCATTAAACAGTTGGCAGGATGTGAACAAATTTCAGGGTCGTCTGTAGCCATCCATTGTAACCCGCCGGCATTCATCATCTTCTCCATTACTTTTCGGTATTCCCACACATTCAATCCTGTTTGTTTCAAATCCCAGTGCCAATAATATTCAGTCGTCAATATAATGTAATCTTCCATATAATCGTCCATCATAGAAACCTCTAGTAAGTTCTTTCCGACAGAACTCCCTCGGAAGGCTGGGACTACTTCAATTGCCCCAAGCTCAATTAAGTTTTCCATTTTTCCTTCTGACCATCGTTCAAGTGGATCAGGATATAAGTATGTAACATATCCAACAATCATTTGGTCATGTCTAGCAATAATAAGTCGAGCTTCTGGTAATTTAGAAATTTCGACAATTGCTTTATATTGCTGTTCAGCAGGACGAAACGCAACTAAATCTGGATGAAATTCATACATTTCGAGATTATGTGTAGAGACAGGGCCTTCAATAATTAAAGTGCCTTTCGCTGTTTTTAAGTTTCTAGCATTGTATATTTTTTTATGAATCAATGTATTGCTCACCACCTTGAGGGTTTGTGAATCTATTAATATCGTACTTTATAATATATGCGATGTGAATCGAATTTTGTCATTAAAAATTTGTCTAAAAATCAACAAATATACTGAAAATTTTAAATAATATCATTATAATAGATAATAGAATACATAGGAGGGGGATGTAAAGTATGAAAGTAGAAACGCTTCCTGTCATTAAAGGAGAAAATAATTTGCCGAATTATGATGAGGCATACGCGAATTTTAACTGGGAAGAGGTTAATAAAAACTTTACTTGGAATGAAACAGGCCGAGTAAATATGGCGTATGAGGCAATTGATAAGCATGCGAAATCCAATCGAAAGAATAAAGTAGCCCTTTATTATCAAGATGGATCGCGAAAAGAGAAATATACATTTAAGGAAATGAAGGATTTTTCTAATAAAGCAGGAAACGTCCTGAAAAATTATGGCGATGTAGAAAAAGGCGATCGCGTTTTTATTTTTATGCCACGTTCTCCAGAGTTATATTTCGCACTTTTAGGTGCAGTGAAATTAGGAGCAATTGTTGGACCGCTATTTGAAGCATTTATGGAAGGCGCAGTTCGCGATCGTTTAGAAGATAGCGAAGCAAAGGTGTTAATTACAACGCCTGAATTGTTAGAGCGCGTACCATTAAATGATTTACCTGCTTTAAAAACAGTTTTCCTTGTTGGGGATAATGTAGAAGAAGGCGGTAAAACGGTAGCGTTCAATCCTTTATTTGAACAAGCTTCAAAAGAATTACATATCGAATGGTTAGGCCGTGAAGACGGTTTAATTCTTCACTATACGTCTGGTTCTACTGGTAAGCCAAAAGGTGTGCTTCATGCGCAAAACGCAATGGTTCAGCACTATCAAACGGCGAAATGGGTATTAGATTTAAAAGAAGATGACGTGTATTGGTGCACAGCTGACCCAGGCTGGGTAACGGGAACTGCTTACGGCATTTTCGCACCGTGGTTAGTCGGAGCATCAAATGTTATTTTAGGTGGACGCTTTAGTCCAGAAGCTTGGTATGAAGCACTGCAAGATTACGGTGTGACGGTTTGGTACAGCGCACCAACAGCGTTCCGTATGTTAATGGGAGCTGGACAAGACGCAATTAAAAAATATGACTTATCACAAGTTCGTCACGTATTAAGCGTTGGTGAACCGTTAAATCCAGAAGTAATTCGCTGGGGTATGAATGCATTTGGACTTCGTATTCATGATACGTGGTGGATGACAGAAACAGGTGGACAAGTTATTTGTAACTACCCTTGTATGGAAATCCGTCCAGGTTCAATGGGTAAACCAATTCCAGGTGTAAAAGCAGCGATTGTTGATAATGAAGGAAATGAAGTGCCTCCATACACAATGGGTAACTTAGCGATTGCGAAAGGTTGGCCATCTATGATGCGTGCAATCTGGAATAACCAGCAAAAGTATGAATCTTATTTCATGCCGGGAGATTGGTACGTATCAGGTGACTCTGCATATATGGATGAAGATGGATACTTCTGGTTCCAAGGACGTATTGATGATGTAATTATGACGTCAGGTGAGCGCGTTGGTCCGTTTGAAGTAGAAAGTAAATTAATCGAGCATGCTGCTGTTGCAGAAGCAGGTGTAATTGGTATTCCTGATCCAGTGCGCGGCGAAATTATTAAAGCATTTATCGCACTTCGAGCAGGATACGAACCATCTGATGAATTAAAAGAAGAAATTCGTCAATTTGTAAAGAAAGGTCTAGCAGCTCATGCGGCGCCACGACAAATTGAATTTAGAGATAAATTACCGAAAACGAGAAGTGGTAAAATTATGCGCCGCGTATTAAAAGCGTGGGAATTAAACTTACCAACAGGTGACTTATCAACGATGGAAGATTAAGAGAGAAAGGTCTGAACGAAAAATGTTCAGACCTTTTTTATGTTATTATTAACTTATATATATAAGTTAAAGGGGGAGTATGATGAAAACAGAAAAAGAAAAGATGATACTAGGAGAAATGTACATACCGGCTGATCCAGTTTTAGTACAAGAAAGAGAGCAAGCACGTATATTAACGAGAAAATTAAATGATACGCCAGAAGAGCAATTAAAAGAGCGTAGCGAAATCGTAAAAGAATTATTTGGAACGACTGGAGATAACATTCATCTTGAATCTTCTTTTAGATGTGATTACGGCTATAACATTCATGTCGGTGAAAATTTTTACGCGAACTTTGACTGTACGATTTTAGACGTATGCCCGGTAACAATCGGAGTGAACTGTATGTTAGCTCCAGGTGTTCACATTTATACAGCAACGCACCCGCTTGATCCAGTAGAGCGTATAAGCGGATCAGAATACGGAAAACCAGTTACAATTGGCGATAACGTATGGATTGGCGGAAGAGCAATTATTAATCCAGGTGTAACAATTGGAGACAATGCGGTGATCGCATCTGGTGCTGTCGTAACGAAAGATGTGCCTAATAATGTAGTAGTTGGCGGGAATCCCGCAAAGATTATAAAAAAATTAAAATAATATTTGAACGAAGTGTCTTCCTCGTCTGTATACATTTATGAAAGAATAGATGAGGGAGGCTTTTATATGTCTAATAAATTACTTCTTGCTTTTGCTTTAATTGGAATTATAGTTGTATTTTCTTGTGGTCTTTTCTTACCGATACCAATTGGATATAGAGTATCAATGCTTACAGCTGGAGTTATAATGGGTGTTCTGTTTTCAATCATTATTCCATTTGATAGAAAACATATAGTACGGAAAAATGGATATAAAATTGATTTTACAAAAACAAAAGTGTATTTTCGCTGGAATGTATTTGACACTATTTCTGTCTGCCTTGCGTTGTATGCATGCATATGTGTGCAAGCGTTAAATACTTTAGTTGCAATGGGATTTACGATTCAAAACCCATATGTGCAATTTTTTACAAATCAATCACAATTGTGGATTTTTATTGCGATTGCATATTTAATTTCCCGTATTTCATTAACGTTAAAAGGAATAAAGGAGATCAAAAATCATGGCGCAGATTGGGATTGAGGAGGAGCTCATGCTTGCGTATCAAAGTGGAGATAAACAAGCGGGAGAAAGACTATATATTTTAATCAAACCAGCGCTATACACATTTTTATATCGATTTAACCGAGATGAACAATTAAGTATCGATCTTGTGCAAGATACGTTTTTGACGCTAGAGCGTAAGAAACATATGTATGAAATTGAAAAAGGTAAAATAAAAACGTATTTATTTCAAATTGGTTATCGTCTTATGATTAATAAATTAAATAGGAGAAAAAAGTGGCGTACGCTTTTGCCATTTTTAGTGCCGATTCCGGAAAAAGAATTTTCTCACGAAGATCGGCTCACAGTAAGAGAAGCAATTTTGAAAGTTCCAGAAGAGCAAAGAGCGGTCCTAATCCTTTCTTATTATCATGATATGCAGCAAAAAGAAATTGCAGAAATATTAAACATTCCGATTGGAACAGTGAAATCGAGACTTCATAATGGAATAAAGAAATTGAAACAATTGCTGGAGGTGGACGAAATTGAGCGAAAATCCCTTTAAGAGTGAATATAAGTTAAAGCAACATTTAGATAGTGATCATGTAGAAATACCAGACTTTCCAAAAACGGTAAGTCGATTCGATCGATTAATCGGGTTTCTTGGTTCCCCGGCGAAAGATCCTGTGGAGGCGACCATTGGGAATGATTTATCGGTTGTGTTTCATGTATCGTTGTTAGTTGGGGTTCCAATTCTTTCTCTTATTACGATACTCTTTGTGACGTTGTAAAGGATTGGAAAGAAGAGAAATTCCACCTCTATTTGACACGCCTATATAAATGATGGTATAAAGAAAAGTATATGAATAATTGAGCGTGGAAAGGGAGAAGTAGTGATCATTTCCCTGTTTTAGAGAGCTGATGGTCGGTGGAAATCAGCACATAGATGATCGCGAATTACGCCCCTAGAGCATCTTTTTTCGATTGAATTGTATTCAAAAGGGAAAAGACGGTGCTAAGCCGTTATGTAAATAAGGTGGTAGGCTTTTTGGCCTGCAACTAGGGTGGTAACGCGATAATCAAAATCGTCCCTTATTTGAAGGGGCGATTTTTTTATGTTTTCAACCTTCACGCCAGTAATGAACTTAAAGGAGAGTATGTAGGATATGGGTATTTTACAAGATCTTGAATTTCGCGGTCTAATTAATCAGCAAACAGATGCTGAGGGCCTTGAGCAATTATTAGAAAAAGAAAGCGTTAAATTATACTGTGGTTTCGATCCGACAGCAGATAGCTTACACATCGGTCATATGTTACCAGTATTAATGTTACGTCGTTTCCAATTAGCTGGTCACCAACCAATCGCACTTGTTGGTGGTGGTACTGGTATGATTGGTGACCCAAGTGGTAAAAAAGCAGAGCGTACATTAAATACGAAAGATACAGTTGCTTACTACACAGAAAGCATTAAAAACCAACTTTCAAACTTCTTAGAGTTCGAAAACGTGGACAACCCAGCAACAATGGCTAACAACTATGACTGGCTTGGTAACTTAGATGTAATTTCATTCTTACGCGATATCGGTAAAAACTTCGGTTTAAACTATATGTTAGCAAAAGATACAGTAGCATCTCGTTTAGAAGCTGGTATTTCATTCACTGAGTTCAGTTACATGATTTTACAATCATACGACTTCTTAAACTTATACCAACACCATAATTGCCGTCTGCAAATCGGTGGTAGTGACCAATGGGGTAACATTACAGCTGGTCTTGAATTAATCCGTAAATCAGAGGAAGATGCGAAAGCATTCGGTTTAACAATTCCACTTGTTACTAAATCTGACGGTACGAAGTTTGGTAAAACAGAAGGTGGCGCAATTTGGTTAGACCCAGAGAAAACAACTCCTTACGAGTTCTACCAATTCTGGATTAACACAGATGACCGCGATGTTGTTAAATACTTAAAATACTTCACATTCTTATCTCATGAAGAAATTCTTGAGCTTGAAAAGCAAGTAGCTGAAGCGCCAGAAAAACGTGCAGCACAAAAAGCATTAGGTTCTGAAATGACAAAACTTGTTCACGGCGAAGAAGCATTAGAGCAAGCAATCAAAATTTCAGCTGCACTATTCAGCGGTTCTGTAGCAGAACTAACTGCAAGCGAAATTGAACAAGGATTCAAAGACGTACCATCTGTAGAACGTACTGCAGAAGATACAGTATTAATCGACTTACTTGTAGAAAGCAAAATCTCTCCATCAAAACGTCAAGCACGTGAAGATGTAACGAACGGCGCAATCTACGTAAACGGTGAGCGTACACAAGCGTTAGACTACGTTGTAACAGAAAACGACCGCATCGAAGGTAAATTTACAATCATTCGCCGCGGTAAGAAGAAATATTTCTTAATTCGTTACTAATAAATAAAAAGCTTTGGGGAAATTCCTCAAAGCTTTTTTGTTTTAATCTCCTTTTCGAGTTCATACGGAAATCACATGTAAGCGGTATGATAAATGTATAACAACTAGAAAGGAGTGGTAAAACAAAATGTCACTAGAAGCGCTCATTATTTTTTCTTTGCTAAATGCGGGTCAGCTTGCAGAGAATTCGAAGGTTGATATACATAAAGAGCAGAAAGATGCTTATGTATATGTTCAAAAAGAGGAAAATAAATAACTTTATTTTATATATAAACTTCAAAAGCCAATCCATTGGATTGGCTTTTTGTCAGGTTGTTGGAAAAAGAGCGTACATTTTTCTCTTTTAAACATTAGCTAAAATTTGATCATAGCACGAAGTAATAAGTGCTTCCAGATCTTTTAAGTCATTAACGTTATCAATAAAAATTCTACTCACTCCCTGTGATTTTGGGGCTTGTTCAACCACAAAATTAGGGCATAGCTGTTTAGTAGCTTCTAAATCGAGTCTTACAACTAAGGATTTTGCATCGCCATCAAGGAAGAGACGTATAAACCATTTTGTGATTACACGATTCATGATACAAAAATAACTAATGGTATCTTTATATTTGAGGTTACTGATATCTCTTTGATGCTCAGTTAAAATCTCTTTAACAATGTTAAATGCGGTTAGTTCATTTTCTGTAGTGAAAACTCTATCTGTTTTGTCTTCTTTGTTAATGTCTTCAATTATTTCAGTAGAAGCAGCTGCAACTAGGCTTGTTTCTATTTTCTCCGATGTTTTTGTTTCTTTTGGTGTTAAACCATCACTGAGTATTTCTAATAGTGTTCGATTAATTGCTTTTTTAACGATTGGTCGGAATCGCTCTAAAACGTTATTTGTAATTCTAGTTGAGCTAAAGTCTCTAATTAGAAAACGAAGGAAGTCATCTGAAGGATTTTTAAATAGTTCTTTAATTGTAGAGTTTAAATTGGTCATATAAATAAGCTCTTCAGCATATTTTACGATTTCTTCAGCTTCAAAATTTTCTTTTGTAAAAGTTTCAATCGTTTCAATATCTAAATTGGTTAAATTATCCATGATGAATGTGAAGAAAGGTTTTTCATCCATCACATTGTCATTTGTTAAATCAGTATAAAACTTGTATTCTACACCATTAGTTAGTACCCCTACTTTGACATCAGGTAAGGCATTGAAATATCTAGATAGTTGCGCATCGTGTTTAAGGAGATTTTCTGTTACAGATTTTGCCTCGATTAAAATAATTGGAACCCCATTTTTAAAAACCGCATAATCGACTTTTTCTCCCTTCTTAGTTCCGAAGTCTGCAACATACTCAGGTCTAACTTCTAAAGGATTAAAAACGTCATAACCTAGTTTTTGAAGAAAAGGAATAATTAATGATTGCTTGGTCATTTCTTCATTAGTTATGTACTCTGTTCGTTCTAAAATTTGGTTAGCTATTTTGTTTATGTCATTTCTGAATTCCATATCAATGTCTCCTCGTTATAAAGTTTAAAAATCTTTAATATTATTGTTATTCCGTGAAAATTCATAATATAACAGAGTTCTTTATGGAAACAGGGAGGTTATTCTTTTTGTTTTAGATGGGAGTATAGGGTATTGGGATTTTTATGTTATGTAGGATATAAAAATAATGGGGGAATTGAAAAAAGCCAATCCACAGGATTGGCTTTTTGTCATTAACGAGAGTAGAACTCTACGATTAATGCTTCGTTGATTTCAGCTGGTAACTCAGCACGCTCAGCGTGACGAGTGTAAGTAGCTTCTAATTTGTCAGCATCGAAAGTTAAGTATTCTGGTACGAAGTTGTTAACTTCGATCGCTTCTTTAACAACAACAAGGCTGTTAGATTTTTCGCGAACGCTGATAGTTTGACCAGGTTTTACACGGTAAGATGGGATATCTACGCGAGCGCCATCAACCATGATGTGACCGTGGTTTACTAATTGGCGAGCTGCACGACGAGTGCGAGCTAAGCCCATACGGTAAACTAAGTTGTCAAGACGAGCTTCAAGAAGGATCATGAAGTTTTCGCCGTGCTTACCAGGCATTTTACCTGCTTGGTCAAATGTGCGACGGAATTGACGCTCAGTCATGCCGTACATGTGACGAAGTTTTTGTTTCTCTTGTAATTGTAAACCGTATTCTGAAAGTTTCTTACGTTGGTTAGGACCGTGAGGACCTGGTGCGTAAGGGCGTTTTTCTAATTCTTTTCCTGTGCCGCTTAGAGAGATTCCAAGACGACGAGACAGTTTCCAAGCTGGACCTGTATAACGAGCCATAGTTGACTCCTCCTTTAAAAATGTTTTTATTTACGTAAAATAAAAACAGACGTAATCGATATTTACGGGCATTTTGTTTTCATGTACCTTCGCTCCAGCAGCAGGGAGTTACGAGATACACCTCCGTAGAGGAACAAAATACAAACGATAAACTCACATTACAAGGCTGCCTTTTTATTTTACACAAACGCTATTATATCTTTTACCCAGAGTTTCGTCAAGCGAGTACGTTTTTGTTTTATGCATATAAATTTTGGAAATTAATATAAGAAGGAATTTAAAACAATATAAAAGAAGAGATAGAAACACAAATAAAACGCTTACATAAAATGTAGTAAAAACGTTCATCAGTTTTTTACTGGTGAATATGCGGTAATAAAAACATAAAGGGGATGTTTTTATGAAAAAGAAGCATATGGAGACAGCGTTAATTCATCACGGTTATACACCTGAGGAACATAAAGGAAGTTTAACACCACCTTTATTTCAAACCTCTACGTTTACATTTGAGACTGCGCAGCAAGGAGAGGCGAGTTTTGCGGGAGTGGATCCATCTTATATTTACTCAAGGCTTGGAAATCCGACTGTGAAATTATTTGAAGAACGTATGGCGGTGTTAGAAGGAGGAGAAGAAGCACTTGCCTTCGGATCTGGTATGGCAGCTATTTCAGCAACTTTAATCGGTTTTTTAAAGGCTGGAGATCATATTATTTGTTCAAATGGATTATATGGGTGTACGTACGGTTTTTTAGAAGTGTTAGAAGAAAAATTTATGATTACGCATTCGTTTTGTGAGATGGAGACAGAGGTTGATATTGAAAATAAAATTCGTCCAAATACAAAGCTTATTTTCGTTGAAACACCGATTAATCCAACAATGAAATTAATCGATTTAAAACAAGTTATTCAGGTTGCGAAGCAAAATGGTTTACTTGTCATTGTTGATAATACGTTTTGTTCACCTTATTTACAAAGACCGCTTGAGCTTGGCTGTGACGCTGTTGTGCATAGTGCGACAAAATATATTGGTGGCCATGGTGACGTTGTAGCGGGTGTAACAATTTGTAAAACGAAAGCGTTAGCTGAAAAGATTCGCCCGATGCGAAAAGATATCGGCGGCATTATGGCGCCGTTTGATGCGTGGTTATTATTACGCGGGTTAAAGACGTTAGCGGTAAGAATGGATCGTCATTGTGATAATGCAGAAAAAATTGTATCGTTCTTAAGAAAACATGATGCGGTAGAAGGTGTTTGGTATCCAGAAGGGGAATTAGCATCTCGTCAAATGAAGCGCGGGGGCGGTGTTATTTCTTTTTCAGTAAAAGGCGGAAAAGAAGAGACGCAAGCATTTATTAATGACCTCCACTTTATTACAATTGCGGTGAGTTTAGGAGATACAGAAACGTTAATTCAGCATCCAGCAACGATGACGCACGCTGCGATTCCAGCTGAACTAAGAAAAGAAATGGGCATTTTCGATAATTTAATACGCTTATCGGTTGGTTTAGAATCTTGGGAGGATATCGTTTCTGATTTAGAGCAAGCATTAAAGAAAATATCTACTGTTAATCAATAAAAAAAGAGTGAGCTATCGGTTTTGTACAGGACGTACTAAATCGATAACTCGCTCTTTTCTTTTTACATATGTTTTAGGAGTGTTTCCACAAACTTTTCTAAATAGCACTGATCTACTTCATCAAAACGATTCTTTTCAGGACTATCAATGTCAAGTACACCAATGACAGCTCCTTCTTTCACAATCGGTACAACGATTTCTGAATTAGAAGCACTATCGCAAGCGATGTGACCTGGGAATTGGTGAACGTCCGCTACAAGCTGCGTTGTTTTCGTTTCAGCTGCTACGCCGCAAACGCCTCGTCCAAATGGAATGCGTACGCAAGCAGGCATTCCTTGGAACGGTCCAAGGACAAGCTGATTTCCTTCTGTTACGTAAAAGCCAACCCAATTAACGCGATCTAAAAATTGGTTTAATAATGCGGACGCATTTGATAAGTTTGCGACTACGTTTGATTCGCCAGTTAATAACGCATCCAGTTGTTTAATTACTGTCTCATATTGCTGCACGCGAGATCCTGCATAACTTTCTTTAGTAAACATGGAAACAGCTCCTTTTTTATCGAGATGTGTAAAATATTAGCAAAATACGATGTATTTCACATGACTTTGTCGATAGAAAATTAAAGGAATTTGTCTTAAAAGTCAAGAAATTTAAACTATAGCTGTTCATTGAGAGGAAGTGAGCGCATGAAGCAGACGAAACAAAAAGTAATTGATGCGGCAATATCGTTGTTTAATACGAAAGGTTATGATGGAACGTCGGTGCGAGACATTGCAAAGCGAGCGGATGTGAATGTAGCGAATATTTCATATTATTTTGCTGGGAAGCAAGGTTTATTAGAACAGCTTATTACTGATTTTTTAGAAGGGTATATTCATGTGATTGAAATTTCGTTTGAACAGAGAGAGTATTTGTCGGCTAAAGATGTGATGGTGCAAATGGTGCGTGGGATGTTACGATATCAATTTGAAAATAGAGAACTAACACGTTTCTTCTACCGAGAGCTTTCGCTTGATACGACATTAATTCGTGAAGTGATGACCGTTTATTTTTCTAAAGAAAGATATTATATAGAGCAAATTATTAGACAAGGACAAATGAAACAAGAATTTCAGAAAGTATCATTTACAATGTTTATGACGCAATTAAAAGGTATGATAAATATGCCGTTTTTATATCCACAATATATATCAGAAGTACTGCATTCTTTCCCGTCCGAGACATTTTTCATAGAAATGTACACGAAAGAGATTGAGCAATGGATGGAACAAGCATTATGTAAAGCGAATATGTACCATGAATGGCCAAGAGCTGTTCATATGTGAAGAATCCCCACCTAACGAACTGAGGTGGGGATTCTTATGTTTACTTTTCTTTGCCATAAATTGTTACATAATAGCGCGATAATTGTTAATGCAGCTCCAGCAATTTCGATTTTATCGACTGGATAACCTCGAAACATAGAACCAATCAGTGCAAGGATAGGAACTAAATTCATAAATAATATGCCGTTAATAGATGAAATATAGCGATTTCCCATATTCCAGCAAAATACAGCGATAACTCCTGCGATAATCGACATATAAAAGAGCTCAAAACGAACACTCACAACTGTACGCAGTGACGGCATAGTAACTATATTTGTATACGTTAAGAAAGTAACAATAACGATGAGTGAAATGGAGCCAAATAAACAAGTTAATGTCGTATATCGAAGTGGTGACCAAGATTGAAAACGAGCACCCCCGTTTGTATAAATGACCCAGCAAGTAACGCCGCATAGCATCAATATATTTGTCGATAAGTGGCTTGCAGCTCCAAATAATAAGTGAATATTTCCTTTTGAAATGACAAGCATAACACCGAGTAATGCAACGAACATACAAAGGAATGTGTAGTTTTGTGGGCGCTTGTTTTTTGTTATCCATTGTAATGATAAGGCAATTAGTGGCATGAGAGACTGAATCATCGCTGCATGGATTGCTCCCGAAGGCCCGGCAAGTTGTTGTCCGTAGAAAACGAGAAAACCATATCCTGCGAAACCGACTGTCCCGTAAAAGAACAGAGAAAGTGTTCTTTTTTCTAAGCGGAGTGAAGTCTTCCCTTCAGTAATTAATAGCAAAATAAGAAAAATAATAGCTGCTGATCCATAGCGAATCGTTGTGAAGAAGAACGGATCGATAAATTGCAGGGCATTTGCCATTACAGGAAACATAAATCCCCAGGCAGTTACGGCGAGTAAGCATAGAAAGGATCCGAGTAGCATTTGTTTTTTGTTCAAGAGTATCTTTCCCCTTTACATTTCGTTATAGTAAGTTGATGAAATAAGTATAAAGAGTAATTGTTTATAGGAGGAAATATCGATTTCTTATAACGGTTATAACTTTTTGTTAGAGGTGTGTACGATGGATTTGGAGGCAGTACGATCGTTTATCGAAGTGAAGCATACGCGAAGTTTATCAAAGGCAAGTAAGATTTTACATATATCTCAACCAGCGCTTAGTAAGCAAATTCAAAAGTTAGAAGCGGATTTAGAGGTTACTTTACTTAAGCGTTCTGCGCAAGGAGTGGAGTTAACGGAGGCAGGAGAGTTATTTATAAAAAGAATGCTACCGATTTTGGAACAAATAAATGAAGTGAAAACAGAAATGAGGGGGTATCAAGAGAACCGAAAGTTTTCAATTGGTATACTACCGAGTTTAGCAGAGCATTACATATTAGAGTGTAAAGATGTATTAGGTGATGAGTTCGAAGTAGAGTGGCAAATCGGACATACGGAAGTATTAAGAGCTTTATTTAAAGCGCGGGAGATCGACGCGATGTTCATCGATTCAGTAGTAGAAGGTGCTACGTATATAAAAGAAGTGCAACAAGAGAAAATTGTTTGTGTCATTTCAAATAATCATCCGTATAAAGAGAAGAAAGTCATTCAAATAGAAGAGCTGCAAAATGAAAAATTAATTGTATATCCAGAAATATGCGATGTAAGGAAAATGGTTATGAACATGTTTCATGAGATAGGTGTAAAACCAACTATAGCTGTGGAAACATCTTACGCAGAACCGATGCTTGCAATGGTAAAAGCTGGCCTTGGCATCACTTTACTTCCAGAAAGGGCAGTAGAGCAGTCTGTAAGGCAGGGAAATGTACATGGAATTTCTGTTGAACCACCACTCATGCGGAAAATTTATTTCGTATCTCATACGAAAGATTGTTTGTTATTACAATCATTTGAGGATAGGTAGTGAGGTAGGCGGAATATTGAGAAAGATTACAATCGCATTGAAAGAAACATGAAATTTTAAAAAAAACTAGGTCAAAAACAAGCCATTACATGGTATGATTAGTACATTGTTAGTTGTTAAATATAGGGGAATTCCCTTTTTATACATAATGCCTTCCATTTCATAAACGGAACGGACAAAAAAAGAGATATAACTAGGAGGCTTTTTTGCATGGATTCTATCCTGACGATCGTTATCATTGTAGTAAGCTCTATTCTAGTGCTGCTCATGATAGAGCTTGTGATAAGAAATCGTTCATATAAAGATATTGAAGCACTGGAGCAGTGGAAACAAGAGATAAAAGATAAACCTGTGGCAGATGAACTAAAACGGGTAAAAGATTTAAACATGACGGGTCAAACAGAAGAACTGTTTGGTAAATGGCGTGAAGAATGGGATGAAATTGTATCAACAACCCTTCCGAAAGCTGACAAAGATTTAGCGCAAGCGCGAAAATTCGCCTCGCAATTCTCCTTCCGAAAAGCAAAGCATGCGATGAACGAATCCATAAGTGGTTTAGATGACGCTGATAATCGTATTACAGGTGTTTTAAATGAATTACAGCAATTGTTAGAAAGCCATGAGAAAAATAGCTCGGAAATTGAAGGGTTACGTGATACATATCGTAGTATGAAAAAGAGTGTTCTTGCTCATAGACATATGTATGGGGCAGCAGAGCAGAAAATCGAAGAGATGCTAGACGCTGAATCTAATAAATTTAAAAGTTTTGAAGAAGCAACAGATAATGGTGACTACTTAAAAGCGAGAGAAATTGTTATTAGTTTAGAAGAAGGTTTAGCTGGTTTAGAAATCATTATTCACCAAATTCCAGATTTATTAGTAGAGTGTCAAGCGACGCTACCAGTTCAACTGGAAGATTTATTACAGGGTCATAATGATATGGTAAGACAAGGTTATGTATTAGAGTATTTGGAAGTCCCTAAAGAAGTTCGTGATATGACGACACAACTAAACACATGTTTAATGGATATACAGGAGCTTCATATAACAGAAGCGGCTGAAAAAGTGGAAGACTTAAAAACTCGTTTAGATGGTTTCTATGATCAACTTGAGCAAGAGGTGCATGCGAGACATTATGTGGAGCAAAAAACACTTTCTGTTTATGAAGACTTAGAAGAAATACGTATCGAAACGATTGAAACGAAAACAGAAACACAACTTGTGAAACAAAGCTATCAATTGCAAGATAAGGATATTGAATCTCAAAAAGTAATTGAAAAGCAAATGCACATTTTAACGAAACGTTTTGAAATGCTACAATTACGCGTTGCTGAACAAGATATTGCCTTCTCTATTATTCGTGAGGAACTAGAAGAGGTTTATGAGCAATGTGAAACGTTAAAAGTACTTCATGCAGAATATAAAGAAATGCTGCAAACGATGCGTAAAGAAGAATTTGAAGCGCGTGAGAAGTTACAAGAAATGCGAAATACTATTTTCGAAACGAAACGCTTTATGCAAAAGTCGAATTTGCCAGGTCTTCCAGAGAGTATTATGGAAGATTTAAAAAGAGGGCAAATGGCAATGCAAGCTGTATATGAACAATTAGAAGTGAAGCCGTTAAATATGAACGCTGTAAATAGCAGTTTAGAAGAAGCATACACAACTGTGAACGGTGTAGCTGAAATGACAGAAGAGTTAATTGGACAAGCGTATTTAGTTGAAAAATTAATTCAATACGGTAACCGTTACCGCAGTCATGATGAAAGCCTTGCAGAAAGCTTAAATTATGCGGAGAAATTATTCCGTGAATATCAATACGATGCAGCTTTAGAACAAGCCGCTTCTGTACTAGAGCAACTTGAACCTGGTGTTGTTCAAAAAATAGCTGAATATGTAGACAATGAACAAACCCTTTCATAAAAGGGTTTGTTTTTTTGTGTAATTTTGCAGGCGATGTTGCTATAATGAATAGCGGAATACAGTAAGGTTATTCGTTTCAAAATAAAGTGAAACTGTAATCAGTGGGGGTATCTCACTAATTATTATTATTCACTAATCGGGATAAAACGGAACCTTTGCGTAGTCTTAGCGTAATGACACGTATTTATGATATGATTATATGATGTGATAGCGCTGAAAGGGGAAGAACGATGATCTATTTTGATAATAGTGCGACGACGAAGCCATATCCAGAAGCTCTTCAATCGTACGTGACGGTTGCTGGGAAATATTTTGGTAATCCTTCTTCTATTCATTCGCTTGGAGGAGAGGCAGAGCGTCTATTAACACAATCAAGAACGATTGCAGCGCAGCTTCTTCACGTTAAACCTTCTGAAATTATTTTCACATCAGGTGGAACGGAAGGGAACAACCTTGCGATTAAAGGGATAGCGATGAGGAATCGTTCGCGCGGCAAACATATCATTACAACAAATATTGAACACGCGTCTGTGTTTGAGGCATATAAGCAATTAGAAGAACTCGGATTTGATGTAACATATTTACCGGTTAACGAGCACGGTGTCGTATCGGTAGAGGATGTAAAACGAGCACTTCGTGAAGATACGATTCTTGTGTCAATTATTCATGTGAACAACGAAACTGGAGCAATTCAGCCCGTTGCTGAAATTGGAACGTTATTATCGAATCATCCGAAAATAAGATTCCATGTAGATCATGTACAAGGGATAGGAAAAGTACCGCTTGATTTATATGCTTCTCATATTGATCTTTGCTCAATATCTGGACATAAATTCCACAGTGTAAAAGGAACGGGTCTTCTTTATATACGTGATGGCGTAAGATTAGATCCGATTTTATCAGGTGGTCAACAAGAGCTTAAGTATCGCTCTGGTACAGAGAATTTACCTGGCATTGTAGCGATGGTGAAAGCACTTCGCATGACAATGGAACAAGTGAAAGAAAAGGTAGCTCATTTGCAAAGTTTACAAGCAGAGCTTGTCAGCTTCTTTAAAGAGATGGAAGATGTGACGATTAATACATCGCTTGCATATGCAGCACCGCACATTTTAAATGTATCATTTGTTGGTTTAAAACCAGAAGTAGTCGTTCATGCTTTAGAAGAGCACGGTGTATATGTATCGACGAAGTCTGCTTGTTCTTCAAAAGCAAATGAAGTGAGCAGAGTGTTAGTGTCAATGGGAGTGCCGCATGCAGCAGCTGCAAGCGCTATTCGTATTAGTTTGGCACCAGACAACACGATGGAAGAAGTAAAACAATTTGAAGGTATTGTAAAAGAGACGATGCCAAAATTATATGAAGTGATGAGGTAAAGAAATATGATGACATATGAATATATTTTAGTGCGTTACGGAGAAATGACGACAAAAGGTAAAAACCGTTCTAAATTTGTAAGCACATTAAAAGATAACGTGAAGTTCAAACTGAAAAAGTTCCCAAATATTAAAATTGATGCAACGCATGACCGTATGTACATCCAGTTAAACGGTGAAGATCATGAAGCAATCTCTGAAAGATTGAAAGACGTATTTGGTATTCATAAGTTTAACTTAGCGATGAAAGTACCATCAGAATTAGAAGACATTAAAAAAGGTGCATTAGCAGCGTTCTTACAAGTAAAAGATGATGTGAAAACATTTAAAATTACAGTGCACCGTTCTGATAAGCGCTTCCCAATGAAGACGATGGAGTTACTTCCAGAAATCGGTGGGCACATTTTAGAAAATACAGAGGATATCACAGTAGACGTCCATAATCCAGATGTGAATGTACGTGTAGAAATTCGCAGTGGTTACAGCTATATTATGTGTGGTGAGCACATGGGAGCTGGCGGTTTACCAGTTGGCGTTGGCGGAAAAGTAATGGTACTTCTTTCTGGTGGTATTGATAGCCCAGTAGCAGCGTACTTAACGATGAAACGCGGCGTATCTGTGGAAGCAGTTCACTTCCATAGCCCACCTTTCACAAGTGAGCGTGCAAAACAAAAAGTAATCGATTTAGCACAAGAGTTAACGAAATACTGTAAACGTGTAACGCTTCACCTTATTCCGTTTACAGAAGTGCAAAAAACGATTAATAAAGAAATCCCATCTAGCTATTCAATGACGGTTATGCGCCGTATGATGATGCGTATTACAGAGCAGATTGCTGAGGAGCGTAACGCACTTGCAATCACAACTGGTGAAAGTCTTGGACAAGTAGCAAGCCAAACATTAGATAGCATGCATACGATTAACGAAGTAACAAACTACCCAGTTATTCGTCCGCTTATTACGATGGATAAATTAGAAATTATTAAAATTGCTGAAGAAATCGGCACGTATGATATTTCAATTCGTCCATACGAAGATTGCTGTACAGTATTCACACCAGCTAGCCCGGCGACGAAGCCGAAGCGTGAAAAAGCAAATCGATTTGAAGCGAAATACGATTTCACACCGTTAATCGAAGAAGCTGTAGCGAACAAAGAAACAATGGTATTACAAACGGTTGAAGTAGTGGCGGAAGAAGAAAAATTTGAAGAACTTTTCTAAAACCATAAATTACCATATTTAAAACGTGTATGAAGTCATGTTATTTATCACACTCTATACTCACAAGGAGGTGATATAACATGTCACGTAGCACAAATAAATTAGCGGTTCCTGGTGCTGAATCAGCATTAGACCAAATGAAATACGAAATCGCTCAAGAGTTTGGTGTTCAACTTGGAGCTGATGCAACAGCTCGCGCTAACGGTTCTGTTGGTGGTGAAATCACTAAACGTCTAGTTTCACTAGCTGAGCAACAATTAGGCGGTTACCAAAAATAATCCCATATGATGGCTTAGAAAGAGCGGGTTCTCCCGCTCTTTCTTTTTGTTGTTCATATTAGTATAAATTCATTTCGACAAAAGCATAAAAAAATTGTCAAAAGAAGAGGGTTCAAAATTTACTGAAAATTCTTTATTATATAAGGGAGGCATAAAGAAAAAGGAGGATGTTTATGAAGAGAGAGGAATTGTTGGCACCACCATCTTATAATTTAGTTTCAGAAATAGAGAAATATACAGACGATAAAGAGAAGCTTGCTTTAATTTGGCAAGATGATAAAGGGAATAGACGAGAAGTTACATATTTTGAATTAATGCAAGGGGCAAATAAAATTGGAAACGCTTTTATAAAAAGTGGCTTACAAAAAGGGGACAAGCTCCTTATTATGATGCCGCGTTTAATTGAAGCGTACATGACGTATATCGCTGCGATTAAAGCGGGATTTGTCGTAATTCCAAGTTCGGAAATGTTGCGTAAAAAAGATATTGAATATCGAATTGGACATGGCGAAGTAAAAGCGATAGTAAGCTATGAGCCGTACATTGGACAGTTTGATGATATAGAAGCAATGGAATCCCTTCAAAAATTCGTCCTGAGCGAGCAGTCAGTAGACGGGTGGATCAATTTAAAAACAGCATTAGAAACAGAAAGTGATATGTTAGAAATGGCGAAAACAGATAAAGAAGATATGGTCTTTTTATCTTACACGTCTGGGACGACAGGAAACCCGAAAGGTGTTGTTCATACGCACGCGTGGGCATACGCTCATTTACGTACAAGCGCCCCGAATTGGCTCGGAATTGAAGAGAATGATGTTGTATGGGCAACGGCTAGTCCAGGGTGGCAAAAATGGATTTGGAGCCCGTTTTTAGCAACTCTCGGTTCAGGGGCAACAGGATTTGTGTACAACGGTAAGTTTGAACCGAAAACGTACTTAAATTTATTAGGCGATAATAAGGTGAATGTGCTTTGTTGTACACCGACTGAGTATAGATTAATGGCAAAGGTAGAAGATTTAAGTCAGTACAATTTAGAGGCGTTACATAGCGCTGTATCCGCAGGTGAGCCGTTAAATAGAGAAGTCATTGGAACGTTCCAAAAGCACTTTGATATTACAGTAAGAGACGGCTATGGGCAAACGGAAAATACACTACTTGTTGGTGTAATGAAAGGGATGGATATTAGACCAGGATCAATGGGGAAACCAACGCCAGGTAACCACGTCGATATCGTAAATGAGGAAGGTATTCCAGTTAAAGTAGGCGAAGTTGGTGATATTGCAGTTCACATTGAAACGCCGGCACTCTTTAAACAATATTATAAAGACAATGAGCGTACAGCGATGCAATTCCGCGGTGATTATTATATTACAGGTGATAAAGCGAAGAAAGATGAAGATGGCTACTTCTGGTTTGAAGGACGTGGTGATGATATCATTATTAGCTCTGGTTATACAATCGGGCCGTTTGAAGTAGAGGATGCGCTTGTAAAACATCCTTACGTAAGAGAATGTGCGGTTGTCGCAAGTCCTGATGAAATTCGCGGAAGTGTCGTGAAGGCATTTATCGTATTAAGAGAGAATATAGAAAAGAACGAAGAAACATTAATTCCAACACTCCAGCAACACGTCAAAGAACTCACTGCACCATATAAATACCCTCGCAAAATTGAATTTGTAGATGAACTACCAAAAACGATTTCTGGAAAAATTCGCCGTATTGAACTTAGAAAACAAGAGATGGAGATTCCGTCAAAATAATTTTGAAAACAGTGAAGTAAATAGTTGAATGAAATGTAAAACAATGATAATATAAAAACGAACACAAGTTCGATTTTATAAACTTAAAAAAGAGGTGTCCGTATGATTTTAGGTATTAATCCGTACTTAGTTTTAGATGGTAGTGGGCAAGAAGCTGTACAGTTTTATAAAGAGGCTTTAGATGCAAAAGTAGAAGTCATGCAAACTTTTGGTGACATGCCTGAAAATCCAGAATACCCGATTCCAGCTGAAGCGAAAGAGCGCGTTTTACACGCTACTTTAAAAGTTGGTAATACGGATCTTATGATTTCTGATACATTCCCAGGTCAAGGACATGCAATCGGATCTCAAGTAACAATCGCAATTCAAATTAGTAATGCAGAAAAAGCAAAAGAAGTATTCGATAAGTTACAAGAAGGTGGAGAGGTTATCATGCCACTTCAAGAAACATTCTGGAGCCCAGCATACGGACAAGTAAAAGATAAATTTAATATTGAATGGCAAGTTACAACGTCTACTACTGAACAAAAGTAATTTTTAGAAAAGCACCATGTTTTGAAATGGTGCTTTTTTCTATACAATAAAGTAGAGGAGATGAAATATATGGGAGAAATTTGGTACGGCGGCACTATTTACACGATGAAGGAAGAAACTGAAACAGCGGATGCGATTTACGTTGAAAACGGCATAATCGTTGATATTGGGAGTAAAGAAGAGCTAGAAGCCCAATATTCGATGGGGAAATTGTATGATTTAGAAGGAAAAACAATGATCCCAGGTCTCGTTGATAGTCATATGCATCTTATTGGGCATGGAGAGAGATTACTCCGTCTAGATTTATCAAATTGTACATCTTATGGTGAAGTGCTTACTCTTGTTCAGAAGCGAGTGGAAGAAGCTCCAAAGGGCTCTTGGATTATTGGAGAAGGATGGAATGAAAATAACTTTACAGATACGAAAGATGTTCACGCGCGTGATTTAGATGAAATTTCGAAAGAACACCCCATTTTATTAAAGCGAGTTTGTCGTCACGTTACATGGGTGAATTCATACATATTGCAAGAAGCGAACATAACAGAAGCGACGCAAAATCCAAAAGGCGGGAAAATCGGTAGGGATTCATCAAATAAGTTAACGGGACTTTTATATGAACAAGGACAAGAATTAATTAAACATGTTCAGCCTGAAATTGATGAAGCGTATTTACAAAGAGCTTTGCAAACAGCGATTAAAGATTGCTGGAAATACGGACTTGTTGGCGGGCATACGGAAGATTTAAATTACTACGGTGGTTTTAGAAAAACATATAATGCGTTTTCTCACGTTATAAAAGAAATGCCATTTAAAGCACATTTGCTCGTTCACCATGAAGTAGCACATGAACGAAAAGAATATGAAAATGAACATGAACATTATATTGAATTTGGGGCAATGAAAATTTTTTCTGACGGTTCTTTTGGAGGAAGAACAGCATTATTAAGTGAACCGTATGAAGATGCGAAGGAAACAAATGGGGTTGCGATTTTCTCACGTGAAGAACTTGCGGAATTAGTGAAGAAAGCACGAGATTTACATATGCCAGTTGCGATTCATACTATCGGTGATTTATCGCTTGAATATGTCATTGATGCACTCGAATTATATCCACCAGCAAAAGGGTTACGTGACCGCATTATTCATTGTCAGCTTGCTCGTGAAGAGTTGATAGAAAGAATGAAAAACTTGCAAGCCATTATCGATATACAGCCGGTCTTTCTTTCATCAGATTTTCCGTCAGTCATTGAAAAACTAGGCAAGCGCCGTCTTCGTTATGCGTACGCTTGGAAGACGTTACTGGAAGCAGGATTACACTGCAACGGTGGCTCAGATGCTCCCATTGAACAAGTGAATCCGTTTTTAGGCATATATAGCGCTGTTACACGTAGAAGTTTTATTGACGGTGTATGCTATATGCCTGAGGAGAGATTAACGGTTTATGAGGCTGTTTCTTTATTTACAACAGGAAGTGCCTATGCAATCGGAAAAGAAGCGAAACGTGGGCAAATTACAAAAGGATATGAAGCAGACTTTACAATATTAGACCGCAATATTTTTGAAATTGAGGCAGAAGAAATAAAAGAAGTACAAGTAGAAATGACCGTAATAGATGGCCGAGTTGTCTATAGAAAAGATGTGTAAAAATATATCAGCGATTATTAAAATATATCGACTTACCGACAAAAACTGACAAGAATAACGGCCGGATAGTAAGAGATTATTGTTCGCGTCAATCGGGGTAAATAAATAACCGCAGAATTATGGAATTCCATAATTCTGCGGTTATTTTAATCCTATAAAAACGTTCTCTGTACTTTTTCCCAGAACGAATTATTTTTTAATTTAACTGTTTTAATTTGTTTATCGCTTAAGCGTACAACAGCTTTTTCCACTTGTTTAATGCTAAGCGCTTCGTTATCCATGCCAATAACAGGATAATCGTTACCGTCTGGTCTTAGTTTTAAAGTTAATGTACGTTCGTGATTTAAAATGAACGGTGAACCGAGCGTACGGTAAGTGTTGTTGTTTAAAGATGCTAGTTCGCTTACTTGGAAACATGGAATAAGTGGGTCAACAACTGCACCATGCAATGATTTATTGTAAGCAGTACTTCCTGTTGGGGTAGAAACTACTAAACCGTCCCCTCTAAATGTTTCGAAATATAAATCATCAACGTGAACATCTACAACGAATGTTTTAATAATGCTAGAACGTAATGAGAACTCATTTAAACAATGGAAAGATGTACTGTGATCTACATCTACCTGAATTGTTGGATATTTTCGCACTTCAATTTCATTTTTTGTAATTTCTTGAAGGGCTGTATCAACGTGATCAATGTGGAAATCGCAGTAGAACGAAGTTTCATCTTTCGTAGAAATCCCTGCGTATAAGCAATCTTCTCTAAAACCAGTTTTACGAACGGCTTGTAAGAAGGTTGCATCATCTCCAACACTGACGATAGCGTTTGCATTTTTTGGATGATCTAATATGGTAAATCCATTCTCTTCTAAAATACGATAGATTGGTTTCATTTTTTCAACGAGCGTTGCTTTGTCATCACCATAAAAGAAAAATAAATTGCGACGATCTGCCATTATGTATCCCTCCACTGCAGTTAAATTTTCTGTTTTTCGTGCTACATATCATTAGAGTCCGTTCCCTGATGATATGTTCAAATAATATATTTCGATACAAATTGTCAAAATACCTTTTTATTTTTAGAAAAATTTTTATATTCAATCTTATGGAACTCTGTTTAATGATGAATAAAGTTGTCGATAATGGGTACGGAGTGAAAGGATGATACGTATGAAGTGGCTCGTAATTGGAATAATAATTCTTCTCCTTTTTATTTTGCTTATACTATTGTCGAAAATATCGCTTAAGGTGACATTTTTATATTCAGAAATGGAAAAGCAATGTTTATTTCAAGTGAAAATATGGATGATTCGATATACATTTGATGTATTGGAAAGAATTGAAAAACAGCAGAAAAAAACAGGACAGAAAATCGAAAAAGCTGAAGAGGACGGCGGACTAGATAATAAAATTATGGCGCAACTTGACAGTATTGGGGAACTGATAAAAAGGCTTCAAAAAGTTCATACTATCGTTAAAGATTTTCTCAAACGAGTGAAAATCAATGGTTGGAAATGGCATACGCAAATTGGAGCAGGCGACGCAGCTAGTACTGGAATTGTCACTGGATATGCATGGGGGACAAAAGGAATGGCTGCTGGAGTTGTCGGACAATATATGCATATTGTCGATGTACCAGAATTTGAAATTACTCCTGTTTTTCAAGGGAAAGGATTTGCATCGAGATGCGAGTTAACAGCATCTTTTCGTATATTTCGTACTATAAAAACAGCGGTGAAATTGCTCATATTTATGAGGCAGCAAAAATCTGGTATGACAGAAAAATCTGTTCAAGCATAGGGGGGATATAGAATGGACCATCCAATTCAAGGTTTAATGACAACCGCAATGCAGCATTTAAAACAAATGACTGATGTAAATACAATTGTTGGTGACCCAATTAAAGCGGCAGATGGAAGTGTAATTCTTACTGTTTCGAAAGTAAGTTTCGGATTTGCTGCTGGTGGAAGTGAATTTGGTAGGGTAGAACATTCAGGCCGTCATCCATTTGGCGGAGGAAGTGGAGGAGGAGTTTCTATTAATCCTGTTGCCTTTCTTGTTATAAATGGAGATGGTGTAAAAGTATTACATTTAGATAAGCAAACGCATGTCATCGATAAAATAATTGAATTAGCGCCACAAGCTGTTGATAAAGTGAAAGAAATGATGGATAAACGAAAAGAAGATGATCCTGAATTTCAAATTTAACGAATAAAGAAGCTAATCAATAGGTTAGCTTCTTTTATTTTTTTGTAAATAAAGCGATTTTATTTGCATTATCGATAGGGACAAACTATCATTTACATTGTACATATTTTGTTTAAATAAGGGAGGATTTTCAAGTGGCAAACGTAACTTTTAAAGGTAATCCAATGACTTTAGTTGGAACAGAAGTTAAAGTTGGCGATCAAGCGCCAAACTTCCAAGTATTAGCAAACGACTTATCTCCAGTAAGTTTAGAAACATACAAAGGCGAAGTAAAATTAATTAGTGTTGTACCTTCAATCGACACAGGTGTGTGTGATGCACAAACACGTCGTTTTAACCAAGATGCAGCAGGTATTGAAAACGCAAAAGTATTAACAATTAGCGCTGATTTACCATTTGCTCAAAAACGCTGGTGTGCAGCAAACGGTTTAGAAAATGTTGTAACACTTTCTGACCACCGTGACCTTTCATTCGGTGAAGCTTACGGCTTAGTAATGAAAGAACTTCGTTTACTTGCTCGTGCAGTATTCGTAGTAGATAGCAACGACAAAGTAGTTTACGTAGAATACGTAGGCGAAGGTACAAGCCATCCAAACTATGAAGCAGCATTAGAAGCAGCTAAATCTGCAAAGTAATGTGAAGGAAATGACCTCTTATAAAGAGGTCGTTTTTTCTCATATATCGCTGCGTAACGGTGCCGATATATGAGAAAAAACGTTATATCATATATAACTTGAGAGGGAGCTCTTTACAGGAGGTCGCTTTTTCTTTTTGGAAAAAATCACTTTGTGGTATGATATAAGTTATGTGTAAAAGAGAGAAGGAGGAATGTACGTGAGTCAGACAGTGGAAACATTATTTTCTATTTTTGATTCTTCTGCGGTAGTTTTACGTAAAGAATTAGATGTGACATATTTAGAGGCGCTTGTAGAAACAGGTGATAACTTGTTTGAGGGAGCGATTTTACAAGAGGAATTATCCGAATCAGCAATTGAAAGGCTGAATCGTGAATATAGTACGTTTAATGAAGAAACATATAAAGGTGAAGAAATTCGTAAAGCATTTCAGTTAGCCATCTTAAAAGGAATGAAAGAAGGCGTACAAGCCAATCATGAAATGACGCCTGATGCAGTTGGGATGTTCATGAGTTACTTATTCCATAAATTTATGCAAGGTCAAAACGAAATTACAGTTTTAGATCCTGCAATTGGAACAGGAAATTTAATGACTACAGTGTTTAATAGCGCCAAAGAAGGACTAACAATGAGTGGATTTGGTGTAGAAGTGGATGAAGTGCTAATTAAACTTGCTTTAGTAAATGCAAATTTACAAAAGCATGCAATCGAATTCTTCCATCAAGATGGACTAGCACCACTTTATATCGATCCAGTTGATGCAGTCGTTTCAGACTTACCGATTGGTTACTATCCAAACGAAATCGGTGCCAGTGAATATAAATTAAAAGCAGATGAAGGAATGTCGTATGCTCATCACTTATTTATTGAACAAAGTGTGAAACATACGAAAGAGGGCGGGTACTTATTCTTCTTAGTACCAAACTTCATTTTTGAAAGTGACCAGGCACCAAAATTACATGCATTTATTAAAGAAACATGCTTTATTCAAGGGTTATTACAGCTACCTGTTTCCATGTTTAAAAACGAGAAAAATGCAAAAAGTATATTTGTTCTCCAAAAGAAAGGCTTTAATGTAACAATGCCAAAACAGGCGTTATTAGTGGAGTTGCCTAAATTCTCTAACATGAAGGCGATGGAGAACATTATGGATCAATTAAATACTTGGTTTGCAACACATAAATAAAGCTGGGTATATGTAACAGAGTTAGTGATTCATGTAGTACAGTTTTATATAATATGTCATATTTTTAAATATATACTAGATTTAACTGAATTTTTTTGAAATCTGTAATATATATTTTTTCTTGGTGTTACAATTTTTTCACTTGAAATATATGTCGGACGATGTTTAAATTAAAATCGTGAGTATAAAATTTGCTAATGATGAAACGTTTTCATATTTAGTGAATTTGATCAGATAAAATCGAGCGGTTTGTGGAAACATCCACACAACTACCAAGAGAAAAAGGGGCGAAAGACTAGATGTCAAAAATCATCGCGATTAACGCAGGAAGCTCTTCCTTAAAATTCCAATTATTTGAAATGCCAAGTGAAACAGTATTAACAAAAGGTTTAGTAGAACGTATCGGTTTAGAAGATAGTATCTTCACTATTACTGTAGATGGCGAAAAACAAAAAGAAATTACAAACATTCCAGATCACGCAGTAGCAGTTAATATGCTTCTTAAAAAGTTAACTGAAAACGGAATCGTTAAATCTCTAGATGAGATTGGCGGTATCGGTCACCGTGTTGTTCACGGCGGCGAAAAATTTGCTGACTCTGTTTTAATTACTGATGAAGTATTAGCTGATATCGAAGAATTAAGCGATTTAGCACCACTTCATAACCCAGCAAACGTTGTTGGTATTAAAGCATTCCAAGAAGTATTACCAAACGTACCAGCAGTAGCAGTATTCGATACAGCATTCCACCAAACAATGCCGGAATCTGCATTCCTATACAGCCTACCGTATGAGTACTATGAAAAATTCGGCATCCGTAAATACGGTTTCCACGGAACTTCTCATAAATATGTAACTGAGCGTGCGGCTGAATTATTAGGTCGTCCAATTGAAAGCTTAAGCTTACTTTCTTGTCACTTAGGTAACGGTGCAAGTATCGCAGCAGTAGAAGGCGGTAAATCTATCGATACTTCTATGGGCTTCACTCCACTTGCTGGTGTAACAATGGGTACACGTTCTGGTAACCTTGACCCTGCGTTAATTCCATACATCATGGAAAAAACAGGCCAAACAGTAGAAGAAGTAGTTAACGTATTAAACAAGAAGAGTGGTATGTTAGGTCTTACTGGTTACTCTAGTGACCTACGTGACATCATTGCGAAAGAAGAAGAAGGCGACCACCGTGCGAAAGTAGCACTTGATGTATTCGTAAGCCGTATCCACAAATACATCGGTTCTTACACTGCTCGTATGAAAGGTGTAGACGCAATCATCTTCACAGCTGGTGTAGGTGAAAACAGTGCGATTATTCGTGAGCGCGTATTAGAAGGCCTTGAGTACATGGGCGTATACTTTGATGCAAAACGTAATAACGTATTCGGTGAAGAAGCATTCATCAGCTTCCCACACTCTCCAGTAAAAATTATCGTAATTCCAACTGACGAAGAAGTTATGATTGCTCGTGACGTACTACGTCTTGGAGATATTGGTTAATATATGAAAAGAAAGACGAGATCCTATAGGATTTCGTCTTTTTTCTTTTGGATATATTTTAAAACTCCATCCGGATATAATATTTTTTCTTTCTGAATGAATGCCGTAATAGGAATCCATTTCGCATACGCTACTGTTTCCTCATCTTGTATATTTAATATTTTCATTTCATATAGTGACGTGTCTAATAAACGCAAAGAATATAGTTGAATAATTTCATGACCAATGCCCCCATCTAGATGAAAGACATTTTCTAAACAACCTAAATAATTGATGATTTCTATCTCCGTATGAAGCTCTTCTGTAAACTCCCGAATAACAGTATGTGCTGATTTTTCACCCAGTTCAATGGAACCGCCAAGAGGACGATAATATGTTTCGCCTTCTGTATGATATTCTTGTACGAGAAGGCGATCTTGATGTACAGCAAGACCGAAAGCTTTTGCACGTGGATACATATAGAATCACTCCTTATTTGTTTCGTATAAGGACGATTATAATGTATGGTGTGATAAAAGTATCGTGTATTTAAGTGTGTGGTCTAACTGTAATTCCATCAAATAAGTCTTTCCAAAATGCTTCATTGTATTGGTATACATCCATAATAGGACATTTCATAACGCAAGTACGTTGTAATCCCCAATCTTCTTGGGTGATAGTTGGTATATCGGCAGGAATTAGTAATAGGACAGAGAATGTATGTGTAACGATTTGAGATAAAATTTGTTCTAGGGAACATGCTTCTTCATATGTTCCTCCAGTTCGAATAAACAATATGGATTCTGCCGTTTCAATTGTAGTTAGAAAACGATTAATTCGATGTTCATAGTTTAACTTAATTTCTGTATAAGAAGGCCAATAATTTGGTGTGTTTACATCTGTTTTAAAGTCATGACAGGAGTCAATTTCATAAAGGTTGTCCCTTAATCTTAATTTGGCATCATCATCCCAAAATGAGATGAAGGATAGATTTTCGAAATTTAAAAAACGGTCAAATCGATTTTGTAATAATAAATTTACTTTCGTTAATGAAGGACTTAGCATAAAATCAATAACGCCAAAAAATGGTGATAATTCTAATTGATATAATGCCCAAGCAGGCCAACAGTTTTGTCCTAAGCTGAATACTGCGTTATAGTTTTGTTTTAGATTGGATAGATTCATGTGAAGTATCTCATCCTTTTTGCTATTATTTTATGTCACTCATAAAGGGTATGTGAAAAGAGATATACAAGCATATTTGTAAAGAATAAGCAGAAATATGTTACAATAGAAAAAAATCGAACGAGGTGGTTGTTACGATGCGATCGAAGCGAGAACAAGCCATTTTAGACAATATAAAAGAATGGGAAGCGCAATTAGTTGAGCAAGAAGCGACCGATTTTCAAAAAGTGTTTGATAAATGGTTACATACTACAGTTGCGAAATTACCTGAGAAAAAGCGAAAAGAATTCTTCACGAAAGCAGATGGATGGCTCTTTCATTTGCATGCATTTATTCAAAGTTCACAAGCACAGTTAGACGCACGTAATCGGATTTTAGGAACATCGAGATTATTTGATGAATCGATTGAACAGCTTGAAGATTTGAAAGCATTATCTATTGATCAGTTAACATACATAGCAGAGCAGCAAACAGCACGTCATCGTCTATATTCATTTGTGCAAGGCGGGGCGACAGGTGCTGGAGGTTTATTATTATTAACGGCGGATTTTCCGGTTATGATCGCGTTAAATGTGAAGGCAGTCCAACTTATTGCAACATCATTTGGACATGATGTGAACAAGCCATACGAAATGATGCTTGCGTTAAAGGTGTTTCACGCGTCATTACTACCAGGAAGACTTCAGCAATACGCATGGTACAATTTATTGCAAGAGCTGGAACAAGAAGATTCGTTCTTTTATGAAGGAGACGAAGCAGTGTTACAAACAGCTTCTACTGAAGTTGTGTTAAAACAAATTTTGAAGACATTTTCGATTTATGCTCTTCGTCGTAAATTATTCCAAGGTATTCCGGTAATTGGAATGGCAATTGGATCTACAGTGAATTATCGTTTAACAAGAAACGTTACTGAATTTGCAAATAGATTTTATCAAGTGCGCCATATAGTCGAGAAAGAAAAAAGAGCATAAAAAAAAAAGCGAGAGGCCGAAGCCTTTCGCTTTTTTAATTTGTTGCATGTTTTTTGGACATTGGAACAGATACTGGCTGCTTTTCTGCTGTTTTTTCTGTTTTTGGATAATAAATTAAATCCAATGTTTTTGCCTGTACGGCAATCGAAAGAATAGTAAAAGCAATTTCTGTCCAATTTAAATAATATAATGAAAGCGCAAGAACAATCGCGTCAAAGACGAAGAAAATTTGCCCAATTGTAAAACGAGTTCGTTTACTTAATACAATTGTTAAAATATCGTCTCCACCGGTTGCACCGCCAAATCGCAATATAAAACCGAGTCCAATACCAGCTAACGCACCGCCAACTACTGCAGCTATAAATAAGTTATTTGATAAATCTACCGTAAATGGAGAATAATTTTCCATAAAGGAATAAAATACTCCGAATGAAATTGAACCTAAGAATGAATAGCCAACCATTTTTCTACCTAAAAATGAAGCACATAGTAAAATAATTGGGATATCCATTAATACAGTTGAAATAGATGGTGAAATATCATAAAAGTTTTGAATGAATAGTGCAATTCCTACAAAGCCACCTTCTGTTAAGTGGTTTTGGAAGTGAATGTGATATAGCGCTGCTGCTAAAATAAATGAACCGATTAAAACCATAAAAATTTCTTTAATAATTTGCCGACTTTGGATGTTCCTCATCGTTATTCCTTCTTTCCGTAGTTAGTAGTCCTTTTTGTGTTGTAAACTAACTACGAGCTCACATGTAGCTTTCAGTTAGTTTACGAAAAAACTAACTACGCTATATGTCGCTGAAGAAATAACGAATAATCCTCTCGTCCATCAATTCTCCCTACCTTCGTTTTAGTTTAAGTCTTAAAACGACTAAACAAAACGTGGAGTAGGATTCGTCATTTAGCAATCCTGCTCTTCTTTGTTTTGTTTAGTTAGTAACAATTAAGTCCTAAACAAAACGCTATGTGTAAGAAGAGTCTTTTTTTTGCCAAATTATCCTTCGGGCAATCATAATTTCCCCACTCTCGTATTTTTTTCGCTAGACTAAAGTATCTGAGCTAAAAAATACGCTACGTGTATGATTCGTCAATACGATGCCACATGCTCCTTCGAGCGATCATGATATCAAAATCCCTTCCTTCAAGATTTATACTATTATATCATACTTTTAAAAAATGTATGCGGATGGAAACCGACAATAAACGGAGGGAATCTACAAAAAATGTTATGTTTAAATATTTTTGTAGAAAAGCCTAAGTTATTTCGGAGGATTGGACAGTTTGTAACGGTTTGTCCAATAAGTAAGAAAAAAAGGGTTTTATTCAGTTGTATTCTTTTCATCACTTTTATCTTTAAAAAACGCATCCCAACTAATCACACTTAAAAAAGTTAAAGCGATAATAACGAAAGCACGCATAAGCTTTAGACCTCCTTTTGTACATAGTATATGAATCATTCGATTCGGAATGTGTCATTTTTTTACAAGTCTTAACTATTATGAGAGTATATTAATATAGATAGATGAAGGGGAGAGTGAAGATATGTTAAAAGATATGTTCAAAAGAAAAGAATTAATATGCGTTTCATGTCAGAAAAAAATTCAATATGAAGAAGAGCTTGTTGCTTTTGTAAAGTTGCCGAAAGAAAGAAGTATATTAGTTGGTCCATTCGATGTATGTTTGGCGAAAACAGCACAAGAAATATATTGTAAATCATGTTACGACAAAAAAGCATGACCCAAAGTAATTGAGGGGCATGCTTTTTTCATTGGTGTGCTTTTCCCTCAGATACATTTTGAGTGAGTCGATACCAAAGCCAAAGGTCATTAATGATGGAAGCAAGATCGGCAATTTCTGAATTTAGTTTACAAGAAACTTCGAAGTCTTCTTCGTTATTTAAATAATGTTGTTTTGTATTAATATAGTGCTCAAGTTCTTTTATACGATCAGGAATTTTCCCGCGAACTTGTTCCCATTTTAGTAAAATAGCATGTTGCATTTTTTTGGGGATTTCTTCCCAGTCTTCTTGTAAATGCGGAATTTCAATTCCTAGATGTTCATCGTATAAGAAATACTTTTCCATAAGTTCACCCCCGTTTTCCTGCTTATATTGTACAGAAAAACAGAAAGAAGTTCGACGAAATTGTTTGAAAAAATTTGAAAATGACTCTTGATACATTTTGTGAAAGGTGGTAAAGTATGAATTATTATAAAAGAAAATGAATATTTATTCTTTAGGGGGATGCAAAATGGAGAAGAAAAAAGTTGTATTAGCATATTCCGGAGGTCTTGATACTTCCGTTGCAATTAAATGGTTACAAGAGAAGAATTATGATATTATCGCGCTTTGTTTAGACTTAGGGGAAGGTAAAGATTTAGCATTTGTAAAAGAAAAGGCACTTTCAGTAGGTGCAATTAAATCATATATGATTGATGTTCAAGAAGAATTCGCGAATGAATATGCATTGATGGCGATGCAAGCACACACATTATACGAAGGGAAATACCCTCTTGTCTCTGCATTATCTCGTCCGCTTATTGCGAAGAAATTAGTGGAAATCGCAGAACAAGAAGGCGCAACTGCAGTTGCACACGGATGTACAGGGAAAGGAAATGACCAAGTTCGTTTTGAAGTTTCTATCCAAGCATTAAATCCTTACTTAGAAGTGATTGCGCCTGTACGTGAATGGAAATGGTCACGTGAAGAAGAAATTGCATATGCAAAAGAAAACGATGTACCAATTCCGATTAATTTAGATAGCCCGTTTTCAATCGATCAAAACTTATGGGGACGCAGCAACGAATGTGGAATTTTAGAAGATCCATGGGCAGCGCCGCCAGAAGATGCATATGAGATGACATTGGCATTAGAAGATACACCGAATAAACCAGAGTTTGTAGAAATCGGATTTGAAGCAGGCGTACCGACTACTTTAAATGGTACTGCATATTCACTTTCAGAATTAATTAAAACGTTAAATGCGCTTGCTGGAAAACACGGTGTTGGACGTATTGATCACGTAGAAAATCGTCTTGTCGGTATTAAATCTCGTGAAGTATACGAATGCCCAGCAGCAATGACGTTAATCACTGCGCATAAAGAGTTGGAAGATTTAACACACGTAAAAGAAGTAGCGCATTTTAAACCAGTGATTGAACAGAAAATAACAGAACTTATTTATAACGGTTTATGGTTCTCACCTTTAAAACAAGCGCTTCATGCATTTTTACAAGAAACGCAAAAGAATGTAACAGGTACAGTGCGTGTGAAATTATTTAAAGGTCATGCGATTGTAGAAGGACGTAAATCTGAATACTCTTTATACGATGAAAAATTAGCAACATATACTGCTCAAGATGAATTTAATCATGATGCAGCAGTTGGATTCATCTCATTATTCGGTTTACCGACGAAAGTATACAGCCAAGTGAATCAAAAGAAGGTGGAAGCGTGAGCAAACTTTGGGGCGGACGTTTTACAAAAGAAGCGGAAGCATGGGTTGAAGAGTTCGGAGCATCCATCTCCTTCGATCAACAATTAGTAAATCAAGATATAAAAGGAAGTATTGCGCACGTCACGATGCTAGCAAAGCAGGGCATCGTGACGAAAGAAGAAGCAGAGAAAATAAAGATAGGTCTTCAATATTTATTAGAAGAAGTGAAACAAAATAAATTACATTTTTCGGTTGAAGCTGAAGATATTCATTTAAATATTGAAAAGATGTTAATTGAAAAAATCGGTGAAGTAGGAGGGAAACTTCATACAGGCCGAAGTCGTAACGATCAAGTGGCGACAGATATGCATTTGTATTTAAAAGAAAAGGTAGAACATATTATAAAAGCTACAAAACAATTGCAAACTGTTCTTGTTCAACAAGCAGAAAATAATATTGAAACCATTATGCCGGGCTATACGCACTTGCAGCGTGCCCAGCCGATTTCATTTGCTCATCATATTCTTGCTTACTTTTGGATGTTAGAGCGTGATGTGAATCGTTATGAAGATTCATTAAAGCGTATTAATATCTCCCCATTAGGAGCAGGAGCGCTAGCTGGGACGACATTCCCGATCGACCGAGAATATAGTGCGGAACTTCTTGGGTTTAATGGAATCTATGAGAATAGTTTAGATGCAGTAAGTGATCGTGATTTCATACTGGAGTTTTTAAGTAACTCATCTATACTTATGATGCACTTATCACGCTTTTGTGAAGAACTTATTTTATGGAGTAGCCAAGAGTTTCAATTTATTGAAATGAGCGATCAATACGCGACAGGAAGTAGCATTATGCCGCAAAAGAAAAATCCGGATATGGCGGAACTAATCCGTGGTAAAACAGGCAGAGTATACGGTAATTTATTCAGTTTACTTACAGTAATGAAAGGATTACCACTCGCTTACAATAAAGACTTACAAGAAGATAAAGAAGGAATGTTTGATACAGTCAAAACAGTAGAAGGATGCCTTCATATTATGGCGGGCATGCTTGAAACGATGACTGTAAACAAAGAAAAAATGGGGCAAGCTGTGACGCAAGATTTCTCCAACGCAACAGAAATTGCCGACTACTTAGCAAACAAAGGACTACCATTCCGTCAAGCTCATGAAATTGTTGGGAAGTTAGTGCTACATTGCACACAAAAAGGAATTTATTTATTAGATGTCCCGCTTGAAACATATCAAGAAATGAGCTCTTTATTTGAAGAAGATTTGTATGAAGTTCTTTCACCATATGCGGCTGTAAAGCGTCGTAACAGTGCTGGTGGGACAGGGTTTGAACAAATCAAAAACGCTTTGGAGAAGGCGAAGGGGTTAGTTGGAGAGTTTGTTAGAAGTTGATTGATTTTATAGGGAAGAAGGTACGCTAATCTTGATGGAGAGAAGCTTACCTTCTTTTTTTTATAGCCCAAAATTAATCATACTTATGTCGATCTTCTGTAATTCGAATATACTCAATATCCATCAAATCACGAAGCAATGCACCATTACTTAGTTCAACGCCATGTTTCTCTTTAAAATGAGTGCGAATTGTATCTAGCATTTCAATTTCTTTTCCGTTCACGTCTAAAATAATGCGTTCAGAATCATCCATATAGCATCCTCCTTTTTTACACATATATATTTTGTCCGTCTATTTCTAAAAAATGTATGTTAACGTAATGTTAGGAAATAAGAAAGGGATGAAAAATGAGACGTATTTATTTTATAGGGCTAATCTTGTACACGCTAATTGTATTGCATGTTGCATTCCCAAATATCTTTTCATTTGAGGATTTAGAAACAGTACACGTTGCGATATTTATTTTTGCTCTATTTGTAGTAGATTGCTTTATTTCTATATGGCTTTCGAAAAGAAAAGATATACAAGGCAAAAAAGAAATGGAACGGAAAAAGAGAAAACGTTCATTTTGGATGATGACATACTGTTTGTCTGTAGTGCTTACTGCTGCTTTTTTTAGTGAACATATTCCATTAGAAAGAGTAAATATTGGATTTGGAGCATTCGTATTCGCATACTATTTTTTTATGCACTTTCTTCCTTATATGAAAGAAAAGCGAGGCGAAGGGGAAAATCCGCTTGTAGAAGAAGCGAAAGAACAAGAGCATAAGAGAATAGAAGAAGATATAAAGAAACTTGGAGAACAAAAGTGGTATTTAAAATCAAAAATCATATACGTTCTTTGCTTTATTACGCCACCAATTGGTTATTTGTACGTTTTCTTATTTCGTAAAAAAATGACAGAAGGTGCAAGACGAACGTACTTAACGGTTGCGACGATTATGATGGCATTATGGTCTTTGAAGTTTCTTCCGCCCTATGTGTTGGCAATTACCGTTGTTGTCGTAGCATGTCTTGTGTTTATAGTGAAGTTGATAAAATGAAAAACACCAAGCCTATGTGGACTTGGTGTTTTATCTATAAATTAAAGATCACCTTGCTCCTCATCACCACGAACAACAAGGACATCGCATTTCGCATAGCGAATAATATGTTCAGAGACGCTACCAATTAGGAAACGCTCAACAGCATTTAAACCAGTCGCGCCACACATAATTAAATCTACTTTATGGTTTGGAGCGATTTCTTTTGAAATTTTAGATTTAGGATTACCAAATTCTAATACAGTTTCAATTTTTTCAAGACCAGCTTCAAGAGCAGTTTTTTTGTAGTCTTCTAATAAGTCTTCTGCAAATAGATTTGCACGTTCAGCAATTGCACGGCTATAAGCCTCTACAGCTGAGTACGCTTTTACATCAACGATATGAGCAATTGTTAATGTTGCATTGTTGCGCTTTGCGACTTGGATTGCTTTTTTAAAGGCTTTTTCTGCTTCTTTAGAACCATCCACCGCGATTAAAATATTTGTATATGTATTATTCATAGTAAATTCCTCCCAATCTGTTTTATAACTGTTTACAACTTAATTATAAAACAAATTTTGGTAACGTGCTTGCCAGAAACGTTACAGAATTTTGAAAACTCTGTTTCAATTCATTTTAGTTGTAATTGGAGCGAGAACTTGTTACATATGAAGTATAGCAATTTAAAAGGGGGCAGTTTTGTGAGACATGCGCTCATTACAGCCGGTACGAAAGGTTTAGGAAAGCAAGTAACAGAAAAGTTATTGGCTAAAGGCTATTCAGTAACAGTAACGTATCATAGCGATATCACGGCTATGGAAACGATGAAAGAAACATATAAAGATGTGGAAGAGCGTCTACAATTCGTGCAAGCAGATGTCACGAAAAAGGAAGATTTACATAAAATAGTAGAAGAAGCGATGAGCCGTTTTGGCAAAATTGACTTTTTAATTAATAATGCTGGTCCATATGTATTTGAACGAAAAAAGTTAGTTGATTATGAAGAAAATGAATGGAATGAAATGATTCAGGGAAATTTAACAGCGGTATTTCATTTATTAAAACTTGTTGTTCCGGTCATGAGAAAACAGAACTTTGGCCGTATTATTAATTACGGATTTCAAGGGGCGGATAGTGCACCGGGATGGATTTATCGTTCAGCTTTTGCCGCAGCGAAAGTAGGACTTGTTTCATTAACGAAAACAGTTGCTTATGAAGAAGCGGAGTATGGTATCACTGCGAACATGGTATGTCCTGGTGATATTATTGGCGATATGAAAGAGGCAACTATTCAAGAAGCACGTCAGCTGAAAGAGCATAACACACCGATTGGTAGATCTGGAACAGGTGAAGATATTGCAAGAACCATTTCGTTTTTATGTGAGGACGATTCCGATATGATTACTGGTACAATTATTGAAGTGACTGGTGCAGTGGATGTTATTCATAGACATCGATAGAATAAAATAAGATGAAGTTTCGAATAATTGGACAGTTTATCCATTGTGCTGAGAGGTGCGGATAATACTGTCCTTTAATATAAAATTAAATCTATCGGAAAACTTGTATTATTTTTTGTCAAATATTGAGATATTATGTTAAAATATAAGAGCGTAGAAAGCGCTTTAAAAAATGATTCAGGGGTCATTTCATAACTCAAGGGGGAACTAATCATGCGTATCGGTATTCCAACAGAAATTAAGAACAATGAAAACCGTGTGGCAATGACGCCAGCGGGAGCAGTACATTTAGTACAAAATGGTCACGAAGTTTTTGTTCAAAAAGGAGCAGGTTTAGGATCTGGCTTTACAGATGAAGAATACGTACAAGCTGGTGCGAAACTTGTAGAAACTGCTGAAGAAGCATGGAATCAAGATATGGTTATGAAGGTAAAAGAGCCAGTAGCAAGTGAATACGGCTATTTCCGTGAAGGTTTAATTTTATTCACATACTTACACTTAGCTCCAGAACCAGAATTAACGAAAGCATTAATCGATAACAAAGTTGCATCAATCGCATACGAAACAGTACAATTAGACAATCGTTCTTTACCATTACTTGCACCTATGAGTGAAGTAGCTGGTCGTATGTCTGCACAAATCGGTGCACAATTCCTTGAGAAAAACAAAGGCGGTAAAGGTATTTTACTTGCAGGCGTTCCAGGGGTAAAACGCGGCAAAGTAACAATCATCGGCGGTGGTCAAGCTGGTACAAACGCAGCTAAGATTGCAGTAGGTTTAGGTGCAGATGTAACAATCATTGACTTAAGTGCAGAACGTCTTCGTCAATTAGATGATATTTTCGGTAACCAAGTAAAAACATTAATGTCTAATCCATACAACATTGCAGAAGCTGTTAAAGAATCTGACCTTGTTATTGGAGCAGTATTAATTCCAGGTGCAAAAGCGCCAAAACTTGTAACTGAAGAAATGATTCAATCAATGGAACCAGGTTCTGTCGTTGTAGATATTGCGATTGACCAAGGTGGTATTTTCGAAACAACTGATCGTATTACAACTCATGACAACCCAACTTACGAAAAACATGGCGTTGTTCATTATGCAGTTGCTAATATGCCAGGTGCGGTTCCACGTACGTCAACTCTTGCATTAACAAACGTAACAGTACCATATGCAGTACAAATTGCGAACAAAGGCTATAAAGATGCTTGCCTAGGCAACTCTGCATTATTAAAAGGTATTAACACATTAGATGGATATGTAACATTCGAAGCAGTTGCAGAAGCTCACGGCTTACAATACGCTGATGCGAAAGAGCTACTTGAAAAAGCTCCTGCTTTATCATAATAGAAATACATTTGAGACCTTCCTTTTCATAAGGAGGGTCTTTTTTATATGGGGAAATAACATGTGAATAATTGTTATTTATTGGTGTAAATCGATTTTTATTATGATAATTTAGAATTATATAATAAAAGAGGGGATTCAATGGGGAGTAAAAAAAGGAAGCAAAAGCAAGCTAAAAGACAAAAGTACATAAAGAAAAAACAGGAACAGAACATACCTTTTTCACAAAAAAGTAGTCATTATGATAGAAAAAACATTCCGGTATATTTGTATGGCTCTGTATGTAATTTTGTGTATGTATTCATTTGGAGTGTTTTACAGTTTTGGGATAACTCCCAATATTATTGAGAGCATTCTAGAATTTATACTTGTTGTAATAGAATTAGCCTTATTCGTTATACTCTTTGCTACAGTATGGCCTAGTCATGAAAGTAAAAAAGATAGAAAAAGAAGCAAAAGATCTTCATACACTTCAAGCTCATCAAGTGGATTCGGTCACTACAGTAGTAGTGATTGTAGTAGCTCAAGTGATGGTGGAGGTTAAGTTAATTTTTCAGAAGAACGACTAACGAAAGGATGGGATGAAATATGGAAACTGTGAACTTAATAGAATTAACAAAGGACATTCAAGATCAACATAAAAACTTCGTCGTTTCAAATATAAACAGTCATTGTTTACGAATCGCTGTATTTACTGGTGAATATGATTGGCACTATCATTCTAATTCGGATGAATTATTTATTGTGCTAGAGGGAGAATTACTTATTGATTTTGAAGATGGAGAAACAGCGGTTTTAAAGCCAAATGATTCTATTTTAATTCCAGCATGTACGATTCATAGAACGAGAGCATTAAAGAGAACCGTAAATCTTTGTTTTGAACATATAGAGGCTGATACGATTAAAGTGGAGCAATTATGAAAAAATTATCTATAGCCGATTATAGAAAAGTTCTTCCGGTTTTAGAAGGTAATACAAGAACGACGACGTTTGCTTATGCGGTATGTGATCAAATGATAGATGGTGAGGTTTTTATAAACGGGCAATTAACAGCAGGATTAATTATTACAGCTAACGGTATCTATTATTTATTTGGTGATACGGATGATCAAAATTATAACGAAGAGTTATTTTCATATTTAAAAACGGCTATTGAAAAAACAGAGAAGAGATTTACACTGTTCACTTCGAGTGAAGAGTGGGAAATGATGATAGAAGAGCGTTTTAGTAATGTACTTCGGAACATCCCGCGAATGAAATTTCAAAGCGTAACCTTTGAAGAGAGTCAACGAGATTTTAACAAAAATACATATGAAGTGAAGCGTATTGATAGAAGAGATATAGAGCGCAGCAGTGAATTTAAAGAGGAGTACTACAAAGAATATTGGGGATCAAAAGAAACGTTTTTGAACAGTGGTTTTGGATTTTGTATAGAACAAGATGGGATAATTGTAGCTGAATGTGTCTCAATATTTAGCGGGAATGGTTTTGCTGAAATAGATATTGCAACACATGAAGCGCATCAAGGGAAAGGATTAGCTCAAGCTGTTGCAACAAGGTTCATTGAACATTGCATGCAAAATGACATTATACCGAGCTGGGATTGTTATGTAGACAATATTCCTTCGCGAAAATTAGCTAGTAAATTAAGTTTTTATCATCCAATAGAATATAGTTTGTTTGTACGTAAGAAAACGGGGGAATAAAAATGAATGTAGAATTAACAAGATTTAAAGTTAAGCCTGGTAAGAGTCATCGAGTAGATGAATGGATGCAGCTTCTTAATGACAATTTGAAAGAAGTGCTTTTGACATTAAACGACGAAAAAATGTACGTTGAGACAATTTTCCGGGAAATAAGAGATGGAGAAGAGTACTTATATTGGTATTCTGTGCAAGGAGAAGGTGGTATTTTTGTCGAAAATTCGCATCATGAAATTGATAAAAAGCACTTAGCATTTTGGTATGAATGTATCGATGAAGAAGCACCGTCTATTGATATGAAAACAGAAGTTGTTATGATTCAAGATGTTGTGAAGGAAGCGATGAAATAATAGATTGTTATTTTATAACCGTAAAATGATCTTTTTTTTTTGTTGGAATATATATTATTGGAGATGCTGTAGGATGAAAATTAGTAATAAATATATCACTCTCGGTGAAATAGAAATAATAAGAGAACCTTTAAATAAATTACATGAATATCATAATAATAAATCAAAACATTTTTCTGGTGATTATCCAAGAATGACATTTGAGGAACGTATTGAAAATTATAAACAGAATTCAAATTACGGAGAATATAGAATTGAATTATTAGTTGAGGCGGAAACAGATGATATATTAGGGTTTTGTATAGCGTATAGTAAAAGTGTAAGTGGAAAGATTGAAGTTTTATTCGTTGATGAAAAATACCGAAGAAACGGATTTGGCTTAAAATTAATGAATAGTGCAGTGGAATGGTTTAAAGCGAAGAAGATAGATGAAATTGAATTAACAGTAGTGTATGGAAATGAAGCTGTATCGTTTTATGAAAAGTTGGAGTTCTATCCTCGTTCAATTATTATGGCAACTAAGTCATAACGATAGTATGGGGAGAGAGGAGTGGGAGTTTTTGCTTCAAAAAAATGATTCATATTTTACTAAAATATATGTGAAAAGCGCATCAAAATGGATGTGCTTTTTATTATGAAAAAATTTATAAAAGCTGCATTTGAATATCTTTAAGTGAAAATAAAGAGGGATATCGAGAATATTTTAGGATAAACTATAAAGTGAAACTTTAATCAGTGGAGTGGTTCATCCCCCACTGATTATCAGCCCTCACCAATCGGGCTTTTACGGGCAGTCCGCCCCCCACCTAATTTCTTTGCTTCCGCTGAATTTTGATGTGGGGTCTTACTGCCCGTTAATGCGGGATAAAGAAATAAAAAACACAAAACCAAAAGATTTACCAATATACGGTGTAGTCGTAACAGGGAAAACAGAGGATTTACAAAGTTTACAAGGGTCACCGTATATTAAGGCTGCTGTAAGAGGTGTAACAGTTGAGAAATATTGATTACAAGTAATTAATGTGAATAATCAGAAAATTTATGTTATAATATGGGAAAAGGAGGTTTATATGAGGAAAATACATGGAGCAATTTATATTTACATAACAATGTTTTTCGTGGCGATATCCTATGGGTTGGGGCACGTGTATTCGCATCCTATACTAACTTTTTTAAGTGGAGCATGTATGGCGTTTGCGCTTCTTGTCCACCTTTTCTCAGTTTGGATCGTGAAATTTCAATTAAATATTAGTGAAATAGAAGAAGGCACTTTTTGAGTGGCCTTCTTTTTTAATAATATTTAAAGGAAGAAATAGACAATAAATAAGTGCATTTGAATGGAGGGGGCATTATGAAGAGAGCATTATTCTTTTTTATTAGTATTTTCTTTTTAGGAAGCTGTTCCATTTCGTATGTTAATTTTTCTAGCGAGAGCAAAAGTTGGACTGGACAATATAAAGGGCATATTAAGGATGACAGTGAAGATGGAATGTTTACGTTTCAATATAAGGGTGGGGATGGAAAGACAGAATTTAAAAACTTAGAGATTGCTATTAATGGAGCCTTTAGTACAATGACACAAACGTCAGAAGTTCATAAAGGAGCAAGGGTTGAAATAAAATCTTCTTGTGTAAGTTGTGCACCTCTATCTAAAGATGAACCGATAGAAGTTGTAATTAAATGGGATGATAAGTATGAGGAGAAGATGGTGTTAAATTTGAAATAGCCTAAAGTAAGGAGCTAAAAATGAATAGGCATGTGAAAATTGTTATGTTTTTAAGTGTATTTCTAGTCATATTATCAGCTTGTACTACAAAACAAGTAGAGCAGGTAACGGTAAAAGAAGTCCCTAAAGAAGGGTATATCATATTAAGAAATGACACGGTATTTTTTGTCGATGATAAAACGTTTAACACAAAAGTAGAGTTGCAAAATTATATAGAACAACAAATGAATAAAGAGCATCCATCACATATAGTCTTGAGCTTTAAGGACAAAGACGCATATAAACAGTTAAAAACAGGGGATAAAATAAAAGTATGGTTTTCTCAAATACTTGAAAGCTATCCAGCAAGAATGATTGTAGAGAAATTTGAAATAGTAGAGGAATAAAAAAAGGCAGCATTCACGCTGCCTTTTTATTATTTTACAAATTGTAATTCTTTCGGGAATTTCGTTAAAATTTCTGATCCGTCTTTTGTAATGTAAATATCATCTTCAATACGAACGCCACCTACGTTTGGTACGTAAATACCAGGTTCGATTGTGAAGACCATACCTTCTTTTAATGGAGACTCGTTACCAGCTTTTACATCTGGATATTCGTGTACGCTAATTCCAAGTCCATGACCAAGTCGGTGCGGGAAGAAGTCTCCGTAACCTGCATCTGCGATAACAGAACGAGCAGCGTTATCGATTGCGCCAAGTGTAACACCTGGTTTACATGCTTCAACTGCTTGTAGTTGTCCAGCAAGTACAGTGTTGTAAATGCGAGTTTGCTCTTCAGAAATCTCACCGAATGCTACTGTACGTGTAATATCAGAGCAATAACCTTCAATGATTACACCTAAATCAAATAGTACGAAATCACCGCGCTTCATTTTGTTTGCGCCAGGAATACCGTGTGGAAGAGCAGAGTTTGCACCCGCTAATACCATCGTATCAAATGACATCTTATGTATGCCTTTTGTTTTTAATTCGTGTTCAATAATTGCTAATACTTCTAGCTCGCTACGGTTTTCTTTAATTGCATTTACACCAACTTCAACAGCGTAGTCCGCCATTTTAGCTGCTTCGCGTAAAATAGAAAGTTCTTTTTCATCTTTAATTAAACGAAGTTCGCGAACTTTCTCCTCAGCTGATTTGAAAGCTGCATTTGGGAATAATTTCGTTAATTCTTCGTAGCGCTCTACGTTTAAATGTTCTTTTTCAATTGCAACTGCATTTGCATTGATGCCGCGGTCTTTAATTGCTTTTGCAATCATATCCCATGGTCTGTCAGTATCAGTAAATCCGATAATTTCATGTGCCCAGCCAGCGTTACGTGCTTGACCTTCTTCCATTTTAGGACAAATTAAAATAGGTTCTTTTTCTTGGAATACAAACATACCAAGTAATCTTTCATGCGGTTCACAGTGGAAGTTCGTCATGTAGAAGACGTTCGGTGTAGAAGTTAAGAACGCAGCTTCTACGTTTTTTTCTTTTAGCCATTGCATTAAATTTTCTAATCTAGCATTCATCGATTGGCACCCCCGAGATATTTAATTACAAATATAACTTTAACTCGGAAGAAAGCGTTATGACAAGTAAATAGATGTTAGAAAAGACAGGGAATTGAAAAATCATGTAGAATAAAAAGTGAGAATGTGAATAGGGGAGGAATGTAATAATGAAAGTATCTTATCATGGGCATTCAGTTGTGAAAATTGAGGCGAATGGAAAAGTTATTTTAATTGACCCGTTTTTAACAGGTAATCCGAAAACAGATTTAAAAGCTGAAGATGTAAAAGTAGATGCAATCCTTTTATCGCATGGACACGGTGATCATGTTGGAGATACAGTAGAACTTGCGAAGAAAAATAATGCAGTTGTTGTAGCGCCATTTGAACTAGCAACATTTTTAAGTTGGCAAGGTGTAAATACACATCCGATGCATATTGGTGGTTCACATGAATTTGACTTCGGAAAAGTGAAGTTTACACAAGCATTCCACGGCTCTAGTTATATTGATGAAGCAAATAAGACGATTACATATACAGGTATGCCAGCAGGTATTTTATTTACAGCAGAAGAGAAAACAGTGTACCACGCAGGAGATACTGCACTATTCTCTGATATGAAGTTAATTGGGGAATTAAATAAAGTTGATCTAGCATTTTTACCAATTGGTGATAATTTCACAATGGGACCAGAAGATGCTGTACTAGCGGCAAAATGGATTAATGCGAAAACTGTTGTACCGATGCATTACAATACGTTCCCAGTTATTGAACAAGATCCATATCAATTTGTAGAAAAGCTACAAAATTGTACAGGGAAAGTATTAGAAGCTGGAGAAAGTATTACACTATAGAAAAGAAACCCTTCATTTGAAAAGAAAAGTGAAGGGTTTTTTACGTGTGTAGGACAGCTTTTAATGCTTGTATTTGTTTTGGTGATTCTTTTCTTTTGGTACGTGGTTGTTCAGGTGTTTCATTCAATTCCATTGCAACTTTTTTCCCATCTACGAAAGCTAAAAATACAGCACCTACAACCTCTAAAAAATTTTTCATCATGTGTACGCTCCTTTGTTTTATTTCTTGTCTTCATTGTATAGGGAATCAAGTGGGCGAACTATCGAATGAGATGACAATAGCATTACATTGTTGTAATAGAATGACTGGTGAAATGTAAGAGTCATTTTGTTATAAAAAAAATAGTACAGGTATGCAAAGAGAGAGTGTAACAGTTTTGAAAATATAGTATACTGAAAGTACAACACATGAAGAATTTAGGGAAAAGAAAGTATGGTGAAACCATTTGGCTACCAAGCATAACCAAATTTTAGAACATATTAATAGCCTGCCAGTAGGCCATAAAATTTCTGTAAGACAAATTGCGAAAGATTTGAGTGTAAGTGAAGGGACAGCTTACCGTGCAATTAAAGATGCAGAAAATAAAGGGTATGTTAGTACAATTGAACGTGTCGGAACAATTCGAATTGAACAAAAGAAGAAAGAAAATATCGAAAAACTGACATATGCAGAAGTCGTTAACATTGTCGACGGTCAAGTACTTGGGGGCAGAGAAGGACTACATAAAACATTAAATAAATTCGTAATCGGAGCTATGAAATTAGAAGCGATGATGCGCTATACAGAAGCTGGGAATTTACTCATTATTGGTAACCGTACGAATGCACATCAATTAGCGCTAGAAACTGGAGCTGCTGTATTAATTACGGGTGGATTTGATACGGAAGATCATGTGAAGAAATTAGCAGACGAATTAAAGCTGCCGATTATTTCAAGTAGCTACGATACATTTACGGTCGCAACGTTAATTAACCGTGCAATTTATGATCAACTGATTAAGAAAGAAATTGTACTTGTTGAGGATATTTTAACACCAATTGAAGAAACGTTATATTTAAAGCCACATGATACAGTACAGCAATGGCATGCATATAATGAAGAGACAATGCACGGAAGATATCCAATTGTCGATGAAAGTAAAAAAGTGCTAGGAATCGTAACTTCAAAAGACATGATCGGTGTAGCGAAAGAAACGCCAATTGATAAAGTAATGACAAAACACCCAATTACAGTGAATGGTAAAATGTCTGTCGCAGCTGCGGCACGTATGATGGTGTGGGAAGGAATTGAATTACTTCCTGTCGTTGAGGAAGGAAATAAACTGCAAGGTATCATTAGCCGTCAAGATGTACTTCAGGCACTGCAAATGATTCAACGTCAGCCACAAGTTGGAGAAACAATTGATGATATTGTAACGAATCAATTTATGACGCCAAAAGAAGCGAAAAATGAGCATCTATATCAATTTTCAGTGACGCCGCAAATGACAAATTCAATCGGAACGTTATCGTACGGTGTATTTGCAACAATTGTGACAGAAGCGACAAATCGCGTCATTCGTGCGCAAAAGAAAAGCGATTTAATTGTTGAAAACTTAACAATTTATTTCGTAAAGCCGGTTCAAATTGATAATGTTGTATCCGTTCATCCGAAAGTATTAGAAATTGGGCGTAAATTTGGTAAGGTTGATGTAGAGGTGCATCATGAGGGCAATGTCGTTGGAAAAGCATTACTTATGGTTCAGTTAATTGATAAATAAAAAGATGGAACAAATCGTTTTGATTTGTTCCATCTTTTTTGTTGTTTTAAATTTGAAAGGCATGATTTTAGATGAGAGTTTTAGTGAAATATGTATGGGGTGGAGTGGAAAAGTAACGCAATAAAAGACAGAATAGTAATTTAATTTGGTGGTATATTGTGTTATGATTATATTGTAAGAAAATGGATTTGTGAAAGGTGGTATACATTATGTCGTCAGCCGTACTCTTTTTTGGTAGTATCGCACTATTTTACTTTCTTGTAATGATACCGATCCAATATTTATATTTACAAGGTTTACATGAAAAAAAGGAAAAGACAGGATTATCTCAGCGAGAGCTATATGAAAAAATGTCTTTTGGAGAAGAACAATTACATTTTCACGTACAAGGTAACCCATTTAATATACCATCTGCGTTTGTCGCATATATGATTTTAAAAGTTAGAGGACGTAAAAAAGCATCACAATTTTGATGCTTTTTTACGTTGTTTCATAGACTTCTGCTTCTTTAACTGCTAATGGTAAGAAATGTTTGTATTGGCGAAATCCATTAAATACACTTGCACTACCAAATAGAACGAATAAGATACCAACGATAATACGAGCGGTTGAAAGTTCTAAAAAGAATTGGTTTATCCCGAAGAATAAGACGAATGAACCGAGTGCCATTGCGGATTTTCCAGAGAGCCAACCTTTCTCCATTGGGCGGTTTGTACGAAAGTATTTTGTTTTGTAGAAGAGATACAACATAAATGAGACGATAATACAGAAGACTAATACTGGCATAATGAACACTCCCATCGTTTTATGAAAAAAATAGTGGAGAAAAAAGAAATATCTAAACTTTCTAACTTTTATTATAAAGCAATTGTTCGCATGTATGAAATACTTTCCGTTATAATGAGAGATAAAGTGAAGAAGTTGATTAAAAAGGAGATTATACATATGCATGAGCAAATTTTAGGAGCAATTAAAGAGTTTGATACAATTATTATTCATCGCCACGTGCGTCCGGATCCAGATGCATTAGGTTCACAGGGTGGCTTTGGTACAATTCTAAAAGAATCGTTTCCAGAGAAAAATATTTATACGGTTGGGTACAATGAACCGTCGTTAGCATACTTACGAGTAATGGATGATATTGAAGATAGTATATACGAAAATGCGCTTGTTATTGTTTGTGATACTGCGAATCAAGAACGTGTTGACGATCAACGCTATACAAAAGGGAAGATGTTAATTAAAATTGATCATCACCCAAATGAAGATCCATATGGAGATATTACGTGGGTAGATACGACAGCGAGTTCGACAAGTGAAATGATTTATGAGTTTTATAACTATGGAAAAGATAAAGGATTAAAAATAACAAAAGAAGCAGCCCGCCTTATTTTAGCAGGAATTGTTGGAGATACAGGTCGTTTCTTATTCCCAAATACGACAGCAAAAACACTTCGTTACGTAAGTGAGCTTGTTGACATGGGTGTGAAATTCACAGATTTATACAATGAAATGTATAAGACAAAAGAAAAAATTGCTCGTTTAAACGGTTATATTTTACAAAACTTTACGATGGTAGAAGAAGGAGCAGCTTACATTAAATTAACGAAAGAAGTATTAGAAGAATTTGATGTACTTCCTTCTGAAGCATCTGGTGTTGTTGGAGCGCTTGGCAATATTGATGGATTAAAGGCGTGGGTTCTATTTTTAGAGGAAGACGCCGTAATTCGTGTTCGTCTTCGTTCAAAAGGACCAGTTATAAACAAATTGGCAATGCAATATAACGGCGGAGGACATCCGATGGCTTCTGGTGCCAAGGCATCTTCTTGGGAAGAAGTGGATCGTCTTTTTGCTGATTTACGTGAGATTTGTAAATAAGGGACTATATGTTAGAACGAAAAGAAGGAGCGGCGCTAAAGCCCTCCTTCTTTATTTTTCCTTTTCTATAGTAATGCTAATTTCAAGCACTGTATCAAAAGATATTGTATCGACTTTAAAACGGTATAGTCGATCGTAATGTTTGTACGTTTTGTTTTCGATTACCTTTTTGAGTAGGTCTTTATTTTTTGCGATACTTTGAATGTTTTTCGTTAAAAGATGCTGGAGATCATTATGGATAGATGTAGTCATATTTTCGAGTGTAAGATTGTCTAAATCGTATTTTTCTCGATTGATAAGTTTTATTTTAATCTCTTGAATGGTTAAGAGCCGTTTATTTTCAGTGTTCAATTTTTCTTGATCTTCGAGAAGGACGTGGAGTTTTGCTTCTTGTTTTTCTATAATTTCTCTTTGTTCTGCTATTTTACTAGCTTGTTCTTCTTGAAAAACACCGTATATGTACAAAAAAATAAACCAGCTCAACACGCCTCCAACAGCAGCACCAGCTAATACTAAGTACCATCTTTTTGCTGTATTGGCACTTGGTACTCTCATACATGTTCCTGCGTTAGCCATTTAATAATAATGAGACCTGTTTGCATACCACCAGTTGCGAAAAAAATAAGGAGAATTTGTTTTACGATATCTTTCATATCTCCGCCAAAGAAACTTCTTTCAAAGCTATAAAAGGTATCGAATGTTCCACCAATTGCTGCAACGAGTGCCCAAATTCTTAAATTTTGGGCGAATTGATTAATGTAAGTTAGAGCTGGTTTTCCGATAAGAAACGCACCAAATCCACCAATTAATGAACCGCCAAGTATAACCCCAAAGGCAATAAAATAACTAATAATAAGCAGAGAGAAAAAAGTATGTTCTCTTACATCCATCGTCATTCCCCTTTCTTCTTCATATATATGGACAAAGTATAAGAAGTATGTTTTGATTTCCGCTTTCCTCATCACCTATAATAAAAGTAGTCAAATAGGTAAAGAGAGGGTACAACAGTGAAGTTTGTGCATTTACAATGTCAAACCGTTTTTAGTTTATTAAAAAGTGCTTGTAAAATTGATGAGCTTGTAGTCAGGGCGAAAGAACTTGGTTTTTCATCGCTGGCTATTACGGATGAAAATGTTATGTATGGCGTTATTCCGTTTTATAAAGCATGTAAGAAACATGGTATACAGCCTGTTATTGGATTAACCGCTTCTATTTTTAGTGAAGAAGAAGAAAGGTCTTATCCACTTGTATTACTTGCTGAGAATGAAATAGGCTACCAAAATTTATTAAAGATTTCTAGCAGTATTATGACAAAATCCAAAGAAGGTATTCCTAAGAAGTGGCTTGCGCATTATGCGAAAGGATTAATTGCTATTTCACCAGGTAAAGATGGCGAAATTGAGCAATTATTACTAGAAGACAATGAGAGTCAGGCTGAAGAAGTAGCTCGCACATATCAAAATATGTTCGGCCATTTTTATATGAGTTTGCAGCATCATGCGATTCAAGATGAGTTGCTTTTACAAGAGAAAATACCTGAATTTATTAGTAGGGTTAATATTCCAGTCGTTGCAACAAACGATGTGCGCTATATCAATCAAAGTGACGCACTTGTTCACGAATGTTTACTATCTGTTGAAAGTGGAACGAAAATGACTGATCCAGATAGGCCGAGGCTGAAAACAGATCAATATTATTTAAAGTCATCGGTTGAAATGGAAGCACTATTTTCCCATGCGCCGGAAGCAATCCAAAATACAATGAAAATTGCAGAGCGTTGCCAAGTAGAAATACCGTTCCATGTAAATCAACTTCCGAAGTTTCCTGTTTCGTCTAATGAAACGAGTGATATATACTTGCGTCGTGTTTGTGAAGAAGGTTTACGGAAACGATATGGTGCGCCGAAAGAAGTGCATATAAAGCGTTTAAATCATGAATTAAATGTTATTTCTCGTATGGGATTTAGTGATTATTTCCTCATCGTATGGGATTTTATGAAGTATGCACATGAAAATCATATTTTAACAGGACCAGGTCGTGGATCGGCAGCTGGTTCACTCGTCTCATACGTATTAGAAATTACAGATATTGATCCGATTGAATACGATCTATTATTTGAAAGGTTTTTAAATCCTGAACGTGTGACGCTTCCCGATATTGATATTGATTTTCCAGACGTAAGACGTGATGAGATGATTCGCTATGTGAAAGATAAATACGGTCAGCTCCGTGTTGCGCAAATTGTAACGTTTGGTACGCTTGCAGCAAAAGCGGCAATTAGAGACATTGCCCGCGTAATGGGGCTTCCGCCGCGAGATATTGATATATTTTCAAAACTTATCCCATCAAAGCTTGGTATAACGTTAAAAGATGCATATGAAGAATCACAATCACTTCGTGAGTTTATACAAGGGAATCTTCTGCATGAGCGTGTGTTTGAAATCGCAAAACGTGTAGAAGGTTTACCACGTCATACGTCTATTCATGCGGCTGGCGTTATTATGAGTCAAGAACCGCTAACAGGCAGTGTAGCAATTCAAGAAGGACATAACGATGTTTATGTTACGCAATATCCAGCCGATGCGCTAGAAGAACTTGGGTTGCTTAAGATGGACTTTTTAGGATTACGTAATTTAACGTTACTTGAAAATATTATAAAATTTATCGCGAACAAAACAGGGAAAGAAATCGATATAAGAAACTTACCTCTTCAAGATGAAAAGACGTTCCAATTATTAGGGAGAGGGGATACAACAGGTGTATTCCAGCTTGAGTCAGGTGGTATGCGAAATGTACTTCGCGGGTTAAAACCGAATGAGTTTGAAGATATCGTAGCTGTTAACTCATTATACAGACCGGGACCGATGGAACAGATACCGACCTTTATTGAATCGAAACATGGAAAAAGAAAAATTGAATATTTACATCCGGATTTAAAGCCAATTTTAGAAAGAACATACGGCGTCATTGTATACCAAGAACAAATTATGCAAATTGCATCGAAGTTAGCAGGGTTTTCGCTTGGTGAAGCAGATTTACTGCGCCGTGCAGTGAGTAAAAAGAATCGTGATATTTTAGATCAGGAACGTAAGCATTTTGTCCAAGGTTGTTTGCAAAATGGTTACGATGAGACGTCTGCTGAGAAAATTTATGATTTAATTGTAAGATTTGCGAATTACGGTTTTAACCGAAGTCACGCTGTAGCTTACAGTATGATCGGATATCAACTTGCCTACTTAAAAGCGAACTATACGCTGGAATTTATGACGGCACTATTATCAAGTGCAATTGGAAATGAAGATAAAATTGTACAGTATATACGAGAAACGAAGCGAAAAGGTTTTCATGTTTTGCCGCCGTCTCTTCAAAAAAGTGGTTACAACTTCCAAATAGAGGAGAATGCGATACGTTACAGTTTACTTTCGATTCGAAATATTGGAATGGCTACAGTGACGGCATTATTAGAAGAACGAGAGAAAAAAATGTTCGAAGATTTGTTTGAATTTTGTCTCCGTTTGCCGTCAAAGTTTGTAACGGAGCGCAATTTAGAAGCTTTCGTCTGGTCGGGATGTTTTGATGATTTTGGTGTTTCGAGAACGAATTTATGGAAAAGTATTAAAGGGGCATTAGAGTACGCGAATCTCGCACGTGATTTAGGAGATGCTGTTCCAAAATCAAAATACGTACAAGGAGAAGAGCTATCTTTTATTGAACAACTAAATAAAGAGAAAGAAGCACTTGGCTTTTATTTATCAAGTTATCCGACAGCGCAGTATGTAAAGTTAGCAAAAGAATTAGAAATTCCATCTCTCGCTCAGGCGATGCGACACAAGAAAAAAGTACAAAGAGCTATTGTGTATATAACAAGTGTGAGAGTGATTCGTACGAAAAAGTTTCAAAAGATGGCATTTATTACATTCTGTGATCAAAATGATGAAATGGAAGCAGTCCTCTTCCCGGAAACGTATATACATTTCTCGGACAAGTTACAAGAAGGAGCAATTGTTTTAGTTGACGGCATGATTGAGCTAAGAAATCATAAGCTGCAATGGATTGTAAATGGGCTATATCCGCTAGAGGAAATGGATGTTTATGAAGAAAAGAAAGACGCATCTGTTTACGTGAAATTGCCGTCTCAGTATGAGAAAAAGCTTTTAAATCAGGTTACGAAAATATTGTTCGACTATTCAGGTTTTGCGAAAGTACTAATTTATTATGAAAAGGAACATAAAATGGTACAATTATCTCGGAGTTTATCGATTCATCCAAGTGAAGAATGTTTAGGAGCACTTCGTGAAATTGTCGGGGAAGAAAATGTAGTTGTGAAAATATAATGGACAATTTCCCTACACTTCGATTATTATAGTAGTAGTGTTCGTGGTCAGACCACTTGGAGAAATTGATATCAGCAAGAATAATTTGAGGAGAGTGGATAGTTTGTCAACACTTCGTGAAGAAGCACTTCACATGCATAAAGTGCATCAAGGAAAATTAGAAACTGTATCAAAAGTAAAAGTAGAAAATGCAAAAGATTTAAGTCTTGCATATTCTCCAGGGGTTGCAGAACCTTGTAAAGAAATTTATGACGATAAAAGTAAGGTATATGAATATACGATGAAGGGAAATATGGTAGCAGTTGTGACAGACGGAACGGCTGTACTTGGTCTTGGTAACATTGGACCTGAAGCATCTCTTCCAGTAATGGAAGGTAAAGCTGTATTATTCAAGAGCTTTGCTGGTGTAGATGCATTCCCGATTGCCTTAAATACAAACGATGTAGATAAAATTGTTGAAACTGTAAAATTAATGGAGCCAACTTTTGGCGGCGTTAACTTAGAAGATATCGCAGCACCAAACTGCTTCATTATTGAAGAGCGTTTGAAAAAAGAAACAAATATTCCTATCTTCCATGATGATCAACACGGAACAGCTATCGTAACAGTAGCAGGTCTTGTAAATGCACTGAAATTAGTTGGAAAGAAAATGTCTGACATTAAAGTTGTCGCAAATGGCGCAGGTGCAGCAGGTATTGCAATTATTAAACTTTTATATCGCTATGGTGTACGCGACATTATTATGTGTGACCGTAAAGGGGCAATCTATGATGGTCGTCCTACAGGTATGAATCCGGTGAAGGATGAAGTTGCAAAATATACAAATAAGAATCGTATAGAAGGTTCTTTAGCTGATGTTGTACAAGGTGCGGACGTATTTATTGGTGTATCTGCAGAAGGTGCATTAACAGAAGAGATGGTTCGTACAATGAATGACAATGCGATTATTTTTGCAATGGCAAATCCAGTTCCAGAAATTATGCCAGAATTGGCAAAAGCAGCGGGCGCAGCTGTGGTTGGAACAGGTCGTTCTGACTTCCCGAACCAAGTAAATAATGTACTGGCGTTCCCTGGTATTTTCCGCGGTGCACTTGACGTACATGCGACACAAATTAACGAAGAAATGAAGATGGCAGCTGTACAGGCTATTGCTGAGCTTGTAGCAGAAGATGAGTTAAATGCAGACTATATCATTCCAGCACCATTTGACGCGCGTGTAGCGCCTCAAGTAGCGGCTTACGTTGCAAAAGCAGCAATGGAGACAGGAGTAGCTCGCCGTCAAGTAGATCCAAATGAGATCGCTGAAAAAACAAAACAATTAGCGCTGATTGGTAAAGAATAAGCGAGGAATTTCCATTGACATCATCAAATACAAAAGTATATCTCGAAATTGTAAAAAAAATCCGTTCCATTATGGAAGAGGATGGATTGGTAGCGGGGGATCGTTTGCCGTCTGAGCGTGAGTTAAGTTCACGCTTAAACGTAGGACGTTCCTCTGTAAGAGAAGCATTGCGTGCTTTAGAACTGGTAGGATTGATTGAAACGAGACGTGGTGAAGGGACGTTTATTCGAAACTTTTATGATAACGGTCTTGTACAATTAATTGCTCCGTTCTTACTGCAAGATGAGAAAACGATTCGTGATTTATTACAAACAAAACGATTGCTTGAGAAAGATATGATTCGAATTGTATGTAATTTACCGAAAGAAACGTTTTCTAAAGTACTAAGTAGATTACACCAAGTACTTGAAGAAAATGAAAGCTCAATCCCAACGCTTCATCAAACGTTCTTTAAAACACTTATTGAACAAGTTGATAATTATTTACTATATCGCATTTGGATGATCGTAAATGATTACGTAGCAACTCTTTCTTGTAAAGTTTCAAGAGATTCTATCGATATGTATAGAAAGCTTTATGCTACTTTGGAAGAAAAACAAGAAAATGATGCACTAAAAATTTACGATGAATTAGTAGAGAATATACAGTTTCACTCGTAATGTATAAAATTTGTCGAAATGACCATGACACGTTATGACAAACATTCTACCGCGTAGCGGTTAAAGTTAAACGTAAAGAGTGAGGTTATTAGACAGATTGAGAAGATAAGGCTAACATCAAACTTTGGTGTTAGCCCCATTTTCTTCTTACGCTAACCTTAGCTCTCAACGAAGGGGGTCAAATTGTGCTAAGAGATTTATTCGTGAAAAAGAAAAAGTACGCTGCAATACCTTCAGAACAAGTACGAAAAGATGTGCCAGATGGCGTTATGACAAAATGTCCGGAATGTAAAAAAATCATGTATACGAAAGAACTTCTAAAAAATTTAAAAGTATGTGTGAATTGTGGATATCATCATCCTATGAATGCATGGGAACGTCTTGATAGTATATTGGACGAAGGGTCATTCCGTGAGTATGACAAAGAAATGGTTTCATTAAATCCACTCGAGTTTCCAGGTTATGAAGAGAAACTAGAGAGCGATCGTAAGAAGACTGAATTGAACGAAGCGGTTGTAACTGGTGAAGGAACAATTGATGACATGCTTGTTGTTGTTGCAGTAATGGATTCTCGTTTTCGAATGGGGAGCATGGGCTCTGTAGTAGGAGAAAAAATCGCCCGTGCGGTTGAAAAGGCGTACGACTTACAAGTTCCATTTATTATCTTTACTGCTTCGGGTGGTGCCCGTATGCAAGAAGGGATATTAAGTTTAATGCAAATGGCAAAAACAAGCGTAGCTTTGAAAAAGCATAGTAATGCAGGAGGGTTATTTATTTCTGTTATGACTCACCCAACGACGGGCGGGGTTTCAGCGAGTTTCGCTTCACTTGGTGATTATAATCTTGCAGAACCAGGTGCACTTATCGGATTTGCTGGTAGACGTGTAATTGAACAAACGGTGCGTGAGAAACTACCGGAAGATTTCCAAACGGCAGAATTCTTACTAGATCATGGTCAATTAGATGCGGTGGTGCATCGTGATGATATGAGAGAATCGCTTCGCAAGATTTTAGAAGTTCATCAAGGAGGGGAAATGGCTGTATGGCAGAGCTAGAATTTGAAAAACCAGTTGTTGAGCTAAGAAATAAGATTCGTGAACTGAAAGACTATACGAAAAACAGCCAGATGGACTTCAGTGAGGAGATTCGTATTTTGGAAGAAAAGCTAGAAAATTTAGAGGAAGATATATACGGCAATCTAAAAGTATGGGACCGTGTTCAAATTGCTCGTCATGCAGAACGACCGACAACGCTCGATTATATTGAGCACTTATTTACTGATTTTTTCGAATGTCATGGAGATCGTCTATTTGGCGATGATGCAGCGATTGTCGGCGGCATTGCGAAATATAAAGGGATGCCTGTAACTGTAATTGGGCATCAGCGCGGAAAAGATACGAAAGAAAATATTCGACGTAACTTTGGAATGCCTCATCCAGAAGGATATCGAAAAGCACTGCGTCTCATGAAACAAGCGGAAAAGTTTAATCGTCCTATTATTTGTTTCATCGATACGAAGGGAGCTTATCCTGGTAAAGCAGCTGAAGAACGTGGACAAAGTGAAGCTATTGCCCGCAACCTATTTGAGATGGCAGGTTTAACGGTACCAGTTATTTGTATCGTTATCGGTGAAGGCGGTAGTGGTGGTGCGCTAGGTCTTGGAGTAGGAGATTACATTCATATGCTAGAAAATTCCACTTATTCTGTTATTACACCAGAGGGTGCAGCGGCAATTCTTTGGAAAGATGCAGGAAAAGCAAAGGAAGCTGCAGAGGCAATGAAAATTACAGCAGCAGATTTGAAAGAATTAGGTGTAATTGATGAAATTATTCCAGAGACAAAAGGTGGAGCTCACCGTAATATTTTGAAACAGTCAGAAAATATAGACTTAATGATTAGAAAAACTTTTGAACAATTAAACGGAATTTCGAAAGATGAATTAATCGAAAAACGTTATGAAAAATATATGAAAATTGGGCAAGTTTCGTTTTCAAACGCTTCCATTGGGATAAAATAAGAAAAGCGTGCGTTCCTCTTCGCGAATGCACGTTTTTATTATGAAAAGACACATCTTCTCCATTGTGTTTTTATATTTTTTCGTGTTATTTTATTATAAGGCAAATAATCTTTATGAGGTGAGTACAAATGAAACGTATTGGTGTATTAACAAGTGGTGGAGATTCACCTGGTATGAATGCTGCCATTCGTGCAGTTGTTCGTAAAGCGATTTTCCATGATATTGAAGTATATGGTATTTACCATGGATACGCTGGATTAATTTCTGGTCACATTGAAAAATTAGAACTTGGTTCTGTTGGCGATATTATCCACCGCGGTGGTACGAAATTATATACAGCAAGATGTCCTGAGTTTAAAGACCCAGAAGTACGACTAAAAGGTATCGAGCAATTAAAGAAACATGGTATCGAAGGACTTGTTGTTATTGGTGGAGATGGTTCTTACCAAGGCGCTAAAAAATTAACTGAACAAGGATTCCCATGTGTTGGTGTACCAGGTACAATCGACAATGATATTCCTGGAACAGACTTCACAATTGGTTTCGATACAGCTTTAAACACTGTTATTGATGCAATTGATAAAATCCGTGACACAGCTACATCTCATGAACGTACATATGTTATCGAAGTAATGGGACGTCACGCTGGTGATATCGCATTATGGGCTGGTTTAGCTGATGGTGCAGAAACAATCTTAATTCCAGAAGAAGAGTATGACATGGATGATGTTATCGCTCGTCTGAAGCGTGGTAGTGAACGTGGTAAAAAACACAGTATTATCGTTGTAGCTGAAGGTGTTGGAAGTGCAATTGACATCGGTAAGCACATTGAAGAAGCAACAAACTTTGATACTCGTGTAACTGTATTAGGTCACGTACAACGTGGTGGATCACCAAGTGCACAAGACCGTGTATTAGCAAGTCGTCTTGGCGCAAGAGCAGTTGAATTATTAATTGCTGGTAGAGGTGGACGTTGTGTAGGTATTCAAGATAACAAACTTGTTGATCATGATATTATCGAAGCGTTAGCTCAAAAGCATACAATCGATAAAGATATGTATCAATTATCTAAAGAATTATCCATCTAATCGGCGTAATGTCAGATATTTGGGAACGGTTTCATAATTTTCGGAGGTGCAATATGCGTAAAACTAAAATTGTATGTACTATAGGTCCTGCTAGTGAAAGTATTGAAAAATTAGAGCAATTAATCGAAGCAGGTATGAACGTTGCTCGTTTAAACTTCTCTCATGGTAGCCATGAAGAGCACGGAGCTCGTATTAAAAACATTCGTGAAGCTTCAAAGAAAACTGGTAAAACAGTTGGTATCTTACTTGATACAAAAGGTCCAGAAATCCGTACTCACGACTTCGTAGACGGACAAGCTGAGCTTGTAACAGGTGCAGAAGTAGTTCTTTCTACTGAGCAAGTATTAGGTACTGCAGAGAAGTTCTCTGTATCTTATGCTGGTCTTTATGACGATGTAGACCCAGGTTCTCGCATTCTAATCGATGACGGTCTTATCGAACTAGAAGTAATCGAAAAAGCTGATGGAAACATCCGTACAAAAGTTCTTAACAGCGGAACTGTAAAAAATAAAAAAGGTGTTAACGTACCAAACGTAAGCATTAAGCTTCCTGGTATCACTGAAAAAGACGTAAAAGATATCATCTTCGGTATCGAGCAAAAAGTTGATTTCATCGCAGCTTCATTCGTACGTAAAGCGTCTGACGTATTAGAAATCCGTGAATTATTAGAAGAGCATGGCGCTCAATACATCCAAATCGTACCGAAAATCGAAAACCAAGAAGGTATCGACAACATCGATTCAATCTTAGAAGTTTCTGACGGTTTAATGGTAGCTCGTGGTGATATGGGTGTAGAAATTCCACCAGAAGAAGTACCATTAGTACAAAAACGTCTAATCAAAAAATGTAACGTGTTAGGTAAACCAGTTATTACTGCGACACAAATGTTAGACTCTATGCAACGTAACCCACGTCCAACTCGTGCGGAAGCAAGTGACGTAGCTAACGCAATCTTCGATGGTACAGATGCAATCATGCTTTCAGGTGAAACAGCTGCTGGTCAATATCCGGTAGAAGCAGTAACAATGATGGCTAACATTGCAGTACGTGTTGAAAAATCATTACAATACGAAGATATGTTCAAAAAACGTATTAAAGAGTTCACTCCAACAATTACAGATGCAATTAGCCAATCTGTTGCGCATACAGCACTTGCTCTTGATGTAGCTGCAATCGTAGCTCCAACAGAAAGTGGACATACTGCGAAAATGATCTCTAAATACCGTCCAAAATCTCCAATCGTAGCTGTAACATCTGACGAGCAAGTAGGACGTCGTCTTGCACTAGTTTGGGGTGTACAAGCATTTATGGCTGAGAAGCGCGCAGCTTCAACTGACGAAATGTTAGATACAGCAATTCAAACAGGTATGGATGCAGGTCTAATCGGCCTTGGAGATACTGTAGTAATTACTGCTGGTGTTCCAGTTGCTGAAACTGGTACAACAAACTTAATGAAAATCCACGTTGTTGGTGAAGAAGTTGCTAAAGGACAAGGGATCGGTCGTAAAGCTGCAAAAGGTAAAGTAGTTGTAGCAAAAACAGCTGCTGAAGCTGTAGCGAACGTAAACGAAGGTGATATCCTTGTTACAACAAGCACTGATAAAGATATGATTCCTGCAATCGAAAAAGCTGCTGCTTTAGTTGTAGAAGAAGGTGGCTTAACAAGCCATGCAGCTGTTGTAGGCGTATCAATCGGTATTCCTGTTATCGTTGGTGTAAACGGCGTAACAGCAACTTTAAAAAATGGCCAAGAAGTAACAGTTGATGCAGCACGCGGAATTGTTTATAATGGACATGCGGAAGTGCTATAAGTAATACGGAGAGAAGGATCGGAGTCCTTCTCTTTTTTTTACACAAAAACGAGATAGAATTAGCTTAAAACGCCTAGAATTGCTTTTAAAAGCTGTTTGTTATGGGTTTTAATATGAAAGGGTATTATATTTCATATGATGTATATAGGCTTTGTGAGGGCGTTAAAAGTGAGTTGTGAGAGAGGTGTAGAACTATGAAGTGGTTACTATTCTTGTTTATTTTAATACCGGCGATTGAGATTACGGTCTTAATCGGATCAAGTCATGTAATAGGTTTATGGTCTACGTTCGCTATGATAGTATTTACAGGTGTAGTAGGTGTGTATTTGGCGAAAAGACAAGGATTTAAAGTGCTTGGAGAGATTCAATCTAAGTTGAATAGAGGGGAAATGCCAGGTGAGGCAGTACTAGATGGTATTTTTGTATTTGTAGGAGGTATTCTCTTAGTGCTTCCTGGTTATGTGACAGATGTGCTAGGGTTTATCTGCGTGATCCCTATTACGAGAGCTTTATTGAAGCCGCTTGTTATGAAGTGGATGGAATGGAAGTTTAGAAAGAACTCTACTATTATCATTCAGAAGTAGCGCTTAGATTATAACGATCTAAGTGCTATTTTTTTGTCTTGTAAGAGGGGAGGAACTTTCTGATTGAAGCTTTGTTTTACCGCGTTATTTGTGGGGTGTGGAATTTCTATCTCAAAGCTGGGATGCTCGTAAGTGTTTGATGTGGGGGGATGAACGAAACGTCCGCTTATTATATTTGCTATATAATTTTCGTTTGAACTCTTGTTGTGCTTCGATTAAACGTGTGATTTTTAGTGCTATTAATTTGGATGAATAAGATGGTGTGAAATGCAGCCAAATTAAAGTTTTGCTTTCGTATATAAAGGAGCGATTGGTGTAAAGAATTAATATAAAAGGTGGGGATTGTTAGTTGAAGCCCTATTTTATGCTATTTTGTATATTTATTCATTTACATAAAAAGTAATAAATGTAAGTAATAATTATAGGTAAAATAGAATAAAAATGTATTTTTAGCTAGAATATGTGTTTTTTTATGCAAAAAAACAAGAGGATTATCCTGTTTCTGGGTAATTCTCTTGTTGCGTGTGAGTAGTGTGGGAAATAGGTAAAAGGAATAATCAGTGGGAATTTCCCACTGATTATAGCTTGATTTTTTGTATGAATTAGAAACTGTTATTTTGAAGGTGAACCTTTAATATATTTCCACAAGTCATGGAAGACATTAGCTTTGTGTAATGTATTAAGTAGTACCAAGGTGACTGGACCGATGATTAATCCTAAAAAGCCAAAAAGCTTAAAGCCGACAAATAGAGCGACGAGTGTTGCTAATGGATCGAGACCGATGTTAGATGAAAGTACTTTCGGCTCCATAATTTGTCTTTGGACAATCACGACGATGTATAAAATGAGAAGGCCAATGGCGAATCCGGTATCGCCAGTGAAAAATACGTATATAACCCACGGAACGAAGACCGCGCCTGTTCCTAAATAGGGTAGTAAATCTACAACTCCTGTAATAATCGCAATAGTAATGGCGTATGGTACGCGTAATATTAAAAGTCCGATCAGTACAATGACGGTTGTCATAGATACGAGTGTAAGTTGTGCTTTCACAAAACCAAACAAAGCTTTTCTTAAATCGACAAAAATAGTTTTTCCGTATCCATGTACACGATTCGGTAGCAAATTTCTTGCTTTCTGAGCAAGACGGTGCCAATCGTAACTAATGAAGAAAGTGGCTAATAAAATGAATACAAGGACAGTTAACGTTGTTGGCAGTGCACTAATGAAATTCGTTAACCCGCTTATAATGGCGGTTAAAAGTTCTTTCATTTGTGTTGTTGCTTCTGTTCCTAAGTTTTGGATGTTTTGTGTAATTGTATAGCGCTGTGGTTCTCCAAGATGATTAAATTTAGAGATTAAATCATCGTAGAGAGGCATAATATGATTAAGTGCAAATTGCTGAGCGAATGTAACGATATCTGGAAACTTTACTGTAACAAGTTGTAGTAAGTATGTTGTGGCAGATATTGCTTCAGTCACAAGATATGTAACAAGTCCGACGATAGCTCCAAATACGAGAATTAAGCTAACGAGTACTGCTAGTGCGCGAGGAAATTGTAGTTTTTGATTAAGGAAATTGACGACAGGATTAATCAAATAAGCAAATGCAAAAGCGATAATAAAAGGATAGATAAGCCCTGACATGTATAGTAATACATAGAACCCAGCTACCGTTGCTACAATGACAAATATGAGTCGCAATATCATATATAGTAAGTTTCGGTTCAAAGATGTATACCTCCCATTCCAATTTGGATTATCCTAATTCGTTCAACTTATAACGAGTGTGCCCCACTGATTAAAGTTTCACTTTATGTTATAGTGGAATGATGGATTTTTCCTGCTTTTTCAGTATGTGAGTGACTGTGAAAGCTTGGTGTTGATGCTTCTACTATATGGTAAAAACTTCATTTTCTCTTCTTTTTATTTTACCTGTTTCTAATTAGAAAAGAAAGAAGAGACGCCCGTTTTTAAAATGTATACATGCTTAAATTTTGATGGTGAAAGTCTCAGATTCATGTTGAATAGGCATCGATATAGCATGTATAACGATAGGTTTAAAGGTATTTTTGTTTGGAAATGAGTTCATTATTTTCAGAAAGGAAGTGCAAACATGATTAGTCAGTCAACGTTATTTTTATTCATACTACTTATTATAGGACTTATTGCTAAAAACCAATCGCTTACTGTAGCTATTGGTGTGTTATTTCTATTGAAGTTTACGTTTTTAGGAGATAAGGTCTTTCCTTATTTACAAACGAAAGGAATTAACCTAGGTGTAACGGTCATTACAATAGCGGTGCTCGTACCGATTGCGACGGGGGAAATAGGTTTTAAACAACTTGGAGAAGCGGCGAAATCGTATTATGCGTGGATTGCTTTAGCTTCAGGTGTAGCGGTCGCTTTGTTAGCGAAAGGCGGCGTACAATTGTTGACAACGGATCCTCATATTACAACTGCGCTTGTTTTTGGGACAATTATAGCGGTTGCGTTATTTAATGGGGTTGCTGTTGGTCCGTTAATTGGGGCTGGAATTGCCTATGCGGTTATGAGTATTATACAAATGTTTAAATAAGGAATTTTATAGTAATATAAAATTTTTGAATTCTTTCTGTTCACAAAAGTCAGATAATTGTTTATAATAGGATTAGAAACTTTGAAAAGTTACATAACAGCAGAGACTTTACACCAGATAAAATAAAAACAACATAAAACAATTTTATAATGATATTGTTTTATGTTGTTTTTATCATAAAACTCTTCGGAATGTATTTTCCTCACTAACTTGTTGTTTTGAGCGTGAGGATTCGGGGAGACATTCACGCTCATGCTTTCCATGTAAACAATGGACAATAAGAGGGGAACATCGCAACAAATTTGCATGATCGTGCATTTTGCTTGCCTAAAGAGTGAACGGGCGTTCATAATTCATAAGGGGAGCAAATAGATATAAGGAGCAAGGTTGGGAGAATTTTCAGGAAAAGGAGAGAATGTCATGACTGTTATTCGAGGTTTAGAAGGGGTAGTAGCAACAACATCATCTGTGAGCTCTATTATTGATGATACATTAACTTATGTTGGGTATAATATTGATGATTTAGCTGAGAATGCTACGTTTGAAGAAGTAGTGTACTTATTATGGCACCGCAAGCTTCCTAATGAAAAAGAACTAGCGGAATTTAATGAAATTGTATCTGAATACTATAAAGTTCCAGGTGAGATTTTAACATATTTGAAACAAGTAGATTTAAAAATTGCACATCCGATGTCTGTTTTACGAACTGCAATTTCCATGCTATCATTATACGATGAGAGCGCTGAAATTATGGATGAAAAGTCTAATTATTTGAAAGCGGTTAAATTACAGGCTCAAGTGGGAACTTTAGTTGCTGCTTACGCGAGAATCCGTAAAGGTTTAGATATTGTTGAGCCAAGAAAAGATTTATCATTAGCTGCAAACTTCTTGTACATGTTAAATGATCGCGAGCCAAATGAAGTTGAAATTGAAGCTTTTGATAAGGCACTTGTACTTCATGCAGATCATGAGTTAAACGCTTCTACATTTACTGCACGTGTTTGCGTAGCTACACTGTCAGATGTATATTCTGGTATTACAGCAGCAATCGGTGCATTAAAAGGTCCTCTTCACGGTGGGGCAAATGAAAATGTAATGAAGATGTTAACTGAAATTGGCGAAGAAGAAAATGTAGAGTCATATATTCATAATGCTCTTCAAAATAAAGTGAAAATCATGGGCTTTGGCCACCGTGTGTATGAGCAAGGTGATCCACGTGCAAAACACTTACGTGAAATGTCTAAGAGATTATGCGTGCTTTTAGGAGAAGACAAATGGTATAATATGTCTATCAAAATTGAAGACATTGTAACAAAAGAAAAAGGTCTTCCACCAAATGTCGATTTCTATTCAGCTTCTGTATACCATTGTTTAGGAATTGACCATGACTTATTTACACCTATTTTTGCAATTAGCCGTATGTCAGGCTGGTTAGCTCATATTCTAGAACAATATGAAAACAACCGTTTAATCCGTCCGCGTGCTGATTATAATGGACCAACGCATCAAGTGTATGTTCCAATCGCACAAAGATAAGCGAAAAACACTATTTCGATAGTGAAAATACGCTTTCAAAAGTCTGATTTTTTCGGAAAGATGTAATGATTAGAATATTTTAATTTGACTAACGGTTTGAACTGAGGGGTTATTCCCTCAGTTTCATACATATGAAATTTCAAACATGGGGGTTATCACATTGACGACAGGTGAAAAAATTACTGTAACTAATGGTGTTATGAATGTACCAAACAATCCGATTATTCCATTTATTGAAGGAGATGGAATTGGTCCTGATATTTGGGCAGCTGCATCTCGCGTAATAGAAGCAGCAGTTGAAAAAGCTTATGATGGTGAGAAGAAAATCGTTTGGAAAGAAGTGCTTGCAGGGGAAAAAGCATTCAACCAAACAGGCGAGTGGTTACCAGAAGAAACTTTAAATTTAATTCGCGAATATTTAATCGCAATTAAAGGTCCACTTACAACTCCAGTTGGCGGTGGTATTCGTTCTCTAAACGTAGCACTTCGTCAAGAATTAGATCTATATGTATGTCTACGTCCAGTTCGTTATTTTGAAGGTGTTCCTTCACCTGTAAAACGTCCGGAAGATACTGATATGGTTATTTTCCGTGAAAATACAGAAGACATTTATGCTGGAATTGAATATGCACAAGGATCTCCAGAAGCAGAAAAAGTTCTTGCTTTCTTAAAAGAAGCAATGGGTGTTAATAAAATCCGCTTCCCAGAAACATCTGGTATTGGTATTAAACCAATCTCAGAAGAAGGGACAAAGCGTCTTGTTCGTGCTGCAATTCAATATGCAATTAATGAAAAACGCTCTTCTGTTACATTAGTTCATAAAGGAAACATTATGAAATTTACAGAAGGTGCTTTCAAAAACTGGGGTTACGAAGTAGCGGAACAAGAATTCGGCGACAAAGTATTTACTTGGGCTGAATATGATCGCATTGTTGAAAAAGATGGTAAAGATGCAGCAAATAAAGCGATGGCAGACGCTGAAGTGGCTGGAAAAATCATCGTAAAAGATTCTATTGCAGACATCTTCTTACAACAAATTTTAACTCGTCCACGTGAGTTCGATGTTGTTGCAACAATGAACTTAAATGGTGACTATATCTCTGATGCACTTGCTGCACAAGTAGGTGGAATTGGTATTGCACCTGGTGCAAACATTAACTATGTGACTGGACATGCTATCTTTGAAGCTACACACGGTACAGCTCCAAAATATGCAGGTTTAGATAAAGTAAACCCATCTTCAGTTCTTCTTTCAGGTGTATTATTATTAGAACACTTAGGATGGAATGAAGCAGCGAAATTAGTAACAGATTCAGTTGAGAAAACAATTGCATCAAAAGTAGTAACATATGACTTCGCTCGCCTAATGGAAGGCGCAACAGAAGTGAAGTGTTCTGAGTTTGCTAATGAGCTTATTAAAAACATGGATGTAGCGATAATCAAAAACGCATAATTAAAACGGGGGGTAAATTATGACAATCAAACGCAAGAAAGTTTCAGTCATCGGTGCAGGATTTACAGGAGCAACAACGGCATTCTTATTAGCACAAAAAGAACTTGCAGATGTTGTATTAGTGGACATTCCACAACTGGAAAATCCAACAAAAGGGAAAGCGTTAGATATGTTAGAAGCGAGCCCAGTACAAGGTTTTGATGCTAACATTATTGGAACATCTGATTACGCAGATACTGCTGATTCTGACGTTGTCGTTATTACAGCAGGTATTGCACGTAAGCCTGGTATGAGCCGTGATGACTTAGTAGCAACGAACTCTAAAATTATGAAAAGTATTACGCGCGACATTGCAAAACATTCACCAAATGCAATTATTGTTGTGTTAACAAATCCAGTTGATGCAATGACATATTCTGTATTTAAAGAAGCAGGATTCCCGAAAGAGCGTGTAATTGGCCAATCGGGCGTATTAGATACAGCTCGTTTCCGTACATTCATCGCACAAGAATTAAATCTTTCTGTGAAAGACATTACAGGATTTGTTCTTGGTGGACACGGTGACGACATGGTACCTCTTGTGCGTTATTCTTATGCAGGCGGTATTCCGTTAGAAACGTTAATTCCGAAAGAGCGTTTAGAAGCAATCGTAGAACGTACACGTAAAGGTGGCGGTGAGATTGTAGGCTTATTAGGAAACGGTAGTGCATATTACGCACCAGCAGCTTCTTTAGTTGAAATGACAGAAGCAATCTTAAAAGATCAACGCCGTGTATTACCAGCTATTGCGTACCTTGAAGGTGAGTATGGTTATAGTGACCTTTACTTAGGGGTACCAGTAATTCTAGGTGGTAACGGAATTGAAAAAATTATTGAATTAGAACTTCTTGCAGATGAAAAAGAAGCGTTAGATCGCTCTGTAGAATCTGTACGTAACGTAATGAAAGTTCTTGTTTAATAATTGAATAGTAGTGAAAAAGATTCGGGATTCCGAATCTTTTTCTACTATTTACCGAATTGTTTTTTTGAAATAATATGAAAACGCTATCATTTGTAATATCCTATAATGAAACTATAGATTTATACTATATATTGCCCTCATCATAGTAAAGTTCGGATAAGGTATCGCTTTTAGTAGGATAATAAGGTGAAAAAATCGGAGGGGGTTGTAACATGTTAAAGAAAAAAGTTCAAATTGGTCGTAAAATGGATGAAATTACAGTAGGAGAGAAATTATCTATCACTGAAAAAATTGAGGATAAAGATTTGTTATTGTACTTAGGGTTAACGAATGATGCCAATCCATTATATATTCAGCATGATTACGCATCCCAAACTCCGTATGAAAAGCCGATTGTACCAAGCATTATGCTAACGGGAATGATTACAACGGCGGTTACGAAATATTTACCGGGTCCAGGAAGTCATATTACGAGAAAGGACCTTACGTTCGTGAAGCATGTTCACCATTATGAAACGTTACAAATCCACTTTGAAGTTGTGGCTGTTTCTGAGGAGGAACATACAATTGATATGCTTGTATCTGCTCATGATGAAAAAGGAGAAACTGTTGTAAAAGGTTCATTAACAGTCACGCCGCCTTTTAAATCTGTTTCCATTATGGAAAAAGCATTAGATAATTTTTAAAAGATGAAAATATGAATAGCGCTAGCATACCTTGAATAAGGATGCTAGCGCTATTTTTAGTTGAAAAATCCTTCTTTGAACCCTTCAGCAAATTCTGAGCACCCCGTTTTAATCGTATCCCAGCTCGGTACGTTAAAAGTAAGGAAGCATGTTACTACTAAAGTTAAAATAGGTAGTAATAGTCGCATAATAGACCTCGGCATCTAATTTATTTGTATATTTAAATTAATAATATAATCATCGGTAATTGAAGTCAATGAAAGGAGTGGTTTTTTTAGGTGAGGTGGAAAAAAGAAGATGTTATCTTTGAAACAATAAGAGAAGCTGAAGTGTGGGCAGACGGGGTCGCAAATGAAATGTACGGAAGAGTATTGGATGGATATGCAACGCGAGATTATAAAGTCGCGTATGCTCTTTCGTTTTTCCTAGCACAAAATCAAGATTTTATAGTTCATACGGAAGTGAGCTTTAAAGAAGAGAGAGTAATCTATAAAGTTTGGCAAAATCCTGTGTAGTTGCAGGTGAATCGTAATTACTTCTATTTTCTCAATTCTACACAAACGATCTCCATGAATAGACAATTATATTGAGAGGGACCTTGTTTTCTAGTATGATGAGAATAACGGGGAAAATACTAGGATGAAGAAGGTTTCAAGTCTATAACTTGGAGGAAAAGAATGAACAATCGTATTTTAGTAGTTGATGATGAGGAATTTATCTTAACTTTAATCGAATTTAATTTACAACAAGCTGGGTTTGAAGTTATAACAGCGATGGATGGAGAAATGGCGCTTCAAAAAGCGACAACAGAACGCCCAGATTTAATTATATTAGATTTAATGCTTCCGAAAATGGATGGTATGGAAGTGTGTAAAGAATTACGATTGCAGCGCGTTATGACGCCGATTTTAATGTTAACGGCAAAAGATGATGAGTTTGATAAGGTGCTAGGCCTTGAACTTGGGGCAGATGATTATATGACGAAGCCATTTAGTCCAAGGGAAGTTGTTGCTCGTGTGAAGGCGATTTTGCGCCGCACGAAATTACAACAAGAAGAACAAGTTGCAGAAGCGCCAGATGAAGATAGCATCACAATTGCAGAACTTAAAATTTTACCGGAGTTTTATGAGGCTTATTTCCAAGGAAGAAAGCTTGAATTAACACCAAAAGAATTTGAACTACTTGTGTATCTTGCGAAAAATAAAAGTCGCGTGTTGACTCGTGATCAATTATTAAGTGCTGTATGGAATTATGATTTTGCTGGTGATACGCGAATTGTTGATGTTCATATTAGCCATTTGCGCGATAAAATTGAACAAAATACGAAAAAACCGACGTACATTAAAACGATACGTGGTTTAGGATATAAATTAGAGGAGCCAAAAGGGAATGAATAAATTTCGTTCCAGGCTTCTTTTTACATTTGTTTCTCTTATTGTATTTATTTTAGTTGGACTAGGTTTATTGCTAGAAACTGTGTTTGAAAACTACTATATAGATCATGCTAAAGAGAGAATGGTAAAAGAGACAGAGTATGTTGCGGCGTTAGCAGAAGAGCAAGGTTTTGATAATGTCTTAAAAAATCCATACGTATTTGAAAAGTTAGAAGAAAAAATACCAGCTTCTATCGTATTTGTGGATGAAAAAAAGAAAGTTCAATATAGAAAAGGACAAGAATTGGCATTTAGTCCAGAAACGATTAAAGAACTTTCTTCGGAAGTGGCAAAACAACGAAGTAAAGTGATTACGAAAGAGACAGATCGAAAGAATGAATTTTATCATGCGGTGTTCGTTCAAGATGTAGAAGGAAAACAAGGATACGTTTTGGTGAAAAGTACAATCGATCCTTTAAGAGACGTACATCAAAAAACGTGGGGATTATTAATTATCGGATTTGTTATTGCTTGTCTCGTAGTTGTATTTTTAGGTATGAAAATTACAGGGCAATATATTAGGCCGATTGAATCGGTTACAAAAGTTGCAATTGAATTGGCAAAGGGTAATTATAAAGCACGTGCATACGAAAGTCATTCGGATGAAACAGGAATGCTGAGTAAAGCAATTAATATTTTAGCTCGTAACTTACAAGAGATGACACTTGAACAAGAAATGCAGCAAGATCGTCTGCATACGTTAATTGAAAATATGGGAAGCGGAATGATTTTAATTGATAGCCGCGGGTATATAAACCTTGTAAACCGCTCTTATAAGGAAACTTTCCACGTAACAGATGAAGAATATTTAGATCGCTTATATTATGAATCGTTTCATCATACAGAAATTACTGAGCTTGTAGAAGAAATCTTTATGACAGAAGTGAAAGTGCGTAAACAAATGTTATTGCCACTTGGAATTGAGCGGAAGCATTTCGAAGTATATGGAGCGCCGATTATCGGGACAAACCATGAATGGAAAGGGATTGTTCTCGTATTCCATGACATAACAGAGTTAAAGAAATTAGAACAAATGAGAAAAGACTTTTTAGCGAATGTTTCTCATGAATTAAAGACACCGATTACTTCTATTAAAGGTTTTTCAGAAACACTCTTAGACGGAGCGATGGATAATAAAAAATTCTGCGAACATTTCTTGCGCATTATTTTAAAAGAAAGTGAGCGCATGCAAGGATTAATTGAAGATTTATTAGATTTGTCGAAGATCGAACAACAAGGATTTAAATTAAATATGGGAACCGTTGACATGAAGGGGCTGCTTGAAGATATTCATATGGTGCTTGATAATAAAGCAGGAGAAAAAGAAATCTCTTTACAAGTGAATGTATTAAAACGTGCTTCTGTTATTGGAGATCCAAGTCGTTTGAAACAAATCTTTATTAATTTAATAAATAACGCGATCGTATATACACCGGCTGGAGGCGTTGTTTCAGTAGAGTTAGCGGAAGATAAGTATAATGCTTATATAAAAGTATCGGATACTGGAATTGGTATTAGTAAAGAGGAAATTCCGCGTATTTTTGAACGCTTTTACCGAGTGGATAAAGCGAGAAGTAGAAATACTGGTGGTACAGGCCTCGGATTATCAATTGTAAAGCATTTAGTAGAGGCGCATCACGGTACAATTACAGTGGATAGTGAAGTTGGGGAAGGGACAACATTTACAGTTGTTTTACCAAAATCAGCAACTGAAAAATAGGATGAAGGATGTTTACAATATATTAACAATGGCTTAATTAAATATTAATAAAGCTCTGTTAATATAATACATGAAAACCCCTTCATCCAAGGAGTAATTTTGGACGAGAATAGTTAAGCTGTTCTCGTCACTTCCCTTTATGCCAATATAAGTCTGTTTTATATATGAAAGAAAATAACCGTTATTTTTCTTCTCTCTATTAGTCATGTTAATATAGAGAGAGGAAAGGAACGGTTTTTTTCTGTGAAAAAAATCATTTCAAATTTGTATGGGGAGGTTTCAATTTTGGAAAAAAAGGTCGTATTAGTAGATGGTAATAATATCGCGTATCGTGCTTTCTTTGCACTACCGCTTTTAAATAACGACAAAGGTATACATACGAACGCAATTTACGGTTTTACAATGATGTTAATGAGAATATTAGAGGAAGAAAAGCCAACTCATATGTTAGTGGCGTTTGATGCAGGCAAAACAACCTTCCGTCATAAAACGTATAGTGAGTATAAAGGAGGACGTCAAAAGACTCCACCTGAATTATCAGAGCAGTTCCCGTTTATTCGTGAGATGCTGGATGCGTTCAATGTACCGCGTTATGAATTAGAAAATTATGAAGCGGATGATATTATGGGAACGCTAGCAAAAGAAGCGAGTGAACAAGGAGCAAGTGTAAAAGTTATTTCAGGAGATAAAGATTTACTTCAACTTGTTTCTGATAACACGCTTGTATGTATTCCGCGAAAAGGGATTACGGAAGTAGATGAATATACGAAAGAATCTTTATTTGAAAAATATAGCTTATCACCAAAGCAAATTATCGATATGAAAGGTTTAATGGGAGACCAATCAGATAATATTCCGGGTGTACCAGGAGTTGGTGAAAAAACGGCGATTAAATTGTTAACACAGTTTGGAACGGTTGAAGAAGTGTATGAAAATCTAGATCAAGTAAGCGGGAAGAAATTAAAAGAAAAACTGGAAGAAAATAAAGAACAAGCTCTTATGAGTAAAGATCTAGCGACTATTATTACAGATGCGCCGATTACAGTTCATGTGGATGATATGGCGTATAAAGGATATGAAGCAAGTGATGTGATTCCAATGTTCGAGAGTTTAGGATTTACATCTCTTTTAAATAAATTAGGCGTTACGCCAGAAGAAACAGCTCCAGCTGAATTAGATGATATTACATTTGATATTGTGGAAGAAGTTACAGAAGAAATGCTTCAGCAAGATAGTGCACTTATTGTTGAAGTGCAAGAAGATAATTATCATAAGGCGGACATTCAAGGCTTTGGTATTCAAAATGAAAATGGTTGCTACTTTATTCAGAAGGATATTGCTCTTGCATCGGATGCATTTAAAGCATGGCTTGCAAATGGAGAAATGAGAAAGCATACATTTGATGCGAAGCGAGCAATCGTTGCACTGAAATGGAATGGGATAGATATGCAAGGGATTGACTTTGATCTATTAATCGCTGCTTATTTACTTGACCCGGCTGATACAGATAAAGATTTCCGTACTGTAGCGAAAATGAAAGAAACGCATGCTGTGAAATCAGATGAAGAAGTTTACGGAAAAGGTGCGAAGCGTGCTGTTCCAGAGTTAGAAGTAGTAGCGGAGCATGTGGCTCGTAAAGTGCATGTATTATATGATGTAAAGCAAACATTCGTTGAAGAGTTAAAGAAGAATGAGCAATATGAACTGTTTACAGAGTTAGAATTGCCACTTGCGCGTGTATTAGCTGATATGGAAGTAAAAGGTGTAAAAGTTGATACGGAGCGTCTTCGTAATATGGGAGAAGAACTCGCAGGTAGATTAAAGGAAATGGAACAGGAAATTTATAAGCTTGCGGGAACAGAATTTAATATTAATTCACCGAAGCAGCTTGGTGTAATTCTGTTTGAGAACTTAAACTTACCGGTTATTAAAAAGACGAAAACAGGTTATTCTACGTCAGCTGATGTATTAGACAAGCTTATGGATCGCCATGAAATTATTCCAAACATTTTACATTATCGTCAATTAGGGAAGCTAAATTCAACTTATATTGAAGGTTTACTGAAAGTTGTACATGAAGATTCATCTAAAATTCATACTCGCTTTAATCAAGTGTTAACGCAAACAGGTCGATTAAGTTCAACGGATCCGAACTTGCAAAATATCCCGATTCGATTAGAAGAAGGAAGAAAGATTCGTCAGGCATTTGTTCCATCAGAAGAAGGTTGGATTATGTATGCGGCTGATTATTCACAAATCGAATTGCGTGTATTAGCTCATATTGCAAATGATAAAGGGCTAGTTGAAGCATTCCAGCATGACATGGATATTCATACGAAAACAGCTATGGATGTATTTGGCGTTGAAAAAGATGAAGTAACTTCAAATATGAGAAGACAAGCGAAAGCTGTTAACTTCGGAATTGTGTATGGTATTAGTGATTATGGTCTTTCACAAAACTTAGGAATTACAAGAAAAGCAGCAGCGGAATTTATTGAAAAGTATTTAGAAAGTTTCCCTGGTGTACAAGAATACATGGAGGACATCGTAAAAGATGCGAAACAAAAAGGATATGTGGCTACATTATTAAATCGTCGTCGTTATATTCCAGAAATTACGAGTCGTAATTTCAATTTACGTAGCTTTGCTGAGCGTACAGCGATGAATACACCAATTCAAGGTACTGCAGCAGATATTATTAAAAAAGCTATGATTATTATGGCGGATCGTTTAGAAGAAGAAGGATTACAAGCACGTCTTCTTCTGCAAGTACACGATGAATTGATATTTGAAGCGCCAAAAGAAGAAATTGAAAAATTAGAGAAGCTTGTACCTGAAGTAATGGAGCATGCAATTGAACTCGCAGTTCCGCTGAAAGTTGATTATTCTTACGGTCCAACTTGGTACGACGCAAAATAAGGAAGTGATGAAATGCCTGAATTACCAGAGGTTGAAAACGTCAGACGGACACTTGAAAATCTTGTAACAGGAAAAACGATTGAAGATGTTATTGTTACTTATCCAAAAATAGTGAAACGACCAGATGATGCAGAAATCTTTAAAGAAATGCTAAAAGGCGAGAAGATTGAAAATATAAAGCGAAGAGGAAAGTTTTTGCTTCTATATGTAACAAATTATGTTATTGTTTCACATTTGCGTATGGAAGGTAAGTTTTTACTACATCAAGAGGATGAGCCGATTGATAAACATACGCACGTCCGTTTCTTATTTACAGATGGAACTGAATTACATTATAAAGATGTGAGAAAGTTTGGTACGATGCATCTCTTTAAGAAAGGTGAAGAGATGAACCAAATGCCTCTTGCTGACTTAGGTCCGGAGCCGTTTGATGCTGAATTGACACCACGGTATTTACAAGAAAGATTGCAAAAGACAAATCGTAAAATAAAAGTTGTGCTATTGGACCAGCGTCTTTTAGTAGGGCTTGGAAATATATATGTAGATGAAGTTTTATTCCGTTCTCAAATTCATCCGGAACGAGAAGCTTCGTCTTTGACAATAGAAGAAATTGAGCGAATTTATGAGGCTACCGTTACAACGCTAGGCGAAGCAGTGAAGCGTGGCGGAAGTACAATTCGAACGTATATCAACTCACAAGGGCAAATTGGTTCGTTCCAAGAACTCCTAAATGTATACGGAAAAAAAGGAGAACCGTGTGTAACTTGCGGTACGATATTAGAAAAAACAGTTGTTGGCGGAAGAGGAACGCATTACTGCCCAATTTGTCAGCCAAGAATATAGAAAAGAGATAACATCGGATAGGCATTTGTCATATACATACAGCAGAGCTATGTATAAGGGAGGAGCTTACCGATGTACCTTTATTTATCTCTTATTTTATTAGCTTTTACATTAAGCTTAGATAGCTGTAGTGTAGGGCTAACATATGGTTTAAGAAGCGTAAGAATTCCACTAAGATCAATTATAATTATCGGAATGTGTTCAGCGGCTGTTATGCTTGTTTCAATGGGAATTGGACATATGATCGCGAAAGTATTTTCACCTGTTATCGCAACGCGTATCGGTGGGCTTGTTCTTATTGGAATAGGGATTTGGGTATTGTATCAATTTTTTCGAAGTGAGAAAAAAGAAGAACCGAAGCAAGAGGAGAAGGTCTGGAAATTAGAGATTGCCTCGCTAGGGCTAGTGATTCAAATTTTACGGAAACCGACTGTAGCAGATTTTGATAAATCAGGCACCATTTCTGCAGGAGAGGCATTGCTTCTTGGTATCGCTCTTTCTGTAGACTCATTTGGTGCCGGAATTGGTGCATCTTTATTAGGGTATGCACCTGCTATGATGGCGATATTAGTTGCAATTATGAGTTCTTTGTTTTTATTTATTGGAATGAAACTTGGAACGGTTTTATCGAATATGAAGTGGTTACAAAAATTTACATTCCTGCCTGGGGTATTACTCATTATAATTGGAATTTGGAAAATGTAAGTATGGGCGTGGAACATTGGTTTCGCGCCTTTTATTATGAGGAGGATTATTATGACAGTAGTAATTGGATTAACGGGAGGCATTGCAAGCGGAAAAAGTACGGTATCAGAAATGTTTCGTGAGCTAAGTATACCAGTTATTGATGCAGATGTTATTGCAAGAGAAGTTGTAGAACAAGGAAAACCAGCATATAACAAAATAGTAGAAGTGTTTGGAGCGGAAGTGTTACAACAAGATGGGGAACTAGATCGTCCAAGATTGGGAAGCATCGTTTTCTATAATGAAGAAAAACGATTGCAGTTAAATAAAATTGTGCATCCTGCAGTGCGTGAGGAAATGAATAGGCAAAAGGAAATGTACATAAAAGAAGGTGTGCAAGCGGTTGTGTTAGATATTCCTCTCTTATTTGAAAGCAAATTAACAAGTCTCGTTGACCGCATTTTAGTTGTAGCGGTTAAGCCGCATACGCAATTAGAACGTTTAATGAAACGAAATAACTTTTCAGAAGAAGAAGCAACAGCTCGTATTCAATCTCAAATGCCGTTAGAAGAAAAAGTGAAAAATGCAGATGAAGTGATAAATAATGATGGCACAATTATGGGAACGAAAACACAATTGCAGGTAATTTTAAAGAAGTGGAACATTATTGACTAAAAAATTGTGAAATTAATGAAAATGCTTAGTGACATATCTCCTTTTTGTGTTATACTATTATTGGGATTGGAGATAAATAGTATAACGCATTCAAGGGGGATAACATATTATGACTCGTGTGGCAATTAATGGATTTGGACGTATTGGGAGAATGGTATTTCGTCAAGCAATAAAAGAAAGCGCATTCGAAATTGTAGCAATCAATGCAAGCTATCCATCTGAAACGTTAGCACACTTAATTAAATATGATACAGTTCATGGCAAGTTTGACGGAACAGTAGAAGCATTTGAAGATCACTTATTAGTTGATGGAAAAATGATTCGCCTTTTAAACAACCGCGATCCAAAGGAATTGCCTTGGACAGATTTAGGTGTTGAAGTTGTAATTGAAGCAACTGGTAAATTTAATTCAAAAGAAAAAGCAATTCTTCACGTTGAAGCTGGAGCGAAAAAAGTTATTTTAACAGCGCCTGGTAAAAATGAAGATGTAACAATTGTAGTTGGTGTGAACGAAGACCAATTAGATATTACAAAACATACTGTTATTTCAAATGCATCTTGTACAACAAACTGTTTAGCGCCTGTTGTGAAGGTGTTAGATGAGCAGTTTGGAATTGAAAACGGTTTAATGACGACAGTTCACGCTTATACAAATGACCAAAAAAATATTGATAACCCACATAAAGATTTAAGAAGAGCACGTGCTTGCGGACAATCAATCATTCCGACAACGACAGGTGCTGCGAAAGCGCTAGCAAAAGTTCTTCCGCACTTAAACGGAAAACTTCATGGTATGGCACTTCGTGTACCAACACCAAACGTGTCTCTTGTTGACTTAGTAGTAGATGTAAAACGCGATGTGACAGTTGAAGCTATTAATGATGCATTCAAAACTGTTGCAAACGGTGCGTTAAAAGGTATTGTAGAATTCAGCGAAGAGCCTTTAGTATCTATCGACTTTAATACAAATACACATTCAGCTATTATCGATGGTTTATCTACAATGGTAATGGGTGATCGTAAAGTGAAAGTACTTGCTTGGTATGATAACGAGTGGGGCTACTCTCGTCGTGTTGTAGATCTTGTAACGTTAGTTGTTGAAGAGTTAGCGAAACAAGAAAATGTGCAACACATTTAAGTGAATAAGGGAGGAGAGGGCAAGGCAATATTTGCCCTCTTTTTTTATTTTTTTCTGAAAAGGAAAAAAATTATATAAGTATATTTTAAAAAGTGGACATACCACGAAACGTTGTGATTACTGCATTTGTGAATCGTTTATTTTTTTTAGGGAAAAGTAAAGAGGAAAATATGACAGAAAATCGAAAAAACTGTTGTTGCAAAATGAAAATAAACAAAGTATACTAACACTCGTAAACTTAAGAGCTGAGGTACGTAGTCACTACTTAAAGGGTTAGGACCTCTCTGGACTAACTTTCCCCCGTGGTAGTGGAGCAAGCCAAATTGCAAATTAGTTTTCAATTCGAACAGTTAGAATAAATTTACAAGGGGGAACTGTAGAATGGATACTATGGATACGATGGGTCGTCACGTGATCGCTGAACTTTGGGATTGCGATTTCGACAAGCTTAATGACATGCCGTATATTGAACAATTATTTGTGGATGCAGCACTAAGAGCTGGTGCTGAAGTGCGTGAGGTTGCTTTCCATAAATTTGCACCACAAGGTGTAAGTGGAGTAGTAATTATCTCAGAATCACATTTAACAATTCATAGCTTTCCGGAGCACGGTTACGCAAGTATTGATGTTTATACTTGTGGGGATCGTATTGATCCAAATGTTGCTGCAGAATATATTGCAGAAGGTTTAAACGCGAAAACGCGTGAGAGCATCGAGCTTCCTCGAGGCACTGGTAGCTTCGAAATTAAGCAGAGAGAAACAAAAGCTCTTTAAAAAAGAACATAATTGATTTAAAATGTAAAGAGGTGTATAATGCACCTCTTTTTTAGTTTATAAAAAAGGAAAAATATAACGTACTCGTTAGTTGAATACATTGGACTCTTGCAAATGAGGTAGTGCCCTATATACCATCTTATTTTTAAGTATGAGATGATAAAGTGATGCGCTGAAACTTAAAGTGGTAAGAGAGTTAGAATGAGTTATATAATATTGTATATATATTTTAGGTGAATTGAGTAGAGAAAAATAAAGAGTATAGTGTAAAGGAGTGAATGAATTGCGTTGTCCATCCTGTTCTCATAATGGTACAAGAGTGTTAGATTCGCGTCCGGTAGACGAGGGGCGCTCTATTCGAAGAAGAAGAGAGTGTGAAAGTTGTTTAAGTCGCTTTACGACCTTTGAAAGGGTAGAAGAGTCACCTCTTATCGTTGTTAAAAAAGAAGGCACACGAGAAGAGTTTAATAAAGAAAAGATTTTACGTGGTTTAATTAAAGCGTGTGAAAAAAGACCAGTATCTTTAAGACAATTAGAAGAAGTAACACAAAGCGTGGAACGTGAACTGCGTAATTTAGGTATATCAGAAGTGAAAAGTGATATGATTGGTGAAATTGTTATGGAAGAACTTCGCGATATTGATGATGTTGCTTATGTACGTTTTGCTTCTGTATATCGTCAATTTAAAGATTTAAATGTATTTATTGAAGAATTAAAAGATATACTGCAAAAAGAAAGAGAGTAGAAGTTGTATTTTATTCTCTTTACATACCGTAAGTAATAGGATAAGAGAGCTAGAAGCGAAAGCTAATAGCTCTTTTTCACTAAGAATTTATATAATGAAGATAGAAGGAATGAAGTAGAGGATAGATTGGATGAGAGAAAGGAAAAGCAAGAATGGAAAAACAGTCATGGATGGAGCTATTGCCGATTGATCGTTATAAAGTAAGTGCGAAAGGGCTACTGCATAATTACGACCGAAAAGTATTAACGATGTTGTATCAGCCGTTAATAGGTAGTAGAGCTTTTAGCTTATACATGACACTATGGGGGGAGCTAGAGCAAGATCGTGTATTTGGAAAAGAAAATACACATCATTCCCTTATGGTGACTATGCAAATGCAACTTCCTGAAATATATGAGGAACGAGTAAAGTTAGAGGCAATTGGGCTTTTGAAGGTATATATTAAGAAAGAAAAAGATATTCGAATGTTCATATATGAGTTGCAACCACCTTTATCTCCGAAGCAGTTTTTTGATGATATTGTTTTAAGTATCTTTTTATACAATCGATTGAGTCGGACAAAATATAATCAAGTAAAGCAATATTTCTTAGAAGAAGAATTTGATTTTGCTTCTTATGAAAATGTTACGCGCTCTTTCAATGATGTGTTTGGTTCGTTTAATCCAGGACAGCTTGAGCATGCGCAAGAAGACCTTCGTATTCCAAAAACGACAACTATGCCAAGTAACGAGAAGGGAGACGCTCCGAAAGTTTGGAATGATTTCTTTGATTTCTCTTTATTTGTAGATGGATTGTCCGCTCTTGTTCCTAAAAAGGCGATTACAGATCAAGTAAGAGACTGCGTTATAACACTTGCTTACGTGTATGGTGTAGATGTGTTATCGATGCAAAATATCGTTCTTGGTGCGGTGACAGAGATGCAAACAATTGATATGGAAAGGCTTAGAAAAGGAGCGCGCGATTGGTATCAATTTGAAAATGGTCAAGCATTACCGGTACTAAGTGAAAGAGTACAGCCTCATGCTGCACGTACGATGAAAGAGAAAGAGCCTTCATCACAAGAGGAGATGTTAATAAAGCAGCTAGAGGAAATCTCGCCAAAACAACTATTGAAAGAGATTTCTGGTGGTGCAGAGGCAACGAAAGCGGACTTGCAAATCGTTGAAGATGTCATGATTAATCAAAAATTGACACCAGGAGTTGTGAATGTACTTATTTATTACGTTATGCTACGCTCAGATATGAAACTTGCGAAAACGTATGTCGAGAAGATTGCTGGGCATTGGGCACGTAAAAAGGTCGGTACAGTAGCGGACGCGATGGCGTTAGCGAAAGAAGAGAACCGTCAATATCAAGAGTGGGCTGAGACGAAGAAAAAAGGCCGTACGGCGAAGAAAACGGTACGAAAAGAAATGGTGCCAGATTGGCTTAAGGAAGAAGAGCCGAAAGAACAAGAGAAAGAAACGGCGAAGAAAGATGTAAGTGTAGAAAAAGATGCAAGTACGCTAGAAGATGAACGAAAACGATTAGAAGAAGTGTTAAAAAAATATAAGCGTGATTAATAGAAGAGAATGAACGCTCTTTGAGGTGAGAAAATGGAGCATATTCAAAATTCATTTACAAAATTAATGGAAAATGAAAACTTTAAAAATAGATATGAAGTATTAAAGGCAGAAGTAATGGCGCACCCGCGTGTAAAAGAATTTATTGACGAACATAAAGGTGAAGTAACGACTTCTATGATTGAGCGCAGTCTTGTGAAGTTATATGAATATATTGGACAAAGTGTAGGTTGCGTGGATTGTCCGGATTTAGGTGCATGTAAAAATATGCTACAAGGATACGAGCCAAAGCTTGTTATTCAAGGGAAGATGATTGATATTCAATACGATCGTTGCGTTAGAAAAGTAGCATATGACGAGAGAAAGAAATATGAAAAACTCGTTCAAAGTGTATATATGCCAACGGATATTTTACAGGCAACTATGGAAAACTTAGACCCTTCTGACTTAAATGCACGTATCGATGCAATTGGCGCAGCGAATGAATTTTTAAGTACATATGAACCAGGTAAAAAAGCACAAGGTTTATATTTGTACGGTAAATTTGGTGTAGGAAAAACGTACCTTTTAGGAGCAATTGCGAACGAGCTTGCTCGAAAGAAAATAAGTTCGATGCTCGTATACTTCCCGGAATTTTTACGTGAAATTAAAAGTTCGATTCAAGATAATTCGATTGGCGAAAAGATTGATGCGGTTAAACGCGTACAAGTTTTAATGTTAGATGATATCGGGGCAGAAGCGATGTCGAGCTTTGTGCGTGACGATGTACTTGGTGCAATCTTGCAATTCCGTATGTTAGAAAACTTACCGACGTTCTTTACGTCTAATTTTGATTTTAAACAATTGGAACATCATTTAACGTATACACAACGTGGTGAGGCTGAAGAAATGAAGGCAGCACGTATTATGGAACGAATTAAATATTTAGCGAAACCAATTCCAATTGGTGGGAAAAACCGTCGTCATAAGTAAAAGAGCAAGCTGAGAAGCTTGCTCTTTTGTATTATAGTGATATTTTCTTTTCAAATATGAGGTCGAAATATTCAGGTTGTCCAGAACTGCCAATCGTAGGGGCAACAATCTGTACGAACCTACAGTCATCTCTAGCGTGTTCTTGAATAATTTCTTGGTAGTCTTCAGCTAGTTTTGAGCGAGTGAGCCCCCAATGCAATTCGACTTTTACGAATTTATATTCAAACATTCAGATGCCCCCCTTTACTAATAAGTAAAGTATACAATAAAAAAATTCATAGTAGCTTGTATCATTTTTTTCTCCCTCCCTTAATATATATAAAATTAGCAAGCCATATTGAGTGGATTTTCTAACGATAGGAAATGTAATTCTACTAAGAGTGAAATTCACGCGGGACGGACTCTTATAGGATTTGTAACGTATAGATACAGTCCTTTAGAGCTGGGATAAAAGGGGGGACAAAAGTGATTGAAATTTGCTTCGAAGAAAAAAATGATGCTATGCACGTATATAGACAATTGCTGAAAAGAGCGGAAGTATTATATAAGGAAACGAGTGTGTATTTACAGGAACAAAAAGTGGTAATTCACATACCAGTACGTGAATCGAATTATATTGAAAAGATCTTATTGCCAGTAATGGTGTATTTCATTGTGAATGTGAAACAAAATGAGTGGATTTATACGATTTTAAAAGAAAAGTTTTTTTATGAAGAACAAGAAGAGTGTCATCAAATATTGCACATGGCACATGAGATTTTAAAGGGAAGAAGAAAAGGTGTAGCTCAGGATTTAACGCGTAACGCATTTGAGTCATATATTAAGTCTTCTTTAAATAATTGGCTTTGTGATCCGCTCTCATTCTCGTTTTCATCATATATCCGTTTTCGTCTTCGTACATATAGGGAAATGGTGGCTAAACTTGCGGAAGTGGCAATTGATGAATATAAGATGGAGCAAGAATACCAAATGTTCATTGAGACGCTTCGGCAACAAGTAAGTAGCCGTAAATCACGCTTGTCCTGCGTGCATCTTATTTTTGATGAAAGCTTTATCTTTTATGATGATAAAGGTAGACGTTTAAAACAGGAGAAGTTGGTCCAATATATAGATGAGGAATTATTAAAGCAAAATGATGTATATATTGATACGAAAGTAATTGCGCCGCTTCTTTCTATTTCGCCCAAAAAGATTTATTTATATACGAAAGAACAAGACCATAATATGATTATTACTTTGCGAAATGTGTTTCAAGAACGGGTCCAATTACATGGATTACATGATTTTGAGCGCAATGTGAAAAATTTAAAAAATAAAGGTAACGCCCTTGATTTTCTAAGTTTTTGAGCATATAATTACCTACATAAATGAAATATATCGAAATGTCATGATGAGGACATGAGTAGTTTTCTACGATTTTCAGAGAGGGAAGCCTTAGGGTGTGAGCTTCCTAGTACGGGATTATTACTTACCACCTCTAAACTTTAGCAGTGAACGGTTTTTCTAGTAATTGCTAACGGACAACACCGTTATGTTGAACTTGAGCAATTAACAATTATGTTAATTGGAACAAGGGTGGAACCACGAATTCAACACTCGTCCCTTTTTACGGGATGAGTGTTTTTTATTTTGAGAAAAAGAGGAGTGACCAGTGATGGCAGATGTAGTTAAAATTACTTTCCCTGATGGAGCTGTGAAGGAGTTTCCAAAAGGCGTAACAACTGAAGAAATCGCAGCTTCTATTAGCCCAGGCTTAAAGAAAAAAGCTGTAGCTGGAAAATTAAACGATGAGATGATCGATCTTGTTACACCAATCGAAGAAGATGGTGCAGTTTCTATTATTACATTAGATTCTGAAGATGGCTTATATATTTTACGCCATTCAACAGCCCACCTTTTAGCACAAGCGTTAAAACGTTTATATAAAGATGTTAAGCTTGAGCTTGGCATTGGTCCAGTAATTGAAAATGGCTTCTATTACGATATCGATATGGAAGAAGCAATTACAGTTGAAGACTTCAAGAAAATCGAAAAAGAAATGCAAAAAATCGTGAACGAAAACTTAGAAATCGTTCGTCATGAAGTACCACGTGCAGAAGCACTTCGTCGCTTTGAAGAAATTGGTGATGAGTTAAAATTAGATTTAATTAACGATCTTCCAGAGGATGCAGTTATTTCAATCTATGAGCAAGGCGAATTCTTCGACCTTTGCCGTGGTGTTCACCTTCCATCTACAGGGAAAATTAAAGTGTTTAAATTATTAAGCGTTGCAGGTGCTTACTGGCGCGGCGATAGCAATAATAAAATGTTACAACGTATTTACGGTACTGCATTCGTTAAGAAAGCAGAATTAGATGAGCACTTACGTATGCTTGAAGAAGCGAAAGAGCGCGATCACCGTAAATTAGGTAAAGAATTAAAACTATTTACTAATAGCCAAAAAGTAGGACAAGGTTTACCACTTTGGTTACCAAAGGGTGCAACAATTCGTCGTATTATCGAGCGTTACATCGTTGATAAAGAAGCAAGCTTAGGCTATGATCACGTATACACTCCAGTATTAGGAAGTAGAGAGTTATATGAAACTTCTGGTCACTGGAATCACTACCGTGATGGCATGTTCCCATCAATGGAAATGGATAATGAAGAATTAGTTCTTCGTCCAATGAACTGTCCTCACCATATGATGGTTTATAAAAATGATATTCACAGCTACCGTGAATTACCAATCCGTATTGCGGAACTTGGAACAATGCACCGTTATGAAATGTCAGGTGCGTTATCTGGATTACAACGTGTACGCGGAATGACTTTAAACGATGCGCACATTTTCGTTCGTCCAGATCAAATTAAAGAAGAGTTAAAACGTGTTGTAAACTTAACTCTAGAAGTGTACAAAGATTTCGGTTTAGAGAACTACTCATTCCGTCTATCTTATCGTGATCCAGCAGATACTAAAAAGTATTATGCGGATGATGAGATGTGGGAAAAAGCACAAGGTATGTTAAAAGAAGCTATGGATGAAATGGGTCTTGATTACTATGAAGCTGAAGGTGAAGCAGCATTCTACGGTCCAAAACTTGATGTTCAAGTTCGTACTGCTCTTGGAAAAGACGAAACACTTTCAACTGTACAATTAGACTTCTTACTTCCAGAACGCTTTGAATTAACTTATGTTGGCGAAGACGGTAAGCAACATCGTCCAGTTGTAATTCACCGTGGTGTTGTATCAACTATGGAACGCTTCGTAGCCTTCTTAATTGAAGAATACAAAGGTGCATTCCCAACTTGGTTAGCTCCAGTTCAAGTACAAGTAATTCCAGTTTCTCCGCAAGTACATTTAGACTATGCGAAGAAAGTACAAGACGAATTGCGTCGTGCTGGTATCCGTGTTGAATTAGACACTCGTGAAGAGAAGATCGGTTACAAAATCCGTGAAGCACAAATGCAAAAAATTCCGTACATGCTTGTAGTAGGTGACAATGAAGTAACTGAAAACGGCGTAAACGTACGTAAATATGGTGAACAAAAATCAGAAACAATCGCATTAGATGCTTTTGTTGATATGATTAAAGTAGAAGGAAAACGATAAGAAAAAGCCGCGGTATACCGCGGCTTTTCTTTGTAATATAAAAGAGAAAAACTAGAAAAAATAACCATGTAACACTTATCATAAAAAAGTATTGCAAGTATGTTAGTTGTTTGTTACAATATTTCTTGTTGTTAGTAAAACACATCGCGTCTTCTTGACAGACGTCATGTCCTATGATAAACTCATCAAGGATAATAGAATATTGTTTTGTGGAACAAGTAGAAGCACCCGCTTCTCACCTGATGGACGCATTCGCAGTTAGCAGGTAAATGTATTTCTTACTTAAGATTTTACAAGTGTGGGTGTCGTATGCCCGCACTTTTTTTGTCGGGTTCTATGACTACAAAATATGTTCTGAGAAAACCTTGGAGGTGGCTTACTATTAGCAAGGATATGATGATTAACGAGCAAATTCGTGCACGTGAAGTACGTTTAGTTGGCGCAAATGGCGATCAACTTGGAATCAAGTCTCGTAATGACGCTTTAGACTTAGCTGCAAATCTTAATCTTGATTTAGTATTAGTTGCTCCAAATGCGAAACCGCCAGTATGCCGCATTATGGACTACGGTAAATTCCGCTTTGAGCAACAGAAGAAAGAAAAAGAGCAGCGCAAAAATCAAAAAGTAATTAGCATGAAAGAAGTTCGTTTAAGTCCAACAATTGATGAACACGACTTTAACACAAAACTTCGTAATGCTATCAAGTTTTTAGAGAAAGGCGACAAGGTTAAAGCGTCAATTCGCTTTAAAGGACGTGCCATTACTCATAAAGAAATCGGTCAACGTGTTTTAGATCGCTTCTCAGAAGCTTGTGCTGAAGTTAGTACAGTTGAATCTAAGCCTAAAATGGAAGGACGCAGTATGTTCTTAGTTTTAGCACCGAAAAACGATAAGTAATAGATAGAGGAGGAAATACCTATGCCTAAACAAAAAACTCATCGCGGCGCTGCAAAGCGTTTCAAAAAGACTGGATCAGGTAAACTGAAACGTTCTCACGCTTACACAAGCCATTTATTCGCTAACAAATCTACAAAAGCTAAACGTAAACTACGTAAAGCTGGTGTAGTAAGCGCTGGTGACTTCAAACGCATTCGTCAAATGCTTGACAACTTAAAATAAGTTCGGCTGATATATAGAACAATTAGGAGGTAATATTATGCCAAGAGTAAAAGGTGGTACAGTTACTCGTCAACGTCGTAAAAAAGTAATTAAATTAGCAAAAGGTTACTACGGTTCAAAAAATACATTATTCAAGGTTGCTAACCAACAGGTTATGAAATCTCTAATGTATGCATTCCGTGACCGCCGTCAAAAGAAACGTGACTTCCGTAAATTATGGATTACACGTATCAACGCAGCAGCTCGTATGAATGGTCTTTCTTACAGCCGCTTAATGCACGGTCTTAAAAATGCTGGCATCGAAGTTAACCGTAAGATGCTTGCTGACTTAGCTGTTCATGACGAAAAAGCTTTCGCTGAATTAGCAACAGTTGCAAAAAACAACATTAACTAATTAATTAGTTGAAACCTTAGAAGAATTTTCTTCTAAGGTTTTTTGTTTGTGTTCAGAGAGAAGTTTGAAGTTCTAAAGATTAACGGATGTGTTGTTATCGATATGACAAAATCAACGTAAAAACTATAGCGATATAGAAGAATATACATATGAAGTCAGGAGAATCCTCCTGGCTTTTTTTAATTATGCACGTTTGGAAAGAAGAGTATCTTTCCTAGCCGAAACGACACTGCTATAATGGAAAGGTGATATGGAACTTTCATCAGATGAACAATTTAAGAGTGATGACTGAAACGTATTTGCAAATTAAGGACAAGCTATTTTATAAAGAGGTAGATAGCTGACTTATTCATAAGAACTGAAACATAATAATGAACTTTGAGATGAAACAACATTGTTGCGTAAAATGCGATGTTGGAGGAGGACAATAGAATGGACTTACTACAACTATTTAAATTACAAAAAGAATTAGATGACCGTATTGCAAAAGAACATGACTTACAACCGAAAAAATTGTTAAAAGAAAAAATGTTAGCTCTTCTTGTAGAAATTGGTGAACTTGCAAATGAAACACGTTGTTTTAAATATTGGAGCAACAAACCAGCTTCGGAACGTGAAGTAATATTAGAAGAATACGTAGATGGTTTGCATTTTATTTTATCAATCGGAATTGATTTAGGTATTGATAAAAACTTCTTATTCTATAAATGTGCACAAACGAATAAAACACAAGTGGAAATTTTCTTAGACACATATGCGAAAGTAATTCGTTTTACAGATCAACCATCTATTACAAACTATATTGAATTATTTACGAGCTATCTTCGACTTGGACAAGCACTTGAATTTGAGCAAGAAGAGATTGAAAAAGCATATTTAGATAAAAATGAGGTAAATCATCAGCGTCAAACACAAGGATACTAATTTAATTTTTGAATATTTCAATTTAATTATTGTATAATGAATTGACTGAAGAAAAAGGAGGGTGTTGGCAATGACAAAATTAGACGCGACATTGACAATGCTAAAAGAATTAACGGATGCACGTGGTATTGCTGGTAACGAACGTGAACCACGTGAAGTAATGAAGAAATATATCGAGCCGTTTGCGGACGAACTTTCTACTGATAATTTAGGGAGTTTAGTTGCGAAAAAAGTAGGGGAAGAAAACGGCCCGAAAATTATGGTTGCAGGTCATTTAGATGAAGTTGGATTTATGATTACACAAATCGATGACAAAGGTTTCCTTCGCTTCCAAACGGTTGGTGGCTGGTGGTCACAAGTTATGCTTGCACAGCGCGTGACGATTGTAACGCGTAAAGGAGATGTAACAGGTGTAATTGGTTCAAAACCACCGCACATTTTACCTCCAGAAGCTCGTAAAAAGCCAGTTGAAATTAAAGACATGTTCATCGATATCGGTGCTTCTAGCCAAGAAGAAGCGATGGAGTGGGGCGTACGACCAGGAGATCAAGTTGTACCGTACTTTGAATTCCAAGTGATGAAGAACGAAAAAATGTTACTTGCAAAAGCGTGGGATAACCGAATCGGTTGTGCAATTGCAATTGACGTATTAAAACAACTAAAAGATGAAAAGCATCCAAACGTTGTATACGGCGTTGGAACTGTACAAGAAGAAGTTGGTCTTCGTGGCGCAAAAACATCTGCGAATTATATTAAACCAGATATCGCGTTCGCAGTAGATGTTGGTATCGCTGGAGATACACCGGGTGTAACGTCAAAAGAAGCGCAAAGTAAAATGGGCGATGGACCACAAATCATTTTATATGATGCTTCTGTTATTGGACATACAGGTTTACGTGATTTCGTAGTTGATGTTGCTGATGAATTACAAATCCCGTATCAATATGATTCAGTAGCGGGCGGAGGAACGGATGCGGGTGCGATTCACATTGCTGTAAATGGTATTCCTTCTATGGCAATTACAATTGCAACGCGCTATATCCATTCTCATGCGGCAATGTTACATCGTGATGATTATGAAAATGCAGTGAAGTTAATTGTAGAAGTTATTAAACGTCTTGATAAAGAGGCTGTACATAACATTACATTTAATTAATAGAAAAAGCGAAGGAGATTCTCCTTCGCTTTTTTATGTTTTAAAAAGGCCGTTCTAATCCCGCTGCAGTATGAGCGCCTAAAATAATTAAACGAGTTAATTGCATCGCCATAAAATGCGGGGTATATATCATTCCTCTTTTAAGCCATGACATAATCATCCCTAGATGGGCACCAGTAACATAACTAATGAGAATATCGCGTGGAACCATTAGTTTTTCATCGTTAGGTTGTGAAATAGAGAGGCTTAATGTTAAATGCGTTTGAATTGCTTTCATCATCTTATACGTATAGTTTCCGGCAGCTTTATCACCAAGCATGACGTTATAGAAGTTAGTGTTTTCTGCAATATGTTCGAACAAGGCCAAAAAACTTGGATGTGGCGAATCAAATGTTAATTGGAAATCTTCTTTATTTCTATTTCTCGGTTTAATTACTTCAGTTAGCTTTTCTAACATTTCTTCAATGCTTTTGTCTAGTAAGTCATATTTATCGTGGTAATGGCTATAAAATGTAGCGCGGTTTACAGGAGCGCGTTCTGCAATATGTTGAACAGTAACATTTTCAAAACCTTTTTCGCCTACTAAAGCGACAAAAGCATCCTGTATGAGTTGTCTCGTCCGTTTTACACGTGGATCATTTGTATTTTTAATAGACATTTTTATTTCCCCTCGTTTAATTTTCTGTACTTAAACAACATATTGGTATTATATTGTTGTTTAAACGACATTTCATACGTAAATTGTCGGTTGTAGATTCAAAATAATTATTTATAATTATAAACGATAGTCCTTCAGAAATCAGCACCGCTCGCAGGTAGATAAATTTCGATTTACGCTGCAGATGGTGTGATTTTTTTGTTAAAAGGTTAATATAATTAACAATTAAACAATCTAAACAATAAGGACATAAATAGTTTAGAAAAAAATTATATGCGATATAAGGAGAGGAATGCAATGAATCAGTTTCGAAGAATGGTAATTATCAACATTATCACATTAATTGTACTAGTTGGCGGCGGTATTGGCGGTTATTACTATTACAATCAAACGGAAAATTACTTAAAAACAGACAATGCAAAGATTGATGGAAAGGTAATTCCGGTTGCTTCACCAGTAGCAGGTAAACTAACTGACTGGAAAGCTGAAGTAGGAAAAAATTATAATGAGAACGATAAATTAGGTACTGTTACTGTAGCGGCAGCTAATGGAGAACAAACAGTAGATGTAACAATTCCACAAAATGCAACAGTTGTACAATCAAACGCAACAACAAATGCTTTCGTTGGAGCAGGTAGCCCGATTGCTTATGCATTTGATATGAACAATTTATGGGTAACAGCAAACATTGAAGAAACAGATGTTGATGATGTTCAAAAAGGTCAAGATGTAGATGTGTATGTAGATGCATACCCAGATACAACGTTAACAGGAAAAGTAGAACAAGTTGGCTTAACAACAGCGAATACATTCTCTATGTTGCCATCAAGCAACGCAACAGCGAACTATACGAAAGTAACACAAGTAGTACCAGTTAAAGTTTCTTTAGATCATAGCAAATCAGTAAATATTGTTCCTGGCATGAATGTGACAGTTCGTATTCATAAGTAAGGGGGAGATGAGATGTCCTCAATTGTAATTGCAGGATATGCACTATTTTGTATAATCGTCTTCTTCCTTGTAAATCGTCTTTTACGAAAGAAAAAAACGAAAATGGGAGAAGAACAAGTCCCAGCCGTAAGTAAAATAGAAGTAAGTAAAGTTGAAACAGAAGAGAAAGAAATTGAACGAAAGCAAGAATCGGAAATTTCTAATGTAGTTGAGTTAGAAACAGGAAAGCAAGAAGAAGTAAAACAAGAAAAAGAAGTGCCGAAAAAACAAATGTCTATGCCTGTAGAGAATGTGAACGTAAAAGCAGTTGTAGCTGTATTAATTCTCGGCATGTTCGTTTCTATTTTAAACCAAACAATCATTAACGTTGCATTACCTCCGTTAATGAATGAATTTAATGTATCAACTTCAACAGCACAATGGTTAATTACAGGCTTCATGCTTGTAAATGGTATTTTAGTACCGATTAGTGCCTTTTTAGTTTCACGATTTACGTATCGTAAATTATTCGTAGCAGCAATGTTATTCTTCACGGTAGGATCTATCATTTGTGCTACTTCAGGAAACTTTACAATGATGATGACAGGTCGCGTAATTCAAGCAGTTGGTGCGGGTATTTTAATGCCGGTTGGTATGAATATCTTTATGACGTTATTCCCGCCTCATAAACGCGGAGCGGCGATGGGATTACTAGGTGTAGCGATGATTTTAGCGCCAGCTATCGGACCAACTGTAACAGGTTGGGTGATTGAAAACTATAGCTGGAACTTAATGTTCTATGCGATGTTTATTATTGGTTTAATTATTACGTTCCTATCTTTAAAATTCTTTACACTAGCTCAGCCAGTGTCTAAAACGAAATTAGATATATTCGGTGTGGTTAGTTCAAGTATTGGACTAGGAAGCTTATTGTACGGATTTAGTGAAGCTGGAAATAATAGTTGGACTAGTGCAGAAGTCATTATTTCACTTGTTATCGGTGTAATTGGTTTAGCGTTATTTATTTGGAGAGAGTTAACAACGGACAATAAAATGCTTGATTTACAAGTATTTAAATATCCAGTATTTACTTTTACTTTAGTAATTAACGCAATCGTTACGATGGCATTATTCGGAGGTATGTTATTGCTTCCAGTATATCTGCAAAACATTCGTGGCTTTACGCCAATTGAATCTGGTTTACTACTTCTTCCAGGATCATTAATTATGGGGATCATGGGACCAGTGGCGGGTAAATTATTCGATAAATATGGCATTCGTCCATTAGCGATAATTGGATTGGCAATTACGACGTATGCGACATATGAATTTACAAAATTATCGATGGATACACCGTATAGCGTTATTATGACGGATTATATTATACGTTCAATTGGTATGTCATTCATTATGATGCCAATTATGACAGCTGGTATGAACGCGCTGCCGATGAAATTAATTTCTCACGGTACAGCAACGCAAAATACGTCAAGACAAGTAGCGGGTTCAATCGGAACAGCGATTTTAATTACACTTATGACGCAACAAACGACTGCTCACGTAGCAGATTACGGCAACATGTTAACAACATCAAACCCAATTTTAGTTGATAAAGTACACGGCATGGGTCAAAGCTTAGCGGCCTTAGCTGGATCAGCTCAAGCAGGAGACGCGATGAGCACACAACTATTATATGGACAAATTTCAAAGCTATCTGCAATTAACGGTATTAACGATGCCTTCTTAATTGCAACGATACTTGCAGGGATTGCTTGGGTGTTATCGTTCTTCTTACCATCAGGCAATAAACAAAATAGAAAAGCAGGGAATTAATTTCCCTGCTTTTTTGTCTTTTTATAGAGTGAGATATAAAAAATGATAACCAGTTACGGAGCACAGCCCTGCTAGAAACAAAATTATCCCCATAGAACGAATACTTGACATGTGTCTGCCGCTTATAATAGCTAATAGTCCAGCTAAAGAGAAGAAGCACCAATATAAATTTCCATAAATTGGAATCATCCCCTCTAAATCTATTCCAGAACCTATACAAACGATAAGAACAACGATAAATAATATGCTAATTAAACCAGCTATAATAGTGAGTGATTTATGATATTTAATACCATAAATAATTAAAAAAATACCAACGATAAATACGCATAACATTAAAGTAAGAGCTAAAATCATCCAAGTTAATATTCCAAACACTTCTGTATTACCTCCGATTTGTAGGTTGCTAAAAAATATTATATATAGAATGAATCACCTACAGACATGAGCTCCCAGAAGATAACACCTAATATTCCAATGGTAAAAATAATGAATCCCATATTACGTATACTTTTAATTTTGGCTTGTACTCCACTTACCCCTGCTAATAATCCAGTTAAAGAAAATAGGGTCCAGTAAAGAGCAGTTGGAATCGGGAAAATTGTATCGATATGAATCCCTACACTTAAAAGAACAAAAGGTAGTGTGACAAAGGATAGGCTAAGTAGCCCCATTAAACCAACGAGTAATTTCCGATATTTAATCCCTGTTACTATTAAAAAAATACCACCAGCAATCCCGCATAGTAAGAGAAGTGGCGTGAAAAGCATCCAAATAATACTGAACATATGTAAACTCCTTTATGTGAATTAAGTTATATTTTACTACATGAGGTTTATTTTGGATATTATTAATGAGTATATATAAATTGAAGGAAATGGGTAATAACGATACGGATTATCAAAAACGTAACCGTAGAAGGGTTTGAAGTTATGATAAAAGAGTAAAGAGAGGTATCGCGATGATACCCCTTTTTAACTCAAGAATGCCAACATGTTATTTATAATATGAAATAACATAGCTGGAATAATGGACTTTGTTTTTTTACATAAAATGGCCATTAATAATCCCATAAAGAAAGTAATTACCATTACCCCAAGTGAGTATGTATGAGCGATACCGAAGAAGAAACTTGTTACGATGGCTGCAATCCAAAATGGAAAGCGTTCTGAGAAGAAGCGAAGTATAAAACCACGGAAAATAAGTTCTTCAAAAATGGGTGTGAGTATTGCAAAGCTGAGAAGTAATAATATTTGATATTGCTTAAAGACGTCTAAGCTTAGTGCGGAAGATTGCTGCTTTGTTGCGTCTTGGAACACATAATTTAACAAGATGTAATTGAGTATGATGTTGATAACGAAGAAAAGAAGTAAGTATACGTATGTGCGCCATTCTTTCAGTGTTTTAAAGTTAAAAGATTTTAGTAGTAATTTTTTTGCGGGTTCGAATTTAAAAATGAAGAATAACAATACAGCTAGTTGTAATACGGTACTTGCAGTATTTGCAATAGATTCATACAGGGCAACTTGTTTTTTATCTGTAAGACCTGCTGTATAAATTGTTAATGGCATTGCGAGGAACACAGTAATAAGTCCAGTTCCAAAAAAGGCGAATAAAACAGAGCTAATAAATTGTCCCCATGACATCGAGTGTTTTTGTTCATTAGGAAGCTGTGTAGCGGGTTGCATTTGTAAAATCACCTCTTTTATATTTGTATATTTAATTATAAAGTAAAATATTTTTGAATGTAACATTTAAATATTACATATAAAGTGAAACTTTAATCATTGGGGAGGTTCATCCCCCACTGATTATCAGCCCTCACCAATCGGGCTTTTACGGGCAGTTGATTCCCCACCTAACTTCCTCGTCTTTGCTGAATTTCGAGGTGGGGGTCTTACTGCCCGTTAATGCGGGATAAAGGTTTATTTTCCATAAAATAATAAAAGAGGTATCACCCTGTAGTGATGCCTCTTTCTCATTGATAACTATGTTCTGTCTTGTTATTCAATTTGGCTTGCTCTATTTGCAATTCACGCTCTACCAATCGATCTAATTGCTGAATAGCTTTAAGTGCTTTTTCATAAGAAATCGTTCTATAATGATGAGCTCCGCCTGGTTCTTCATCTGCTTCGTCTGCCCATTTAATAATGTTTTGAAGAGATGTTCTTTCAATTTCTTGTTCCACTAAGAAAGAATCTGTATGCAGAAGAATTGCGATAGAAATTTCTTTTGCTAGTTTTGGATGTTCTCCTAATCTAATAAGCAATTTATGTGCTCTTTCAGCACCTTTAATTGCATGGATATCATTCTTTTTATATAAGTCATAGTCCCATTCGCCGCCTGTGTACCACGTATGATGTCCGATATCATGAAGGAAACCGGCTTTTGTTGCAGCATCGACTGAGGCGTGATGCTTTTTGGCTAGGTGAAACGCATGGTAAGCGACAGCGATCGCGTGGACCATTCCAGAACGGTTTACGTATTTTTGTGTAATGTGATGTTTAAAAACTTGTTCAAGCGTAATACGGTGCATAAAACATTCACTCCTTTTATCTAATGATGTATACGTAGAAAAATCGATCGGTTTAAATGTATTTTGAACATTGTACTCCATCATAGTTCGTTAGTAAAGTAGAAATGTTTAGGAGAAGAAAAATTTTTTTCGTAAAAAAATCACCTTAGCTTATGCGAAGGTGATTTTCAAATTGCTTATTTTTTTAATCCTTGCTCTAGTGTTTCTAACATTTCGTGCTTTTCATTTTCATCAGCGTTTTTCCAAATGACTTCAAATAAAACGCCAAGACCTGGAAGCATTTTTTCTTCACCGCTTTGAATTGCATCGACAATTGTTTCTTGTAATTGATCTTGTGAATTACCAGATACATTCGCTAATACGGCACCGCGTAAATTAAAACTCATTGCTTTCACCTCTTCTTCAGAATTGAAACTGACGTTAGTTTTTGTTCTTTTTTATGTAAATATGTATGAAAAATAGGCTATAATGATAAGACAAGAAGAGAGGGAAATACATATTATGAAAAACATTGATTCAGTACAAAATCCGCGTGTAAAGCAGTGGAAAAAGCTGCAAACGAAAAAAGAACGCGATAAAAAAGGTTTATTTTTTGTAGAAGGATTTCACTTAGTCGAGGAAGCTCTGAAGGCAGGAATTGTAACAGAACTTATCGTTTCAGATCAGACAGACCTTCCGAAGGATTGGACAGTTAATGATGTGGAAATGTATATCGTGCCTGAGGCGATTGTAAAAATACTTCGTGAAACAGAAACGACGCAAGGTGTATTTGCTGTTTGTGAGAAGCATGAGAAAGAAGTAGCTCTTACTGATGGTAAATTCCTTTTATTAGATGGCCTGCAAGACCCAGGTAATTTAGGAACAATTATTCGTACAGCTGATGCAGCTGGTATTCACGCCGTTGTGCTTGGAGAAGGTTGTGTTGATGTTTACAATAGTAAAGTACTCCGCTCTACACAAGGTTCTATTTTCCACTTGCCAATTGTAAAAGGGAACTTAGAAGAATGGGTAGACAAGTTAAAAGAAAATAACGTTCCTGTATATGGAACAGCTCTTGAAAATGGAGTTCCGTATGGTGAAGTAACTCCGGCTGGAAGTTTTGCATTAATTGTTGGAAATGAAGGAAATGGCGTACGCCAAGAAATTCTTGCAAAAACGGATCAAAACTTGTATATTCCGATTTACGGTGGGGCAGAATCATTAAATGTTGCGGTTGCAGCAGGGATTTTAACGTATTATTTGCAAAGCCCGGTTGCGAACAAATAAAAAACTTCTTATAATAAGTTGAAGTACATTATATTAAAAGTTAAATAACGAAAAACGTTGATAGAGAAGAGTAGCTTACAAAATCGCCATATAGGGAGAGAATGCCGTAGACTGAAAGCATTCTTATGGTAGACGGAAGTGAATTCACCTCTGGAGTTGACGCCAGGACCATATATATGTAAAGGCGTTCCGGTCAGAATTGATCGTTATAACTAATGAGTGGGCAGACTTGTTCTGTCAATTTAGGGTGGTACCGCGAATTTACCTCGTCCCTTTTTGGGAGCGAGGTTTTTTTATTTTTAAAATTAGGAGGGTTCCAAAATGGAAGCACGTTTAAAAGAGCTAAAGCAAAAAGCGTTAGAGCTTATTGAAGAAGCGAAAGAGCTAAAGGGCTTAAACGACGTACGCGTAGCGTATTTAGGAAAAAAAGGTCCAATTACAGAAGTGTTACGCGGCATGGGAAAATTATCAGCAGAAGAGCGTCCACGTATGGGAGCATTAGTGAATGAAGTACGTGAAGCGATTCAAACGCGTCTAGAAGACAAAATTAGCAACTTAGAAAAAGCAGTAATTGAAGCGAAATTAGCTACGGAAACAATTGATGTTACATTACCAGGTCGTCCTGTTGAAACAGGTTGTCACCATCCGTTAACAGCTGTTGTTGAACAAATTGAAGATGTATTCATCGGTATGGGTTATGAAGTAGCTGAAGGAACAGAAGTAGAAAAAGACTACTACAACTTCGAAGCACTAAACTTACCGAAAGATCACCCAGCACGTGACATGCAAGATACATTCTACATTACAGAAGAAACGTTACTACGTACACATACATCTTCTGTGCAAGCACGTACGATGGAAAATAATAAAGAAAAAGGCCCAATCAAAATTATCTGTCCTGGTAAAGTGTATCGCCGCGATGATGATGATGCGACGCATTCACATCAGTTCATGCAAATTGAAGGTCTTGTAATTGATAAAAACATTCGTATGAGTGACTTAAAAGGTACACTGCAAGTATTCGTGAAAAAGATGTTCGGTGAAGATCGTGAAATCCGTCTTCGTCCAAGTTTCTTCCCATTCACAGAGCCATCTGTAGAGATGGATATTTCTTGTATGATGTGTCATGGCAAAGGTTGCGGCACTTGTAAAGGAACTGGCTGGATTGAAATTTTAGGCGCAGGTATGGTTCACCCGAACGTACTTGAAATGGCTGGTTATGATTCAAAAGAATATCAAGGTTTCGCATTCGGTATGGGCGCAGAGCGTATCGCAATGTTGAAATACGGCGTAGATGACATTCGTCATTTCTATACAAATGATGTACGTTTCCTACAACAATTCAAACGAGCGTAAGGGAAGGAGAGGATAAATATGTTCGTATCATATCGTTGGTTACAAGAGTATGTAGATATTAAAGATGTAACAGCACAAGAACTAGCAGACAAAATCACGAAAAGTGGTATTGAAGTAGAAGGCGTTGAAGTATTAAATAAAGGTGTAAAAGGTGTTGTAGTTGGTCACGTATTAGAATGTGAAAAACACCCAGAAGCTGATAAATTAAGCAAATGCTTAATCGATATCGGTGAAGAAGAGCCAGTTCAAATTATTTGTGGAGCTGCTAACATTGCAAAAGGTTTAAAAGTACCAGTTGCAAAAGTTGGTGCTGTACTTCCTGGTAACTTCAAAATTAAAAAAGCAAAACTACGTGGTGAAGCTTCTCACGGTATGGTTTGTGCTCTTCAAGAGCTTGGCATTGATGGAAAGTTAGTTTCAAAAGAATATGCAGATGGTATCTTCATCTTCCCAAGTGACGCTGAAGTTGGTGCAGATGCACTTGAAATTTTAAACTTACACGATGAAGTACTTGAGCTTGGTTTAACACCAAACCGTGCAGATTGCTTAAACATGTTAGGTGTTGCATATGAAGTGGCTGCTATTTACGGCCGCGAAGTAAAACTTCCAGCTATCGAATTACAAGAAACAGCAGAAAAAACTTCTGATTATATTTCTGTAAGTGTAGAAGCGAAAGAAGAAAACCCATTATACATTGCAAAAATGGTTAAAAACGTAAAGATTGGTCCATCACCAATGTGGATGCAAACTCGTCTTATGGCAGCTGGCATTCGTCCAATTAGCAACGTAGTTGATATTACAAACTACATTTTGATGGAATACGGTCAACCGTTACATGCATTCGATTACGATAAATTAGGTTCAAAGGAAATCGTTGTTCGTCTTGCAAAAGAAGGCGAAAAAATTGAAACGTTAGATGATCAAGAGCGTACATTACAAAGCCACCACCTTGTAATTACAAACGGAACAAAAGCCTTAGCTGTTGCTGGTGTAATGGGCGGAGCGGATTCTGAAGTTACAAATGAGACAGTAAACGTTCTAATTGAGTCTGCATACTTTGCAGGTCAAACAGTGCGTCGTACATCAAAAGACTTAGGTCTTCGTAGTGAATCAAGTGCACGTTTCGAAAAAGGAATCGACCCAACACGTACATTTGAAGCAATTCAACACGCAGCTGCTTTAATGGCGAAATATGCTGGCGGTGAAGCGCTTGAAGGTGTAGTAGAAGCTGACAACTTACAAGTACAAGAGCGTACAGTATCTGTTACTGCTGAAAAAGTAAACCGTGTATTAGGTACAAATATTTCTGCGAGTGAAATGGGTACAATGTTTACAAACTTGAAATTCCCATTCACAGAAGTAGAAGGAACATTCCATGTAAATGTACCAGCACGTCGTCCTGATATTACAATTTCAGAAGACTTAGTAGAAGAAGTGGGCCGTCTATACGGTTATGACCACATTCCAGTTACATTACCTTTTGGAACAATGACTCGTGGTAAATTAACATCAGCACAAACGAAACGTCGTAAAGTACGTCGCTTCTTAGAGGGTGCTGGTTTATATGAAGCAATCACGTATTCATTAACAAGCGCTGACAAAGCGAAACAATATATGGTTGAGCCAAACGAAAAAGCACCTGTAAACCTTGCGCTTCCAATGAGCGAAGAGCGCAGCCAACTTCGTTTAAGCTTAGTGCCACAATTGCTAGAAGCAGTTTCATACAATGTTGCTCGTAAAAACGACAGCGTTGCTTTGTACGAAGTAGGTTCTATCTTCTTACCAACAGAAGCAGGAGAACTTCCGAAAGAAGAACAACACCTTGCAGGTGTTATGACAGGTCTTGCTCTTCACCATGCATGGCAAGGTGAGAAGAAAGTAGTAGACTTCTTCGTTGTGAAAGGTGTACTAGAAGGACTATTCGACGTACTTGGCGTTTCAAACCAAATCACATATGCACCAGCAAAACGTGAAGGTATGCACCCAGGCCGTACAGCTGACATCGTATTAGATGGCGAAGTAATTGGCTTCATCGGTCAATTGCACCCAGAAGCAGAAAAACAATTAGATGTGAAAAATACATTCGTATTTGAATTATCTCTTGTAAAAGTATTCGGTGCAGACGCTGAAGAAACTTACTACTCAGCAATTCCACGTTTCCCATCTATGACACGCGACATGGCTGTTGTAGTAACAAAAGAAACAAAAGCTGGTGAAATGAAGCAAGTTATTGCTGAAGCTGGCGGAGAACTTCTGAAAGATGTAACATTATTCGACTTATACGAAGGTGAAAAAATGGAAGAAGGCAAGAAATCACTTGCATTCTCTATGACTTACTTCGATGCAGAACGTACGTTAACAGATGAAGAAGTAACAGAAGCGCATAACCGTGTATTAACAACGGTAGAAGAGAAATTTGGTGCGGAGTTACGTAAGTAATTAGAAAATTGCCGGATTCATTCCGGCAATTTTTTTTATTGCACAATCGTCGACAGATGTCGGTAAGTCGATATATTACAAAAATCGCTTATATATTTTCTGGCATCTTGCATCTTTCTCTCGAATGTAGTACATTAATTTTAGTTTAACAAAATGAAAGACGATGATAAGGAAAAGTAGTATATACTATAATCCAAAGCGAGTCAGGGGCGGTGAGAGCCTGATGAGGCGGTATATGTGAAGAACACCTTGGAGTTGCTAACCGAAATTGAATCTTGTATTCAAGAGTAGACTTAGACGGGAATCCGGCCTGTTACAAACCGGGAAGTATGTATTACATACGAGTTAAAGTTGGTCTTTATGACAAATTGGGTGGTACCGCGAAGTTTAACCTTTCGTCCCTTTATGGATGAAAGGTTTTTTTGTATTTAAATATATCAGCAAAGGAGAATTTCACTATGGAAAACACATTAGTAAAAAGTCTGTATAGAGATACAGAAAAGTATGCAGGTCAAACAGTACAAGTATCAGGGTGGATTCGTAACTTACGTGATTCAAAAGCATTTGGTTTCATCGAATTAAACGACGGTAGCTTCTTCAAAAGCGTTCAAATCGTTTTCGATACAGAATTAGAGAACTTTAAAGAAATTGCAAAGCTTCCACTTAGCTCTTCGGTGAAAGTAGAAGGTAAAGTAATTGCAACGCCTGGAGCGAAGCAACCATTTGAAATTAAAGCAGAAAAAATTGATATCGAGGGCTTATCAGATTCTGATTACCCACTTCAAAAGAAGCGTCATACGTTTGAATACTTACGTACAATCGCTCACTTACGTCCAAGAACAAATGCATTCTCTGCAACGTTCCGCGTACGTTCTATCGCAGCATTTGCGATTCACCAGTTCTTCCAAGAGCGTGGATTTGTACATGTTCACACACCAATCATCACTGGTAGTGATACAGAAGGTGCTGGCGAAATGTTCCGCGTAACAACGCAAGATTTAAATAACCTACCAAAAGGTGAAGACGGAAAAGTTGATGAATCAAAAGACTTCTTCGGTAAAGAAACAAACTTAACAGTAAGTGGACAGCTGAACGCTGAAGCTTATGCATTAGCATTCCGTGATGTATATACATTCGGACCTACATTCCGTGCGGAAAACTCAAACACAACTCGCCACGCTGCTGAGTTCTGGATGGTTGAGCCTGAGATTGCATTCGCTGAGTTAGGCGATGTAATGGATCTTACAGAAGATATGCTGAAATATGCAATGAAATATGTATTAGAGCATGCACCAGAAGAGATGGACTTCTTCAACAGCTTCGTTGATAAAACAGTTCTAGAGCGTATGAACAACGTGATTAACTCTGACTTCGGTCGCATCACATATACAGAAGCAATTAAAGTACTTCAAGAATCAGGTGCTGACTTCAAATACCCAGTAGAATGGGGTATTGACTTACAAACAGAGCATGAAAGATACTTATCAGAAGAGATCTTCAAACGCCCTGTATTCGTAACTGACTACCCGAAAGACATTAAAGCGTTCTACATGCGTATGAATGAAGATGGAAAAACAGTAGCTGCTACTGACCTTCTAGTTCCTGGCATCGGCGAATTAATCGGCGGAAGTCAACGTGAAGAAAGAATGGACGTTTTAGTAGACAGAATTAAAGAATTAGGTATGAACGAAGAGGACTACTGGTGGTACTTAGAACTTAGAAAATACGGCGGTACAAAACACGCTGGATTCGGTCTAGGTTTCGAGCGCTTCCTAATGTACATCACTGGTATGGCTAACATCCGTGACGTAATTCCATTCCCAAGAACTCCAGGTTCTTCTGAGTTCTAAAATATGAAAAAAGCGAGAGGATTTCCTCTCGCTTTTTTGTTTGCATAGTTTATGACCCCGTAGCAAAAAGTAACGCGAAGGGGTGAATATAAATGAGTAAAAAAGTGAAAAAAGATCATTCAAGGTCAAGCCTTGGTTCTCCAGAAGTAGAAGGACAAGGAACGACGACACATGAAACAGGTTCACATAAAGTACCTTCATCAAATAAGAAGCAGAAACGAAGCTAACATAAAAAAGGAGAGTCTTGGCGACTCTCCTTTTTTCATGTATTACATCTTCTTATCGTTAATTTCTTTTGTAATGTTATCGACATCTTTGTCTAATCGATCGAAATAGAAAAACCACAGTAAACTCATGAACACGTAATAGATGGCCATCACGCCAAGATTATCAGATATATTTTCGAATGTGGATTTAGTAGTGAAAAAAGCTCCCCAAATGGTAGAAATAGTGAAGTAAGAAAGTGGGCCTACGAGGTGTACGAAAACATATAATATCTTTTTAACTTTTACAGCGTTCGTATGAAAAACCTCCTCTTTCTAATCATACATTCAAGTTCCTCACAGAAGTGTTGTAGTTTTGCTGGATTATGTATTAACGAGCGAGCATCGTGTTTCCCGATAAATTTTCGAATCCGAAAGTTTAATAAGAAAGATCGGCCATAGCGCTCTATTAAATCGTTGAACGCTCGTTGTTCACTTAATAGCTGAATGTTTTCCCTAATTTCAAACTGTCTTTCGTGTGGATCGCCTAGTAAAATATTTAGAATCATTTGTATAAGTAGCAATGGGGATCTCCTCCTTTGTTAGAATAATCTGTATATTATAATTATAACAAAACTATAAGGACAATAGTAGGGTGAAACAAAAAACAGGAGTTTGTAGGCTCCTGTTTTTGTCGATACTATTTTAATAAGCGAAGCGCCTTCTCCGTATTAGCGAAATGCAGTTTCACAAACTCAGGTAATCGTTCTTTACCAAGCTTTTGAATTAATTTAGCAGCAGCGATATCAACTTGTTTACCAGCACCTTTTGGAAGTGGCATACCAGCTTTTTTACTTAGTTCGTCAAACTGTTTTACGAATGAGTAGCGAGCTAAAATAGAAGCAGCGGCTACTGCTAAATGGACGCTTTCACCTTTCGTAGCGAAATAAACATTTTCACGCTGTACCTGTTTTTGTTTTGCTAAATATTTATAGTATGTATCAGGTTGTGTGAATTGATCGATTAAGACGCCTTCAGGTTTTGTAGGTGCCATTTTAGCTAATAAGTTTGTAATAGCTTTATTGTGTAGTAAAGCTTTTAACTTACCTTGGTTGTTTCCTTTATCAAATAGCTCGTTATATTTTTCATTATGAAGGACAAGGGAGCTGTAAGGAACAACGTGTAGAAGTTGTTTCGCAATGGCAGTAATTTGATCGTCATTTAAGTTTTTAGAGTCTTTTACACCAAGTTCTTTTAGTAGTGGAATTTGCTTTGCATCCACATATACAGCAACGACTGTCATCGGTCCAAAGAAATCTCCCGTACCAACTTCATCAGACCCTACAATAGACATTGTACCGATGGAAGCGGGCGGCGCATAACGATGGGAATCGACAGATTTTTTTACAGCTGTTTTCGGTGTTTGAGAGACAGTTTGCCAACGAGAAGCTTCTGCTTCAGCGCGGCCTCCTTGGAACATTACTTTTCCAGATTTATACGCTGTAATTGTGCAAGATGGTACCTTGGCCATGAAGATTCCGCCTTGTGGAATTTTTGGGCTAAGCGAATGTTTATATTGTTGTTTCATGTCTTCAATTACTGTAGAATTTGTTTGAATTACGATAGAATTTGACATAATGGTCGCCCCTTTTTTTATATTGTTATTTTTATCATATCGGATTGTTCTTTCTGTTTCCATATTATGAAGGTTCATGGTATGATAAACTTTAGGATTCTGTACGTGATTGGAGGCCGGTGAGTTGTCACAACAAAAGGGAAAGAAAAGTCGAATTAATGTAGAAATCTATGGTCAGCAATATTCAGTTGTTGGCGATGAAAGTACAAGTCATATCCGCATGGTAGCAGCGATTGTGGATGATAAAATGCGCGAACTCAATGCCAAGAATCCTTCGCTTGACACGAGTAGACTAGCGGTATTGACGGCGGTAAACGTCATACACGATTACATAAAATTAAAAGAAGAACATGAGAAATTGAAAGAAAGTATGACAAAAAAAGGAATGGAATAACATGATTGATATTATTATCATTTTACTGCTTGTTATGGGATTTTTCCTCGGTTTACGCAGAGGGTTTATTCTGCAACTTGTAAAGTTAACAAGCTTTATTATCGCATACCTTGTTGCATACTGGTACTGTAAAGATTTAGCGCCAGCACTTGCGAAATTTATTCCGTATCCATTTGATAAAAACGTATCTGTTCCAGAATGGATTGATGCAAATAATATTGAGACAGTATTTTATCAAGCGCTTGCGTTTATCATATTGTTTATTATCACTAAAATTGCACTTTCATTACTTGGTAATTTGTTAAATATGTTTGCAGAAATACCGGTTTTAAAGCAAGTAAATGCGTTTGCGGGGGCAATCCTCGGATTTTTAGAAGTATATATTATTTTGTTTGTCTTAATTATCATTGGAAATATTCTTCCGATTGAACAAGTACAAACACCATTACAAAAATCATCAATTAGCAAAATAATTGTAGACGATACACCGATTCTATCTGAAAAGGTGAAGGAACTATGGCAGACAGGTAGCAGAGTATAACTTCTCTTTTTTCGGAAAGAGAAGTTTTTTTCTATGAAAGAAAGGCGGGGCAATGATGAAAGTAAATAAAAAACAAGTTATCAAATTATTAGAGACAATCGGGCTTTTTATGGAACTAAAGGGTGCGAATCCATTTAAAATATCTGCATTTCGTAAAGCGGCAGCAGCATTAGAAAGTGACGATCGTAGTCTTTCTGAAATTGAAGATTTCACAAAGATTCCAGGAATCGGAAAAGGAACAGCAGCCGTTATTCAAGAATATATAGAATCGGGAACATCTGAAGTATTACAAGAACTTGAGAAAGAAGTACCAAGTAGCTTATTGCCGTTATTAAAACTACCAGGACTTGGTGGTAAAAAGGTGGCTAAGTTATATAAAGAACTTGGTGTTGTTGACATGGAATCGCTAAAAGCTGTTTGTGAGGAAAATAAAGTACAGGCTTTAGCAGGTTTCGGTAAGAAGACAGAAGAGAAAATATTAGAAGCAATCGATCAAGTAGGCTCTCGTCCAGAGCGTTTACCAATTGCGATGGTATTACCTATTGCCGGGGAAATAGAGGAGAAATTGTCGAATATTGCTGAAGTCATTCGTTTCTCTCGCGCTGGTAGCTTACGCCGTGTTCGTGAGACAGTGAAAGATTTAGATTTTATCATTGCAACGACAGAACCAGCAGCGGTACGTGAGCATTTACTACAATTCGATAATATGATTGAAGTAATCGCAAGTGGAGATACAAAAGTTTCTGTCCGTCTTCAATATGAATATGATATTTCAATCGATTTTCGTTTAGTAAAACCAGAAGAGTTTATTACAACTCTTCACCATTTCACAGGATCAAAGGACCATAACGTAAAAATGCGTCAAATCGCAAAAGATAAAGGCGAGAAAATTAGTGAGTACGGTGTAGAGAACTTGGAAACAGGTGAAGTGAAAACATTTGAGACTGAAGAAGACTTCTTCGCTCATTTCGGTCTGCCATTTATTCCGCCAGAAGTGCGTGAAGATGGAAAAGAAATTGAATTAATTAAAGAGTATCCGAACTTAATTCAGTTTTCCGATATACAAGGTGATTTACATATGCATACAACTTGGAGTGACGGTGCTTTTTCTATTGAAGAAATGGTACAAGCGTGCCGTGCTCGTGGATACAAGTTTATGGCGATTACTGATCACTCGCAATATTTGAAAGTAGCGAATGGTTTAACGAAAGAGCGTCTTCGTGAGCAAGCGAAAGAAATTGAACGTATGAATGAAAAGTATCCAGACATTACAATTTTACGCGGAATTGAAATGGACATTTTACCAGATGCCTCTCTTGATTTTGATGATGAAGTATTAGAAGAATTAGACTATGTCATTGGAGCGATTCACTCTAGCTTCTCACAAGACCGTGAAACGATTATGAAGCGTCTGCGTACTGCACTTGAGAATAAACATGTCACAATGATTGCCCATCCGACAGGACGTCTTCTCGGGCGCCGTGAGGGTTATGATGTAGATACAGATTTATTAATTGAACTCGCAAAAGAGACAAATACAGTTTTAGAATTAAATGCGAATCCGAACCGTCTAGATTTAAGCGCGAAATTATTAAAACAAGCACAAGATGCTGGTGTAAAAGTAGCGATTAATACGGATGCTCATACACTTGAAATGTTAGAAGATATGGAAACAGGTGTAGCTGCAGCACGTAAAGGTTGGATTCAAAAAGATAACGTGATTAACACATGGGATATTGAACGTTTATTAGACTATATTAAACGTAATAAGTAACACAAGGGGGACCTGCAACATGTTAGAAAGAACGTTGCGTGTATTAGAATACAATAAAGTAAAAGAACAATTACTTGAACATACAGCCTCTTCACTTGGCCGTGATAAAGTGAAGAATTTAGTGCCGAGCACTGATTTTGAAGAAATTGTAGAAATGCAAGATACAACGGATGAAGCAGCGAAAGTCATTCGTTTAAAAGGTAGTGCACCATTAGGTGGCATTACGGATATTCGCTCGAATGTGAAGCGTGCAAAGATTGGAAGTATGTTAAGCCCAAATGAACTACTTGATATTGCGAATACGATGTATGGTAGCCGTAATATGAAACGTTTCATTGAAGATATGGCTGATAACGGTGTCGAGCTTCCGATTTTAGAAACTCATGTCGCTCAAATTGTATCTTTATATGAGTTAGAAAAGAAAATTACAAATTGCATCGGTGATGGCGGTGAAGTAGTCGATAGTGCGAGTGATAAACTGCGTGGTATTCGTACTCAAATTCGTACTGCGGAAAGCCGTATTCGTGAAAAGTTAGAAAATATGACGCGTTCTTCAAACGCGCAAAAGATGCTGTCTGACTCGATTGTAACAATTCGTAATGAACGTTACGTAATCCCAGTAAAACAAGAATACCGCGGCGTATATGGCGGTATTGTTCACGACCAATCTGCTTCTGGACAAACATTATTTATTGAACCACAAGTAATTGTAGAATTAAATAATGCACTACAAGAAGCACGAGTGAAAGAAAAACAAGAAATTGAACGCATCTTATTAATGTTAACAGAAGAAGTGGCAGTAGAAGCCGATATCGTTTTATCAAACGTAGAAGTAGTTGCAAATCTTGATTTCATCTTTGCGAAAGCTTTTTATGCGAAACGAATTAAAGCAACGAAACCAATTGTAAATAACGAGCGTTATATGGATTTAAGACAAGCTCGTCATCCGCTAATCGATCCAGAAATTATTGTGCCAAATAACATTATGCTAGGTAAAGATTTCACAACAATTGTTATTACAGGACCGAATACAGGTGGTAAAACAGTTACGCTGAAAACAGTTGGTATTTGTGTATTAATGGCGCAATCTGGTCTTCACATTCCAGTAATGGATGAGTCAGAGATTTGTGTATTTAAAAATATCTTTGCTGATATCGGTGATGAGCAGTCGATTGAACAAAGCTTAAGTACGTTCTCCTCACATATGGTGAACATTGTAGATATTTTAGAAAAAGCTGATTTTGAAAGCTTAGTTTTATTTGATGAATTAGGTGCTGGAACAGACCCGCAAGAAGGTGCTGCACTAGCAATTTCGATTTTAGATGAAGTATGTAACCGCGGTGCTCGCGTTGTTGCTACGACGCATTACCCAGAATTAAAAGCGTACGGATATAACCGTGAGCAAGTTATTAATGCGAGTGTTGAGTTCGATGTGAACACATTAAGCCCAACGTATAAATTATTAATCGGTGTACCAGGTCGTAGTAACGCCTTTGAAATTTCGAAGCGCCTTGGATTATCTGATCGCGTTATTGACCAAGCACGTAACCACATTAGTACAGATACAAACAAAATTGAGAATATGATTGCGAAGTTAGAAGAAAGTCAAAAGAATGCAGAGCGTGACTGGAACGAAGCAGAGGCACTTCGCAAACAATCTGAGAAACTTCATCGTGAGTTGCAACGTCAAATTATTGAGTTTAACGATGAGCGTGATGAAAAACTATTAAAAGCGCAAAAAGAAGGGGAAGAAAAAGTCGAAGCTGCGAAGAAAGAAGCAGAAGGTATTATTCAAGAACTTCGTCAATTGCGTAAAGCACAGCTTGTAAATGTGAAAGACCATGAGCTTATTGAAGCGAAGAGCCGTCTAGAAGGAACAGCGCCAGAGCTTGTGAAGAAACAAAAAGTAAACGTGAAAAACACTGCGCCGAAACAACAGTTACGCGCAGGTGATGAAGTAAAAGTATTAACGTTCGGTCAAAAGGGTCAATTACTTGAAAAAGTAAGTGATACAGAGTGGAGCGTACAAATCGGTATTCTGAAGATGAAAGTAAAAGAATCTAACATGGAATACATTAACACACCGAAGCAAACAGAGAAAAAAGCAGTCGCAAGTGTGAAGGGTAGAGATTACCACGTTTCATTGGAACTTGATCTTCGCGGTGAACGTTATGAAGATGCAATGATGCGCGTTGAAAAATATTTAGACGATGCCCAGCTTGCAAGTTATCCTCGTGTATCAATCATTCACGGTAAAGGAACAGGAGCGCTTCGCCAAGGTGTACAAGATTACTTGAAGAAGCATCGCGGCGTGAAGAATTACCGTTACGGTGACATGGGCGAGGGAGGCCTAGGCGTAACAGTTGTCGAATTAAAATAGCAAACAACGAAACAAAGGGGAAACCATTATATGTTTATGGACAAACTTGCAAAAGTATTGTTAGCTTGTTGTGGAATATTTTTGGTGATTGGGGTTATTTATTTAGTTGTTTTTGCGAAGTGAAAAAGCGTCAATCGTGGCATAATGATATTGCCATAGATTGACGTTTTTATTATATATGAAAAGGAATAAAACATGAAAATCAACCAATACATAAGCGAAGCAAAATCATGCTCAAGACGTGAAACAGACCGCCTTATTAAAGCTGGACGCGTGGCTATTAATGGCGAAATATGTACGCACGGTGCACTTGTGAGCGATGGTGATGTTGTAACGATTGATGGACAGGTTATTGCGAAAGAAGAGAAAGAAAAGGTGTATATCGCATTTCATAAACCAGTCGGAATTACTTGTACAGCAGCTGATCATATTGAAGATAATATTATTGATTATATCAATTACCCAGAGCGAATCTTTCCAGTTGGGCGATTAGATAAAGCATCAGAAGGACTTATTTTATTAACGAATGATGGCGCGATTGCCAATCAAATTTTACACGGTGATCACGAACACGAGAAAGAATATGTTGTCACAGTCGATAAACCTTTTACGGACTGGTTTATTGATGAGATGTCCAGCGGTGTAAAGATTAAAGATGGTATGACGAAGCCGTGCAAAGTGACGAGAGTCGATCAATCAACATTTCGTATCGTTTTAACGCAAGGAATGAACAGGCAAATTCGTAGAATGAGTCGTGCTTTCGGATTTACTGTAATAAAGCTAAAGCGAGTGCGCATTATGAATATAGAGCTAAATGAGCTTGGAGTAGGAAAATGGCGGAACATTGCAACTGAGGAATTAGAGATATTAAAAGGGCAGTTATAGGGAGGAAAAATTTTCTCCCTATATTTTTTTGTCAGAAAAAATAAAACTATTGATTTTTTAAAAAATAGCCCATATAATAAAAAACAACAAGTTTCGACAAGATATTTTATAAAAGTAATGATGAGGACATGAGTTGTATTTTACGATTCTCAGAGAGGGGAGCCTTAGGCTGTGAGCTTCCTAATACGAAAAGACAAGCTTACCACCTCTAAACTTCAAGAGTGAACTGCATACATGATGCATTGTAATTCTTGACGGATAAAACCGTTATCAATTTACACGAGCTATAAAATGAGCTTATTTTGCTATAAATTCATTTTATTAGAATAAGGGTGGAACCACGATTTCAACACTCGTCCCTTTGTTAGGGACGGGTGTTTTTTGCGTTCTTTTACGGGGAAGTATGCTTGAAAGAGGATATGTGACGGATTTTAATTCAGAATATTTTGTCAATTAATTATTTTAGGAGGTTAGTAGAAATGAAATCATCTTTAAAGTTTTCAGAGATGTTTGCAATAAGTTTAATGTTATTTGCACTGTTTTTTGGTGCAGGCAATATGATTTTTCCACCAGCGTTAGGGCAAGGTGCTGGAACGGACGTATGGATCGCGCTGTTTGGTTTTATCGTAACAGGGGTTGGACTACCTTTATTAGGAGTAATTGTTATAGCTTTAAAGGGAGATATTAATGAGCTAGCAGGACGTGTACATCCTATATTCGCACTTGTTTTTATCACTGCAATTTATTTATGTTTAGGCGTATTCGTAAGTGTGCCGCGTACAGGAACAGTAGCTTATGAGATGAGTGTTGCACCGTTTTTACCAAGTGAGATAGCTGGTCAGTCATATCCACTTGTTATCTTTACACTTATTTTCTTTGCAGTCACTTTCTATTTAGCTTTAAATCCTTCGAAATTAGTGGGGCGTATTGGTAAAGTGCTAACTCCAATACTATTAGCTGTTATTGCAATTATCGTAGGTAAAGCACTTATTACACCAATTGGAGAATTTGGTGCACCGACAGAAGCGTATAGTGCTCCTCTCTTTAAAGGATTTATTGATGGATATTTAACTTTAGATGGACTTGCAGCACTGGTATTCGGAAATGTTGTAATTCATGCGTTAAAAGAAAAAGGCATTACAAATAAAAATAGTATTGCAAAAGTAACAATCTTTGCAGGATTTATTGCAGCGCTTGGTTTACTACTTGTGTATTTAGCGCTTGCGTATCTTGGAGCTTCTAGTGTATCGCTTGGAATGGGCGCAAACGGAGGAATTATTTTAACAAATGTCGTGAATCATTTATTTGGTAGCTACGGAACTTTATTACTAGGGATCGCAATTACAGCAGCATGTTTAACAACTTCTGTAGGTATTGTTGCAGCTTGTGGTGATTACTTCTCTTCCTTATTACCAAAGCTTTCTTATCAAAAAGTCGTTTTTATTTTCTGTGTATTAGCATTTATGGTAGCAAACCTTGGGTTAACTCAGTTAAATGCATTAGCATTACCAATCTTAATCGCCATTTATCCAATTGGAATCGTACTTATCGTATTATCACTTGTTGAAAACTACGTTCGTCTTCCATTAGCGATGTATGTGGGCGGGATTGTAGGAGCATTTGCAATAAGTTTCTTTGATGGGTTACACAATGCAAACCTTCAAATTGCAGCGCTAGCACCTATTTTAGATAAGATTCCATTATATAGTGTAGGAATTGGTTGGTTAGTTCCAGGCATAATCGGTATAGGATTTGGTTATATAGTTTCTAAGTTTCAAAAGCAGGAAATTGCTGTAGAAAAATAGAGAAAAGAGGCTTTCTATAATAGAAAGTCTCTTTTTTTGTAGAAAAAGCCATATATAGAGAAATTCAGATATTAAAAATTTTATACGTAATATAGTTGACAAAAAATTTATGAGTAGGCTAAGATTGACTTAGTTGTGGAAATATTGGAAGGGAAGTGAGGGAAAAGGGGTTTCTATAACTAAAGTGTTGTTAGGGGGAAGAGGTGAAAGAAGAGGAGAAGAGATAGTTTATTTTTTTGATTTATATTGAGAATGATAATCAATAAATGAGTTTTGTAATTTTTTCTCAGTTTCTATGCCTTCATATAAGGAATAGGGTGAGATATTATTTTTAACATTCAATGAGAATGATAATCAATAATGCTTATGTTACATAAAAGAATGCTAATTAAATAATAGGTAGAAGAGATTATTTTTTTTCTTATAAATTGAGAATAATTATCATTTTCAAAAAGTGAAGTGAAAGATAACAAAGGAGGAAACAAGAAAAATGAAAAAGGTTTCTGTATTACCCGCTTTTATTATAACGTTCGTATGTATGCTAGCTTTTCTTGTAATGCCATACGGGAATGCATCAGCAAAACTAGCTGATGGTACTTACGATATTAATTACGTAATTCAAAAAGCGGAAAATGATTCAGCTTCAATGGCAAATGACTATTTTGAAAAGCCAGCAAAATTAATAGTGAAAAACGGTGAGATGAGAGTACAAGTTCCGATGAATCATAGTGCTTGGATTACAGAATTTAAAGCACCAGAGAACGGGAATTTTGTTGATGCGAAAGTTGTTAGTAAAGATGAATCGGCAGATAAAAGAACAGTAGAGTTTAAAGTAGATGATTTATCCAAACCAGCAGCTGTAAAAATTCATGTTGTTGTACCAAATGCAAACTATGACCACCACTACACAATTCGTTTTGCTTTTGATGCAAATGTAAAAGCTGTAGGTGGCGATAACGGCGTAGCTGCTACAACAAAAAATAATGATCAAGCGAAAACAGATACACAAGTAAAAGAAGAGAAAACAAAAGTAGAGAGTAAGGAAACAGCTAAAGAAGCGAACAAAGAAACAAAAAATGAAAATGGAAAAGCTGAAAAAACAGATAACCCAAAAACAGGCGATGAAGCACGTATTGGATTGTTTGCAGCGTTAATTCTTATTTCAGGTGCTTTCTTAATTCGTAAAGTGAAATTGAGTAAATAAATCTTTTGAAGGGTGATGAATATATGTTTAAACAATTTAAAATGATTATTGCCGTATTTGCTGTTTTATTTACATTTATCGCAACACTAGGTTTACAAGATGCAAAGGCTGCTACAAAACTAGCTGATGGAAAATATAATATTGCTTTTACTGTATGGAAAGGCGATAAAGATGAATCGTCTAGAATGAATAGTTATTTTGAAAGCCCAGCAACATTAACAGTTAAAAATGGAAAACAATATGTTTCATTTAAAGTGAAAGATAGTGCTTCTATTAAAAGTTTCCAAGTAGAAAAAGATGGTCAATTTGTAGAAACAACCGTGTTAAGTGAAAACAAAAAAGATAATACTAGAGTTGTAGAATTTGAAGTTGCTGACTTGTCAAAAAAACTAAATGGCAAGGTGAAAATTAATATTCCAATTATTAATTATAATGCTTCGTATGATATTCGCTTTGTATTTGATGGGAACAGTATTAAATAATTTTCAAAAGGGAGAGTCGTTCCATTGAACAGGTATACAAAAATTATTGTTGCTATGTTTTTAATGATATTTACATTCGTATCAACATTACAACCACTTGCAGTTCAAGCAGCTACCAAGTTGGCTGACGGTGAATATTCAATTGGCTTCAAAGTTTTAAAAGATACATCAGATGAAGAATCGATGATGAATCAATATTCAGTAAGCCCGGGAACTTTAAAAGTGAAAGATGGGAAAAAGAAAGTATCCTTTACATTAACGAATAGTTCATGGATTACGAAGTTTGAAACAGAAAAAGCAGGTAAGCTAGTTGCGACAAATGTAATTAGTGAAGATAAAGAAAAAGATACAAGAGTAGTAGAATTTGATGTAGAAGATGTAGCGAAGGTATTAAACGCAAAAGTAAAAGTAGATATTGATTTTTTAAATTATCATCATGAGTACGACGTTCGTATTGCATTTGATCAAAATAGCATTACACCAATTCATGTAGAAAAACCAAATGAAAAAGAGGACCCAGCTAATAAGCCAGATCCAAATGAAACTACCGATCCAGGTCAGAAGCCCGACCAAAAGCCTGACCCAGATCAACAACCAAATTCTAACACAATTAAAGATGGTGCGTACAGCATTCCATTTAAAGTATTAAAAGATCAAACAGATGAAGAATCTAAGATGAATACTTACATGGTAAATCCAGGAGTATTAAAAGTAGAAAACGGTAAGAAAAAAGCAATTGTAACACTAAAAAGTAGCTCATTAATTAAAAATTTCCAAACGGAAAAAGATGGCGCATTTGTTGATGCAAAAGTAGTGAGTGAGGATAAGGAAAAAGATACAAGAGTAGTAGAGTTTGAAGTAAACGATTTATCTAAAAAACTAAATACAAAAGTATTTATCGAAATGGCATCAAGAAATTATAAGCAAACGCATGATGTACAACTTTTATTTGAACAAGATAAACTTGAACAAATTAAAAATGAAGAGAAACAACCAGAAGTAGAAAAACCGGAAGCAGAAAAACCAGAAGTAGAAAAACCGGAAGCAGAAAAACCAGAAGTAGAAAAACCAGAAGTAGAAAAACCAGAAGTAGAAAAACCAGAAGTAGAAAAACCGGAAGTAGAAAAACCAGAAGCAGAAAAACCAGATGAAAATAAAAAACCAGATGCTGAAACAATTAAAGATGGTGAATACAGCATCAACTTTAAAGCATTAAAAGATCAAACAGACGAAATTTCAATGATGAACACATATACAAAAAGTCCAGGTGTGCTAAAAGTAAAAGATGGTAAGAAGTATGTATCATTTACGTTAACGAACAGTTCTTGGATTACAAAATTTGAATTTGAGAAAAATGGTTCGTTTGTTGATGCAAAAGTAATAAGTGAAGATAAAAAAGCTGATACACGCGTAGTGGAAGTAGAAGTACCAGATTTATCGAAAAAGTTAAATGCAAAAGTAAAAGTAGATATCGATTCAATGAATTATCACCATTTTTACGATATTCAATTTGCATTTGATAAAGGTAGCATTAAGCCGTTAGATAACCAAGGAGGAAACGACAACCAAGGAGGAAATAACAACCAAGGAGGAAACGACAACCAAGGAGGAAATAACAACCAAGGAGGAAACGACAACCAAGATAATAACACAACAATTGATCCAAAAGCTCTTAAAGATGGTGAATACAGCATTGGCTTTAAAGTGTTAAAAGATCAAACAGATGAAATCTCAATGATGAACACATACACAAAAAGCCCAGGTGTATTAAAAGTAAAAGATGGTAAGAAATACGTATCGTTTACATTAACAAATAGTACATGGATTACGAAATTTGAATTTGAGAAGAATGGTTCTTTCGTTAATGCAAAAGTGATAAGTGAAAATAAAGAACAAAATACAAGAGTAGTAGAAGTAGAAGTAAACGATTTGTCTAAAAAATTAAATGCAAAAGTAAAAGTAGATATTGATTCAATGAATTATCACCATTTCTACGATGTTCAATTTGTATTTGATCAAGACAGTATTAAAGCTTTAGGGAACCAAGGAGGAAACGACAACCAAGGAGGAAACGACAACCAAGGCGGGAATGACAACCAAGGTGGAAATGACAACCAAGGAGGAAACGACAACCAAGGCGGGAATGACAACCAAGATGGGAATGGAAACCAAGGTGGAAATAATAACCCGAAAGTAATAGTTGATCCGAAAAATTTAGTAGATGGCCAATATGATATTACATTTAAAGTATTAAAAGATAAAACAGATGAGATTTCAAAGATGAATTACTATGTTGTAAATCCAGCGAAATTAATCGTAAAAGATGGTAAAAAATACATTGAGATGACGCTGAAAAATAGTGCGTGGATTACGAAATTCCAAACGGAAAACAAGGAACTATTCGCTGATGCGAAAGTAGTAAGCGAAGATAAAAATGCAAATACGCGAGTAGTACAGTTTGAAGTAGAAGATCTATTTAAAAAATTAAACGCAAAAGTAAAGGTAGACATCGATGAGATGAACTACCATCATTTCTACGATGTACAAATTCAATTTGATACAAATAATATCGGCGCGTTAGGAACTATTAAAGAGGAACCGAAAAATGAACCGAAAAATCCAGTGACTACACCGAAAGTAGATAATGTAAAAACAGTAGGTACTCCTGATTTTAACCGAAATGCAGATGGTCAGAAGAAAAAAGAAGATACAAAAAATGATTCGAAAAAAGAGAAAAACTCAAAAACTGCAGATACAGCACAACTTGGTTTATACATGGTGTTACTGCTAGGTTCACTTGCTTTACTAGTTCGTAAATATAGAGCAGGTAGATTGTAATTTTTGGAGTCTTGATGCATGTTCGCGTGCATCAAGACTTGTTTCATATTGTATGGAAGGGAGTGGTGATTGAGAGTGAAGAAAATCGTAAGTGTACTAATGGCTATCATTTTGTTAATGAGTATAGCCGGGTGCTCATCACCAAAAAAAGAAACAGCAAAGCAGGTAAAGAGTGAGAGTAAGGAGCGCGTTGTTGCAACAACAGTGGCTGTTACTGAAATTATGGATGCGTTAGAAGTAGATTTAGTCGGCGTTCCAACAAGTTCTAAAACTTTACCGAAGCGATATAAAGGTTTACCTGAAGTTGGGAATCCAATGAGTCCAGATATGGAAAAGGTAAAGTCATTAAAGCCTTCAGAAGTGTTATCTGTGACAACACTTGAATATGAATTAAAGCCAGTTTTTGATGATGTGGGTATGAAAGCAAACTTTTTAGATTTAACGAGTTTAAAAAATATGCAAAGTTCTATTAGCGATTTAGGTAAGAAATATGGACGTGAAAAGCAGGCTGAAGCAGTAGTAACTAAGTTAGATAAAAAGGTTGCTAGCATTCAAAAGGAAGTAAAAGGAAAGAAAGAACCGACAGTGCTTATTTTATTAGGTGTGCCGGGCAGTTATTTAGTAGCAACAGAGCATTCTTATATTGGAGATTTAGTGAAACAACTAGGTGGTAAAAATATTGTGCAAGGTGAACAAGTAGAATATTTAGCTTCTAATACAGAGTATTTAAAGAAAGCTGATCCAGATATTATTTTACGAGCAGCTCATGGTATGCCTGATGAAGTTGTAAAAATGTTTGATAAAGAATTTAAAACAAATGACATTTGGAAACACTTTGCTGCGGTTAAAAATAACCGTGTTTACGATTTAGAAGAGCGTTTATTTGGAACGACAGGCAATTTAGCAGCAATTGAAGCGTTAGATGAATTGAAAAATATGATGTATCCGTGATGCATTTTAATATAAAGGAAGAGCAGAATGAATAAAAAAACTTGGAGTTTCCTCATTGTTACTGCATTGCTCATTGTTATGACATCATTGTCAGCGATGAAAGGGAGTTTAGAAGTAGGTATTGTTGAACTTGTGCAAGGGATATTTACAGGTGGGAATGAAGATGTTGAAGTCATTAAAGATTTACGTTTCCCGCGTATTATTATTGCGCTGTTCACTGGAGCGGCTCTTGCTGTTTCAGGGGTGCTTTTTCAAGCTGTTATGAAGAATCCACTCGCTGATGCTGGGGTAATCGGTATATCTTCAGGAGCTAGTTTTATGACACTCGTTATTATTACATTGTTCCCGCAATTCTTTTTCTGGACACCCGTATTCGCCTTTTTAGGTGGTGCGTTTGCGTGTTATCTCGTTTATTCGTTTTCATGGAAGTCAGGGTTAAGCCCGCTTCGCATTATTTTAATTGGTATTGCCATTAATGCGATGTTTACTGGATTAAATGAATCATTCGTTACGATTTGTGGGTATTTTATTAAGAGTATTAAGCAAACGACGACTTCTAACATAACAATGAAGACGTGGGGCGATGTAGAAATAATGGTGACTTATGGAACGATTGGTCTTATTCTTGCTCTGTTCGTAGGAGCTTGGTGTAACTTATTATCGCTACAAGATAAGACTGCGAAAAACTTAGGCTTGCACGTGACGAGAGTTCGTCTTATTATTTCTGCCATTGCAGTACTCTTAGCGGCAGTATCAACAGCGATTGCAGGTGTTATTGCTTTTGTAGGATTACTAGTTCCGCATATTTCAAGACAATTAGTCGGTTCAGACCATAAAGTATTAATTCCATTTTCTGCTCTTGCAGGCGCGTTATTAATTTTGACGGCGGATACGATTGGAAGGTTAATTGTGCCACCTAACGAAATTCCAGCAGCAACAATTATGGCGGTTATTGGTGGTCCATTCTTAATATTCTTGCTTAGAAAGAGTGATAAAGTTCATGGAAATTAAAAATGTAACCTTTTCATACGATAACGTAACAAATCGTTTAAAGTCTGTTAGTAGTGAAATAGAAATTGGGAAAATTACAACAATCATTGGCCCGAATGGATGCGGGAAATCAACATTACTTAGTGTCATGTCTAGAAATCACGTTCCTAGCAGTGGAGAAGTAATACTTGATGGGAAAGCGATTAGTGAATATAAACCGAAAGAGTTTGCTAGAAAGCTAGCAGTTGTCCATCAACAAAATGAGGCTCCAGCAGATATTACAGTGGAAAAGCTAATAAGCTTTGGGCGTATGCCATATAAAAATATTTTCTCTCCGCAAACAGATGAAGATAGAGAAGCGATAGAGCGCGCACTAGTATGTACGAATTTACAAAGTAAGCGTGATAAGCCAATCTATGCTTTATCTGGTGGAGAGAGGCAGCGAGTTTGGATCGCAATGACATTAGCTCAAAATACACCAATGCTTTTCTTAGATGAACCGACAACATATTTAGATATTTACTATCAGCTAGAAATATTAGAGTTAGTGAAAGAGTTAAATGAAGTGTATGGGCTAACGATTGTAATGGTATTACATGATATTAATCAAGCCATTCGTTATAGCGACCATATTATCGTTATGAAAGATGGAGAGATCATTACGAAAGGTAATCCTAATGATGTAATAACAGAAGAAATGGTTAAAGCAATATATGGTGTAGATGTCATTGTAAAGCAGGATGAAGATACCGGATTGTACATGGTACCTATGGGAATCTAAAGGCTGAGCATAATCCGTTTTGAGGTGATAATTTGAATAGCAAGAAAGGACGGAAAAAGAATTCTTTTTTTCAACGCATACTTACAATTGCGTTTTTAGGAATCTTTTTCTATTCAATGTATGAGTTGGGCGGGATTTTCATGGATTATTATGAAAATCGTAAAGTAATGGCTGAGGCACAACATATTTATAAAAGAAGTCCAATGGAAGAAAAATCGGAAGACGGAGAGGTACGTAAACAGTTTCAGGATCTCCAGAAAATTAATCCAGAGATAGTCGGATGGATTACGATGGATGATACACAAATTAATTATCCAATCGTTCAAGCAAAAGATAATGAGTACTATTTATTTCGTAATTATAAAGGTGAAGATATGAGAGCGGGCAGCATTTTTATGGACCATCGTAATGATGTGAAATCTCGAAATCGCAATACGATTTTATATGGTCATCGTATGAAAGACGGTTCTATGTTTGGTAGTTTAAAAAAGATGTTGGACGAAGACTTTTTCATGTCCCATCGTAAATTATATTACGATACATTATTTGAAGGATACGACGTTGAAGTTTTTTCAGTATACACGACAACAACGGACTTTTATTACATTGAAACGGATTTTGAAAATGATGCAGCATATACATCGTTCTTAAAGGAAATTCAAGAAAAATCACTGTACAAAACGGATACGGAATTGACGGCTAATGATGAAGTTGTAACACTTTCTACTTGTGACTATGCGCTTGATCCAGAGGCTGGAAGGCTAGTTGTACACGCGAAATTAGTAAAAAGAAATTAAAGAAAAAAGTATAGAATATGAGAAGTGATAGATAACGCTTCTCATATTCTATACTTAAAAAAAGAACTGTTTTTACTGTGCTGCAGCCATTGGCATACGTACAACTTTTACATCATAGTAAGCAATTTTATTATCAAGAATATATTCTGGCATCCCGCCTTGATGTGAGTGAGCATCTTTAAATGCGGCGCTCTTTGTCCAACCTTGGAAATCTTCTTTTGCATTCCAGCGAGTGCTAATTGTTACTTCATCATAATCAACTGTATTTTGCGTTAAAAGAACTTCTAGACCTAAAAAGCCTGGCATCGTTTCAACTTTACCTACTTTATTAAAACGCTCAATTAATTTATGTCCATTTCCCTTTGTAATTTTAGCTGTATTTGTAACAATAATCATGTTTATTCCTCCTATAAATGTAGCTATATTTTCAAGAACTCATATACATTAAATGATAATGAAAATCATTATCAATGTCAATGGTAAATGTGAAATATATAATTTTTTTCTATTATTTTGGACAGTGAGAGTTCCATTTCAAAACGTAGTAAATATGTGGCGGTTAAGTGCGAGAATGAGCGAGTTGTACTAGCAAAGCAATAATATGGTATAGTGAAACGAGGCTGTTTTTTCAGGCTCGTTTTTTAAATGCTTCCTATAGAGAAAGCATGCAAATGGAAAGGAAGTTATTATATGCGATCAGAAGTAACTATAAAAATAAAAACGAAATTTATAAAAGAAATTAAAAGTGGATACCCACTTATTTTAAAAGATGCAATTCAAAATTTAAACGATGTTCGTGAAGAAGGGACAATCATCAAAGTAGTAGATGAGAAGAACAACTTTGTCGGAAAAGGTTATTATGGAAAACAAAATAAAGGATACGGCTGGATTTTAACGAGAAAAGAGAGTGAACAAATTAATCAATCTTTCTTTGAAAGTAAAATCAAATCTGCCTTACATAAACGAAAACAATTTTATAAATCAAGTGATACGACAGCATTCCGTGTGGTGAATGGTGAAGGTGATGGTCTTGGCGGATTAATTATTGATTACTATGACGGCTACTACGTAGTAAGTTGGTATAGTGAAGGGATTTACACTTTCAGAGATGAGATTATAGCAGCTCTTCAAAAAGTAGCAAACTTTAAAGGCATTTATGAGAAAAAGCGTTTTGATACGAAAGGGAAATACATTGAAGGTGATGATTTCGTAGCAGGAGAGCGCGGTGAGTTTCCACTTATCGTAAAAGAGAACGGTGTGAACTTCGCTGTTTATTTAAATGACGGGGCAATGGTTGGTGTATTTTTAGATCAACGTAACGTTCGAAAACAAATTCGTGATAAATATGCAAAGGGAAGAACAGTGTTAAATATGTTCTCTTATACAGGTGCTTTCTCTGTATTTGCAGCGCTGGGCGGAGCGAGTAAAACGACGAGTGTTGACCTTGCAAATCGTAGTTTAAGTAAAACAATTGAGCAGTTTAGTGTCAATGAAGTTGATTATGAAGCACAAGATATTATTGTAGAAGATGTATTTCTTTACTTCAAATATGCAGCGAAGAAAAAGATGAAATTTGATATGGTCGTACTTGATCCTCCAAGCTTCGCCCGATCAAAAAAATATACATTTAGTGCAGCAAAAGATTATAAAAATTTATTAAAAGAAACAATTGCTATTACAGAAAATAACGGTATTATCGTTGCTTCTACAAATTGTAGCGCATTCGATATGAAAAAGTTTAAAGGCTTTATCGATACAGCCTTTAAAGAAATGAATGGCAAATATAAAATATTAGAAGAACATTCTTTACCAGAAGATTTCCGTACCATTGATCAGTTTAAAGAAGGAGACTACTTAAAAGTAGTTTTCATCGAGAAAATTAAAGGTTAATAAAGAAAAGGAGCTCGAGTTTACTTGAGCTCCTTTTCTTATTGAACGATATTTTGTACTCTACCGACTTGCCCGTCCTGCAATCGTACTTTAATGCCATGCGGATGGGAAGGGGATTTTGTTAAAATATCTTTTACAATTCCACGTGTTAATTTGCCTGTTCGTTGATCTTGTTTTAATACAATATCAACTTCAAGACCGGGCGCGATATTAGAACGTTTTTGTCCGTTCATTTACACACCTGTACGTCTACGTTGGTTGTTTGCTTTCTTCGTTTGTTGGTTTTGTAATTTTTTCGTTTCTTGGCTTTGGTTTTTGGCATTCTGACCATTACCGTTACCTTGCTTTTTCTTTGCAAGTTGTTCGCGCATTAAATCAGCTAAGCTTACTTTTTTATTTTCTGACATGATAAGTCTCCTTTATATAAAGTTAATTATGAACAATCGTAGTGAATTTCATCATATCATTGTTAAGGAAGGAAGGGAAGTTGGTTTGAAAATTCATATAATTGTTTCCAGTCTGTAGTAGTTACGATACAATTGGATTGTTAACGTTTGTAAAAAGGGGATAGACATATGTCACATCATATTTTATTAGTTGAAGATGATATCTCAATTCAAGAGATGGTGGAAAAGTATTTAATAAAAGAGGGCTTTCAAGTAACAATTGCGTCTGATGGAGAAGAAGGTGTGAACACATATTTAAAAGGTTCATTTGATTTGATTATCCTTGACATTATGATGCCAAAGCTAGATGGCTTAGAGGTTGTACGAATCATTCGTGAAAAAAGTGCAGTTCCGATTTTAATGATGTCGGCAAAAGATACAGATGTTGATAAAGCTGTTGGATTAGGACTTGGAGCAGATGATTACATTTGTAAGCCGTTTTCTATGATTGAATTGGCTGCACGTGTAAAAGCAGGTATTCGGAGGTCTACGAAATACTCGGCTACAGAAACAATAGAAAAAATGATTCAAATTGGTGATTTAACAATTGATCCAATTAATTTTACAGTTGAAAAAAACGGGAAGCCTCTCAAACTTACTTTAAAAGAATTTGAGATTTTAAAGCTATTCGTAAAGAACCAAAATCGTGTATTTACAAAAGCGCAAATATATACGTTAGTTTGGAATGAAGAGTATTACGGTGATGATAACGTTATTAATGTTCATATGAGAAGATTGCGTGAGAAAATCGAAAGTGATCCATCTAATCCAGAATATATTAAAACGTTATGGGGCATCGGCTATAAGTTGGAAGTGATGTAATATGGTCAATTTGTTAATAGGTATTATTTTTATATTGTTATGTGTTATTTATATGCGATATAGAATGAGAAAAAATAGTAGTAAAAATTTACGATACACATATGAAAAGTTAGAAAGTATTGTAAATGACAAAACAGGCGAGACGTTACTCGTTATGACAGATGATCTAGAATTGCAAAAATTATTAGTGGCAATTAATCAATTATTAGATGCAAAACAGAAAACGAATGCAGATCATGCAAAAGTAGAAATTTCGATGAGAAAAATGCTTTCAAATATTTCGCATGACTTGAAAACACCACTAACAGTTATTCTTGGATATACAGAAATGTTAAATAAGGATAAAACGATAAATAAAGAAGAACAACAAATATTACTTGAAAAAGTGCATATGAAAACACTAGAAGTGATGGAGTTAATTCATAAGTTTTTTGACTTGGCAAAATTAGAATCTGGTGACAAAGCAATTGAAATGACAAAAGTAAATATGAATGAAGTTTGCCGCGAGAAGATTTTATCTTTTTATGATTTAGTGACGACGAAAGGTTTTCAGGTTCATATTGATATACCAGAAAGAAATATATACGCACTTGGAAATGTAGAAGTATTAGGTAGGGTATTGAATAATTTAATATCAAATGCGATTACATATGGAGACGATGGAAAGGCACTTGGTATGACGTTAAGAGATGATGAAACGAGTGTGTATATAGACGTATGGGATAAAGGAAAAGGGATTGATGAATCTCATATTGATAAAGTATTTGAGCGTATGTACACACTTGAAGATTCAAGAAATAGATTGTACCAAGGAAGCGGTCTAGGATTAACGATTACGAAACGGCTTGTGGAAGCGATGGACGGAAAAATTCACCTTTCTAGTAAACCGCATGAAAAAACAATTTTTACAATTGTATTAACAAAGATGCAGTTTTAGCTTGTAGAGCAGTAGATTCTACAAGCTTTTTTTCAGCGTAAGGAATTTGTAAGAAACGGGTAAGAAAAAAGAGATTTTCGTTGTCTATTATAGAAATATAGAGTATTGCGAAAGGGGAAAGTAACATGACATATATATTAAAAACAAACCAGTTAACGAAAGTGTTTAAAGGGAAAGAAGTTATTTCCGGTGTTAACATGCATGTGAAAAAAGGAGAAATTTACGGTTTTTTAGGACCAAACGGTGCTGGTAAAACAACGATTATGAAAATGATTACAAATTTAATAAAACCGACGAGTGGTGATATTGAAATCTTCGGTGAGAAATTAACAGATACATCTTATGAAGTATTAAAAAGAATGGGGACAATTATTGAATACCCAATCTTTTATGATAAATTAACGGCGAAAGAAAACTTAGACCTGCATTGTGAATATATGGGCTACTACGATAAAAATGCAATTGACCATGCTTTACATTTAGTGAAACTACAAGGGATAGATAATAAAAAAGTAAAAGATTTTTCATTAGGAATGAAACAACGACTCGGTATTGCAAGGGCGATCGTGACAAAGCCAGAATTGCTCATTTTAGATGAACCAATTAACGGTTTAGATCCAATTGGTATTAAAGAGTTACGAGAATTATTTAAAATGCTCTGCAAAGAATACGGTATTACATTATTAGTTTCTAGTCATATTTTAGGTGAGATGGAACTAATGGCCGATACAATTGGTGTGATTCAAAATGGAAAACTAATAAAAGAAGTTTCAATGAAGAGTATTAACGGAAAGCAAACAGAGTACATTGAAATCACTGTTCCTGATGTGAAACGTGCAGCTTATATTTTAGAAGATAAACTTGGTATAAAAAACTACAAAATAATGAGTGGAACCATGATTCGTGTGTATGATACGTCAGCGTCTCAGCAGGCCATTTCAAAAGCACTTATTATGAACGATGTGGAAATTGAAAGTATTAATAAGAAACATAGTTCCTTAGAAGAATATTTCTTAAATGTAATGGATGGAGAAGGTATTCATGCTTAATGGACTGTGGCTGAACCTGGTAAGTGGATTTATCGTAATGCTAATAAGTGGAATTTTATATTATAGAAAACCAGAGCGGAAATGGTTGTTAATTCTACTAGTGATAGGAATGTTAAGCTTCGTTACTGCTGGAATTAGAATGTTAGCTGCATAAAGACAGTTATATAAAGAATGGAGGAGTGGTTTGTATGCTTAGATTAATGAAGCTCGAATGGAAGAAACATAAATTATCTAGTTACTTTAAAGGGGTAGCAATTTGTATTATAGCAATTTTCGCTGCAGTAAGCCTTATGGCATTGGGAATGAAAGCCGAGGAAGACATGCTCTTCTCTGACTTCACACAGAATATGGCTTTAGTAAATATTTTTATTAGGATAACATTCATTATTTTTAGTTCGGTCATTTTATCACGTTTAGTAATTGATGAGTATAAGAATAAAACGATACAACTATCATTTATGTATCCGCTTCAAAGGAAAATGCTAATGAGTGCAAAATTAACAATTGTTTTTTGTTTTTGTTTTGTGAGTACCATTATCGCGACTTTCATTATTAGTTTGCTTGTTTATTTTGTGAGTCCAATGATGGGACTGATTGAAACACCAGCTACGATAGGTGAAATAATAGCTATCGTTCCAGGTACTATTATAAGTGCATTTATGATATCTGGTATAAGTTTAATTCCTTTGTTTTTTGGAATGAGAAAGAAATCGACACCGACAACGATTACTTCGGCAGTAATAATTGGTATGCTGATTAGTGGTAACTTTGGACCTGGAAACGGTCAAGTAAGTATGTTTGATTTTATAGCTATCCCAATCGTGCTCTGTTTATTAGGAATTTTCATTAGTTATCTATCGTTTCGTAAAATCGACAAGATCGATGTGGCGTGAAGCAAGCTTAAAACAAAAAACGAACTGGGGTATGAATGGTGAAAAAAATAATAGTAATTGCAATATTATTCATTACAATTGCTAGTGCGGTTTTTGGTTTTAAGGTGTTTCAGGGGAAAGATTTTAAGAAAGAAAAGTCTTTTGAAATCAATAATATAAAAGAAATAGAAGTAGACAATGAAAATTGGAATCTTGAATTTAAAAGTAAAGACGCTAATAAAATAGTAATTTCCGCTCAAGGTGAACAAGTAGATAAAGAGATAGATCCTGTCAAAATAGAAAATGATGAAAATAAAATTATGATTAAACAAAAACAAAAGATGAACAGATTTTTTAATGGTTTCACGTTTAGGAAGAAAAATAGTATATCTATAGCTATTCCGAAGAAAGAAATAGATAAAATTGTAGTAAATAATAAATCGGGTGATGTGAAAATAAGAGATATAGTAGTAAAAAGCATCGTGAAAAAAGGAAAATCTGGAGATGGAATGATTACAGGGTTATCGGCAGAGAAGGGTGAATTTACATCCGAAAGCGGAGATTTAATGTTAAAAGATAGTTCATTACAAGAAGTAAATATAACTTCCACTACTGGAGATAATTATGTAAAAATGTAAAAAATGTAAAAAATGAAAATATGAACATCAATTCAACATCTGGGGAAGTATTACTGAAAGATATGACAGAAGGAAAATCATTATTTGTAGAAACAGAATCAGGGGATATTGGCGTACGGTATAAAGGTGTCCCTACATCATTGAAGCTTATGGCTAAAAGTAATTCGGCTGACGTAATAGTGGATTTAAAAGGACTTAAGAAAGATAAAAATACAGACAAAATAAAAGTAGGAACGATTGGTGATGCAAAAAATGAAGCGAAGATTTTAAGTGAAACAGGAGTCATTTATATTGATTAAGTCCAAGGAGGAAGGAGGAATATCATGCTACGTCTTATGAAGTTAGAATTGAAGAAATTTAAGTTTGGATGGTATGTGAGGGGAGCAGTTATTGCAAATATTATTATACTGGCATTATTAATCTTTGTTAGTTTCATTGCACAAATAGAAGGAGATCCAGAAATAAGAGATCCGCAGATGATTTTGTTAATGGCTAGTACAGTAGTAAGAGCAACATTTATTATTTTTGGTAGTGTATTAATAGCAAGGTTAATAATTGGCGAATATAAAAATAAAACAATACTACTCATGTTTTCTTATCCCATTAACCGAAAGAAAATGATGGCTAGTAAGTTGGCTATTACAGCGATAGTAACATTTATAACAGTTATTGTATCTAACATTTTAGTAGTAGGAATCTTCTTTGGGATAGATAGTTGTTTTTCAATTCTTCCTAATTCATTCACAGTAGATCAATTGGTGCAAGAAGGAATAAAACTAGTTCCTTTAGCCATTGCAACTGCGGGGATGAGTTTAATCCCATTATATTTCGGAATGCGTAAACGTTCAGTACCAACTACAATTGTTTCATCTCTTATCGTTGTCTCAATTGCAATGAATACCAACCCAGAGTTTCCTACAGCAACTTTACTTCCCCTTCAACTAGCATTGGCGGCAATTGGAGTTGTGATTGCGTATTACGGCATTAAAAATATAGAGAAGGAAGATATAACTGTATGATAAGAATATGTGAAAAAGAGTTGGCGTTACACCAACTCTTTTTTGTATATGTACGCTTCGTTACTACTCTGTAAATTTAGAGTGTGTGCTTAAATACTTTTGCACGTCTGGAGAAATGTTAAAGTTATTAGGACTTTTATATTCGATAGTAAACTCGCCGTCGGTACTTGTTTCAAAGGAGATTGCATAGCTATTCATTTTAGCATCGTAAGAAGTATTTTTGACTTCTGCATCTAGATTAAAATATTTTGTAATATACTCTTTTGAGTCCGTAATTGCTGCTTGTTTTCCCCAAGGGGTACCATAATAGGTGAAATAAAGAGATACACTAATAACTCCAATAAGAGAAGTTAGTAAAATAGTTCCCATAGCTATTTTTTTATTTTTTGTATTCAATTTGGTTACTCCTCTTCGTAATATGTATTCATTTTAACCTATATATTCCATAAAACAACCATTTTAAAAAATAGTTTCACATGAAACAAGTTACAGAAAAAGACAAGATATGTAAACATCTTGTCTTTTTTGTCGTTACATTTTAGGAGCTTCCATTCCAGCCGCAGCCCATTCTTCTTTTGCGGGGCCATATACGCCAGGAACTGTTAAGCCAGCTTGTCGCATTAAAACCGTCATTTGTCCGCGGTGGTGATTTTGATGATTAATGAGTGTCATTAGAAATATAGAATTCGGCATAGGGCGACCAAAGAAGTCATTAATAGTAGCTAAGTCTTTATCAGTCCATTTACTTTGAAGTGTTTCAACAAAAGCCGCGTTTACTTTACGGTATTCATCTGCAATTGTTTTTGCAGAAGTTGGAACAGGATAATCTTTCAATTCTCCTTCAAACTTTAGCCCTGTGCCAGATAGTATAACAGGAATTGCCGTCACGATGTGCCAAGCAACTCTACCTAACGTCCAGTGCCCAGGTGCAATTTCTTGTGATAAAGATGCATCGGTTAATGAATCAAGCATTTTCTGAGTAGACTCTGCTTCGTATGTCCATGATTGTAAAAAGCCTTCAATTGTTTGGTACATTATTGTTATCCCCCTCTACTTATGTTCATAGATTAAGTTCGAGAAGAAATGACAAGTTCCCTTTATGTTTTAATGATGGTATTTAAAATTTTATATATAAATTTTATGATACTATTGAGTGTATATAGAATTATATTAATTTAGGGGGATATTATGAAAAGATTGATTTTAGGAATCATAATTTTATTTTTAATGGTAGGATGTAGCAATGAAACCTATAAAAAAGCAATGGATCAAGGGAAATTGGCGTTAGCGAGTAAAGAGTATGACACGGCAGTAGCATCATTTGAGCTAGCATTAGAAGAGAAAAAGGATGATAAAGAAGCAAAGGTATTAAAAGACCAAACTACTAAGATGATAAGTTCGATAAAAGAGAAATCGAGTGGAAATATAGAACAAGCAATAGGTTTGTTTCAAGAAGTAGAAAAAATGAAAGATGGTTCCGCAATCCTTCAAAGTCAAGCGAAAGAACAAAAAGATTCGCTCATAGAGCATAAAGAGTTAAAAGGTCAATATATAGGTCAATTGGAAAAGGCAGAGAAGTTAAAGAATGATAAAAAGTATGAAGAGGCTAAAGGGATAGTAAATAAAATTTTTAACGATACTGGTCAAAATCAACAATTTATTTCGGAAAATCACCGGGCCCAAGAGCTGAATAAGCAAATCGATGGCTTACTAACTCAACAAGCAGAAGTCAAGAAAAAAGAGGAAGAGTTAAAAAATGAAAAGAAAAAAGAGGCTAATATTGGAAAGTTAAAGGGGTCTTGGATGTCATCAGAAAGTACAGACAGGCCAGTTGGGTTGGAAATAGAATCTATTAATAGTGAGAAAACAGGCGGAGAATTTATGGAACATAATATTTTTGGGAAAGGGACTACTATAGGAGACTTTCGAATATTAAGTGTGGACCAAGGGATTATTTCCATAGAGCTTGTATTTTTAATGGGAGAAAGAAAACAGAAGGTTGATTTGAAACTTGAGGAGAACACATTAACTGTACATCATGAGTTTATGGGAGGGACTAAATCTGTGAAATTAGTGAGATCAGAGTAATTTATCCCGCTATTCACCTGCAGTAAAATTCCCACTTCAAGATTCGGCTGGAGCAAAGAAGTTAGGTGGGAGATCCACTGCTCATAAAAGCCCGATTGGTGTGGGTTAATAATCAGTGGGGATGAAGAAAACTCCACTGATTAAAGTTTCACTTTATTTAGTATATAAAAAGGAGGCTTCTAAAACGAAGCCTCCTTTTTAATTAACCTTCTTCCCACTCTTCCTCATCAACCATAAGAAATAAGGTGCTCCAAGTACAGCAACGACAAGGCCAGAAGGAATTTCTTTCGGATATGCGATTGTACGTCCAAGTAAGTCAGCAACAGAAAGAAGGATTGCTCCAAATAGTGCTGAACAAACAAATAGTCTTTGATGGTTCATACCAACAACAATTCTTGCTAAGTGAGGTGCGACAAGGCCTAAAAAGGCAATTGTACCGACGGCAGCGATATTTACTGATGCAAGTAGTGTCGCTAGCACAATTAGAGCAAGACGTGTTTTATTTACTGGTTGCCCAAGTCCAGTTGCTAAATCGTCTCCCAGTACGAGAACGTCAAGTTGTTTTATTAAGAAAAAGATAATGAATATAAGAATTAGAGATGGATATAGAATGATATTTTCTAAGTGATTCCACCCTCTTGCATACGTACTGCCAGATAACCATGTTAAAGCAGCGGCAACATTCAAATTGGCTCTAACGATAAAGATTTGAATAATTGCTGAGCCAAGTGCAGAAATACCAATCCCTATTAAAGCAAGAGCTGTGGGGCTAAACCCTGATTTCCATGAGAAGAAGAGGACAATTCCTACTGCAAGTAGTCCACCAATAAATGCACCAATTGGTAGGAAGAAACCAGGAAGTGCAGGAAAGACATACATAACAGTTAAAGCACCGACACCAGCTCCCGATGAAATACCAATAATAGAAGGATCGGCAAGTGGGTTTCGTAATATACCTTGGAAAACAAGCCCACTTATTGCAAGGCATGCACCAGCAATAGCGGCAACGAGCATTCTTGGTAAACGAAGATTCATCATCATATTTTTGTCAAATTGTGTTAATTGACCTGATATAACATTAGTAATGCTTTCGATATAAGCGTTACTACCGATTGTAATACCAAGAGCAATCGTCACAATACAAAGTGTGATAGATATAATGATTACCTTTTTATAAGAGTAATAGCGGGAGCTAGCTCCAGCTGCATTCGCACCGTTATCATTCATATATTGTTTCGATTTCATCATTCGGTACACTAAGTAAATAAGCCAAGGAGATCCAATCATTGCTGTGACTGCCCCAACAGGAAGTTCTGCACCGGTTGGATCTATTAATCTACCGACAACATCTGCTCCAAGCAATAATACTGCCCCCCATAAGAAAGAAGAGAGAAGAAGAGTAAAGTGTTGACGGTATCCGATAAGGCGCATTAAATGAGGTGCAACTAAGCCGACAAATCCAATTGGTCCAACAACAGTAACAATTACTGCTGTTAAAAAGATTGCAGCAATGAAGGCGATAAGACGTGTTACTGCTGTTTTTTCACCAAGAGAAACAGCAACATCATCACCAAGTAAGAGAATGTTGAGTTTACGAGATATAAATAGTAAAACTAGGAAAGAAATAATGATAAATGGAAAAGCAAATTGAACGCCATCCCAGTTATTTTGAATAAGAGATCCAGCTCCCCATAAAAATAAACCAGCTGTTTCATTTTCATAGAAAAGCTGCATCGTTCCGGTAAAGGCAGAGAGCATTAATGTAACCACCATACCAGCTAATGCCATTCTGAGTGGGGTTCCCTTTTTTCCACCAGAAATACGGTATACAAATAAAGCAGTAATAGCACCGCCGATAAATGTGAACAGAAGAGAATTAATTTGTAAACCTTTCGGTAAGAAAATTGTAGCCGTTACTAGAAAGAAATATGCGCCAGAGTGAATACCCATTGTACTGGATTCAGCAAGTGGATTTTTCGTTAATGTTTGTAAAATAACCCCAGATGCAGCAAGGGCACCTCCAGCTAAAATGGCAATTACGGCTCTAGGCAATCGAAGCATGATTAAAGTTTGATGTTCTAGCGATTGGTTCGGTGAGATAAGAGCATCAATAATCATACTATAGGAAATGTTTGCTTGACCTTGTCCGATATGAATAAAGAAAAGGAGGAGCAAGAGAGCTGCTCCTCCTCCGAATACAAGACTTGCTCGAAGTGTATGTTGTAGGCTATTCATCGCGTAATCACTTCTTCGCTGTCATTACATCTGCTACTTGTGTTGCTAAAGATGTTGCAGACTCAGGACCACCGAAAATCCAAGTGTCGCCTTTTAATTTATACATTTTGTTTTCTTTTTTGAACTTTAATTCTTCCCAAGCGGGGTTGCCCTTTAGTTGCGTGTCAAAAATGTTATCTTCATCCGCTACAATGTAAATGAAGTTTGAATCTTGTACACTTTGTAATGATTCTACAGTTGTTTGTTTGAAACCATCTGGCTCAGATTTTCCTGCTTCAAAAGTATTTGTTAAACCTAATTTTTTTGTAACTTGTAAAGCTAAAGAATTGTCAGTTAAGATACGGAATGTTGGTACGTTTTTAGCAGTAAATGCTTGTGCCATTGCGATGTTTTTATCTTTTAAGTCTGCTTTTTCAATTTTTTCTTTTGCATCAGCGAATGCTTTATCCATATCAGCTAATACTTTTTTACCTTCTTCTTCTTTTCCAACTGCTTTTGCAATTTGTTTAAATGTTTCTGTCATTTCAGCAAAGTGATCGTTATTGCTTGTTGATGGATCAAACATAACTGTTGGTGCAATTTGCTCTAATTCATTTTTAATTGCTTTACCACGGAATGAAGCTGTGATAATTAAGTCTGGTTTTAAACGGCTAATTTCTTCTAAGTTTGGTTGTTGACGTGTCCCTACATCTACAACATCTTTACTCGGTTTTGTTTTTGTATTTACCCATTTATTATAATTCTTAATGTCTGCCATCCCTACTGGCTGAACACCAAGTGCTAATAAGTCTTCTGAATATACCCACTCAAGTACAACTACTTTTTTCGCTGGTTTATCTAACTTCGTTTCCCCTTCAGCGTGTTTAATCGTTATAGCTTGACTTTTATTGTCCGCTTTTGTTTCTTTTTTCTCCTCTTTTTGCTGTCCACATCCAACAGCGAATAGAAGAATTACTATGAAAATACTGATAATTCTTTTCATCTTCTGCCCCCAAATTAAGTGTTTTTTGTAACTGGCACCGTAAGTGAAAATGGTTATCAATTACAACAACCAAATCATACTATGAGGATAATTTAAGTGTCAATATTTTTTTAAAATTTTGACTAAAAACAATAAATTATACGGATTTTTATATGTTATAGTCGCTATTTATGAAGAATAAGCTTCTTTACTAAAAAGATTGGCGAATGTGGAAAGTTTAAATGGGAACTTGGCTGTGTACGAAAGTGTAATGTGTATGGTTAATAATCTGTGGAGATGGGGCGAAAGTACAAGCAAAAAGAGTGAGAATCGCATGTAATAATTACTAGAATGTATGGAATAAATCTGTGTTTATCCCTAATAGGTAAAGTATTTCTTTGTTATTTAGATAGATGTTTTCTAACTCGGTGATTGTACTTAAAAGATTGCATGTAAAGGAAGTGATCAACATGTCTTCATGGAGCAATAACGTAAATGGATATTGTGGGTGTAATAATCAAAATGGTGTACATGTTGATTCATGCTGTTTTAGTTGCGATGGGACAGTTCCTAAGGTTGGTCCAACCGGTCCGACGGGGGCAACAGGTGGCACAGGCCCAACGGGGGCGACAGGAGTAACAGGCGACACAGGTCCAACGGGAGCGACGGGAGCAACAGGCCCAACGGGAGCGACGGGAGTAACAGGCGATACAGGGGCAACGGGTCCAACGGGAGCGACAGGAGTAACAGGAGCGACGGGT